>NZ_ATVM01000014.1 GCF_000420725.1 Marinococcus halotolerans DSM 16375 | reverse complement strand
ATTCCCGGGCATAGGCATAGATGACGATTTTGGTCATGGTTTGAGGCGGATAAGCCGGCCGTCCCACCGAAGAAGCCTGGGGATCCCAGAACCGCTCGGACAGCCGATCAATGGTGTCGTTGACGATCCGCACCAGATCCCCTTCGGGGATCATGGGTTCCAGGCTCGTTGGTATCGGAAAGCGCTGTGTGTTATCATCGGTAAACATAAGAAATCATCCTTGTCGTATGGAGGTTGTGGTGACTTAACCATATCATCGAAGGATGATTTCTTTCTTTATTTGCGCACAGAAAAGGGGGGCTGTCCTATTTTTGGGACAGCCCCTTCGTATATAATATTCAATTTGGCTTTTTATCTTCCGCCTCATTCTTATTCAGGCAGCGGTTCCCGCGCAGGCATGGCACCTGCCTCAATATATTCAGCCATTCCACGCACGATTTCCTCTGCTCCATATTGCTTCGCCTCTAATGGGTACATCTCCTCGACCGTTTCCAAATAAAAGGAAAGGTCTTTATTACGGAGAAAATGGGAATAGTATTCGCGTTCGCTCTGGAATTCGTGTCTTGATCTCGTTTGAGCAACAGACTGCATTTCAATGTCCGCTAAAGTACGGACCACCTCTTCAAATGTTTTCATGTCTTCACTCCTTTTCATAGGATCAATGACACGTAAAAGTACAATGCATGGATAGAATTATATTATAACATGAACTAGCCTATGAAACATAGCGGGGACTGCATCAAGCGTTGAAATAATTATCTCCACCACTCAGCTTCCGCCTATTTCACGCAGAATATCAAAAGTTGACAAACAAAACTGTAATATTTATAATTACAGTATAAACATTAATAATCCTTTTCACTCGGAGAGATAAGTATGAACAGTCATTTTTCTTTAGCTGTACACAGTTTAACCCTGCTTGCCTTCCAGCCGGACAGGGCCGCTTCAAGCACTTTCATTGCTGAAAGCGCCTCTGTGCATCCGGTACGGATAAGGAAGGTGTTAAGCCTGTTAAAGCAGCATGAGTTGATTCAGTCTAAGGAAGGAGCGGGCGGAGGTTTCGTTCTTTCCCGACCGCCGGAGGCCGTTACCTTGTGGGATGTGTACCAGGTCACGTCAAAAGGGACACTGCAGCCCCGGTGTCCTGATGAAAACCCTGACTGCTCTGTCGGGGCTAACATGAAGCATGTGTTAGGCAGTGTTTTTTCAGACGGGGAAGACGTATTTGGAGAACACCTTGATCAGTTTACTATTGCTGACATGCTGAAAAAATGTATCACAAATTGACTGAGCAATGTTTTTGCATTACAAAACAGGGAAATGTATAGTTATAGATAATTCAGATTACAACACTATTAATTAATAGGTAATCCTTAGGAGGTTACGCGAATGTTACCAACAAACGATATTATTTCGGTAGGAGATTGGGTTCGAGGAACCACCATTTATGGTGAATTGGTTGTAGGTTATGTAGAAGCAATTGAAGAATCTTATCAAACAATTAAAGTTAAAGTTATTTCTTCAGATAATCAGGAAATTATGGAAAAATCAACTGAGCTGCTGCTTCACAAAGTAAGCAAGCTGAATACCGTTCAGCCTGTTTCAGAAGAGGAGTTGTATGACCTGATTGATCTTGCACTGGTTACTAACGACAAACAGTGGTTTCTGGAACTCACTTCCGAATTGAATAATAAAGCAAATGTCCGGTCATCCAATGATTCTTCCTACGCGCTGTCGAATTATAGCGAGTACTAAGAATCTCCGGCATAATTTACTACAAAAGCCCTTTGCAGATTTACTGCGAAGGGCTTTTTTTACTGGGTGCTTGTTATTCCTTAATTTGAATATTCATCTTCTGTTCGAGGGCCTGCTGCAGATGAGCAAAGGTTTTTACCTTACTAAAATCAATGCCGAGCCGAACGGCCGTTTCTGCAATTTCCGGACGAATGCCGGTAATAATAATTTCTGTGCCGATTAAACTGAGGCCATGATGCAGGTTGAATAACTGCTGGGCTACCATTGTATCGATGATTGGCACCCCGGACATATCAATAATCAGTACATCAAGTTCAAGCTTTGCCACCTCGGTTAGAGTTACATCTTCAATCATCTTTGCCCGGTGCGTATCAATATCTCCGACAAGCGGAAGGACACCGATATCCCCTATTAATTTAATGATCGGTACGCTCAGCTCCACCATCATCTGCTGCTGCGCCTCCAGCTGGGCTTCGTTCATCTGATAGTAGTACTGGTTCACAAGCTCCAGTCCCTTTTCAAATACTGACTGAATTTTCTCGGCCCACTCGGCTACCTGCAACGGGGAAATTTCTTCCTCCCGCTCTTTAAAATAGGCAGACAGACGATTCCAGAGATCAACACGTCCGACCCTGAAAAACTCTACCGAGTAAAACCTCGGGCCCTGGTTTTCAAGCCCGTCCATCGCCGTTAGCTGCGCCCAGTCAGTAAGTAACGGTTCTTCATCTATCACTGCTTTTGCCGTTTCCTGAATGAAGCCCTTAAGTCTTCCCCGGAAGGCTTCCCTCCGTTCGGCATCATTTGGGTAAATGGCTTCCGACTGGGCTTCGATGTCTTCCATCCATGTAGTCACGATCTCTTCAGCATGATCTAACATAAAATTGTGCAGTTGTTTACTCAACGCCAATAATCCTTTCTGTCATTTCCTGTATTTAATATATTTTAAAGTACGTAATCAAAAAAATAAAGCGTCTTATTTATTTTCAAGCTTTAATCTATTGCTCCACTCTGCTTCCATCAGTCGTTCAACATTCGTCTGGTCCATGCTCCATTTCCATACCTTTTCCTGGAGCTCCCTGTCGCGGGCATGCGGCGCAGTATCTTCTTCAAAAGAATCAATAAAGTATCTGCCGTGTACACCGTCCACTTCAGCAGAAGCGGCAAGATAAACCGAAGTTTCCGCCCCTTCCGCAGCTGTGCGCAGCATTGGGCGGATAGCCTGGTGGATACGGCGCCCGAAGCCGGTAGACCGGTCCACTCCAAGCATAGTACTTACTCCTCCGGGATGCAGGGCATTAACACGAATATCGGTCCCTTCGAGACGGGAAGCAAGAGCATATGTAAATAAAACGTTCGCCAGTTTGGACTGGGCGTACCCCTTCCATGTGCCATATCCCCTCGTTAAATGAGGATCCGGAAAATGAATGCTTCCATATTTGTGTGCTCCTGACGAAACGTTCACGACCCGTGCTTCTTCTTCAGAGCATTCAAGAAGAGGAAGAAGCTGCAGAGTCAGGGCGAAGTGCCCCAGATGATTCACGCCGATCATACTTTCAAAACCATCTTCGGTCAGTTCTCTTTTGAGCGACACGACGCCGGCATTGTTGACCAGCACATCCACGCATGGAACAATCTGTTCTAGCTGTCGCACAAAGGTATGTATGTCCTGAAGAGAAGACAGATCACAGCGCATCACCCGCACACGCGAGGCCCCAGTACCAGCCTTTATCTGCCTCATGGCTTCTCCCCCCCGCTTTTCGTCCCGGACGGCCATGATGACATTAAATCCTTTCACGGCAAGCTGTTTCGCTGTTTCGAATCCCATTCCGGTATTTGCTCCGGTAATAATGGCTGTTTTCTCCATAATTAATTCTCCTCTGGAATAGTATTGTTGCTTTTCCTATACCCATTGCTGCTGCTGTTCACTCTTTGTGAAGTATATTTTCTGAAAATTATTCTGCTTCCTTTTGCATAAACAGGAATAAAAACTAGAGGGACAAGCGTATACCGCCCAGTAAATCTTTTGTCATATTATCTTCCAACCCTATTGAAGTTTTGTTTATTCCCCGGTACGATGCAGGTATTACCACTTACCCTTCGTATATATTCAACAATTGGGTTGAACGTTTCTACTGGGAACCGTAATTTCCAACTACGAAGAACGTCTCTTAGGGCGTTCTTCGTTTTTTTATGCTTATAAAGGGGTGTTTACAATGACAACAATCTTAATCCGGCAGGCTGAAATTATGACGATGAATGAAAACAATGACATTGTACACGGAGACATACGTATTGAAAATGAATACATTAAAGAAATTCGCCCTTCTTTAACTCCCTATCCGGGAGAAAAAGTGATCGAAGCTTATGGACGAACCATACTTCCCGGCTTTATCCATACCCATATCCACCTGTGCCAGGCGCTGTTTCGCAGCCAGGCGGATGACCTTGAGCTGATGGATTGGCTGAAGGAACGAATATGGCCGATGGAGGCCGCCCACACTCCTGATTCCATCTATGCCTCAGCGATGCTTGGCATTGGAGAACTGATACGAAGCGGCACGACAACAATCGTCGATATGGAAACAGTACATCACACAAATGCTGCCTTTGAAGCCATTGAAGCATCCGGCATCCGGGCTTTGTCTGGGAAAGTAATGATGGACAAAGGGGATGAACTGCCCGCCCCCCTGCTTGAAACCACGAGCCGGTCCGTCCAGGAAAGCGCCGATTTGTATGAAAAATGGAACGGCCGGGATAATGATAGAATACGATACGCGTTTTCCCCCCGGTTTGTTGTTTCATGCTCTGAACCGCTGCTTCGCGAAGTTTCCCGGCTGTCCGGCCATTACGGAGCGTACGTGCACACCCACGCTTCAGAAAGCCAGGGAGAAATAGAAATTGTTGAAGCTGATACCGGTATGCGCAATGTAATGTATCTGGATCACCTTGGCCTTGTGCACCCGCGCCTGATTCTTGCCCACTGCGTCTGGCTCGATGAACGCGAAAAAAAGATTATTAAACAAAAGGGCGCCCATATCAGTCACTGCCCAAGCTCCAACATGAAGCTTGCTTCCGGATTCGCAGATATTCCGGACCTGCTTGATCACCATCACAATGTCAGCCTCGGCGCCGACGGCTCCCCGTGCAACAACACGCTCGACATGTTTCAGGAAATGAGGATGGCTGCCCTCATTCACAAACCCTCCTATGGTCCGACAGCCATGAACGCCAGACAGGTTCTTCGCATGGCGACCATCGAAGGCGCGAGAGCGGTCGGTCTCGACCAGGAAATTGGAAGCATCGAAATTGGCAAAAAAGCGGATTTGTCCATCCTCAATCTTTATGATTTTCATACGTACCCGAGTGAAGGAGCAGATCCATACTCGCGTATCGTGTATGCTGCTTCCAAAGATCAGGTGGAAACCACCATCGTGAATGGCCGGGTTATAATGGAAGACCGCATTATGCAGACCATGAATAAGGACCACGTGCTCAGTGAGGCAAACAAAGAAGCAAAGCAGTTGTTCCGCCGGGCTTCCCGGTATATGTCTAATTCTTTTGCATAAATTATGAGCAATCTCCTCCCTGCCGGCTGGAAATTCTGATATGCTGATGACGGAATAATAGCGCAGAAGAAAGGAAGAGAAAATATGCTTAGTGCAAAACGAGGAGATATTACCACTGTCACCAATGTCGATTATATTTGCAATGCTGCCAACGGGCAGGGAACGATGGGCGGCGGCGTCGCTGCTGCGATCAAAAAAGCTGGCGGCAAAGCCATCGAACAGGAAGCAGCAGCCTACTGTAAAAAGAACGAACCGAAGCGCGGCGAGCTTTACACGACCACGGCTGCCGGTCTTCCGTATGAAGCCATCCTTCATTTAGTGACAATGGATACCCCGGATGAAAAGTTAAACTACGATGTGGTTTATTCCTGTCTGCAGTCGTTAATACGCTACTGCCAGGAAAATCATATCTACCGGGTCGCCCTCCCAGCGCTTGGAACTGCCACCGGCGGCCTTGACCCCGATACAGTCGCAATTTATTACCGGGAGCTGCTGCACAACGTAAGAGAAATTCAATTTATTGCTGTTGATATGGACGAAACGTTCATCCAGGCGCTCGAAGCCGAATAGCACAAACGCAAGCCCCGGGATAAAAACCCCCGGGGCTTTTTATAATTTCCCAGACCTGCAATCTACTTGACTGTTTTCTCTGCTTCCTGCCGGCCTGCCACCTGTACCGCGTGGACGACAGCAATTGCAGCCACAAAAATGGACGGCACATACACCGTAACGAGCAGACTCACATACAGCACAAAAAACACTACAGCCCAGAGATATTTTTTAACATACACCTGTCCCGCCCCTGGAATGAGAAGCGACAGCAGCCCCGCTATCCACATTTTTTTATTTCTCATATTCTATCCTCTCCTTCTAAAAATTTTTAGTTCTCCATGAATATTAATATTTCTTAAGCCGATATAAGAATTACTGTATTACACATACTTTTATTACTTCAGGAGGCTATTAATATGCTGTTTTCAGCAAAACCATCATCTGCACCAGCTTCACAATTTCCAGGGGACGCCCATTCTGGCAGCCGGATCAGGCTTTCCCCCGGGAGCGACCTGCACCGCCAGCTTCAGCTGATACATCTAACCGACCACGACCTCTATATATTGTCCGAACTTCAGCCGGTAATTGCTGAAAACATCGAAGCTATTGTGGAGGCCTTTTACCGTAATCTTAAGAATGAAGCAGATCTGTGTGCGATCATTGAAGAGCACAGCTCCGTCGAACGCTTGAGCCGGACGCTTGCAGTGCACGTGCAGGAAATGTTTCAGGGAACGATGGATGATACTTTTATTCAAAAGCGGCTGAAAATTGCCCAGGTTCATTTACATATCGGCCTTCTGCCAAAATGGTACATGTCCTCATTTCAAGACATGGAGCAGTCTATTCTTTATTTTGTCGACCAGCACCTTACCAGTCGGGCGGACCTCCTGCCGGCTGTCCTCGCAGTTACGAAAATCATTAACCTCGAGCAGCAGCTTGTGCTTGAAGCCTACGAGGAGGCCCACCTTACGCTTCACAAAGAACAGCAGGCTGTGAAGGATCATCTGTACGAGCAGATTTCTGTCACTACCCGCTCGCTCCGGAAGGTTTTTAACCAGACAAATACCTCTGTGGCTTCGCTTACTGCTACGTCCAACAGGGTCGTTACCATTTCAAAAGAAAACGTTCAGAGCAGCACCGGAGCCGCTTCCCATTCTGAGGAAGGCAAGCACGAGCTCGAACAGCACGGAAAGCATATGAAAAGCCTCCAGGAGCTTATGGATTTTATGCGCACCGAAACGGCTGAACTCAAAGCAATTGCTGCTAAAATTGATGATATCACAAACATCGTCACAGGGATTGCCGAGCAGACGAATCTTTTGGCTCTGAACGCCTCCATTGAATCTGCCCGGGCCGGTGAACACGGAAAAGGCTTTGCGGTTGTGGCTACAGAAGTCCGCAAGCTTTCCGCGGAGACAAAAAAATCAGTGGACACCGTATCTGAACTTGTCCGGAAAACAAATGACCAAATTCAGCTTGTGAGCAATCATATCGAAAACGCAGACAACCAGATTAGCGACGGAACAAAAAAAGTCAACGAAATTAACAGTATGTTTGACGGCATCGTGCAGGAGATGGCAAAAAGTCGAAAGCAGAGTAATGATACCGAAGTGGAAGTTCATTCACTTATCCAGGAGCTGCGTGAAGTCGAGCGGGCTATTTCCCAGGTAGGCAGTACTGTTTCCTCCCTCCATGATTTAACACAGGAATAATAGTCTGGGGTTCTCGTGCTATACTTACACTATAGCAAGGCAAAAAGGAGGCCCTCAGATGGCAACTCACGAACAGCTTACAGATATTACAAAACAGTATTTGCACACCTATGAGGCACTAAAGAAAAAATACCCGTGGCATCATTCGGATGCCCGCATGTTCATGCTGATGGCTTCGATGTATTCCCTGCACCAAAAGTCGTTTGACATTGATCGGTTTGACCGTCTCCAGCAGACGATTAAAAAGAAAAACAGCTGGTTTTCACCGCTGCGGTCCCACCAGCGCTTTCCAATTGCTGGTATACTTGACTGTCTGGCTGAGAACCCCGAAGACAGCTGGACCGGTTTTAAGCAGCTGTACAGCCAGCTGGTCCAGGGGCCATGGGGACGCGGTACTTCTACGTACGCTGCCGCTTTATCCTATTACACATTCTTTCGGGACGACTTTTCAGCTGTGCCGGCATTTACTGCCTGGTACGAATTTTTGCAGGAATCCTTTCCGGACTTAACGAGTGCGGATTATTACCCTCTGCACGCGCTTTACATTCATCAGTTCCCTGGCAATAAGGAACAGATGATTGAGCATATGAACAAAGCCCATCATCAGCTGCTGCAGCGTGATTTTAAAAAGGGTCCCCAAACCCAATACCTTTCGTTCTTAGTCGCTTTGAACCTTGAGTCCATGAATGAGTCTGCATACTTTGAACGTTTTGATGAAATTCTCGATCAGTGGCAGTCCAGCCAGTGGCACGTACGCCCGTTCTATTATTCGCTCCTGGGAGTACTCGGGTTTACAGCATCTTTTTCTTCTATTATTGATGACGCCCGGAGTATCCATGACCTATTAGCTGAGCAGAGCGAATTCCGGAGATTTAATTATTTTGCGGTTCATATCTCCATACAAATTGCCGCAGCCCATCAAGCTTCTGTACAAGGCAGCAGCCTGTCTACAGCATTAATTGAAGCGCAACGGGCCATCGCCCTGCAGGCACTAAATTCTTCAACTTCTGCTTCCGCGGCGATAACGCTGTAAAGCAGACTGAAGGCGCACAATATCCGTGCGCCTTCTTCCATATTATAACTGTTGCAATTATTACAATTGTGCTACGATAGTTTCTGCTTATTTACATATGCTCAACGCCTTATCAGTTCACGGGGAGGGATTTACATGCCACGCTTTTATTCAGTTATTATAATGCTTTCTTTATTACTATTCATTAGCGGCTGCGGCATGCTCCCTTTTTCTGCTGATTCCGGCGAGAGCGATGAGGGGATATTTGTTGCCCCGTCAGGAAGTGATGACCAAAACGGCACTATCGATGCGCCTTTTCAATCTGTTCAAAAGGCTGCTGACACTGCGGAAGCTGGAGACACTATTTATTTACGGGAAGGCACCTACCAGGAAAATGTAAAAATGAGTCAGCAGGGCGAAGAACAGCTTCCCATCACTATCCGTCCGTTTGAAAGTGAAGACGTCCATTTAAATACAGCTGGTGAAAAGCCGTTTTTCTCGTTAGAAGATACCGAATACATAACAATTAAAAAATTTACCTTTCACCAGAAGAATACGGCTTCTGTGATCACTTCCTCCGGGGAAACCCGAAACCTTCACATACTTGATAACCGATTTTTATCGTCTCAAAAAGCGGAGGAAGAACCTGGTTCGGCAATCCATATAGCAAGTTCCGACGAAGACAGCATTCATGAGGACACGATCATAAGCGGTAACACTGTCGAAAGATGGAAGCACTCCCCCGCCTTTTCACTGATCGGCAACGTCACATCTTTTACGGTTTCCCACAACCGATTTGAGAAGGCCTTCGGAACGTCGCTCGATTTCCAGGCAGTTCCGGGAAAAGTGAACGGCCGCGTGCCGTCCGGCGGCAACGTAAAAAATAACATTATTAATTCTTCGAGCAGCAGCCCCGCTCCGGGCATCGCTGTCGAGGGCGCTCATACAATCGCTTTTTCACACAATACTATCCGCGGGGGATCGGTTGGCACGTTTATCCGCAATACTTCCTTTGCGGAAACAGAGGACCTTTCGTTCAAAAACAATGTATGGCGGGATCAGACGTCGGCCGGAACAGCGCTGGTTCAAGGTCCGGAGGAACGCCCTATCAGTCGTGTCTCTTTTTCAAAGAACACCTGGAAAAACGAGCACGGCAGCCGGGATTCCGCCCAGCTTCGTATCCAGTCCTCCATACGGCATTTAAGCGTCATTAACAATGATTTTAAAGGAAATTCGTTTAATGGATTTTATATTGATGCCACCGAGGATATCAGCACCTATGTTACCCTGAAGGATAATTCCTTCCCTTCTTCTTCCAAAGCCGAATGGAAATGGGAGGGGCGTAAATTCCGGGATCTTGTTACCTTCCAGCAGTATATCGAACAGGACGCCCCGGCCTCTTCTTCCGCAGAAACTGAGTAGGGGCTGCGCCCGCTTCGGAGTCCAATGATTATAACCTGTGCAGCAGCTGTGCACAGGTTTTTTCCTTTCTATTCCCGCCTCTTGTATAATGACAGAAGGACAGTTCGAAGGAGTGATAGTATCAAAAGCATAACTGCTTTTATTCAAAATCTTTTTTCAGAATTAATGAAGGACAACGCTGCCGGCCTTGCTGCCCAGCAGGCGTTTTATTACCTTTTATCCATTTTCCCGCTGCTTATTTTGTTTCTATCGCTTCTTCCCTACTTTAATATCGATGCTGACCGCGCTGTTTCGCTTTTATACCAGTTCGTTCCTGCAGAGGCTGCCTCCCTGTTTCAGGACACGATTGAGGACACGATAAACAGTTCGAGCAACGGTCTGCTTACCCTCGGGATCATTGGCACAATATGGACAGCGTCTAACGGACTGAATGCTTTCATCAAGGCAGTGAACGGGGCTTATGATGTGCCGGAGACGCGCTCCTTTTTTAAAGTGCGCCTGTTATCTCTCGGCTTAACCTTCGGATTAATGCTTTCCGTCATTATCGCACTCTTTCTTCCCGTCTTCGGCAATTTGATTTTATCAGCGGTACAATCATTTATTTATGTCCCGGAGGATACTGTTTTTCTTGTGCAGCTCCTTCGCTGGCTTATTACTATTTCGATCACTTCCATCATTCTTGCTATGCTCTACCATTTTGCACCAAACAACAATATGCCGTTTTGGTCTGTTTTGCCGGGGGCAATGACAGCGACACTGCTCTGGCAGGTAATTTCCCTGGGTTTTTCCTTTTATGTCAACAACTTTGCCAATTATGCCTCCACGTATGGCAGTCTTGGCGGTGTCATCGTGTTAATGCTGTGGTTGTTTCTGGTTGGACTGATTCTTGTCATTGGCGGAGAAATTAATGCTCTTGTCTTCCGCCGGAGGCAGAAAAAGCATCCGGCTCCCCTGCTTCATGATTACTATTAACCTCTTGTGACTCTGCATTGGTAGAACGCAGATGATTGTAGTATACTAAACGGGCAAAAGTGTAGAAAAGGAGAGCCCATACATGAGTAAAAAAATGATTTTTTTCGATATCGACGGTACGCTGTACGATGAAAACAAACAGCTTCCGGACTCCACCAGAGATGCTATTCAAAAACTCCGGAACAAGGGCCATGAGATCGCTATATCCACCGGGAGAGCCCCTTATTTGTTTGACGATCTCCGCGAAGAGCTGGATATTCACACGTTTATTTCCTTTAACGGCCAATTTGTGAAATTTAATGGAAATGCTATTTATCAAAACACGATTCCTACCGAAAAACTTCAGTCTCTGCAGTCCTTCGCTGCTGAAAAAGAACATCCGATTGTATTTATGGGCAGCAGCGCCATGAAAGCGAATATTGAATTTCACCATGACATTCATGACAGTATCACCACACTCGGCGTAGAGCATCCGGAATTTGATGCTTCGTTTGCAGAACAGAATAATATTTACCAGGCCCTTCTGTTTGCCCGCGAAGATGAGGAAGACCGTTATGTAGATCAGATGCAGGATCTTCGGTTTGTGCGCTGGCATCCGTATTCGCTCGATGTTATCCCTCCAGGCGGGTCCAAAGCAAACGGCATTAAAAACTTAATCGCCGAAGCCGGTATTGAGCTTGAGGACTGCTATGCCTTTGGGGACAATTACAACGATGTGGAAATGCTTCAGTACGTGCCAAACAGTGTTGCCATGGGTAACGCTCCGGACGAGGTTAAAAGCTATGCACGCCATATTACGGCTGACGTGGGCGATGATGGTATTGCGCGCGGTCTTAAAAAAGTAGGACTGCTCTAGCGAACCAGCTGCCTTCGTATAGTATAATGCATTATCAAGAAGCCCCTTTATAAAAAAGGCGGCTTTTTTCTGTCTGATTTAATATATAGGGATACAAATTCGGTAAATGAAATTTAAAACAGATACAAAAAAGGAAGCTTCATTCTTTGGAAGGTTCCTTTTGATTTGATGGTTCTGTCGGTTCTGTCGGTTCTGTTGGTTTTGATGGTTTTATTGATTCTGATGGCTTTGTTTGTTCTGAAGACTTTGGTTCCTCTGGCGGTGCCTGCTCAGGGGGGTACAAATACTGCTGGAGGGCCTTTGGCTTATTAGTAATAATTCCCGTGACGCCGGCATCTATTGCTTTTTTCCACCCACTTTTTTTATCAATAGTGTAAGGAATGACTTCGAGTTCTGCATTAATAGCGTCGTCAATCCAGGATTTATCGATTGTGCGGTAATGAGGATGAAGCTCTGTCGCCCCGACGATTTTAGCGTATTCGCACGGCCGGTACAGGTGTACCGCGTAAAGAATAGCGATATTGACCTCTTCTGACAGCTCGCGGGCATAGGCCATCGACCTGTGGTTAAAGCTTGATACCGTAGCTGATTCTATTTTTTCATAGTCATTCAGCAGGTTAATCACAGCTTCTTCAAGCCCTTTATGAGCAATGTTGGAATTTTTTAGTTCAAGCACAAGCTTTGTCTCTTCCGTGCTTGTCTCCTGCAGCAGACGCTCCAGGCTGACGATTTTTTCCTTGCGGTATCGTTTATGCATCCATGCCCCAGCGCTTAAATCCTGCAGTTCTTTGTATGTATATTCATGAACACTTCCGGAAGCGCCGGTCGTTCTTTTCAACAGCGTATCATGGATTAGTACCGGGACCCCATCCTTTGACAGCTGCACATCTGTTTCAATTGCGTCTGCCCCGTCTGTGACAGCCTGGCGGAAAGCCGACATGGTGTTTTCCGGGCGGCGGTCTGAAGCTCCCCGGTGCGCTATAATTGAAGTCAAAATATCTTTCCTCCCTGCACATGACCGTACAGAACCTACTCTGTGAGAGCGGGTCCCGGTCGATGCCCTGCTGTCGGTTATAATCTTTCTTTTCAGCTCTATCGCCTGCTTTTCATAAACCCATCTGCACTCTAAGCTTCTCTTAATTATATATTCACATTACGGGCTTTGAAAATCAACCATTAACGTTTTTCCCTAAAAAACAGTACGGCGTTTGAACCAACTGCCTTTTCCGGTTATCTCCAGGTGAAGTCAAACAGACAGCTGCAGATACAGCAGATTTATTTTAATTATTCCTCTGCGTTTTTTGAGAGAATATGTCTTTCGCTGACCCCAAAAAAACGCAATTCCCCGCTTTCGTTAGACGAAACGGAAGACGGTTCCGAAGACACATTTGTTTCTTTTGACAAGCTATTTACCTCTTCGTGCATCTGGATTGTCTGAATGCTCGATTCTGTATCATACCAATGGTATCCGAACAGACCGGCAATCCCCAGACCGATCAACGTAATGATTGTATAGAATTTCCCCATGTCCCCCACTCCAATTGCGTTTCATTTGATAAATAATGACAGGCCTGCAGCCCCCTGCCGCAGCTCCATCCATTTATATAATTCTCTAGTGTTCACCCTATATTATACACCTCAAAGATGCTACAGGCTTGACTCATTTTTCGTTTAATTATGAGCTTAGCCCTACAAACTACAAAAAAACTCCGCCAGGGCGAAGTTTTATAAAAGCATAGATGTATTTAACAGCACAAGCGCAAACAGCGAGCTTCCGTATAACAGGGAACACAGCTGCCGGGTTTCTTTTGTATCTGCATTCGTGGTCCACAGTCCATAAAACAGGTAAGTGAGCACGGCAAACAACATCAGGGATAAAACAATAATAATCATTTTAACTCCCTTCCCGCTTTTTGTCAGAATCTTTAATTTAATTTTAAAGTATACGTTCGCGCATTTCAAACCTTTTTCACTTTCAGACACATATTTTCTCTAAGGCAACTTCTATACCGGGCCCGGCTTAAACAACAAACCCCCGGGCCAAGGCCCGGGGGTGACTTATATATTATGGCGCCCTAGGCAGGATTCGAACCTGCGACCTACAGCTTAGGAGGCTGTTGCTCTTCCCCTGAGCTACTAGGGCTTATGTGAACTACTATAAATACACGGATCTTTGCTGTAACGAACAAAGACAAATGTAAGAATACGTGTAAATACGCTTATTGTCAAGATTTCCTTTCGAAAGCGTACATGAAAGAAAGCACCCAACCATCAAGTTGGATGCTTTTTGTTATTTCGTTACTCTATATTCCCGGAGCATGTGAGCGAATACCTGCTCGATATGCTTTTTCTCAAGCTTCGTGCAGTCTTTTGGCTTTTTGCCGGCTTCGGCAATTACCCACTGGTTGCTGCGCGTGTCGATCAGGTACAGTTTATCGTTTGGAAGAAACACCTGGCTGAGCGATTTCTTTTTCGGTTCATCCAGTGTCAAATCGACCATGACGTCGATGTTACGGTCAAAGTGACCACTGACGGAGCCTTTTAATTCAGACTCCAGAAGTTCAATGGTGAACGTTTCATCCCTGAACCTTTTTCTGTAGTCTTCTTTTTCCAGTTCACCCTGTTCTACAATTTCCGTTAATACTTCGTCGAACTCTCCCCAGAGCTTATCAATACATTTGCTGATGCGCTTCATTTTTTCTGCTGTTGTGTCTTCCGTGTCGTTTTTATGAAAATCAAATTCTTTTGACCAATCCATCTAATCCCTCCTAGAACTCTTAACAGTTTTCCTTCCCGTTCCCGGAAAAGCTCACACTAGCATTTTATCTTGTTGACTCCCCCATGACTATAGCTTCATGCAGAATTTGTTAATTTTTTATATCCAGCCCCGGTACTCCATTGCTTCCTGCAGCCGGGTCATGGCAAAAATCATGGCACCGTTTCTGTTGGTTGTATTGTGTTCGTAGGCCGATTTTTCCGTTTGTTCGTACGCTTCTAGTATAAATTCCTTCATCCGTTCATTAATTACATCTTCAGACCAATAGTAGTTCATGTGGTTCTGAACCGATTCCAGATACGACACGATAACGCCACCAGCGTTCACTAAAATATCGGGATAGACTGCCTGTCCCTGATCCTTTAAAATATGATCCGCTTCCGGGGTCGTTGGCCCGTTTGCAAGCTCCATTATTTTCGGGGCTTTCACCCGATTGGCATTATCTTTTGTAATAACGCCCTCCATGGCAGCCGGTATTAAAATATCCGTATCTGTATAAAGGATGTCCATGTTGTTTTCGAGCAGATTATTTTCTCCGTAATCCTGCAGGCCGTTATTTCCTGCTTTTGCCTGCTGGGCTCTCGGAATATCAAGACCGTCTTCTTCATAAAGAGCTGCTTTGGAATCACTGACGCTGACGATTTTACATCCTAAATCGTACAGCAGCCTTGCAGCGATCTGGCCGGCGTTACCAAAACCCTGCACGGCTACTCGTACGTCCTCAGCACGTTTGTTTTCCTGCTCAAGCATTTTTTCAATAATATATACCGCGCCCCGGGCCGTTGCTGACTCTCTTGCTTTTGAACCACCGACAAGAGGCGGCTTGCCGGTAATAATACCGGGCTCGTGACCGCCAGCCATCCGCGAATACGTATCCATCATGACGCTCATGATCTTCGGATCCGTATACACATCGGGAGCCGGCACATCTTTATTGGGTCCAAGAAGATCAAACAGTGCCTCCGTGTACCCTCTGCTTACCTGGCGAAGCTCCCGGTCACTCAGCATGGAAGGGTCACAGACGACACCACCCTTTGCTCCGCCGTGCGGGATCTGCACAAGTGCGCACTTAAATGTCATCCATGCAGCCAGCGCTTCTGTTTCCTCTTCATCTGTCTGTGGATGAAAGCGGAGACCGCCCTTCACCGGACCGAGCACATCATTGTGCTGCGTCCGGTATCCGGTAAACATCTGGGTATGACCGTCGTCCATTTCCACCGGGAACTGAACCTCCACTTTTCTTTTCGGGTATTTCAGTATCGTTTCTACAGTGTCTGGCAGTTGAATAAGCCGGGACGCTTCAGCGATCTGCTGGTGCACAACGCCAAGCGGCCCCTGGTTGTTTTGTCCGGTCATGATGCTCTTCCTTTCTATTGGACTGATGCCCCTAAAATGTTTTCTGCGTGTTTTAGCGCAAACGTGTGTCCTTCCTCGTCAAAGCTTGCTACAGCGTCCTGATGAATGATGATCTCAAAGCCTTTATTGTAGGCATCCACTGCTGTATGAAGAATGCAGATATCGGTACAGACTCCGACAAGATGAAGCTCGATAATGCCCCGTTCTCTTAATTTCAGTTCCAGATTTGTTCCTGCAAATGCACTATACCTTGTTTTGTCCACCTGCCAAACATTTGGCTGGTATCGTATAGATTCATACAGGTTCTGAATGCTCCTATACAGGTCTCTTCCCTTCGTGCCTGCTATGTTATGAGGCGGAAACAGCTTCGTTTCCGGATGATAATCATCTCCTTCTTCGTGGCGGTCGAGAGCGAATACGACAAAATCGCCTGCGGTCTGATACGTTTCGATTAATTGATGAATGGCGCCTTCGATTTTTTGGCCCGGCTCCCCGCAGGTAAGTGCACCTTCCTCTGCCACAAAGTCCATCGTGTAGTCAATCACAATCAAGGCACGCGAATAGCCCATCAGCCTTCCCATTCCTTTTTATGAATGCCGCACCAGCGGATTAAAAAGTCTGCGTACACTTTCGTTACGTTTTTTACACTTTCAAGGTCCACCCACTCATCCGGCTCGTGCATTTTCGCACCTGATGGACCGTAGCATGTAACCGGAGTATTATAATAAAGGCCGTAATATCGGGCGTCTGTCGTTACCGGAATGGCCTGTCTGCCGCATTCTTTCCCGGTCACCATTTCGTGGGCTTCGTCGAGCTTTGCAAAAAGCGGGTCTTCCTCGGGCATCACCATCCCCTCCGCATGAAATCCAAAGGATTCAAAAGAAGGCGGGTGTTCACGAAGCCACTCATCATCTTTCGTTTTATCGAGCACCCAATCGATTAAATCCTGCTTGCCTTCAGCCGGATCCTTGCCCGGGTAAACCGCCGAACGCACTTCAAGGGTGGCTTCTACGGGTATATTGGAGGCAAAGTCCCCGCTGTGCATCGTTCCTACCTCTACGTCGATAGGTTCTTTCATATGGGCAAATTCCGGCGGCTTTTGTTCATCCCGGTTGACGTATTCCCGGTAGCTCTGCAGAGCTTCAATCACGCTCTGTGCTTTTTCGATGGCATTCGCTCCTACACCGGTTTGATCCGACTGGAGGTTGCTGCTTGTATCAATATGAATACGAAGCCAGATGCTTCCGAGCTGGGCGGTGGATGGACACTGCCCAAACGGCTCCGGAATGAGAACAGCATCAGCCAGATGCCCGGCATTTGCTGCCGCGAGCGTTCCATTGCCTGTTGCTTCTTCTTCGATAACCGTTTTGATGGAAAAATCAGCTGCCGGTTCATAGCCTGCCTTCTGTATGGCTTTATAGGCATAAATCATCGCGGCAACTCCGCTTTTCATGTCGAGTACCCCGCGTCCGTACAGACGGTCACCAATACGATGGGCTCCCCACGGATCCACACTCCATTTGTGCTTTGGCTCCGGGCTCACGACGTCCACATGGCCCTGAAAAAGCAGGCTGCTGCCTTTGCTCTCCCGGGAACCGGCACTGCGCGGGGCTTTTGCCACCACTACCGGCCTTCCCGCATAGGACCACTCACTTGGGGCATACCCTGGAAGAGAACTGATTTCTTTTTCATCGACTTCCACTGTCTCGACGTTCATCTGCAGATCGTTCTGAAAAAAATTCTTTAAGTATAATTGAAGTGATCCTTCATATTCGATCGTACTCGGAAACCGGGCGATCGTCTGTAAAAATTCTACTTCCTCCTCCCAAAGCTCATCCACTGAAGCGAATACTTTTTGACTCGGATTGACTGTCTCAGTCACTCGCTCTCCCTCATTTCTAAAAAATCTCTTTTTCTCTTCGCCTTTTCCCATTTTTCTTTAAAAGTATGCTTCCGGTTTCAAAGTACTTGCTCGGCTAAAAGCGGAGCTTTACTAATAATGCCGGCTATTTATGCACATTAAAAAGGAGAAAACGACTGAGCGTTTTCTCCCTGAATCAATACGGAACTGTCCCACTGCAGCCAAAACCCTGCCGAAAACCAGGCAGCTGCAAGTGCCAGTGTAAAAAACAGCACGCCCCACACCTGCGCGGGGATGCGGCTCACCCGTTGCATTCCGGTAGCATCTCCGGCGTCTCCTGGCATCTGCAGACTCCGCTGCAGAATGATCCAGGCCGAGCGGACCGACTGAATAACCAGAAGCACGCCGAGAATGAACATAATCCACATCATAAGCATAGCCATATTTTCAATAAGCAGATACAGGCCCCCGCCCGAAACTGCCAATCCCCAGATTATCCCGGCAGGATTGCGAACCCAGAGAAGCGTGTTCCAAATGAGCAGGCCTGTGAGGCCGATCATGAGTCCGCTGTACCAGCCCGAGGTATATACCCAGCTGTAAAGAAGAGCCATCCCGCTTGCAAACGGGTAGCCGGCAAACGTTGTAAGCGCCTGGCCAAGCCTGCCCTTATGGCCGGTCTCAGCAAGTCCTTCTCTCGTATAAAATAAAGAGATCGAACGTACTCTACCGCCGGTGGCGAGTGCCATAAAGGCATGCCCGTTTTCGTGCACCATTGTTTGAAACAACGATAGATAGGTGCCGAGCACAGGAATGTACGTGAGCGCCGTTAACACCACAGCTGCTGTCAGAAAAAACAGGATCGTTTCTATCATGACTCCTCTTCCCGGGCATGAAGCGGGAGCGGCCGATGACTTGCTACTGCCTGCTTTAACGCCTGCTGCATGTACCCCATCCCACGGTATTCCCGGAGCGGAAAAACGGTTCTTTCCATCGGCAGGATCCTTGTTACGACCGGGTCGTATTTTCTGCCGAGGAGCACGACATACCGGCCGTACTCATTCATCTGCTTTTCCCGCCACCGCCGCGTGCAGAAAGACCGTGAAACCTCCTCCTGCTGTCCTTTTCCAAATGTAACGTCGTAATTTGTATCAATAAGCTCCTGCGGGTACATAAAACCGTGTTTGCCGGAGAGCACGGCCCACTGGTCAGTGAACGCCTCTGCGTAAGCCCGGCACAGCTGATGAAACGTGCTCTGGTACACGTCCTTTACAGGGAGCGGGCCGAGAGCCGGCTCTGTGTCCCAGGCTTTTTTCGCCCCACAGGGAATTATAGCGAGCTGTTTCAATGCCATTCACCTTATTTCTTTGATTTTCGCGCACGCCGTTTTTGGTCGCTTTCCGTTTTCCAGGTGTACAGGGCCGGAACCAGTAAAAGCGTCAGCATTGTGGAAAAGACAAGCCCTGTCACAATGGCTGTTCCGAGCGGCTGAAACAGTGGATTGTCCCCAAGAGCGATCGGAAGAAGGCCGGCAATGGAGGTCAGACTTGTTAAAAGAATCGGCCGGAACCGTTCTTCCCCGGCTGCCACGACGGCTTCTCTTACGCCTTCACCGCTCCTTATGCGCTGTTCCATAAATTCTATCATAACGACCGCGTTTCGTACGACGATACCGGCGAGACTGACTGCCCCCATCATCGACATGAATCCGAGTCCCGTCTGGGTTAAAAACAGCCCGAGAATGACTCCCGCGATGGCTACATACACCGCGCTCAAAACAATAAACGGAATACGAAGCGAGTAGAACTGCAGCGCGAACAATATGAGCAGCAGGAACACTACTACAATAAAGATCTGTCCGATATCAATAAATACATCGTTTCGTTCGGACGTTTCTCCCCCTACCTGGACGTTGACGCCGCCGTATTCATTTTCAATGGAATCAAGAGAATCCCCGGCCGCTTCTAAAATCTCATCCTCGGAAGCGTCTCCCGGATAGGCGCGTACCGTAATGGTCCGCTCTGTGTTTTCATGCGGAATAGCGGAAGTCGTCGCTTCCTCCGCACCTTCACCCAGGTCATTTAAGGTAACTGCTTCTCCGTCTTCGTCTCTGGCCATAACGATTTGGTCCAGATCGCTGTTAGTGACCTGTTCGCCGTTATCATACATTATTTGGACCGGTACGACTTCATTCTCTGCGTTCCACTGCCCAAACGGCACTCCTTCCCCGAGCAGACGGAGCTCTGTACTTATGGCTTCATTGGTTACACCTGTCCCTCCCCGGGCTTCCCTGTCCTGCTCAAACCGCCACTGATTTACGTTCTGATTGGCATTTGAAACCGCTAAGTCCACACCTTCCGTTTCTGCAAACAACGCTTCCACCTCCGCCGCAGCAGAAAACAGTTCATCTGTTTCTTCTCCGGAGAGCTCGACTGCAATCGGGGCTCCTACGGGAGGGCCGGATTCGACGATCGACCCCTGAGCTTCCACGTTATCAAAGGTGCTTCGGATCTCTCCCGGCCATCTTTCGCTTGCTTCTCTCGCCGGAATTTCTTCAGGATTTACATAAACGAGAAAATTCATATCATTCGGGCCGGCAGCGCCGCCTCCCGATCCCCCAGAAAATACGGTAGGAATTTCTGTGCCTGCGTATGAAGATACCGACGTTACGCCCTCTCGTTCCTGAAGCCAGCTGCTGACTTCCTCTGCCTCAGCTTCCGTTTCTTCAAGCGGAGTATTTTCCGGTACAGATGCTTCGATAAATACTTCCTCCCGCTCCGTGTCCGGGAAGAATTCGAGCGGGGTGTAAGGAACGAGCGCAAATGCCGAGGTTCCGAGTATCAGGCCGGCAAGCGACACAAGAACCGGCCGCTTCACCACACGCGTCAGCACCCGTTTGCTGTACCACCTGGCTGAGCGGTCAAGAAATGACCCCAGAAATCCCGGCGACGGGCGCTTGTCCTTCTTTTTTCTTCTTGTTTCTACAATGCCCCGGTAAATAGGGATAAAAAAGATCGCCAGCAGCGTAGATGAAATCAATACTGTAATCAGTACAACAGGCAGCGGACGAATAAATGAACCCGCCGCGCCCGGAAGAAATAAAAGCGGGAAGAAGGTGAATACGACGGCAAGCGTCGACACGATAACGGAAACAAGCACTTCCCGCACCCCGTTGGCGGCTGCTTCAACGGGGCTGTCGCCCATCCGGAGCCGGCGGTCAATGTTGTCATTTACCACAATTGCGTCATCTACAAGAATCCCGAGCGAGATGATAAAAGCAATTAAAGAAATTTGATTCAGGCCAACATCGGTAAATGGAAGAGGAATCATCCCGATTGCAAGCGCCGCCGGGATCGATATGGCTACCGACAGCGCTGTCCGCAGCCGCAGACCGATGGAGCATACAATTAATACCGATACAAATGCCACCACAAAGGAGATGGCCAGACTTGAAAATAAATCATCCACGACATCGCCCTGTGTATAGAGCTGGGTCAGCTCCATCCCTTCAGGCAGCTGCTGCTTAAAATCCGCTATCACTTCATCTAAATTGCTTTGTGCCTGTGGCACGCTCGCATTTTCCGCGAGAAAGAATGTGACCGACAGGGCCGACTGCTGATTATACTCTACCTGTTCTTCAATCGGAGCATATGTGTTTTCCACGGTTGCGACATCGCCAAGCACAGTGCTTTCCCCATTGCTCTGCTGCCCCGAACTTATTTCAATGTTTTCCCAGTCTTCCACGTTTTCAAGCGCTTCAAGCTCTACCTGATACAGCTCTCCGTCCCGCTGCCATTCGCCGGGCGGAATGACTTCCGAAGCGGAAGAAAGCGCCCCGATAACCTGGCCGGACTGCAGCCCCTCCTCTTCCAGTGCTTCACTGTCGAGACGGACCTGCAGCTCACGCTCCACGTCGCCAGTGATTTCCAGGCTGTCGATATCAGGTATTCCGGTGAACCGCTGCTTCCAGCTCTCAATCAGCTGTACCGCCTCCGGCACCGATTCTTCCTCTACCGTCAGCTGATAAATAGCGAGCCCCTGCTGGCTCAGTTCACTATTGATGGACGGCTCTTCTGCATCATCCGGAAACGAGGTGCTCACCTGCGACAGTCTCTGCTCGAGGCTGTTCCACACTTGCTCCGGATTTTCCGTGTTCTCATCGAGCTCTACAGTGATGGACGACAGCCCGGGCGAGGAGACCGAAGAAATCGAAGCTGTGGCCGATTCGTTATCAATTTCTTCTTCAAGCTGGTTCGTGACCGTCGTTTCCACTTCTTCGGCCGAGGCACCAGGGTACACCGTCGTCACCTGTCCCACCGGTGGGTTGGTTGATGGAATTTCTTTTTGCGGCAGCTGGAAAAAAGACAGCGTACCGACGATGACAAGCATCGCAATAAACAATAAAATCAGCTTTGGTTTTGCAATTATTTTTTTCACGTTTCTCCCCCCAGTATCATTACCTCCAGTATACTTTGTTTTGAATGAAAATGACACTAGTGTCATTTAAATTTAAAAATTATTTACGGGCGCTTGATACCATTTAAAAAAATATTATAAATGGTATCCACCCATTCCTCCTCACTCAGAGACGGATCCGGCGCCTGCACGGCTACCATAAGCATCCGTGTGATGCCATGCGTCGGAAGGTCCCCGCGGATGGCCCCTTCCCTTTTGCCGGCTTCGATCAGCGTATACGCCCGGCTCCCGAGCTGCCCCAGGTACTGCTGGAGCTGTTCTACGTTAATTTCCACCTGGGCCGAAGCATGGTGGTCCATGACCGGAAAAATGTCAAAGGCCTGATGGACCGATGCCTGCTGTACCCACACCCGGATATAGGCCTTCATCCGTACTGAAAAATTCGTCTGCCGGTCGGCTTCGTCAAGCTGGGCAAATACCTGCTCCAGCTTGTCGAGCATGTAGGCTGTCACTAATTCTTCCTTTTTAGCGTAATAGTTGTAAATAGTGCTTCTCGCCACCCCGAGGCGCTCCGACAGGGCTTTGAAATGAAACGAATGGTAGCCTTCGTCCATGATTAACTTTTCGGTTTCCTGAAAAAGCGTTCTGCGGTCAATTGTTCGCTGCCTCGGCATCAGGCAATCCTCCTTTTCAGTTTAGTTTTAAGCAAAAAACAGCATATTAAGGCCTGCTACGCCAATAATGACGGCCGTGAGCGTACGAATGTGCTTTTGCGGCAGCTTTTCGAAATAGCGGATACCAATTCTTGTGCCAAGCAGCACGCACGCAACACCTGTAGGAATATAAAGCAGCAGCTCCCTCGAAAAGTCGCCGGCGCCTGCGTGGGCAAAGACAGTCAATAGACCTCCGATTAGAAATGTAATCTGCAGGTTCGCTGTGTAATGATACTTGTTGGCTGTTGTTAATAAAAAATAAACAACAAAAAAAGGACCGCCGACGCCAAACACTCCTCCTACCAGCCCACCGCAGAAGCCAAGCGTAAGCGGCACCGCCTTTGGCACCGGCCGCAGCTTTTTCTCCGGCTTTTGGGCAAAGGTGTACACGACCATGCCGAGAAGCACGAGGCCGAGCACTTTTTTCAGAATGTCCATTTCCCCGAAGTTATGTAGTATAAAAAAAGCTGCAAGCCTCCCTGCCGCGGTAGCTGCCAGCAAATATCCGAGCTGGGCCCACTGGATGTGCTTATACACCTTGCCTATAATGCTCAGTGCGGTAACCACGGATAGCGAAATAACGAGGAGTGAGCTGAACTGCAGCGTAAAGAAAAACGGCACAAAGCTCATCACGAACAGCCCGAAACCAAAGCCGCTGACTCCCTGAATAAAGCTTCCGGTAAAAATGATTACCGCGATTAATATAAATTCCACCATGGCACTCATGTTGTCAGAACCCTTCATTGCATACTTATGCTATTATATCACGCTTTAAATAAAGATAAAAAAACGGGAGCGACTTGTGTCACGCCCGCTGATTCGCTGCAAAATAAATCATAAACTCATACAGATGCATCGGCCACTCCCGTTTAGGATGATCTGCCGGCCAATGCTGCTCAAGGTATTTGGGATATGCCCCCATCCAGTCGTATGCCACCAGATCGATCAACTCCGGCGTATGCGATTTCATTCCGTTATAGTACCGGTATTTGGCTTCCTTCTCCTCTTCAAGCGGAGATTTCCGCTTCGGCCACCGCCATTTTTTCTTTTCCTCCTGCTGGAGGAATACATATCGCTGGGACAGATGGAGCCGAAAGTCCTGCAGACGCTTGCGGTAGTAATCATCGAGCTCGTACAGCTCCGGCCACGGCTTACGGAAATAGTGCATCCAGGCCTTCATAAACGGGGCAAGCACATCTCCTTCCACGATTACCGGCTCGCCTTCCTCTTCCCACTGCTTCGCCTCCCGGTTCCGCTGTCGTTCAGCTTCGACCCACTCCCACGGATCCTCAGGAATTTCCGCAAGTCGCTCGATCAGCCTGGCTTCGGGAAAATAACGCTTAAGCCGTTCGGACATATCCGGTATCCACGCATTGTTTTCTGCTTCCACCGTAATAATAGTCATTGGTTGTCCTGCCCGGCGCCAAATAAATATTTCATGCTTTCCGTACTGTGCACAGGCGCATGGCAGGAAAAGTCCCGGCAGACATAGATAGTGGTCTTTCCGTTTTGCACCGGATAATCCTCTGCAAACGGGGCCGCCCGGCTGAGATCAGTGTTCTCTTCGGCGACCAGGCTCGTCACTTCGGGATGAAATGCGCGCTGAATGTAGGTTTTTACCCGAAACGCTTCATCATCCTGGGCAGGACGGATAACTACTTCCTTTCTGTCTCTGTGAAAAAGCACCAGCCCCTGCATAAGATGCCCAAAGGCAGTCGGCGCCTGTTCGATTGAAGCCGAAAAAGCTTCCCACGTTTTTTCAGCCGTTCGTTCAAATTCCATGTTGCCGGCAAGACGGGCGAGCCTCATCAGCTGTACCGCAGCTACACTGTTGCCGGAAGGAGCGGCTCCGTCAAACGCTTCCTTCGGCCGGAACAAAAGGGGTTCCCCGTCGGATGCTGTCAGAAAGAACCCGCCGTTCTCTTGGTCGTAGTAGTAGCTAATCATCGTTTCTGCCCAGGCAGATGCATTTTCAATATACTCCGGCTTCCACGTCGAGGCGTAAAGCTCGGTGCTGGCCCAGATCATATTGGCGTAATCATCCACGTACGCATCATACTGCACGTCGCCATCCTTCCAGCGGGCTTTGAACCGGCCGTTTTGATCCTGAAGCCGGGTTTCAATAAAACGGTACGCCTCCTCAGCAAGCTTCGTCCATTTTTCTTCCTGGAACACCCGTCCTGCTTTAGCCATCGAGGCAATCATCCAGCCATTCCAGGACGTAAGTATTTTTTCATCCCGGAACGGGCGAACCCGCTTTTCCCGATGTTCATATAAGGCGCGCAGCGCCTTACGGCGTTCGGCATCGCTCCATCCTGCAGTCGGACGGTTGATCCGGTTGGGAATGCTTTTTCCTTCAAAGTTTCCGGCGGGGTCGATACCATACTCAATCGCAAACTGTTCGCCGCGCTCCTCCCCGAGCACGTCTTCAATCTCTTCCGGGGTCCAGACGTAAAATTTGCCCTCTTCCCCTTCGCTGTCAGCATCTTCTCCGCAAAAAAACGCCCCTTCTTCATGCGTAAGGTCCCGGTGGACGTACTCAATAATTTCCTCCACCACTTCTTTATATCTCGTTTCGCCTGTCAGCTGGTAGGCCTCCGTATAAGCCATCAGAAGCAGCGCGTTATCGTACAGCATTTTTTCAAAATGGGGAACCAGCCACGCCTGATCTGTCGCGTAACGGGAAAAACCACCGCCAATATGGTCTCTGATGCCTCCAGAAGCCATCGCATCGAGCGTGGAGGTGGCCATGTACAGCGCACCCTCGCTTTCAAACTGATGATAGTAATGCAGCAGATACATCACGATATGCGGGCTTGGAAATTTCGGGGCAGAGCCGAATCCGCCGTAGGAGGAATCAAACTGCTGTGTAAAGGCCCGGAACGCTGTATGCACGTTGTTAATATTCAGCTGTCTCGTTTCCACAGCCCGCGGCTCGAGTGCTTTGGAAATATCATTTCCCACCTGCGCCACCCGCTCGGGATCGTCACGGTAAATATCTGAAAGCTGACTCAGGACGTCCATAATCCCCGGCATACTGCCCATCTGATTTCTCGGGATATAGGTAGCCGCATAGAAAGGCTTCTGATCCGGTGTAATGAACACGTTCAGCGGCCACCCGCCGTGACCGTTCATAGCCTGGCATGCTGACATATAGATGGCATCCACATCCGGGCGCTCCTCCCGGTCTACTTTCACTGGTATAAATTTTTCATTTAATATCGCAGCCACTTCTGCATTTTCAAAGCTCTCCTGTTCCATCACATGGCACCAATGACAAGTTGAATACCCAATAGACACCATTAGTGGTTTGTTCTCTGCTTCTGCTTTCTCAAAAGCCTCTTTACCCCAAGGATACCAGTCCACCGGGTTGTTTTTATGCTGCTGGAGATAGGGCGATTTTTCGTATTGTAGACGGTTCAACCAATCACGTCCTTTCTTACTAGTATTTATTCACGAAAAAGAAGCCGCCCAAACAAGGACAACGTTTTTATCGCATACGGTCCAACGAAGTAATCAATAAACATTATATTTCCTGAACCAAATAGGAAGGACATAAAGGTTTATTCGTTAATGGCTCTTTCCATTTCGTCAATATTATCGACGCCTTTCTTATAATACTCATACGCTTCTTTCCATTCGTCTTCGTCATACGATCCAGCTTCTTCAAAGTAATAGATCGTTTCTGTCGTCCAGTCGTGAACAGCGTCGAATTGTTCAATGTAAGGTTCAAGCTGATAAAGTTCGCTTAAAGAATTACGTGAACCTTCTTCAATAGCTTCATAACCTGTTGGATTATTCCCTTCTCCTTCTTCTAAAAGTTCCCCTGATTCAATTTGAGATTTTTTAACGCCTTCATATTCGTCTAAATCTTTCAAAGGCGTACCGCCGTTTTCTTCGAATATAGAAGGGTAAATTGAAATAGTATGGTTAATTCTATATTTTAATGCCCCTAACGCTTGTGTTCCATACGGTTCAGGCTTATCCTCCTGCGATAATGTATCGTAATTAATCCAGGAATAAGTATAAGTTTCTTTCGTATCTTTATAAAAAATCATCGAATTATCATAAACAATTACATCTTCATAACCATCTTCAGGTCGCAAAATTTCCCCAAACCGTAATTCTGCTTCTTCGTTACTTAAACGCCCCTTTTCGGGAAGGCTGAACGTGGTCATAGTCTTGTGTAACTTTTCATAACGATCTGACGTTTCTTCAGAATCCGTTTCCGGCGTTTTCCCTTCTGCGTTACTGGAAGAATCGTTTGAAGACGCCTGTGTTTCCTTCTCATTGTTTTCGCTTGAATCGCTGCCAGCTTCTTCCGGTGTTCCACAAGCGGACAATGCTAAAATGGATGACAATCCAACTGCCACTAATTGCTTCTTCATGTAATGTAACCCCTTTGTACTAACTTTTTTAATGCTTTCTACGATCTAATGTATGGTAATTGTGTTTAACATTACCATATCGATTTGTCTTCTTTAAATGATAAATCACCTGGCTTATATTCAGTTTTTGCTGCCACTTTCATAATGAGGATTTTTTCATCGCCCAGGCAGCTCCCCTTAAATTTTTTATGATAGAATCTAAATGAAATGATTAACATAAACTGTTTAAAAAGTGAGGATACACAATGATTGCAAAAACAGAAGAGGATTTTCAGGGATTACGGGAAATTGGTGAAATTTGCGGAGCGATTCGCGACAAATTAGTCCATGCGGCTGAACCGGGGATCACTACAAAAGAACTTGATGACATGGCAGAAGAGCTTTTCAACCAATCAGGAGCTCAGTCTGCACCAAAGGGCGTATACGATTTTCCCGGGCAGACGTGCATCAGCATTAATGAGGAAGTAGCTCACGGAATTCCGGGCGAACGGACCATTCAGGAAGGCGACCTGGTCAATATTGATGTTTCCGGTTCGAAAAATGGTTATTTTGCCGATACCGGGGTTTCTTTTGTGGTCGGTAAAGCCGACCCCGTTTTACAGAAACTATGCGAAGCTGCTAAAGAAGCGTTTGACGCCGGACTTGAGAAGGCAAAGCCGGGGTCGAAAAAAAGTGCTCTCGGAAAAGCTGTGCATAACGTGGCAAAACAGCACGGCTTTACTGTTATCAAAAATCTTACCGGCCACGGTATTGGACGCTCGATTCATGAGCCGCCAGAGCATATTTTCAGCTATTTCTCCCGCTGGGACGATGAAATTTTAAAGGATGGCACGGTTATTGCCTTTGAGCCGTTTATCTCTACATCTGAAGAGGAGGTCTTCCAGTCTGACGACGGATGGACCCTTTTGACTGATGACAGCTACGTAACTCAGTACGAGCATACAATTATTCTCACTAAGGACGGCCCGATTATTACCACATTGTAAAAACGGTTCTTTTGTATTTATTTACTGCTGCAGGTAATTACCCTCCTGGTTTATGTCTAAATTCCTGCTGATACGGGAACAGCCTACTATTATCCAGTTCAGGAGGTACATTATGGCAGCACAACAAACAGTCAGTTCTTTTTTATACGACTGCCTTGAAAAAGAAGGCATTACAGAAATATTCGGCGTACCGGGCGACTATAATTTCGCCCTGCTCGATGAACTTGAAAGCTACAGCGGCATACGCTTTGTCGATAACCGGAATGAGCTGAATGCCGGCTACGCCGCTGATGGATACGCACATGTTAAAGGGCTCAGCGCTATGATCACCACGTTTGGCGTCGGGGAATTGAGCGCTTCAAACGCTGTCGCCGGTGCCTACAGTGAACACATACCGTTAATCCAAATTGTCGGATCACCGGCCTCTTCCATGCAGGAAAATGGCGTTAAAGCCCATCATACCCTGATGGATGGCGACTACTCGGTATTTCTCCGCATGCACAAGGAAATCACGAGCTATGCGGTGAAAATCACCGCAGAAAACGCCACCGAAGAAATTCCGAAGGCTATCGCTTCCGCTGTCCGTGAACGAAAACCAGTCTATATTGATGTTCCCCAGGATGTGGCAGCCACCTCCATTGAAATGCCGGGGGTGCAGCAGGAGCTTTCCTATATGAGCGACGAGCTCGTCGTCCAGGAAACCGCCCAGCTGATGAAAGAAACAATTGATCAGGCAGAAAAAGCAGTGCTGCTGGTGGATATTTTTACGTCCCGCTACCATATGGAGAACAGCATCTTGCAGCTCGCAGAGCACTTAAACATTCCGACAGCCCAGATGATGCAGGGAAAAAGCGGATTTAATGAACAGCACCCGCTGTATATCGGCATATACGGCGGTGCCTTTGGCAGCCAGCAGGTGCGCGATTATGTAGAAAGCGCCGATTTAATTATTACTGCCGGCCTGCTTGAATCCGACTTTAATATGGCGAAATTCACCGCCGATCTGCCCGCGGAGAAGCGAATTGATATTCAGCCGCAGAGTGTTTCCGTCCAAAACAAAGCTCGTTATAATACAGTGGTTGGGGAAGTAATTGATGCTCTTACTCTAATGGAATGCCGTACATTTGAAGGGCCGGAATATTTTCCGTCCTTCTATGATTTTCCGTCTGAAAACTATTCCGAACGGCTGCTGGCAGAAACGTACTATCCTATTATCCAAAAGATGCTCCGCCCCGAGGATATCGTTGTCGTTGAAACCGGCACCTTTTCCTACGGTCTGCCGCATGTACGTCTTCCGGAGAATACACTGTTTATTTCCCAGGGCTCGTGGCAGAGCATCGGGTACGCCCTGCCGGCAGCCTTTGGGGCCCAGCTTGCAGCCCCGGAGCGGCGCGTGCTTTTATTTATTGGAGACGGGTCTTTTCAGCTGACCGCCCAGGAGCTGAGCGCAATGGCCGAACAGAATCTTAAGCCGGTGATTTTCTTTTTAAACAATGACGGCTACACTGTAGAACGTTATTTAAATACAGAAAATACACATGCCCGCTACAACGACATCCCGCGCTGGGACTATATTCAGCTCGTCAAAAGCTTTTATCCGGACGCCGAGACGAGGAGCGTTTCCTCTTCCACTGAATTTGAGGAGGCTGTTGCCCATCTCGACCGGAAAGATACACTTCATTTTATTGAAATGAACGTTGATGACCAGATGGATGCCCCGATTCACCTAAAGCGGCTCCGCGAATTTGCCGAAGGCAGCAGCTCATAGCAAATGCGAAAAAGCCAGCCCTTTCATAATAGTGGGCTGGCTTTTCTATTATGGTATTAACGCTTAATCAGCGCGGACAATTCACTCTCAAACACCTTTGTATCCTTTTGATTGTACGTTCTTAGCATGACCGTAAGAATACCTTCCGTTTCCTTCTTCGCTTCTATCTTCGTCACCTCAGCATACGCCCGCAGCTCGTCGTCCGGGTAGACCGGCTTCATGAATTTAATATGGTTCATTTCCGTACCTGCTACGACATCATCTCCGTACATCCCTGTTTCCACCCAGAGTTTAAATGTGATGCTGATCGTATGAATACCCGAGGCAATAATACCGTTGAATCTTCCCTCGGCAGCTTTTTCTTCATCTATATGCATATACTGCGGGTCAAATTCACGCGCGAACCGCAGGACATCCTCCTTTGTCACCCTGTATATATTTGTTTCAAATATCTGTCCCAAAGTAAATGTATCAAGCTGCATTTTTCCCCTCTTCCTCTGTATCCCAAATTAAATCACTTATAAAAACAGCATACTTATATTAGCATACTTCCACCTGGCTTATAAAAATACTCGCAGCTCTAAAAATTCTGCAGGCTTTTAAAATAAATAAAGGGTCTATGTTTAAACCCTTCCATTATTGGCTATAACATAAGCAGTACATCATATTGCATGGCGGGAATAACCAGATAAAAAGCTGAGTTATGAGCCAGAGAAAGGAGAGGCCTCCTTTTTCTGGCTCTTTTTTTATGATTATGGAAAGGAGGGCGGCTTACCAGGCGCTATTGCGGTATGTTGTTTTATATAAGAAATGGACGACAACTATCTAATCAGATAATCTAACTATCCACTACGAAAAAGGGGTTATTATTTATGTTTTTCCATCGTAAAGAGCTTCAATTTCACGCGAAACCAGATCGTCCGGATCCCGTCTATGCCAAAAAACTTCAGGAGATTCTCGGCGGTCAGTTCGGGGAAATCTCTGTCGCGATGCAGTACATGTTTCAGGGGTGGAATACCCGTGGCAACGAGCAGTATAAAGATATGTTGATGGATACCGGCACGGAAGAATTCGGCCATATCGAAATGATCGCGACCATGATCGCCCAGCTGCTTGACGATGCGCCGGTCGAAGAACAGGAAGAAGCAGCTAAAAATCCAATCGTCGAATCCATCATGGGCGACATGAATCCGCATCATGCGATTGTTTCCGGCCTTGGCGCTGTACCTAAAGACAGCAATGGTGTCCCTTGGAACGCCGGCTATATTATTGCGAGCGGCAATGTTCTCAGTGATTTCCGAGCAAATCTTAACGCGGAATCGCAGGGACGTCTCCAGGTGGCCCGCCTGTACGAAATGACCGAAGACAAAGGCGTCCGTCAGATGCTTTCCTTCTTACTCGCCCGGGACACGATGCACCAGAACCAGTGGGCCGCAGCGATTAAAGAACTCGAGCAAAAAGAAGGCTTCACGGCACCATCCACCGTACCGGAACAATGGGAAGCAACCGAGTTCTCCCACCAGCTGATGAACTTCTCCGAAGGAGAGCAGAGCGCCAGTCTCAACTGGCTGAAGGATAAAGCGCCGGACGGCCACTCCTTTGAATATGTATCCGAGCCAAAGGCTCATGGCGGCAAACCTGAGCTGAAGCCTGCCCCTGACTATATGCACAACACCCTTCCAGACATGGATAAGAAATAAACAGAGGCAGCTGTTCTTTACACCTGCAGTTCCGTCTGCTTTATAATTTTTAACGATAATGATAAGGAAGAGAGCTGCTTCTCTTCCTTATTTATTTATCACCACACCAATCTTTCATTTAATTTCAATTTAAAGGAGGGCACTAATGACAAATACGTCTAAACAAAACATCATTCCGCTTGTAGTTTTATCTACGGTCATTGTTGGCAGTGGCATTGCCTGGCTTACAGTGAAGTCATCCAGCCCGGAAACAGGAACCAATGAAAATAAAAACTTAGGGGCCCGTGCCCGGGATGCGGGTGAAAGCATGGGTACAGAAGAAGTAAAAAATAGACTTCAACGCTCCCTCGAGCTTCTTAAAACGACAGGTGTTCAGATACAGACGATTTATGAAAAATACGGCAGGGATCTCATTCAGCAGCTTCAACAGATTCAACAGGAATCGAAAACAATCGTTGATACCGCCAAAGAAGCCAGCGAAGAGATTGAGGATACTGTACAAAAGGAAGGAAAGGAAGCAGTACAGGAAGTGCAGAAAACGAAAGACGAAGCTAAACAAAGCCTCTACCGGGAGGAAAATAATCAGAGTAACTCCTACTCCCATAATCCCCATGGGCCGTTTGGTTCCAATTAAAAACAAGTTAATGTAATAAATCGATCAGGCGATACCTGCTCCACTACCGCTCTAGTTCATCCTTTCATCTATAAACATAAACGGTCTGTTCGCCCTCTTCTTACAAACAAATAATTATAAACCAGTAATTCAAAACCGTGTTGGGCGCCCTTCACGTAATGCAATAAAAAAGAGTAACCCCGCGTATTCAACAAGGGGTTACTCTCTTTATATACAGTTACCAGCGTGCGGTGACCATTTTCTTGCGGGTGTAGAATTCCACGCCGTCCTTGCCGTTCGCATGCAGGTCGCCGTAGAAGGAATCCTTCCAGCCCGAAAACGGGAAGAACGCCATCGGGGCCGGCACGCCGACGTTGACGCCGAGCATCCCGGCGTCGATGGTTTCCCGGAATTCGCGGACGCTGTGCCCGGAGCTCGTGAACAGGCAGGCGCCGTTCGCAAAGCGGGACTCGTTCGCCCATGCAATGCCGGCGGTCAGGTCCGGCACCCGCACGATGGATAAGACCGGCGCGAAGATTTCGTCCTGCCAGATCGTCATCGTCTGCTGCACGTGGTCAAAGATCGTCGGGCCGATAAAGTAGCCGTCCTTCGCCACCTCGTCCTGGCGGCCGTCGCGCACGAGCGTCGCGCCTTCCTCGACGCCTTTATCAATGTAGGCCTTCGTTTTCTCGAGGTGGCCCTCGCGGATCACCGGCCCGAGGAAGACGTCCTTCTCGCGGCCGTTGCCGATGGTGACGTCGTCGGCATACGCCTGGATCTTTGCCACCAGCTGGTCGGCGACGCTTTCCTGCACCGCGACGACGGAGGCGGCCATGCACCGCTCGCCGGCGGAACCGAAGGCGGCGTTTAAAATCTGCCACGCCGCGTTATCCAGATCCGCATCCTCCATCACGAGGGTATGGTTTTTTGCGCCGGCGAGGGCCTGGACGCGTTTGCCGTGCGCCGTGCCGTTTTTATACACATATTCCGCGACCGGCTGGGAGCCGACAAAGGAAATCGCCGGCACGTCCTCGTGCTCCAGCAGCCCGTTGACCACGTCATGCGCGCCGTGCACCACGGACAATACGCCCTTCGGAAGCCCGGCTTCCTCAAACAGCTCGGCGAGCCGGTTCGCCAGCATCGGGGTCCGCTCGGACGGCTTCATCACGAACGTGTTGCCGCAGGCGATCGCGAGCGGAAACATCCAGCACGGCACCATCATCGGGAAGTTGAACGGGGTGATCCCGCCGACCACGCCGATCGGGTAGCGGTACATCCCGGACTCAATGTTGGTCGCGATGTCCGGCAGCTGGTCGCCCATCATGAGCGTCGGGGCCCCGGCGGCAAATTCCACGCATTCGATGCCGCGCTGCACTTCGCCTTTGGCCTCCTTCAGGTTTTTGCCGTTTTCAAGCGTAATGATCTCGGCGAGCTCGTCCCAGTGGCGGATGAGCAGCTGCTGGTAGGCAAACAGGATGCGGGCGCGCTGCGGGACGGGCTTTTTCGACCAGTCGCGGTACGCCGCTTTCGACGCCTTCACCGCTTCGTCCACTTCGTCCTTCGAGGAGAGCGGCACATGGGCGATCACCTCACTGGTGGCCGGGTTGTAGACCTTGTCGGTGGCGGACCGGGACGCCACCCATTCCCCGCCGATAAAATTTTTCAGGGTCGTTACTGCTTGTTCCTGCATATCTTCATCGTCCTTTCTATATAAACGGATATTAGAATTGCTTTTTGAAGTACTTTCATATGATTATACCTGAGCACCCTGGCCTCTTAGGACTTTATGGTACCTTTTCTCACACTTTCATCAATGAATTCCTGTACTTCTTTTGCATTCGGCATCGCTTCGGAGCAGCTGTGCCGGGAAATAACAATGGCTGCGGACGCACCGCCAAAATCCATCGCCCGGTCAACCTCCCACCCCTGCATCAGGCCATAAACAAAGGAGGAGGCGTAGGCGTCTCCGGCCCCGAATGTTTTCAGCACTTCGGTTTCAAAGGTTTTCCCGGTGAAATAGTCCCCGTCCTTCGTGTAGGCAAATGACCCTTCGGCCCCGTGCTTTATCAGCACAATTTCTGCCGAGTGGTTAAACCATTTCGCGGCGGTCTTATCGTCGCTTCCGTCCATTTCAGACTCCATGTTTTCCATCATATTGAATTCATCTCTTGTTCCAATAATCAGATGGCTTTTTTCAGCGAGCAGGTTGTAATACGTGGCGGTTTCTTCCTTTGATTTCCACGTCGCCGGACGAAAGTCAATATCAAACAGCACCTTCGTTCCATGCTTGTGCGCGTATTCCGCCGCCAGAAAGACCGCTTCCCGGGAAGGGCTCGCAGCAAGCGCCGTGCCGGAAAACATTACCGCGGATGTATTTTTAATATATTCCTCGGAAATTTCGAGCGGACTGATTTTCAGGTCCGCCACGTTGTCTCTGTACAGAAGTATGCTGCAGTCCTCCGGACTGATGATTTCCGTGAAGGCAAGCCCGGTGACCGCGCCCGTATCGTCTGTTTTTACATTTTCCGTATTAATGTTGTTTTCTTCAAAGTAGCCGCGGATAAAATTACCCATCTGATCGTCAGCTACCTTGCCGATGAACCCGGTGCTAAGACCAAGTCTCGACGCTCCGATCGTAATATTGGCCGGAGAGCCTCCCACATATTTCGTAAACGTCCGCGTTTCTTCCATCGGACGGTTGATTTCATTCGCGTTCATGTCAATCGTCAGCCGGCCCATGCCAACCAGATCCCTTGAACGGTTTTTTGGGAATTCCATTAAAACATAACCACCCTTCGTTATTTTAATCGATTTATGGTTAAGCGCTTTCCTCTTCTGTACGTTTGATTTTAAAGAAAGCGCATTCAGATGTAAAGTATTTTTTTGATTTTTCTTTAATTTCTATTTAAAGGTCCAGGACTGCTGTATGTTTTCTGAAAAATCTCATTCTTTGATTGATGTAAGCGATTCATTAATGTATAATTCACATTAAAGTTAAGCGCTTTCTTCAAACTACATTTTATGGGGGCTCCGCATATGGTTAATATAGGTGTTATCGGCGCCGGGCGCATCGGCCGGCTGCATATTGAAAACCTTTACCATCTTCCTGCCGCTGTCCTCCGGGCTGTCGCAGACATCAACACATCTGCTCTTGAAACAATTGAGCAGGCCTTTTCTCCGAAGTACGTAACATCCAGCGCCGAAGATATTCTTCATGATCCTGAAATTGATGCCGTTTTTATCTGTGCTGCCACCTCAGAGCATATCTCTCTGATTGATAAGGCCATTCAAAACAAAAAACATATTTTTTGTGAAAAGCCAATCAGCTTTGATATTAAAGAGTCACGCCGCGTCGTCACCTCGGCCAGAGAAGCAGGCCTTGTTTTTCAAATCGGCTTCAACCGGCGCTTTGATCCTTCCTTCGAACAGGTGCGGAAGATGCGCGTAAACGGCCAGATCGGCACCCCTGAGATGCTGCAGATCATCTCACGCGACCCTTCCCCGCCTCCGATGGAATACGTGGCGAACTCCGGCGGACTGTTCGTGGATATGACTATTCACGACTTTGATATGGCCCGATATATTATGGGAGAAAATATCGCAGCGATCTCTGTGCACGGCGGAGCACTGACCGATAAGCGGTTCAATGATTACGGTGACATTGATACGGCCATTATCTCTTTAACATTTGAAAGCGGGGCCGTCGGTGTGATTGAAAACAGCCGGCGGGCAGTCTACGGCTATGATCAGCGTCTCGAGCTGTTTGGCTCCAACGGGGCAGCCACGGTACCAAATCAGCCGATTCATCAGGTGGAGTGGTGGCAGGATGACTTCATTAAATCGGAAAAGCCGGTGCACTTCTTTCTGGAGCGCTATCAAACAGCGTTCGAGCGCGAGATTGCGATGTTCGCTGAATCCGTGCAGTCCGGCACCCCGGCTGTCTGCACCGGCGATGACGGCCTTGCCGCCCAGACGGCTGCCCTCGCCGCTGCAAAAGCCTGGAAAGAGAAGAAAACCGTGTATGTCGCTGATGTTGAATCCGAAATGATTGAACTCTCTTAGAAAGGATGTTTATGTATGCCAAATTTAGTTGTGAAACCAGATACTACCGCACAAAAAATCCACGATGTTACCCCGGAGAGCGCCGGCTGGAAGTATGTCGGCTTCCAGGTGTACCGTGTGCAGGAGGGCGAAAGCATTCAGGCCGACACCGGCGATAACGAAGCGTGCCTCGTCCTGTTAAGCGGCAAAGCAGACATTCAGACCAGCAATGACTCCTTTGAAAATCTCGGCAAACGGATGAGTGTTTTCGAAAAAATACCGCCGTATTCAGTATACGTTCCGGCCAGGGACCGCTTTGAGGTAAAGGCGAATACAGATATTGAACTCGCCGTCTGTAAGGCTCCGGCAACCGGGAAGTATAACGCCCGCCTGATCGGCCCGGATGATGTAGGCACAGAAGACCGCGGCTCAGGCTCCATGTCCCGGAGAGTGCATAATATCCTCCCGGATTCCGAGGAAGCCGAGAGCGTGCTGGTGGTAGAAGTGTATACACCGGAGGGGAACTGGTCGAGCTACCCGCCGCACAAGCACGATACCGAAAACCTTCCGCATGAGTCCTATCTTGAAGAAACGTATTTTCATAAGGTGGACCCGGAAGAAGGCGGGTTTCTGATTCACCGCGTTTACGACGATCCAAGAGACCTTGATGAAACGATGGTAGTAAACAGCAACGATGTCGTGATGGTACCTAAAGGCTACCACCCCGTGGCTGCTCCTGCAGGCTACCAGGCTTATTATTTAAATGTGATGGCCGGACCGGTGCGCAAGTGGAAATTCCATAATGACCCGGATCACGAATGGCTGCTGAAATAAATCTTTTCCGCTTCCAGACCTCCAAATGAATATTCATTTGGAGGCTTATTTTTGTACAAATAAGGATATATACTATACAAAGATTGTTTCACGGAAAGGAGTGTTCAGATGGCTTTTCAAAAGCTCGCACGTACGATTTTAAAAGCAAACCGTGCTTCCGGTGATGTAAAGGCAGCCAAAAATGGCTCCCTCGGAAAGCGCCTTGCGCGCCGCTCCGCAAACCGTGCGGCTCGTAAATTCATTAACCGCCTTCTGCGCTGAAAAAGTGGCTGCCGGATCATTATTCCTGCAGCCACTTTCCTTTTCTGTTTGTAAATGTATCAGTTTTCCCGTTATAAATTTCTATGCCCCGCTGCCAGACCGAATGGATCCGGTGCGGAAAACGATGCCCTTCAAACAGGCTGTGCTTGTGACGCATATGCATAGTGTCACGTGTTACTGCCGTTTCTTCATGAAGATCGACCAGCACAAGGTCTGCATCCTTGCCTTCTTCGAGGCTCCCTTTCTGATACAGGCCAAAACGCTCCGCCGGCTTCTCCGCAGTCCACGCTGCTGCCTGTTCCCACGGCAGGCCGTGCTGCGCTGTGAGCTCGAGTACACTCAACAGCGTGTATGGACCACTCGAAATACCTCCCCACGCCTGCCATAGTCCGCCGTCTTTCCACTCCTCCGGACACGGTGAATGATCGGAGGTCACCATATCTATGTCGCCCTGCTTCCATCTGGACACAAGCGCCTGCTGTACCGGGGCCTCCCGTAACGGAGGCGCGCATTTTGCTTCGGCACCGCGCGTTCGCAGCGCTTCGTGGTCAAACATTAAATAATGGGCGCAGGTTTCAAGCGTAACGTCCTGCCCGGCTGCTTTTGCGCGCTGAATTACCTGCACCGCCTCAGCAGAGCTAATATGTACAAAATGCAGCGGACAGCCTGTCTGCTTTGCAAAAACGAGGGCGCGCTGCACCGCTTCAAGCTCTGCTTCCACCGGCCTGGAGGCTAAATAATCATCCGTTTCCGTACGCCCCTCTTCCTCAAGCTGCCGGCTGAGCGTACTCACTACCGCCGCGCTTTCTGCATGAAGACCAAGCAATCCTCCGTGTTCAGCAATTATCTGCATACCCCGGAACAGCGTTTCATCATCTGCCCGTTCAAACTCCGGATTTCCACTCGGAGACATAAAGGCTTTAAACACACGTATGCCCCGAGCTGCCATAGCCGGGATATGCTCTATCCCTCCGGGCACGAGACCGCCCCAAAGCCCAAAGTCCAGGACGGATTTCTGCCGGCCGAGCGCCGCTTTTTCTTCTGCATTTTCGGTGGTGATCGTAGAAGGAATACCGTTTAACGGCATATCCATATAAGTAGTGATGCCGCCTGCTGCAAGCATCCGGGCCCCTGTTTCAAAGCCTTCCCAGTCCCGGCCGGGCTCGCTGAAATGAACGTGAACGTCTACCGCTCCCGGCATGACGAGCATGCCAGCAGCGTCTACTACGCTTTGTGCTTTAGTCTCATCAGATACGTCAAGGGCTGCTATTTTTCCGTCCGTGACCGCCACCGTGGTTACTTCTGTACCGCCCGGGCGGACGACGGTTCCATTTTTAATCAGCAGTTCATACATTCTTTATGTGTCCTCCTATACTTCAGCCGCTGCTTTTATATCTTTTTCCTGCATGTAAAAGGACAGTGCTGCCTGCTGGGAAGAGCCGGGATTCACCGGCGCTCCCGCGTATAAAAGCACTGATTCGAGCGCTCCGAGTACGGTCAGCACGTTTTCCTTCCGGCAACTGTAGCCCATGGAGCCGATGCGCCAGATTTTCCCGTGCAGCGGTCCGAAGGACGAGGCAATTTCAATTCCAAACTGCCCGAGGAGCATTTTTCGGACTTCATCTGCGTCAATGCCCTCCGGTACGTTGATGCAGGTTACGACCGGGAGCTTCGTTTCGCCTTCTACAAACAGCGACAGACCCATTGCCTGTAAACCGGCCATCAGCGCTTCCTCGTGGTAGCGGTGCCGGGCGAAACGGGCTTCAAGCCCTTCGTTGACGATCAGTCTCGCGCCTTCATGAAGCGCATAAACCATCGATGTCGCTTCGGTGTGGTGGTTCAAACGGCGCGGGCCCCAGTAGTCCTGCAGCTGGCTGAGGTCAAAGTAATTACTCCGGATCATCGGTGCCTCCGGCTGTTTGTCTGCCTCTGTCGCAATCCCCCGCTCCACTTTTTTACGTGCCTGAAAGCGGCGCTCGAGGCGGTCATTGTACGTCAGCGGAGCCATTCCGGACGGAACGCTGAAGCATTTCTGTGTGCCGCCGATAACCGCATCGAGACACCATTCATCTGTTTTGACCGGCACTCCGCCGATCGTCGCCACCGCGTCCACTACAATGTAGATTCCGCGCGCCCGGCAGGCGTGCCCGATTTCCTTAAGCGGCTGAATGCAGCCCGTCGACGTTTCCCCGTGCACCATCGCAACGATATCCGGCTGCACGCGGTCCATTTCCTCTATGACCTCTTCCGGGGAAAAGACAGTGCCCCATTCCTTTTCGAGCGTGTGGATCTCTGCGCCGTACCGTTCGGCGATCTCGGTCAATAAATACCCGAACCGACCGTAAATAGGCACGAGCACCCGGTCCCCCGGGTGAATCGCACTCGCAAGCACTGCTTCAATACCCGAACGGGAAGTACCGTCCACCGGAAAGGTCCATTCATTTTCGGTTTGAAAGATGCGGCGCAACAGCTCCATCGTTTCATTCATAATATTTGTAAAGGCCGGATCAAACTGTCCGACTACCGGGGTACTCATGGCACGGAGCACCCGGGGATCCGCCTCCACCGGGCCCGGTGTCATGATCGTGCGGAGCGGCGGCTGAATTTCCTGGTGATAGCCCATATTTACTCTCCTTTCTAATACGCTAAACGAAACAGTGTTTCTTCAAGTACTTTTACTCCCTGCTCTAAATCACTGGATTTGGTGTATTCCTTCGGCGAGTGGCTCACACCGGCCTCGCTTGGCACAAACAAAAGTGCAGTAGGATAATAGCTGCCCATGACCTGCGCGTCATGCCCGGCTCCGCTGATCATCAGCTGGGAGGGAATATGCAGGCTTTCAGCAGCTTCGTACATCGTTTCATATACCTCTTTGCTCATTGGCACCGGTTCCACTTCCATCCAGCAATTCGAAGAAACGTTCATGCCGTACTCTTCAGCCTGCGCGGTGTACAAATTTTCAAGCTCCTGCTCAAATTCTTCGAGCAGCGATTTGCTGTGGTGACGCACGTCCAGGCTGAAAACGACTTTAGAAGCGATTACGTTCGGTACGTTTGGCGTAATTTCCATTTTGCCTACCGTGGCCACCATGCTTTCGTCCCTGCGCCTGGCCATGGCGGTGATATTTGTAATCAGTTCACTGGCTAACACCACCGCATCCTTGCGTTCCGGCATTGGAGTGGTTCCGGCGTGATTGCTTTCTCCTTCCACGGTAATGTGGTACCTGCGCTGCCCGACAATATCTGACACTACTCCCACAGAAGCATTCGACTTTTTCAGCGTGCCTCCCTGCTCCACATGAAGCTCAATGAAGGAGTCTATGTCTTCACGCTTGAGCGGAAGCGATGCCGGAGCTTCAAATTCACATGCCCGCATTGCCTGGCCAATGGAAATACCCTCTGTATCCTTCAGGGCTTCTGTTTCGCCCTCTGACAGCCTTCCGGTAATATGCCCCGACCCCCAGAACGTGACTGGAAAACGACTTCCTTCCTCCTCACAGAATGATACGATTTCAATGCTCTGCTTCGGCCGGCCGTAAGCCTGCTTTAGCCTTTCTACGGCGAGTATGGCAGCAGCTACTCCGTACGCGCCGTCATACCTGCCACCGTTTACGACAGAGTCAATGTGGGAGCCTGCCATAATGACCTTATCCGTTTTTTCTGTTCCTTCAAAGCGTCCAAATACATTTCCCACGGCATCATAGCGGGCTTCAAGACCCATTGCCTCCATTTTTTCCTTTACTGCTTCCTGTGCCTGCTGCCACGATTCATCGTATAAAAGCCTCGTCACGCCGCCGTCTTCTGTTTTTCCAAAGTCCGAAAGCCATTGCAGCAGCTGATCGATTTGATCCTGAATTATGTTTGAAGAATGAACAGCCATACGTCCCCTCCTTTTCCTGCATTTTAATCAGCTTCCCCGGTACGTTTGATAGCCGTAGGGAGATAACAGCAGCGGAAGGTGATAGGACGTTTCCTCCGCTGAAAGCGTGACCCGGAGAGCCACCGTTTCCAGAAAATGCGGGTCCTCCTTCGTCCATCCTTTTTGCCGGAGATATTCCCCAGTTTGAAATTCCACCTCGTACGCTGCTGTTTGAATGGCCTCTGCCTGCAGCAGTGGTTCATCCACCCGACCGTCTGCATTGGTCACCCGTTCTGCTTCTTTAATTTTCCGGCTGCCATCCAGGCGGTACAGCGTCAGAGCTATACCTTCGCCCGGGCGGCCCGAAGCCAGATCAAGCACATGTGTTGTGAGTCCCATTTATGCTTCTCCTTCATGATCCAGATCTTCCCGGTGCACCGAAAAGCGCTGGAAGCCGTATGGCCGGCGCGGTTCTGTATACACCTTCCCATCACTTCCTGGAATATCTTCAACCACAGTATCCCATGTATGGTTCTGCGACTCGAACGACACTTCCTGAAGCTGTGCGAACCGCTCAAGCACCCGGCGGCCGATATAATAGATCAGCTGCTGGATGGAGGCCGTCTGTGTTTCGTGGAAAACGGCAGCTGCAATATCCTTCACCTGTTCAGCGGCTACGTAGCCTTCCCCGTTTTGCCCGAAAGCGATATGCGGTGCTTCATAGGTCCAGCCAATATTCAAATAAATAAACAACGGGCGGTTGGAATCCTCGGGAAGCGTTGTGTATTCATCCCGGATAAAACCGACAAATGAATTATCGACTACTTTAACGAGCTGGACGTCCTTCACGTAGCTTTCCTGCTCGATAATCTCCGGAGCCCCAAACGAGGTCCGCCCTACTTTCACCATCGCTGCAGGATTTTCATTATGCGACTTTTTAAACACTACACCGCTTTTGTATCCCGTATTATCTACATTTACTTTTTCGAAAGGAAGATGGTCAGCGTATACCTCTGCGGTTTCAACGTGATCATATTTTTCGAGAAACGCTTCTCCGACATAGGCAAGAAATCCTTCCACCGTCGCCCCCTCATAGCTGCCAAGGTGACGCTGGATAAAGTTTTTCATGGAGTCCGTCGCCACCACCATGCTGTTATCGCCCTCGGTAAAGCTCGGCAGAAAGGCCTCGCCGGTAATATTAACGGACACATTCAAGCCAAAAATTGTGTTGTTTGTGCCTTCATAAGGGGACTCCGGTATTGGGGTGATATCTGTAAATGGTATGGAAAACGTCCGGTAGGCAAATACATCGCCTTTGCCGTAGCTCATCGTTCTCCGTTTTTTACTGCTTGTCCTTGTCGCTGTCTGAGACAGGCGGGCCGGCTCTGCCGCGAGCGCTGCAGAAGCTTCCTGCTCTCCGGCTGCGGGGCTGCTGCCTGTTTCCACACTTTCGTTTGATTCAGTCATCGTTTCCGGCCGCTCCTCTTCAATGATGGCCTCAAGCCGCAGAAGAGCTATTCGGTGAATTTCCCGTACAGCCTGACGTTCTTCCTCCTCCTGGGTATGTTCCATCCGCACCTGGATGGCCTCTAGGATATCCTCTGCGGTCTTTCCTCTTACCGCCATAATAAACGGCATGCCAAACTTGTCCTGATAACGCTCATTCCATATACGCAGCTCTTCCTGCTGCTCCTCTTCCATCTCTGTTAAACCAGCGCTTTCCTGCTCGGAAGCAGATTCCCCGCTCATCGGTTTGTTTTCTCCAAGAGAAGGGTGCGCCTGGATCAGTGCACGCCGGTTCTCTTCGCCGGATGTCATAACTACGCCTGCCATCCGCTGATGCAGATCTTCAACAGATTCCATCGGTCTCACCGGCTCGACTGCTTCGGCCACCCACGGAGAATTCTCATAGACCCCTCCGAAAGTGTCGATAAATTCCCTGCGGGATAATTGGTTTACTTGTTCAATGGTCAGCATACACTACTCCTCCTTCAGGCTTTACTTTGTTTTTCTTCATTATATACATGTTCCCCCTTCCACCGTGCATTAAATAGGAGATTAATGAAAATTGCGGCTAAACTACCAGTGATGATGCCATCCCCGAAGATGATGGCGAGCCCTTCCGGAAGGCTTGAAAACAGCTCCGGTACTACTGTGGCACCGAGTGCAAGCGACACAGAACACGCCACCACCAGCTGGTTCGACTGTTCATTAAAATCGACGTCGCGGAGCATCTGCAGACCTGCAACGACGACCATTCCAAACATGACGACCGTTGCCCCGCCAAGCACCGGTGTTGGAATAATGACAACCAGGGCAGCAACCTTTGGAATCAGCCCCAGGACGATCAGGGTCATTGCGGCTGAGAAAATAACGTTTCTCGTTTTTACTTTTGAAAGCTCGAGCAGACCTACATTCTGTGCAAACGTACTGTAGGGGAAAGCGTTGAACAAGCCGCCGATAATGACTGCGAGCCCTTCGGAGCGGTAGCCCCGGACCAGATCGTCTTCGTTCAGCTCACGATCCGTAATACGGGCAACTGCGTAGTAAGCACCGGTCGTTTCAACAACGATCACGCTGCACACAATAATCATCGTGATAATCGGCCCTAATTCAAATGTCGGCATGCCGAAATACAACGGCTGAGGAAAATGGAACCACGAGGCCTCCATCACCTCTCCAAAGGAGACCTGCCCCATGACTGCTGCGGCTATCGTTCCGCCGGCAATACCGATCAGGACAGCGAGTGACCGCATAAACCCAGTAAACATCCGGAAGAAAAGAATGATCACGGCGAGTACACTGACAGATAAAAGCAGGTTAAAAAGAGAGCCGAAGTTTTCGCTTCCTTCTCCGCCGGCCATGTTTTTAATCCCGGTAGGAATCAGTGAAAGCCCGATAATCGTTACAACTGTGCCGCGCACGATCGGCGGAAACAGCTTTTGTAATTTTCCAAAAAATCTGGCGAAGATAACGACAAACAGCCCGGCCGCAAGAATCGATCCGTAAATAGCTGTCACGCCGTAATTAGTGCCGATGCTGATCATCGGTGTCACTGCTACAAATGATACGCCGAGCATGACAGGCAGCCCGATGCCGATATGTTTTCCTCTCCACAGCTGCAGCAGAGTTGCCACACCGCAGGAAAGCAGGTCAATTGCCACTAAGTATGCCAGCTGTTCTGCTGAAAGCTCCAATGCGCGTCCTACGATAAGCGGAACGAGTATCGCTCCGGCGTACATTGCAAGCACATGCTGAAGTCCCAATGAAAAAGTCCGAAGCCCGTTGGTTCCGTTAGCCATAATTAGGTGTTCCTCCTTTTATTATTACCTTACTATTCATCTTATAGGAGGCCTGGACTCGTTTCATTAGACATTTTACATAAAATTATCAAAATATTTTAGATGCTTTATCTATAATCATTAAGAAAACGAAGGGATCTGCGCAGATTATCTTACATCATTCCGAGGAAAGAACGTTCTGCACCCGCAGCGCCAGGCGCAGCCGCATCGTCGTTTCGGGGTTTTTCAGGGAAACCCCTAAGCGCTCCTCGCATTTTTCCAGGCGGTAGAGCACTGTATTACGGTGAATGTATAGCCGTTTTGCCGTATCAGCCACGTGGCAGTGCGACTCGAGATAGACAGATAACGTCTGCACAAGCCCTTGATCCTCCTGGCTTCCCTCTGTTAGTTCCTGCAGCACCGAGTGGCTGAACGAGGCCAGCTCTTCGGTGGGCAGCAGCCGGAGAAGCTGGGCAATATCCTTTGTATAATAGGTGCGGATAAATCCGCGTTCGCCGGTGAGCTGGCTGTTGTACAAGGTGTTTTCCGCCTCTTTATAGGACGCCGGTGTATCAAGAAACGACCGCGCCGTGTTTCCGATGCCAAAGGATATCGAGCGGTCAAAAAACAGCTGAATCCCTTCCTGCAGCTGCCGCAGCGCTTCTACCAAAGCTTCATCTGCTTCTCCCTGCAGCTGTTCCACCTCCCATAAAATAATACACTGCCGCTCTTTTTTGAAAAACCATGCCGGCGTTCGCCATTTGTCCAATTCGCCTTCAATGTATTCATACATGTGGTCCATTTCCCGCTGCTGCTGGGTATAGGTGACCGGAAGCCTTGGCTCGGGGTCAAGCATGCCGACTGCGCAGCCGTAATTCCGGTTGTTTGGCAGCCCCATCTCCTCCGCGCGGTTTCGTGCTTCTTCATCGGATGAATAGCCTTCATTAATGAAATTTTGAAAAAATTCATCGCGGGCTCTTCGTTCATACTGAGCGATGGCACTCTGTTTCATGCGTTCGAATCCGATCACATTTACAGCCTGGTCAATGATAAGCACAAGCCCGTTGTCATAAATGGGAATTTCGCCGCCAATCACCAGACAGCCGCTGCGTGTTTCGTGTGTCCGTACCGGGAACAGTGTGTACGTCTGCGCTGTTTCCCACACGCAGAAGCTGCTGTAGGTGCTGCCGGCTAAAAACAGATCCCGTTTCGCCCGCCGGTGCGCCTCGATCACCGCCTGCGCCGATTCCATTCCTTCGCCTGCATAGATCGGACGGTCATATGCATCGAGCAGCAGAACCGGAAAGCCGATATAGTCGCATACTTCCTCAAGCAGCGCCGTCAGGCCTTTACCGTGCATAACATAATCGGTCAGCCGCTGGTGGACGTTTAACGCTTCACGCAGCTCTCTTGTCCGCACCGAAAGCATGTCATTGAGCATATCATTAACCATCGCTCCAAGACCAATGTCCTCCGGCAGAGCAATAATAGGAAACTGCAGCTCGTCCGCTTTTTCGATGACGCTCTCCGGCAGCTTCTGCAGAAAACGATCGATTTTAAGTCCAATGCCGGCGCACCCTACGGCGTCCATCCGCTCGATGAGCACGCTTAATTCCTCAGGGCGGTCTTTGTAATGGTATCCGGTCGTCACCAGCAGGTCGTCCTCCTGCAGATAATCAACAATATCCGGTGCGTCCATCATATTCACCTGCCGGATTTCACGGATCTCTCCGTCTTTTCCCGCAAGCAGTTTTGCATCCTTCCAAACCGGGCGCTGCAGCGTTTCTCCTATGTTCACCGTTTCTGCCTCCTTGTGATACATCTCCAATCTTTTCTAACATGATTGGTTATTTTAACTTTTACTGTAGCAGAAAAAGTAATCCTGCCGCCAGTGGAAATTCCAGCAACCATAAAAAAAGCCGCCGGCAGCCGGCAGCCTTTCTGCTTATCTTTTAACGATACCGTACAAAAATAAATCATAAAAATGTGTCTGGTATTCTTCAAGCGTCATGCTGCCCGGCACGTCCTCCCCCTGCTGAATCCGGTAGGCGACCATCTGCCGGAGCGAGATCGCATATGACATGAAAAAATCAATATTTATATTTTCCCGGAGAATCCCCTGCTCTTTTGCCAGCTCCACCAGCTCCCGGAACGCCGGCATCACTATTTTCTCGCCCCGGCTGCTGTAATCGGCCAGTACATGCGGATAATCCTGCATTAATTCCGTGAGAAAGCTCGATTGAAAAAAAGATTCGTATTCCTTCATATCAAATATCTTCAAAAGCATCTCTTCAGTCATCCCGTGCTTTCTGCTTTGCTCGATCAGTTTTTCCATCTTGTCTTTGGATTCCTGCATCACGCCGTCGAGCATTTCGCTTAAAATGCCTTCTTTATCTGTAAAGTATTTATAAAATGTGGCCTTGCTTGCACTGGCTTCCGAACACAGCTGCCCGATGGTGACCGCTTTAATCCCTTCCTGCAGAAACAGACGGTGCGCGGTTTCTACCAGGTCCTTCTTTTTTCTCGTAGTCCGTCGTTTTTTGTTATATGCCACCGCTTATTTCCCCATTCCTTTCCTTTCTTTAAATGACCAAATCTCTTTTTCTAATTGTATACATTCCGACGACCGTAAAAACAGCGAATACTGCCAGAAGAATGACGGTCGACCAGACTGTCCACTCCTCTGCAGGCACGCCCGGAATCTGGGCGTATGGTGAAATATCGCTCACCCATTCCGGCAGCTGAAGCAGCGGCCCAATAAGCCCGATCAGGGTAAACGCTGTATACACAAGCCAGACGAGTGACAGCGCCTTAGGCCACAGGCCCATCAGCAAAGCCGCCAGGCCAACAAACACCCAGACAGCCGGCGTCTGGGCGATGGCAGCGAAAAACACCTTCCATGCCCCGTCTGCACTGTCAGTGTAGTAGCCGTAAAGCGCCCCGGCACCTATGCCGCTGATCACAAGCAGCATAAAACTGCCCACGCAGGAAATCAGGAGATAATCAAGCATCCACCGCGGACGCGGCACAGACTGAACCAGCAGGATTTCTCCCCGGCCGCTCTTCTCCTCCCGGAGCATTTTGGTCATCACCTGCAGAGCATAGCCTGCTGCAAGCATTGCAAGAAATGCCATATAAGTGGCAAATAGCGATTCTGCAAGCGTAGCACCCTCGGCCTGTACGAGAAAATCTTCTCCAATTGGATTATCCGCAAAAAAGTCAGCAGCTTCTTCACTTATGGCCCCCATCGCCACTCCGTACAGAGCCGCTCCGGCTGCCCAACTCAGAAAAACCCAACGAAATAAAAAGCTCTGCAGCCCAAGCAGGTGGGTCAGACCGCCCCCGGCCCGGGCTTTTCCGCCCTGTACCCGCAGCACACCAGCCCCGTCGTCCCGGCGGTAGTCTACATAAATGGCCGCCACTGCGAGTAGTATAATACCCCCGCCAAACAAGCCGAGCGGCCACCAGCGCTCGTCCACGAAGGCGCGCATGGCCTGCCCCCATCCAATTGGAGACAGCCACCGCCACGCATCTACAGAAGCCACGTCGCCGACAGCCCGGAACAAAAATGCCAGGCCAAGCAGCGCAGAGCTGATGCCGGACGCTGCTCCAGCACTTTCACTCACCTGAGCCATCAACAGGCTGATGGTGCCAAACATGATCCCGACACCGGCGACCCCGATTCCGAAAGCTGAAGCCCCTTCCCAGCTGAGTCCCTCTATCGTATAAGGCATACCGATGATGATAATGACGGCGATGAAAAGATTTGAGAGCACCATCAGTAAAAAAGCAGCGGCAGACATACTGACCCGGCCGACAGCTCCTGCTTTCACAAGCTCCGATAGTCCGCTTTCCTCTTCTGCTCTTGTATTGCGGACAATCATGAAAATACTCATAAACGCAGCTGCGACCGCCACGTATAAAAACATCTCATTTGTAATCATCGCACCGAACGTATAATTCTCAATCCCGTAGCCGGGCCCGGCCATCGCCCGGAGTGCCGGACTTTCTAAAAGAAGCGCCCGGCCCTGCCGGTCTTCCTGTGTCGGATACGTTTCCGGAAAGCTGAGAATACTGAGCAGAAACAGCACCGAAATCGAAACGATCCAAATAGACAGCCGAACTCTTTCTTTCCGGATCATTATCCGAAACAGAGTGCCTGTTCCTGTGAACACTGACATGTTCATCCTGCTTCCCCTGCCTTCGATTCATAATGGCGAAGAAAAATCTCTTCAAGCGTCGGCGGCCTTGATTCCAATGAAACCACGCCTGCTGCCGCGAGCTTCTGCATGACCGGCGCCAGCCCTTCCACGTCCACGTAAAAGTGCACCTTCGAACCGTCTGCTTCCCACTGGTGAACATCGCTCCGTTCCACTAAAGAAGCGACCGTCTCCTTCGTTTCTGCCGTAATGGAAATACGCGTTAAATGCCGCAGCTCCTCAAGCGTTCCGGATTCAATAATTTTTCCTTCTTTAATAATGCTGACCCGATCACACAGCTCCTCCACCTCTGCGAGTATGTGGCTCGAAAGCAGTACGGCCTTTCCTTCGTGCTTTAGCTCCCGTACGCACTCCCGGAAGATGGAGGCCATTAACGGGTCCAGGCCCGAGGTCGGTTCGTCAAAAATATACAGGTCCGCTTCCGAGGCGAACGCCGTAATGAGCGCGAGCTTCTGCCGGTTTCCCTTCGAATACGTTTTGCTTTTTTTCCGCGGGTCGAGTTGAAAGCGTTCAATCAGCTGCTGGCGTTTCTCCTCATTAAATTTACCGTGCAGCTTCCCGAGAACATCAATCACCTGGCCGCCGGTTAAATTCGGCCAGACGTTCACATCACCCGGTACGTAAGCTACCCGTTTATGGATATCTACGGCCCCGGTCCACGCATCTTTGCCAAACAGCTTCACTTCACCGCCGCTTTTTTTCAGCAGACCGAGCATTACCCGGATCGTGGTGGACTTTCCTGAGCCGTTTGGACCTAAAAACCCTATCGTTTCTCCGTTTTGGATCGTCAAATCCACATGCTCAAGCGCCGCATGCTTCCCAAAATATTTTGACACGCCCTCTAATTTCACCAGTTCATTCACGTCTACACCCCCTAAATTGAACGTTTTTATTATTATCGTTTAAACTATTTTACAATATTCGTTCAATTAAGTCACGATTTATTTAATTAATTCTCTGCTTTTAAAGACTACGCCTGCGAGTTTTTGGGTATGTGGAACAAAGAACTGAAAATGGAGGCAGTATGTATATGATGACTTTACGACTCGGATACGTATCTCAGGCTCTCGCTCTCTGGAACGCTTCCCCGGGAAAAACAATGACACTGACGCGCTGGCAGAAGATGGACCCCGAAAGCCGCGAGGATAAGCTGCGGGAGGTTACCCGTTTAAACCTGGAGCATACGATCCGCATGCTTCACTACAATATCGCCCACGACATTCCTTTGTACCGTTTTTCTTCCTCGCTTGCGCCGCTCGCTACGCATGAAGACGCCGCCTGGGATTACATAACGCCTTTTGCGGATTTATACAAGGAAATCGGCAGACTCGTGCGTGAACACAATATCCGCCCAAGCTTTCATCCGAACCAGTTTACGTTATTTACAAGCGACAAGCCGCATGTCACCGCCAATGCCGTACAGGACATGGAGTATCATTACCATATGCTCGAAGCAATGGGTCTTGAACAAAGGGCATGGATCAACCTGCACGTCGGGGGAGCCTATGGAGACAAAAAAGCGGCAGTGGCACGGTTTCACGAAAACCTTCAGCAGCTGCCCGGAAAAATCAAGGCACGGATGACGCTCGAAAATGATGATAAGACATACACTGCAGGCGACGTGCTCGCTGTCTGTGAACAGGAAAATATTCCAATGATGTTTGATTACCATCACTTCGAGGCCAACCATTCCGGGGATGAACGTCTGGAGGAGCTGCTGCCCCGGTTCATCGATACGTGGGCCCATACCGACAGCCGGCCGAAAATCCATCTTTCCTCGCCGAAATCGTCCGAGGCCTTCCGCAGCCATGCCGATTACGTGGATCCGGAGTTTAATCTTCCGTTTTTGCAGGCCTTAAAGCAGATCGGCGAGCCTATTGACGGGATGATTGAAGCAAAGCAGAAGGACTATGCGCTTCTGCAGCTTGTCGAAGACCTCGCTTCGCGGCGGAACGTGACACGCACCGGCGGGGCAGAGCTCCAGTGGAAATAAAGAGCATAAAAAAGAGCCTGGGTTCAGGCTCTTTTTTTCTACCATTCCAATATGATTTTTCCGATGTTTTTATTATCCTGCATATGCCGGTGCGCATCCGCGATCTGTTCAAATGAAAATACCGTGTCTACGATAGGACGAATGGAGCCGTCCTCAAGATGCGGCATCGCATGCTTCACAAAATCCCTGCTCAGCTCGGCTTTATATTCGTCGCTCCGCGGCGTAAGGAGCGTCCCTGTCAGCTGCACGCGCTTCATTAAAAGCTTCATCAGATTCACGTTCGGCACGTTCGCCCCGCCAAGCACGCCAATCAACACCCATCGGCCGTCAGTTTGAATGCTTTTTAGGTTCTGTTCCCAGTACGAGGCTCCGACAAAATCCAAAATCACGTTTACTCCCTGATCGCCAGTAGCTGCAAGTACCTCCTCCTCAAAATTCTGTTCTTTATAGTTAATGCAGACATCTGCGCCAAGCTTTTGGGTGAATGCCAGCTTTTCCGCTGACCCGGCGGTGGTAATTACCCGGGCCGAGGAAAGCTGGGTGGCTAGCTGTATAGCCGCTGTGCCCACACCGCTTCCCCCGGCATGAACGAGGACGGCTTCGTGCTGATTCAGGTGCCCGATCCAATAAAGCGTCTGATAGGCCGTTAAGAATACCTCCGGCACGGCCGCTGCTTCAGCATACGTGTACGCCTCCGGTATCCGCATCACCCGGTCGGCCCTCATAACAGCATACTCTGCGTAGCCGCCGCCATTTACGAGCCCCATTACCCGGTCGCCCGGCGAAAACGGGTTCTCAGTGCCTGCTTCTTCCACCACGCCAGCCACTTCAATGCCGAGCACCGGGTTTTCGATATATCCGGCCTTGCCCTCCCGGTTTAAAATATCGGTCCGGTTCACGGCTGCTGCCTTCACCCTGATCAGCACCTCGTCCATCTCCGGCTTCGGAGCCTCACGATCCTGAATCTGCAGTACCTCTGGTCCGCCGTTTTCTGTAGTAATTACTGCTTTCATTGCTATCACTCGCTTCCCTTTATTTTTCGTTTCCAGTATTCGCTTCCTTGAAGAACGTGTCAACTCGTACATTTATCTGTCATTGCCACAGCTGTTTATTTCCCGGGAAATAGCTTTTGTAAGATTGATTTTTCGATAATAGCAGTTGATACCTTTATACTGGAAAAAAGGCAAAAGCTGAGGTGCAGACAAATAATGACTAATATAGAAAAATTAAAACAGGACGCATACGCATTTTTAGAGCAGTATTACCGGGAAACAGACCAGCTAGCGGAAATTTTTCAGGCGCGCTGGGAAAACGTAGAGCAGGAGATTGAAGCTTCCGGGCATTATGAACATACGTTTGAGGAGCTGGCATTTGGAGCGAAGGTCTCCTGGCGCAACAGCAACCGCTGCATCGGCCGGTTTTTCTGGAAAAGCCTGCAGGTCATCGACTGCCGGGACGTGCGTACCGGAGAACAGGCGGCCAGGGCGCTTCGCCACCATATCCGTTACGCAGAAAACGGCGGGAAAATTATTCCCACGATCTCTGTATTTCCTTCGGTCAAAAACGGGGAGGAGCGGATGCGTATATGGAACTACCAGCTGATCCGCTACGCCGGCTACGAGCGGGACGGAGAAATCATTGGCGACCCGCAGTCTGCTGCTTTCACAAAGTACTGTGAATCACTGGGATGGAGGGGCGAAGAAACATCCTTTGACCTTCTTCCCCTGGTCGTTCAGGTAAACGAAGGCGCTCCCCAGTGGTTCCCGTTGAAGGCCGAAGAAGTACTCGAAGTACCGATTACCCATCCGGATAGCGATGCTTTTTCCACGCTCGGTTTAAAATGGTACGCCGTGCCGATTGTTTCGGATATGAAAATGGAAATCGGCGGCATCACGTATACGGCCGCTCCGTTTAACGGCTGGTACATGGAAACCGAGATTGGGGCCCGGAACCTCGCAGACGAGGATCGCTACAATATGCTCCCGCAGGTTGCAGACGCGCTTGGCATCGACCGGACGTATGCGGGAAGTTTATGGAAGGACCGGGCGCTTGTCGAACTGAACCGCGCCGTGCTGCATTCGTATAAAAAAGCAGGCGTCAGCATGGTGGATCATCACACGGCTGCTTCGCAGTTTGGCCGGTTTGAGCAGCAGGAGCAAAAAGCAGGCCGGGAAGTAACCGGTGACTGGACATGGCTGATCCCGCCGGTATCGCCGGCCGCTACTCATATTTTTCACAGCTCCTACCGCAATATCATGCACACCCCGAATTTCTTTTACCAGCAGCATCCCTATAAATAATGATACAAAGAAGCAGGTGAAGCCTTCCTGCTTCCACATATTTTACGTTTGAATAAATACCCCTGCCGGGAACCCCTATACCAGCACCTAATATGAGAAAGGATGATGAGTGTGAACGCTGCACAGAAGGAATGCCTCGAAGCCTGCATCGAATGTATGAAGCAGTGCAATCAGTGCTTTAACGACTGCCTGCAGGAGGACGACGTGAAAATGATGGCCGAATGTATACGTCTTGACCGCGAATGCGCGGACATTTGTGCCCTGACGGCTAAAGCCATCCAGTCCAACAGCCCGTTGATGAAAGAGACTGCTCAGCTTTGTGCAGAGGCGTGCAAAGCATGCGGGGATGAATGCGCCAAGCACGATCATCAGCATTGCAAAGACTGCGCAGATGCCTGCTACCGCTGTGAAAAAGCCTGCCGGGAGCTTGCCGCATCATAATTTCTGCGCTAGAAGCCCCCTCCTAAAAGCGGAGAGGGCTTCTTTTTTATGAAAATTTCACCGGTACACCGGCTGCTTCAAACAAGTCATAGAAGGTTGGACACGTTTTTGACACGCATCCCGGATCTTCAATATAGATTCCGGGCACCTTCGCCCCAATCAGCGAAAGGGCCATAGCCACCCGGTGATCATCGTACGAATGAAGCGATACGCCAATCGGCGTTCCCGGGTATATTTTCAGGCCGTCCGAGTATTCATCCACCCGGATGCCCATTTTCTGGAGCTCTGTACACGCTGCGTGAATGCGGTCTGATTCGTGATGACGGATATGCTCCACATCCCGGACCGTAATCGGGGCGTCGGCAAACGGAGCCAAGGCAGCAACGGTCAGCGTCTGATCAGACATTTCCTTCATGCTGAGCTCAAACCCGCCCGAAAGCTGTTCCGGACCTGTGACTTCAATGTAGGTGTCACCCTTTTCCACGCGGCAGCCCATTTTTTCGAACACATCCACCATTCCTATATCCGGCTGATTGGTGTCCATTGTTAAATTATTAATACGGACCGTTCCGGCCGTGAGTGCCGCCAGTGCCATAAAGTAGCTGGCTGTCGACGCATCTGCTTCAAGCGCCATGCTCCGGCCCTGAAAGCTCTTTGCCGGTACCTGCATGTCGGTTAAATCCTCGTTGTATGTAACCGGCACCCCGAACTGATTCATTAAATCGAGCGTAATGTGTACATACGCATGCTGCACAATGTAATCCGGAATCCGGATACGCAGGCCTTCCTCTGTATAGGCACCCGTCAAAAGCAGCCCGCTGATAAACTGGCTCGATAATTTGCCGGAGATGGTCACTTCTTTACCGGGGAGCCCGCCCGCATGGATTTCAAGCGGATAAAATCCTTTTTTATCTATGTAATGAACATCGGCTCCGAGCGTTTCCAGGGCTTCCATTAACGGCTCCACCGGACGTTCACTCATTCGTTTGCTCGCTTCCACTTTGTAAACTCCGCTCCCGGCTGCTGCAAGCGGCCCCGGAAGGAAACGGGCCGTAGTACCGGCAGCACCTATGTAAAGCTCTGCGTTCTCCTCCGGCCACCGGCCCCCACATCCGTGGATCGTCACCGTATCACCCTCTACTTCGGACTTTACGCCAAGCGCCCGCAAAGCGCCAAGGCACCAGTACGAGTCGTCGCTTTTTAAAATGCCTGAAAGGGTGGACGTGCCTTCGGCGAGAGCAGCCATAATTAGTGCCCGATTCGTAAAGCTTTTGCTTCCCGGCACCGTCAAAGAGGTCTGAATCGATCCAGGTGAAACTGGAGAAACGTGTACTTTGTCTACATCTGTTAATGATGCCCACGGCGAGCGGGCCCGAAAATCTGGTGTACTCATAAAACATCCGTCCTCTGCATCTTTTTCTACATTACACCACGAACCAGTACTGCGCGCAACCAGCGTTTTTCGAAGGCTTATACTATCCCGGTAAGTGCCGGACTGACCATAAACCAGAGCAGAAGCACCGCCATAACAATCCAGCCGCTCAGCTTCATCCATCCCGGCTCGCGGCGCGAAAAAGCAATCATGCTCATAAATGCACTGAGCGCCAGCAGCAGAATCCCGATCGTCAGCAGCGATCCGAATAACGGCACGAAGGGACTGCTGTCAGGAAGGGAAAAAACGGCTGAAACAATGACAGATACAGCAATCAGCCCGACACCTCCCAGGGAAGACGTTAAGGAAATTCTGCTGAATTTTTTGTCCTTCATTTCATTCGCTCCCTTTTGGGTTCTTTTCTTGCCTTTCTTTCCCTCAGGTATATTTTAAAAACATGCTTTTACGTCTCCAGGTCCATAATGTCCTGCACACCAATATGCCGGACGTCCCCGCCTGCTTCTATTTTAATTGTTTTGTTCAGCTCGTCCAGATGCAGAATTTTTCCGGTCATCTTTATTTCTGCATAAGGATCAAACACATGAAGCGTTACTTCCACTCCAGCCGCCGCAGCTTCGTGAAGGCGGTGGGAAAACTCCTCAAGCTGCTGCTCGTCCCAGAGGGGCCTGAATTTCATCCGGTCCTCTTTTTGGTGACGCAGCCACATTTCCCGGTGCTCCGGCAGAATCATCCGGCTGGATTCCCATCGCATATTCGACCCCGGGGTTAATTTGTTTTCTTTCATCCGTAACGCCTCCTTTCGCTTTAGTATACACGAACGTTTGTTCTTTTTGTGGTTTATCTTTAAAATATGGAAATTTTTTTCTGACAAAAAGGCCTCCTGATTTAGGAGACCTTCTTCGTTTTAAGCCTTTTCTGTCTGGAAAAACTGCGGCAGATGCTCCCGATGGGCTTCGAGCATGTCATCAAGCATCTGTTTTGCTTTTGTGTCAGACGGAACGAGAGGATTAATAGTCATCGCCAGAAGAGCCGTCCCGTAGTTTCCCGTCACCGCTGCTTCAGCAGCTACCCGTTCAAACGACTTGATCTGTTGCACGAGTCCCTGGACTGCCACCGGAAGCTCTCCGACAGCCACGGGCCTCGGACCGTCCTTTGTGATAACGGAGCTGATTTCCACCGCCGACTCTGCCGGAATCCCGGCAATAGCGCCGCGGTTTCTCGTGCTGACCGGCTGGATATCCCGGGTGTCATTATATATCGAATTGATCAGGCTGCATGCCGCTTCGCTGTAATAAGCCCCGCCGCGCTGCTCCAGCTGCTCCGGCTTCGACCTGAGTGCTTCATCGCCGTAGAGGGCAAAAAGCTCCTCCTCCACCCCCTGGACGACTTCCGCCCGGGTGCCGGTCTCCCCGGCGGCCGCCTGTTCCTCGGCCAGCATTTCTTCTGTTTTGTAGTAATACCGGTGATACGGGCAGGGCAGCACCTGCAGAGCCCGGATGAAATCCGGCTCCCATCCGAGCGCTGCGATATTTTTCATGGTGGCGGCATTCGCAGGATCTGCCACCGCTTCGAGCGCCTGCTGTTTTACATCTTCGCCGTCGAGATAAATGTTCAGCCCGTACACCATGTGATTCAGCCCGGCAAAGTCAATGTGTACGCGACTGCCGTCCACTCCAAGTGCTTCAGCCACGCCCATCTGCATTCCTACCGGCACGTTGCAGAGGCCGACAATACGTTCATGGTTCGTATAGCGCAGCACCGCTTCTGTCACCATGCCGGCCGGATTCGTAAAGTTTACAAGCCATGCGTCCGGACACAGCCGCTCGATGTCATGGACAATGTCAATAATAACCGGAATGGTCCGCAGTCCTTTAAACAATCCGCCCGGCCCGTTCGTTTCCTGGCCGATCACGCCGTAGGACAGCGGAATCCGCTCGTCCTTCGCCCGGGCTTCAAGCATGCCGACCCGAAACTGAGTGGTGACAAAATCCGCCCCCGGCAGCGCTTCCTCCCGGCTGTAGGAAAGATGCACTGTCATATCGATACCTGCTTCAGCTGCCATACGCTGGGCGAGTTTTCCTACGATCTCCAGCTTTTCTTTTCCTTCCGGAATATCCACGAGCCACAGCTCCTTCACCGGCAGTTCGTGATGCCTTTTAATAAATCCCTCCACAAGCTCCGGCGTATAGCTCGAGCCACCGCCAATTGTTACAATCTTAATGCCTTCCTTCATCGTCTCGCTCCTTTTTTTCTGCGTGTCTTTATACAGACCAGGCCGCCTGCGTGTAGACAGACGGCCCCGTAATGCTATTTTTCGAATCCGTTATTTTTGTGGACGGCAGTGATCCAGTAGGCGCTCTTTTTCGGCGTGCGCTCCTGCGTGTCGATATTGACGGAAAAATAGCCGTAGCGGTTTTTGTAGGCATTCATCCACGACCAGTTATCGATAAACGACCAGAGATGGTACCCTTTGGCGTTAGCGCCTTCTTCGATTGCCCGGTGCAGCCATTCGAGATGATCCTGGATGAACTCAATGCGGTAATCATCCTGAATCATGCCGTTTTCCATAAAACGGGCCTCGTCCTGAACCCCCATGCCGTTTTCAGAAATGAACGACGGAATATTTCCGTAGTTATCCCGGAGATTCATCATGATGTCGTATACACCCTTCGGATAAATTTCCCATCCGCGGTACGGGTTCATTTTCCGGCCGGGCATTTCGTAATGGTCGAAAAACCACTCGGGCAGTATTGGAGCGCCCGGGTTCGGAAGGTTTTCCTTTGCTTTGACCCGGCGCGGCTGGTAGTAGTTCACGCCCAGTAGGTCGACTTTTCCTTCCTTAATCAGCTCTTTGTCCCCGCTCTCGGTATCCGGAAGCACCCCGTGCTCCCCGAGCAGTTCAATCAGCTCCTGCGGGTATTCCCCGAGCACGGTGGGATCGAGAAAGCTCCGGTTAAAAAATAAATCTGCAATCCGGGAAGCCTTCAGATCTGCCGGATGGCTGCTTCTTGGATAGGAAGGGGTCAGGTTCAAAATAACGCCGATTTCTCCTCCGGCGCGGTCCTTTTCACGAAAAGCTTTCACCGCAAACACGTGGGACAGGAGCGTATGATAGCCCACCTGAGCCGCCCGCTTCATATCGACGACGTTAGGATAGTGAAAGTCATACATGTAGCCGCCCTCCACCGGAACAATTGGCTCATTGTGCGTAAACCATTTTTTCACCCGGTCGCCGAACAGATCAAAGCAGATGCCGGCATAGCGGCCAAAGTGCTCCGCTGTCTCCCTGTTTTCCCAGCCGCCAATCTCCTGCATCGCCATCGGCATATCAAAATGATATAAACAGACAAATGGCTCCACGTCCTGCGCAATCATTTCGTTGATAACATTGTTGTAAAAGTCGACCGCTTCCTGGTTCACTTCCCCGGAGCCGTCCGGGATCAGGCGGGACCAGGAGATCGACAAGCGAAAGGAATTAAAATGAATATCCTTCATCCGGGCGATGTCGTCCTTGTACTGGTGGTAAAAATCGGACGTGACGCCAGGGCCCACCCCGTTAAAAAAGCGATTCGGCTCTTCTTCGAACCATTGATCCCAAATATTTTTCCCTTTGCCGCCTTCAGTTGCGGCGCCTTCGATCTGAGTGGCGGATGTGGCCGCCCCCCACCAGAATCCTTTTGGAAACGTGAACTGCTCTGCCATAGTGGTACCTCCTAAAATGGTTGTGCCTGTATATGTTTTACAACAAGCAGGGCCCCGGCTCGTTTTTTCTTTTTGCCGGGTCCCTTTTTATGCTTAACGGGTGCGGTACACTTCCACGATCTCTCCCGCCAGGTCTCTGACCGTCATGGAGGTCATCAGATGATCCTGTGAGTGAATCAGCATGACATTCACGGAAAAGTCTTCACCGCTCGCTTCTTTCGTGAGCAGGTCTGTCTGATAGGAATGTGCTTTTCCGAGCTCTTCTCCTGCTTCCTTGATCAGTTCTTCTGCGCGGTCGAAATTTCCAGCCTTCGCTTCCTGGATCGCTTCCATGGCGTTTGCTTTGCCGTTGCCAGCGTATAATATAATCTGAAACGCTGTTTCTGTTAACGCTTCCATATTCTCCACTCCTATCTTGATTTAACCGCTTTTTTGCTTGTTTTCTGCATTTGTCGTTTCTTTTTCTGCTTCTACTTCGTTCCGGAAATACTGGCGGTCCAGAATCCGAAGGAACGGAAACCATATGACAAACACCACGGCCAGGTTAAACAGCTGCAGGACCGCTCCCTGCCAGGCGTTCCCTGTAGCCAGAAATCCACTTAAGAAAATCGGGGTGGTCCACGGAACAATGATTCCTGCCGGCTTTGGCACCAGGCCGATTGACATCGTTACGTACGTTATGACTGCAATCACGACCGGAGCCACCAGCCACGGGATTAATACCAGCGGGTTCATGATGATCGGCAGTCCGAAAATAATCGGTTCGTTGACGTTGAAGAACCCTGGAGGACCGCCGACTTTGCCGAGCTGCTTCGCCTGTTTGCTGCGTGCGAGCATGAAAAGCCAGAGCACGATCGCAAGCGTCATGCCGGAGCCGCCCATCCCTACAATAAAGGTATCAATAAATTGTTTGGTTACAACATTTGGAAGCTCTTCTCCTGCCTGGAAGGCGCTCAGGTTCTGCTCGTTCAGCGCATACCAGATTGGGTCGAACACGGAGTTGACCAGAATCTGCCCGTGCAGGCCGAAAAACCAGAATACCTGAATCATCAGAACCGCAATGATCGTAGCCGGAAGCCCGCTTCCAAGCGCGGTTAACGGCTCCTGTAAAACGGTATAAATAAAGTTCTGAGCAGATTCAAACGGGGTGAAGCTGAACAAAATGCGGATGGCAAGAAATACTGATAAGGTCAATGACACTGGAATTAAGGCACTAAACGATCTCGACACAGCGTCCGGAACCCCGGCCGGCATTTTAATCGTCAGGTTTTTCTGTACAAAGTAGCGGTACAGCTCGGCCGCGAGAAACGCGGTCAGTATACCGACAAACATGCCTTCCGCCCCGAGGGTGGATGTCGGGATGACCCCTTCCACACCCTCGAAGGTCTGCGGTGTTAATATGATAAAACCAGCCAGAGCAACAACCCCGCCGTAGAGTGCTTCCACGCCGTAAGAGGCTGTTAATTTATACCCTATACCGACGATAACAAAAAGTCCCATAATACTAAGCGTGGACGCCGAAGCCGGTCCAAGTGCCGCCTGATAGGCTGCATAGGCGTCTTCGCCAATCAGTTGGTCCAGAAAAGGAAAATTGGCGAGAACAACTAAAATGGAGCCAAAAATGATTAACGGCAGGGCAATCAAAAACCCGTCGCGCAAAGCCGTCAGATGACGGTTGTTGTTTAACTTCTCAGCGATCGGCATCAGAATATTTTCCAATACCTCCATAAAACGATTCATGTGTCTCCCCCCTATTTTTGCTCGTTTAACAGCTTCATGGCGTGATCAAGTACAGCTTTTCCGTCTACACGTCCGTAAGCAACGGAATCAATAATATCAAGCGGAATTCCCTGCTCATCAGCAACCTTGCCGAATTTTTTCTTCATAAAGCGCATCTGCGGGCCGATCAAAAGCACATCTGCCTTTTTGATTTCTTCCGGTGCTTTATCCTGGGCTGCTGCCCATATTTCTGCCTGAACCCCCTGCTCATCGGCTGCTTCTTTCATTTTTGACACAAGAAGGCTTGTCGACATTCCAGCGGAGCATGCTAATAAAATATTCATTGATATTCCTCCAATTAAAATAAAATGATGTGCGGTTGATATATTCAATATAATAAAATAGCGCTTTCATAGATAGAGAATGTTCTTCCGTTAGGAAGCGGAAATGATTTGCACTTCTTTCCTGCTTCTTTTGTGCTACTTTTATAGTATCCCTAATTACGCACTGTAGACTATGCATTTTTTCTACAGCGCTTACATACGTGTTCACCTTTAAGGGGGGGAAGAAATATGACTACACGCAGCAACAGCATTTTAAGAGAATTAGTTGCGAGCGGCGTCCCGGTGACCGGAAGCTATCTGGCGTCTTTGCACCAGGTGTCGAGCCGGACCGTCCGGGAGGACATCAAAGAACTTCAGACAACGCTCCAGTTGCACGGAGCAGAAATTGAAGCCATTAAAGGAAAGGGATACCAGCTGAAAATCATCGACAATGATAAGTTCCGGGCATATGTGAAGGAGTATCTGCAGCCGGCAGCCCCTGATTCCCAGGCTCTTCCCAGCCTGCCCGAAGAACGGGTTTCGTATCTGATCCAGCGGCTTCTTCTTGCCAGTTCCTTCATCAAGCTGGATGAGCTTGCCAATGAAATGTTTGTAAGCCGTTCTACGGTACAGAACGACCTGAAAAAGGTAAGGGAGATTTTAAAGGAGTATAATATTGCTCTCGAACGTACTGCCAATGACGGCCTGCACCTGCAGGGAAGCGAGATGCGCCTGCGTTTTTGCATCGCTGAATATATCTTCGACCGGCAGAATGAGCAGCCGCGCCACGATCAGTCGCTGCCTTTTCTGCACCTTTCCGAACAAGAAAGAAAAAGCATCTGGAGCATTATTTTAAGGCAGATTAAAATTCAGCATATTTCTTTATCTGATATTGCCCTGCACAATTTATTTAACCATATTCTGATTGCCTACCAGCGCATTCAGGACGAGTATTACGTATCGATGTATCACGCAGAATTTGATGAGCTGACACAAAAGCGTGAATACCAGGTGGCCAAAAATATTGTTGAAGAAATCAACCAGACCTGGCAGGTATCGTTCCCGGAGGAAGAAATTGCCTATATTACGCTTCACCTGCTCGGCACCCGCCTGTTCGACAATGAAGATGACACTGTTGAAACAGTAAAGAACTCTCTTGATTCCGATACGTACGATATGGTCACTTTTCTGCTCGCTCATATCGACAAGGAGCTGCATCTGAAGCTCCAGCACGATCAGGAGCTTATCGTTGCCCTTGCCCTTCATCTGCAGCCGGCCATCAGCCGGTTCCGTTACAATATGAACGTGCGCAATCCGATGCTTGCCGATATTAAGGCTAACTATCCGCTCGCCTTTGAAGCCGGAGTCGTCGCCGGCATCGCTCTTGAAGAGCACTACGATATACGTATTGATGAAAACGAAATCGGTTATCTGGCTCTTCATATCGGTGCCGCTCTTGAGCGCAGTAAAATGGAAACGACGCCTGCCCGCTGCCTGATTGTCTGTGCCTCCGGCCGCGGCAGCGCCCAGCTGCTCTACTACCGGCTCCAGGCAAAATTTGGAAGGCGTCTTCACATCCAGGGAACAACAGAATATTACCGTCTGCGGGAGATGAATTTTGACCATATCGACGTTATTATCAGCTCGGTCCCGATTTACGACGATCTGCCTGTCCCGGTTCTTCAGGTAAATACGATTTTAAGCGAAACTGATCTTCGCACCATTGAGGGATTTATTTCCAAAGAGCCCGCCATCCGTACGTATTTACGGGAGTCTCTCGTTTTTTTACACCAGCCGTTTTCCACCACTCGGCAGATACTCACGTTTTTCGAACAGGAGCTGTCTGCCCGGCACTTAATTGATGATGGTTTTCTCGACTCTGTCCTTGAACGGGAGAACGTGGCTGCCACTGCCTTTGGCAACCTTGTCGCCATCCCCCATCCGGTCACGCCAAAGACAGAGGAGACCTTTTTAGCCTTCTGTACGCTCGATAAACCTGTTCGCTGGGGCGAGCGTCCTGTCCAGCTTGTGTGCCTGTTAAATGTCAAAAAAGACAGCACCGAAGACCTTCAGGAGATGTATGAGCTGCTCGGCCGGGTGATTGAACAGCCGAAATTAATTCAAAGGCTGTTAAAAGCAGAAACTGCTGAAGGGTTTCTCCAGCTCCTTGCATCCTCCTGATTTGATCAGACAGAGAGAACGACCCCTCTCTGCCTTTTTTCCTTAAAAACGATTTTCGTAAATTATTCACATCCTTTCCTCCTTTTCGAACGTATTCTTTTTTATAAAGGAAGAAGACGTCTATAATCACGTTTTCGTTCATATAAAAGGAGGAAAAAACTTATGCGCCGTTTAATCGCCTGCTTAGCCGCAGGTTTCCTGCTTTCGCCCGCAGTGGCTGAAGCACATACACACCTCGAAAGCTCCGATCCTGAAGACGGAGCCACAGTGGAAGCACCCGAAGACATCACGTTTTATTTTGACGGTCCTATTGAAGACTACAACGGGGTTACGGTCAAAGATGCAGAAGGAAATGACGTGGAAACTGCCGATGTTTCCATCGAGCCTGAAGACCAATTGAATGTGGCAATGGAAGAGCCGCTCGAGGCTGGAGAATACGAAGCCTCTTTTGATATTGTCAGTGAAGACGGCCATATTATGGAGGACAGCTCTTCCTTTACTGTAGAAGAAGCAGCCGAAGAAGAAACATCCGAAGAAGAAGCAGCGACCTCCAATGACAACTCCTCTTCTGAAAACAACGCGGAAGGAGCGGAGGAAAACGCCGACGGTGAAACCGAAAGCGCCATTAATGAAGAAGAAGCCGGCTCCGGGTTCGGCATAACCATTGGAGTGATCGGCCTCGGTCTCGTAGTTGCCATTGTGGCCCTATTCCTGTTCCGCCTTAAGCGCCGGACATGATTCTTGCAGCAGGTAACGCTCTGCAGTATTTGTTTTTTGCTGTGCTCGCCGGTACGCTTGTGCTTCAGCTTATCCCTGCCACGCACCGGCCGACGCTTTCTATCCCGTTTTTCGTTCCGGCAGCAGCCGCAGCCCTCCTGCCCCTCGTTTCCTTCGTGCCCATCGCCCAGCTCACCCGCACGATAGCTTCTGGCAGGGATATGCCTTTTTTCGGCGCCCTTGAACGCATATTGTTCCAGTACGAAGTAGGCCAGAGCTGGGTAGTGCTGTTTGTCCTGAGCTTTTTTCTGCTCGGGATATTTATTCTTTTCTTTCATTCCACCGGCATGCCGCGCGCTGCTGCCGTCGTCGGCCTCGTTCTTATCATGGGTATGATTGGTGCTCTGGGAGCATCCGGCCACGCTGCCAACGCGATTCCGCTCATTGGCGGAACGCTTCACTTTTTCCATCTGCTTGCCGTGAGTCTTTGGATCGGCACGCTGTTGATGGTCAGCTGGTTTGGCGTTTCCTATAAGCAATGGGCTTCTTTTCTGGAATGGTTCACCCTGATCGCCGTCATGTGTGTCATCATTATCGCCTTTACCGGCGTCATCATGGGTCAGCTGCTGACAGACCCATTTATCGGTTCATGGGCTCTTCCATACGGCGAAGCGCTCATATGGAAGCATTTGTTTTATATTGTTATTCTCATTTTTGCGCTTTTTAACGGAATATTCATCCGCAGACGCCTGCAGCAGGTCACAGATTATAATCCGCGGCCGTGGCTGCGGGCGGAAAGCCTGACCGCCGTACTTATCTTTGTCATTACCGCTTTTATGACCGAGCAGGAGCCAGGCGGCAGTCTGCACTATGAAAACCCGGCCTTTTTGTTTCATGTGCTCTACCCTGCGTCCATGCCGGATAGTGCTTCCTTTCAGCTGCAGCTGCATCCCATCACCATTTTAAGCGTGCTGTTATCCATTGGATTTTTATACCTGATGGTACAGAGCTTTCACCGCGGACGCTCGCCGTTCAGCGTTTTCGTTCTCGGCTGTATGTTTGTGCTTAGTGCATATACCGGTCTCGTATATATTCTCGATTTCGCCTGAGCAGGCATTCTGCCCAAGCGCTCATGGAAATGTTCATGAGTGCTTTTTTATTTTCCTATCGGTTATTTCCGGGTAATAATTTTAATGAAAGGAGCCGTTTTATGTTTCAGTTAAACGACGTAAAGTATAAAAGCATTATTAACACGAAACAGCTGACCATCCCCGCCGATACTGTCACTGCTGTCACGGGGCCAAGCGGCTCGGGAAAATCAACTCTTCTGCGTCTGCTCAATTATCTGGTCACCCCGGAGAGCGGCGCCGTTTCCTACCAGGGAAAACCATACACCGACTGGGAACCAACAGAGCTGCGCAGGCAGGTGATGATGCTTCCGCAGCAGCCCGTGCTGTTTGGGGAAACAGTAGCTGAAAATCTTCGGGCTGGAAGACTGTTCAGCGGCAGAGAGGAAGCTTCTGAGGAAAAGCTCGTCGCTGCGGCGCAGCAGTGCATGCTTGATAAAAATCTCCGTGACCCTGCCGAAAATCTGTCCGGCGGGGAACAGCAGCGCCTCTCTCTCGCCCGCCTGCTTCTTGCAGGCCCCGATGTCTATTTACTCGACGAACCGACATCAGCGCTCGATGAAGATATGGAATGGAACGTCATGGAACGGTTTCTGGCTGAAGCACGACGTTCTGCCAAGGGAGTTATTTTCATCAGCCATGCGACCGCCATGGCCGAGCACTTTGCCGACCATATCGTTCATGCAGATTCATTTACCAGCGGGGGAGGGCTGAAATCATGACTGAAAACACCTCGATTATCGAGCTGTCGTTCTGGCAGATTCTTGCCGCCTACGTATTTATCGTTCTTCTGCTTGCGATTGTGCGCTGGCGGAAAATCCCACGGGAAAAAGAAATACTCATTTCTTCGCTCCGTATGACGTTTCAGCTGCTGTTAATGGGCTACGTGCTCATGTTTTTATTTGAAAACCCGAGCCCCTGGCTCACGTCGCTGATCGTGCTTTTTATGCTCGGCTTTGCAATCTGGAACATTTTTCAGCGCGTTCGTGGTCCCCTGACCCGGGAAATGAAGCGGGCAATTGCTGTATCAATGAGTATCGGCACCATCCTGAGCCTGCTGTATTTCAACTTTGTAGTCATCCAGTTTGCTCCTTGGTTTAACCCGCGCTATTTCATTCCAATTGCAGGGATGATTATCGGCAATTCCATGACTGGCATTACCCTTGGGGTTCAGACGCTGACAGAGCACCTGCACAGCCAGCGCTCACGGGTGGAAGCAGCACTCATGCTCGGAGCGACACCAAACCAGGCTACCCGGAAGCTTGTGAATCAATCCTTCGATGCCGCCATTCTTCCCACGATTAACAGCATGGTCGGCGCAGGAATCGTATTTCTGCCCGGAATGATGACCGGACAGATTATTTCCGGCGTTAACCCCGTGACAGCAATAGGCTACCAGATTGCTATTCTTCTCGGCATTACCGGGGCCGTCGCTCTGAGCGTTATTTTATTTACCCAGCTCGGCTACAAGACATATTTTAACGAACGTATGCAGCTGAAGGAGTAACCGGACGACTTCTTTATCTGCATGTCAGCGATATATATTCTTTGCAGCTGCTTTTTTGAAAAGCTTCACTTTTTTTCCATTTACCCGATATGAATAAAAGAAGGTATTCGTTTACATATTGGGGGAGTGGATGAACGTGAAAGAAAAATTATTACAGCCGAATCTTCGAAAAAAATTACTCATATGGTTTTTAGTGATCGGCCTGCTTCCAGCTGCGGCTGTCGCTTTTTTTGTCTTTCAGGAAAGCAGCAGTGTCGTAGTAGCCGAGGAAGAAGAAAAGCTGACCATGACTTCTGAAGCTGCGGCAGAGGAGATGGACCGCTGGCTCGTCAAACGGCTGGATGAAATTGCGCTCGCTGCGGGAACGCAGGATATGAGCAGCGGTGATACCGATACCCGCCTCACTCTGATGAACCAGATCATTGAACGCGATGAAACGTTTGAAACGGTCGTATTTACCGGACCGGACGGCATCGTGGAAGCGCACACCACTGAAGAAAACATCGGGGAGCTCGACCTCGGTGACAGGGACTACTTTAAGAATGGAATGAGCGGCGAGACTACTATCTCAGACGTTCTCACCTCCAATGCTACCGGTAACCGCATTGTGGTCGTGGCTTCTCCGGTAACAGCTTCAAATGGTAATATCACCGGTGTCATGTCTGCCTCTGTTAATTTTGATGCTTTAATGGAGCGTTATGCAGGGGGCGGAGAGAAAAACAGCGCTGTACCTATTCTCGTGGATAATCAAAACGTCATCCAGCTTCATCCGCAGGAGGACCTTATCGGCCAGCCGGTCGGCCAGGCTGATATCAGCAGTGATTGGCAGGCACTGCTTGCCCAGGATCAGGAGGAGGCCTCATCCACGACAATAGAAAACGACAGTGAACAATTGCTCGTCTCCGCTGCCCCGGTTCAGGAAGCAGGATACAAAATTTTCTTTCTGACGCCGATGGAGGAAATTCTCGCAGCAACAAACAGCCTGAAGTGGACGGTGCTTGCCATTATTGGCATGGCAGCTCTGCTGATTATTGGTGCTGCCGTTTTGATCGCCAGCCGTATTACAAAGCCAATTCGTTTAATTACCGATCGGGTAAAGCAGGTAGCCGATGATGATTTAACCGGTGAGGACATCCAGCTGAACCAGCGGGATGAAATCGGTCAGCTTGCCATGCATTTTAACCGGATGAGCACCAGGCTGAAGGAGCTGATCGGCCAGTTTGATATGAGCTCCCGTCTTCTTCAGGACTCATCGAAACAGCTTTTATCAAATTCCAGTAAATCCAGCCAGGCCATTACCGAAGTGAACGCCTCCCTGCAGCAGGTAGCCTCGGGCTCGGAGCAGCAGTCAGTAAGCATTAAAGAAAGCGCCGGTGCCATGGAGGAAGTCTCCAAAGGCGTTCAGGAAGTGGCGGGCAGTACGACCTCCATTTCCGAGCATGCAGCCTCAACGACAGAAAAAGCGAACGGCGGTCTCGTAACGATGAGTGAGGCGCTGGAAAAAATGCGCTCCATCCATACCTCCGTCGAACGTTCCAATGAAGTGAACCAGACGCTGAGCGCCCGCTCCCGGGAAATTGAAAATATTTTAAATGTCATTACGGCCATTTCAGAGCAGACCAATCTGCTCGCCTTAAACGCTGCTATTGAAGCGGCGAGGGCAGGAGAGCACGGGAAAGGATTTGCTGTCGTCGCCGAAGAAGTCCGCAAGCTCGCCGAGCAGTCCCGGGACTCTTCCTCCCAGATCGCTTCGATTATTACTACGATTCAAACAGAAATCCAGGAGTCCGCCGTCTCCATGGAGCAGGTAACCGGCGAAGTTCAGGACGGCCTGCAGATGACTGAGCAGGCGAAGGCTGCTTTTCAGGAAATTTCTGATTATACGAACGAAGTCAGCGTGCGCCTTGAAAGTGTAGCAGCTACTTCGGAGCAAATGGCGGCAAGCTCTCAGGAAATCACTGCTTCCTTCGACGAAATATCGGCAATTTCTGAACACAATGCCGGCACTTCCCAGAGCGTAGCCTCAGCCTCGGAAACGCAGCTTCAGGCGGTAGAAGAAATCGACGCTCTCGCAGAAGCACTGAATATGATGGCCGGGGAATTAAATACCATCGTTTCCCATTTCCGCACGGAAGACGACCAGTAAAACAGCACAAAAGAACCCGGCTCGATACACGAGCCGGGTTCTTTTTATGAGCTTCCGAAAATCAGTCTTAACGAAACAAAGACGAGGCTGACGGCAAGCACGCGCAGAATAATAGCCCCCGGCAGCTTCGCCGCAAGCGCAGAACCAATCTGGCCTCCGACTACAGCCCCAATCGCCAGCCAGAGCACGCTCTCCCACTGCACGTGACCGAACCAGGCATGTGCGGCCGTTCCTACCGCGGCTGACAGGACCATCAAAAACATCGAGGTCGCCGTTGCAATATGGGGCGGGAAAGCAAGCAGCATCACCATGGTCGGCACCATGACAGAGCCTCCCCCAACACCAAACGACGTTGAAATAACACCGACAGCCAGCGCAATCGACAGGCCGATCCACCGATTGTATGAGTATTCATATGTATGGCCGGTAAGATCTGTAAATGTCCGCCTGGTGGTCGGTCTGCCGGCGCTTTGCTGTTTGTTTTTCGGACGGAACAAAAGAAACAGGGCCATGCAGAATAAAAAGATGCCAAAAGCGGTATAAAACGTATCCGTATCAAAAAACTGGGTCAGCCACGCGCCAAAGACTGCACCCGGCATCATGGCAAGCGCAAAATAGATGCCGCTTTTATAATCAATACGTTTTTGCTTTGAATACGTCCACGTGCTTGAAATAGCAGTAAACAAAAGCACAGCCATCGAGGTTCCTGCAATATCCGAGGCCGGCATCGGAAAGAAAAGCGCAAGGATCGGCACAATAATAAACGCCCCGCCGAGGCCGACCAGCGAACCACATGCAGCGGCAAAGATGCCTGTAAGCAGCAGTAAAACAGCTTCCATCATTTCCAGTCCTCTTTTCTTCTATGTAATCCATCTCCATTTTAGCACGGAAAGCCATCAAAAAAGCCGGCTTAAACAGCCGGCCGGCTTGAGCCCCGCCTTACGTTGTTACCGGGGCATCGTTCACCTGTTTCACGAACTCCCGCATAATGGCAGGCAGATCCGGCCATGCGTGCCCGGAAACCAGGTTTTTGTCCACATAATCCATTTCATTGATATATTCTGCACCCATGCTTTCCACTTCCGGCTTGCAGGCCTGGTAAGCGGTCATTTTTCTTCCTTTTGCCACCTCTGCGATTGGGGTCAGCACAAGGCTTCCGTGGCACATAATCGCAATCGGCTTATCCTTTTCAAAGAAATGCTTCACGATTTCAAGCAGGTCATTGTTCATCCGGATGTGCTCGGGTGCTCTTCCTCCCGGAATAATCAACGCGTCGTAATCAGAGACATTTACATCTTCAAAAGCGACATTCGCTTCAATGCCGTACCCCGGCTTCTCCGTATACGTTTCCCAGTCCTCAAAGTCGTGAATTACCGTATGCAGCTTTTTGACACTGGCTGCTGCCAGATCCACATGAAACCCTTCCTCCATGCACCGAAAATAAGGGTAATACACCTCCAGCGCTTCCACGGCATCACCCGCCACGATCAATACTCTTTTCGCACTCATCGTACACGCTCCTTTTCTGATTGATGGAAAGCTTACTTACATTTTATACCTCTTTTGATGCAATAGAAATATGTTTTCTGTATAAAAAATTTAAGCCCTGCCGCAGCTTTCTCTTTTCTGCAGCTCGGTAGCCACAAGCACCGTTTTAGGAACCGTTCTCCGGCCGTCGAGCCGCTCAAGCAGAAGATCCACGGCCGTTTCTCCCATTACCTCTGTGTAAACCTTCACCGACGTAAGCGGCGGATAAACAAATTTCGCCACACTGACGTCATTGACGCTCGCTACACTGATATCGTCCGGCACTTTGATCTGCGCTTCATGAAGCGCACGCAGACATCCGACTGCCATCGTGTCATTTGCCACAAACAACGCTGTCGGTCTCGTTTCTGCGGTCTCAGCGGCCAGTTCATTCTTTGTTAATTCGTAGCCGTCCTGAACAGTAAACCGGCCCGTCCGCATCCACGGGGATATGCCATCGTTTTTTTCAGCCATCAGCCGGCGGAAGGTTTCCTCCCGTGCATCCGTAATCGTCGTTGTTTCCGACGGGTAGGACTCCCTCCCGCCAAGATAGCCGATGCGCGTATGGCCAAGCTCCCAGAGATACGAAAGGACTTTTTCTGTCACACGCTGAAAATCAGCAATAACGGAGTCAAATGTCTCTTCATCGGGAGTGGAATCCACAAATACGAGCTGCGAGCTCACACGCTGAAGACGCTCCGCCTGCGCCGGGCTGAATTTGCCTACGGCGATGACCGGCTGGCTTTCCGCACTCTCCTGCTCGAGAAACTCTTCAAGCAACAGGCGCCGGGCCCGGATGCCCAGCTCGTCGCAGCGTTTTTCAATGCCCAGGCGGATCGACAAGTAATACAGGTCCTCGAGCTCTTCCTGTTCGGTATACCAGTAAACGATGGTAACCGCCTGTACAGCCTGCTTGCGTTTGGCGTGTTTCTTATAGTTCAGTGCTTCGGCGGTCTGGAAAATACGCTGCTTTGTGCTTTCCGCTACCGACAGCGTATCATCGTAGTTCAGCACCCGGGAGACGGTCGCTATCGACACGCCGGCTTCTTTTGCAATGTCCTTTATCGTTGCCATGTCATCAGCTTCCTTTTATTTTTCTTTGAGCGCGAAGGGAAGTGCTTGTAGAAAATGGAGAAATCCGCGGCGCCCGGCAGCGTCCTGCTTGAACACGCCCGCATGATGCAAAACCTCCATAAATTTTTTGCCCACGGCCTGTTCGACTTCCTGCTGCACTTCGGCCTTCGGCTGTCCCAGCAGCCTACTGCGCAGCTCCTCAGCCCACGCCTCGTGCTGGGCGGGCACCGTCTCTTCAAGCCCGGCGGCAAATTCAGTGATCTGATCGAGTTCACCGAGCAGCCTTGCCGGAAGAACAGCCAGTCCCATGACTTCGATCAGTCCAATGTTTTCTTTTTTGATATGATGCACTTCCCCGTGGGGATGAAACAGGCCATACGGGTGCTCTTCTGTCTTCCGGTTGTTGCGCAGCACTATATCCATTTCCCAGGCCCTGCCGTTTTTCCGTGCAATCGGTGTTACCGTATTGTGCGGTTCTCCGCCGGAGTAAGCTTTTATCTCAAGCTCCGTATCAGTATAATCCTGCCACGCTTTCCGGACCGCTTCTGCAGCCTCAATGACGCTTGTCTGCTCCTCTGAGCGCAGCCGCAGAACGCTCATCGGCCAGTGAACAATTTCCACAGTTAAACCGGGATAATCCGGTACGTCAAAAACGGTTTCCGGCTCTGCCTTTTCCAGGGCAAAGGTATACCTTCCCCCCTGGTAGTGATCATGGGACAAAATAGACCCGCCCACGACCGGAAGATCGGCATTTGATCCCATGAAATAATGCGGAAACTGTTCTACGAATCCTAGCAGCCGGATAAAGGTTTCCCGGTTGATTTTCATATCCCGGTGGTATTCGCTGAGAAGAATGGAATGCTCCGGGTAATATATATACGGAGAGTACTGCAAATACCAGGTTTCCCCGTCAAGCTCTGTCCGGATTAACCGGTGATTCGACCGGGCCGGATGGCCGATACGTCCCGGATAGCCTTCATTTTCTTTACACAGGACGCATTTCGGGTACGAAACCGATGCACTCTTCTGCTTTTGTGCTTCAATATCGCGCGGATCTTTTTCCGGCTTGGATAAATTAATTGTAATATCGATCGTCCCGTAGGAAGACGCGTACGGGAAATGAACGTTTTTGGCCACCCGGTCCATCTGAATATAGTTGGAACACCGGCTCAGCCAGTAAAAATAATCGGTTGCTTCAACCGGACCCCGGCGGTACTTTTCTTTAAAGGTCCGCTGGATATCGGAAGGCCGGGGAAGGAAAATATTCATAAGGTCTGCCTTAGCCTGTTCCCGCTTGTCGAGCAGATCCTCCACGAGCCCTGTCTCCACCATATAGGAGGTGAGCTGCCCGAGCAGTTCTTCAAACGGCTTTGGTTCGACAGCTGCATTTTCATCAATCGCTTCGAGATGAAGCTCCCGCAGCAGCTGATTACGTGCATACACCTTATCCTCTGCATGAATTAATTTATTTTTTTCTGCCCAGTCGACGATCGACATGATGACTGCATCCACCTGCATGGCCATAGCACCTCTCCTTTTCCTTACTTCTGCCCTGCCCGTGCGAGCTCCCGGGCGCCCTCACCGGCGGCAGCTTTGTAGAACGAAGGCTTGAAGCCTGTCGCTTTTTCATAAACTGCTGCGATATTCTTCTCTGCCTCCTCCGCCTGTCCATGCTCCACAAAAGCGATTGCGCAGCCGCCAAAGCCCGCCCCGGTCATCCGGGCCCCGATGACGCCGGGCTGCTTCTGGGCAGTTTCGGCCAGCGTGTCGAGCTCCAGGCCGGTCACCTCATAATCTTCCTTTAACGACCGGTGCGACTCATTGAGCAGCCGGCCAAACGCTTCATAATTTTCCGCTTCCAGCATTTTTGCTGCCTGCTTTGTCCGGTCGTGCTCGTAAATAACGTGCCGGGCTCTTTTTCGGACCGTTTCATTTTTAATCTCCCCGCCGAGCTCGTTCCATTCCTCTACCGATAACTCACAAAGGCTTATGACATTCAGGTGCTTCTGCATTTCGGCCAGTGCTTCTTCACACTCGGACCGGCGCTCATTATAGGCTGAACCTGCAAGCTCCCGGGATTTGTTCGTGTTCATAATCAATATGGTATATTTTTCTGTTGGAAGCGGTGCGTATTCATATTCAAGCGTTCCACAGTCAAGCAGCATGGCATGTCCGTCTTTGCCAAATCCGATCGCAAACTGGTCCATGATACCGGTCTGAACGCCGATGTATTCGTTCTCCACCCGCTGGGCATACTGGACAAGGGTTTTGATGGAAAGTCCCCACTCTTCCCATTCGTTTAGCAGCACAGCTGTGGCCAGTTCAATTGAAGCTGACGAGGATAGGCCGGCCCCGTTTGGGATATTGCCGGAAAAATAAATATCATAGCCGGTTTCGCATTGATAGCCTTCTGCAGCCAGAACAGCAAATACCCCCTTCGGATAGTTCGCCCAATCATGTCCCTGCTGGAACGAAAGATCATCCAGCGAAAGCGTTATCATTCCTTCATTTAAAAAATTACCGCTCACTAACCGCAGCTGCCGGTCGCTTCGTGCCCCCGCTGCTGCATATGTCCCGTTTGTAATCGCACACGGGAAAACAAACCCTCCGTTATAATCTGTATGTTCACCGATGACGTTAATACGGCCGGGGGCAAAAAACAGTCGTTCCGCCTGGCGGGAAAACTGTTGTTCAAACTCCTTCATTACCACTGCATCCATGGGACAGCCTCCTTCATTCTTTTCATCAGTATAGCGGAAAACTAAGCATAAATAAAGTTTTTACTAAAATTTTTACTTTGAACTTTTAGATTTTTAAAGCTTTAATACGGGTAATAGTACTTTAGCAGGAAGGGGTGTCCAGGATGTTTTTTAATAAGCTGTTTGAACGTCTGGTTAATGTGAATACAGCCGTTATTTTTATGATTACTGCTCTGGTGATCGGGGGCAGCTCCTTTGCCATTTATTACATAGAGCCTGAAGAATTCGGCAGTCCCTTCAACGGCTTCTGGTGGGTGATGACTTCTGTAACCACTGTCGGCTTCGGCGATTACGTGCCGGATACCGTGCCTGGAAAATTATATGGTATTTTTCTTTATTTAGTCGGCATCGGCCTGATTTCTATCGTGATCAGTAAAATTATTGATTTTATATATGTGTACAACCGCCGAAAGGAGCGGGGAAAATTGGAGTATAACGGAAAAGATCATATTGTAATTGCGGACTGGAGCAAGCACGCGAAAATTGCGATCCAGGAAATTTTAAATACAGAAAAAAATATTGAGATTGTGCTCATCGACCAGTATGAAGAAACCCCTTATCACCACGACCGCCTGTTTTACGTCCGGGGCAACCCCGTTGATAAAGAAGTACTCGAGCAGGCAAATATCAGTGAAGCCCGGGCGGTATTTGTTTTCCCTAATGAAATTACCATTAACGGGGAATATATCCATGATCCTTCATACATCGACGGGAAATCATTATTAATTGCCACAAGCATCCAACGACACTTTAAAGACATATACACCATCGTAGAGATCAAAGAACGAAATAATATTCACAACTTCACCCATGTGGACGTGGATGAATTTATCGTCAGCTCAGAAATGATTTCACAGCTTGCCGTCCGTTCTGCCTTCAGCCGCGGCACCTCAAGGATTGTCTCCCAGCTTTTGTCGAAGAGGCACGGGGAGGACTTGTATGAAATACCTAAACGCCCCTCCTGGAAGACGTACCGCGAAGCTTATATGGCCCTGCTCGAAGAAGGGGCCACTCTCGTATCGGACCACGATGACTTAAACATCAATCATAAGCTCGACGAACGTATTCCGGAGGATGCGAAGCTTTTCGTCATCTGCCAGGAGGATACGTACCATAAAATCAGCGGTAAAGAGGCAAATTAACATTCTCCGGCTGCGGTATAATAGCCGGGTAAACCACTAAACGAAAAGGTGTGAAGCACATGGGCTTTAACTGGGGCATTATCGGCACTGGCAATATCGCCGGGAAATTTGCTGAAGCATTAAACGATGAGCACGGCGGAATTCATTCCGTCTGCTCCCGCACGATGGAGAAAGCTGAAAGCTTTGCAGGCGATTTTAACGCCGGGCATCCGTTTGACTCGCTGGAAAAATTCCTCGAAGACGAAGCGCTTGATGTCGTCTATATCGCCACTCCTCATACGAATCACTATGACATCGCCAGGCAGTGTCTCGAAAGCGGGAAGCATGTTTTTTGCGAAAAGGCCATTACCGTTAACAAGCAGCAGCTCGATGACCTGACGGCGCTTGCCTCAGACCGGGACCTGGTGCTGCTCGAAGCAGTGACGCTGTATTACCATCCGCTTCACCGGGAGCTTCAGCAAAAAATCACGGCTGGGGTAATCGGCAACGTGCACTCTATTAACATCACATTTGGTACTGTTAAAGAATATGACACCACCAATCGCTTCTTTAACCCGGACCTGGCCGGGGGCGCGATGCTTGATATCGGTGTCTACGCCCTGTCGTTTGCCCGTTTTTACCTGCAGGAGCAGCCGCAGCAGGTAACAACCATTGGAGAAATGGCCGAAAGCGGCGTCGATGACCAGTCGGGCATTATTTTAAAAAACAGCCGGGGCCAGATAGCGACAGTCCAGCTTTCCTTCAGCTCAAGGCTTCCCAAAAGAGGGATTATTGGCGGTGATAAAGGCTCAATCACAGTCGACAACTTCCCCCGTGCCGACGAGGCGGTCATCGAGTACACCAACGGAGAAACTGAGCGCATTGCCGAGGGCGAGACATCAAAAGCTCTGCATTACGAAATCCGGGAAATGGAACGCTTTATCTCCAACCGGGAACATGCCCCTCTTCTTCAACTCTCCTCCGATGTGATGGCACTGATGGACGAATCGAGGCGGCAGTGGAACTTCCGCTACCCGTTTGAATAACCGGGATTTCCCGGGAAATACAAGTAAAGCCTTTATCCCAAGCGGAATAAAGGCTTTTTGCTTAACGGGATTGCAGCAGCACATTATTGATTGCCTCTGCCACCCCGTTTTCATTGTTTGTAGATGTAATAATATCAGCTGCTGCCTTGATTTCCGGAATGGCATTTCCCATCGCCACCCCGCACCCTGCTGCCTCTATCATAGATAAATCGTTGCCGTTATCCCCGATGCACATTACTTCCTCCCTGGCGATGCCGAGCCGGGCCGCGAGATCCATCACTGCGTTGCCCTTACTTGCTTCTGGATGAAGGAATTCCAAAAAATGCGGCGTACTGCGCATGATTTCATTTCGGGCTTTAATTTTCTCCGGCAATAAAAGCTCTGTCCGGTCAATGTCTTCTTTATCACCGACAAACATCACCTTCGGCAGTGCCACAGACGGCCCGACCTCTTCAAGCGTACGTACGCGCAAAGGAATATTATTCAGATAAGCGTCGAGCACCGTATATTTATCAATATCTCTTTGCGGGGTATAAATATGCTTTTCACTAAAGTACTGCATCGCTATGGGCAGCTCCCGGCTCAGATGTTCGAGCTCCATAACGTCTTCGTACAGCATATCAAGCTGGCTGATCACCCGGCCTGCGAATGTCTCCTGGACAAGCGCGCCGTTAAATACAGCAATATAGTCCCCCTCTTCCCGAAGCGACAGCTGATCAACATAACGCTGGACGCCCGGGAGCGGCCGCCCCGTACACATTACGATTTTGATGCCGGCTGCTTTTGCCTCCCGGACCACCTGAACCACCTCCGGCGTCAGGGCGTGCTGGTCATTCAGCATGGTTCCATCCATATCTACGGCTATTAGTTTGTACATACCCATCCTCCTGGTGTATTTAAATATGCCCTGCCGGTCCCCAGAGGAAATGCTCCTCCAGATAGGCGAGCAGCTCTTTTTTTCGGTGCTGAAGGGTCCTGCATACCTGCTGGCCCACCGGCACCTGCAGTACCTTTTTCCCGCACTGGCCGCATACATCTTTTTCAGCAAACGTATGGAGGACATTTAACGGAAATAACGGCCTCCCGTCGGCTATTAAAAATTGAAAGCGCTGGCCGTGGATCGAAAATAAAACAGTATACCCCTGGAATTCTGCTGCTTTGTGAACAATCACATTTTCTACTTCCCTCATATCCGTGTTTTTCCGCACAACGGACCTCCTTTTTTATCGGAGACTGATTTTTTCTTTATGAAAGGCAATAAAATTCTATTTTTCAAAGAAAAACATCCGGTCATGTTTTCAGTATAACTTTTTGCTTAAAATCACGCCCGTCTCTTTTAAAAAATCGTCCCCCCGGGAATGAACAGTAAGGAGTACAAACATCCAAGGAGGCTATACAATGGCACCAGCACAAAACCGGGCTTTTCGGCTTCGTGAGCCGAGAAGCATAGAAAATTTAGAAATGACAGAAGAATCCTTGCCGCAGGTGCAGCGGGGAGAGGTGCTTGTCCGGGTGAAAGCCACTTCCTTAAACTACCGGGACCTCGCTATGGTCGAAGGTGATTACCCTGGGGAGCTGCGGGAAAATCTCGTGCAGCTGTCAGACGGCGCCGGTGAAATTGTTGAAGCAGGTGAAGATGTGCGCCGCTTCCGCGTAGGAGACCGGGTAGCCGGCAACTTCACCCGGGAATGGTTCGGTGGCAAGCGCCCTTCCTATATGGAGCCGTATGGCACACACAGCGACGGCTGGCTGACAGATTATAAAGTAATCAATCCGGAGGAGCTTGTGCGTCTGCCTGATCATCTTACGTACGAGCAGGGAGCAACGCTTCCTTGCGCGGCGGTGACTGCCTGGAACGCTCTGCACGGTCCTTCCCCGGCCGGCCCGGGAGACACGGTGCTGACGCTTGGCACAGGGGGCGTTTCCGTTTTCGCCGTGCAGCTCGCTAAAATTCTCGGGCTTCGCGTTATCTCCACCACTTCGAGCAGCTGGAAAGAGGAAAAGCTGCAGGAGCTCGGATCTAATGACATCATCAACTACAACGATACACCGGAATGGGGAAAGCGGGCGGAAGAGCTTTCCAACGGCGGCGTAAACCGTGTCGTTGAAGTAGTCGGTCCTGCTTCGTTTCATCAATCGATTCAAGCAGTCGCCCCCGGCGAGGAAGTAGCTTTAATCGGCGTGCTCACAAGAACCGGGGACAAAATCGATTACTATGACCTGTTCGGAAAAGCTTCCACAAGAACGATTGGCGTTGGCAGCCGGGATATGTTTGAATCGATGAACCGAGCCATTGCTGCCCATCAGCTGACGCCGGTGATCGACACGGTCTATCCATTTGAACAGGCCCAGGAGGCTTACCGTCACCTGAAAAGCCAAAATTTCTTCGGCAAAATTGTTATTTCCCACGACCAGCAATAAAACAAGCGGAGCGCTTCTGTTACGCGCTCCGCTTCATTTTTTCTTCATCCACCCGGAGAGTAAGGAGAGGATCACTTTGACAGACATCACTGTCGCTTCCCCGTTTACCTTACATAATAAAAATGTGACATTCAAAAACCGCTTCGTTAAATCGGCCATGAGCGAAGGACTTGCCACAAAGGCTCATCTTCCGGACACCAGCATCTTCCGGCTGTACCATACCTGGGCCAAAGGAGGCGCGGGGTTACTCATTACCGGGAACGTGATGATCAACCATCAGGCGCTTGGGGAGCCGGGCAACGTCGTGCTTGAAAGCGAAAAGCAGCTTGGCCTGTTCCAAGCCTGGGCCCGTGCCGGCACACATAATGACACCCATTTATGGATGCAGATCAATCATCCGGGCAAGCAGGTACCAAAAGGCGTCTCCCGTGAAACCGTCGCCCCTTCTGCTGTACCTTTTGAATCAGGGCTTCAGCGCTTCTTTCCCAATGCCCGGGCGCTCACCCATCCAGAAATAGAAAAAATCATCCGGCAGTTTGCCCATACCGCCTCCCTGGCCAGACGTGCCGGCTTTACCGGCGTCCAGATTCACGCCGCCCACGGCTATTTAATCAGCCAGTTTCTCTCGCCCCGCCATAATCAGCGAACCGACGAATGGGGCGGTTCGATTAAAAACCGCTTCCGCTTTTTACGTGAAATTTTTAACGCTGTCCGTGAAGCCGCAGGGCCGGAGTTTCCTGTTGGAGTAAAAATTAACAGCGCGGATTTTATGAAAGCCGGCTTCTCCGAGGAAGAATCCCAATATGTGATTAAAGAGCTCGAACGCCTTGGAGCCGATATGATCGAAATCTCCGGAGGTACTTACGAACGTCCGGAATTATTCGGAAAAAATGCCTCTGCCTCTACGCTTCAGCGTGAAGCTTATTTCCTGGAATATGCTGAAAAACTGAAGCAGACCACAGAGGTTCCGGTGATTTTAACCGGAGGGTTCCGCACCCGTCCGGCGATGGACAGCGCGCTCGAGTCAAGAGCAGCCGATTTTATTGGCCTCGCCAGACCAATGGCTGTGTACCCGGATTACCCGGACTGGCTTCTTTCAGAAGCCCCGGTCCCACGAATGACTCCTGTCAAAACCGGCCTTGCGTTTATTGATAATGCCGGTGTTATGGAGCTTGCATGGTACAATCAGCAGCTTGCCCGGCTGAGCAAAGGCCGGAAAGCTGCACCCGGTTTTCCTCCTGTTTTATCTTTAGGGCTTCTTCTGGTGAAAAATGGCCTGAGCGTTATCCGGCAGCGAAGAGGATAGGCTTCTCCGCTTTACAGCGCTTTTACCAGACCGCCATCCACGAGCAGTGTCTGGCCGGTTACGTAGGTGTTGGCGAAGGAGCCGTAAAAAACGATCTGCGCCGCAAACTCCTCCGGAAGTCCGTAGCGTCCAAGCGGAATCGCTGCCTCCGACTCTCTCTGCACATCCTCAGCATTTTTATTTGTTTGTCCGGCCTTTCTTTCATCGAGCTCTGCTACCCGGTCCGTCGCTATCTTTCCAGGGCCAATGGAATTGATGAGAATACCGTGCGGAGCAAGCTCCTGGGAAAGACTTTTGGCAAGGCCCATCAAACCGGCCCGGAATGTATTCGATAAAACCAAATTGTCGAGCGTCTGCTTCATCGAAGAAGATGTAATGTTAACAATCCGGCCGCCCCCGCTCTGCTTCATTGAAGGCAGCACTGCGCGTATTGCACGTACGAAGCTCATCAGGTTTAAGTCAAACGCCTTCTGCCAGTCCTCATCGTCAAAATCATCAAATGTGCCGGCGGGAGGACCGCCGGCGTTATTTACGAGTACATCGACCCGGCTAAATTTCTCTAAGGTATATTCGACAAGCTCCTTTACCTCTGTCTCTTTTGTAATATCGCACACATAATAACTCACCCGGCCGCTGGCGCTTAAAGACAGAAGCTCTTTTTCCGCCTCTTTCAAGCTCTCCTCCGAGCGGCCCGTAATTACGATATCAGCACCTTCCTTCGCAAATGCGGCAGCCGATGCTTTTCCAAGCCCCCGGCTTGATGCCAGCACAAGTACCGTCTTTCCTGCAAGCTTCAAATCCATGCTTTGCACTCCTTTTTTCTGCGGACCGGCTGCATTTATACCGGCGGCTGCAGCTGTTTTGTTTCTTCCTTCAGCTCTTCGGTGTCAAATTCGTCCTCTACTTTTCGTTTAAGTATATAGCCGAGCACCGCTATTACAAGCGCTACCGCTCCTAAAATAATCATTTTCACCGGCTCGAAGGAAAGAATACTCGAACCGAAAAAACCCAGCAGAATAGCCCTTGGTATAGTTCCGATCACGGTAGAGCCCAGGTACTGCCGCCAGCCTACGTCCATACGGGCGCTGAGAGACGTTAATAAATCATAATGAAGCACCGGGATGAGCCGGAGCATTAATAAAAATTTGAAACCGTGTTCCTCAAGCTCTTCCTTGATCTTGTCCAGTTCTTCCATATTTTTCTCATCTAAATTTAAGTCTCCCGCCCTGCGTCTTTTCGTGAAAAAAGAAACGGAAGCGCCCAGAACGGCTCCAAGAAAAATAAGGAGAGCGCCCAGCCAGTGCCCAAACAAAAACCCGGCAGCTATGGCAACAACGGGCAAAGGGATCAGCAGGTACGGCCGGACAGCAAATACCAGCAGCAAAACGACAGGTCCTAAAAAACCGATGCTTTCCATCCACCCCTTTACCTCTTCAGGACTCAGATGCAGGTAAAAGCGGGAAAGCACCAGAATCAAAATGGCGGCACTAACCGTAATCGTGAGCCTAAGAGCATAGTGTTTTAATTTTGCTTTCATGACGCCTTCCTCCTCAATATCTATCTTTATTATAACGGAGAAGCGTGATAATACGCTTTATTTTTCCAAAAATCTTATCTATAAAAAATATTTTATTTTTAAGTTGTGAGCAAAAAACTTTCCATCTTTTCTCTTTTTAGTTAAGCTGAAGCAGATTTGAGCAATTTCATCTATTTCATTTTCAGCTTAGAAAGGCGGCTTACATATATGAACCAATTAACCGGCTTCAAGCGGGCCCGTTTTGTTGTCCTGCTCGGAGCACTTGCAGCACTGATCCCTTTGACCATTGATATGTACCTTCCTGCCCTTCCTGATATTACCGATTCCTATGAAACCAGCGCCTCTACTGTACAGCTGAGTTTGACAGCCTGTCTGCTCGGGCTCGGGGTTGGCCAGCTCGTTGCAGGGGCTCTAAGTGACGTGTACGGCCGGCGCCGGCCGCTCATCGTCGCTCTAATCGTTTATATTGCTGCCTCAGCCGCCTGTATTTTTGCACCGAATATTTTTATCCTGATCGCCGGGCGTTTTATACAGGGCTTTGCCGCCTCAGCCGGCCTCGTTATTTCCCGGGCAATCGTCCGGGACGTCAGCAGCGGGGCCGAACTCACAAAGCTGTTTGCCCTGTTGATGCTAGTAAACAATCTCGTGCCGCTGCTCGCCCCTTCTATCGGGAGCGGGGTACTCCTTTTCACCAGCTGGCCCGGCATCTTTTTAACGCTTTCTATCCTCGGTACTATTCTGCTTTTGATCACAGCGTTCCGGTTAGGTGAAACCCTTCCAGTAGACGACCGGGTGCCGAGCAATCTTGGAACTACCTTCAGCAATTTTCTCTCTCTTCTTAAAGACCGGCAGTTTTCGGGATACGCTCTGTCCCAGGGCTTTATGATCGGCGGGATTTTTGCCTATGTGGCCGGCACCCCTTTTATCTATCAAAATATATACGGCGTGTCCCCGCAGGTATTTAGCATTCTGTTTGGGTTAAACGGCCTCGGCCTTCTACTGGGAACGTTTATGGTTGGCCGTTTTGCTTCTGTGATACCTGAAAAAATATTTCTTGAATCCGGACTTGTGATGGCCTTTTTCGCCGGTCTTGCTCTACTTGTGGTCGTTATTTTTGAAGGACCGCTCTGGGGCATTGTGCTGCCTATTCTATTTTTTGTTACCTCCATCGGTTTTGTCGCTACTTCTTCGTTTTCCCTTGCGATGGAAACCCAGAGCCATATCGCCGGCAGCGCATCAGCGCTCTTAGGTCTTCTTCCCTTTGTGCTCGGTGCTGTTACCGCCCCTATGGTTGGCATTGCCGGTGAAGACACAGCGATCCCTATGGGACTGACTATCTTTTTGATGAGTGCGTTAGCTCTCGCAACATACGTATTCATGGCTAAACGCGGCGGCCCCACAGAAAAGCCGGCTTAATAAGCTAAAAGAATCACGACTTTAGATGCGAAAAATAGAGAGGACAGGCGTAAATTTTTCCAAAGACTGCAGTATGAGTCTGCCGAAGCCTGGGTATTTCCTCTCTATTTTTCCCTTTGTTTACAAGCAGTAATTCCTGCTTATTGGCAAAAGATCAAAATTTTCTTACGTTTTAATTGGTTTTTTTATACATATCAGGGGGGATTACATGAACAATTCATACTTACGGTGGGGGATTGCCGCCGGCGCTTCTGCCACTATTTTTGCGCCGCCTGCAGCTAATGCTGGTGCTGCCGCGGGGGAAACGGAAGTCACGGTCATTCACGCCAATGACATCCATTCATCCATCGAGGATATGGGAAAGCTTGCCGGCTACATTGACGAGAAAAAAGCGGAATCTGATCACGTGGTGTTTGTCAGTCCCGGAGATATTTTCAGTGGAGACCCGGTAGTCGATTTACAGGACGGAGCGCCGATGGTTGACTTGATGAACGATGTCGGACTTGAAGCGATGACGATCGGCAACCATGAATTTGATTACGGCCAGGAAGTCTTCGCCCAGAATGAAGCAGACAGTAATTTCACCTGGATCAGTGCCAATACATCCATTGAAGACAGCTCGATTCCTATCGAAGAGCCCGCCGCCTATGATGAAATTAACGTTAACGGCATCGACATCGCTCTTCTTGGATTGACCCAGGCACCGCCTGCCACAGCGCCGGACGGCATCGACGGCCTCGGCTTTGACAATGACTACGCAGGGGTGGCGGAGTCATACGAAAGCATTGGAGATGACGCCGACCTTTTTCTTGCCCTCACCCACATAGGCTACAGCGAGGATGAGCAGCTCGCAGAGGACGTGGACTTTTTTGACGCCATTATTGGCGGCCATACGCATACTGTCCTTGAAGAGCCAGCCGTCGTGAATGGCACACCTATTGCCCAGGCAGGCTCAAGCCTCGACTTCATCGGAGAAATGACCTTTACCCTCGATGATGAAACCAGAGAAGTAACAAATACTGAAGGGCAGCTGCACGATATCGATAACATAGAAGCGGTGGATGAAGACGTTCAGGCGAAGGCGGATGATTATATCGCAGAAGCCGATGAACTGCTGGGAGAAGTCATCGGGGAAACAAATACCGGCCTGTCGAGAGACAGCCGCTATGAGGAAGACGCCCCGCTTGGGAACTTCTGGACCGATTCCATGCGCTACACTACGGATACAGACGTGGCTGTTTATAATAACGGCGGCCTGCGGGCTGGCATCGCCCCTGGTGAAATTACTGCAAGAGATATTTATTCCACTGAACCATTTGGGAATAATATCGTTGAGATGAATATGACAGGGGAAGCTCTTGAGGATGTAATTGAGCAGTCCTACAATCGCGGTGAGCAGGTGGACCTGCAGACGTCCGGGCTGAACTATACTATTTATACAACCGAAGACGGGGCGTTTAACGGAGCCAGGCTCACTATTGACGGAGAACCGATCGAAAGCACGGAAACCTACTCGGTCGCTCTGCCAAACTTCCTCGCGGATGGCGGGGACGGCTATAATTTCGAAGGGGAAATTGTCCAGCCTGATGCCGGACTTGTGACCAACAGCATGATCACCTATGCTGAATTCTTAATGGAAACAAAAGGCGCTGTGGATTATGAAACACAGGGACGGATCAGCCTTGAGGTCGGAGAACCGGCCGTTGAAGAACCGGAAACTCCCGTTGAGAACGTCACAAAAGAATGTATTATCGATGAAGTCCACGAGCTGGTGCCAAACGGCAATCCAAATAAAAATGACTCCGGCTTTAACCGCGGTCAGATGATTTCTATACTTCAAAAGTATAAAAACGGCAAGGACGTAGAAGTACCTGCTGCGGCAGAGCCGGCAAAGGAATGCATCGATCAGGCCCAGGCAAAGGAATAATGCAACACGCTTCAGGACCGGGAAGACCCGGTCCTGATTTTTTATTGTACACTGTTTATGATGGACGCTAATTCATATTAAATATATTTTAATTTTGTTTTCGGAGGTGATATTTATGGTTCAAAGACTTCATTCTCTGGGATTTTCGCTCATTATTATCAGCCTCGTGCTTTTTGGGTATCTATTTACCCAGCACGGAGATGGTTATATTCTTGCTATCTTAGTATTTATCATTGGATTGTTGCTGCTTTTGTTCACTTCCAATGAAACGAACAAAGAAAGAAGCTTGCTTTGCCGCATTCAACTGCATAAATACCAGGCCGTGGGCCAGGACTCGGATATTAATTCCAAATTTATTTATGAGTGCATGCGGTGCAGACGGCGCAAAAGTGTATTTCGGGCATTTTAAAGCCTGCATCGCTTTGCGATACAGGCTAATTTACTTAGATAACACCAAAAATATTTAAAAATACACGAATAGCTAAAAAGCAAACCATTAACATTACTAAACCATAAATAATATTTTGCGGAGTATTATTAGCTAATTCACCTAAATATTTGCGTTTATTACATAAAACCCATATAGAACCAACAATAGCTGGAAGCAATAATCCATTTAAAGCCTGAGCTGTCATAATTAACTGAATCGGCGTCTCTCCAAACAAAAAAATGATCAAAATTGGAGTCACACCAGCAATCAACATCACAAAACGATTTGCAATAGCGTTAGATTCTTCTGAACGGCCCAGTGCCTGACCAAGAAGCGCTGGCTGCACAGAAATGTTAAATAAACCTGAAGAGAAACCAGCTGCCCAAAGACCAACTGCAAATAGTACACCTGCATATTGACCGAGTAGTGGCGTTAGCTGGTAAGCCATATCTCCAGCACCTTCAATTACAGCACCTGTGCCGTATATGACCCCACCAGCACAAATTAATATAGAAATAGCTACTACTGCAGTTATTGTTACATTAGTACGAAGATCAAAATAAGAAAGAGTCATCTGTTTTGCCCGCGGAGTCACATAGTCATTTTCATATTTTTTCTTAATAAATGCTGAAAGCCCAAGAGCTGTGTTTGGCGGTAAAGTTGTCGCAATTAAGGCTAAAATTAACCAATAATTGCTTTCCGGGATTTGAAAAGAAAACCCAGTGGTAAATATATCAGTAATGCTTGGTCCTGAAACAAAAACGGTCAATACAAATGCTCCCACCATCAATCCGATGAAAACTCTATTAATATTTTCTAATAGTTTATAAACGCCAACCCAGGAAATAGCTAAAGCCATTAAAGCCAATATACTAACCCAAGCGACTACGGATATAGAAGGAAGGAAAAAATTTAATGCGAGAGCTGCACCAGTAAAATTTCCAGCCTGAAATGCGATGGCTCCTAAAAGAAGAGCTAGGTAAAGAATCACTGTCCATCCTTTTCCCATATATTCACGAATACCTTCCATTGCCGCCATTCGAGTTTGTACCGTAAATTTCACTACTGGTCGCTGAAAAAAATAAGCTGCTAAGGAAGCTATGACCAAAATCCACATGACTTGGAAACCATAACTCGCTCCTGCCACAGAGACAGTAGTAATCGTTCCTGGTCCTAAAATACAAGCTGCTACAATAGCAGCCGGGCCCAAAGCTCTCAATTTTTCTCCCCAGGTTACAGAAGCTTCTTCTGTACTATCTGTTGGTATTGGCTGTTGTAAATCTTTTGGTTCTTTCATTTCCCCACTCCCATTTTCTTTTTATATGTTATATAAAACCATATAAAAATTACTGTGTTTATTTTTATGGGAGAGAACCTTACATTCTTTTTGTATATCTGAACTTAACTCCTAAATTCAATTTATCCTATTTTGGTTTACTTTCTCCTTTGATCATGCCTTTTTATATCAGGTCACGCTAATACATCCTGATGAGGAGGCATTTTTATGAGTTATGTATCTCTAGTTCCATTCCGAAAAGAAAGCGGTGTTTCTGCCACATCCTACGTCCCGGCTGGAGTGGAAATGATCGAAGCACCTTCCCAATGGGAGGAAACGTCCCAGGGGGCGGGTAATGTTATCGCGGTCATTGATACCGGCTGCCAGACGGACCATCCTGATCTGCAGCATCAAATTGTCGGCGGGCGCAATTTCACCAGGGACTACCGGGGGGACCCAGCGGTTATTGAAGACAATAACGGGCACGGCACCCATGTAGCTGGTACTATCGCCGCTGCAGACAACGGCTTCGGTATAGCCGGTGTCGCCCCAAAAGCCAGGCTGCTGATTTTAAAAGCACTGAACGAAGCAGGAAGCGGGAGCATGCAGGGAATTATCGAGGCTGTCCGCTACGCGGTTTCCTGGCGAGGCCTCAACGGAGAACGGGTGCGTGTGATCAGTATGTCTCTCGGCGGTCCCCAGGATGTTCCTGAACTCCACGAAGCCATTAAAGAAGCCGTGGCAGTCGATATTGCTGTTGTCTGCGCCGCTGGAAATGAAGGAGACGGGGACGCCGATACTGAAGAGTTTGCCTATCCGGGCGCTTATAATGAAGTCATTCAGGTCGGGGCGGTGAACTTTTCCAGTGAGTTGACCCCGTTTACCAATACCAACGACGAAATTGATCTCACAGCGCCAGGAGCTTCGATTTTATCTACTTATATTGGGAGCTCCTACGTCCGGCTGAGCGGCACTTCCATGGCAGCCCCTCACGTTTCCGGTGCCCTTGCTCTGGTAACCAACTGGGCGGAAGCAGGCTTTGGCCGGCGCATTTCCGAGTCGGAGATGTATGCCCAGCTGCTCCGCCGCACTGTTCCTCTCGGCTATCCATTGAGCGCAGAGGGCAGCGGCCTGCTGATGCTTGGCACGGTCGAACGTCTTGCCCAGACAGTCCAAAACGAAATCGTCGTCCGCTAACCCAGCGGTTGTACAAAAAAGCCAGGCCGATAATCGGCCTGGCTCAGATTGTAGACAAAGGCCTCCGAAAATGAATTTCGGAGGCCTTTGTTTGTGCCATTGAGGGAAAAAGAAGCATCCAACGGCCGGCGCACGTCTGTCGCCACCGCCAGGTGGCGAGTTTTTTGAGGTTCATCACCGCATAAACAAGCATCGCCTGCGCGGTGTTTCGTGCCCCTCCGGCGAGGAGCGTCCAGCGCAAGCCATGCTTTTGTTTGAGATCCGCAAAAATACGTTCGATGGTTTCTTTTCGTTCCGCATAGGTCTTCCGGTTCCACGGGGTGTGCCGAAGGTGTTCGGCTTCGTCCAGGTCGTCCTGCCAGACGTGGCGGAGGATCACCTTCCGGTGATCCCGGCTTTGGGTACAGGTCTCGAGCAGCGGGCAGGACTGACAAATGACGGGATCTGAGACATACTCCTGATAACCGTCCCGATTCGTGGTGCGGTAGCGCAAGGCCTGATGCTCGGGACAGAGATACGCGTCCAGATAGGCATCATACACAAAGTCCTGTTTGCGCAAGCGTCCCGGCAGGCCTTTGGGCCGGGTATAGGGCATGACCGGGCGAATGGCCTGCTCGCGAAGCAGATGAGCAATGGCCGGGGTTTTGTAGCCGGCATCCACCGCAACGGCGTACGGACGGCCCGCCCGGGCCATCACCTGCGCCAACAGCTCATGAAAGATCCGGCTGTCATGAACATTGGCTCCGGTCACGATCGCTCCGAGCACAAACCCGTGCCGGTCACAGGCGGTATGCCAGCTGTAGGCAAACATCTTCTCCCGTTCATCTTTGACGTAATAGCCACTGTCAGGATCCGTCGTGCTTTGTTTGACCTCCCGTCCGCCCGGTTCGCGGCGGGCGGGAGGCAGGGGCTTTTTTCCGTGGACCTCGCGGTCCCGGTGAATTTCGGCGTCCAGTTGATCCTGGTAGGCCCGGGCTTCGGCCGCCAACTGAACCCGATCAAATTTTTTCTTGTTGGCGTTTGCTTTCACATGGGTGGCATCGATATAAAAGACAGACGGATCCACAAAGCCGGCGGCCACGGCTTCTCCCAGCACCCGTTCAAATATCGCTTCGAACAACCCGCTGTCCCGAAACCGGCGTATGTAGTTCTTGCCGAAGGTGGAGAAATGCGGCACGGGCTCCAGGAGGTCCAAACCGAGGAACCATCGGTAGGCCACATTCGTTTCGATCTCCCGAACGGTCTGACGCATGGAGCGAATGCCGAACAAATACTGGAGCAGCACCATTTTCACCAGCCGGACCGGGTCAATACTCGGCCGGCCGATGGGGGCATAGAGGGACGCAACTTCGTCGTAAATAAAGGAAAAATCCAGCGCGGCCTCGATCTGGCGGACCAGGTGGTCCGCAGGCACTAACTGATCCAACTGAATGGTGGCTTCCCGGTAACGAGCTTCTTCCGTATCCCGCCTCATCATGCGCCATAACCCCTTTCCAGGCTATTTCTTTTTATCATAGCATAAAAAACTGCCGACACGCTCTAAAATGAGAGCCATTGTCGACAGTCTG
>NZ_ATVM01000013.1 GCF_000420725.1 Marinococcus halotolerans DSM 16375 | reverse complement strand
ATCGCCAGCGACAGCTCCCCAAATTCGGTTTTCAGCGTGCGCTCGTACGTGCCGTTGCGGGAATTGCCGGAACCAATGCCGGCCGCATCGTACTTCTCGTAATCCAAAAAAGACGTTAATTCGGTTTGAAGCAGCTGATTGACGGCGTGTTCCAAATGAGATCGGAAGATCTCGTTGACATCCTGATGTTGGACTAGAGCGTGAGCAATATCTGTAGTAAAATTATTCATAGGGAAGTCCTCTTTTCTGTGAATGTGGTCGGCTAACTTCATTCTACTAGAAAAGGACTTCCTTTTTTCGTGTTCGCTCGTTTACACAAAATATTTTACGCTCTCAGAAGCAACCGTCAACAGCATTATGTCTTTTCAAGCCAAATATCATTTTAATTTTCTAATTTTTTCATATTATGTATGATGATTTACTTAGTGAGAATCAATTAGTGCCCCTCGGATGTAAAAAAGGATCTGCATCCTGAGCAGACCCTTTCTGGTGAAACATGAAATTATTTTGTTTATTATACGCCGGAATGGTTTTTGTACATCCAGAGCACGCCGCTTTTTAACAGACGGGCCACGCGGCCGGTAACTGCTGCTTTGGCAGTGCCGCCCATCACCCCGAAGCCGTGCTTTTTGCCTAACGATCCAAGGGTGCCTTTGAGCTTGATCTCAGGCATCGTCTCTGGCAGCGGCTCGTTCTTCCACCTTTTTTTCATAATCGTGGCGATTTGTTCTGCCTGGCCCTCGGCAAGCTGGGCGCTTGGAGCGTGCGGCAGGCTGGCACAGTCCCCGACGATAAAAATATTTTCATCGTTGGTTAAATGATGATGGGGGGTTAAAACAATGCGTCCTTTGCGGTCTTTTTCCGTATTAAGCTCGCGAATGATTTTGTTGGGCTGAATGCCTGCAGTCCAAATAATTGCTTCAGACTGAATCCAATCTTCGTGGTTGTAAAGCCCTTCCGCCGTCACAGTAGTGATATCGGAATTACTGATGACTTCAACGTCATGCTTTTCAAACCAGTTTTGTACGTAGTTACTAAGCCGCTTCGGAAACATTGGAAGAATGGTTTCCCCACGGTCAAACAGACGTATGTGAAGATCCGAGCGGCTCTCCCGCAGTTCACTGGCCAGTTCTACGCCGCTGAGACCGGCACCTACGATGCTGACAGCTGATTTTGGCGGAAGGTTGCTGATAGCTTCGTATGTTCGGCGTGTTGCTTCCATGCTTTGAATACTGTAGGAATGTTCTTCTGCTCCGGGTACCCCGTGAAAGTTGTCGACGGACCCGAGCCCGGCGATGAGCTTGTCATATGGAAGCGAAGCAGAATCAGACATGATCACCATCTGATTTTCCATATCGATATGGTCGATCGTGCCAAAATGAATTTTTAAACGGGAATGATCGGGAAACGGAACACGCACGTCATGGTCCGACTCAGTGCCGGCGGCAAGCGCGTAGTATTCCGTTTTCATACAGTGGTACGGAAGCTTATCCACTAATGTAATATCAACATCCTGGGGAAGGTCGCTGCCGAGTACGCGCTGAAGAAAACGCATCCCGCCGTAGCCTCCGCCTAATACGATAATTTTTTCCATTGTTTCTTGTCCCCCTTTGAGTAGCATGCTGTCTATGCCCGCGTGGACCAGCTGCATAAAATGGTGAAGTAGTTCTTCGCGATCGGTTTCAGCTCCGATGGATAGCTGATAGTAAAAATAGCTGTTGATGATGTGGGCCCATCGATTCGAAGAAATGGAAGAGTCTATTTCCTGCTGGCGGACACCGCTCAGAAGGAGCTGTTCCCACGTGCGAAGCAAAGCACTGTCATGCTCGACCACATGCCGCCAGATGTGTCTGGTGAGGGACGGATTCAGGTGAAAGTCCCCCAGGAAATATCCGGCGTAGGCACGAATACGGGAGGGAAGTGTCATACGCTGAATTTTATACGTCTGCATATATTCATGGACCCTGAGCAGCCGGTCCTCTGCGAGTGCACGCATGATCGACTCTTTCGTAGGGAAGTAATTGAAAAAAGTCCCTTTGGCGACTTCGGCTGAAGCCGTGATTTCCTGCACAGTCGTCTGCTCAAAGCCCTTTTCCTGAAATAAATGCACAGCAGCCTGCAGAATGCGGGAACGTGTCTGCTCTCGTTTTTCTGTTCGTTTCATAGAATGCCCCCTCTGCGCAGCTGAAAGCATTTGCAAAAATAAAAAAGTTACAATAGAGAGAACAATTCGGTTGTGCAGTCAGTAAAAATGACTGCGGTCAATTTTGATTATAGAGAGGTACAGCTGCTTTGGCAACCAATTTTAAAAATATCAAACAATTTTGTGAACGGAGCATTCAAACGAATTGGTTGACGCAGCGGCCGCAGACGACTAATATAAACTCGTATAACCCGGGAAGAGGTGATGAAAGGTGAGGCCAATTATTGAGTTTTGCATGAGTAATTTGGCGAACGGCTCTCACGGGGCAATGGAAGAACTTGAAAAAGATCCGAATCTGGATGTTATTGAAGATATATGCTTAGGCTATTGCGGCCGTTGCTCTATGAATATGTACGCGCTTGTGAACGGGGAGCCGGTAGAAGGGGAAGATGAAAAAGATCTTCTTGCCAATATTTATACTCATCTTGAAGAAAACCCAATGTTTTAATGCAAAAGCGTCTTTCTGCAGAAGGGAAGGCGCTTTTTTCTCAACGTTTAAAGAGGGGGAAAAGAATGGATTTCATTCCTTTTGAAAATACATGGCCGTACGACAAAATAGGTGAAGATATTTACATTAATGAATGTCCGTACTGCGGCAGTAGAAATATATTAACAGCGATGAAAGTAAAAGATTTAGAATGGGCAAAAGAGGAAATAAAAACATATATCAATATGCCGTGCTGTCATAAACGTATGCATATTGTATTTGCAGATGAAGATTACTTATGGACGACAGAGCCGCTGAGACGAAGGGAGAGAAAGTCATGAGATTTACAAAAATGCACGGGCTCGGCAACAGCTACATTTATGTCGATATATTTGAAGAAACACTTGAAGAGCATGAGCTGCCGAGGCTTGCCCGGCAGGTAGCCGATAAAAATAAAGGAATAGGCTCAGACGGGCTTATTTTGATCGGTCCGTCGACGCATGAAGACGTGAAGATGCAGGTGTTCAATGCTGATGGATCGGAAGCGAAAAACTGCGGAAACGGCCTGCGCTGCACAGCTAAATATGCTTACGAGCATGGCTACGTTAACAAAGAACGCTTTACGATCGAAACGCTCGGAGGAACGATGAAGGCGACCGTGCATCCGGACAATACCGGCCAGACTGTCAGCCTGGTGACCGTCGATATGGGGGCTCCGGCGTTTGACTGGGCCCAGGTGCCCGTCAAAGAGCAGGGAGAGGGAGAGCTGTCCCTTGAAGCTGCAGGCCGTTCCTGGCAGCTAATGCCTGTATCCATGGGCAATCCTCACGGAGTCATCTTTGTGGATGACACAGAACAGGCGCCGGTCGAAACGGTGGGGGCAGAGCTTGAAACACACGAAGCCTTTCCCGAAGGAGCCAACATTGAATTTGTGCATATGCGCCGCAGCGACGTAATGGATTTTAGAGTATGGGAACGCGGCTCCGGTATTACCCAGGCGTGCGGAACAGGCGCTTGTGCGGCGGTGGCAGCCGCAGTGGCAGCTGGAAAGAGTGAAAAAGACAAAGAGGTAACTGTGCATCTTCCCGGCGGTGACCTGTATATTACGTGGCAGTCGTCAGGAAATATACTGATGACAGGAAATGCTGAGGTTATATGCACCGGGGACTATGAAACAAGAAGGGCCTCAATATAAATAAAAAGAGAGCGGGCGTCCGCTCTCTTTTTTACGTTTAATAGGATTTAACAATATTATAGAAGGTATCCCGTTCCACCGGAGTTTTTCCAGCTGTTTTAATCAGGTGGATCAATTCCTTGCGGGTGATTCCCTGAGACGTCAGCGCGCCGACGGAATGGGAAATTCGCTCCTCGATCAGGGTGCCGTGAATATCGTCGGAGCCGAACGTGAGAGCCATCTGGGTCAGCTGGGCGCCGATGTTAATCCAGTATGCTTTAATATGGTCAAAGTTATCAAGCATGAGCCTTGAAATCGCCACCGTCCGAAGGTCATCGAAGGCGGAGGTGCGCTGGTGCAGGCCGGCATCGAGCTTGCGCGGCTGCATGGCGAGCGGGATAAAGACCATGAATCCATTGGTTTTGTCCTGCAGGGCACGGACTCGGTCCATATGAATGAGCCGTTCTTCCTTCGATTCAATCGATCCGTACAGCATAGTGGCGTGCGTGCGCATACCAAGATCGTGAGCGAGTTCGTGAGCTTCGAGCCATTCAAACGTCGTCGCCTTGTCCGGACTCATTTTCGCACGGTAATTCTCGGTAAGAATTTCAGCACCGCCGCCTGGAAGCGTATCGAGTCCTGCCTTTTGCAGTTCTACGAGGACTTCGCGCATGCTGATTCCTGCGTGACGGGCAAAAAATTCGATTTCGGCTCCTGTATAGGCTTTAACTTTTGCCTGTGGGTAATGCTTTTTCAACACGCGGACGGTATTTAAATAATATTCAAATGGCACATCCGTGTTGTGACCGCCAACGATGTGAAATTCCCGGATGTTGTCATTCCAGCGTTTCTCAACGTATTCAAGCAGTTCTTCCTCATGCATCGTATACGCGTTTTCCTGGCCGGGCTTTCGTTTAAATCCGCAAAACGAACAGCTGGCTTCGCATACGTTGGTCGGGTTGATGTACATATTTTCGATAAAATAAACGTTATCCCCGTTTTTTCTTTCGTTCACCTCATTTGCCAACTGGGCCACGGTTAACAGGTCTGCTGTTTCATAGAGGTAGAGGCCGTCTTCAATGGATAACCGTTCTCCTTCTCGGACTTTGTCGGCAATGCGCTGCATGTCGGCGTCGCGATTCAAGGTGATCGCCATATTAATCCTTCCTTTCCGATGTACAAGAAATACTGTAAAGTTCAGCGGCTCTGCAGGCGGCTTCCGTACCGTCCGTGCAAAACTTTATCTGCTGTGTAGGTATACAAAAGGTATGCTGCCAGGGAAAGACATCAAGCTAACAAGAATTTCCGGGGCTCAGTTTCTTATTATACATCGTGGTATTCCGGAAGGAAAGTAACAACGCCCAAAGCAGCTCTTCATTCGGAAGAATCGCCCGCAGGGGAGGCTGAAGAGTAATTCCATGCATCCGGATAAAGAGGCAGCCTCTCCGCACGGTAAACCACCCGGCCGTCGCCCTGTTCGATGCCGGAAAGCTCAAGTTCGTACACTACTTCATCTGTGGTGCCGGCAGTTTCAACAACAGTGGCCCGGTAGCCGTCCTCCACCTTCTGGTACCCGGAGGTGAGCAGGCGGTTTTCGGTTTCGTACATATAATCAGCATCGCTGACCACGTTGGAGAAAAAATCCTTCCCGCGTTCTTTGCCGTAATCCCAGACGGTCTCCACGGTGCCTTCCTCTTCATTAATGCGGTATTGAATGCCCTGGCTGAAATTCTGGCTGACGGATTCATCTCCGCGGGTGACTGCCCGGTTGTTATCGAACAGGAGAACGTCTTTCGTGTCCGGATTGGCATCCTGATCCGGAAGAATCATCGGAGCATGCTGGGCTCCTGGGTATTTCAAATTATCGTTTTCGGGCTCGAGTACTTTTTCGGCCATATCTGCAGACCAGCCTTCCGGTGCCCCAAGAATCCAGTTAATATTCATATCTGGATACGTTAAGCTCATTACTGCACTCTGATGACGGCTGGATATAAGAATGCTTTTCTTTTCTTTGTCATACCAAATGGCGTTTTGGTGCATCCAGTCGCCGTCGCTTTCGTTCGGGCCGGAATATTCTTCGTACGCTTCAGAAGGGAAGATGTCTTTTAGATCGAGCGTTTCCACCGTTTCGCCGGTATCACGGTCGATTTCCACCATAGTATCCTCTTCATAAGAATTACTATTGTCGTGCACGGTAACTAACAGGTTATTGTTGGGAAGTTCGATGGCATCGTGATGAATAACGTTAGTGTCCTCGTAGCTGGGCAGGTTAATTTTGTACTGATGCTGAACCTTTCCGAGCATGTCTGTCTCAAACAGATATTCATTGCGATTATCCTCAGACTGCGAGGCTCCGAGCAACAGATTGCCGTTGGAAAGCCTTTTAAAAACAAAGCCCCCGGTCCGGGAAGAGTACCAGCGGATATCTCCCTGCTCGTCTACTCCATAAAATTTGGATTTACCAGGGGTTAAAAAAGTAAGGCCGGGCTCCATTTCCTGAGGGGAGCTTTCTATTACTTTTCTGTCATGAGCGAAGGCAGGATTGTCGTTAGTTTCAATGGAAACGGTCTGCTCCTGGACATTCCCCTGGCGGTCCTCGGCTTCTATAGTAACTTCGTTGTCCGTATCAGGGTACAGACCGAGAACAGGCACCTCATGCTCCTGGTTAAAGGCAGGGTATGTATGTGTAATGTCCTCTGCCCCGTCGCGGCTGGCAACAGTTACGGTGATGCGGCTGGGGTTTTCTGTGCGGAATTTCGTCAAGGCGGTAAGTGGAGCCTCGCCGTAAGGGTTCTGGATGACCATTGGATTGTCAAACGTGTGGTTTCCGTCCATATATTCCTGCTGCCACTCCTTTTCCAATTGTTCCTGCTCTTCGATTAAATCAGTCTCGCTGCTCGTAGTGGAAGCGCTTTGGAAAAGGGAGAAAGAAACGGTCTGGCTGGTGTTTTCCGCAATAATGATCCATCCGACAGCAAGGGCGAGGATCAGAAAAGTCATTATTTTCAAAAAATACCTCCTTGATTTTAAAGTTCTTTCTACAAGTATATGCAAAGCGTGGGTATTTTCCTATAAAAACGTCCGGCCGAAAAAACAAAAGGGTAATATTTGAAGAACGGAGGCTGAGGGTCTATAATGTAAATGAGCCTCAGATACACAAAGGAGGAAACACTAATGTTAGTATTATCGGATGCAGCAGCACAGCGCGTGCTGGACATGATTGAAGAAGAAGGCGACAGTTCACTATATATGCGTGTAGGTGTAAAAGGCGGCGGATGCACCGGCTTATCCTACGGCATGGGTTTTGATTCTATAGTAGAAGAAACCGACCAGGTGCTTGAAATCAAAGGCGTTCCAATCGTTGTAGACAGTGAGAGTGCTCCAGTTCTCGACGGCGTAAACATTGATTTTAAAGAAAACATGATGGGCGGCGGCTTTACGATCGACAACCCGAACGCCATCGCTTCCTGCGGCTGCGGCGCATCGTTCAAGACCGCAACCAAAGAAGGTACACCGGAGAAATGCTAGAATAATAGCGTTAGAAAAAGCAGCTGTCAGCGTACAGCTGTTTTTTTTATGTTTTACTGGTCATAGACAGGCACAATTTGTAAAATGGGAAGGCAGGGGGGAGAGGGTTATGAAAAAACGAACGATCTTTACAGGAACGCTCGGTATACTGATGCTGACTGGCTGTGGAAGCAGCTTATCAGACGAAGAACAGCAATACATAGAGGAAGTGGACGAAAGTGCCACAGAGCTTGAGCGCCTGGACACACAGCTTACAGAAGCTGTGAACGCTGTGGAAGATGAAGAAGAAGGGGGACCCGGAGAACTGCAAAGCATGCAGGAAGACATTTTTGTCACAGCATACGATAACGTCGAAGCAATCAGCGTGCCGGAGGGCGAAGATATGCAGGCAGTGTATGACGCGCACGTTTCTTATGCAAACCAGTACGTGTTTATTGCTGAAGAATTGATGAGCACAGAAAATCTGCAGCAGTCGATTGGAGAAAATATAAACCCGGTGCTCGAGCAGGCGGAGGACGAGCAGAGCAGCTTTGCTGATACGGTAGAAGAAGAAACCGGCGAAGAAATCAGCTTTGAATAGCAAAAAAACGATCCCGAATACGGATCGTTTTTTTTATTAAAACATATGGGAGCTGTGTCCTGGCTGGACTTTTGCCTTTGGATTAATATAATTCATCGCGTTGTTCACTGCTGTAGGAGCTTCCCCGAAACCGGTAGCAATTAATTTTACTTTGCCGTCGTAGGACGTAACATCACCTGCTGCGTATACGCCCGGGATATTCGTTTCCATTTTCGTGTTTACAACAATGGAATTTTTATGAATATCAAGTCCCCACTCTTTAATCGGGCCGAGGGAGGAAACGAAGCCGTAGTTGACGATCAGGGAATCAACGTCGACCACCTGTTCAGCAGTACCCTTCACTTCTTCAAACACAACCTGCTGAATGCGTTCACCGTCTCCGAGAACATCCTTAACCTGAAACGGTGTGAGAACATCCACATTCGACTGGTTCAGCTGTTCGACGCTGTGCTCGTGGGCGCGGAATTTATCCCGGCGGTGGGCAAGAGTGACGTCCGCAATCGGGTCAAGCATGTTCGCCCAGTCAACAGCCGAGTCGCCGCCGCCAAGAATCGTTACTTTTTCACCGGCAAATGCCTGGAGGTCGTTAACGAAATAATGAAGGTTGGATTCTTCGTATGGTTCCATGCCGTCGATTTGAAGCTTCCTTGGCTGGAAGGCGCCTACACCGGCAGTGATAATGATAGTGCGGGTGTAATGGACCCCTTTATCCGTGTGAAGCTCGATCAGGTCATCTTCGTTACGGATGACATTTTCTACACTTTGTTCAAGCACTACTTCCGGGTTGAACGGGTTCATCTGTTCAATTAAATTATCCACAAGCTCCTGGGCACGGACTTTCGGGAACCCTGCAACGTCATATATAAATTTTTCCGGGTAAAGGGCAGCAAGCTGTCCCCCGAGCTGTGGCATGCTTTCAATAATTTTAACTTTAGCCTGGCGCATCCCTCCGTAAAAAGCAGTAAACAAACCGGTAGGGCCGCCGCCAATAATGGTCACATCATATATATCTGACTCTAATACCACTAAGGTACACCTCCAAGAATCTTTTCAAATTTCAATCCATTATAATACTGATTGAGAAAAATAGAAACCAATTGAGAAATTGTTTCAAGAGTTACATTGTAACATAAGCAAAATCAGTGCCAAGGGTATTTCCCTTACGCATTTAGGAAGAAGGGATGAAAAAAGGTGAAAATCGGGAAAAAGGTTGAAATATTATAGTAAAACCCATAATATTAAGTACGGGGTTTGTGTCTATTTTTTTACAAAAAGCAACGCGTTAAAAGCAGAAAACGAAGCGAACTTTTCTTTTTTATTAAAGAAAAGGCGGTTTGATATAGTTATGTACGTGAAATAAATCACATACATGAGCTGCTTTTAACAAAAATCTAAAAAATGGAAGTGATTGACATGGCAGGAAAAACAAATATTGTTGTTTTAGGCGCTGGCTATGCTGGTCTCGTTTCCGCTTCAAAGCTCGCAAAAGAAGTAGGAACAGACAATGCAAACATTACGCTGGTCAGCAGGCACGATTATCATTACCAGACAACCTGGCTGCACGAGCCGGCTGCAGGAACGCTTCACCATGACCGCACCCGTATTAAAGTCAGTAAAATTCTTGATTTAAATAAAATTAACTTCGTGCAGGACGAAGCTACGAAAGTCGTTACAGAAGAAAGAAAAGTAACGCTTGCTTCCGGTGGTGAACTGCAGTACGACTACATTATCGTAGGCGTTGGGGCTATCTCTGAAACGTTTGGCATCGAAGGCGTTTATGAAAACTCCTACCACCGCTGGACTGTGGACGGCGCCCGCCAGATGAAAGACCGCATTGAATATATGTTTGCCCGTTATCACAGCGATGAAGCAAAAGAAGAAGACCTGACCTTCGTTGTCGCAGGTGCCGGCTTTACCGGTATGGAATTTATGGGCGAGCTGAGTGAACGCGTGCCTAAGCTTTGCAAAGAGTACGATGTACCGCGCAATAAAGTAAAAATGTACGTTATCGAAGCGATGCCTACAGCACTTCCAGGCTTTGATCCGGAGCTTGTGGAGTATGCGATGAATTTACTTGAAAATCGCGGAGTGGAATTCAAACTGGATTCACCGATCAAAGCAGTAACGGAAAACAGTGTAGAGCTCAATACTGGTGAATCCGTGAAAACATCGACAGTAATCTGGGCAACTGGTGTCCGCGGTAATCCGCTTATCGAGGAATCCGGCTTTGAAAACAACCGTGCCCGTGTAAAAGTCGATGACGATCTGCGTGCTCCTGGTCATAAACGCGAATTTATCATTGGTGACTGTTCCCTGATCATCAATACAGAAATCGACCGCCCGTTCCCGCCGACAGCTCAAATCGCTCTTCAACAGGGCGAAACAGCTGCCGACAACATCAAAGCGTTGATGGAAGGGCGTCCAACAGAAGCATTTGTAGCTGATATTAAAGGTACAGTGGCTTCTCTTGGTGGAAAAGAAGCGATTGGCGTTGTAGGGTCGAAAAAGCTTTACGGCCGTCCCGCTTACTTTATGAAAAAAGTGATCGAAAACCGTGCATTATGGGTTCTCGGCGGCTTTGGCTTCCTGCTTCGCAAGGGACAGAGCCCGTTCTAAAATGAATACAGGATAAGCATAGAAGAAGCCCCCGGCATGGTTTGCCGGGGGCTTCTTTCGCATGCGGACATATAAAGACTAAGGGCTGGTTATACAATGAAAATAGCATGAGCAGCGAACGTTACAGCCACCCCAAAGATAGCGCCGAAGATAACTTCAATCGGCTGGTGGCCAAGAAGTTCCTTCAGCTCCTGGCGTTTTTCGGGCTCACGTTTTTGCTGCCAGGACCGGGCTTCTGTCACGAGGCGGTTAAAGTCATTAACCAGCTGATTCAATACAGTGGCATGGTAGCCCGCGTGCCTCCGGACGCCGGTAGCATCAAACATTACGATAACGCCAAAAACAATGCAGATGGCAAAAAGACTTGAATCAAAGCCCCTTTCAATACCGATAGCTGTAGAAAGAGAAGTGACAGCTGCGGAGTGGGAGCTTGGCATGCCGCCGGTGCTTGTGATGAGTGAAGCGTCCCAGGTCTTGGCAGCAATGAAACCAAGGGGTATTTTAATCGCCTGTGCTAATAAGATAGAAGATAATGCCACTAAGAGTGGGAAGTTCTGCAGTAATTCCATTCACGAACGTCCTTTCTGAATTTTGGCAGTTAGTAAGGATGAGGAACAGCCCACATTATGATAAATATAAGTACAGGCAACAATATTTTATCACATGGCATCAGGTTCGTCGTGCCATCGTTTTAATAAAGAAGAAAAAGATGAACAATCTAAAAAAATAGATATGATCCAGAAAAACCGCTGCTACGGAGGATCTCAGGACCAAAGCAGGCGTCAGCACGAATTACTGGGGATTAGGTGCTAGTATATAAAGGATAAAAGGGATAGAATGTACCTAAACGATTTGCAACAATTGTATATGTTAAGTATACTTACATTAACTTATTATAAAAAATTTCTATAATTACATATCATCGCAGGAGAGCAGACCTGCATCTAATTCAAATCCAGCAAATATTTTTTTAAAATTGAAAAAAATGCAGAAATGGGTGTTTGAAAATTGAAAATATTAAAGTGGCTTGACTTAGGTCTCAAACGCACTGAAGAGGCGGTTCTGTCGCTTTCGATCATTACAATAACAGTGATGGTGGCAGGCAATACCATCAGCAGGAACCTCGGCCTCGGGGGATGGGCGTTCGCAGAAGAAATCAGTCAGATTGCGATTTACATGGCGACATTTCTCGGGCTCGGCTATGTGGCCAGGCAGGGCAGGCATATCAGCATGACGGCCTTGTTTGATAATGTTCCGTATAAATTCCGGAAAACGCTGGCGCTCATTATTCCGCTTGTTACAGCTTTAGTTTTGTTTGCCCTGGCCTATTATTCCTATGACTATGTGCTCTCTTCACAAAACAGGGTCACCAACTACCTTCGGATTTCCTATGTATGGATGGTAGTGTGGGCACCCATTGGCTTTTTGCTCGGAGGTATTCAGTTTTTAAGAAACTTCTGGGTGAACGTAAAAAATAAAGACGTATATATCGCAGCGGAACGAAAAGACTATGATACAGAGAAAGAAGCGAAAGAATCCAATCAACTATAAAATTTACGGAGAATGAGAGGAACCAATTATGCTTTTTACATTACTTGCGATAATGGTCATCTTTTTAGCACTCGGTTTTCCTATGATGGTTCCATTAATTTTGGCTCCGCTGGTGATAGTGCTGTTTTTCTTTGATGCCGTGGATCCGTTCATTATGCTGCAGCAGATGCTTGAAGGTATATCAAGCTATGTGCTTTTGGCGGTCCCGATGTTTATCTTTGCAGCAGATATTATGTCACAGGGCCACACGTCCAGGCGGCTGCTTGATTTTATTGGCGCATTTGTCGGTCACCTCCGGGGAGGTTATGCAATTACCACCGCGGCCGCCTGCACCATCTTCGGTTCGATTTCCGGGTCTACACAGGCTACGGTGGTAGCGATCGGCGGGCCAATGAGACAGCGGCTGTTAAAGGTAGGGTACAAAGACTCTACGGCGATTGCTTTTATTATTAATGCAAGTGACGTCGCCCTCCTCATACCACCGAGCATAGGAATGATCATGTATTCTTTAATTTCGGGCACTTCCCTTGGTGATATGTTTATTGCGGGTATCGGCCCAGGGCTTCTCGTATTTGTCTTTTTTACCCTTTATGCCTACATACACGCAAAAATTTACAGCATCCCGCTCGCAGCTAAAATTCCTTGGAAAGAGCGCGGGAAAATGACCTTTGATGCGATCTTTCCTTTATTATTTCCAGTCATTATTATCGGTGGAATTTACTCTGGCCTTTTCACCCCGACAGAAGCAGCGGCAATGGCTGTTTTGTACGCCTTTGTATTGGAAGTTATTGTCTACCGTACAGTGAAGCTAAAGCAGATGTTCAGCATTGCCTTATCTTCAGGGCTCGTAACGTCGGCCGTTTTTATGCTTGTAGCCGGCGGTCAGGTATTTGCTTGGGTCATTCAGTTTGCCCGTATTCCACAAATGATTACAGACACGTTCCTTGCAGGGGACCCGGGGCCTATTTATGTTTTGATTATTGTATCTATTTTCTTCTTTATCGGCTGTATGTTTGTAGACCCAATTGTAGTTATTCTCATTTTGACTCCAATTTTCTATCCAGCTGCGATCCAGGCAGGGGTGGACCCGGTTCACTTAGGGGTGGTTATCACCTTCCAGGCAGCACTTGGCTCTGCTACTCCCCCATTTGGGGTGGATATATTTACCGCGAGCGCGGTATTTAACCGATCATATCTCGATACGATCCGTGGAACGCCTCCGTTTATTGTGATGATGCTCGTTATTGCAGTTCTGCTTATCTCATTTGAGCCTATTTCAACGTTTTTACTTCCTGATAATTAACAGGAGGCTGGATGAGGAAGGGGGTGGCGAATGGCCTTCTCTCCGACAGCCAGATCATTCGTGTTATTACTTATAAGGGGGAATTACACATGAAAAAGAAAAAGCTTGGTTTGTTGACAGGAACGACTCTCTCTGCAGCAGCAGTACTCGCAGCCTGCGGCGGTGGTGGTGGCGGTGAAAGCGGCAGTGGCGGTGACGGCGAAGAAACATATGAATGGACCTTTGTGACAGAAGAAAATGAAGGCCAGGTGCAGTATGAATATGCGCAGGAATTCGCGAGCCGGATGGACGAAAAGACAGATGGCCAGGTGACGATCGAACCGGTGGAGTTCGGTGGACTCGGCAGTGAAGTGGACCAGGTGGAGCAGCTTCAGCAGGGGGCAGTGGAAATGGCTGTTGTTTCACCAGGCTTTACAGGAACAATGGTAGAGGAAGGGCAGGTTTTCTCCCTGCAGTTTTTGTTTCCAAATGATCAGGAAGACGTGCAGCAGGTGTTGAATGAAAGTGAAGCATTAAACGACACGTTAGCTGCCAGATATGAAGAAGAAGATATTATGCCGCTTTCCTTCTGGAGTGAAGGAGCAATGCAGTGGACTGGTAACAAGGCGATTGAGTCACCGGACGATTTCAACGGGTTTCAAATGAGAACCCAGAATTCACCACTGCTTCAGCAGACGTACCGTGAATACGGGGCTGATCCTCAGGTTCTGAGCGCCGGGGAGCTTTATACTTCTCTTGATAATGGGACAGTGGACGGTCAGGAAAACCCGCTGTTCTTTATCGAAGCTTCTTCTTATGACGAGGTACAGAGTCATTTGATGATTTCCAACCAGAACTCCTACGTAGCGATGACGACAGTGAATCCGCAGTTCTATAATGAGCTTCCCGATGATCTGAAAGAAACCTTCGATGAGACGGTAACAGAAATGCAGGACTGGGTGTATGACGAGCAGATCGAGCAGAACGAACAGGCCCGCGAGACGATGACCAGTGAATCAGACATTGAACAGGTGGAACTGAGTGAAGACCAGCGCGCGGAATTCCGGGAAGTGACCCTTCCAATGCGTGATTACTACGTAGAAGAGGTCGGCGGTGACGCAGAAGAAATTCTGACGACGCTTGAAGGCGAAATCGAAGAAATCACCGGCGAATCAGTCGAATAGTAAATTTTTGAAGCCCCGGCCAAAAGATGCCGGGGTTTTTTGTCCGTAATTGTTTAATTTGGAATTACGCGCGGGAAACGATACAATAGGTAGAAGAAAATAATAAAGGAGTGAACGTAACGATATGGCAAAAGTAGAAAGCTTTGAACTCGATCATACGAAAGTAGTTGCTCCGTACGTCCGTCAGGCAGGCGTGCAGAAGGTTGGAAGTGACGGCATCGTCACTAAATTCGATATCCGTTTCTGTCAGCCGAATGAGGATAACCTTGAGCCGCCGACGATTCATACAATGGAGCATCTGCTTGCATTAAATATTCGTGAATATGCTGAAGACTACGATCATTTTGAAGTCATTGATCTTTCACCGATGGGCTGTCAGACAGGCTTTTATCTGATTATGAACGGGGAGCCGGCGGTAAGTGAGATCATCGATATTCTTGAAAAAACAATGAAAGACGGCGTAGAAGTGACCGAAGTGCCGGCGGCAACTGAATTGCAGTGCGGCCAGGCGAAGCTTCATGATCTTGAAGGCGCCAAGCAGGTTTTCCGCAACTGGCTCAACCAGGACAAGGCTTCACTCGAACGTGTATTTGAAGCATAATTATTAAGCATCCTTCCGGTGACTCCGGAAGGATGCTTTTATTTGGTGCCTCTTTGGTGTAAATGCCAGTATGTAAAAAGCTTCCGGGCACCCGGAAGCTTTACGTGTTTATGAAGAATGAGTCGGCTGCGGAAGCTCCTGGGCCTCCTGGATGATTTTTTCCAGATCGTAGTCAGTGCTGTCTCTAGTGTCGGCACCGAGTACCTTACTCATTAAATTAATGGCTTCTTCATTGGCCTGCATACTGTTTGATGCGGTGCAGTCCTGTGGGACCATTAATTTATACCCGCGCATATAAGCATCGTTTACTGTAAAGTGGACACACATGTTCCCGGCGACGCCGGCGAATATAATTGTCGTAACCCCGAGGTAGTTCAACAGGATTTCCAACGGAGTGGCAAAAAATCCGGAAAACTGAGGTTTGAGTATATAATAGTCATCGTCATCGGGAAGGATTTTTTCTACTACTGGTTTGCCTGGCACGCCGTCACGTCTGCAGTATTCTACCAGATCAGGGAAATTGCTCTGCCAGCGTCCGTAATTATCGTTCACGTAAATAACAGGGATATCTTTTTCTTTCGCCTGCTTTTTTAAGTTTTTAACATTTTCAGCTGCATCAAGGGCATGTGGGAGTAACTCGTCACTGTCCGGAAAATCTAAATCATTTATCATATCGAGAACTACAAAAGCTACATTGGACTGTTGATTTACATGGGGTTTTTCTGATGCCATATTATCGCCTCCATTTTTACTGATTCCTTTTTTGAATAAATTTTAAAAGGGTTTTTGTAGTTAGCAGTGAATCAATTTGAAAATTTTCGTGGAAAGCTTGATAATGTTTTATATACCATCTAAAAAAATAGTGTAAAAAAGAAGGACATATCGTTTGGTGTCCTCTCTTAGTGTACAATAGTACACAGGAGATGTAATTCTGAAGAGAGAGAAAGGGGCTGCCATTCTTGAATGAAAAAGAGTTAGAGATTCTGCATTTGTTGGAGCAGAATGCCAGAATGGATATTAAAACAATTGCCAAGCTAATAGATCAAACAGAAGAAGAAGTAGAAATGATGCTGAAAAAGTTAGAGGAAAACAAAGTAATCGTCACATACGCTACTGTGGTGGACTGGAGTAAAGTCAATAACCATGACGGTGTGACGGCAATGATTGATGTAAAAGTCACTCCGCAGCGGGGGGTCGGTTTTGATGAAGTAGCGGAACGAATTCATCGTTTTCCGGAGGTGAAGGCTCTGTATTTGGTATCTGGTACGTATGACCTTCAGGTGGTCATCGAGGGAAAAACGATGTCTGAAATCGCTTCGTTTGTTTCTGGCAAACTGTCGGCGCTTGATTCGGTTATTTCCACGACGACGCATTTCCGCCTAAAAACGTATAAACACGACGGAGTAGTGTTTGGCGATGACGATGAAGATCACAGAATGATGGTTTCGCCATGAATACTTCCTCCACACAGCAGCACAGACTGTCAGAAACCGTACAGCAGTTAAAGCCTTCAGGTATACGCCGTTTTTTTGATTTAGCTTCTACGATGGATAACGTCATTTCCCTTGGGGTGGGGGAACCGGATTTTGTGACGCCGTGGAATGTAAGGGAAGCGAGCATTGTGTCGATGGAGAGAGGCTTTACCTCCTATACGGCAAATGCCGGATTGATTGAACTCCGGAGAGCCGTTTCATATTATCTCGAAAACTCCTTCGGCGTCTCGTATCATCCCGAATCGGATATTGTGATTACTGTGGGGGCAAGTGAGGGCATCGATGCAGCTTTTCGGGCGATTATTAATCCGGGGGATGAAGTAATTGTCGCAGAACCCTGCTTTGTCTCCTACGCGCCGATCATCACTATGGCCGGAGGGGTGCCCGTACCGCTTGAAACGACAAAAAAACACGACTTTAAAATCAACGCAGAAGACCTTGAAGGCCTTATCACTTCGAAAACGAAAGCGGTGCTTCTTTCATACCCAAACAACCCGACCGGAGCCCACATGTCAAAAGAGGAGCTCGAGCCGGTCGTAAAGGTCATTAAGGACTATGACCTGCTGGCTGTCTCGGACGAAATTTATGCCGAACTCAGCTATGATTATGAGCATGCAAGCCTTCCGGCGTTTCCGGGGATGCTCGAGCGCACCATTTTGATCTCCGGCTTTTCAAAAGCCTTTGCGATGACAGGGTGGAGGGTAGGGTATGTATGCGGTCCGAAAGACATTATGGCTGCAGTGCTTAAAATTCATCAGTATACGATGATGTGTGCTTCCACCTCCGCTCAGTTTGGAGCGCTCGAAGCGTTGAAAAACGGGCGTGCCGATGTCGAGAAAATGGTGGCAAGCTACCGTCAGCGCCGCAATTATTTAGTGAAGACGTTTGCGGAGATGGGGCTCGAGTGCCACACACCGCTCGGCGCTTTCTATGCATTCCCTACGATTGAAAAGCTTGGTATGGATGCCGAGACGTTTGCCGAGGCGTTTCTGACAGAGGAGCAGGTGGCTGTGGTGCCGGGAACGGTCTTTGGTTCAGGAGGAGAAGGGCATGTCCGCTGCTCGTATGCTACTTCGCTGGAATCGCTTGTAGAGGCCATGGAGCGGTTCAAACGCTTTATGGACCGGCATGGATAAAAAAATACGGACCGGCAGGTTTTCGCTGCCGGTTTTTTCATGTAAGGTTGCACTATACTGACTTCAGTTTAAAACATAAACGGAAGGGAAAACACTACAGGGACTTACATACGTATTTCTGGTTCGTATAGAGAGGATGAATTTATTGAAAAATGCTATTCGACGCATGCTGCCGAAAAAAATCCGGCAGATGATGAGCATGTCTTACCGCCAGCAGTGGTATGAAGTACGCTCGAGCTTGTGGGTGCTTCCGGCTATTTACATCATGCTCGCGGCCGTACTTTCTGTGGTGGCCTACTGGGCAGAATTTGGCCTGCAGCCGGCGTTCAATTCGCTGCCGGTGTTTTCGACGGAATACAGTCTGGCGCAGACGATGTACAGCACGATGCTCTCCGGCGTACTCACCTTGAACGCTTTTACATTTAACTCAATTCTCGTCGTGCTGACGAGCTTTTCGGGACAATTTACCCCTCGGGTGCTTTTTAACTTTATTGCCGACCGGAAAACCCAGCACTCGATCGGGATCTTTAACCTATGTTTCTTTTTCCTGCTGTTTGTATTCTTCTTCCTTGATTCAAGCATGAGTGAATACGTTATTTTCCCTATCTCCGGTGTGGTAATGACTTCTATTTCTGTCATCAATTTTATTTTGTTTATCAACCATGCAACGAGATGGATGCAGGTATCAAGCATTACGAATTCCATGAAAGAAGAATCCCAGCTGCGTATTTTGAATACGCTCATTTATGACCTGGAGCCATACCGTCCGCAGGACCCCAACCGGGTCTTCCGGGAAAAAACACACGGCGAAGCCCACGTAGTGGCCAGTGAGCGGACCGGCTTTCTGCAGGTGGTGGATTTTGGCAAGCTGATAAGAGAAGCCAGAAAAGACGGGGTCGTTATTCAGATGGAGCGCCGCGTCGGTGACTTCGTGATGGAAGGAATTACGTTATTTAAATACTGGAAAACGGACAGCAGCGCGGACATGGCGATCAATGAACAGAAATTCCGCCAGTTTTTATACCTGGGGCACAGCAAAACAGAAGTGCAGGATTTGGAGTTCGGCATTCGGAAATTGACCGAAATTGCGATCAAATCAATCGGAAACGATGAGCCCATGACCGCCCAGGATGCTATTTACCAGTTAACGGACCTGCTGTTTTCGATTTCCAAGGTTACAAAATTTACTCCGTACTTAACGGATGAAGATGAAACGCTGCGCCTGATTATGCAGGATGAAGAATTCTCCTTTTATGTATACTCTGCCTTCAGTCATATTGCCTCGTACTCTGAAAATGATCCGGTTGTTACAAACAGCCTGCTTGAGGCACTGGTTATTTTATCAAAAGCGTTAAACACGAAGGATAAAAACTGCTGCTGGCATTACGGGAAGGTAATTGCCCGCGGCTTTACCGGCCAGTTTAAATATGATTACGATCAGCTGAAATTCGTGAACAATATTGAAGCTCTTTCGGAGAACTCGGAGGACAAGGAATCGTTTCAAAGCTTTGTCCGCGATTTCATTGATCGCGGCGTTATTCAGGAAAAGCATATTCCGGAACGCCAGTATAAAGATTAAAAAAAGCAGCCCGCGGGCTGCTTTTTTTAGGCTCCTGAGAATAATCCGATAAGGGAATTGATGAATACGATGATAATTGCTACCGGAGCGATGTAGCGAATGACGGTAAACCACAGGAGAAATACCCCATTTCCCATCACAGAGCCCCTCATTACTTCATCACGCAGATCTGCTTTCTTAATTTTTAATGGAAGAAACAAAGATACGATTAGTGCTCCGAGAGGAAGCAGGAAGTTACTTGTGAGAATATCAATGGAATCAAAGAAGGTGTTGCCAAAAATAAGCCAGTCAGAAAGCAGCCCGTACGACAGGTTCGACGGAATGCCGAGGATGAAAATCAGAATACCGACGACCCAGGCTGTGCGCCCACGGCTGTCCGGACGTTTGTAAGACACTGAGGAAACGATAATCTCAAGCAGTGAAAATGCCGAAGTTAACGTGGCGAATACAAGCAGGAGCATAAACAGCGTAAAGAACAGCGAACCGAGGGCAAGCTGCTCAAACACCGCCGGCAGTACAATGAAAATTAGATTCGGGCCGGCATCCGGCGGAATATCAAAAGCGAACACTCCCGGGAAAATAGCAAGTCCGGAAAGCAGCGAAATAATAATCGTTAATACGACGATAGAAAAAGCTGAGTTGATCAGGCTTTTTTCCTTCGGAAGGTATGAACTGTATGTAGCCATTACAGAGTTACCGAGGCTGAGCGAGAAAAACGCCTGGCCGAGTGCGAATAGGATCGTGGTGCCTGTGACTGCACTGAAGTCCGGCTGCAAAAAGAAAGCAATACCTTCACCGGCTCCTTCAAGGGTAAGCGAACGGATGACAATTACAATAAATAAAATAAACAGGGCAGGCATCATCCAGTTGGTCGTCCGTTCGATGCCTTTACGCACACCGCCCTGCACGACAAGAATCGTAATCAGCATAAAGGCAAGATGGGCGATACCTACTTCCCATGGGTTTGAAATAATTGAACCGAAAAGGGCTCCGTAGTCTGTCCCTTCACTTGCAAGACCTCCAAGGCTCCGGACGAAGTAAATAATAATCCAGCCTCCGACAACGGAATAAAAAGATAAAATTAGAATAGCACAAATCATGCCCATGATACCGTTGAAAAACCATGGAGTGTTCGGCGCAATAGTTTTATAGGCAGGGACCGGCGGCTTCTGAGTGCGGCGCCCGACTACAAATTCGGCTATTAATAAAGCGGTTCCGAGAATGAGCGTAAAAGCAACAAAAATCAGAAAAAAAGCCCCGCCGCCGCTGGTTCCTGCGACATACGGCAGACGCCAGACAGCGCCCAGACCAATGGCAGATCCGGCTGCTGCTAATACGAACCCAAGCCTCGTCCCCCACTGTTCACGTGGTTGGCTCATAGTAGGTTCCTCCTTAAAATTAATTTATTCCTTTAAAGTACCGAACATACGGGACTTTTGTCAAGAACAGGCCTTGAGTTTATCGATTGCCGAATCCCGAAAATAATGCTATAATTTGAAAGTTAATAAAAAGTTATAGGAGTTGTTTGAATGTCAGTACAGCAATATGAAGTAGGCGCAATCGTCGAGGGGAAAGTAACGGGGATTAAACCATTCGGCGCGTTCGTTGCGCTCGACGGAAATAAGCAAGGATTGGTTCACATTTCTGAAATTGCCCACGGCTACGTTAAAGATATTAACGAAGCACTTTCAGTAGGCGATGAAGTTAAAGTGAAAATCAAATCCGTCGATCAGGAATCAGGAAAGATTTCTCTTTCTATCCGGGATACTCTTCCGGCACCGGAAAAAAGCGAAAGCCGTCCGCAGAGCCAGGCACCGCGTCAAAGCAAAAGCAGCGGCCGTCCAGCCCAGCAGAGCAGTAACGACACCCAGGGATTTAATACTCTTGAAGATAAATTAAAAGACTGGCTGAAGCAATCCAATGAAATCCAGGCAGATCTGAATAAACGTGTACGGAAATAATCATTCCCGTTTTTAGAACCGTCGCTTTCGAGCGGCGGTTTTTTTATACAGTTGAAACGGGTACAGATACTTGAAGAACGTTTTGCGGGCGTTCCGGTTTTTCTTTATAATAGAGAAGGATTACAGAGACGGAGAAAAAAGTAAAACACATTTAAGGGAGGCAGTAATAATATGGCAAAGCAAATTGAAGTGAATAGCAAAAATATTTCTCAGGAAATATCAGAGCATGAGATCGAGCAGCTGCAGCCTATGGTGGAAACGGCCCATCGCATGATTCACGAAAAAACCGGTGCCGGTTCAGAATATCTCGGGTGGGTAGATCTTCCGGATACATACGACAAAGAGGAATTTTCGCGCATCCAGCAGGCAGCGGAAAAAATCAAAAAGGATTCGGACGTGTTGATTGTAATCGGTATCGGGGGCTCCTATCTCGGAGCAAAAGCGGCTATCGACAGCTTGAGCCATTCGTTTCGCAACCAGCTCGAAGGCTCTAAACGAAACGGCCCGGAAATTTATTTCGCCGGTCACCAGATCAGTCAGCGCTACATGCATGACCTTCTTGAAATGGTGGAGGGCAAGGACGTTTCTGTGAACGTCATTTCAAAATCCGGGACTACGACAGAGCCGGCTCTTGCGTTCCGGGTTTTCCGGGACTGGCTCGAAAATAAGTACGGGGCAGAGGAAGCAGCTTCAAGAATTTACGCTACGACGGACAAAAGCAAAGGTGCTTTAAAAACGCTGGCTGATGAAAAGGGCTATGAAACGTTCGTCGTGCCGGATGACGTCGGCGGCCGTTATTCTGTTCTTACAGCCGTAGGTCTTCTGCCGATTGCCGCGGCAGGCCTGGACGTGGAAAAAATGATGGAAGGGGCAGCTGCCGCCATGGAAGCAGGCAAGCTTCAGAGCGTAAAAGAAAATTCGGCCTACCGTTACGCTGCTATCCGCTACGCTGCATACCAGAAGGGAAAAGCTATTGAACTGCTGGTGAACTATGAGCCGCACATGCACTTTGTATCTGAATGGTGGAAGCAGCTGTACGGGGAAAGCGAAGGTAAAGACGGCAAAGGATTGTTCCCGGCTGCAGTCGATTTCTCCACAGATCTGCACTCGATGGGACAGTATATCCAGGAAGGCCGTCGTCATCTGCTTGAAACAGTGCTGCATATCCAGGATGCAGGGAGCGCTCTGGAATTAAAAAACACCGATGATGATCTGGATGGCTTAAATTATCTATCCGGGGAAACGATGGGATTTGTCAACGAGAAGGCATTTGAAGGAACGCTTCTTGCCCATACGGATGGGGGCGTGCCAAATATTATTATTGATATTCCGGAATGGAATGAATATTACTTCGGATACCTCGTTTATTTCTTTGAAAAAGCATGCGCTGTGAGTGGTTATATGCTTGGCGTTAATCCATTTGACCAGCCGGGTGTCGAGGCGTATAAAAAGAATATGTTTGCGCTTCTCGGCAAACCGGGATTTGAAGAACGACAGACGGCGCTTGAAACGCGCCTGAATGAAGAGTAAGCAGAAACTCGGCCTGCCCGCCGGCAGGCCGGCTTTTTTATAAATTTGCATAAAAACATGAAAAAGGGCTTGTCAGACAGAAACAGACGAGGTACAATATTTTTTGTCGGCTGATATTTCAACGGCAAAAACATGGGGCCTTAGCTCAGCCGGGAGAGCGCTTGGCTGGCAGCCAAGAGGTCAGCGGTTCGATCCCGCTAGGCTCCACCATACATACTACGTCAACGACGCCGGTTTGAGGGTTAATTCTCAACCGGCGTCGTTTTTGTATTGGCAGCATATGTACTTTTTTTAGTTACAAAACTTGCCGTTCGAAACACAATGGGGTATTATATATTCATTCCAAGATACATACCACGCCAACGACGCCGGTTTGAGGGACTATCCTCGGCCCGGCGTCGTTCTTTGTTCCAGCGGTATGTGTTTAGAAGAACAGTCTTGGCCTATTTATAATAGAGATTTTCATTGGACAACGGAATCGAGGCATGGCAGTTTTCGCACGGCTGTTCGTTTCCGGTAACGTTGGCCTCAGTGCCCAGCGTTTCCGGGGGCATTTGAATGGAAGCTGTGTTTTCGTGTCCGCATTCCGGACATTTCACCATTAACATTGATTATTCACCTCGCTTTTTGTAATGGTTTTCCCGACTGCCCAAGGATTATAACTTCAATTGTAAGAAAAATAAGATAAATGGGAAGAACTGATCCTTTAGGCCTTGCAGGAGGTCTCTGGAATATATTAAGCTATGATCAATTCTCCATCGAAAATGACAAAAGGAGTTATGACAGGTGAGAAAACGATTTATACTGCTGATCACAGCAGCTGCCGCTGGAGGCTTCTGGATGATGGTTTCTTCAAATGGACCTTTCCAGGAAAGCGACGAAAGAACTAAAACGCCTGATGAGAATCTTTCAGAACTGGAAGAAATGAACATTTATTCATTTTTGCAGCACCGGCTGGATATCCGTCATGCGTCCACTGTAGAAGTATTTGGGTCAAGTGTAGCTGCCGGCACCGGCGCGGATCATTACAGCGAATCGTGGGCCGGACGGTTGGAGAAAAGACTGCATCGCATTACTGATGGCGGTCAGCATGTAGAGATGAACAATTACGGAGTGAACGGATATTCTTCAAAGGATATGCTGGAGCGGGGAGTGATCGATGGCGAACTTTCTGAAGAAGCGGATCTTGTGATTATTGAGACGGGGATATTAAACGATTTTTACCGGGATATTTCGGCCAATCAAAGTATTGATAATGTCCATCAATTGCTTCGGAAAGTGAAAACGAAAGCGCCGGACGCTGTCGTAGTAGTGATGAATCCCAACCCGGCGATCACGTATGAAAACGCGGAGCCGGAGATCGATACCGGCTATCAGAAGTTTGCAGACCAGCTCACAGAAGAATTTGAGCGCCGTGAAGGAATTTTGTTTATAGACGCTTCTGTTCCTTTTTATGAGGAAGCAGAGAACGGCCGGCAGATGGAAAAGTACATTGGGGACGGCATTCACCCAAATAGTGCGGGTTACCGGATCTGGTACGAACATATGGAGGTGTATTTTGAGCAGACACCTGTCCGGCAGGCAGAGGAATCCCGTTAAATAATTCATGATCTTTTAAAGAGAGAACGCGCTGCAAAAGCAGGGCGTTCTTTTTGCAGGCGTTCCTCTGAAACTGTTCACAAATGCAATTAGTAGATTATAAGAAGAAAGGAGGTGTAGCGGTAACAGCCGGGCAGCTGACAGGTGATTTCACGAATTCTTCTGGCCGGATTCAGGAGAATTTCCGGGAGCATACGACCGATGGATGTGTGAAAGAAGTACTGTTTTAGACAGAATCATAAAAAACAACTCGCAGGCAGTGATAAATGGGTAAGATAAAGGTGGATACCCAACTGGGGAAAGCAGAGCCATAAGAAACAGGAAGGAGATTTCTATGAGTTATACTGCGCGTGAACTAGTTTTCAGCCAAACCTTTAACTGCTGGAGCCGTATTTCATATTTGTATCAGTGTGAACCGAAAATAGTAACCGTATCGATTTTTCCCGCGGCCGGCAGAACAAGTACTCAATTTAACGCTGACACGTTGAGTATTGAAGAGTTTTGGAAGGTTTGCTACGAAAAATTCAAAGCCGATTTTTCGGAAAAATAAAAGCCATCTCTTATAAAAGTTAAAAACGGCGGTGCTTTCAGGGAACGTTTGCCCGTGTGCTCAGAGGGTAATTACCAATAGGTACAAGGAATGTTAGAAGAGGTGAAGGTATGACTGCCGGACTATTATTAAGCGCTGTTCCGCCCAAAGGGCATCCTTTTGTGATGATCGCCACGGATTCGAAGGGGGCAAGTCTTGAGGGCGGACCGGCGGATGAAAAGGCGCAGAAGGTATTTGACGCCGGAAATGCACTGCTGGCTGTGAGTGGTGTGGCAACAGACGCCCACCGGGCCCGGCTTGTAGAAATGCTTGAAACACATAAAGTACAACCGATTGATAAAAAAATGCAGCTGGTTTATGACGAAAGTCTGGCCGTGAAGAACGAGCTCGGCTTAAATATGACTGCTGCGATTATGCAGTTTGACGAAAACGGAAACCCGCAGGTAGCATTCTGCTATGTCGGCACAAATGAAGGAGACCGGCAGTTTAACCCGTATACGTTCGACCGCCGGGTGCCTGAGGTTAATCACGCTTATTTTGGTGAAGATAAAGAAGGGGTCACCGAGTTCCGAAAAAAGCTGGATGAAAAGCTCGATAAAAAAACAATTACCCCGGAGCATGTGCGGGAGTCTGCCGGGTGGTTTATCCGGAGGGCTGCGGAGGCTTTTCCTGAAGCGGTTAACACGAGGGTCCAGACTAAGGTAAAGGTGTTCAGACCCGGAGTGTGAACCGGCACAAAATATATTAATATGTAAATGAAAGGGGTTAAAATTAATGAGCTTTGAAAATACATTCGCCACCAAAACACGCAAATATTTAAATATTGATGCCCAGCCCGAGCAGCAGCTGATCGAATCTACGGCGAGGGAAATCATGTATTATTTCATGGATCTTGAAGAAGAATTTAAAAATATAAATGACCGCAAGTTTCATATTGAAGCGGGCTTTCATGAAAGCTATATTAAGATTAACAAGCGAAAACTCACTTTTGAGCTCAAGCATATTCCTTCCCACCGTATCACCATTATTCAAAAGGTGAATGGCAGTAAAGCCCATATAGATCATATTATTGCCAAAGACGATGAAGCCCGAAGTGAAGCGGATGAAACCCCCTTCAGCCGTGACTTGATCCGCCGGTATCTGATTCAGACATTCGGAGATTCTCTCGACTTAAGTAATATTTACTGATGTCCTCTCCCGGAGGGCATTTTTTATTGGGAAATTATTTTTAACAAACGAAGTCGCGGCGGTTGAATAAATGCCAGGGGCGTCAGATAATATACATGTGTAAACACAAGCCGGCTCAAGCATCGAGAAGAACATACCGGCAAAAAAATCAGATAATTCTTTATTTTTTAAATGAAGCAGGAGGAGAGAGATGAAAAGCACGGCGGTATTTAAACAGATGAAAGGCCGGCAGGAGCCGATCACAATGATCACAGCGTATGACGCTCCGACGGGAAAGGCGGCAGAAAAAGCCGGAATGGATATGATACTTGTGGGTGATTCTGCGGGCATGGTCGTGCACGGCTACGATTCCACGATTCCGGTCACGCTTGATGACATGGTGATGCATGCACGTGCGGTACGCCGGGGAGCCCCGGGCATATTTATCGTAGTGGATCTGCCCTTTTTAACCTATCATTCCTCTATAGAGAGCACGTTTACAGCAGTGAGGCGTCTTATGCAGGAAGGCGGGGCCCAGGCAGTTAAGCTTGAAGGGGGAGATGAAGTTACCGCAGAGACTATCGACCGCTTAACAGCTGCCGGCGTACCGGTCCTCGGGCATATTGGCCTTACTCCGCAGTCCGTCGGGGTGCTTGGAGGGTACAAGGTACAAGGGAAAACAAAAGAAGCAGCACAGCGGTTAATAAAGGAAGCACAGGGAATCGAACAGGCAGGGGCGTTTGCGCTGGTGCTTGAATGCGTGCCGGGAGAGCTTGCTGCCCGTATTGCAAGGCATCTTTCGATTCCGGTTATCGGTATAGGTGCCGGCGCCGGCGTTGACGGTCAGGTGCTGGTTTTTCATGACGCTGTCGGATGGGGGGACAGCTTTGTCCCTTCCTTTGCTAAGCAGTACACTAACGTCCAGGCCCAGATTGATGAAGCCCTTGAGAGCTACGTAAGCGATGTGAAAACGAAAGTATTCCCGGAGGACAGGCACACTTTTTCCATGGACGCCTCTGTGCTGAATGATCTTAGCAGGGGAGGGTCTTCATGAAAGTATTTTCTGCCATTCATGAACTTCGTAAGCATATCGATGAGCGAAAACAGCAGGGAGAAATGATTGGATTTGTGCCGACCATGGGAGCGCTGCACGAAGGGCATTTTTCATTAATAGCCCAGACCTTGAAAGAAAACGACGCAGCGGTGGTGAGCATTTTTGTTAATCCATTGCAGTTTGGCCCGAATGAAGATTACGAGGCGTATCCGCGTATGCTCGATGAGGATCTTGAAAACGCTGAAGCCCGGGGAGTCGATATAGTGTTTGCCCCTTCAGCAACAGAGATGTATCCCGAAGAGATGCAGACAGGAGTGCATGTGCATGAAGGAACTGAAGTACTCTGCGGCAAAAGCCGCCCAGGGCATTTTGACGGAGTGGCAACTGTGGTGCTGAAGCTGCTGCAGATTGTTCAGCCGGCTCGGGCCTACTTCGGGCAGAAGGATGCTCAGCAGGCCGCTGTACTGACGAATATGGCCCGTGATTTTAATCTTCCTGCAGAAATTGTTACGGGCCCGACGGTTCGGGAACCTGATGGCCTGGCGCTGAGCTCGCGCAATGTGAACTTAACCAGCGAAGAACGCCGGGAAGCTGTCTGGCTGTATGAAGGGTTAAAGCAGGGAGCTTTATGGATAGAAGAAGGCTCCTGCGCACCGGGGGAAATTTTGAAGAAAGCAAAGCATACAGTGGAAGCCAACATCTCCGGCACGATTGATTATATGGACATTTTAACGTACCCCGGTCTCAGGCCTGTAAAGGAATGGGACGGGCAGGTAATTATTGCAGGAGCGATGCAGTTTTCGGGAGCGAGACTTATCGATAATATTATTCTTTCTCCCGGCCAAAAAGGAAGGGCGTGACGCTGATGTATCGTACAATGATGAAATCAAAGCTTCACCGGGCCGTAGTTACAGAAGCAGATTTAAACTATGTAGGAAGCATTACCATTGACCGGGATCTGATGGAGGCGGTGGATCTGTGGGAAAATGAGAAAGTCCAGGTGGTTAATAATACGAACGGGGCCCGACTGGAAACGTACGTGATTGAAGGACCCCGGGGCAGCGGAGTGATTTGCTTAAATGGGGCAGCTGCGAGAATGGCACAGCCTGGGGATGTAGTCATAATTATTTCGTATGCGTTAATGGAAAATGAAACGGCCCGGGAGTTCAAGCCGGCGGTAGCAGTACTTGACAGTCATAATCAAATCCAGCAGATGCTTTCTTATGAGCCGGCTTCGACGACACTGGATTAAAAGGAGATCATGTCTGTGCGCACACCTGAAGCTATGATGGCGCTGATCATGGAGACTGCGAGGGACGATGAACGGGTCCGGGCCGCAGCTCTAAGCGGCTCCCGTGCAGCGGCCCAAAGCAGCAGTCCTGATCTTTTCAGCGATTTTGATATTATTTATTTTGTGGAAAATATGGAACAAATGATTAAGGACCGGGCCTGGCTTGACGTGTTTGGTGAGATTCTGATTATGCAGACGCCGGATGAAATGAATTTATACCGGGAACCATCTGGAGAATCATTTGCCTTTCTGATGCTTTTTGAGGACGGCAATCGCATTGATCTAACCTTAAAGCCAGCGGCCGGCAGATATGAGCATTGGAAGCAGGACGGTTTGACCCGCTGTCTGCTGGATAAAGATAACCCGGCTTCTGATTTTCCTGCTCCCACAGATATGGGCTACAAAACAAATATGCCGGGAGAGTCTTTCTTTCAGCAATGCTGTAATGAGTTTTGGTGGGTGGCTGTGTACGTGGCAAAAGGCTGGAGGCGCAAGGAAATGATCTATGCCCAGGCTCATCTTCATATTATCCGCCATATGCTGGTGCAAATGCTCCAATGGAAGGTGGTACTCGAAAAAAAGACATCAATAAATTTCGGACAGGAAGCGAAACATCTGGAAAAGCACCTGGGGGACAAGACCGGGAAAGAACTGGAATCTACTTTTGCAGCGGGTTCTTACGAAAGTATCTGGGCATCGCTGCAGACAGCGATGACTATGTTTGCCCGGGAATCTGCTTTTGTTGCGAATCAATGCGGGTTTGCGTTGAAAGGAGAGGAGGCAGCACGGGTGCAGCAGTATATTAAAAAGGTCGCACGCGTGCCGTAAATAAAAAAGGCTCCTGCCAAGCTAGCAGGAACAAAATGAAATATGGGATAAGAGCAACAAATTGGACGAATGTTACTCTATATGTTTATTATTACCTAAAGAGTAGGGAAAGTACACACTTTTCAGAAAAAATGATGCTTTTACCTACACAGGCTTGTGGGTCTAAACTACTGACTGGTTAAATATTCAGCCCGTTTATAGTGAAGCTGTGCCAATTCTCCCCAACGCTTCACTTCGTGCAGGTGCAGCCGTTTCGGCTGGCCGGTCCGTTGCTTAAACAATGGAATGCCGCTTCCTAAAAGGTCGGGCGTAAAGGTAATAATATATTCATCGATCAGTTCTGCTTCAAGGAGAGAATCTATAATGTCTGCTCCTCCAATGACCCAGATGCCACTCCCGGACTCCTGCTGTTTGTTTTGAAGCCATTCTGCCACGTTACCCTGTACAAAGGAGACGTGGCCATCGTTTCCCATGCGGCTGGTGGAAAATACATAGCAGTCTTTATCGCTGTACGGAAAGGAATCCGTTAAGACGAGCACGTGTTCATAGGTTTTTCTCCCCATTACGACCGTATCCATCCGCTGGTACATTTCATCGTAGCCATTGTCATCTTCGCCTTCGGCTTTCAGCAGCCAGTCAATACTCCCTTCTGCATCAGCGATATAACCGTCAAGACTGGCGGCGATAAACAGAATTACTGGCTTCATCGTGACCACTCCCCCTCTGTTAATACATTCATTTTATCATGTTAAAGCAAGAAAATAGGAACAATTACACGGGAAGGAGGTAAAATATGAAGAGAAACTGGATGTGGGTAAGTGTTGCTGCGGCAATGGTTATGGCAGGCGGTGCGGGCTACTGGGCAGACCGGCACGTTTTAATCACAAATGTCGATGGCAATGACAAAGCCTGGTATATCGAGGGCGGCAAGGCGGAGGAAGAGCTCTATCTTCGTCCAGAAACGGCGGCCTCGTTATACGGTGCGGAATTAGAACAAGAAGGTGAGGCCGTGCGTTTATCGGTGAATGGCAATTCGTGGGAGGGAGAGCTTGAACAGAGTCCGGCGTGGTTCAATTGGAGGGGAGCGGCTTATGTTCCTGCAAAAGAAGCCGCCGAAGAACTGGCATTCGAAGAAGAAGAGACCGAAAACCGCTATACAGCCCAGCTGTGGAGCCCGGCCCAGGAAAGAATCGCCAGAGTGATTGAAAAAGGCGAAGAGTTTACAGGCGTTCCATACAAATGGGGAGCATCTGAAACTACGACCGAATATTTCGATTGCTCCTCCTTTACCCAGCGCATGTACGCTGAAGAAAATGTTGATCTTCCCAGGGTGTCGGAGGACCAGGCGCAGGAAGGCCGGGACGTTGCTGAAGAAGACTGGAAACGGGGAGACCTGATTTTTTTCGATACGACTGGAGACGGCAGAATTAATCATGTGAGCATGTATATTTCTGACGAAACGCTGTTTCATGCCACAGAATCTGATGGTGTCGGGTATACCGATTTTTCGGATTACTGGAAAGAGTCTGTAGTGGAGGCAAAACGATTCATTGTTTAAAAGCCGTTTGGATTCGTCTTCCTAAAAAGAAAGTGATAAAATAAAGAACGGAATAGACATGGGAAGATGAAACGAGGAGGATTTTTAAGCATGGATTTTAACAAAGTATTAAACCGTAAAAATACAAACTCAATGAAGTGGGACTTTGCTGCCGAACGCTACGGCTCTTCGGAACTATGGCCAATGTGGGTCGCGGATATGGACTTTCAGGCGCCGCAGCCCGTGCTTGATGCCATGCAGGAGGTGCTGGATCACGGAATTTTCGGCTATCACCGGCGGCCGGAATCATTGAAGGATGCGACGACCGAATGGATTCGTACGCGCCATAACTGGAATGTAAGCAATGAGCAGCTCGTCTTTACCCCGGGCGTGGTGCCGGCGATTAGTCACCTGATTCAGACATTTACCGAAAAAGGTGAGGGCGTTATTCTGCAGACGCCGGTCTATTATCCGTTCTATGCGTTAGTGAATAATAACGAACGTACGCTTTATAAGAACCCGCTGAAGGAAACAGACGAAGGATTTACTATCGATGTGGAAAACCTTGAAGAACAGATGAAAGCCGGCGCGAAAATGCTGTTATTGTGCAGTCCCCATAACCCTATCGGTCGGGTATGGACCGAAGAGGAGCTGCAGCAGATTGCCGCACTGGCAGAGAAATACAACGTGCTGGTAGTATCCGATGAAATTCACGCAGACCTTATTCTCTCCGGCGTGCATGTCCCGTTTTCGAAGGCGGCGGATGGCTACGACGTGGAAACCATCACCTGCATGGCACCGAGCAAAACCTTTAATCTTGCAGCCCTGCAGCTCTCCTACGTTGTTTTTGAGAAAAAGGCTTCGCAAAAAGCATACGAAGCCCATCTGCAGCGCAATTTCGTAGGAATCGACAATCCATTTGCGACAGCCGCTGCCGAAGCTGCCTACCGGTACGGAACCGAGTGGCTGGAAGAACTGCTCGTCCACCTGCGGGAAAACGTTGATTACTTAAAGGACCAACTGGAATCGGCAATCCCGGAAGCGCACGTTATTAAGCCGGAAGGAACGTATCTCGTCTGGATTGATCTCCGGGACCTTGGCATGGACAAAAAAGAATTGGAGGAATGGCTGCGCAAAGAAGCAGGGGTAGCTCTGAGTGACGGGCATATTTTTGGAGAGGAAGGCGCTGGTTTTGTCCGTATCAACGTCGCCTGCCCACGTACGCATATCGATGAAGGAGTACGCCGCTTAAAAGAGGCATATGAACGCACCATTCAGGCCGCCGGCCGTAAATCATGAAGACCTTCCGTCTTGTCCGCCTCAGCTTGTTTCAAAAAGACGGTGACACGATCGAAATGCATGAGATCAAAATGAAAGAAGGCCTCATTATTAACCGGGAAGAGCCTGATAGATCCTGGCTGCTTGACGCGGTCATACCTACAGAGTATGAAGATATCATTCATGAGTGGGAAAGACACGAAGAAGAAATGCTGATGGAAGCAGTCATCACCCATCCCGACAATGCCCCGGCGCTTTTGAGGGGTGTCGTGAAAAAAACCACAAGGCTCGAGCATTCTCTTGGCGTTTTAATCCAGGCTTATATGGCCGGGAAAGATGAAAATATCACCGAATTGATATTAAAAGAGCTGATCACCGAAGGATATGAAGGCGATCGGCTGATGGAAGAGTTTCACGAGCGAAAAAACGATCAGCGCTCCTGGTCTAAGGCCATGGCGGCGAGATTATACAGCCGCCAGGAAAAATAATTTCCCCGGAGAGATGATAGAAGTGGAGTGATACGTATGTGTGAGGATCTTTGCATATGACGACCTGCTACAAATTCCGGGACTATTACAATAACGAAGTGGAATTGGCGTTAAACGGCACTCCATTTTCAGACAAGCCGGGACATGTATGGGTTATATGTTTATATGCCGGCAGGTGGCTGCTCACTCGTCACTCTCAGCGCGGGCTGGAGTTTCCGGGTGGAAAGATTGAAGAGGGAGAAGTCCCCGAAGAAGCAGCTGTAAGAGAGGTCGATGAAGAAACTGGCGGCCGGATTGAAGTGATACGCTCTCTCGGCCAGTACAAAGTGGCGGGCCGGAGTGAAGATGTAATAAAAAATATATACATCGCAGTGGTGGATTCACTGGTTCCTCATGAGGATTATATGGAAACAGACGGCCCGGTGCTGATAGAAACACTTCCAAGTAATATTCGTGATCATCCCGGCTACAGCTTTATTATGAAGGATGAAGTGCTCCCCCGTTCTGTGAAATATGCGGAGGAAGCAGGATATATTACATTAAAATGAAAGGAACCGGTATCTGTATATAAACAGGCACCGGTTCCTTTTTTAGCATTGAGTATTTCTGTTGTTAATGAACAATGGCAACTATAACTGAGTGGGCCCGGCGTTTGCAATAGAGGCAGGAACATCGTAAAAACGTTTGAAATTTTCGGCGAACTTGCGGGCAAGCATACGGGCCTGAATTTCGTAATCTCCGGCTTCTTTCCACATTTTCTTAGGCTGGAGCATATCTTCTGGAACGCCAGGGCAGGACTCAGGAATATGCAGTCCGAAAATAGGATCCTCGACCGTGGCTGTATCAGTCAGCTCTCCGTTGAGGGCTGCCTGCACCATAGCCCGGGTGTATGAAAGATCCATGCGGCTGCCGACTCCGTAACCGCCGCCGCTCCATCCGGTGTTCACCAGAAAGACAGGCACATTGTGTTCATCAATTTTTTCACCGAGCATTTCTGCATACACAGAAGCCTGCCGTGGAAGAAATGGTGCCCCAAAGCAGGTGGAAAAGGTTGCTTCAGGAGAAGTGACGCCTCTTTCCGTGCCGGCGAGCTTGCTTGTGTAGCCGCTGAGGAAATGGTACATAGCCTGCTCCTTCGTCAGTCTGCTGATAGGCGGGAGAACACCGAACGCATCTGCAGTTAAAAAGATAATTGCCGAAGGGTGGCCGGCTGTGCCGGAGGGGACAATCCCGTCGACGTGTTCAATCGGATAAGCCGCCCTCGTGTTTTCCGTAATTTGAGTATCAGTGTAGTCAACTTTTCCACTGGCAACGTCTACGCCGACATTTTCAAGCACGGCACCAAAACGGATAGCGTTCCAGATCTGCGGTTCTTTCTGTTTGGACAGGTTCGAGCATTTGGCGTAGCATCCGCCTTCGATGTTGAAAATTCCGTTTTCAGACCAACCGTGTTCATCATCGCCGACCAAAAGCCGGGAAGGGTCCGCGGAAAGGGTGGTTTTTCCAGTGCCGGAAAGCCCAAAAAACAGCGCGCTTTTTCCGTCGCTGCCGATGTTTGCCGAGCAGTGCATCGGGAGCACGTTTTGTTCCGGAAGCAGGTAATTCATAACAGAAAAGATTGATTTTTTCATTTCCCCGGCGTATTCTGTACCGCCGATTAAAATTGTGCGCCGGGCAAAGCTGATGACGATAAATGTTTCCGAAGACGTACCGTCTACCTCCGGATCTGCTTTACATTCCGGAGCAGAAATAAGAGTGAAGGGTGGAGTGGCAGGAGCTTCCCTTCCATCAGGACGGATAAACAGCTGGCGGGCGAACAATTGATGCCAGGCATAGGAGGTGACGACCCGGACAGGAAGCTGGTAGTCGGGATCGGCTCCGGCCAGGGCATCACCTGCGAAAACCTCGTCCTGACTGTTCAAATGAGCCGTCACTTTGTTATAAAGCCGTTCGAACACTTCCTCGGACATTGGTTTGTTTACATTCCCCCAGTCAATGGAAGGAGAACTGCCGGGCTCATCGACAATATATTTATCCTTTGGCGACCGGCCGGTATATTTGCCAGTTTTCACAGCAAGAGCACCTTCTGCTGTAAGGGATCCCTCCTGCAGAGCCAGCGAGCGCTTCACAAGCGCAGGGACAGAGAGATTCCATTGGATGTGCGCTTCATTCAATAGATTTGTTTCAGGTTTGGAAGCGAACGGCGGCTTCATAAACAATCACTCCTTAATGAGGGGGAAGTTGGATTTATTCATCATGAATGATGGATAGAATATAAAATAGTGTAACACATTTAATTAAATAGTACATACTTATTCGTTAAAAAAGTTCATGAATATTTTTAGTGCTGGAAGGGAAAAGATGTAAGAAAGCAATGAAAGGGGAAAACTATGGAACAACAATCGGAATTTATTGTGTTTTATGATAGTGACTGTCCGTTATGCACCAGGTTCCATACTTATCTTTCAGCGATGGATAAAACGAACAGGGTGAGTTGGAAGCCTATATATGATGAGGACTTGTTTGAAAAGTATCCTATGCTTAAGGGAGAGCCGCTTGAAGAGCAGATGCACAGTGTGGAAGATAATACGTACGTATATGCCGGATATTTTACAGTGAAAAAATTGTGCTATACTATTCCGGCATTAAAGCCGTTAAAGGCCGTATTTTTACTGCCAGGAGTAGAAACGCTCGGCCGGAAGCTGTACCATACAGTGTCTACAAACCGGTACCAGTGGTTTCATTTCCTTTGCGATGATAAAACGTGCCAGCGGGAAGGGCACTAGGTTTGACATCAAATAGGGTTTGCGTTAAGATTTTGTACGAACGGATACTCTTATCCTGAGCAGGTGGAGGGACAGTCCCTGAGAAGCCCAGCAACCATCCGGGAACGGAAAGGTGCTAACCTGGAGAGGCACACAGATGCCTTGAAAGATAAGAGGCGAAAAAGCTGAACTGACAGCCCCTTTTCCCTCAATTTTTTGGGACAAGGGGTTTTTCTTGTACACAACGGCCTACTGCCGTTTTCTTTTCGTCTACCCCGAGAATGGGAGAGTACACCCGTAGCAGGCAGTTAAAAAGGAGGCAGCAGCGTGTCTACAATTGGACGACGTTTATTTACGTCGGAATCTGTTACAGAAGGGCATCCGGACAAGGTATGTGATCAGATATCCGACGCGATTTTGGATGCAATTTTAAAGGATGACCCGAATGCCAGGGTGGCAGCAGAAACAGTGGTGAACACTGGTCTCGTGTTAGTGGCAGGAGAGATATCGACATCTACATACGTGGATATTCCTAAGATTGCCCGGGAAACTTTGAAGGATATTGGTTATACAAGAGCAAAATACGGCTTTGATTACGAAACGTGCTCGGTTTTGACTTCTATAGATGAACAATCGGCCGACATTGCCCAGGGCGTTGATGAGGCGCTTGAAACCCGTGAAGGTTCCATGACTGAAGATGAACTGGAATCGATCGGAGCGGGGGACCAGGGCTTAATGTTTGGGTATGCAGATAATGAAACCGACGAACTCATGCCTCTGCCGATCTCGCTTGCGCACAAGCTGGCACGCCAGCTGACGAAAGTCCGCAAAGACGGTAATCTTTCTTATCTGCGTCCGGATGGAAAAACGCAGGTTACAGTGGAATACGGAGACGACGGAAAGCCGCTCCGGGTGGAAACAATTGTTATTTCCACTCAGCATTCGGACGACGTGACGCTTGCACAGATTGAAGAGGATATGCATAAATACGTTATCGAGCCGGTAGTGCCAGCAGAGCTTCTCGATGCTAAAACCAACTACTTCATAAATCCGACCGGCCGCTTTGTTATTGGCGGGCCACAGGGAGACGCAGGGCTTACAGGAAGAAAAATCATCGTTGATACGTACGGAGGCTATGCCCGTCACGGCGGTGGTGCGTTTTCCGGTAAAGACCCGACAAAAGTTGACCGTTCCGCATCGTATGCAGCCCGGTATGTAGCGAAAAATATTATTGCAGCAGGACTTGCAGATAAATGCGAGGTTCAGCTTGCCTACGCGATCGGAGTAGCTCAGCCGGTCTCTATTTCGATCGCCACATTCGGTACTGGAAAAGTATCAGAAGAGGTGCTCGTAAAGCTTGCCAATGAAAACTTTGACCTTCGGCCGGCCGGGATCATCAAGATGCTTAATCTCCGGCAGCCGATTTACAGACAGACAGCTGCTTACGGTCATTTTGGCCGTCATGATGTTGATCTGCCCTGGGAGCGTACGGATAAAGCAGCAGCGCTTCAGGAACAGGCATTCACCGAAAAACAACAGTAAATATAAAAATAACCCGCTCCTGTTTAATCCAGGAAGCGGGTATTTTTATATTTTGCTCAGTTTTTCTCTGTGTATGTGCCCACAGAGTCAAATTCGGTTTTAATTTTGTCTGAAGGCTTCGGTCCGAGCAGGCTGACGACAATAATGATTAAGACGTTGATGAAGAAGCCGGGTACTATTTCGTAAAGGTCAAACAACCCTCCGGTAAGCTGGACCCAGATGATTACAGTGGCGCCGCCGGCGATCATCCCGGCAAGTACACCCCACATGCTCGTACGGCGCCAGAATAAGGAGAAAAGCATCGCAGGCCCGAATACTGCACCAAAACCGGCCCAGGCATAGCTCACGAGTTCAAGCACCGTGCTTCCCGGGTTGGAGGCGAGCAGCAGTGCGACGAGGGCGATGACGATAACGCCAATCCGGCCGACCCAGACGAGCTCGCGGTCCGAAGCTTTGGGGCGAAGCATCCCTTTGTAAAAGTCTTCCGCAAGAGCACTTGAGGATACAAGCAGCTGAGAGTCTACTGTACTCATAATAGCAGCCAGAATCGCTGCGAGAAGAACCCCGGATACCCAGGGATTAAACAGTACCTGGGTAAACAGAATAAAGACCGTTTCCTGGTTTCCTTCTCCGAGCTGAGCATTCCCTGAGAAATAAGCAATACCGATAAATCCTGTGAAAATAGCGCCGAGAAGAGAAATAACCATCCAGCTCATACCTACAAGCCGTGCCATCGGAATTTCTTTTTCGGAACGTATCGCCATAAACCTCGTAATGATATGCGGCTGGCCGAAGTAGCCGAGCCCCCAGGCAAGCAGGGAAACGATAGAAATAACGCTCACATTCGTAAAGGCACTTAACGCGTCCGGATTAATGGATGATACGGTCTGAACAGAATTTCCCCATCCGCCAATTTCTATAACGGCAGCGATCGGCACGGCAACGAGTGCCAGAAACATCAGAATGCCCTGAATAAAGTCGGTCCAGCTGACAGCCATAAATCCGCCGAGGAATGTATAGGTAATAATAACAGCACCGCCGATCCAAAGGGCCGCCTGATAGGAAAGGCCGAAGGAACTGACAAACAGGGTGGCTCCCCCGACCAGACCGGAGGATGTATAAAAGGTAAAGAAAATAAGTATAAATAATGCCGAAACGATACGAAGTGCTTTTGTTTTATCGTGGAAGCGGTTTTCAAGAAAATCGGGTATCGTAATGGAGTCGTTGGCGATGATGGTATACCTGCGCAGTCTTCTCGCCTGAAACTGCCAGTTTAAATATGCTCCAATGGTGAGACCGATAGGCAGCCAAATTTCACTCATTCCGCCCAGGTACATGGCTCCGGGCAGGCCGAGCAGAAGCCAGCTGCTCATGTCAGATGCGCCGGCACTGAGTGCGGCTACGGGGCCATTTAATTTTCGTCCGCCTAAAACGTAATCCGAAAGGTTGTTGGTCAGCTTGTAGAATAAAAAACCAATGCCAAGCATTACAACAAGGTAAACGATAAAGGTTACAATTGTCGGTATGGAAATATCCATTTAGGTGGTCTCCTTTTTTGATTTAACATAACTGATCGCTGCTAAAACTACAGTAATCGGCATGGGTATTAATATCAGCAGCCATGTGAATAGTGTTATTCCTTCCATTCAGTACACCTCCCCTTGAATGTACTTTTATATGTTGCAAGAATAGTGCCAATATTCTTAACTTCAACGAGCCTGAATAAAACCGGCGGAGACGTCCATTATAATTGAATAATCTATTGTATAGAAGCATAATTAGAAAAATTAAGGGGTTAAAGGTGCAAAATTTTGCACTCCTAAGTTTTGGGATTTTGCGTACGTAGCCTCCGCACTTCATGATAAAATCAGAGCAAGAATAAATTATAAAGAGGGTGGGTCCATGGTATATCAAGGTACGAATTCGTTATCCTATCCTGAGCTGAACGATGTGTTTGATCATTTAATGGTAAAAATGGATCAGGGAATCCGTGTGATTGATGCAGATGAAAACCTGATTATTTATAACGACAAAATGCGTGAAATTGAGTCCATGACGTATGAAGATTTTGACAACAAAGGTATGATGGATGTTTTTCTTTTCGAGCATGAACGGGACAGCAGACTGCTCCAGGCTATCAAGCAGGGAGTAGAAACGAGGGAAAAAAAGCAGCATTATACAAACAGCCGTGGAAAAAACATCACGACTATTAATGAAATTTTTCCGATTTATTCGGGGGGGCGGATTGTCGCAGCAGCCGAAATCGCAAAAGATGTCACCCGTATGGAGAAGCTGGTCCGGGAAAACCAGAAAAAAACCGGCAGCGGGCTTTTCACATTTGATCAGATTATCGGGCATTCTGCTGAAATCACGGGTGTGGTGCAGAACGCGAAGCGGGCAACGAGAACGTCATCATCGGTATTAATTGTAGGAGAGACCGGCACAGGAAAGGAATTGTTTGCCCAGAGCATCCACAGTGAAAGCGAGCGGGCCGGGCAGCCGTTTGTATCACAGAACTGTGCCGCGCTTCCGGAAACGCTTATTGAAGGTATTTTATTTGGCACCGTAAAAGGGGCGTTTACAGGGGCATCCGAACGGGCTGGATTATTTGAAAAAGCAGAAGGCGGAACGCTTCTGCTCGATGAAATTAATTCGCTGCCGGTGGCGCTGCAGGCAAAGCTTCTGCGTGTCCTGCAGGAAAAAAAGGTGACCCGTTTAGGCTCGCACAAAGAGCAGTCCATTAATGTCCGCATTATTGCCACGATGAACAAAGAGCCGGCAGAGGCTATTCAAAACAACGAGCTGCGTGAGGATCTTTTTTACCGTATTGGTGTCGTTACGTTGTATGTCCCATCGCTCCGGGAAAGGAAAACAGATATTGAGCCGCTGGTGGAAACTTTTCTGGAGAAGTACAACCGGGTTTTTCAAATGGATGTGAATCGCGTCTCCCCGGCGGTGAAAACGAGGCTTGAGGCCTATCACTGGCCCGGAAATATCCGGGAGCTTGAACACGTCATCGAAGGAGCGATGAATTTGATGCTTGATGAAGAAGTGATCGAAGAAAGCCACCTGCCGGATCACTTTCGCAAACGTACCGATATCCTGGAAACTGGAGAAATAGAGAAAAGCGGTCCGGCCGGGGCGGAAAGCCACGATGGAAATTTAAAGGAACGTCTGCTTGAAATGGAATTTGCTTTAATTAAAGAAGCACTGCACCAAAGCGAAGGCAACGTAATGCAGGCAGCCAAAGAGCTTGGCATCAGCCGGCAGAGTCTGCAGTACCGGATGAGTAAATTTCATTTATAATTTTTTGCATATATCGCAAAATTTCTTGCGGTTCTGACAAACGTGCTCTTTCTTTTTGCGGAAAACCCTGCACACGCCAAGACATACATGTTGGCACGTATTTTGCAACAGTGTAGGGCAGTACTGAAAAGATCAGGAGGGTGCACCTATGACAATTTCACGTTCGTTTTTTATCTTTCTTTCCCAAAATAAGACGCTGACAAAGGGCGCTAAAAAGTGGGGCATTCACCTCGGAGCTTCAAAAGTAGTGGCTGGAGAAAATATTGATGAAGCATTAACAACCATTCAGTCGATGAATGAGCAGGGCCTGATGGCAACTATTGACCACCTTGGTGAATTTATAACAGAAAAATCAGAGGTGGAAGAAGCCAAGCAGAAAACGATCGAAATTATTGAGAGCGTCTATGCGAAAAACGTACAGTCAGAGCTGACAGTGAAATTAACGAAGCTTGGTCTTGATATAGATACAGACTATTGCATCGAAAATATGAAGGAAATCCTGCAGGCAGCCAAAGAAAAGCAAAATTTCGTAAACATCGACATGGAAGACTATTCCCGTTATGAGAAGACGCTGAATGTACTGAAAACGCTCCGAAAGGAATATGATAATGTAGGCACCGTCCTCCAGGGATATTTACGGCGGGGCCTCGAGGATCTCGACAGCCTCGCAGAAGTGCCTCTCCGGATTGTAAAAGGGGCCTATCAGGAAAAGGAAGAGGTTGCTTTTAAAGACAAGCATGACATTGATGCCAATTATTTTCTGATGATTCAAAAACATTTACAGCAGGAAGGCTTTACAGCCATCGGCACCCATGATCATCGTATTATTAACGCGGTTAAGCTGTTTGTGGAAGATCAGGGAATAGATTATGACACATTTGAATTTCAAATGCTGTATGGCTTCCGGACAGAGCTGCAGCTGCAGCTGGTGCAGGAAGGCTACAATGTCAGGATCTATGTGCCCTTTGGTAAAGAATGGTACGGGTATTTTATGAGAAGACTGGCGGAACGCCCGCAGAACCTCGTATCAGTGGCTAAAGGGATGATTACCAAATAAAAAGATGCGCCGCTCCCGAAACGGAGCGGCGTTTTGATTTTCAGGCAGGCAGAAAACCTTGAAGCAACAGTTTAATCAGGCAGTGCTTTTTGCGTATAATGGAAGTGAGACGCAGCTGAAACTGGCAATAGAAAGGACGCCGATGATGCAGACAATACAAAAACGACGGCTGGCAGGCTTTTTACTGGTCATAAGTGGAGCCTCCCTCTGGGGTATTGGAGGAACAGTATCGCAGTATATTTTTGAAACCTACCGCCTGCCTGTGGAGTGGCTGGTGGCTGTCAGGCTGCTTCTTTCCGGAATTCTTCTGTTAACTATTTCTTTAATGCTTGGAAATAAAGAAAAAGTAACCGGGGTCTGGAAGCAGAAAAAAAGCGCGGGGGCAGTGCTTATATTTGGGTTGTTCGGCATGCTCGCCGTTCAGTATACATATATGGCTTCCATTGAAAGCGGAAACGCAGCCGTGGCTACGCTGCTGCAATATTTGGCACCGGTATTCATTCTTGCGTACCTGCTTGCTGTCCGGCATACATACTGGAATATACGGGACACCGGCGCTGTGCTAATGGGACTTGCCGGCACGTTTCTGCTGCTCACAAACGGGGAGCTGTCCGGATTATCCGTGCCAACGGAAGCGGTAGTCTGGGGTCTTCTTTCCGGGGCCGCGCTTGCCTTCTATACTCTGTACGCAGGACCTCTTTTAGCAGCGTGGGGGTCTATGAATGTAATCGGATGGGCGATGACGGTCGGAGGAGCAGCTGTAAGCTTTTTGCATGCCCCGTGGGACATTGCATGGGAGAGCTGGACATGGAGCGTGGCCGGGAGCGTAATTTTTGTCGTTATTTTCGGTACCATGATTGCTTTTTGGTTTTACCTGGAAAGCCTGAAATATTTAAAGCCGCAGGAAACAAGCATCTTAGGGTGTCTGGAGCCTCTGTCTGCTATTTTGGCTTCGGTATGGTGGCTGCACGTTCCGTTTGGACTCTACCAGAGCGTGGGTGCCTGTCTGATACTTGCCATGGTCGTTTATTTGTCACTGCCGCAAAAGCAGCAGGCAAAAAAGCCTGCACCGGCGTAAAAATGGGCTCAAAAGGTAAATAAACACAGCGGTAAAGGAAAATATACTAAAATAAGTATAGAAAGTGAAATACTATTTGGAAGGATGAAGCGCTGCATATGTATCAAAACCTCAACGAATGCGTAGAAGATCTTGAAAAGCACGGCCATTTAGTACGAATCAAAGAAGAGGTCGACCCCTATTTGGAAATGGCTTCCATACATTTAAGGATCTATGAACAGGAAGGGCCGGCGATTTTATTTGAAAATGTAAAAGGAAGTCCGTTCCAGGCCGTTTCTAATTTATTTGGCACTGTCGAACGCAGCAAATTCATTTTCCGGAAAAACTGGAAGCAGGTGCAAAATGTTATTGCGATGAGAAATGATCCGGTGCAGGCGCTGAAGCATCCAATTCGTAATATGACGAGCGGCCTGACGGCAGTAAAAGCGCTTCCGAAGAAAAAGAAAGGCGGCACGGAAAATTTTCGGGAGGTAAGCATCAGCGATCTGCCGATGATCCAGCACTGGCCCCGGGATGGCGGCGCCTTTCTCACTCTTCCACAGGTTTATACAGAGGATCCGGAAAAATCGGGGCCGATGAATGCCAACCTTGGCATGTACCGGGTACAGCTTAGCGGTAATGAATTTATACAGGATGAAGAAGTGGGGCTGCATTACCAGATTCAACGGGGCATTGGTGTACATCAGGCGAAGGCCGTAGCTAAGGGAGAGCCTTTGAAGGTTAGTATTTTTCTCGGCGGGCCTCCGGCACACACTATTTCAGCCGTGATGCCTCTTCCGGAAGGGCTGAGCGAGATGATGTTTGCCGGCATGCTGGCCGGGCGTCGTTTTCAGTACAGCTATGAAGATGGCTACTGCATTAATCATGACGCTGATTTTGTTATTACCGGTGAAATTTATCCGGAAGACACAAAGCCGGAAGGACCGTTTGGCGACCATCTGGGCTATTACAGCCTGACGCATGATTTTCCGGTCATGAAGGTTCATAAGGTATATGCCAGAGACAAAGCGATTCTGCCATTTACCGTAGTCGGCCGACCGCCGCAGGAGGATACATCATTTGGCGCGGTGATCCACGAAATGACAGGGGAAGCGATCAAGCAGGAGATTACCGGAGTTAAAGAAGTTCATGCTGTAGATGCTGCAGGAGTGCATCCGCTTCTGCTGGCCATTGGCAGCGAACGGTATACGCCGTTTCAAAGCGTGAAGCAGCCGGCAGAGCTTTTAACAATTGCTAATCGTATTCTTGGAACAGGGCAGTTAAGTCTGGCTAAATATTTATTTATTACAGCGGAACAGGAAACAGCACTCGATACGCATCAGGAGAAGGATTTTTTCACGTACATGCTTGAGCGGATCAATCTGCGCCGCGATCTTCACTTTCAGACCAAAACCACGATCGATACGCTTGATTACAGCGGGGAAGGACTGAATGAGGGAAGCAAGGTAGTTATCGCGGCTTATGGAGACGTGAAGAGGAGTCTTTGTCAACGCGTACCGGACAGCTTCCCGGCTGACAGTTTGATGCATTCGCCCAAGCTTGTAATGCCGGGCGTAATAGCGGTGGAAGCATCAGAATTTTCCAGTTACAGGCAGGCGGCTGAAGAAATATCTGCTTTCGCTGAACGTCTCGATGAGCAGTGGGACATCAAAGAAACCCCAATGATTATCATCTGTGATGACAGCGACTTTGTTAGTGAGACGATGCGCAATTTCCTCTGGGCCGTTTTTACACGCAGCAATCCTTCCCACGATATTCACGGAGTGAACAGCTTTTATGAAAACAAGCACTGGGGATGCGACAGCATGATCATCGATGCCCGTATCAAGCCTCACCATGCTCCGCCGCTGATCCCGGATGAAAATGTGGAGCACCGGGTGGACGATCTTATGGAACGGTCTGGCTTAAGGGAAAAATAGTTTACCGAAAATGTTTAAAGTGGTACAAAAGCGTGAACAGAAAGACACCTGTTTGAAAAAGCAGAGTCATTCATCCAGAAAGGACGAATCCCTGTAATGGAAAAACGACAGCTTGGCAACAGTGACCTGCATGTCTCCCCTATTGGCCTGGGATGTATGGGAATGTCCGCTTTTTATGGAAAATTAGACGATGAAGAGTCGAAGAAAACGATACACACAGCACTTGACCACGGTATTAATTTTCTCGATACGGCTGATATGTACGGCCCGATGACTAATGAACGGCTGGTTGGTGAAGCGATTCAAAACCGTCGGGAGGAAGTAGTGCTTGCTACAAAATTCGGGAATGTGTACAGCAATAAAGGTGAACTTACAGGAGGAGTAAACGGGCGGCCGGAGTATGTAAAGCAGGCATGCGATGCGAGCCTGAAGCGGCTCGGCATTGATACTATTGACTTGTATTACCAGCACCGGGTGGATCCGGATGTGCCAATTGAAGAAACCGTAGGTGCGATGAAGGAACTCGTGGATGCCGGAAAAGTCCGGTATTTGGGCTTGTCAGAGGCAGCAACGGAAACGATTCGAAGAGCTCACGCTACGCATCCGATTACGGCTCTGCAGACAGAATATTCGTTATGGAGCCGGGATGTGGAGGATGAAATTCTGCCGCTTTGCAGAGACCTTGGAGTTTCATTTGTGGCTTACAGCCCACTGGGGCGAGGATTTTTAACCGGACAGATCAAGCAGTTTGAGGATCTGGAGGAAGATGATTTCCGCCGTTTTTCTCCAAGGTTTCAGGGAGAAAACTTCAACAAAAATCTTGAGCTCGTGGATAAAATGAAGGAATTAGCTGAAGAAAAAGAATGTACAGCCTCCCAGCTGGCCCTGGCCTGGTTGAGAGAGCAGGGCGTGGTACCGATCCCCGGGACGAAACGGCGTACGTACCTGGAAGAAAATATTAATAGTCTGCAGGTTAAGCTTACAGGAGCCGATATGAAAGCAATTGATGATATTGCTCCTAAAGGCGCTGCTGCAGGCATGCGGTATCATGAAGAAGGAATGAAAACGGTGAACCGGTAATAAAAAAAGCTCAGTCCTCCAGATACAACTGGAAGGCTGGGCTTTCTGTCTTCGGGATGCTAACTATTCTTAAAAGAGATATGCTTTAGGCGGCTTTTTGAAATCACGTTATACAGCGGCACTCCAATATAATCAGCGTACGGGAAATAGAGAAGCACAGCGGGAAGAAAACTGAGCGGAATAGCAAGCAGCAGCCGGCGGAGGGCATAAAAGCCATGCAGCACTACTCCTTCATTTGTGTACATATGCAGCTCGTGCGCGGCGTTTCTTGAGGTTAGATATGGGTAGTCTTTCAGACGGGACCGAGCTTCCTGGATGGGAACCCACTGGCAGCGGCGGTACAGATCGAAAAATTTAAAAATACATACGGCTGCACGGCAGGGCGGGCAGTATTTGTCGAAAAATAAGTAATGGATAAAGCATCTGTCCTTTGAAAGAATTTCAAACACATTAATTTGTGAACGTTTAATACGTATATTGTACGGGTATTTTCCTAGTAACGCCATAAAAACAAAAACGTCCGGGTGTGGCAGGGCGACAATTTCATATGCGGCGGAAATGAATGGATATAAAAGCCAGAACATAAGCCAGAAAAAGGATGATCGTTCTTTTTCTGGCTTTTTATATTTTTTAGATGAAAAGCAGGTGCAAACGACGAAACACAAAGCAGAAACAGGCTATTTTGCGAAGGTTCAAGCAGAAAGCTGAAACAAGTAATTTAAAACAAGAAAGGAAAGATGAAATTGGCACAAATTAATCGTATACTCGTAGGAGTAGAAGCTCTCGAAGGCGCCTCCCATGATGCATTTTATAAAGCAAAGGAACTGGCAGAGGAAAACAACGCTACGTTGATCATTGCATTTGTTATGGACAAAAATGGCTACGCTTCCCTGGAGCGTATGGATCCACATGGTTTCGGAAGATTGAAAAACCAGGCGCAATCACGTTTGAAAGCCTATAAAGAAATGGCAGAAGAGAATGGGGTCAAAGACGTAGAAACCGTTCTCGAGGTAGGAATTCCGAAAAAGGAAATGGAAAATCTGTGTGAGAAATATAATGTCGACATGATCGTCGTCGGTGAAACCGGCACTACTAAAGTAGACCGGCTGTTTCTCGGCAATACAGCTAAAGCCATTCAGAAGAAAGCAAAATGCGACGTAAAGGTCGTATCAACCAAAGAAGCAGTAAAAGAATAAACGCTAACAGTCAAAGCAGCATACCTGTTTCAGAGCCTTCTGCCCGCTCACGCGGAGGAAGGCTTCATGCATGGGAATAACTCCATAGCGGTGATGCTGTCCACAGATTAAAGTAATAGAAAAGGTGAACGAATTGAAATATTCTTTACAGCAGCTGATGCCTAAAAAATTACGGCAGATTAAAAGCATGTCCTCGAGACAGCGCTGGTACGAACTCCGTTCGAGTCTTTGGGTGCTACCGGCCATTTACATCATTTTGGCTGTACTTTTAGCCATTGGCGCATACTACGTGGAATTCGGGCTCGAGCCTGCATTCGCTATGGCGCCGATTCTATCAACAGGTTATTCATTAACCCAGACAATGTACAGTACACTGCTCTCGGGTGTACTCACGTTAAACGCTTTTACGTTCAACTCAATTCTCGTTGTTTTGACGAGCTTTTCCGGCCAGTTTACGCCGCGGGTTTTGTTCAACTTTATCTCAGACCGCAGAACCCAGCATTCCATCGGCATCTTTAACCTGTGTTTCTTTTTCCTGCTGATCGGGTTTTTCTTTTTGAATTCCTCGATGGAGCAGTATACGGTATTTCCTGTACTCGGCGTATTAGCAACAGCCGTTTCAGTGATAAACTTTATTTTGTTTATCAATCATGCAACGAAATGGATGCAGGTGCCAAGTATTACGACGAACATGAAAGAGGAATCGCAGCAGCGCATTCTTAACACGCTGCTTTATGATCTCGAAGCTCACCGCGCTAAAGATAAAAGCGAGGTGCGTGAGCCGGAGACAGAAGGAGAGCCAAATGTTGTCGCAAGTGAAACGACCGGCTTTATCCAGGTGATTGATTTTGGAAAAATCGTAAAAGAAGCAGCCAAAGACGGTATTGTAGTACGGCTGGATCGCCGGATTGGGGATTTTGTGCTTGAAGGCATTCCTATTTTTTCTTATTGGAAGACAAATGAAGAGCCGGACCTGCCGGTGAACGAAAAAAAGTATCGTAACTTTATGTATCTTGGGAAAAGCAAAACGGAAGTGCAGGATATTGAATTCGGGATCCGGAAATTAACCGAAATTGCGATCAAAGCACTTGGAAACGATGAACCAATGACAGCACAGGATGCTATCTATCAGTTAACGGACCTCGTGTTTTCTATTTCCAAGGTAACTCGCTTTACATCGTATTTAACCGACGATAACGATACGCTCCGGTTGATTATGAAAGATGAGCAGTTTTCTTATTATGTCTATTCCGCATTTACCTACATCGCTTCTTATGCAGAAGAAAAGCCCGGCGTAACTTTGACGCTTCTTGAAGCGTTGGTTATTTTGTCAAAAGCGCTGGAAACGAAGGATAAAAACTGCTGCTGGCATTACGGTAAAAGCATTGCCCGTAATTATGCCGGAAAACTTCCGCAGGATTATGATCAGGTCACGTTTATGAACCATTTGGAGCACCTTTCAGGCTCGGTGAACGATAAAGATAAATTTTACGAAATGCTTGATGATTTTGTAGAAAAAGATTTACTGGAAAAGAAATTGGTAGATCGCAGAAAACAAGAAAAGGGGTAAAATGAAACCGATCCATCATCAAAAATGACTGGATCGGTTTTTTGTATACTATAAATGTTTCAAAGGCGCATAAAAAACCGGACCGCAAATGCGGTCCGGGAAGGTTTAAAGATTACTTAAAGGATTTTGTGCCTTCTGTAAGGGCTTCGGATGTTGGTTCGATAGCGGAAGTATCCTGGCGGTTGGCCAGAAATTCCGGGCGCGGCTCCTGGCCGCTGAACGGATCCACGAGCTTGTTTTCCACCGAGTTGAACACGAAGAACACGTTGCTGCGCGGGTACGGCGAGATGTTGCCGGCCGAGCCGTGCATCGTGTTGCAGTCAAAGAAGAGCACCGAGCCCGCCGGGCCAGTCGCGCGGTCAATCTGGCCGCCGGCCTGCTCCGTGAGCCATTCCATGCTTTCGTTGTCCGGCACGCCGGTCTCCTGCTTTTTCAGCGACTGCTTGAAGTTGTCCTCCGGCGTGGTGCCCGGGCAGGACACGTACCATTTCTGCGAGCCGGGGATCAGCATGAGCGGGCCGTTGAACTCGTAGTTGTCCGTCAAAATGATCGAGCAGCTGAGCGCACGCATGTCTGGCATGCCGTCCTCCATGTGCCAGGTTTCAAAATCCGAATGCCAGTAGAACTCCTTACCTTTAAAGCCTGGCTTAAAGTTTATCCGGGACTGCATCATATACACCTGGCTGCCGAGAATCTGCTGGGCGGCTTTCACAATGCGTTCGTTTTTGGCGAGCATTTCAAAGAACCCGCTGTCCTTGTGGATTTCGAAGACGGAGCGGACTTCGTTGCTGTTTGGCTCCTTGATCACGTCGGGCGCGTCGCGCTCCTCGTTGCGCTTCATCGTTTCGTGGAGCTCCTTTTTCATCATTTCGACTTCCTCATCGGTAAACAGCTTCTGGAGCATGAGGTAGCCGTTCTCATCGTAAAAGTCCAGCTCTTCTTTCTGCAGCGGGCCGTCAAAATCGGAGCCGCCGTGTACAACAGGGCCCTTCCGGTCCATGATTTCCTTATGATCGCCTTGCCTGGATGGATACTTATCAATTGCCATTTTCGAGTCCTCCTAAAAATTTTTTAAAATAAAAGAATGAGTGCGGGCTAGAGGCTCCCGCTTTAAAGTAGGTGTAGAAAAGACGGTTCTTTTTGTGCACCGGCTGCATGCCTAGTTGCATGTAGAACATAAGGTAAAAATAATGCACAGCGAAAACAAAAGAACAATAAGCCCGGGAGAGGAGTAAATCGGCTTTTGCACGCAAAAAAGCCAGAAAAGAGACAGGTCTTTTCTGGCTTATGTTTTAGGCGCTATTGTCCAAACATTTCCACCATGCATATATTTTTTTGTCCCTCAAATAAGTGGGAACACTTAAATAGTTCCCGCTCATAAAAGGAATAAACATAAATTTTCAAAAAAAAGCAGCCGGCAAAAATTGCTGGCTGCCTTTTAAAGCTTTTAATTTTTAAGAACGGACCACCATGACACTGCACGGTGCCGTTTTTGCAATGTGTTCGGATACACTGCCCATAAATATTTTTTCTACGGCGTTTAATCCGGTCGCGCCGGTGATTATTAAATCCACATGATACTTCGGGACAATATCACGGATAATTTTCGTTTTGGGAGAGCCGTATACAAGTTCTACCGTGACATCTGTAATGCCCGCTTCTTCTGCCTGTTTTTTATACTTTGCGAGCAGTTCATTGGCATCCTCCTGTACTTTTTCAATAATAGAAGGAGCATAACTGCTCATCGGCTGATAGGCGTTTTTATTAATAACCCTGGCAATTATAAGCTGAGCTTCCTGAGCTTTAGCAATGGGGAGAGCGGTCTCAAAAGCATATTCAGCCTGTTCGGATCCGTCGACAGCGACTAATACCACGTTCATTGTGTGCATAGAACATCCTCCTAATATAGTGAATTAGCAGGGCTAACCTGCCTGAAACCTAGCGAGGAAAAGAGGAATAGGACAAATACAGATCGTTTTATGCAGCTCTTTGATGAACTATATTCTATATTCATTGTACATGATATTTTTGACATTTACGACGCCAATAAATGAATAATTAGTGAAATAGTCATGAAGATAAAGAGAATTCGTTGAAAAATTCTTCAAATAAGTGAATTTGTGTATTATTTGTAAGATGTTTCGGGTAAATCAAAGCATAGGCCTTTATGCATTAGTTCTTTGATCCTAATACTATTTTAAAGAGTTTTTTGAAACTAGCTGTTATTGGAAGGCCTTATATGTTAAAGTTTCGTTAATTCGTTTCTGCAAGCAAAGAGAGGGGGAAGGCATCATGAGTGAAAAAGGGAAGAAATTTAAATTTCTCAACAGTATCTTTTTCATTTCTTTTATCATCATTTTTGTATTTGCATTGTGGGGAGCAATAGCGCCACAGGCACTGCAGTCCCAGGCCGAATTTACATACGGCTTTATCGCTGATACGTTCGGCTGGTTCTATTTACTGTTTGTGTTGTTTTTGATCTTATTTAATTTTTATATGGCGTTCAGCAAGTACGGACGTGTGAGGCTCGGAGGCGATGACGCCCGGCCGAAATATCCTTTTTTCACCTGGATCGCGATGCTGTTCAGCTGTGGATTTGGTGTAAGTATCGTATTCTGGGGTGTGGCAGAGCCAATGACCCACTTCCAGACTCCTCCGCCATGGACGAATGTAGACCCGGGAACGCCGGAAGCGGCAAGAGAAGCAATGTGGAACGCCTTTTTTAACAACGGTATTCACCAGTGGGCATCATTTACATTTGTGGGACTTGCGATTTCCTACTTTTTATACCGGCAGGAAGAGCGGAGTCTTATCAGTGACACGATGAACGGTGTAATTGGGGACGGCTCCCGCCCGCTGCGCAAAGGCTTCCGTAACGGTGTGGATATTATCGCTGTGATTGCTACAGTGATGGGGGTGGCTACTACACTTGGCCTGAGTGTTCTGCAGATCAGCGGGGGACTTAACAGCGTATTTAATATCCCCGCGAGTTCCACCACCCAGTTTACTATTGTAGCTGTCATGTTTGTAGCCTTTATGATTTCCACCATCTCTGGTCTGGATCGTGGAATAAAATATTTGAGTAACGTAAACCTTGGCCTGGCTTTGTTTTTAATGGTGGCGGTATTGTTTATCGGACCTACCGGTTTTATTCTCGAAACTATCACAATGGGCCTTGGCGACTATGTTCAAAACTTCTTCCAGGCAAGTCTTCGTATGGAAAACTATACAGACGGTACCTGGGTGCAGGATTGGCCGATTTATTACTGGGCCTGGACGATCGCCTGGTCCCCGTTTGTGGGTATGTTCGTAGCCCGTATCTCCAAAGGACGGACGCTTCGGGAATTCGTCCTTGGTGTTATGGTGGCGCCGCCGTTTATCGGTATGATCTGGATTGGCATTTTCGGCGGTACCGCAATCAATCTGGATTTATTCCACGGCACAGATATAGCAGGAATAGTCGCGGAGGATACGACACGGGCCATGTTTGCCATGCTGGATAACATACCGCTTGGCACGCTGCTTTCAATACTGTCGATCTGTCTGCTGTTTACATTCCTGGTAACGTCCGCAGACTCTGCAACGTTTGTACTTGGCATGATGACCTCTAACGGGGACACGAACCCATCCATGCTCCTGAAAGTAATCTGGGGCGCATTGATTGCTGGTTTGGCTACTGTACTGATTATCAGCGCCGGTCTCAATGGACTGCAGACGGTCTCTCTTATCGGGGCCCTGCCATTCTCTATCGTCCTGTTCATCTCCGCTATTTCCTTACTGAAATCCGTACGAAAGGATTACAAGGAAACGAGACTCCGGGAGGAGGAAGAGCGTCGGCAGCGGATACGGGAGGATATCGAAAACTCTTAATCAAAATATAGACGAAAGCACCTCCGCAGTTAGCGGGGGTGCTTTTTTCGTTTAGGATAAGATTTCCCGGATTTTTTGATTAATATCTCCGTGTACTACGCCGCCGTGGTAACAAACCGCAGTAGTCATATCGAAATCGAGCAGCTTTTCCAGAGAACGGCGGGCTTGTTCCATGTCTGGCGTGACTTCTGCGCGGGGCCCGAAAAGTTCGCCGTCTTGAGCAGTCAAAGCGTCGCCCGCAATAAGCGTCCGGCTGTTTTCGTGATAGAGGCTGACGTGTCCGGGAGCATGGCCGGGCGTATGCACTACGGTCAGTCCCTCCACAGGTGTATTTCCCTCTTTTATGGTTTCATTAATTAGCGAGGGTTCAGTTTTATCGAGCATATAGCCAACCCTGTCCCGCTTTTTTTCCGGAAGAGTGTCGATTAGATTTGCTTTGGCGCTGCTGCTGAGTTTGATCAGCGGCTCTTCTCCGTCCACGTAAGGCTTGTCGGCATGATGGACGAGAGCACGCAGTTGCGGATGGTCGTGAAGAATTTCCGGGAGGCTCCCAATGTGGTCAATGTCCTGATGGGTCAGAATGACAGTATCAAGATGATCGGGGTTCAAATTTTCCTTTCGTATCAATTCGTATATTTCTTCTTCGTACCCGGGCATACCTGTGTCAAAGAGAATCAGACGTCCTCCGTCATTCATGAGAGTTAAGTTTAGTACCATTGTGTCTGTTCCCCGGGGCACAGAAAGCTCGAGTACGTGCATAGTTTCTGTCAGCTTCATAGCGGCCGAAGCACTTAGCTTCGGTTCACCTCCTTGTATTAATAATGAACCTAAAGGAATCATTCCTCATTTTCTTTTATCTATAACATGTGCCTAATAGAAAAATGTACGTGTATGGAAAAGGATCAAAGTATGATACCTTATCGTTGGGCTTATTTTTAAAACACTTTAGAGAAAGGAGGAACACCGATGGCTTCGAAGAAAAACAAACATTCACCGGAGAGCTATACACTCGGATTGATATCTGCTCCGGAGCTGCCAAAGGATATTTGCGATGAGATGGCAGAAGAGCTGCCTGATTTGCTCAAAAACTATGTAGATGACCGGAGAAACTGGGAAGTGGAAGTGGTTCTTGATCCTTTTGCCGGAGTGATAGAAAAATCAGAACCGGTGATTGAGGAAGCACAGAAACATAAACAAAAGCATGAATGGGATTATGCCCTCTGTTTTACGGATCTCCCAATTGTAGACGGGAAAAAACTGGTGATAGCTGACGCCAGTGCAGATCGGGAAATCGGTCTCATTTCCCTGCCATCCCTGGGAGCCATGCCAATGAGAAAGCGCGTCCGTGAGGCAATGATGCAGCTTGTAAACGAAATGCATCATGGAAGCCTGGAAGAAGATCGGGAACGGCAGAATGAACGTATCACAGAAAACCAGGAGCAGCTCGAAGATCATGAGGACGAACATTCCTATCAGGTCCGGGGAAGAGGATCAAGGGAGTTGATGGGGAGCCGTTTGTATGAGCGCTTTTCTCCGATTAAACGGACGGTATACTCTAATGAAGAAGAAAGCCAGCACGTCCGTTTCTATGCTAACCTGAATATGAGAGGACGTACGAGGCTGCTTTCGGGCATGGTGCTCGCAAACCGGCCCTGGACGATTTTTCCGGCATTTAAGCGTGTAATTGCTTTAGCTTTTGCTACCGGTGCTTACGGACTGATCTTTCCAAGCTTCTGGATGCTGAGTGACACGTATGGATTCTGGCGCTTTCTTGCTGTTATGTTTACGGCCATGGTGGCTATGACTGTATGGTTTATCGTTGCCCATGGCTTGTGGGAAAAAGAATCAAATGCTGAGTCCAAATTTTTGGTGCGCTCTTATAATAAAGCTACGACCGCTACAATCGGGATTGCTATTATTCATTATTATATTATTTTATTCGTAATGTTTTTAGTTGTTTCTCTGCTGTTTATCCCCACCTCACAGCTGGCATTAAATCTACAGGGGACCGTGACGTTTGCGACGTACCTGAAAATATCCTGGCTTGCCTGCACGGTCGCTACGCTTGGCGGGGCTCTGGGTGCAGGGCTTGAAAGTGAAGAAACGGTGCTCAAAGCGACCTATGGCTATCGTCAGCGCATTCGCAATGAACGTGCGAAATCAAAAAAACGGCAGGCATCCTCCTCCTAAAGGAAAATGCATTATGGTGTGTGTGCCCTTATAGTGGAATTACAATGCCCATTTCTGTGCCTATATCTGTTCTCAGCGTATTAGAGCAAAAAACAGCCGGATACGCCTTCAGCAGAAATTATTATTCCTGGAAGTAAAGTGGTAAAATAACGACAGACATGTCATTTACCGCCATCATAGGAACAATAATCTTGCCTCACTGATAAAGGGTGATTACGATGTCCAGGCAGTATTCTATTTACACTGTATTGGGAGCGCTAGCTGTTTTTGCTGCTGTATTAGGCTTTTTAGTTTACAATGTGCACGAACGAAGCCAGACAGCTGAGCAGGAAGCAGAAGAAAAGCAGCGGGCTGCAGAAGAAGAAACAGAACAGGAAGCAGAGCCCCCTGAACAGGAATCAGAGAAAGAAAGAGTCGCCTCAAGTGAAGTGCCTGAGGTGGAAAATGAAGAGCTGCTTGAACGGGCCGTTCATGCAGAAGCTAAAGATGAATCTTTTGAAGGCATGGTGGCTGTGGCGAGTGTCATTTTGAACCGCATTGAATCTGAAACCTTTCCAGACGATGTCGAAAGTGTCATATACGAAGAAAATCAATTCCAGGTAGTAGATAACGGAAGCATAGAAGAATCTCCTTCTGAGCGCGCAGAAGAAGCGACGGAAGAGGCTCTGGACGGATCGGAGCCGGTAGGGGATTCATTGTTCTTCTGGAGTGAAGACGTGCCAAAAGACAACTGGCTCTGGGAAACAAAGACAGTTGATTATGAAATCGGCGGCCACGTTTTCTCGGAAGACGTTTAAGAAGGACCAGCGGGGCACAGCCGCTGGTCTTTGTTTGTTTTATATTTGGTTAAAATCATGCTTACGGGAGAACCGGGCAAGGAATATAGTAGAAGGGCAGCATAACAGTGAAGGAGGAGAATAAGATGAGATTTTCGATATGCAGCTGGATTTTTGGAGACCAGGCGATTGAGCAGACAATGCGCGAAGCAGCTTCCGTCGGATACGATGAAATTGAGATTCATGCAAAAGATTATGACTGGGAGGAATTAACCCAGCTGGCGGAAACCCTTGGACTCCGTATCCGGGGACTGTGCGCAGATGCCGGCTGGCCGCGGAAGGAAACGGATTTATCGCAGATTGACCCTTCCAAGCGAAAAACAGCTGTAAATTATTTTAAAGAACAGATCAGCCGCGCATACCGTGCCGGGGCAGAATATATGGTACTTTCCCCGTGCGCACCGGGCAAATCAGAGCTGGAAGGAAACGGCAAAGAAGAATGGAAAGCAGCAGTTTTATCACTTCAGGAGCTGGCTCCCTACGCAGAAGAAAGAAACGTTGCTCTGGTGATTGAGCCCTTAAATCGTTATGAAAGCTGTATTATTAATACTGGGGGGCAGGCGCTTGTGCTCGTGGAAGAAATCGGGCATCCATTTGTTACGACGATGCTCGATACATTTCATATGAACATTGAGGAAAGCAGCATGGAGGCCCCCTTTCATCATCTTGGCCCAGCCCTCAGCCATATACACGTAGCAGATACTAACCGTCAGGGCCTGGGGTACGGGAGACTATCCTGGGAGGCGATTGCCGAAGCTATTAAAAAAACTGGATACGAAGGAACGATTACGGTAGAGTGCCTGGCACCGGCCTTGAATGTATTTTCTCCAGAAAGAGAAAAGTCCAGTATAGACTATATTAATGAATATGCGGAGGAGTCACTTGCAAAGCTGCACTATCTTTTTCGGTCATAAATAAAATGCGGGCCATAATTGCATGAATAACAAAAAAGTTAAAAACGAGGTAAAACCATGGACAAACACCGTTTTCTCATTAGAGCATTCGAATGACCTGAAACGATAAGCGCTGAACAAAGAAAAGAGGGGCATGCCGTATTATTAACAGCCTTTCGCTTTAAGTTGTGCAGCGTACGCTCGAGTAAATAAAAGAGCGTTTATGAAAATGCATTTAAAGGAAATAGAAGGATAGCCAATTATTAACTGAATAAACGGAGGCAGCAATCGCAGGATTAAGCCTTGCGGTAAGCCAGGAAAAGAGCTACGTCTTTCCCTGGCTTTTTGCGTTTTATGGAGCATTTTAGAAAGGAGGAGACTATGAAACACGTTAAAGCATTAACCGGAAAAGCTCTCATGACAGCTGCTTTGTTGTTTTTAGTGCTCAGCATTGCAAACGGGGTGTCTGTTTGGAGCGTGCTGGGACTTACTATTATCATTGGTGTGATCAGCTATCCACTCGGTGACCTCGTGCTGCTCCCGCGTGTAAAAAGCCTGTTCGCAGCGGCTGCGGATGCCGGGCTGGTGTTTGTGATAGTTTTAATTGCAGGCACCGTGCTTTCCTTTTCAGGCCCGTTGCTGCTTGCAGCAGCTGTATCTGCTGTATTGATGGGTATAGCAGAATATATGTTTCATTTTTATCTGGGCACGCACGTGCTTTTCTCAAGCAATCGTGTCAAAACGGATATGTAACTGAGGAGGCTTAGTCATGTCAGAAAAAAACGAAGCGATGCTTCGGAGGAATCAGGCGAATTACGCTGGAAGAAACGTGTTATCCGGCTTTCTTTTCGGCCTCGGCCTCATCGCTTTTATAGACGAAGTAGTATTTCACCAACTGCTCAACTGGCATCATTTTTACGACCTGTCGACTACGGCTGTTGGGATCGTTTCAGATGGCTTTTTTCATGCCTTCAGCTGGTTTGCTACAGTAGCTGCCCTGTTTATGGTTGCTGACCTCCGGCGCCGGCAGAGCTTCTGGATGCGCCGGTGGATCGGTGGAATGTTAACAGGAGTTGGCTTTTTTCAGCTGTATGATGGAATCGTTCATCATAAGTGGATGGGGATCCACCAAATAAGATACGGCGTGGACATTCTGCCCTATGATCTCGTATGGAACATCAGTGCGTTTATCCTCCTTGTTGCTGGAATAGTTATATGGAGGCAGACTTCGCAGATGAAAAAACAGAGAGCGGCTGCATAAGCCAATGACTACTTCACATTATATTGCAGAAGACGTGCTTGCAGCCCCTTTTGTCCTTGCCTGTCTCTTGTATCTTGCTGCAGCTTTTCGTGACACCGGGTGGCCGGTATACCGCATTGGGCTGTTTACTGTTGGTGCAGCGGCGGCAGTCGTTTCGGTGCTTGGGCCGCTTCCCCGGATGGCTCATGATTCATTTGTCATTCATATGACCGGGCACTTGCTGCTTGGTATGCTGGCTCCGCTTTGTATCGTGCTTGCGGCTCCGGTCACGCTTGCTCTTCGTGCACTGCCTGTGGCTGCAGCAAAAAAACTGGCTAAATTACTGCGGAGCCGTTTTATAGCAATAGTGTCTCATCCGGTAACGGCCGCAGTATTAAACATTGGTGGTTTATGGCTTTTGTATACAACCGGGTTGTATGCGTGGATGCACGAATCTGCTCTCGTTTACATCGCTGTTCATATTCATATCTTTTTAGCGGGATATGTGTTTACAGCTTCTATTATTTATATCGATCCGGCGCCGCACCGGTATTCTTTCCTGTTTCGGTCCGGGGTTCTTGTAACGGCGCTTGCCGGGCACGGCATTTTGTCCAAGTATTTGTACATGTCACCGCCGCCTGGAGTCGGGCAGGAGGCTGCCCGGGCAGGTTCAATGCTGATGTATTACGGGGGCGATGTGGTGGATGTTGCCATTATGGTGATACTCTGCTGGCACTGGTATAGAGCGGCCCGTCCCAGACAGGAAGAAGCAACGGCAGCTTGAATAACTATAAGGAGGAACTATAATGACTAACGATAAGCGAGTCCCTTTATATCCTAATTCTTTATGGCTCAAGGAAAGTGAACCTACAAACATGCCTGCCCACAGCGGGGAAGACGCAACTGAAGTTACTATCACAGGAGCCGGGGCAGCTGGCATCACAGCAGCTTATTATTTAGCGAAAGCCGGAACAAAGGTGGTGCTTCTCGAAGCGGGCAGGGTGTTGGAAGGTACCACCGGGAATACAACTGCAAAAATATCCTCCCAGCACGGGATGGTGTATGATGAACTGATTCAAAATCACGGCCGGGAGAAAACAAGCCAGTATTTTGAAGCGAACGAACAGGCGATCAGTGATATGCGCAAGCGGGTTACTGAGCTCAGTATTGACTGTGAATGGGAAGAGCGGGATGCTTTTATTTACACGAAAAGCGAGCAGCAGAAAAAAGTGATGGAGCAGGAAGCAGAGGCGTACCGGTTATTAAATGTTAATGGCGGGGATGCTTTAAAAGAGCATGACCTTCCATACGCTGTCGAGCGGGCTCTTGTTATCCGTGACCAGGCTCAGTTTCAGCCGGTGCATTATTACCGGGCGCTTCTGGAAGAGGTGGTCCGCCTTGGCGGGCGCGTGTACGAAAATACACGTGCAGCGGATGTGAATAAATCCAATGGTAATGTAGTGGTAAACACAAATAATGACAGCACGATTACGAGTGACTATCTTTTGGTAACAACTCATTTCCCTTTTAATGACGGTATGGGAAAATACTACAGCCGTCTGCATGTGGAGCGCTCCTATATTATTGGCGCTAAGGTTCAGACGATGCCGAAGCATATGTACATTAGTGTAGATTCCCCGTCACGGTCGCTTCGCACAGCAAAGGATGAAAATGGGGAAGATCTGCTTTTAATCGGTGGGGAAGGCCATACCTCCGGTAAAAATGAAATGAACACGTTTGAGCGGTACGAAGCACTGCGCTCCTTCGGTGAAGAGTATTTCGGCCTGCAGGAGGTGCCTTACCGCTGGTCGGCGCAGGACTTGATCACCCTGGATAAAATGCCCTATGTGGGGCCGATGACATCCGGAGAAGAGCAGATTTTTACCGCCACCGGCTTTATGAAATGGGGCATCAGCAACAGTGAAGCGGCAGGAAAAATGCTCGCTGATTACGTTCTTGGCAATGAAAACGTATACAAGGAAGCTTTTGATCCGACGCGGTCTGAATTGAAAAAGAAAAACATTCAATCGTTTGCAGCTGAAAACATGGACGTAGGAAAAGAAATGGTTAAAGGAAAATCCAACAGAGGCGATAAAGAAAAGACTCTGGAAAACGATGAAGGGGCTTTAATTAATACTGAAGACGGAAAGGCCGGGGCCTACCGGGACGAAACCGGAAGGCTGTATGTTGTCGACACTACCTGTACGCATATGGGCTGCGATCTCTCCTGGAACAATGCAGAACGGAGCTGGGACTGTCCGTGCCACGGGTCGAGATTTTCCTACGACGGAGAGGTTATTGAAGGACCGGCAGTAAAACCGCTGAAGCGTAAAAAAGATCTTGAATAACAAAGAAGGCCGGGAGAAAAAAACTCCGGGCCTTCTTTTTACATTAAAGCTTAAATTTATCTACTTCAGCGTTCAGCCGGCGGGCAAGATCGTTAAGGTTTTCCGAATTAGCGGAAACCTCCTCCATGGAGCTGCTCGTCTGCTGGACAGACGCGGCAGTTTGTTCGACGCCGGCCGCTGATTCCTCGGAGACAGAAGCTATTTCTTCGATGGAAGCATTGATTTCCTGACTGCTCGAAGAGATGGCCGCCAGATTTTTAGTGACAGATTGAAGGTTTTCTGCCATTTCCTGAATAGCGGTATTAATTGTATTAAAGGTGTCGCCGGTGGTCTGAATCTGGGTAGTGCCGATTTCCACCTCTTTATAGCCTGCCTGCAGGGAGGCAGCGACGGCAGAAGATTCATTCTGGATCCCTTCAACAATACTGGTAATGTCTGTGATAGAAGCAGATACCTGCTCGGCGAGCTTTCGCACTTCATCAGCGACCACGGCAAAGCCCCGTCCCTGTTCGCCGGCCCGGGCGGCCTCAATGGCTGCGTTTAAAGCGAGCAGGTTGGTCTGGTTGGCAATATCATTAATGACAGACACTAATTTTGAAATTTCCTGGGACTGTTTATCAAGTCCTTCTACCTTTACAGCAGCATTTTTCACGATGGCATCGATTTTTTCCATTTGATGGACCGAATTATCCATCAGCTCCCGGCCTTCGTTTGTAATGGATAAAATATGAGTCGAGGCGCTGCGGACGTCTTCTCCCTTTATGTGGGCATCAGAAACATTTTCTGTAAAATCACTCATTAAAGAGGCGATGCTGCTCGCACTCGTAGCCTGGGATTCCGCTCCGGAAGCAAGCTCTTCCATCGTAACTGCCACCTGCTGGGAGCCTGCTTTCACCTCGTTCGCCGAGTGGGTCAGATTTTGACTCTGATCCGATACGTTTGTAGACATCGTTTTAATTTGAGTGAGCAGCTGGGCCATATTATCATTCATTTGATTTGCAGCTTGTACCAGCTTTCCGGTTTCATCGCGTGCCGTAGTCTGCATCGGCTCCTGGCTCAAATCTCCCTCTGCAATAGACTGCATCCGCTGCATAACCGCCTTGACCGGGGCAGAAATTGCACGTGCCATAAAAAAGGCAATGCCGATGCCGGAGAGAATAACCAGAACGGAGATAACAGTACCGGTAGTCATCAGGTTTCTACCGCTTTCAAGTACGTTTTCACCCGCCGAGGTGATCAATCCTTCTCTTTCTGTGGCTAAATCTTCAAAGCCGGTCATAATCTCCCGGGCTAAAGGTTTAGCTGTTGTATTTAAAATCTGTTTAGCTTCGTTTTCATTTCCAGCTTCATAGGCTGGAAAAACTTCTGAGGTAATAATCTGCTCCCATTCAATACTTTTTTCTGTTAATGCCTCCAGCTCAGCAGAATCGAAGCTGGCAAGTGTCTCCTCTTCCAGCGCAGCGCTTTCCTCTGTATATTCCATAAAGCTGCTTTTGAATTCCTCATCTCCGAATAAAATATATCCACGGGATAAAGCAACACGCTGAGCCATATTAAACGCGAGTTTTTCGTCAGCGATCAACAGCGGCAGCTGCTCTTCTACAATGCTTTCTGTTTCGGCATTCGCCTTGCTGTTAGCGTAAAAATTATAGATGCCAAGTGCCGTTACCAGTATAATAATTGCCAAAAAGCCGGTTAAGATTTTTGCGCGCAAACTTTTAAAATTAAACCATTCCTTCATTCCATACACCCCTCTAAATAAAGTAGTAATACTTCCAGCCGTTATTCTTTTATTTCTGCTTTTGGCAAGGAACTGGGAATGACGATTACAAGCAGATAAAAACAATTAACACTACACATATTTATCGATATAAATTAGGCTGAAAAGTATAGGACATTGTTACTGTAAAAATGAAGAAATTGTGGTGGAACAATTGCGGCCAGTGTTTATTCATTTAATGGGAGTACATTTTTGTGCTTCCGGCGTTTGGTTATAAACATTGAAATAAAGAAGGCAGGGAGGACCCGATCTGGAGGTTTCCTGAAAGAACTGCTGCAGGGGGAATTGGGCAGCTTGGTTAAATCGTCGCGGCCAACCATTTCTTTAGTTGTCTCAAGACAGATATAAGAAACGCTCTTTCCAACGGAAATTTGATTGGGTCACAATGGTTTAAAACGCGGGGCGGCACTTGTTGTATACATCGTCACACTCCTGAAATCGTATACTTAAAGCGAAAATCATTTATGCACATATTTTTTCAGAGGGCTGAGCTTTTTATAAAATCTTTCAAAAATTTGTTTATGTTCTTCCCTAAAAAGGGAATTAGGTAAGAAGAATTTCCTAAACTGGTGAGGAGGTATTCCAATGGCTTCAACAAAGGAAATATTAGGACAGGATGCGGATTACTTATTAAATCATGAAAGCAAAACGGTGCCGAAAGAAAATCTTTATGTGCCGGGACCCGACTTTGTCGACCGTGTGTACAAGTCAACGGATCGTTCTCCAGTAGTGCTGCGTAACCTGCAGAGCTTGTTTGATCACGGTCAGCTTGGCGGTACAGGCTATCTTTCGATTCTGCCGGTGGACCAGGGAATTGAGCATTCAGCAGGCGCTTCGTTTGCGCCGAACCCGATGTATTTTGACCCGGAAAATATTGTGAAGCTTGCAATGGAAAGTAACTGTAACGCGGTAGCTTCGACGGTGGGGGCGCTTGGGTCGATCGCAAGAGATTACGCGCACAAAATCCCTTTCATTGCTAAAATTAACCACAATGAATTGTTAACGTATCCGGAAACACACGACCAGATTATGTTCGGCTCTGTTGACCAGGCCTACAATATGGGCGCCGTAGCAGTCGGGGCGACGATTTATTTTGGTTCAGAACAGAGCGACCGGCAGATCCAGGAAGTTTCGAAAGCCTTTGAACGGGCTCACCAGCTCGGTCTTGGCACCATTCTCTGGGCATATCTGCGCAATCCGGGCTTTAAAAAAGACGGCACGGATTATCACACTGCCTCTGACTTGACGAGTCAGGCGATTCATTTGTCCGCAAGTCTGCAGGCTGATATTGTGAAACAAAAAATGCCGACCAACAATGGCGGCTATACTGCTGTCAGCTACGGAAAAACACATGATAAAGTATATTCGGAGCTTACAAGTGACCACCCGATTGATCTGACACGCTATCAGGTAATGAACTCGTTTATGGGGCGGGCCGGCTTAATCAACTCCGGCGGCGGTTCTGCAGAATCGGATTTAGAGGACGCCGTAAAAACAGCAGTAATTAACAAGCGTGCCGGCGGCATGGGACTGATTATGGGGCGCAAAGCGTTCCAGCGGCCAATGGACGATGGCATAGAGATTATCCGCTCGGTGCAGAGCGTTTATGCGGATGAGTCAATTACTTTGGCATAAGAAGTAGAAAAAGGGGGAGAAGATCCCTCTTTTTTTATCTAATAATTTCAGAAGATTTAAACATTATTGCTGTGTCCCTGGCTATCTTTATACACAGGAGGTTTTTTATATGCCGAAAAAACTGTTTGAAGTAGACCTGAACAAGACGATGGACCAGCAGACGACGCCGGGGCATAACCGATGGCATCCGGATATTCCTGCCGCTTTTTCCATAGATCCGGGCGAGACGTTCCGGATGGAATGTCTGGATTGGACTGACGGCCAGATCAGCAACAATGATGATCCTTCAGACATTAAACATGTGAACCTTGACCGTGTGCACGTACTAAGCGGGCCGGTGCACGTGAACGGAGTGGAGGAGGGGGACCTGCTCGTTGTTGATATTTTGGACATCGGAACGTTTCATTCGCATGAATGGGGGTTTAACGGGATTTTCGCCAAAGAAAATGGCGGAAGCTTTTTAGTGGATCATTATCCGGAAGCGGCCAAATCTATTTGGGATTTTGAAGGTATTTATGCAACCTCCAGACATGTGCCGAATGTAAAATTTGCAGGCATTATCCATCCGGGGCTGATCGGCGTGGCTCCCTCCCAGGATATGCTGAATGAATGGAACCGCAGGGAGAAGGAGCTGGTGGATACGAATCCCGACCGGGTGCCGCCGCTTGCGAATCTTCCAACGAAGGATTCGGTCGTACTTGGGGAGCTTAAAGGAGAAGAGTTTGAACGGGTGGCAGCCGAAGGAGCAAGAACGGTGCCGCCCCGGGAAAACGGGGGCAACTGCGACATCAAGAATTTATCGAAAGGGTCGAGGGTCTACTTTCCGGTGTTTGTAGACGGGGCAAAGCTGTCCGTAGGAGACCTTCACTTCTCACAGGGGGACGGGGAAATTACATTCTGCGGCGGAATTGAAATGCCCGGCTGGATCGACCTGAAAGTACACGTGATCAAGAACGGTATGGAAAAACACCGTATTAAACGTAATCCTGTCTTTAAGCCGGGGCCGGTCATGCCGCATTATAATGAATTTCTTGTTTTTGAAGGCGTGTCGGTGAACGAATTTTCGGGCACCCAGACTTATCTTGATGCCAACGTTGCTTACAGGAATGCTTGCCTGAATGCGATTGATTTTTTAAAAACGCTTGGTTACACAGGGGAGCAGGCCTATATGCTTTTAGGCACGGCTCCAGTGCAGGGCACTGTAGCAGGTGTAGTGGATATACCGAATGCGTGCTGCACGCTCGCGCTGCCCAAAGATATATTTTATAAAAATATTCTGCCGGAGCTGGATTAGTATGGCCCAGTTTACTTTTAAATGCCGAACGTGCGGCACGTTTGAAAGCTGGATTGCAGCAAACGGGGCCCGTATCAATGAAGCTTTGTGCCCCTTGTGCGGGGAAACGTCCGCGAGAGTCTTTCAGCCGGTACACCTGTCAAAAATGGATGCGAAAGTAAAGTTCCGGATCGAAAACGGAATGCAGCCGAAAACGGTACAGCGAAAAGATCTGCCCGTACAACAAAGACAAAAGCAGCGGACACCACGCCCGTGGCAGGCAGGACATTAAAGAAGGAGACCCGCATAATTGGGTCTCCTTTAACTGTTTTTGACTTTCTAATTAATTTGTCTCTTTATCTTTTCCGACTACACCAATAATTGCTATAGCGGTCAGCATGACGCCATAAATAATAGAAGAAGATAGAAGAGGTCGTTTAGTAATTTTTAAAAATAAACGGTGGGATTTATCAGCTTCGTTTCCTGCTTTACCGTTCATACGTATCTGAGCCTCCTTCAGGATAGTTGAATCACTTTACCCGAAGAAATTATGGTTCAATCACAGCCTGAAAAATTCGGAAAAGCTATTAAGAAACGAGGCTGCTAAATATCTTACTTCGTGTAATCAATACCGTAATGGTGAAGAAGCAATTGATTATCGCTTTGATATTTCGCCTGAAGCACCTGCTGCAAAGAAGCCGGCAGAGAATACTTTTGGTGGTGAAGCATAAAACTCGCCCGGCTCTGCAGCATTACCCGGGAGAGGGGACGTCCTCTTTTTGTTGGCACAGGAGCTTCTGGGTTAAACGGAGTTTTCAGGAAATAGTTCATCTTTCTGGCAGTTTTTACCTGCATCGTGCCGTAGCTCCGGTTTACTTTTGTATTACTGTAGGAGGGTACTTCATGGACGCCCATATACTGGAGCAGTTTTGTAATTTCTTTTATTTCATTTTCCCGGAAATTTTCGTACTGCATGAGGTAGTAGTTTTTTTGGCCAAACAGCTGAATGACACGGTCCATATAGCTGAAATAATAGTAGCCATTGAGGACTCCAAGCTGCTCCCACTCCTCAAAAACAGCAGCAGCCTGTTTGTATCCGCCCTGGTGAATATACTGCACGTAAAGGGAAGTGAGAAGATCGAGCTGCCGCCTGACTCCAACAATAATATGAACGTTATAGCTTTCCTCCGGGAAGATTTGGCGGAGGTCTTTTAAAATAGCGTGATTGTCCTTAACCTTTTTTTTCGTGGACATCGGATTGCCGGAGAGGCCTTCGTATGAAATGAGGAGCGGTTTTTCCGCCTCCATCATCGATTCAAAACCGCGGCGCAAATCAGTGATGGCTTTGTCCGATAATTTTTTATGGCGTATGTCGTAAAGGTACGCCTGAGCATCTCCCCGGGAAAGATATGTAATTTGGTGTGTCAATTTAGGATAAATGCTTTTCTGCAGAAAAGTGGTGGCGGTTTTATGATACCCCACATGAATATAAACAGTTTTACGCATTGCCCTGCCCCCTACGAAATGAATGCCTCCATCATACCGGAATCCTTAGGAGCAATCAAAATAAAAGCTGGCTTTATGAATATCATTTTTGTTTCTGGAGCAATCAAACAAAAACCCGGGGAGCTATCCCCGGGTTTAAGTGTGTTAGTCTTCCTCTTCTTTTACGACGCGTACGCGTTTGATCTGATTATTATCCATGGTCAGTACTTCAAAATGAAGATTCTCGTACTGGAGGGTCTCCCCCTCTTCAGGAATGTGATCGAATTCCTGGTAGAGCAGCCCGGCGATAATATCCTCTTCTTCTTCAACCCGGGTATTGAAGATTTCGTTGAAGCGGCTGATGGCGAGTTTTCCATCACAGATGATAACCTCGTCGGTAAGCTCCTCAATAAGCTGTTCGGAGCGGGTGTCATGCTCGTCTTCAATCTCCTGGCCGATCATCGCTTCGATAATGTCCTCCTGGGTTACCATGCCCATCGTACCGCCGTATTCATCGAGTACTACTGCAAGGTGCTTCTGCTCATTGAGCATTCGTTTAAACACGTTATCGACAGAATTGGTCTCCACTACATACAAAGGGTTGTTATCGATAAAATCATTGAGTGTTTTGTTCTCCTGCTCAGCCCATATAAGCAGCAGCTTGGCATGAAAGACTCCGACAATATGATCCATATTATCCTGATAAACCGGGTACCTCGTATGATTATGGCTGATGGTGATGTCCCGTACTTCCTGAAAACTGCTTTCGATCGGGATGCCGGTAATCTCCATACGAGGGACCTTCAATACGTCGCGGATATCCTTGCGGTAAAAATCAATTACCCGCTTAATCCGGTCCTGCTCCTGTTTTTCAAAGGTGCCCTCCGAAGAGGCTACATCGACCATGGTTTTGATTTCCTCACGCGAATATGTCTGCGATGGTCCCTCGCCCCGGGTGATCAGCTTAATAACACCGCGTGTAAAAGAATTCAATAAAAACGTGAGCGGTTTAAATACAAATACGAGCACTGCGATGACCGGTGCAACTATGTAGGCCACTTTGTCCGCAAAGGTTGCAGCAATGGATTTAGGCAGAACCTCCGCGAAAATGATAAGCACAAACGTCAAAATAGCAGTAGCGATACCAACGGAAAAATTGTAATTAAGAGCGAGCACGGTAACGAGGGTAGGAAGCATAATATTGGAAATGTTGTTTCCGATAAGGATGGCTGTAATTAACTCATCCGGTTTTCTCGTCAGCTTTAATAAATTCTTCGCACGCTTGTCGTTTTCTTCGGCCCGTGCCTGCATTCGTGCCCGGTTTGCTGCTGTTAAAGCTGTTTCGCTTCCGGATAAAAAGAAGGAAACGAATAAAAATAATATAATAACCGCTATCATAAATACCCTCCACTGGCTTATTCTTTACATTTTATTTCCTGCCTGCCGTAAATTAAACGTTCAAACAACTATCCAATATTAAAAATAACATAAAAGCACCCGGGGGGATTTAAATATGCAAAAAGATTTTATTCTCATTTTGCTTTTACAGGGAAAATAAAATAAAACCGGCAGCTTTGAAGCATATTTATGCCGCATTAAAATTTCATATGAATAAATCAGGAGAAAAACAAAGAAGAAATAATGATAAATTAGTGTTGACTTTCATTTTTGTAAGCCTTTACAATGATTAATACAAAATAAAACAACATTAACAAACTAAAAACAAACATAAAAAATGTTTTGTTTATTAATTATTACAAGGAGGCCAGCTGAAAAGTCTGTCATTTTTAAGGAGGAAACGGAATGAAAAAAGTGGAAAGAGGCAGTCTGGCTGCCACTCTTTCGGTATCCATGTCGAACTATCTCGAAGCAGGGTCAATCGTAGCCGGAGCTGCCGGGCTCACCCTTTGGGTTCAGTATCTCGGCCTTACAGATGCCACTGTAGGACTGCTCGGAGCACTCAGTGCCAACGGGTTCGGGGCTGCGCTTGGAGCACTTGTCAGCGGTTTTTTAGTTGATAGATATGGAAGAAAGTTTATTTATAAGTATAATCTGCTCGTCTACATGCTCGGTATTCTGCTTATTGTTTTTTCTTTTTCCTTCCCGATGCTTCTTGTCGGTTACGTGATTACCGGTATTTCCGTCGGTGCCGGCATACCGCCTTCCTGGACATACATTGCTGAAGAAGCGCCGGAGAAGGAACGGGCAGCACGTGTCGGCTGGGGGCAGTTTGCCTGGTCGATGGGACCTGCGGTAGTCTTTATATTATCTGTAGTTCTGGCCCCGTTAGGGCTGCTTGGAAGCAGGATTATCTTTTTTCAGCTTTTTGTAATCGCTTTTATCACCTGGCTCTTTCAGCGCAAAATTGAAGAGTCCGCGATTTGGGAAAAACAAAAGAAAGAAGATCGTGCAAAAAATAAAGGCGGGATCTTCAGCAAAGAAAACATTAAAGAACTGTTCACCAATCGTGCCAACCTGCATGCAATCACGCTGCTTGTCGGAGTATATACTTTTTGGAATATGGTAGCCGGCGTTATGGGGTACTTTATGCCGTACATTTACGAAACGGTAGGAGGGCTTTCGGGAGCTCAGGCCAATCTTCTGCAGGCATTTCTCTGGGGACTGACCGTATTGTCCACTTATTTTGTATTTATTAAACTGGGGGACAGGGTAAATCGTAAGCTTATCTTTGGAGTGAGCGCCGTGATGGGAATTGTGGCCTGGACAGTGCTTTCATTCGGGGGCATGGGCACTTTAGAACTGCTCGTTTTCGTTGTCCTCTGGGGCCTTGCAGCAGGCTTTGGTGCCCAGGCGTTTTACGGTCTGTGGTCAGCCGAGCTATTCCATACAAAATACCGTGCAGCGGCACAGGGATTGCTCTTTTGTACCGCCAGGGTATTTGTCGGTTTAATTTCGCTTGCGATCCCAACGCTGATTACCGTGTTTGGTTTCCAGACAGCCGGTGCGATTATGATCGGATTTTTGGTAGTGCATATGGTCGCAGGCTTGACTCTCGCACCGGAAACCCGCAATAAATCGCTTGAGGAAATACAGATCGAACGGTACGGGACAACCGAAGAAGCAGAAATAAAGAAAGATTTAGTGAAATAAGCAGGTATTACTGGAGGACGGAGAATTTACCCCTCCGTCCTCCTTTTATTAATGGCAGGAGTTTCCTGAAATAAAACTGCTGAAGAAAGGACCAGGAGTATGAAGCGTTTGGCTTTAATCATGTATGTGTATCCGGAAAAAATAGAGGAATATATTAAAAAGCATGAGCAGCTCTGGCCGGAAATGAAAGAGGCATTAAAGGAGCACGGAGCAGCTAACTATTCGATCTTTCTGGAAAGAGAAACAAGCAGGCTGTTTGCTTATCTTGAGATAGAGAGTGAAGAGCGGTGGCAGCAGATGGCCTCCACCTCCATCAATCAAAGGTGGTGGGAAGCAATGGCCCCGTTAATGGAAACAAATGAGGATAACAGTCCGGTTGCCACCCCGCTCGATGAAGTATTTCATCTCGAATAAAAAGCAAGTACTATCCCCGCTGATATATTTATTATCAGCGGATTTTTTTTGTTCAAAATGCGTAAAAACGGGAATAGAAAAGTATAAGGAAGAGGGCAGCCAGACATACAAAAACAACATGAGGGGGAATGCGTATGAATAGCTGCATACGTGAGAAGCTGATAATAAAGTAAATGGTGCATAAAACCCTGGTTCAGTCGTGTGATAAAACTCAGCTGCAAAAAAGGGGGAGTACCGATGAACCGCCGAATGATTGACGATGAATATGAACGTGAAATAGACCGCATGGTTAATGAGGGCGGCTATATTCCTGTGGAAATGGATTTTATAAAAAAACGGGCTAAAGTTAAAAAAGATAAAATTGCCCAGGAGAAGCAGGAGAAAGAAGCCGATGATTTTAAAGAAAAAGCCTGAATATAGTAGTGACATTTAACAGCTGCCGCCGGCGGCTGTTTTTTTGTGGAAAAAAATAAACAAAAATTTCTGAAAAGAAACAGTAAAAAAGCTGCTCTGCTTATTGATCTGTGTATGACGCGCTGCACTTCCTTAAGCCTGTTGTATCAATGTACGAAATTGGTTTGTAGAATGTAAATCACAATATTGTACAGTAAATGTTCAAAGGACTGTGATGAAAACGTATACATTTAGATGGCGGCAGCTGATAGAATAAAAATTAACCAAAGGGGGGAAGGAGATGCCGCTGAGTGAACGGGACAATGAAATATTAAACGAACTAATCCGCAACCCGTCGGTCACTAGCATGGCGCTTGAGGAAAAGCATCAACTGACACGAAGACAGCTGGGCTACAGCATTACTAAAGTGAACGACTGGCTTTTAAGCAAAGACCTTCCGGTTATTGAAAGAACGCGCCAGGGGCATTTCATTATTGATCAGTCTGTTTACACAAATTTTGGTGTGGATGAAGAAATTATTGCAGCTGAAAAACCAATACTCACTGGAAAGCAGCGGACTTATTATCTCATTATGATGCTTGTAGGCAGCGAAGAGCCGCTTTCATTAAATCATTTTACGAGTGAACTGCAGCTGAGTAAAAATACCGTATTGAACGAGCTGAAAGAAGCGCAGCAGTATCTAGATGACTACCAGCTTCTTATTAAATATTCCCGTAAAGAGGGTTATCTGGTAGACGGAAAAGAATTTCAAATCCGGAAATTGTTGATGAATGTGACGTATCAGCTGCTCACTATGCAGGATGGTGCGGCAAGAATCAAAAAAATAGCCGGAATTGACGAGAATGAGCTCGGCGATTACCGCAAACGAATTGAAAATATCGAAAACAAGCTCAGCCTGAAATTCACTGATGAAAAGCTGGAAACAATGCCGTATATATTAGCTTTAATTTTAAAGAGAATTAAAAAAGGCTTTAGCATTAATACATTTTCCATCCAGTATGAAGAACTTTCGGATACGAAAGAGTACCAGGCTACAGAGGAAATATTTAAAAAAAATGAACACATTCCGATGGAAGAGCGGTTGTTTATCACGCTGCATCTTTTAACAGCTAATGTATACAGTACTTCGTTTCCTATGGAAGACGATGTAATTCCGAATTTAGGCGCCGCCACAGACGATATGCTGCGCCAGTTTGAGAAAAGCGCCTGTGTGTATTTACACGAGCGCGACCAGCTGCTTGATAAGCTGCTTCAGCACATTAAGCCGGCATATTACCGTATCAAATACCAGCTGTCGGAAACAGCATTCACACAGGTGCCGCTAAGCAAGGAATTTAAAGCTCTGCATCACCTGGTAAAACAATCCACTGCGCCGCTTGAACAGTTAATCGGCAGCCGGATCCCGGACAGTGAGAGCAGCTTCATTACAATGCTGATCGGGGGCTGGATGAAAAGACAGGGCGAAAGTATTGAAAAGAAAGTAAAAGCCATTGTGGTATGTCCTCAGGGAGTGTCTGTATCAAGACTGATGCTTAATGAGCTGAGTGAGCTTTTCCCGGAATTTGTGTTCCTGGACTCTTTATCTGTACGGGAATTTCTTCACTACCATCTGGAGTATGACATCGTCTTCGCTCCGACGTTTCTCGAGACTGATAAAAAATTGTTTGTAGTAAAAACCTTCTTAGGCAGGGAGGAACGGCAGCGTCTTCGCAAGCAGGTAATGCTCGAGCTGTACGGGTATCTGCCGAACCATCTGGACATCGATGAAATCATTCAGATTATCAGCCGTCACGCTCATATCCATAATGAAAGCGCACTCATAGAAGATATTCAAAGTTATATTAATCAGGACAATGAAAACTCAGTGAATTACAGCATGGGCAAGGCTGAATACAATTTGGATGAATTAATCACTCCAGCTTCCATTACCCTGAAGGATCAAGCGGGCGATTGGGAAGAGGCTGTCAAAATGGGGGCCGGACCACTGCTCGAAAATGGAAGCATTACGGGCGGCTATATAGACAGTATGCTGCGCTATACCGAAGAAGACCCCTACATTGTCATAGGGCCAAATATTGCGATTCCCCACGCTTCTCCGGAGGACGGGGTAAATGAAGTGGGAATGAGTTTGTTAAGACTGAAGGAAGGGGTTCTCTTTTCCGAAGAATACCGGGTCAATCTGGTGATTGTTATTGCTGCTGTAGATAAGCAGAAGCATATTCATGCGCTGATGCAGTTAATGAAGCTTGCAGGCTCACAAACCGCAAGGGATCAAATAACAGCTGCAGATTCGGTCAAAGAGATATATAAAATTATTCAGTCATATTCCAAAGACTGAATAAGCAAAATTTCAATTTCACCAAGGAGGGGCCTAATGAGCGATTTGTATTTTGATACTCCCGTGATTCTATTAGATATGGACGGGGGATCCAAAGAAGAAGTATTGCGGGCAATGGCACAAAATTTAGTGAACAATGGTCTGGTAAAACAAAGCTTCGTTAAAGCAGTGATCCAGAGAGAAAATGAATATGCTACCGGCCTGCCGACAGGCGAAATTGCGGTTGCAATTCCTCACACAGATGTAGAACACGTGCAGCAAAAAGCAATCAGTGTAGGAATACTTAAAGATCCTGTCGACTTTGTCATTATGGGTGACGACACGGAAACGGTTCCGGTCAAAATTGTATTTATGCTTGCCATGGATGAGGCTCACTCCCAGCTGAAGCTTCTGCAGCAGCTTATGCAGGTATTTCAGGACCAAAGTGTTTTAAACGGACTCATCAGTACGTCTGATAAAAAACAGATCAAGCATACAATGGAAGAGAAGTTGGATGCGTTATCACTTAAAGGAGGTGAAAAATAATGGCAAAAAAACAAGTATTAGTAGCATGTGGAGCAGGCGTGGCAACTTCCACAGTTGTTAACGGTGCTATTGAAGATATGGCTAAGGAGCATAAATTATCAGTAGATCTCAAACAGATTAAAATAGCGGAAGTAGAAAGCTACGTTGATACTGCTGACTTACTGGTAACAACGGCTACTATCAAAAAGGAATATCCGTTTCCGGTAATCAATGCACGTTCTTTCCTGACAGGGATCGGAATGGAAGATACCAAACAGGAAATTCTGGATGAATTGAAAAAATAAGAGTACGCCGGTTTCCTGTTAGACGGGAAGCCGGACTCATTATTACAGGTATGAGGGGGAAGTGGCATGCAAGGATTTGTAGATCTTGTACAGGGGTTTCTTGCTCTGGGTGCAACAGTAATTTTACCAGTGGTTATCTTTTTGCTTGGTTTGTTGTTCGGGCAGAAGCCGGGGAAAGCATTCCGGTCCGGTCTGACAATCGGGGTAGCATTTGTAGGGATATTTCTTGTTGTTGACTTACTGGTTAATAACTTAGGGCCGGCAGCGCAGGGAATGGTTGATCGATTAGGAGTTAACCTGGATGTAATTGACGTCGGCTGGCCGGCGACATCATCTATTGCCTGGGCTTCTACGGCGGTAGCAGCCTTTATTATTCCATTGGGACTGCTTGTAAACGTTGTTATGCTTTTGACAAAAACGACGAAAACAATGAACGTGGACATTTGGAACTTTTGGCATTATACCTTTATGGCTGCGGTAGTATATACCGTATCCGACAGCATTATTCAAGGACTTATCGCTGCAGTTATCTTTCAAATTGTCACCTTGAAAATTGCTGACTGGACGGCTCCGATGGTGGAAGACTTTTATGAGCTGCCCGGAGTATCAATCGCTACAGGAAGTACCGTATCGTACGCACCTGGTATTTTTCTCGTAAAAGGGCTGCAGAAGATTCCTGGTATCAACCGGCTCAATGCAGACCCTGACAGTATTCAGAGACGGTTTGGTGTGTTCGGCGAATCCATCTTTATCGGCTTGTTCCTCGGTGTAGCAATTGGCGCCCTGGCTGGCTACAGCGTAGGCGAAGTAATTGAAATCGGCATGGCTATGGCTGCCGTTATGGTGCTGATGCCGCGTATGGTAAAGATTTTGATGGAGGGCTTAATGCCTGTATCAGAGTCAGCCAGAAACTGGTTAAACAAGCACTTCAGCAACAAAGAAATTTATATCGGTCTGGATGCAGCGGTTCTTTTGGGCCATCCATCCGTTATTGCAACTGCATTGATTCTTGTACCAGTCACAGTGGTCCTGGCAGTATTTCTGCCTGGTAACGCTCTGCTTCCTTTCGGGGACCTGGCGACAATTCCATTTGTTGTTGCGTTTATTGTCGGGGCAGCGAGAGGTAATATTATACACTCTGTCTTAGTAGGTACCGTGATGATTGCACTTTCGCTTTACATGGCTACAGATATTGCAAACGTATTTACGACAATGGCTCAAAACGCCGATTTCGACATGCCTGAAGATTCCGCACGTATTTCAAGTATTGACCAGGGCGGAAACCTGATCAACTGGCTCATCTGGAGATTCTTCGAACTGTTTAATTAAACCTCTCTCAAGCAGAACATACATGAAAATTAACACACTGGGAGGATGAAAGCATGAAAGCATTGGTGAAAACCGATTTAGAGCATGGAAGCATCGAAGTGCAGGAAAAGCAGGAGCCGACGCCCGGGAAAGACCAGGTAAAGATCAAAGTAAAGTACGCAGGCGTCTGCGGCACAGATATTCACGCCTACGAAGGTCATTATAAAGTTAGTGCGCCGGTGACGCTTGGACATGAATTTGCCGGTGAAGTCGTAGAAGTCGGAGAGGGAGTCAGCGACTTTAAGCCCGGAGACCGGGTCACCTCAGAAACGACCTTCTATATTTGCGGGGAGTGCCGGTACTGTAAAGCCGGCGATTACAACTTATGCAGCTGGCGCAAAGGGCTTGGCAACCAGTATGACGGTGCATTTGCGAAGTACTTAATTGCCAGAAAAGCGAGTCTTCATCATCTTCCGGAAAACGTTGACTACCAGTCGGCTGCGATGACAGAGCCGCTTGCCTGCACGCATCATGCGGTAGCTAAAACAGAGATCTCGGATGGGGACATTGCAGTCGTCATCGGACCGGGGCCTATCGGCCTGTTTACTGCCCAGGTGGCGCAAAGCAGAGGGGCCAGAGTTATTATAACCGGGCTTACAAATGATAAAGTGCGTCTGGAAAAAGCAAAAGAGCTCGGCATTGATTACGTTGTTAATTCACAGGAAGAGGATCTTCATGAATTCGTCAACAGCGTAACCGATGGGTACGGGGCAGATATCGTTTTCGAATGTTCGGGAGCTGTACCGGCGGCCAAACAGGCAATTGGGCTGCTGCGGAAAAAAGGGCAGTACGCCCAGGTAGGGATTTTTACGACACCGGATATTCAATTTGATTTTGATAAAGTGATTCAAAAAGAAATTCGTGTAGTTGGCAGCCGCAGCCAGAAGCCCGCTGACTGGGAGCCTTCCCTTGAGCTGATGAACAGCGGGCTTGTGAATGCCCGGGCGATGGTCACTCATGAATATGACATTACAGAATGGGATCAGGCCTATCAAAAAATTAAAGACGGAGAAGCTATTAAAGTACTGCTTACGCCTGTGGATTAACATCTGGTGGAAAAGTGCAGACACTAATACATGGAAAGGCAGGGAGCCGGGAAAAAAAGGACTCTCTGCCCGCCGTCAGCGGCAAAAAATATATTAAGAAGGTAAGGAGGCTCACTATGACGGAATTAATGCTTGATTTTATGCTGGGCCCAATGCGTGTAATCGGGGAATTCTATTTTGATCACCAGATGATTTTTAATCCAATCATTGTTGGGGCAGCTTTAATTAAAATATTATTTGGAAAGAAAAAGGCAAAAAATGAACCGGCCAATTCAGAATTGTAATATCGTTACTTTGAAGGGAGAAAAACATGAAAAGTCTTAAACTATACGGACAGCAGGACCTCCGATTCGAAGAAGCTTCAAAGCCGGTAATCGAAAATGCTGATGATGTTATTATTAAGGTGAAGGCTGCAGGCCTTTGCGGCTCCGACATTTCCCGCTACAAAAAGCTGGGCCCTTACGTGGAAGGTATGATTTTCGGCCATGAATTCGCAGGAGAGGTCGTTGAGACCGGCCCCGGGGTATCAGAGGTGCAACAGGGGGACCGTGTGGCCGGATGCCCAACGTTTCGGTGCGGGAAGTGTCTGAGCTGTCAGAAAGGGGAGCTTTCACGCTGTGAAAATCTGACGGTGATCGGAGCCCGCCACCCGGGGTCCTATGCTGAATACGTCAGGCTTCCGGCTGAAAATGTTCTGCCGCTGCCCGGCCAGGTGGATTATGACACTGCTGCGCTCGTTGAGCCTGCTGCTGTCGTGGCTCATGGATTTTACCGTACGAGTATTCAGCCCGGAGCGGAAGTAGCCGTGATGGGATGCGGAAGCATTGGCCTTCTGGCAGTTCAGTGGGCGAAAATATTCGGGGCGAAAAAAGTGTATGCGATTGATATCGATGACGTAAAGCTGCAAACTGCCCGGGAAGTGGGCGCAGACGTATTGATCAATTCAAGTCAGCGTCCAGCCCACGAACAAGTGCAGGAGCATACAGGCGGGTACGGGGTGGACCTTGCGGTAGAATCTGCAGGAGCACCTGCAACTTCGGCCCAGGTACTTGCTCTTCCAGGGAAGGGGGGCGAGGTCGTGTTTATGGGTATTCCGTACGCAGATATTACTATTGAACGTTTTTATTTCGAGCGTATTGTGCGCAATGAGTTAAGAATACTCGGCTCCTGGAACGCGGTATCGTCGCCTTTTCCCGGAAAGGAATGGACATCTGCGCTTCATTATATGGGTACCGGCCAGATTAATGTAAAGCCGATGATCTCACATACGCCAGCTCTTTCAGAGGGGCCAGGGGCCTTTGACGATTTAATTAACGGAAAAGGAAATTATGTGAAGGTCGTTTTTCATCCCGAAAAATAATAAATTAAATAAAAGCGAGGCCGTTTCCCGGGTGAAGGGAGAAAGGCCCCGCTTTTATAATTTTATTGTTCTCCTTCCGGCAGGCGGGCCAGTAAAACGTCACAATCAGCCCGGTGTACGATACCCTCCGAAACGCTGCCGAGGAAAAACCGCTCTGTCGTATTCAGGCCGGAGGCGCCAACGACAATCAGATCGGCTTTATACTTTTTAGCTAAATCCTCCGCAATAACGACCTTAGGAGCTCCGTGGTGAAGCTCTGCTTCTACGTGCTCGAGGCCGGCATTCACGGCTTTTTCCCGGTATTCTTCAAGCATTTTTTCAGAGTAGCTTTCCATTTCGATAAACAGCCCGGTGTCATGCTGCTCCATAGAGGTGAGTACCACTGAATCAATTACATGCGTGATCAGCACAGCTGCATTTTCTTCCATTGCGAGCGCAATTCCTTTTTCAAAGGCATGGGCTGCTTCTTTCGAGCCGTCGATGGCAATGATGATCCTCTTATAGTCACTGTCTGAATCCTTTTTCCGGACGACGAGGACATCGCATTTGGCATTGCGCACGATGCCGGTGGAAACACTTCCCATAATGAAGCGTCCGACTGTTCCAGCCCCGGAGGCGCCGGTAATAATCAAATCGGTCTCATAATCTGGAGCGAGATCTTTAGTAATAATGGTTTTTGGTACGCCGGTTTCCATTATTGTCTGGATATTCACGCCAGCTCCTTCAGCCTCTGCTTTGTACATGTTTAACAATACTTTTCCCTGTTCTCCCGCCGTTTCCATAATAGTCGGTATATATTGAATCAGGCGGTTCAATGTTCTGTACTCCACAACATGGGCGACCGTCAGCTGGCTTTGGTGTTTCCTGGCCAGTGAGAGACTGCGGCGGAATGCCTGCATAGATTCATCCGAACTGTCCACAGCTGTGAGAATATTCTGATAGTGTTTGATCATGATAACGCCCCGCTTTCTTTACAGAAGTAGATTTTCGAGCACGAAATGACCTGAAACAAAAGTGAAATATCTCTCTATCTATCTCCATTATGAAACATATAAGCGAAGAACTCCACTGTATAATTTGGCAAAAAAAGTACAATAGTAAAACTGAAGATAGTGCTATAATAGAGATAGAACTAAGACAGCCGGGCTGGCGAAAGTAAAATTCATTCAGGGCAGCATCCGGCGTTGACGATGATGGATAGGGGGCAGGCAAAATGGAAAAAAGGTACAACCGTATTTTAGTAGCAACAGATGGCTCTGTAGAAGCTGAATTTGCATTGAAAAAAGGAATTGCGCTCGCCAAAGCGTATGATTGTTCATTGGGAATCTGCTACATTATCGACTACAACCATTATAGCCAGGCCCGGCTTCATACTACGGATTTATTACAGGCCTCAAAGGAAAAAGGGGAAGAAATTATTGCTGCCTGCAGAGAAGAAGCCGAAAACGCAGGGCTGACGGATGTAACCGTGTTTTTGGAAAACGGCTCTCCGAGAACTACTATCCCAAAGGACACTGCAAAACGGTTTAAAGCGGACTTGATTCTTTGCGGAGCTTCAGGTATAGGTACATTTGAAAGATTCATTGTTGGAAGCGTTTCCGCAGGTATCGTACGAAATGCAGAGTGTGACGTCTGGGTGGTTAGAAATAAACGGGGGATCAAAAAATATAATAACATTCTGATCGCAGTAGATGACTCAGAAATGTCTGCCAACGCCTTTCGTGCCGGCCTGGCAATGGCAGAAGAAGAAGAAGCGAAGGCCGTGGTCACCCATGTTATTCATACACCGCTCGTTTCATCAGTAGAGAAAACAAGAGGTAACGTCATTGAAATATTTAAGAAAAACGGGAGAAATCTGCTTGAAATATACCGGGAGCTTGCGTTAAAAAGCAACGTTCCCAATGTTTCTTTTGCTTTGGAGTACGGCTCACCGAAAATGGTAATTCCAAAGGATGCTGCGGAAAAATATGAGGCAGACTTAATCGTCTCGGGGGCTTCCGGAGTCAGCAGTGCCGAACGGCTGCTTCTCGGAAGCGTCGGGGAAAGCATCGTCCGTAGAGCGGAATGCGACGTTCTCGTTGTCAGAAATGAACACATTTAAAATACTTTCCCACATTCAGTTTGCCAGTGCAGCTGGTCTATAACAAAGGAAACCCGGCTGGATGGCAGCCGGGTTTTTAATGACCGTGACTATTTAGCAGAAAAGTATAATGTTACTGGTAATTATCTTTCACCGTATGAAGGAGTCCGGCTGTTTCAAGAAGAGGTTCCGGTGCTAAAAAAGTAACAGTAACTACACCGGGGTGTCTTCCAATCTCAATAGAGCCAGTAATGGTTGCCCTGTTCATAATTTCCGGTACAGTGACACCCAGTGCTTTGGCTGCCCGCTGCATTCCGTTTTCTGTTGCTTCATTCAGACTCGCCCCGCTGCCGATAAAAGATACCGGATAAGCTTCTTCGAGCTCATTAACACCCCACTGCCGGGCAAGTTCGAGTGCTTCTTTTTTCTCCTGCTCGCTAAAGGGCTTTGCCGTATAGGGCAGATCCTCAATCACAGGGAGCAGTACCGGGCCATCTAATTTGACGTCTTTTAAAACATTGGCCTGGAGGTGCACAATCCCGGAAACATCGGTGGTATGGCCGGCAATTTCGCCGTCACCCTGCATGGCATGCATATCACCAAGGTAGATGCCGCCCCCCGGGGACTTTAACCGGACAAACTAACACAGCTCCGGCCCGGACACGACTGATATCAAGGTGGCCGTCTGTGCGTTCTTCCAGTTGTGGTTTAGTAATAGCGTACTCGTGGGGGGCGTCAATTAATGCCTGCCCGAAGTCTCCGGCGTTATGGGAATCAGGCAGAGCGCGTGATGGAGTAGTTCCAAGCTGCCCTAAAAAAGGCCTGGTTCTGGCTGCTGCACCGATAATGTCATGAGGAGCAAAGGTTACTACCGGGTTTTGAATCGAATTTTCGGGGGTGTTCATGTAATTTTTTCCGTCGTGGGCAATTTTTTCAGCTGCTTCCTGTGAAAGGGTGAGCCCGATCGATTTATTATCGTTAAAAGCCATCGTGTATGCGTTTGTAAATACAAACGGAGTGATATCCTCACCGCAGTTGGCACACCGGACCGCTTCCTGGCCAATACCTTTAATCACCGTTTTTGGATGCATTTGCCCGCAGCCGGGACATTTTACAGCAACGAATGGATCACCGACAAAACGGCCGTCTACCGCTTTATCATTACCGGAGGCTGTGGCTTGAGAGGTAATTTCAATAGATTTGATCCGGATAGCAACAGCATCGCCGACTTCTGCACCTTCGACATACACCGGCTTTGTCACCTCATGGCCGCCGCGAAGGGCAGGGGTGATCATCGGCCCCCAGCACCCGGGGGTGGTGTTGGCAACAATGCGGCCGCCGTCTTTAACTTTATATTCCATTTCAAGAGCCGGATCGAGCATGCCATCTGTAAAGGTATTAACGTATACGGTTTGCTTGGCATCCATACTATTCACTCCCTGTGTTAGAATATTCTAACTTTAACACGGAAGAGGGAATTAGCCCAGCAGCTGCTTTTCATCGTAATGCAAAAGGCCGGGTATCCTTTATGGGGATACCCGGCAAAAATTTTCTTATTCTCTTACGTTGTGGATCCATGCTTTGTCCTGATCTATCATTTTCTTTGCTGCTGCAATTGTCAAAAACTGTATGACAATGATTGGCAGCCCCATCAGCCCTGAAAGTACTTCAAGCGGAGGAAGGCCTCCAATTCTCATTAAGATTAAAGCGAGGGTGGTGATGATGGCAGCGACCAAAATGCGAAGAAATTTAGAAGGCTCATTTTTACTCATATCTTCGGTGCTTGCATACGCTGAAATAGTATACGTCGTAGAATCAAGGGTCGTAGTTAAGAAAATCAATGCGACAACCATAAATATGATCAGAGCAAGACCAGAGAGTGGCAGTGTAGTTAAAATTGCCGGTATAGCTGCCATATTACCCTGATTTTCCACGATGCTGAGCACATCGAGGTTGCCATTTAAAAATCTGTCTACACCCAGTCCGCCGAGAACTCCTGTAGCTATCCAGGAGATAATCGTTGGAGCGGCTAAGTACGTCATGATCATTTCTTTAATGGTGCGTCCCTGGGAGATTTTCGCGGCAAATACGCTGTGCAGCATCGCCCAGGTAGCGTTATAAGCGAACCAGAACACGGTATTGCTTTTTATATAACTGGCTTCTCCGGAAGAAAGGGCTTCAGTATAAAAGGAAATGTTAATATAGTTAGTCATAAGAAAGCCGAGGCTGCCGGTGAAATAATCCAAAATAAATATCCCCGGGCCGGCCACCATAATAAACAGAGCGAATATTCCCGCCAGGTACATGTTAAACGTACTAAGGCGTTTGATGCCCTTTTCGATCCCAAGATAGGCGCTTAGAGAAAACATGAACACCCAGATGAGTGTTACGATCAGTGTAAGGCCAAAGCTTATTTCGATTCCCAGCAGCTCTGCGAGGTTGTTGGTAATGATCGGGGAGCCAAGCCCGAGCGTCACTGCAGCGCCTGCAAGAATACTGATCAGAAAAATAACATCTAAAAATTTACCGCCAAGGCCATCGGTAAACCGGTCACCAAAAAGCACGCGGCATGCTTCAGAAATACGCATTAACGGGCGTTTACGCACATGAAGAATGTAGGCCATCGCTGGCGCCGCCATAACGAAAATAGCAAATGTCTGAAAGCTCCAGAGAAACATGCTGTAGGAGTTCCCCCACATCAGGGCCTGTGTGGAACCGGCTTCTACACCGGTTGGCGGGTCGCTTGCTACGGAGGTCCACTGCACCATTCCGGTACGCATAATAGTGGAGCCGAGCCCCATAGCAATTAGAATCGACGCGTATTCGAATAGTGAAAAACGCGGTTTTTCCAACGGATCCCCCAATACAACTTTTCCATATTTGGAAAAAGAGAAATAAAGGCCGGCAGCAAGAAGTATTAAACCGTACCAAAGGTAGCCCCATGTAAATACTTCCACAAGGGAATCGAAAATCCCATTTAAAACTTCCATGCTTCGTGTTTCGTACAAAGCAAGCGGTATACAGATTGCAATGATGATTAAAAGTGCCGGAACAAAAATCCGGTAATCAATCAGCTTTAATTTTGACTGCTGATCATTATTCTGTTCACTCATTGATATCCCCCTTTTTATTTTGTCTTTTCATGATGGCTGTGAAAATTAAGGAATGCAGAAAACAAATAAATCACAATAAATCCATATGAAAAATATCAATAATCCTCTTCTTCCTCAAAAAACAGCTGAATAAACTAAAGCATGAATGTTATTTACCCATTTACATTTAAAAATAACAATCAAAAAAAACAGCAGCGCCAGGACGAACGCTGCTGAAAAAATTATATTTAAATTGATCCCAAAAGAAAAAGCAGAGCAGTTACGCCCGAAGTATTTAATATAACGAGAAGCACCTTCCGCCATCTTTTATAAAATACCTGTTCATAGTAAAAATAATGAATGATAAACACGCTGACAAAAGAAATGTAGACAGGAATATGGAGCATTCCTGCAAGAGCAAAGAAGCAGCCGGCCGAAAGCAGCAGGGCCGGAAATTCCACCGTTGCTGCCGCTATCAGCCACGGCAGACTCATCTTTGTATTCACGGCCATCATCCATCATCCGTTCTACTGAATTTTCTTTTAGTGTAAGGCAGCAGGCATAAAAGGAGGATAGGGCCATATATATAATTTTTACAAAGATAAAATCATTTGGTTGGCAGGCGGCGAAAAACTAAGCCTGGAGTCCTGCTTCAAAGATTCTTATCCAGGGAACATAAACAAAAAGAGTTAAAATAAAAGGAGCGGGTACCAATGGCGGCAATTAAACCTTTTCTTATGTTTCAGGGGGATGCAGAAGAAGCACTTAATTATTATGTGAGCCTGCTTGATGAAGCAAAAATAGTAAGCTTAAGCCGGTATGGGCCGCATGAATCCGGTAAAGAAGGGAATGTTATGCAGGCCGTGCTTTCGCTGCAGGGCCAGGAATTCATATGCATGGACAGTAACGTGAAGCACGATTTTACGTTCACGCCTTCCTTTTCACTTTTTGTTAACTGTGAATCGGATCAGGAAATTGAGTACTTGTACAATCATCTTTCCGAGGGTGGTAAAAAGCTGATGGCTTTAAAAGATTACGGATTCAGTAAACGCTTCGCCTGGATCCAGGATAGATTTAATGTTTCCTGGCAGCTGAATCTGTCTTCTGATTAACAGAGGCGCAATGTGAGAGGCCTGTTTTGGCTGAAAAGTATACCTTGAAAAAGCTTTTCTGTTTTTCATTTATTAATTGTAGATAAATACAGCAGCCCTTATAATAAAAATATCAGCAATGCCAAGCCTTTTGGGAAATTTTGAAAGCGTATACAATTAATGCTTATTGTAATACAGTTTATGTCACCAGCAGAAAGCAGGAGAGCCGGAAATGAAAGAAAAAATTCAGAATGAATTGCACACAGTACTGGATGGGCTGCCGGAAATGAAGTTTTCCACCCGGGAAGAAATCAGAAACAGCCGTGTATTAACGAAGCAGGCATTTGAGGGAGAGGCGCCCATCAGCCGCAGTAAAGTAAGGATCACAGACAAACACATTCCCGGCCATGAGGAAGGACAAAATATACGGGTTCGTATATATGAGCCGGGGATGCCGGTAAAAACAATTTCTCCAGGCTTGTATTGGATCCATGGAGGCGGATATTTGAGCGGCACGCCGGAAATGAATGATGAGTTGTGCGAAAGGTTTGTGCTCGAAGCAGGGTGTGTGGTGATTTCTGTGGCCTACCGGCTCGCCCCGGAGCATCCGTTTCCGGCCGGGGTGGAGGACTGCTATGCTGGTCTTAAATGGGCGGCCGGACACGCCGGTGAACTTGGGATAGATGCAGAACGCATTGGAGTAGCCGGCCACAGCGCCGGTGGGGGGCTGACAGCAGCTGTCTCCTTGATGGCAAGAGACCGGAGCGGACCGGCGATAGCTTTTCAAATGCCGCTCTGCCCAATGCTGGATTATAGAAATGTTACTGTTTCAAGCCGGGAAATCACGGACACAAGGGTGTGGAACTATTACTCCAACCAGGCAGCGTGGAAAGCCTATCTCGGTGATCATAATGAAGACATTTCCGCTTACGCTTCTCCAGCCCTCGCAGAGGATCTTTCCGATCTTCCCCCCGCCTATACGATGGTAGGAAGCGCGGATCCGTTTCGCGATGAAACGATAGAATATATTTTGCGATTAAGCCAGGCCGGAGTGCAGGCAGAGTTCCACCTGTACCCGGGTTGCTTTCACGGCTTTGAAGGCATTGCCCCGCAGGCAGAAGTCAGCCAGCGGGCGGTCAGAGGATATATAGATGCTTTAAAGAGAAACCTGTAACAGCTCTACAATAATGAACCCCGGCATGCCAGCCGGATTATAGCACGGAGCCTCCTGAAACCTTCAGGAGGCTTTATTATGTGACCAGGACCGGATGATTTTCTGATAGATGCTGAGAGGTAAAATTGAGTCGTTAGTAGAAGGTTGAAAGTCTTTTGGAAAGGTAATGGTATAATTAAGATAAAAATAAAAGGGAAAATCCGTCACGGTGAAAAAACATTCATCTGTAAGGAGATGTTAATCGTGTTAGTTCTTCCTGGACGAATAGTAAATATCCGTATTCCGTTAGATGAGCAGGCTTCAGGGGAGAAAAAAGACGGAACATATACCTTCGGGTTTCAATTTCCACAGTGGCAGGGTAAAGGACGATATGCCAACGGTGTGAAGAAAAGAGCGCGCATGATTTTTTATGTAAAAGATGAAAATGAGCAGCTAATGTTTCAATATCCAATTACAGAAATTCAACGGCATGATCACTGCGTAATTTCGACAAGGTATGAAAAGCGGATTCCTGAAGAATTTCAAAAAGAAATCCGGCAGATTATTATTCATTTTGTCTAAATAAATACAACAATACATTCTCGATGGAGAGAATTGAAAAGAGGGATTGCATTGGCTAAAAAAGAACAATCATCAGAGGAGCAGGCAAATGTTGTCATCACAAATGAGGACGGAGAAGATGAAGAAGTAGATCTTTACATGATGAGCGTGAAAGATATAAAAGCTCTTGCCGAAGAAAGCGGTCTCGAATTATCTTCTACTAAAAAACAGGACATGATTAATGAAATCATGAACGAGGTGGAAAACGAAGACAGCGGGGAAGAAGAGGAGTCGGAAGACGAAGAAAATCAGGGTCAGCAGGAAGAGAGCGACGAAGAGCTTCCTGAGGAAGAAGAGCAGGAAGAACCGAGCAGCGAAAATGATGAGAAGGATGCCTCATCAGAAGAAGAGAAAGAGCAGGACCACGCAAACGTGGTTATTACAAATGAAGATGGTGAAGATGAAGAAATCGATTTATATACGCAGAGTATAGAATATATTCAGGCTCTTGCTGAAGAGAGCGGCCTTGAGCTCTCCTCAACAGATAAACAAGGAATGATTGATGAAATCATGGCTGAGGTTAACAGCGGCGAAAGCGGGGAGCAGTCCGAAGAAAATACAGGAGAGGCTTCTGAGGAACAAGAGCAGGAAGCGGCAGACAGTGAGGAAGATGCGGATGAAGATTCTTCAGAAGCGGACAGCAGTGAACAAGAAACGTCAGATGAAGAAGAACAGGAAGAGCCTGCTGCAGAAGAAGACGATACGCAAGAAGAAGCAGACTCTTCGCAGGGACAGGAGAGTTCGTCAGAAGATCACGAAGAAGAAACAGAAGAAAACAGTGGTGAAGTGGAACAGGAAGAACCTGCAGCCGAAGAGGACAATACAAAAGAAGGTTCTTCGTTTATTTCCAAAGAAGCGACCAGCCAACTCCTCGAAGACGTAAAGCATTCGCTGATTGACGAACTAAAAGATGATTTATATGAAGATGTAAAGCAGGAGCTCGTGCAACAGCTGCGTAATGAGCTGATCGGGGATTCTGAAAGTGATCTGTTGAATGAAATTAAGTCTGAGGTCATGGAAAGTGTCAAAAAAGACTTGAACAGCGCACTTGCAAAAGATGAGTCTGCATAAAAAGGCCCGCTCCCGGGTCTTTTTTTATGCTTATACCCGGGGGAATACCTCTTTGATGTTTAATATGTCCGGCTAAAAGGAAAAGCTTAACTTGTAGTTAAAATAGATGTGCATCAATCACACCAGACATCTTCGTTTAGCTTAAAACAACAAGGAGGCTTCACCAATGAGCAGATTTACGATTCCAAGAGACATCTATTTTGAAGATAATGCGCTTGAAGTACTGCGCACATTTGAAGGAAAAAAAGCCACGCTCGTTATTGGCGGCGGCTCAGTGAAAAAAAACGGTAATTTAAACCGCATCCAGGAGCATCTTGCTGCAGCAGGCATCGAAACTGAAGTTCTGGAAGGGTATAATACAGAACCAACTGCAAAAATGGTTAAAGAAGGAGCGGAAGAAATGCGTTCCTTTGCTCCTGACTGGATTATAGGTATCGGCGGTGGTTCCGCAATGGACGCCGCTAAAGCGATGTGGCTCTTTTACGAGCATCCTGAGCTTTCCTTTGAGGATGCCACGAAGCCTTTTGAATTGCCGCGTCTCCGCCAGAAGGCGAAATTTGCCGGCATTCCTACGACAAGCGGCAGCGGTTCTGAAGTTTCCAACCTTTCAGTAGTGGCGGACGAAAAAACAAACGTCAAGTATCCGCTTGCAGACTTTGGCCTGACACCGGACATTGCTATTATTGACCCTGTCATGGTGGAAGATCTGCCGAAGCATATTGCCGCTTACACGGGTATGGATGCTTTCACCCATACTATTGAATCTTACGTAGCTAAGCCGCGGACGTTATATACTAACATTCTTGCTCTCGGCGGTGCCGAAGTGATTAAAGATAATTTGAAAGCATCGTATAACGGCGATCATGAAGCCGGAAAGCAGATGCACAGCATTCAGGCGATGGCCGGTATGGCATTTGCGAACGCGGTACTTGGAAATGTGCACAGTCTCGCTCATAAAAGCGGACCTACGTTTGATATTCCCCACGGCTATGCCAATGCGATCTATCTTCCGTATGTCATTGAGTTCAACCGTGCAGTGGTAGAAGACCGCTATGCAGAAATTGCGCGTCGCCTGCATTTAAAAGGGCAGACAGATAAAGAATTGACAGATTCGCTTGTAGAGTATATTTTTGAACTCAACAAAGATTTAGGATTAGCTGTTACGCTTGAAGAATTCGGTGTCCCTGAAAAAGATTTCGAAGAGCATCTGGATACAATGGCTCAAAATGCACTAAGCGATCCATGTACCGGCACCAATCCACGGGAAACCTCCTTCGAACAGATGAAGGACTTGTTCAAGGCTTCGTATTACGGAAAAGAAGCTCTGGTAAAAGGCTGAGTATAAAGGAAAAAAGATGAACCGGAAGCCCCGATTGTTTCGGGGTTTTTCCTTTGGTACTGCTCCTGCGGCAGAGATCAGGAGAAGGAGAGATGTGTTATGCCGAAAGAACAAAAGCTCGGGGCAACCGACCGGCAGTATAAAGAACCGCCCGAGGTGGTACAGGCGTTTGGAGAAAATGGACGCAACCACTTAAGTAAGGAATTCAAAGCGCAATTTCTGCTGGCGATACTGGCAGGATCGTTCATGACCTTCGGGGCGGTATTTTCGATTCTCCTTGCAACAGGCGTAGAAGCGAAAGGGCTGTACTATCTATTGTCAGGACTTGGTTTTACGGCAGCTTATGTCATGGTATTTTTATCCGGCGCTGTATTATTTACAGAAATTAACATTCTACTTCCGAGTTACTTATTCCGAAAGCCGAGTGTCTACTTTATGCCTATTGCAAGGTTCTGGCTTGCTACTTACATCGGCAATATTGTCGGTGCATTATTCGTTGCAGCAGTCATTCAGCTTTCCGGCTCCTTGACTTCGGAATTTTACGGAGAGTTGCAGGTGTATCTATCGGACAAGATGAAATTTAAAGATTCTGGCGGAATTGGTTGGTTCCAGGTCGTTTTGTCCGGTATTCTGGCTAACTGGTTAATCGGCATGGCATCGTTTCTCACGACAGCTGCGAGAGATGTTACAGGTAAAGTAGTGGCGACTGCGCTTCCGGTCATTCTATTTGTGGCCGGTAATTTTCAGCACAGCGCGGCGAACATGGGCTACTTCAGCATGGGGGTATTTGCAGATACTGAGTATGCCTGGTATGAATACCTGTTGTTTAATTTAATACCGGCAAGTATTGGAAATTTAATCGGCGGAGCCCTCCTTGTTTCTCTGCTGTTCTTGTTTGCCTACAGGGAAGAACTTCGTGATAGCGACGGTATTGAATAGAAAAAACTGCTCCTGAAAAAGGGGCAGTTTTTTTATGGGATATTATTTTTCATGAAAGGAAGTCTTTTGCGTGGAGTGGGAAGGCATAAGCCTGTCGAGAAGATATCCGGCGGCAGCTCCGATAAACGCAGGCACCACCCAGCCGAGTCCCTGCTCAAAAAACGGCGAGGTCTGAAGAATACTTGTGACAGCCGGGACAAAGACTCCTATACTTGAAAGCCCTTCGTAAAGCGCAAAGATCCCTGTAAAGATAATTGAAAGCTGATACATTAGTGAACCTTCACCAATAACAGGGCGCAGAAGTGAAAGTACGATGAGTACAATAGCAAGCGGATAAATAAATACGAGTAAAGGAACTGCGATGCTTAAAATTAAAGACAATCCTAAATTAGTAACCAGCATCCCGATAAATGTAAAAAGAACGACAAACGATTTATAGGCAATGCGGGGCATTATGCTGTGAAAAAATTCAGAGCATGCCGTTATCAGGCCGACGCTGGTGGTCAGGCAGGCAAGCAGAACGATCACACCAAAAAAGAAGCTGCCGGATGGTCCGAAAAGCATGGCTGCGGCAGGTTCAAGAATGCCGGCCCCGTCAGTAATCCCTTCCTGCTGTGACATCCGGGCACCGATCCATCCAAGCGAAACATAGACTATAGAAAGGCCGATCCCAGCTACTGCAGTAGCTGCTGCAGCGCCGGACATCAGTTCACGTTTAGAAGACGCCCCGTGGGTGCGCAGGCTGTTAACAATCACCATTCCGAAGGCAAGGGCACCGAGAGCATCCATCGTCAGATACCCTTCTAGAAATCCTCCAATAAAAGGAGAATTATTATAAGGGGCTTCAGCTGAAGAAGAATTTGTATCGAAAATAAAAAATGCCCGTACAAATAGAGCGGCTAAAGTAACGAATAGAATAGGCGTCAGCCATTGGCCCAGGCGATCGACTATTTTTTCAGGATTTAAGCTCAGCCAGAGAGCAACTGTGAAAAAGATTAAGGAGAAAAGTAAAAGTGTCCACCAGGTCCCGATACCCGCTGCTGGCACAAAACCGATTTCATAGGCAACGTTAGCAGCCCTGGGAATTCCATATAAAGCTCCGATGGATAAATAAATCAGTACAGCAAACAACAGGCCGAACATGGGATGGACTCTGCTTCCCATGCTGATAAGTCCGTGTCGTGCCTGCACGACTGCCAAAATAGCAAGGATGGGGAGAAGTACTCCTGTAAATAGAAAACCAAGGATAGCAGAAGTGAAATTGTCACCTGCAGAATAACCAAGAAATGGCGGGAAGATTAAATTACCCGCTCCAAAAAATAACGAGAAAAGCATAAAACCGATAAAAAGAATACGCGACTTTTTCATACCAGCGCCTCCTGAGTGTAAGTAAGATCGCCACACAACGCAAAAAACCCGCTTCCAAAAGGAAACGAGTCAAATTCTTAAGAGAGTCCCTGAAATATCATGCTGCACTTGGCTCACCTTGTGAGAAAATGACTATATACGGTAAAGCATTATGTAAGATTAATAATCATTCTACAATGTAACGCGGATCTGACTGAAAGTAAACTGTAAACATGCATAAAAACAACAAAAATTGCTGAAAACGGATACGCAGAAAAATTATAAAAAATTAGAAGGAAAATTAGGGATATTAATGATTTTAAGTGTATATCGTTTATAATAGGGTATATATGCATAGGTCCAATATCACTTGGAGGCGAGAACTATGGGGAGAGGTATGAATTGGGTTAAAAATCATCAGTTTTGTTCTACAGTAGAAGAGCATGATGACATTGTTATTTTGGAAGTGCCTTATACAGCTAGCAATGAACAGTGGGAAGAAATACAGGAAATTATTAATGTTCTTCATGATCACGGGTATGTAGAGGGCCAGACCAAACGTATCGATCAGCTGCAAATTGAACTTGTGGGTTTTAAAATCCCATGGAGCCAGCAAAGAACGAATTCCGGATAAATTAAATAACAAAAATAACCATTTGATGAACAAAAGATTAAAGAAATTACGTTTAAGTTACAAGTGGATAATAAAACACAAAAATCGTATTTGGGTTGATATGATAGTATTTAATTAATTATTACGGGGAAAAGAGGTCTGCAATTTGCGAAACCCAATTGTATTAATGATGGTAATGGGACTTTCTATGTTTTATATTATTGTGCCGTTTATGAATATTGAGCAAATGCCGACCGTGCTGACAGGCGTGCAGCAGATTATGAAATCTATTACCTCCATCAGTTTTTTATAATATACGTGCCGTACAGGTCTCTCTGCTTATATGCAGGAGGCTTTTTTATTATTTTTAAAATAAAGAAATGCACATTTAGGCAAGGTATCGAGAGGGGAGGGCCGGGGGAAATAAATAACGAAGCTTATATGCTGGATTATTTTGAAACTTAAATTGACACCTGCTGAACAACGAAAAGCAGCCCCCCTCCCGGGAGCTGCTTTTTTAGGCAGACTGGCGCACGCTGAACGCAGTAATGGAAACCAGAATAATAACGATGCCCAATGCCTGAATGATTGCCAGGCTGTCTCCAAGCAGAACTACTCCAAACAAAGAAGCAGTGACCGGCTCTGCCATGGCAACCATTGAAGCAGTAACCGGGGTCGTCAGCTTTATGCCGATAACATACAGTACAAAGGAAATGCCTGCACCAACGAGCCCGAGCAGCAGGAACCACCCAATGTCACTGGAGGTCAAAACAGATACTGCTTCCTGTTGGTCGACAAACATCAAAAGAATTACACAAAAAACAAAAAAAGCGATCGTTAAAGAGGTTTCGGGCCTGCCGACTGCAGAGGCGTATTTAAATCCGAAAATAAACAACGCATACGAAAGACCGGCCCCAAGGCCGGCAGCGGCGCCTGCAAGTGTAACCGAAGAACCGCCCGTGTCATAAGCACCTGTCAGGAGGAAAATTCCTACAAGCACTACTGCAATACATCCCCACTTGAAAAAAGTAGAGGATTCCTGCTTTAGAAAAAAAGAAATCAAAAATACAAATATAGGTGCGGTATACATTAGCGTGGCAGCGATGGCTACGCTTGAGGCCTCAATACTGAGGAAGTAAAAGGTGAAATTGCCGGCGACGCCCGCCCCGGCGAGAGCAGCCCATATAAATAATCGGGTGGAGGGGGATCCGGTCTTTCGAATCCGTAAAAGGAACCATATAAAAATACAGACAAAACCAACGGCTCCCCGGTAAAAGGAAATGACTAACGGGTCCCAGCCCTTATGTAAAAGTATATCTGCCAATCCACCTGAAATACCCCATAGTATCGCGGCCAGTACTACTAAAATCGTGCCTGAAAATTTCATGGTCAGCCTCCGCGATAGTGTGAATATAACTGTTTACCCTGTAAACAGCTGCTTCAAACGGATGCTGCAGCGCCGGTCAGATTAAAGCATAGCTTCGATAAGCACGTAGCCGAGAAAAGATAATAAAAGCGAACCGCATATTGTCACGATAAACATTTTTAAACTAATTGTTTTAAAAGACGCGGCAGGCATCTGCATACCAAAGCCAGCCATTGCCATGCCCAGGAAAACATATGAAGCTGAGACCATAAAAGCAGCTGCGGAATCGCTGAGCAGATTAAAGGTATTGGCCAGGCTCACTGCTAAAAATCCGAAAATAAACCAGGGCACCGGGATCGCATGTGAACCCCGGTTTTCTTTGCGGCTTTGAAGCGTGGCCACTGCAAGTGCTACTGGGATTAGAAGTGCGACTCTCGTTAATTTGATTATCAGGGCGTGGTCCTCCGACACTGTACCTCCTGCTTCGGATGCTGCTATTGCGTGAGCCACTTCATGAAGAGTCCCGCCGGACAAAACACCGTATTCATACGCGTTCATCCCCAGAAATGGAAATAGAAAAGTATAGGAAATGGAAAAAATAGTCCCAACAACTGCAATAATCGCGATGCTCGCAGTAGTTGTTTTTTGTTCTGCTTTTACAATTGGTGCGATGGCTGCGATAGCTGAAGCTCCGCAGATAGCTGTACCGCAGGCTGTTAACAGGCTGAGTGTTTTATCTATCCTTAAAGCTTTGGCAGCAAAGTAAATAAAGAGAAGCGTAATTAGCAAACCGGAAGCAGCAATAAAAAAAGCGTTAAACCCGGCTTCGTAAATATCTCCTAGATGCAGGCGCGCACCGAGGAAAATAATGCCGAGGCGGAGCAAATGCCTGCTTGAAAAAGTGATCCCCGAAAGCGCCCGCTCAGGTACGCCGGCAGTAAACCGCCAAAATACACCTAAAAGTATTGCAGTAACGAGTGCCCCCATCGCTGAGAAGGGAGCGATCTCTGCAAGTGCACTGCTGAGTACAGCAGCAATAAAGGTAAAGATGAGTCCGGGCCATAGCATTGGAACGGAAGAAACAAGTCGTTTCATCATTCTTCAACTCCTAATTGTTAATGCTATTGTACTCCTGGACTTTTTATTATAAAAACAAATATATATAATATAATTAATTAATATTTTTAATAAACAGGGGGCATATGAGGTGATATGCTCCCCTTTAAGTAGACAGATGAAATAAATCATCTGTTTTGCTTAGAGGGGAGCATTTTTATGCCTTATCGAGGATATACGACCGAGCAGAAAATAGAAATCATCCACGCTTTTGATCAGAGGACAATGAATATGGCTGAGTTTTGTCGTCATTGGGACATCAACGAAAAGACGTTAAGGGGATGGATCGATCGGTACGAACGCCATGGAGCCGAAGCGCTGACGAAAGCCACCCAGTGGAAGCGGTATCCCCCGGAATGGAAACAAGAAGCTGTGGAAGCGTACCTGAATGAGGGGATATCCCAGCGGGATATTATTAACCTCT
>NZ_ATVM01000012.1 GCF_000420725.1 Marinococcus halotolerans DSM 16375 | reverse complement strand
GGACCGACCGCTATGGGTACCAGCGGGATCTCAAACGGTATGAAAGCGAAGACTGCAGCGAGTGTCCGTTGAAACCCCAATGCACCACCGCCGAGGGCAACCGGCAGGTTCGCATCAACCCGGTATATGAAGAGGGCAAGGCGATCGCCCGCCGGGCGTTAACGAGCGACGAGGGAGCGTCCACCTATGCCCGGCGCAAGATCGAAGCCGAAAGTGTTTTTGGGCACTTGAAAGCGAATCGTCGCTTTCGCCGGTTTGCCCTGCGGGGCACCGCCAAGGTGACCACGGAATTTGGATTGTTGGCCGTCGCCCATAACTTACGGAAAAAAGCGGAACATACGAAAAAAGAAGCCGGAGAAACATCTCCAGCTTCCGCTTAAAAGAGCTATCATTCGATTTTTGGGACAGCCCCTTCGTTTGTGGAACTAATACAATTTTCCGCGGATATGAAGCATCGTACAGAGTGATGTGATGGAATGAATGTAGCAGTTTTGGCGGAGAGCGAATGGATCACCAAAAAACTCGGGAAGCACGCGGTCCATCGTCTCTTTCATTTTGTCGTATAAAATCTTTGTAACCTGCTCTTCAGTGTAATACAGCGTTTCCCGTCCCTGCAGCCATTCGGAATAGGAGACGATCACACCACCGGCGTTGGCAAGAATGTCAGGGATAATGACGACACCCTGTTCAGCCAAAATGGCATCGGCTTCGGAAGTAATAGGAGAGTTGGCGCCTTCAATAAGAATAGAGGCTTTAACGTCCTGGACATTATCTTTATGAATCACCCCGCCGAGAGCGGCGAAAAATAAAGCGTCGACTTCGAGGGAAAGAATATCGTCACGGTCCCGTATATCTGCGCTAATGCCAAGGTTATGAATTTCTTCCTCCGTGGTAGGGAGATCTCCATCATGATCGTTGGAGAAGTCGAGGAGAGCAGGCACATCGAGTCCGTCTTCGTTGTACAGGGTGACATTCTGGTCGCTTACGGACACCACTTTCGTATCGAGATAGTCACAGTTGTATGCCTGTATGGCAGTGACTGAACCGACATTTCCGAAGCCCTGGACAGCTATGGAAAGCGGCCGGCCATAGAATTCAAGCGCTGTTTTGAAAAATTTGTTTTCCGATGTCTGGAACTCATCGCGCCGGTTTTTCAGAAAGTCATGCAGCAGGTAGCGTAAAGTGAAGTACACTCCTTTTCCAGTGGCTTCTCTTCTGCCAAGAGAACCACTGTTTTTTACACTTTTGCCAGTGAAGCTGCCCCGATACGGGACGCCGGGATTAATATTTTTATATTCTGCCATCATCCAGTCCATTTCCCTGGCGCTTGTGCCGGCGTCGGGAGCGGGGATGTCTTTGTCCGGGCCGATCACATCGTTGAAGTACTGAACGTATTTTTTGCACACGAGGTTTAATTCTTTTTTACTGAAGTTTTTTGGATTAATGCTGATGCCGCCTTTTCCGCCGCCAAACGGGACGTCGTGCAGGGCATTTTTAATGGTCATCAGAGAAGCAAGGGAGGAGACCTCATCTTCATTCACGCTTTCATGAAAACGCACGCCGCCTTTATAAGGTCCCATCGTGTCGTTGTGCTGCACACGGTATGCCGGCACGCGCACTACTTCGCCATTTTGAAGGGGAACGCGAAGAAAAGATTTGTGTACATGATTGGGGGTCGAAAGGATAGAAATAAGAGAAGAAAAGGCTGTTTCCCGTTCCTGTCCTTCATAGTCGGGCAGGAAATTCTCATCCTGCATCAATGCATCGAGCGATTCCTGAATGATCTTTGTCGCTTTATCTGACATATTATGTCCTCCTTAAGGTATTTATACCTATGTAAGTAGTTCTAGTAAAGAATACCACTTTTCCGGACACTGCAAACGGATTCGGGGAAATTACCATCAAAAAAATGGGTTTCTTGAGCGGATAAGTTGCGTTTGAAAAAACGATAAGTGCATACTGTTTTTTGTAAACTATTTATACTTTATACAGGTGAAAGGAAGTCGTAACAATGACAGAGGAAACATCCAACCAGCAAGCGGCAGCTCCTTTATTTGAACCCTTTCAAATAAAAGATCTGCATCTTGAAAACAGAACGGTAATGGCGCCGATGACAAGAGGGTTTTCACCAGGCGGTGTACCAAATGAAGACGTGGTTGCCTATTACCGGCGCCGGGCTGAAAATAATGTGGGACTGATTGTGACAGAGGGGACCGGTATCAATCACCCTGCCAGCGTGGAAGACCCGGGAGTACCGGCCTTTTACGGCGAAAAAGCGCTGGAAGGATGGGAAAAGGTCGTGGAGGCAGTGCATGAAGCGGGAGGAAAAATTATTCCCCAGCTCTGGCACGTAGGCATGACCCGGCCGGTCGGAGCAGAGCCGAACTCTGAGGCTATGCCGATTGGGCCTTCCGGTTTAGCTTTAAGCGGGGAAGCGGTATCTGCGCCGCTTACCGAGGAAGAAATTGATGAACTGGTTCAGGCTTATGCAGACGCTGCGGCAGCGGCGAAGCGTATTGGCTTTGACGGCATTGAAATCCACGGTGCCCACGGATATTTAATTGACCAGTTTTTCTGGGAGCAGACCAATAAGCGAACAGATCAGTACGGCGGAAACTTTGTCGAAAGGACCAGGTTTGCCGTGGAGGTAATCAAAGCATGCCGCCGGGCTGTAGGGGAAGATTTCCCTATCTTCTTCCGGTTTTCGCAGTGGAAAATGTCTGATTTTGACGCGAAGCTTGCAGCCACGGCAGACGAACTGGCCCAGTTCCTGGAGCCGTTGTCTGAAGCAGGCGTAGATGTCTTTCACTGCTCCACCCGCCGCTTCTGGGAGCCGGAATTTGACGGTTCTTCGCTGAATCTTGCCGGCTGGACGAAATATTTAACCGGCAAGCCTTCTGTGACAGTAGGATCTGTAGGGCTGAACGGCGTTTTTACAAGCTTTGATAAAGCAGAAAACGATGATATTCAGGAATTAGTCAGCCGTCTTGAAAACGATGAATTTGACCTGGTCGCAGTTGGCCGTCCGCTGTTAACGGATCCGGCCTGGGCGAAAAAGATGCAGGAGGGCAGAACGGAAGATCTGGTACCGTTTACCAAAGACGCATTAAGCAGCTTGTATTAAATACGATGGTCAGTGAACCATGGACTCTCCGGCCGATGCCGGGGAGTTTTTTTATATTGGATGTGTGAATGATGACGGTGAGGGAAAAGAAGAAGAGAGTTCTAATACAGGTCCGGTCAGGAGAAATAAATGAAAAAAATGAACGCGACAGTAAGAATTTCAGTTTTAAACAATCCACAAAATATCGTTTCGCTAGTATGCCTTTTAGTCATTCTTGCGCTTTCTTTCATTTCTTACCAGATATCGGGCCCGCAGTATGTACTTCTGCTCTGGATTGGCTTTTTTCTTGGCTTTTCCCTTTTTCATGCCCGTTTTGGCTTCTCAGCCGTTTACCGGCAGATTATTGAAAAAGGCAATACTGAAATGCTCCGGGCTCATATGCTGATGCTTATTCTCGTATCGACCTTTTCAGCTGCTATTTTTATTATCAGCCCGGCTTTGTTTGGTACAGGTCCTATTCCGGCACTTTCCGCTGTGAGCGCAGGATTGATAGCTGGTGCTTTCATTTTCGGTTTTGGTATGGAAATAGGCAGCGGCCTTGCTCCTTCTTCATTTTATGAAGCAGAGGGCGGCAGAACCGCTTTGATTTGCACATTGATAGGCTTTACGGCAGGGGCAGTAACAGGGGCCAGCCACTTTGGATTTTGGAACACCTCCCTTCCTTCGTTTGAGCCGGTATCGCTGGCAGTGGATACGGGCATCGGCTACATATGGGCATGGGTGATTCAGATTGTTTTTCTCGGACTAGTTGCTTTTGGATCGTACGTGCATAAAAAGCGAACACGGCCTCCGGCTCTTCCGCCGCTGCCTTCAGCTGCAAGCTGGAGCCGGATCATTTTCGGCTCCTGGCCGCTGTGGGTGGGTGCTGGTATTCTGGCAGTATTAAATGCGCTCATTTTTCTTGTGCAGGGAGAGCCGTGGAAGCTGACAGCCTCCTTTACTCTATGGGGCGCAAAGATGGCGATGGCTCTTGGAATGGATGTTAGCGGCTGGACATACTGGTTTGAACAGGGGCAGTTTGTTGCCCTTCATCAATCGGTGCTGATGGATTCCATGAGCATTATTAATTTCGGTGTCATTATGGGAACGGTAGTAACTCTGGCAATGAACCGCCAAATCCGGTTTTCAGGAATCCCTCCGCGGGTCGCCTTAATCGCCCTGGTTGGGGGAGGGCTGATGGGATACGGGGCAAGTATTTCATTTGGCGCCAATATTGGGGCGTATTTCAGCGGCATCGCCTCGTTCAGTCTGCATGCGTGGATATGGCTTGTCATGGCCGTACTTGGTGTCTACACTGCCTACTATATCAGCAGCCTGCTGCCATTGTACCGTTATGAAGACGGAAAACGCGTGAAGAAATAAAAAAGTGCCTCCCAGGCTGCGATTGGCCTGGGAGGCTGTTGTTTTATCATCGTTTATTCACTCGGGGAAACCATTTTCGCCGGATCGACGATCAATTCAAATTCTTCTTCATTCAGCATGCCGCTTTCAAGCACGGCTTCCTTCAGCGTCTGCCCGTTAGCGTGGGCCGATTTGGCAATTTTTGCTGCGTTTTCGTACCCGATGTGCGGGTTCAGCGCTGTGACGAGCATCAGGGAATTTCGCAGATGCGCGTCAATGCGCTCCTGGTTTTCTTCAATGCCGACCGCACATTTGTCGTTAAAGGAAACGAGTGCATCAGCGAGCAGGTAGCTTGACTGCAGGAAGTTGTACACAATAACCGGTTTAAACACGTTGAGTTCAAAGTTGCCCTGACTGGCCGCAAAACCGATCGTAGCGTCATTGCCCATTACTTGTGCTGCCACCATAGTCAATGCCTCGCTCTGGGTCGGATTGACCTTGCCTGGCATAATGGAGCTTCCTGGTTCATTTGCAGGGATGGAAATTTCACCAATGCCACAGCGTGGCCCGCTTGCGAGCCAGCGGACGTCGTTTGCAATTTTCATAGCGTCTGCTGCCAGGGCCTTCAGCGCCCCGTGTGCGTATGAAATTTCATCGTGGCTCGTGAGGGCATGAAACTTGTTCGGAGCAGAACGGAAGGCTTTGCCGGTATAGGCACTGATTTCTTCAGCTACATATTCCCCGAATCTTGGGTGGGCGTTAATCCCTGTACCGACAGCTGTGCCGCCGATGGCAAGATCCTTCACATGATCAATGCTTTCTGTAATCATCTCGGCTGAACGTTCGAGCATCCGGTGCCAGCCGCTGACCTCCTGGCCGAGCGTAAGCGGAGTGGCGTCCTGAAGGTGCGTGCGGCCAATTTTAATTACATGTTCAAATGCATTCATTTTGTTCTCAAGGGTCGCACGAAGTGCTTCCACGGCAGGCAGAAGCTGGTCCTCCACTTTTTGCACAGCTGCTACGTGCATCGCTGTTGGAAAGGTGTCATTTGAGCTTTGGGAACGATTGACATCATCGTTTGGATGAACGCTCTGGGAAGATCCTTTTTCTTCGAGCAGCTGGGAAGCACGGCGGGCCACTACTTCGTTCATATTCATATTCGACTGGGTACCGCTTCCGGTCTGCCAGACAACGAGTGGAAAGTGGTCGTCGAGTTTTCCCGAAAGAACTTCGTCGCAGGCTTCAACGATCGCGTCGGCCTTTTCTGCTTCAAGCTTATCCAGGCGTTTGTTTGCAAGAGCCGCAGAGCGTTTTAAAATAGCAAACGCATATACAACATCGATCGGCATAGTTTCCTGACCGATTTTAAAGTTTTCCAGACTGCGCTGGGTCTGGGCGCCCCAATGCTTGTCTTTTGGTACGTGCATGTCTCCAAGTGTATCTTTTTCTACGCGATAGTCCATCGATAGGTCGACCTCCTACTAGTATCAATAAGGTAAATAGAGTAAGCACTCTTTCTCTAGATTAAAGAACATTTTAAAAAAAAGAAAGGCTTTTCAAAGGAGAAATACTAAATTCATCATCCGGGTAAAGAAACGGAAACTAAACATGAAAAATGAATGTTGCATGGACAGTAGTTTTGCTATAATTTTTACGAAAAGGAGGCAGCTGATATGTGGTACTCACTTGAAGTCCCGTCTGGGGATAACGAAGCGTGGAGCCTTCGGCTCTATGAACATGACATTTATACATTCTATATTGATGAAGCAATACAGACAATAAAGGACGAAGACGGATATACATACGAATTCAGCAGCGGGGAAAAAAGCAGATTGTATGTCTATATGGAAAACGCGTCTAAAGAAGAATTAAGCCGGATGCTTGAAGTCCATGCTGACGATTTGCATGAATGGGAGCCGCCGGAGTGGACAGAGGCTTCCTATGACAACGTCAAACTGGTGAACGGATGGACGCTTGTTTACCCTCCATTCCAGGAGAAGCAGGAAGAGCGGGAACTGAGGCTTGATCCGCAGGGCGCATTTGGTACAGGTATCCATGTGACAACAAGAGACGTTCTCGAATGTATCATTATCCGGGCAGAAGGGAAGATGGCAGCGGATATTGGCGCAGGAAGCGGAGTGCTGTCGATCGCGCTCGCAAAAAAAGGCATGCAGGTGGCAGCCTACGATGTGGAACCGGTAACGAGGGAAATAGAACAGCAGGCGGCATTAAATGATGTACGGGGCCGGATTGAAGTGTATGAACAGGACGTGGTCGACTCCGCCTTTCCATACGGCTCGTATGATTTAGCTGTCATCAATATTGGGGCGGATGTTACGGTGCGCTGGCTCGAACGGGCTGACTCCGTAGAGATTCTTCCTCAGCAGGTTGTAGTGTCCGGACTGGTGGACTGGACAGTGGAACGGATGAAAACAGCATTCCGGGATAAAAGTTATGAGGATGTCTGGTCCAAACAGACAAATGAATGGCATACTATATTATTTCAAAGGAGAGGCTGAAGATGACAAAACCACATGTTTTTATTACAAGGCCAATGCCGCACTGGCTGATAGAAAAGCTTGAACAGGAAGCTACGGTAGATGTATGGAATAAAAACGAAGCGGTGCCGGAAGAGGAATTAGTCCGGAGAACAGCGGAGGCGGATGGTTTGTTTTGTACCGTGTCGGAGCCGGTAACGAGAAACGTTATTGAACAGGCGCCACGGTTAAAAGTAATAGCGACGATGGCAGTCGGTTATAATAATATTGATCTAAAAGCAGCAGGGGAAAAAGGAATTAAAGTCGCCCATACTCCCGGAGTGCTGACAGAAACGACAGCGGATCTCACTTTTGCTTTATTAATGGCAGCGGCGCGGAGGCTGCCGGAGGCCATGGACACCATCCGGAAAAATGAATGGGGGTCCTGGGCGCCGTTTGCCTTTACGGGGCAGGATATTTACGGTGCCACACTCGGAATTATTGGCATGGGACGTATCGGCGAAGCTGTGGCTAAAAGAGCTGGCGGTTTTGATATGAACATACTTTACCATAATCGTTCACGGAAACCGGAAGCGGAAGAGCGGACGGGAGCTGTATTCGCGGAGCTGGATGAACTTCTGGGACAGGCTGATTTTATCTGCGTGCTGGCCCCGGCCACACCGGAAACAGAAAAGCTGGTAAACGCGGAAGCTTTTCGTAAAATGAAAAAAACAGCGGTGTTTATTAATACATCGAGAGGAACGATAGTGGATGAGGAGGCACTGGTGAACGCGCTTCAAAATGGAGAGATTTTCAGCGCCGGCCTGGATGTCTTTGAAAACGAACCGATCGGCGCAGACCATACCCTCCTCAGCCTGCCAAACGTCGTGGCGCTTCCACATATCGGCAGTGCCAGCGAAAAAACACGCCGGCGCATGGCAGATATGACTGCAGATCATATTTTGCAGGGCCTCCACGGGCTGCCGCTGACGCATGAAGTGCCTGGAAAATAAAAAGCATCTCACGGACCCGTTTCAGGCTCGTGAGATGCTTTAGTTGTATTATGACTTGTTCCAGGTAGCTGTGCCGTTCTTTTCTTCCTTCATTCGCTTACGGAAGCGAACCGTTTCCGCGGTAATGACTCCGGAAAGCCCCAGGAGGGCGATCAGGTTTGGTGCTGCCATCAGGCCGTTCATTGTGTCTGCAAGCGACCAGACAATTCCGAACTGGACCACAGCGCCAAAAAATACAGCGATAACGAAAACGATGCGGTAGGTAAAAACAGCCTTATACGTTTTAAAAAGATAGTAAATACAGCGTTCTCCGTAGTAGGACCAGCCCAAAATAGTAGAATAGGCGAAAAAGATGAGCCCTACAGAAACGATAATACTCCCGGCCGGTCCTAAAAAGTGTTCAAACGTAGCGGCAGTCAGCGGAGCACCGTCCAAATCACCGCTCACAAAGCTCTGGCCCATAACAAGAGAGATACCGGTAATTGAGCAAATAATGATCGTATCAATAAAAACCTGGGTCATGGAGACAAGTGCCTGCCGTCCCGGATAGTCGGTACGGGCAGCGGCTGCTGCGATTGGTGCGGAACCAAGACCTGCTTCGTTGGAGAAAACCCCACGGGCCACCCCGTACTGAATAACAACCCCGACAGCTCCGCCGGCTGCGGCCTGACCGGTGAATGCATCGGAAACGATTGAGCCAACTGCAGCAGGAACGAGATCCAGGTTGCCAAAAATAACAATCAGGCCACCAACCACATAAAAGACAGCCATAATCGGTACAATAAATGAAACGACCCGGCCGATGGATTTGATGCCTCCAAGAATAACAACCCCTGTTAAAATACTGAGCGCAATACCGGTGATCCAGGTAGGCACGTTCCAGTTGGAGTCCAGCACATCAGCAACGGAGTTGGATTGAACCGTGTTGCCGATTCCGAATGCGGCAATCGCAGCAAATACGGCAAACAGGACGGCCAGCCATTTCCATCCGAGCCCTTTTTCTATGTAGTACATCGGTCCGCCGGCCATGCGGCCACGTTCATCCTGAACCCGGTACTTAACAGCCAGAATAGCTTCTCCGTATTTTGTAGCCATTCCAAAAAGTGCACTGATCCACATCCAGAAGACAGCGCCAGGGCCGCCAATTACTACTGCTGTAGCAACGCCTGCGATGTTACCGGTTCCGACAGTAGCAGCCAGAGCGGTCATCAGCGATTGAAAGTGGGAAATGTCCCCCTCTGATTTTTTGTCCTGCTTTGAAAAAGCAAGCTTTAATGCGTAAGGAAGAGTAGAAAATTGCAAAAACCCTAAACGAATTGTTAAAAAGATACCTGTTCCCAAAATAAGAATTAAAAATGGCGGGCCCCACACAATACCGCTGATGGTGGTTAGTAATTCTTCGACGCTGTTCATAAAACCTGACATATGTAACAACTCCTTTCCATAATGTAACTGTACATAAGATGTTATAAAGACGTGAACAGTTTGTTAGAAAAGTTTACTATAAAAATAATGAATTGGGTACATGTTTTGTAAAAATTATGAAAATTTTCGAGGGACAAGAATAATAATTTCTTTAAAAGATTTAGAATATGATGTTTTAGGGGGGGAAGATTCGGGCATTCGTATAGGTAGACGTAATCGGATGAAGGAGGACTAGACAATGAAAAAAGTAAAAGTAGATGAAGTTTTTACAGAGGATAAGGAACAGCTCCGTTATACGGACGGTGAATTAGAGGTTCGTGATGATAACGGTGAGGATTGGGAAGTGAAGCTGTACGGTGTTGATAATCAGCGTTTCTTCACAGATGCTTTAAAAAATAATGAAAAGAAACATCTAACATTTGAAACTGATAAAGGAAGCATGTATGGCCTCGTGTCGGTGGAAGCACTTGACAACGCCGGGGTGGCCAACGAAGATGTAGTGACTCTCGTGGGAACCGGTCCATTAAACGGTTTTTCATAAAACAGGAGCTATAATGAAGAATATATAACGGTTCAGGATGAAAAACCTGAACCGTTATTTTTGATTCAAAGAGATAAAAAGATTTAAAAGACTTCAATATAAAGCAGGCAGCCGGTTTAATGGCTGCCTGCTTTATGTACATATTACGAACCGCTGCATGGGAGTTTCACCGGTGGATAGCCCTGCTCGCCTCTTCGCACCACGGCGTAGCCGGTGACGGTAAAGCCGTTTTTAAGCAGCAGCCGGGTGCTGAGATTTCGTGAAACCTTATCAGGAGCTACGAGAAACACTTCTTTTTTCGGAACGGTCTGTAAATGTCTTTTTAAATACGGATACGGAAGAGCAAACGCTCCGTGTATCGGATTGCGGTCTGATTCCTGGTATTCACGGACGTCCAGAATGTGGGCCGTGGTCTCCTGACTTTGAGGAAGGGAGGAACAAGGAACGCGTAAAACGGGCATCCAGCGTTTAAATGCCGGTATCATAACAAGAACAATAACAACTATGGTAATACTAAGCCAAAAAAGCATCAACGCACTCCTCATTCCTTTCTTATAGCGATTCATATTCTATATTTTTTTACGAACAGATTCAAGAACTTTGCTTACGCTGTTTTTACACTTACCCCTTTATAGATTGTCTATAACAACTTCATGCTATTAATTCTTCCTATGAAATTCAAGCATATTGGTTTCAGGGGAACGCAATTTTTGATAAGGTTAATACAGAAAGTAGGAGGTGAAGCTTCCATGCCAGAAACAGAAGAAAAAAGAGAATTGGAAGAACGAGTTTGGGCGGAGCTGGAAAATGTAATTGATCCGGAGCTCGGTATTGATATCGTAAACCTGGGCCTTGTGTATACAGTAACAGTTGATGACGACAGACAGGCGAATATCGAAATGACCCTGACTGCAATGGGCTGCCCGCTTGCAGGCACAATCGTTAATGATATTAATTTCGCCATGAATGATTTGAAGGAATACGGAGAAATCAGCGAAGTGGACGTGGATATCGTTTGGAATCCACCTTGGAGTAAAGACAAAATGTCCCGTTACGCAAAAATCGCCTTAGGTATTCCGGATTGATTAAAGGAAAGCCGGTTGGAGCAATCCAGCCGGCTTCTTTTTGTTCCAAAACTATTTTCATTTATCAGAAAAAATAAAATTTTCGGTTGAAATGTATTGGCGAATGGTTTATTATGTAAACATACTCAAAGGAGGCATTATTGTTTTGACAAACAGTCAACTGAACACAAACGAAATGATCGACAAAGGGATGCAGCAGTCTCACAGCATGAGCGTGGAGGAATCGGTTCGCACGATTGAAAACATCATGCAGGTCGAAGCAGCACGTCAGAAGGACTATGAAGACAATAAGATTGAAAATTTATAAGTAATGAAAAGCGCGGCCCCCTAAAGGCCGCGCTTTTTGACGTTTATATGCTGTCCTGTCCCGTTAAAATAACCGGGCCTTCCTTTGTGATCGCAATGGTGTGCTCGTACTGGGCGGAATGGCCTCCGTCCCGGGTGGTGGCGGTCCACCCGTTGGAGGTCATTTTGCTTTGCCAGCCTCCAGTGTTAACCATTGGCTCGATTGTAATAACGTGACCTGGTTTTAAGCGTCCGCCTTTGCCCGGGGCTCCGAAATGAGGAATTTGCGGGTCTTCGTGGAGGGTGGGCCCGATGCCGTGTCCGGTAAAGTCCCGGACGACCGAAAATCCTTCGTTTTCGACATATGTTTGAATCGCGTGTCCGATATCCCCGATCCGGTTGCCGGCTTTGGCCTGTTCAATACCTTTATATAAAGAAGATTCTGTAACCTCCATCAGCCGTTCGAGTTCACTGCTTACATCACCAACGGCATAGGTCCAGGCAGAATCCGCCAGAGCCCCGTTTAAATTCACTACCATATCAATTGTAACGAGATCACCATTTTCAAGAGGACGGGCTCTTGGAAAGCCGTGACAGATTTCATCATTTACGGAGGCACAGGTTGCGTATTTGTATCCTTGAAAGCCTTTTTGTTCAGGAGTGGCACCGCGCTCTGCCAGAAATTTTTCGACAAAATCGTCAATTTGTTTTGTGGTGACGCCTGGTTTGACCATTTTGGCGATTTCTTTATGGCAGGCGGCAAGAATCTTCCCAGCTTCGTGCATAAGCTCAATTTCTCGTTCTGTCTTCAACGTTACCATCGTCTGTCTCCTTTTATTCAGTATCAAATACCATTGTAAAACATTCATACAAGAAATGCATTGTTTGGTGATTTCCTTTATAATTGCGGAATTGCACGATAGAATGGAGGAAAATCATGAAGCAGCAGAAATGGTATGTAAAGGTCAGGGACAAGTTTTGGTTCGTTCCAGGCTGCTACGGCATTCTTAGTTTAATTATAGTAATAGGTACTTCTATTATGGACCAGCAGCTGCTGCGGCCTGTGTACAACAATGTGCCTTCTATGCTGCTCGTAGAAAATAACACCGCTACTTCCCTGTACAGCGCGTTGGTTACTGCATTATTGACGCTGACCACTATCAGTTTTTCTTCGATTATGGTTGTTTTGACAACGTACGCTACACAGTTCACGCCAAGAGCCCTGCAGGATTTTATGAAAAGCCCGACGACACAGCATACGCTCGGGGTGTTTACATTTGGGGTATTGTTCACCCTGGTAAACATGCTGCTTTTTTCAAGCGAAGGTAATAACCAAATTTTGATGCCTATGCTGACAGTTTTTGTGGCGCTTGGCTGTCTGGCCTTTTTTATAATCTTTATTTATCACTCCACCCAGTGGCTGCAGGTCAATCATCTGATCAGCCACATACGGTCCGATGCCTCGAGGGTGATCCAGGATGCATATACATATTCTGGAGTAAACAGCTTCAGCGAATGGAACGGCAATTTCCGGAACGATGAAGAAACAATCGTTCATGCTGAACGGTCGGGATACACCAATATGGTGAAGATGCCTGAACTGATTGCCTGGGCCAGGCAGGAGGAAGCCGTCGTCGAATGCTTGTTTCAGGTAGGAGCTTATGTTCATCAGGGCGAGCCATTATTTCGCTACTGGTCAAAGCAAAGTTTATCCCCAAAAATATTAAGAGGTTTTGTATTAGTAGGAGAAGAGAGAAGCAATGTTCAGGATATTGAATTCTCCATGCAGAAAATTGTAGAGATAGCGCTGCGGGCCATTTCTCCGGCGATTAATGATCCACATACAGCAGCCAATTGTATAAACCGTATTGGGGCACTGCTCTCCGAACTCAGTCATGAACACAGAAATGATCAGTACTTTGTCGACAAGCAGGATGAACTGAGGTTGTTTATGCCTGTAAAGCCCTTTAGAGAGTATTTATACAAAAGCTTTTACCAGATCAGACTGTACGGCCGGGAAGATATCTCGGTGATGGCAGCCTGCATGGAAGCACTGACGATGCTCGTGAAAACGGGAGATTCGTCTGTGTTAAAAGAAGTGGAATCATTTTCCTTTTATATGGAGCGGGCTGTCGAAGATGAACAGCTTGCCGACTGGGACAGAGAATACTGGCACACGCGTGTACAAGAAAAGGATACAGCTCTGCATCAGGCACTTACAAAAAGTAAGCAGATAACTTGAAACAGCCGGTAACGTGTGTGTATGATATATAAATGAAGTTCAACACGAAAGGATGAAAGAACAAATGAAAGTAGCAGCTATTGTAGGAAGTATCCGCCAGGAATCTTTTAACGGAAAATTAGCGGAGTACATGCAGGACCGTTACAGCGACATCATGGATATTGATATTTTAGATATCCGCAATCTTCCGCACTATGATCAGGACGAGGAAAGCAATGCTCCGGACTATGTGCAGGAGTACAAGCGTTCTGTACGTGAAGCGGATGCGGTAATTATTGCCACTCCGGAATATAATGGTTCGATTTCAGGTGTGCTTAAAAATGCGCTGGATTGGAATTCCCGGGTCGATTACGACTTTGCCGGCAAACCAACTATGCTTGTAGGCGCTTCTCTTGGCGGTTTGGGCACAGTGAAAGCGCAGATGCACCTGCGCCAGATTCTGAGCGCTCCCGGCATGAGTGCAAAAGTATTGCCTGGAAACGAAGTGCTGATTGGTGCTGTGCATGAAAAAATGGATGAAGATGGAAATCTGACTCATCAGGGAACGATCGATTTTCTCGATAATGTCGTAGCCGAATTTGAACGTTTTTATCAGGAAACCCGTGCTTTAGCAAACCGCGTGTAATATGCGCAAAAACCCTGCTGGGACTATCCCAGCAGGGTTTTTGCCTATGGTTCTACGCCACGGGGGAGGAGAGGGCTGCAAAAAATCAGCCTTTGACTTCCTGAAATAATGTGATACAGTGTAGACAACTTAATAGGGAATCCACTAGGGGTGCCGGTAACGGCTGAGATAAGGATGATCCTTAATCCCTTTGAACCTGATCTGGTTAAGGCCAGCGTAGGAAAGTGGAGACGGCAGAAGACGTCTATTTCAAAAGCAAAAGCTTTATTATAGAGGACGTTTATTCAAAGCCACTCCACCAATGGAGTGGCTTTTTTTGCCCCGTTGGTCTTTCCTGCCCGTAGTGGTTCCCTCCTAATTTAAAGGAGGAAGTTACAATGAAATTTTCAGAGCTTTTATGGCAGGACACGGAGCATATTTTTGAAGCCTGCTGGGAAAATCCATTTGTGCAGGGCATCCGAAAAGGGGAACTGCCAAAAGCATCTCTTATCCATTACGTAAAGCAGGATTTTGAATACTTAAATGCCATGATAAAGGCAAAAGCAATAGGGATAACAAAGAGTAAGTCAAGAGAAGACATGATCATGTTTAAAGATACTATTGATTTTGTATTAAACAGCGAAACGCACCCACACCATAATCTATGTGAACAGGCGGGGGTAGATTACGAAGAATTGCAGGGCTATGCGCTTGCCCCGATGTCCCAGCATTATGTGCTTCACATGCTGCACCATGCCGAAAAGGGGACGCTTGGCGATGTAATTGCGGTAACGCTCGCCTGCCCGTGGGTATATCTGTATGTGGGAGAAAGGCTGATGAAAGAGGTGGAGCCCGACGAGCATCATCCGTTTAACGACTGGATCCGTTTTTACGGAGACCGGGAGGAGCGGGAGATGTATAAATATATTGACCGCCTCGATGAACTCGCAGAAACAGCTACAGAAGAAGAAAAAAAGCGTTGGCGGACGTTGTTTATGGAAGGGTGCCAGCTCGAGTATATGTTTTTTGAGGACGCTTATTACGCAAAAGACTGGCCCTTTGCCAGAACGTTGACAGACGGGGAAAAGGTCTAATGGCAAACAAACGCTTAAATCTCCGTGATATCGTTGTCATCTCCTTTATTTCAGCTGTTCTCGGCGTTCTTTATCTTCTTTGGGTACTGCTCGGGCAAATGGTTACCGGCATTTTTGGCCCAGTGGGAGGCGGGCTGATGGCCGGCTTCTGGATCCTTGCGCCGGTAATTTGCGCGTATATCGTTCAAAAGCCGGGAGCGGCGCTGCTTGCAGAGCTTATTGCAGCGGGCACCGAGGTTATGGCCGGGTCTGTCAGTGCGGGAGCAGTGCTTTTGCTCGGTTTTACACAGGGGCTCGCTGCAGAAATCATTTTCGCCGTGTTTTTCTACCGGGTGTTCCGTCTGCCGGTATTAATGCTTGCCGGTATGGCCGGAACGTTTGCTGCGTTTTTAACCCAGTACATGCTTTATGGATTCAGCCAGTACGCGGGTTCCATTGTTGTATTTATGCTGGTAACAATGATCATAAGCGGCGCTCTTCTAGCCGGATGGGCAGGAAAAAGCTTTGCCGATGCGCTGGTAAAAACAGGAGTGCTCGATCGCTTTGCTCTCGGCCGTCAGTACCGTGAAGGGCAGCAGAGGAATGCTGTATGATTCATGCAGACAATGTGACCATTGCTTATCCTTTTGCTGAGCCCTCAGTAGAAAGTTTTTCAGCAGAAATACGTACTGGAGAAAATGTGCTTTTGCTTGGTCCGAGCGGTTCGGGTAAAAGCACGCTTGCTCTCGCTTTTCAGGGAATCCTTCCGCGCTCTGTGGAGGCGGAGGTATCAGGCAGGCTGAACGTATTTGGGGAAAATCCAGCGGCAAAAAGTATTACGGAGGCTGCCAGTCAGGCAGCTTTGTTGTTCCAGGACCCGGAGACCCAGTTCTGCATGCCGACAGTCCGGGAAGAGCTTGCATTTACGCTTGAGAACCTGCGGGTGCCCGCAGACGATATTGAGGTCCGGATGATCGAAGCCTTGCAATTTACAGGTATGCTTCCCTGGATCGATGCCCGTATCGACACGCTCTCTGGGGGAATGAAACAAAAAATAGCTGTGTCCTGTTTAGCTGCTGTAAATCCGGAGGTTTGGATTCTGGATGAACCACTCTCCCAGCTCGATCCGGTAAGCCGGGAAACAGTGGCGGCACTTCTCGGCCGCATTGCAGCAGATCCTGATAAAACACTGGTTGTGATTGAGCATCAGTTAAATGAAGTGATGGAGTGGGTGAGCAGGGGGATCATATTGAACCGCAACGGTCAGGTGACAGCGGATGGAAGCCCCGGCCGTATATTTTACTCCCACGCAGCTTTACTCGAAGCAGAAGGAGTGTGGCTGCCTGCACCTGCAGAAGCGGGAAAAAAGTTACTCAGAAAGACGGAGATAACCACAGCTGCTCTTCCCGTCACTTTGCGGGAATGGGAGACATTTGCAGCGGCTCATCCTATTACCGAGGTTCTTGCATCTCTGCCGCAGCCGAAACAGGGGGGTGAGCCTTCTCAGAAGCCGCCTGTCCTGGAGGTGAAACGGGCAGCTTCTGCCTATGGAAAGCATACGGTTTTCGAAAACGTGTCTTTTTCCCTTTACCCTGGAGAAATGACTGCCCTAGTAGGGGCAAATGGAGCTGGGAAAAGCACACTCGCACGAGTGCTTACCGGATGGGAGCCTCTTAAAAAAGGTACTGTGTATGTTAACGGCCAAGATATAGCCGGCCTGAAGCCGTACGAAATTGCCAAAACCTTCGGGATTGTTTTTCAACAGCCCGAGCACCAGTTTCTAATGCCAACCGTGGAAGAAGAAATACGCTACGGAATGGAGATAGCAGGATGGTGCGAGGAAGATATTGTTCAGCATACAAATGAACTGCTGATTCAGTTTCAGCTCGGCCATATTCGGAAAAACCATCCATTTCGGCTCAGCCAGGGGGAAAAAAGGCGTCTCTCAGTGGCAGTAATGGTAACAAACAACCAGTCCATTTTAATTTTGGACGAGCCGACGTTTGGGCTTGATAAGCGAAATGCTGATGCTTTGTTTGAAGTGCTTGAGCAGTGCCGGCGTCGTGGAAAAGCGGTTCTCTGGCTGACGCATGATATGGATCTGGTTTATACAAAAGCTGCACGGATCCTTGCACTTGCAGAGCGGACCATCGCCTATGATGGGAGCGTAGAAGCATTTTTCAATGGCAGCATGGATTTGGAAAAAATCGGTGTCCGGCTGCCTGCGGTCCAGCTTATGCGTTTAAAGGAAGGAGACGGCCATGCTTGAAGAGCTCCAGACCCGGGAGGCTTTTTTACAGCAGGTTCATCCAACGCTGAAGCTGCTCAGCCTGTTCACTGTATTTTTCTTTATGATTTTCATTTATGATATATGGCATCCACTTGCTGTGCTGCTGCTAACTGTTGCTGCCATTTCCTTTTTGGGAAAAGTGCCGTTAAAGCTGCTGCTCATACTTCTGCTCCCGTTTGCACTCTTTGGTTTCAGCTTTGTATGGCTTCAGGTGGTTTTTCCTGAAGAAAGGGGTGCTACGGTTCTTTTTTATGTGTTCCATATGCCGGTGGCTCTTGAAAATATCCAAACAGGGGTGTCGCTAGGCTTAAGAGCGATGGTGTTTGCTTCCTGGTCGCTTCTTTTTGTCCTCACCACCTCTCCAGTGAGTTTAGTGATGAGTTTGATACAAAAATGGCATATGCCTCCGAGTATTGGATATGGAATGATGGCAGCCTACCGTTTTCTTCCCCAGCTTCGAAAAGAACTGGTGGTAATCCGCAGAGCCCGGCAGATTAGAGGAATGGGTTCAAAGCCCAGAATGCGGGAGTGGAAAGAGGCAGGGGTGCCATTGATGGCAGGGGCTGTACGAAAAGCAGAAAGAACAGCCCTGGCGATGGAATCCAAAGGGTTTGACGGCTCGAGAAAAAGAACGAGGTATGTGCAAATGAATTATAAAAAAACGGACGTCTGGTTTACTGCCGGCTTTATACTGTTTATTACTGTCGTTTTTCTGTTGCCCCTGTCGTAGCAGGGCAGCGGAATTGATTAAAATAACCCCAGGGGCCGTGGGCCTCCGGGGTTAGTCGGGTTGCCGGTTATTTTACTAAAAACTTTTCTTCGATGCGGTCCACATAGCTTTTAATATCTTCAGCAATGTTATCCATTTCATCCACATCGACTTTCATGGTGGGAATATCACCTTTATGTCCGCGTTCACGGAATTGCCCGATCATTTCATCCACAGCTCCGGCGAAGTTTTCATACGCATGATCCCCGGAGCCAAAGATGGAAATCGAAAGGCCGGAAATATCATAGGCGAAAAGGTCTTCCAGAAAGTCTTCTGTTTCTTCAGGAATATCGCCTTCGCCCCACGTATATGTGCCCATAATGAGCAGATCATGCGGAAGGGGATCTTCGTTTGGAAGCCCATCGGCGATCATGTCCATCAGCTCTACTTCGTGCCCGCGGCTGATAAGTTCTTCTTCTGTGTCGATCGCCATATCTTCAGTGTTTCCAGTCATTGTGGAATAGAACAAAAGTATTCGCATATGTCCATTCCTTTCTTATATAGGTTCGTGCTTAAAATACATATTTAGTATACTTATTATATATGCTGCTGCCGGCTTGTGCAATCACCCCGGTAAACGTACGCAAAATATGTTAAAATATATATCGAAAATATATATTAGTATTTTTGTGAAGGGGGAGAAAAAGTGAAACAAATAGGTATTATCGGCGGCCTTGGGCCGGAATCAACGGTAGAATATTATCAATCCATTATTAAAAAATATCAGAAAAAGGAGAACAGTCTTCAGGTGCTTCCGGAATTGTACATCAACAGTATTAATATGTACAACATTTTTAAGTATATTTCGGAAGAACGAATGGATGATCTGATTGAGTATTTGGGCAATGCAGCCCGGAAGCTTGAACTGCTGGATGTCGACGGCATCATTATTGCAGCAAACACGCCGCACCTTGTATTTGAAGAGGTGCAAAAGCAGGTCGAGGTGCCGATGCTAAGCATTGTGGATGCCGCAGTGGAAGCAGCAGAAAATCAAGGCGCCGAAAATATTGGGCTGCTTGGTACAAAATTTACGATGGAGCAGAATTTTTTCAAGAAACCGTTCATAGAAAAAGGGAAAAACATCTATGTGCCAGATGAAAGCACGCAGCAGTATTTACACGAAAAAATCGTCAGCGAGCTTGAAAATGGCATCGTAAACCCTGAAACGAAAAAGGAATTTGAACGGATCACCAGGGAGATGATTGAACAACATAAACTCGATACCGTGATCCTTGGCTGCACGGAACTGCCGATGATTCTTTCTGAAAAAGATTTTTCGATTCCTTTTTTAGATACGATGCAGGTTCACGTAGACAGGATTGTAGACTTTATGTTTGAAGAAAGTAAAGCATAGGGAGGGCGGTAATGGTGATTCAACTGAAAAGAATTTATGAAGAAACAGAGGAAAAAGAAGGGCGCCGGGTATTAGTCGACGGCGTATGGCCGCGGGGAATAGCAAAGGATAAAGCCAAAGTGGATGAATGGGCCAGGGACGTTGCTCCTTCCAAGCAGCTGCGGCAATGGTTTTCCCACGACCCGGAGAAGTTTGACGAATTTAAAGAGAAGTATAAGCAGGAGCTCGAGCAAAATACCGAACAGGCTGAAGCTCTCGATCAGTTAAAGCAGACCGTACGTGAACAGAACAAACAGGTGACGCTCGTATTTGCTGCAAAGGAAGAAACATATAATCATGCCCGTGTCTTAAAAGAAATACTTGATCGTCAGCCGAAGGACTCTTAAAGAAGAAGAGGTGAAAACGATGGAGGAGTATCTGGGCCAATGCAGTGATTGCGGCAAAGAAATTTACTGCAGGGACGGGTTTTTAGAAGGGGTTCATGAGAATGGCCGGCTATACTGCTTTGAATGCGCTGAATAAATGTTCAATACTCCGTGTCCAGGTGGGTACGGAGTTATTTTGTATATAAAAGCTGATTGTGAACGTTTAATGAAGTATTTCTAAAAGTATAGATTAAAATATGTATTTATAATACACTTTTTATAGAAGTTAAAAACGTTTTCACTGGAGGAATTCGATGCTTGCACCACAAACGATTGAAACAGTAAAAGCAACAGCCCCAGCTATTCAGGCTAACGCCGCAGCTATCGGCAACCGTTTTTATGAAATGCTATTTGTAAAAGCCCCTGAACTACGGAATATGTTTAACCAGACGAACCAGGAAACAGGTGTCCAGCCGGAAGCCCTTGCCTACTCTGTTTACCAGGCCGGAGCGAATATTGACCGGCTGGAAGAGCTTCGGCCAATGATTGAACGCGTAGCAGAAAAACACCGGGCTCTGGATGTCAGGCCGGAACACTACGGATTAGTAGGGGAAACCCTATTGGAAGCGGTGGAGGAAGTACTCGGAGACGCAGCCACCCCGGAGATCCTGGACGCCTGGGGAGAAGCGTATCATGCGCTTGCTGATATTTTTATTCAAAAAGAAGCAGTGAAGTATGAAGAAGTAGAAGCTGCCCGCGGCGGGTGGACAGGCTACCGTCCGTTTTACGTAGCGGAAAAAGTTCCGGAAAGTGACGTCATCACGTCTTTTTACTTAAAGCCACAGGACGGGGAGGCAATTATACCGCAGCAGCCGGGACAGTATTTGACGCTGCAGGCAGACATTGAGGGTGAGCCCTATACACATATGCGCCACTACAGCCTGTCGGATGCTCCGAATGAAAATTATTACCGGATCAGCGTAAAGCGGGAGGACCCTGAGAACGGAAATCCAGCCGGTATTGTGTCGAATTATCTGCACCGGGACGTAAATGAGGGAGATGTACTGCTGTTCGCAGCACCGGCAGGAGAATTCGTGATGGAAACAGAAAAAATGCCAATTGTGTTAATCAGCGGCGGCGTTGGGGTGACTCCGGTAATGAGCATGCTGAATACACTTGTACAGGAAGATACGAAACGAAACGTGACGTTTATTCACGCTGCTGACAGCAGCAAGGTGCATGCCATGAAAGCACGTGTGGAGCAGCTCGCAGATACGTATTCAAATATTGAAGCCTACACCTGTTACTCCGCACCAACGGAGAACGACCGCACGCATAGAATGTTTGATAAAGAAGGATTTATAGACGCAGATTGGCTGGAAACTGTCCTTCCTGAAGAACAGGCAGATTTTTATTTCTGCGGCCCAATACCTTTTATGAAGGTAGTTAATGAAATTTTAAAGGACAGAGGAGTGCCGGCTGAGCGCCGTCATTATGAAGTTTTCGGTCCGGAAAGCACGATTGAATAATTAATACCTCAGAGATAAAACTGATTCAGCTGCGGCATATCTATTTGGATTCTGCCGCAGCTGTTTTAAGTTCAATTAATGAAAGGATGAAAAAATGAAAATCCAGAGTCTTACACAATTAGCTCCTTTCAGCGGGGATCGAATGGCAAAAGAAATTGTGTTTAAAAAGAATAACTGCAAAGCTGTGGTGTTTAATTTTTCGCCCGGCCAGAGCCTCCCTTTGCATGATCATCCGTTCACTCAGACGTTTGCATTAGTCGTAAGCGGAGAAGGACTCTGCTATACAGAGGATAAAAACTTCCCCATTAAAGAGGGAGACCTTATTCAGTGCGGCCCTACAGAAAAAATAGGCTTTGAAAATAACAGTTCTTCCAATTTGAGTGTGTATGTCACACTAGTATATATCGAAGAAAATTAGCATTTGCTAAATAAAATGATCCCTGCAAAGATATTCAGCAGCCTTCCTGTCAGTGATAGGTAATAGATTAGTAAGTAAACGGTTAGATACTGAAAAACTGCTACTGAGGTTCACTGATGCTCACTGGCATGCACTGGCACAGCTTATAGAGTCGGACGCCTTCTAGAGCGCTTTGTTTATGCCAGGGCCGATCTGGTACGGTTAGGAAGTAGATGAAAGGAAGGATGCTGATTTATGCAGACTTTAAACAACGAAGCTAAAACTAACCAAACAAAAAAGTACAGCCTGATCGATACTGATATTCATGAACGGGTAATGTATGAAGATTTATTTCCTTACTTAGAGCAGCCGTGGAGAAGATATATTGAAGACTGCAACTGGCAGCAGGAAAAACATATGCCGTTTACCCAGCCAGCCGTGGCTGGTGTGGACCGGGCCGACGCAAAAACGCCGGACGGAAAGCCGGCAGGCACAAGCCTTCCGTTTATGCAGGAGCAGCTGCTTGACGCCAACAATCACGAAGTCGGTATTTTAACCGGAGCGCTTGATCCATCACCTTCCTCTATGCACGGATGGTACGAGATGGCCACAGCTCTGGCCAGTGCCTATAATGACTGGCAGATTAACGAATGGCTCGATAAAGACAGCCGCCTGTACGGCTCCGTTCACATTGCAGCCCAGGAAGTAGGGAACGCGGTGAAAGAAATTGAACGCGTCGGCTCTCACCCGAAAATGATTCAGGTGCTTTTGCCTATTGATGATATTGCGTGGGGAGATCCGTACTATCATCCAATATTTGAAGCCGCCGAGCGCCATGACCTGATGATCGGCATGCACCATAATGAACCGCCGGCTCCGCTCGGAAAATGGCCGAGATATTTTATTGAATGGCATTCCCTGATTGCCACGTCCCATATGGCCCAGATCACAAGCATGATTTTTAACGGGGTATTTGAAAAATATCCAAAGCTCAAGCTGATGATGATTGAGGGCGGATTCACATACGTTCCATTTCTAATGAAGAAACTCGATCAGCAGTTTAAGGATCTTCGCCACGAAGTGCCGTGGGTAACGACGATGCCGAGTGATACTATCAAAAACCGGATGGCGTTTACGACCCAGCCGCTTGAAGAAATGAGCAGAAAGGAATGGAATCTCTTGGTAGAGCAGATGGGGACCGATGAAATTATCTGCTTTAGTACGGACTATCCACACTGGGATTACGATTCTCCGGACGAAGCTGTGCCAAAAGGACTTGAAGACGACGTGCTTGAGCGGATCTATGGTGAAAACGCCAGAAAATTCTATCCGAAGCTGCCGGCTCGGGGTGATATCTGATGGCAGCCGTTATCTGCAGGGAAGAGGAATTGGAAAAGCAGGAGATGATTCCGGGGAGCGTCGATAATATCCCGGTTTTTGTCTGCCGGACGTCCGAGGGGGAAATCCGGGCATTTATCGACCGGTGTCCCCACCAGGGCGCCTGCATGTCGAAGGGCAAAATTGACGGGGCGCCTATGAGCACCGCACCCGGCGAGTATTCCTTTGAACATGAAGGAGATATCGTCCGGTGCCCGTGGCATGGAAGAGAGTATAATCTCCGGGAAAGCGGCAAACCGCTTGCGCCGGTAAAAGGTAAACTAAAAGAGTTTTCCGCTTATGTAAAAGACAGCTATGTATATGTAGAATTAAAGAGAGGCTCGTAAGCCTCTCTTTTTTTATTAATATTTAGCTGGGAAATGATTAGCTGTTTAAATTGCCGCCGCGGACTTCCTGCAGCTGACGGACAGCTTCAATCTGCTCGTCGTTCAATTCAGCGTAGTTGCCGGCAGCGTCTAACGTTAATATAACGGACGTTCCGGTCAGGGAGTATTTATTCGTAAGATCCCCGAACTGCTTGGATTCTACTTTATAATCCGCTTCTTCATACTGATTTTCGTTTGCAAGAGCGTAAATATCAAGTTCCGGAATCATTTCGAGCATGATGGCGTCGTTGCCCATGATACTGTAGATATCATTTTGTCCCTCTACTTCTCGGACTTCAATTTCCTCATTAGGTTTACTGATAATAATATTCATCGTGACATTCATCCTTTCTGCTTCCAAATCAATAGTAGTTACCGTACAAAAACGTTCCTCTCCTGCTATAACCGTTTCCTTCTTTCAACAAACATAAAAAAAAGATAAAATCATAATGGAAATAATCAGATTTCTTTAGGCGTATAAGTAGACATACACTGCTGTGGCGCATATGATGGAAAAAGATAAAATAGTGGCAAGGGAGATGTGTGATTATGATTGATGCAAATCAACTGACACCAAATGAAACCTATAATTTAATCGAAGAAATGGAACGCTATGATTCAGACCGTCTGGCGTTGAAATGGCAGGACGATAAAGGCAGCCGCCGGGAGGTTACATATCATGAACTGATTCAGCAGGCCAATCAGTATGCCAACGTACTTACCGGCCTTGGACTGTCTAAAGGTGACAAGGTACTTGTTATGGTTCCCCGTCTTGTGGAGGCCTATGTTACATATTACGCGTGCCTGAAAGCAGGCCTTGTAATTATTCCTTCTTCAGAAATGCTCCGGGCGGATGACATCAAGTACCGGGCGGACCATTCCGGCTCCCGCGCGATTATTTCGTATGCTCCGTACGCTGAGGAAATCGACCGGATGGAGCCTATGCCGGAAACACTTGAGCATAAGCTGATGATCGGTGGAAGTAAAGAAGGCTGGAAAGAGATTGAAGCAATGGCAGCAGAAGAGTCCCAAAGCTTTGACATTGTACAGACTCACCGTGATGACACTGCTTTTCTTCCATACACATCGGGCACGACAGGTAAACCAAAGGCTGTCGTGCACAGCCACGGCTGGGCCTACGCCCACCTTCGGGTAGCGGCAGATGAGTGGCTCGACATTCACGAAAACGATGTTGTCTGGGCTACTGCCGGACCAGGCTGGCAGAAATGGGTCTGGAGCCCGTTTTTATCTGTACTCGGCCAGGGCGCCACCGGGTTTGCCTACAACGGACGCTTTGATCCGGAGACTTACCTGCAGCTGCTTCAGGACGAAAAAGTAAATGTGCTTTGCTGCACGCCGACAGAGTACCGGCTGATGGCTAAAATTGAAGGTCTCGAAAAATATGACCTTTCAGCGATGCACAGCGCGGTTTCAGCGGGAGAGCCTTTGAATGAGGAAGTTATCCAAGTGTTCCGGGAGAAGTTTAATCTTCCTGTGCGTGATGGTTACGGGCAGACAGAAAGCACGCTCCTTATCGGAACGTTGAAGGGCGTGCCTGAAAAAATAGGTTCCATGGGCAAACCAATGATCGAACAGTTTATTGAAATAGTGGATGAAGACGGCAAGCCGGCGAAGGCCAATGAAATTGGCAATATCGCTGTGCATCGTGATCTTCCATCGCTGTTTCAGGGCTATTACAGAGAGCCCGAACGTACGAATGATTCCTACCAGGGCGATTACTTTTTAACCGGTGACAGGGCGATGAAGGACGAGGATAATTACTACTGGTTCCAGGGACGCAGTGATGATATTATTATCAGTTCAGGATATACGATCGGTCCGTTTGAGGTAGAGGATGCACTTACAAAGCATCCTTCTGTTAAAGAGTGCGCTGCTGTGGCAAGTCCGGATGAGATCCGGGGTAATGTAGTGAAGGCTTTTATCGTACCTAACGGCCAGGTGGAAAATGAAGAGGATTTGACGAAGGAACTGCAGAATCATGTAAAGGAAATGACTGCTCCGTATAAATATCCGCGCCGCATTGAGTTTGTTGAATCACTTCCAAAAACAAGCTCTGCAAAAATACGCCGCGTAGAACTACGTGAACAGGAGCTCGCAAAGGCGAACAAAAATCAATAGCTGAAACAGCGTGAATTGTCTGCCCTGAAGCATTTGCTTCAGGGCAGTTTTGTATTTTTGCGAAACCTGTTTCGTAGAATTATAAAATTGGTGAAAAATTAAAAATATTTTTAGGAAAGCGTTTACCTTATTGATGATTTCAGTTAGAATAAGAGCAACCCTGCTGAAGGGGAAAAGTTGAAACAAATAAAAGCATTTGTTTCAAACTTAAAAATATACAGCAAGCATACGAACAAAGGGGGGGCTCATTATTATATCTCTTATTACATTTATTGTTATCGTCGGGGCTATTTGGCTGTTTGCTTTCAACCGCAGCCGTTCAGTTAAAACGGACAGCGCTGAAGGGTACTTTCTTGCCGGCAGAAGTTTAACGGGTCTTACAATTGCCGGAACCATTATTATGACGAACCTATCCACAGAGCAGATTGTAGGGCAGAACGGTCAAAGCTATGCTTCCGGTATGGAAGTGATGGCGTGGGAAGTTACTGCAGCTATATCGATCGTATTATTGGCGCTTGTGTTTCTTCCGAAATACTTAAAATACGGTGTGGACACCGTTACTGATTTTATCGAAACCAGGTACGACAAAACGACAAAACGAATTGCTTCTTTTCTGTTTATTTTCACTTATATGACTTCCTTCTTACCCGTCGTGTTGTACTCCGGTTCACTCGTGTTTAATCAAATTTTTGCTGTAGATCAATTACTCGGCGTTGAGCCTTTAACAGCCGTGGCTTTTATCGCTGGATTAACTGGACTTATTGGTCTTCTTTATCTTTTAATGGGCGGCTTAAGGTTAAGCGCTTTCAGTGATACCGTTTATGGCATTGCTCTTTTGCTCGGCGGACTTACTATTCCTGTACTTGGTCTGATGGCCTTAGGTGATGGTAACTTCTTCCGTGGTATGGAAACAATCCAGGCCAACACTCCTGAGAAATTAAACTCGATCGGTGCTATTGATTCGGCTTACGTGCCGTGGCCGACTCTCTTTTTAGGAATGTTTTTTAATAACTTGTTTTTCTGGTGCACAAACCAGATGATTGTACAAAAAGCACTGGCTGGAAGAAACTTAAAGGAAAGCCAGAAGGGTGCTTTATATGTAGGCTTCTTTAAAATATTCGGAGCTTTGTTTCTCGTCTTCCCAGGAATTATCGCGTTTAATTTGTTTGGCGGTGAACTTAGAACTGCAGATAACGCGTATCCGCGTTTAGTTACAGAAGTACTGCCGCCGTCGGTGGAGGGGATTTTTGCAGCAGTCATTTTTGGGGCTATTTTAAGTTCATTTGTCGGAGCGTTGAATGCCACCGCTACGCTGTTTACGCTGGACTTTTACAAGCCGCTCATTAAAAAGGATGCAAGCGACAGACAAGTGGCGCGGGCTGGTAAATTAATTACGGTCATTGTAGCTTTAATTGCTATTTTAATTGCTCCGCTGATTTCTTTTGCTCCCTCAGGGCTTTACAACGTCGTTCAATCGTTTAATGGATTATACAGTATGCCGCTGCTTGTTATTATTATACTCGGATTCTATTTCAAGTATGGTACTGCCTTTGCCGCAAAAGTGACATTTATTACTCACGTTGTGCTTTACGGTATTTTCTGGCTGTTTATGGACTACCATTATCTGTACGCCTTCAGCGTGTTATTCTTTGTCGATATTCTTGTCCTATGGCTGGTAAGCCGGCTGAAGCCGCTCGACAAGCCGTTTGAGTTCCAGGAAAATATCAACAAGGTTGATATGACTCCGTGGAAGCACAGAAAATGGGTGAGCGCAGTCATTATTATCACTGTGGTAGCTACGTATCTGCTGTTCTCTCCTATTGGACTTGCCGGGTAACAGGAAATAGACGTTGAAAGTGCTGGAGCGCCGATGAGGTGCTCCAGCTTTTTTATGGCTGCAGGCTAAGCCATTTTTTAATTTTCTTTCGAAGAAAAAAGCCGGCAGCGCTCAAAATAAAAAGTAGAATAATCGCTATCCAAAGCAGAAGGCGGTTGCCGGAGATGATGCTTTGCCCAAACGTGCCGTACATCAGCATGCCGGGAATGATACCGATCATGGTGGCAGAAATGAAATGCGAATATTTGATTTTCGAGAAACCAGACAAATAGCTTAGCATGCTAAACCCCATCAGCGGGATGAGACGGAGCACTAATACCACAAAAAAACCACGGTTTTCCATTAAATGTTTCATTCTGGGGTTCCACGGAATACGGCGCTTGCTGAATATGGTTTTCCCCATAAAACGTCCGATAAAATATCCGCTCGTGGCTCCGCCCAGGGCTCCTGTCCATATATAAAGTACACCGGGCCATAAACCATAAGTGATACTGGCAGTGATGGAAAGCAGAGAGGAGGGAAAGTATATAAAAGGACCCAGCGTGTAGGCAAGCAGAAAAACGAACGGTGAAATCCACCCAAACGAAGTGATGAAGTCCTGAAGTTCTGTCGGATGGATGCTCAGTCTGATGTTGAAAAGGTAATACAGCCCGATTAAAATGGCAATAAATAAGAATCCTTTGATAATATTCATACGTGAGCGCACGTTTCCCCTCCTTTGGCTGCAGAAGCTGGGCTGTTTCTGCGAATTCAGGCTATTTCAGCTTAACACGTGGTAGGCGTACAAACGACAATTAATGAACACTATCTTACGGATTATTAAAATAACGCATATATGAAGCTGCGGAAGGGAAACTCACTAACAGCAGGCAGATAAACATATGAACAGGAGGGGATGAATAAACATGGCAAATAGTGTAGCAGGAGTAAAAATACCGGACAGCAAAATAGCAAAAGAAGCAGCTGATTTGCTGCGCGAATACGGTTCCGAGCTGCTTTGGAATCATTCGAACCGGGCATATCTTTTCGGGGAAATCCAGGGAAGGGAAGCCGGATTGAAGTATGATTCGGAGCTGTTATATGTGAGTGCATTGTTCCATGACCTTGGCTTGACCACTCAGTACAGCAGTCCTGATAAACGGTTTGAGGTGGACGGAGCCAATGCAGCCCGCAGTTTCCTGCAGCAGCATAACATGGAGGATGAGTCCATCCGCCTTGTGTGGGACGCTATCGCCCTTCATACGACAATTGGCGTTGCTGAGTACAAAGAGTCTGAGGTTTCTCTTCTTTATTCAGGAGTGGGACTTGATGTCATGGGAGATGGATACCATCAGTTTCCTGAAAAATTACGGGAAGAGGTCGTGAGCGCGTATCCACGGAATAATTTTAAAGAAAAAATTCTTCCTGCTTTTTATGAAGGATTCAAGCATAAGCCGGAGACGACATTTGGAAATATTAAAGCGGATGTCTGCGAGCGGTTTATGCCGGATTATAAGAGTCCGGACTTTTGTGAATGCGTGCTGCATTCCCCGTGGAAGGAATAGAAAAATAATAAATAAAATGCTGCCGTTTATGCTGCCGTTTCGATGGCAGCATTTTTTATGGGACTGGACAAGTTAGGTTAAACGCTTTACCATGGTCTCTCATAGTTTAAAAAAGAGAGGTGGCAAAGATGAGTATTCTTCGTACAAACCGGGCCATTATTATCGCATTTATGATAGGAACCTTTTCCATTGGTATGACTGAATACGTGATTACTGGTCTTGTCACTCAATTGTCGAATGATTTGGATGTACCCGTTTCACTCACAGGCCTTCTGCTTAGTGTTTACGCTATCAGTGTAGCAGTGTTTGGACCAATCTTTCGTATAACGACGATGAAGTTCCCGGTCAAGCCGGTACTGATTTCCTGTATGGCAGTCTTTGTATTAAGCAACGTTTTAGCAGCGATGGCAACATCTTTTACCGTGCTCGTGATAGCACGGCTGATTTCAGCGGCGATTCACGCTCCATTTTTTGGGCTCAGTCTAGCTATGGCCCATCATATTGTGGCTCCGTCGAAAAGAGGGCAGGCAATTGCTGCTGTGCAGGGCGGCTTAACTATCTCGATTATGCTTGGGGTGCCTTTTGGGTCGTATCTTGGCGGAGTGCTCGAGTGGAGAATTGTATTCTGGATGATTGCTGTCCTTGGTTTGATTACGTTAATCGGACTTGTGCTGACCCTGCCAAATGAAAAACCGACCGAGATACCGAAAGTAAAAAATGAACTGGGTGTTTTTAAAGAAAAGACATTTCTTATGACGCTTGCTATAGTAATTCTCGGTTATTCGGGTGTGTTTACAACCTATGTGTTTAAGGAACCGATTCTGCGTGAAATAGGCGGTGTGGACGTCTTAGGCGTGACATTCGCTTTATTTGCTTTTGGTACAGGGGCTGTGGCCGGTAATTTCCTTTCGAGCCGTATCCCGCTTACTCATTTAACGAGCAGGCTGCGTGTTGCGTTTCTGCTTTTGACACTCATTTTGGTTTTCTTTATACCAATGATCAGCATCATCGGCACGTTATTTATCGCAAGTTTTTTGCTCGGAATGTTTGCGTTTGGTACAGTGCCCCTGTTAAACGCCAAGCTGCTGATTACCGGCCAGCATGCTCCTTCTCTTGCCGGCACAATAGCTGCGGCTGCCTTTAACCTGGCAAACGCGCTTGGAGCTACTCTGGGAACGATTGTGCTGAATGCAGGAGTGTCATTTTTTGTATTGACACTCTGTGGGGCGGGGCTTTCTGTAATAGGAATTTTGCTTACAGTGCTGCTTCGCCGGATGGAAGGCAGAGAGGCTGCAGAATCTTCGGGTGCAGCTTAAACATTTGAATCAAAGAGCCAGGGCTGTCTTTGGGAAAATCCGGGACAGCCCTTCGAATAATAATAAATAATTTTTAAAGAAAAGTGCTTTACCCCCTTGATGCAAGCATTTATGGTGTATTTAAAAAGATATTAAATTTTATTTACCTAATTAATGTATAAAATATTACTTTTATTAAAATGAGATTACAAATACCTTAATGTCGTTGTTTAACGACGCTGGGTCAGATATACTCGGTCATGTTGAGTCGCTGATTCAGTCAGCGCACATAAAAATCTTTAAACTACTTAATGGGGGTGCAGTTTCACTCCGTCGTGGCCAGCCGTTGTCGCTCCAGTCTTATGGCAAAAAGGCAAGTAAACATATAAGAAAAATAAACAATACCTACCTAATCAAGTTTCGGTGATAGGTACTGCGACGAGTGAACATTATAATGAAAAAATATCTTTTTGGAACAGCAATTACAGCAGGAGTTCTATTTGGTGCTCCGCAGGCAGCAGACGCATCAATCGATGATCACGGATCTTTATCTTACGGAGACACGAATTCCTCAGTAAACGATTTGCAGGAGACGTTAAAGGACGAAGGATATTTCCACGGATATACCGGCTCGAGATTCGGTCCAAGAACGTTAAGCGCGGTAAAAGATTATCAATCCGATCACGGCATTTCCTCTCCAGCCGGCAGTTATTACGGTGTAGCTGGTCCGATGACGCAAGATTCTTTAATGGATTCAGGCTCTTCGAGTGAACAGGTAGCGGGCGTATCTACAAGCAGCAACTCTGGCATTACAAGCACCGCTAAGCAATACATCGGGTCACCTTACGTATGGGGCGGAGAATCCCCTGGCGGTTTTGACTGCAGCGGTTTTATTAACTACGTTTACGAGCAGCACGGTGAAAGCATACCACGGACGGTTTCTGGCATGTATAGTGCAAGTTCGAAAGTTTCAAGTCCTTCTCCAGGAGACGTTGTTTTCTTCGATACGAGAGGTGGAGCTTCCCACGCGGGCATTTATGTAGGCAACAATGAATTTGTTCATTCCGGCTCTTCTACAGGCGTAACTACTTCGAGTCTTGACAGCTCTTACTGGGGTCCACGTTACATGGGCGCCGGCCAGCTTTAAAGCAACAATACAAAAACAGGCATGACGCTTATTAAAGGTCATGCCTGTTTTTTATATTAGAATACATTCATTATAATAAATCCTCCAACTCCGGCGAGTACCCCGTAAAGAATGGCCGGACCGAGCGTTTTCCGGATGACGCTGCCTTCTTTTCCCTCCATGCCAACCACGGCACATGCAGCGACTACGTTGTGAATACAAATCATGTTCCCGGCGCCGGCGCCTACCAGCTGCGCTCCGAGCACCACCGTGGCGTCCACTCCTGTAGCGTTGGCGATGCTGTATTGCACTGGGGAGAACGTAAGAGTGGAAACAGTGGCGCTTCCGGTAATAAATGATCCAAGTTCTCCAAGAAACGGTGCGACAAGAATCCACATAGGGCCAAAAGCGGCTGCCATACCGGCTGCGATATATTCTGGCATACTGGTAATATCACTGGTATTGATTCCGGAATTACTGAACACATGCACCATCGCAAGCGTGGCAAATAAAGTAATGCCGGTGATTTTGATAGTGGAAAGAGCTTCTTTTGAAGAAGCGGTGAAATTTTTAAAGGAACGCCGTTGAATTAATACGGCAAGCAGGGCAGTAACAGCAAGAATCGTTCCGGGGGAATACAGCAGCTCCCAGTTGGAAGTCACTCCTTCCACCCCTAAAATATTAGTCCAGGAAAGATCAAGGACTGAAGTCGTAAATTCCCGCAGCCAGGGGACAATTCTTGTTAGAAGCAAAAGAGCGACTACAATCAAGTACGGCGACCAGGCGGTAAGAAGACTCATGTCGGATTTTTCTTTATCAATCTCGAAATCGTCCTGAAGGGCATCTGTCCAGATATCCTTTGGAAGCAGAAATCCTTTTTTCGCAGTGAATGCTGCCGCAGCGAGTCCGGTGAGCGCTCCTAAAATAGCGACAAATTCCGGCCCGAATAAGAACGCGTATAATAACGCTGAGAAAGTGTACACAGCTCCGATCATCAAGGTCCATGGGAGCATTGGCCATGCGTCTTTTAAGCCTTTGCCTTTTCCGAAAAAAAGAGTGAGTACGGCAATTAAAATAAACGGTATAAAAGTGCCGCCAAATAAATCAATTAATGTAACTGTAATGCCAACTTCCTGAAAAAAGGCAGGACCTGCTGAATCGAGTGTACTGAGTCCGACAATCACAGGCGTGCCCACGGCTCCAAAAGCAACAGCTGAACTGTCGGCTATAAGTGCTGTAGACACTGCAGCAAGCGGCTTGAATCCTAAAGCGAGCATCAGCGGAGCGGTAATCATTGCCGGGGTGCCGAAGCCAGCCGCCCCTTCAAGCAGGGACCCAAAAAGAAAAGCTACAATAATCAGCTGAACCCGCATATCCTCTGAAATGCTTTGAAAACCCTGGTTAATACGGTCCACGGCCCCGTTTCTACGCAGGGTATTCAGCAGGACGAGTGCCCCAAATAAAATAAGCAGAATCGTTAAGGTTTTATGAGCGCCCTGCAAAATAGAAGAGAGAATAATCTGGCTTCCCATGCCCCAGACTGTAACGGCAAGCAGAATCACAATAACAGAGCTGAGCGTCATTCCTTTAATGGCAGGCATACGAAGCAGCACAAGAAAAATAAATGGAAAAATGACAGCGCTTAGCGCGACCAGCATCAGCATAGACGTGTCTCCTTTAGATGAGGAAATAAGTTAAAATGAAGGTGGATTTCTTTTAAGATATGGTCACCAGATGTCTTAATTATATGTTAAACGCTTTCATCAATACATGCAACAGGAGAGCCCGATTCAAGGGAGGTAGAATTTTTTGTCGTTTTTCAGACATAAATCCGACAATATACTGTCACACTAGTGGTTAAAAACTGATAAAAATGATTAACATTGACAGTTGTTCAGTGCATTTGAGGATAAATTTACCATTTTCGTTGTTCCTGGATAGGATTATTAGTATATTGAAGAAAGGTAAAATTATTTATATTACCGACTGCGGGGAGAGATGCTTTTTTGTCCTTTTTACCATTAATTATGCTCGAAGTAATGCTTCCAATCTTTATTTTACTGTTGCTCGGAGCAGTACTTCATCGAATATACGATTTTCATCTCAGTACGCTTTCAAAGCTGTTAACGGGCCTGTTTCTCCCTGTCGTTATTTTTACAAACATTTCTGCCATGGAGGTGGAATCGTCTGTTTTGCTTGACGTTGGTGCCTTTCTGATTATCCAGTTCTTCATTCTGGCGCTGCTTGCCGGCGTATGTGCAAAACTGTTCGGGATGGACGCGAAGCTTACGGCGATATTTAAAAACAGTGTAGTACTTATGAATTCAGGAAACTTCGGGCTTCCGGTCAGCCAGCTGGTGTTCGCCTCCAACCCGCTCGGGGTGTCGATCCAAATCATTGTACTGATGTTTCAAAACTTTTTAACATTTACATATGGAGTTTTCACTTCTGCAACGACACAGAAATCTGGAATAAAAGAAAATATGGCCCCTTTGTTTAAAACGCCTACGATTTACGCCTTAGCTCTTGGTCTTGTGTTTTACATATTTAATCTTTCACTGCCAAAAGCGGCAGAGCAGGTGTTAAATCAGATCGCTGCGGGGTTTACGGCACTCGCGCTTCTTGTCCTTGGAGCACAGATTGCTTATCCGAAGCTGAAATATTTATCTGTTGTTTTCTTTTTTACCATCAGTCTTCGATTAGTGGGAGCCCCGCTTATCGCTTTAGGAATTATTTGGCTGCTTCAGCTTGAAGGAACGATTGCCCAGGCGTTATTTATTGCAAGTTCGTTTCCTATGTCCAGAAACAGCGCCCTGTTCGCGCTCGAATACGATAATTATCCGGAATATGCCGCCCAAAGCGTGCTTATTTCTACAATGCTTGGAGGCCTGACGGTTTCCATTGTTATTTTTTTATCGCAGATATGGTTTGGATGAAACAATAAAGCTGCCATAATAACTAAAAATTTTCATAAAAATAGGAAGCCACTGTTCAATGCTGAGCAGGGGCTTCCTTTAAATATATATCGTTTTTTAAGTGCCACAGTAAGTGCGGTAGGGCACAAGCGCAGGTGCCGGTGGTGCTGTATATTTTTCCTGCTCCATGGTGTGAGCATAAGGCTCTGAAAGTACATCTAAAAGCTGATTCATGACGCTGTAATCCCCATTTTTTTCGGCGGCTTCAAGCGCTTCTTCCACATGCTGGTTCCTCGGAATGACCGCCGGGTTGTGGTCACGCATCAGCTGGTGGGAAGAGCTTTCAGATTCTTCCTGCCTGCTGAGACGTTCCAGCCATTGTGTCTTCCAGGAAACAAATCTGCTGTCTGTAAACAGCCCCGAGTTGTCCAGCTTGTTGAAGGTGAGGGAACGGAAGGTATTCGTGTAATCTGCTTCGTGTTCTTGCATAAGGTGTAGAAGGTCTGTAATAAGTGCTTCGTCTTCCGCTTCTTCCGTGAAAAGACCGAGTTTTGCACGCATGCCCTGAAGCCAGTACTCATTAAACTGGTCCGGGAAACGGGAGATTTCTGCCTGCGCGAGCTCGACGGCTTTTTCCTGACTTTCGTCAATTAGCGGTACGAGGGCTTCGGCAAACCGGGAAAGGTTCCATTCTGCCATAATTGGCTGTCTTCCGTAGGCGTAGCGGCCGCGCGCATCAATTGAACTGAATACCGTCTTCGGGTCATAGCTGTTCATAAAAGCGCATGGGCCGTAATCAATGGTTTCTCCGCTGATAGCCATGTTATCGCTGTTCATTACTCCGTGGATAAAGCCGGCAAGCTGCCATTTGGAAATTAAGGAAGCCTGGCGTGTAACAACTTCCCGGAGCAGCGTCAGGTAAGGATTTTCCGCCTCCCGGACTTCAGGGTAGTGGCGGTTGATTGTATAGTCGGCCAGAGCCCGCAGGTCATTCATCGATCCGCGGTTCAGGGCATATTCAAACGTTCCGACGCGAAGGTGGCTTGAGGCCGTACGTGTTAATACTGCACCGGTCAGTACACTTTCGCGAAAAACGGGATCACCGGTTTTGACTACGGCAAGACTCCGGGTGGTCGGTATGCCAAGCGCGTGCATCGCTTCACTGATAATATACTCGCGAAGCATCGGGCCGAGAGCGGCCCGTCCGTCACCGCCGCGTGAATAGGGCGTGCGGCCGGATCCTTTCAGCTGAATATCGACTCTGCGCCCATCCGGCGTTATTTGTTCCCCGTGAAGCAGGGCGCGCCCGTCCCCAAGCATCGTAAAATGGCCAAACTGATGACCGGCATAAGCCTGGGCAAGCGGCAGGCCGTTTTCCGGTGTCCGGCTGCCTGCGAGTATCTGCACGCCTTCCTCCTCTTTTAGCGCCTCGCTGTCGAGGCCGAGGGAGTCAGCAAGCTGTTCATTTAATATAAGCAGCTCCGGGTTCTGGGCCGGAGCAGGAGTGATTTTGGAAAAAAAGGTCTGCGGAAGGGCGGCGTAGCTGTGTTCAAGCTGCCAGCCCGCTTGTTTTACAGTATTTTTGTCAGCCATAAAGACTCCTTTAAAACGTATTTTTAAAACGCAGTAAATTATATCGGAAAAATCATTGTTTATAGATTTTACATATCTCATTATACAGGCTCGCGTCTGGATACTTCAAATTTTAAGATGCAAAGTATATACATATAAAAAACACTTTCTGCGTTCAGCAGAAAGTGTTGGGAAATTATTTAACCATGCTGCTCAGGAGCGTTTATACATCTTTATGGTGAAATGGACATTTGCCTTCAATCGGCTTAATATCGTCCCCAATGAAAAACTGCTTCCACTCATTGTGCGTCGGGTCGCCGAAATGGCTGATGTCCGGATGGGTGGGGAGGTTGTCCCACTTTTCTACACGCGACCGCACTTTTTCCCTCGACATGATGCCGCCTTTTTCTGTTCCCTCGAGGCCTTCAAAAATCGCCCGGGGCTGAAAGCCGAGAATCAAACTGTTCCCCAGGTCTCTCGTTTTCCGCTGTTTATAGGCCGGGGCATTGCCAAAAACAAAAACAGGCTCGCCGGCAAAATGGTAATCCCATAGAAAATGATCGGGATCCTTTGGCTTATCTCCCGGCCAGCTGTACCGGTCCTGTTCATGCAGATGCTGCAGAACGTCCCAGAAATAGGAACGATAATAATCGACGGACTGCTCCCGCATTTCCGGCTCGACGAAAAGGAATAGGCCATGCCGGGTAAAGGGCGGTTCTTTCATTAAATGCAGAAAGCTTTCGAGTACGCCGCCAAGGTGATCCCACTGGTCATGAGTGATATAAGAGTAACGGAGCTCACCTTTCCGCTGCGCCTTCATGCCGAAAAAGCAGGGGAATTCCGGATTGGTTACAACCCGCTTGAAGGTCTGGTATTCCTCCTGCAGCCAGGAGGGGAGCCGATCGGACGTTTCCATATCTTCTTTTGTCAGCAGGTAAGGGCTAGTCGTTTGTAGCATGCTGCTGCTCCTTTCATTCAGGGAAATCAGGGAAGAATTTTCTCACCTGTGGTAAAAAAAGCCTTCAGCCTGTGCAGAGAAAGCTGCTGGCTAAAAGCTTTTATATAAGACATTGATTAACTATTGCTGCTTTCGACGGCGTTGGTAAGCGTATTGAATTCCTCATCGCTCAGTTTAATGCCGGCTGCAGCGATATTATCCTCAAGGTGGCTTACCGTGGACGTACCAGGAATTGGAAGAATGACGTCAGAGCGTTTCAACAGCCACGCGAGCGCAAGCTGAGCCGGTTTTGCATTGTGCTCTTCAGCCAGCTGGGCCAGCGGTCCGCCGTCCTGGGCCAGTTCACCGGTAGCAAGAGGGAACCACGGGATAAATGCAATATTGTTATCCGTACAATAGTCGAGCATTTCTTCGGATTCACGATTGGCCAGGTTATAGCGGTTTTGCACAGATGCAATGGAAGCTGTCTTTTGAGCTTCTTTAAACTGCTCTGTATTCACTTCACTGAGTCCAATGTGCCGGATTTTCCCTTCCTCCTGCATTTTTTTCAGTTCGCCGATCTGATCTGCAATCGGCACTTCAGGATCTACGCGGTGCAGCTGCATAAGATCGATGCGTTCGAGTCCTAAGTCCATCAGGTTCAGCTCCACCTGCTGACGCAGGTATTCCGGACGGCCCACAGGACGCCAGTCATTCGGGCCTGCACGGGTGAGACCGACCTTTGTAGCAACTGTCATGTTCTCATTATATGGATGAAGGGCTTCTTTGATGAGTCGGTTGGCCGTAAACGGGCCATAGGCGTCTGCCGTATCAATAAAATTCACCCCAAGCTCTGATGCCCGGCGGAGCACTCGGACAGCTTCATCGGGATTGGAAGGTTCTTTCCATACTCCTTCACCAGTCAGCTGCATTGCTCCGTATCCTAAACGGTTTACTTCTATATCGCCGCCGACCCGGAACGTGCCGGCCTGATCTGCGGTAATGTTTGAATTGCTCATATATAGTCCTCCTTCGGTAAAAAACAAAAGTTTGTACACCTTGTTTATCATACCCGCACCGGGGTCTTTTTAATCAAATGCTATTTTTCCGAAGAATAAAAGCCGGCAGGAAATGTCTTTATATTAAAGAAGATGTCAGAAAGGGAGTTTTCGAGCGGGCACGTAAAGGTATAGAACAGAAGACGCATGAAATTATTCTTAGGCATAAAGAATAATATTCAGCAGAGAAGGGCGTGTAATGAATGAATTCTTCATGGATTGAAATTAACGTAAAGGCTGTACGCAATAACATTCATCAAATTAAAAACCGGATGCCGGATAAATTTTTTGCAGGCATCGTTAAAAGTAATGCCTACGGCCATGGACTGGTTCCTATGGCCAAGTACATTGAAAACGAAGTTGATTATTTAGCTGTAGGGGTGGAGGAAGAAGGCATTGAACTGCGAAACCATGGTGTGAAAGCTCCTATATTAATCTTAGGTCCTTATTTTGACGCAGAACGTACCATTGATTACAATTTAACGCCTACCGTTGATACAACCTGGAAAATGAAAAAATTAGACAGGGCAGCAGGGAAGAAAAACGCAGGGCAGTATCCCTTCCATTTAAAAATTAATATTTCTTTAAATCGTTTCGGTCTGGATGAAAAAGATTTAAGCTCATTTATGGAAGCGTATCAAGCGTTAAAATCAGTGAAGATGGAAGGCGTTTATTCTCATTTTGCTGCCAACAGGCATGCAGAAAAAATTACTGTCCAGAGTGATCGCTTAAAGCAGTGCGTAGAAATCATAACGAAAATTTATGGGATTCATCCTGCATATGTACACATGGCCAACAGTGCGATAGCCGTCAAGTATCCGGACCTTGGCTTTAATATGATTCGTATCGGTAATGCCATGTTCGGTCAGGCAGCGAGCAGAAACGGTCTGCGTTTTGAAGAAACGTTTGAGCTTAAAACACCTCTCCTTGAAACGCGGGAGATAAAAACAGGGAGCACGGCAGGGTACGGAGATACCAAGCCGCTGAATGAGCCGATGACTATCGGACTCATTCCACTTGGAGAAGCACATGGCTTTAACTTTGCCCGCGAGCACCAGTCCGATACGTTAAAAAAGCTGGCCTTTAACATTCTCCGGAATGTTCGTTCCTATGCCCGGCCGCCAGCGAAAATATTCTGGGGCAAAGAGCCTGTTTCGGTCGTCGGGAAGCCAAGTTCGCAGTTTTCGCTGGTGGATGTGACAGGGAAAACAGTCAATGAAGGTGATGCTTTAACAGCAAGAGTTTCAATCATGAATGTGCAGGAATCCATTGAACGAAAGTATATAGAATAACGATAATAAAGCCCACAGCTGCCAGAAAAAGGCGGCTGCGGGCTGTTTTTTTATGGATTTACCAGCTGCTCAAGCACAAAAGCATTTTCCGCGAGTCCATCGGAAGGCCAGCTTCTTCCCTCCAGCAGCCCGAGGGAAAGCGACTGCATGCCGGTAATGTAATAGTTATCTGCGATGGTTTCGCTGTAGGATTCCCCGCTTTCCAATTCGATAGAAACTCTGCACGGTTGTTCTGTTGGAACAAACGCCTGGTGGGCTTTCAGTACGCCTTTCGTACCTACTACTTCGTATTCGTTGCGAAGAGCAGCGTTCATGCCTGAATCAAAGTGGGCGAGCCGGCCGTCGGAAAAAGTAAGGACACCTGCCGCAGCCCAGTCACTGTGGCCGTTTTCATGGAATGAATAAGAAGCGCTCGCATGCGCCGGCTCCCCCATAACCTGGCGAATGGCGTGAATGCAGTAGCAGCCGACATCATACAGGCTTCCGCCGCCGTCAGCCTGGGAATGAAGCCGGATGTTACCTTCGGTATGCTGCAACGGAAAAGTAAACGATGAGCGCATCGTCACCACGTCTCCAATCGCATTGCCTGCAAGCATTTTTTGTACAAGCTGGTGCTGCGGATGGAACCGGTACATGAATGCTTCCATAAACTGAACGCCGTGTTCTGCGCAGGCGTTTTTTATTTCCCCGGCCTCCGCTTGAGTCAGGGCCGCCGGCTTTTCGCATAACACATGCTTCTGCTTTCGGGCAGCATTTATGCTCCATTCTTTGTGGAGATGGTTGGGGAGAGGAATGTAGACCGCATCGATGTCCGGGTCTTCAAGCAGATCATCATAGCTTTGGTACACCTTCGGAATATGAAAGGCTTTGGCTAGTTCCTCTGCTTTGCCGCTGCCGCTTGCGATCGCATACGCCTCGGCATTTTCCGTATGCTGCAGTGCAGGCAGCATCTGTCTTCTGGCGATATCGGCCGTGCCTAAAATGCCCCATCGAATAGTTTTCATCAAAAGCCTCCTAATTAATTACAAAATGCAGTCTCGTGCCCACATTGTACACTATTGTGATAAAAGCTGCCTGCCCGACAGAAATAAGCGGACGACCCGTTGGTTAAAATATTCCCTGCAAAAGAAGAGCCAGTGCCAGGAAAAATCCACAAAGAACCGTACTTTTAATCGAGGCTCCCATGAGCGGTCCGTAGGATTCAGAAGGGTTGGTATCTTCGAGGGCAGCATAGGCCTTGACGAGCGGCCAGGCAGAAGCAATGGCTATCAGCGCGTACCATGGGAGCGCTCCGACGATAATACCTAAGGGGACCGTAAGCATGGCAAGGAGGGTAAAGGCTTTTGAAAGAAGCAGTCCCTTCTTTTCCCCAAGGACTACGACAAGCGTATTTTTTCCGGAATCACGGTCGGCTCTCCAGTGAAGAAAATGATGATTGTAAAGCACCATGGTGGTTAATAAGCCGATCGGCAAAGAGAGAAAAAAGGCCCGGACGTCAAAAAAGCCCGTCTGCACGTAATAGCTGCCAACTACGGGAAGCACCCCGAACGAAAGCAGAATAGCGACTTCGCCGTATCCTTTGCCACGGTAACCGAACTTAAAGGGAGGGGCCACATAAAAATAAGCAAGCAGCCCGCCAAAGGCCGCAAGGATCAAAAGCGGCCACCCTCTGGCAATACTTAAAACGACACCGCATAAAAGGGCCAGGGCCAAAAACGCCCACGTAACAAACGCGAATGTTTCTTCAGAGACCCGGCCTCCTGTCAGCATGCCGGAATTAGTGGAAACGTCGTTTGCCGTGTCCTGTGCCTTTGTATCGACACCGTTACGGTAGTCCCACAAATCGTTCACCATATTGGAAAATAGGTGGGCGCTGAATCCCCCGATCAGTGTAATAACAAACCAGAGCGGCTCAAAAACCCCGTTCCATGCAAAAGCCCCAAGTGCCCCTAACAGGACCGGCATAAGCATAACAGACAAAAAACTTGCCCGGGCTGCCTCCAGCCAGAAAGAAATTGTATGTTTCATAAGCATCGTCCTTTCCACGCGAAGTAAACATAAAGAAGTAAAATAAAACTGCTTATGAATTATATCAAAAAGAAAAGCCGAACACCTGATTAGAGTTTTAAGGAGGCGTGCAGGAGCCCAGGCGGATTACTAATTAAAGGACTCTTCCACAAAAGTGATCCACGCCTGGGCGGCCTGGGTCTGATAGCTGTGCCTGCGCCAGATGAGTGCGAGCCGCCAGTGTAGTAAATCATCGTCCACTGCGAGCACAGAGACATTTCTTGTATCTGCTTTATGAACGACTGTTTCGGGGAGGAGGGCGACACCCAGGCCCGCTACGGCACTCTCAAATAAAAAATCCCACTGAGAGCTTTCATAAAGAATATCTGGTTCAAAGCCGGACTGGATGCATGACTCGAAGACCCGGTCGTACAGGGAAAACCCCTGCTGAAACATTAAAAAGGATTCATGCTTTAAATCCTTCATTTGTATACTTTCACGGCCGGCAAGCGGATGGTTTACCGAGGTGACGGCAAGAATTTTCCGGTCGATGATCTGGCGAACCTCAAACTGTTCGTCATCGACGGGAAGAATGGCTACACCTACATCAATATTTCCTTCAAGCAGCGACTGCTCCATAATTTTTGCGCCTTCTTCGACAATGTGCATGCCGGCTTCGGGATAAGTTCTGCGAAAGCCGGCAATGATTTCAGGGAAAAAGCTGGAGCCGATGACGGGAGGGAGTCCGAGTGTAAAGCTGCCTTTTTTATGCAGCTTGATTTCTTCTGCTTCCTGCCACAAATCCTCTGCGCTGCGAAGTACCTTCCGGGCGTGCTTGCGGATGATTTCTCCTTCTTTCGTTACGAAAAGATGACGGGTGGAGCGGTCGAGCAGACGGAGGCCGATTTCTTCCTCAAGCTGATGAATCGTTTTGCTTAAAGCGGGCTGGGAAATGTGAAGCTTCTCGCTGGCCCGTGAAAAGCTTAGTTCTTTGCATACTTCGAGGAAAAAGCGAAGCTGTTTGATATCCATGAGGCACCTCTTATTCCATTTAGTAATAAATTTATATTATTTATCTATTTTACTTATGAAAGCGCTATTAGTAAAGTGGAAGTACCAATTAAAGAACTGAAAGGGGTTCAAACAATGACGAAGATACAGACGTCTTTTGAAGAGAGCGTAGACCGCATTCAGGAAGGCGATACCCTTATTGTCGGGGGATTTGGTCTGTGCGGCATTCCGGAAAAAGCCATTCAGGCGCTGGCTCAAAAGGGAACGAAAAATTTAACAGTAGTCAGTAACAATTGCGGCATCAACGACTGGGGTCTTGGGCTGCTGCTTGAAAATAAACAGATTAACAAAATGGTGGCTTCCTACGTGGGAGAAAATAAGATCTTTGAAGAGCAGTACCTGAGCGGAGAACTAGAAGTGGAACTCGTGCCTCAAGGGACACTCGCGGAACGTATCCGGGCAGGCGGCGCCGGTATTCCCGGCTTTTACACCCCGACTGGTGTAGGCACCCCAATTGCTGAGGGTAAGGAGCACAAAGTGATCGGCGGCAGACAGTGCATTCTTGAAGAGGCCATCCAGGGGGATGCGGCTCTTGTGAAGGCATGGAAGGGGGATGCCTACGGAAACCTTATTTACCGGAAAACAGCCCGCAACTTTAATCCGCTGGCAGCAGCGGCGGGGAAATTTACAATCGCAGAGGTGGAAGAGCTGGTTGATGTCGGTGAACTCGATCCGGACTTTATCCATACACCGAGCCTGTACGTTCAGCATCTTCTTGTCGGCACCTCGTATGAAAAGCGCATCGAACGTAAAACGGTCCAGCAGGTATAAAAGGAGGAGAAAGACAATGAGCAGTCAAAGAGAAAACATTATCCAGCGGGCGGTAAAGGAAGTCGAAGACGGCACGATTGTGAATCTGGGTATTGGCATGCCAACAATGATTGCCAACTACATTCCGGCAGAGAAAAATATTTTTCTTCATTCCGAAAATGGGCTGCTCGGTATTGGGCCTTATCCCGCGGAGGAAGACGTGGATGCAGATCTGATTAATGCCGGTAAAGAGACAGTGACGGTGAAGCAGGGAGGTTCATTCTTTGATAACGCGGAATCCTTTGCTATGATCCGCGGCGGCCATATTGATCTCGCGATTCTCGGGGGCATGGAGGTTTCCGGAGAGGGAGATCTTGCGAACTGGATGATTCCCGGAAAAATGGTTAAAGGTATGGGTGGTGCCATGGATATCGTGCAGGGAGCGCAAAAAGTAGTTATCATCATGACCCATACGAATAAAGAAGGAGAATCGAAAATCCGTACCGAATGCGCTCTGCCGCTGACCGGCGAAAAGGTAGTGGACCGGTTGATTACGGATATGGCCGTCTTTGATTTCACACCGTCTGGCATGGTGCTAAGAGAAGTACTGAACGGGGCAGACGTAAAAACTGTGGAGCAGTATACAGAAGCTTCTTTTATAATTGATGAAGCGCTGACAGACCGGGAGGGGAAACAATGAAGACAGAAGAGGTTCTGCTGGGCGGAGCGATACGGACTCCGGTCGGCGGCTTTATGGGCAGCTTAAAGGATGTACCAGCTGTAGATATGGGCGCGCTTGTGATTGAAAAAGCGCTTGAACGTGCCGGTGTTCCGAAGGAAGAAGTGGATGAAGTCATTATGGGAAACGTGCTGCAGGCAGGTCTTGGGCAGAACCCGGCAAGGGTCGCTTCTTTAAAGGCCGGTCTTTCTGAAAATATACCTGCAATGACCATTAATAAAGTGTGCGGGTCCGGCTTGAAGGCCGTCCACTTGGCGGCTCAGGCCGTACTGACCGGTGATGCGGACATCGTCGTTGCCGGTGGGATGGAAAATATGAGTCAGGCTCCTTATCTGCAGATGAACGCGCGCAGCGGCTTTGGCATGGGAGACCAGAAGCTCGTTGACAGCATGCTCCGTGACGGACTAATGTGTGCGGTGGAAAACTATCATATGGGTGTGACAGCTGAAAATATTAACCATGAGTACGGCTTTACACGCGAAGAACAGGACACATTCGCCGCAGCCAGTCAGCAGAAGGCCACGGCAGCACGGGATAACGGGGTCTTCAAAGAGGAAATCGTGGCTGTTCACGTACCTCAGCGAAAAGGGGAGCCCCTCGAGGTAGTGGAGGATGAACATATTCGAAGCGGCACCACGGTAGAAAAGCTGAAAAAATTAAAGCCGGCGTTCCAAAAAGACGGAAGCGTGACAGCAGGAAACGCCTCCGGGATCAACGACGGAGCCGCAGCCGTTATTGTTATGAGTGGGAAGAAAGCTAAGCAGCTGGGCATTACAGCCATGGCCCGGATTACCGGCAATGCAAGTGCCGCCGTGGATCCGAGCGTGATGGGACTGGGGCCGGTCCCGGCCATCCGAAAGGCTTTAGATAAAGCGTCTGTTTCGATGGAAGATATAGATCTGATTGAAGCAAACGAAGCTTTTGCTGCCCAGTCACTTGCTGTACAGAGAGATTTGAATATTGATTCAGAAAAGCTGAACGTAAACGGAGGGGCAATTGCGTTAGGCCACCCGATTGGGGCAAGCGGTACAAGAATTTTCGTGACCCTGCTTCATCAGATGAAACGCCAGCAGGTAGATACAGGGCTGGCGGCATTATGCATCGGAGGCGGCCAGGGTGTGGCTACCGTGGTAGAAAGAATTTAAACAAGTGCCTTATATAAGCAACGGGAAACATCTCCGGGCCGTCACCGCTGATCGGCTCCCGGAGATGTTTTTCTTTTAATAAAGAGTCCGGAGCTATTGAAAAAATTCGCAGGACCGTTACCATTTAATCAGAAACGTCAACCGCGATAACGGGGTGGAAATGATGAAGCATTTAGAAGGATTGGATCATATTTACGACATATTGTTTGGCAGTCTGCACCATTGTGTGGTCATTGTCGATGAGCAGGGAATCGTCTCGTATATGAATGAATGCTATTATGATTTTCTCGGCACCAGTCGCAAAAATGCGGTCGGGCGTCACGTAACTGATGTGATTGAAAACACGCGCATGCATATTGTAGTGGCTTCCGGGAAAGCGGAAAAAGCAAATATGCAGTACATTAGAGGCAACTATATGATTGCCGACCGCGTGCCTTTATACGACGAGGGCCGTATTATCGGCGCTCTGGGACTGGTGATGTTCCGGGACAGAAAGGAATGGGCGGAGATGAACCAGCATATTAAAACGTTAATGCTGGAGCTCGAATCGTATCAAAAGCAGGTGGAGCAGCTGAACGGCACATCTTATTCCCTGCAGGATGCGCTCAGCGTGTCCCCTGAAATGGAAGAAGTAAAAAGAAACGTACGCAAAGTAGCTTCAAGCGACGTATCTGTCCTTTTGCGAGGAGAAACAGGGACCGGAAAAGAATTGTTTGCCCAGGGGCTGCATAAGCTGAGCGAAAGAAGCATGAAGCCTTTCGTGAAAGTGAATTGTGCAGCGATACCGGGGGATTTACTGGAGTCCGAGCTGTTTGGCTATGAGGAGGGAGCTTTTACCGGCGCGAAAAAGGGAGGCAAACCAGGGAAATTCCAGCTGGCTGACCAGGGAACCATTTTTCTGGACGAGATAGGGGATATGCCGCTGAATACCCAGGTGAAAATTCTTCGTGTACTTCAGGAGGGAGAGCTTGAACCGCTTGGTGCACAAAGGCCCCGGCAGGTGGACGTACGGGTGGTTGCTGCTACCAATCAGCCGCTCGAACAGCTGATAGAAAAGCAGCAGTTTCGGGAGGATCTGTACTACCGGATCAACGTTATCTCGTTTACAATACCTTCCCTGCGTGAGCGGCCCGAGGATATTCCTCTTCTCAGCAAATTTATGCTCCAAAAAGTTACAGAAAGACTGGGTAAACGAATTACAGCGTTCGATCAGCAGGTGCTTGACCGCTTTTTGGATTACTCGTGGCCGGGCAATGTGCGGGAACTCGAAAATACAATTGAGGCAGCCGTACATCTTACCGAAGGAGAAACAATACAGCTGAGTGATCTTCCGGGACGCATGACGGATGCGGGACAGGTAAGCCGGAAAAGCGGAATAAAACCGTTGAAACAAGTAATCGCTGAAGCAGAAAAGGAAGCGGTAAAGCAGGCACTAAAGGAAGCGGAGGGGGACAAGCGGACAGCATGTGAACTGCTCGGAATAGGAAAATCCAATCTCTACAATAAAATCATGAAATACCATCTGGAATAACAACGGGTTTTTCCAGGTTTCCGGAAACCATTCCATTGTTTTGGAATGGTTTTATTTTTTTGCGCGTGCCTCGTAAAAGAATACGTTAGCGGCGGGTTTCGGAGCAAAAAGTTTTCAAGCAGATGTTGGCACGTTTTTTGCAAATATATAAGATGAGAATGAATTTAAAATGAAATTCGTTTTGTAAGCGATTACTTAAAAACATAATCAGGAGTGATACACATGGTTCAAGGAAGAGTGGTCTTTATCACAGGTGCAGCGAGCGGCATCGGGCTTGCAATCGGAAAAGCATTTGCCCGGCAGCAGGCAAAGGTAGTACTGACAGATATCGATCAAAATAAAGTACAAGCTGCTGCCAGTGAGATTGAAAATGAGGGATTCACCTGCTTAGGCCTGGCCTGCGACGTTACGAATGAAGATGCGGTGGATGAGGCTTTTGCGAAAACGCTTCGAGTGTTCGGCCGGGTGGATATTCTCATTAACAATGCCGGGATGCAGTACGTGGCAAAGCTTGAGGATTTTCCAACCGAAACATTTGAAAAAATGACCAAAATTATGCTGACAGCGCCTTTTTCCATGATCAAAAAAGCGGTTCCGATCATGAAGGAACAAAAGCACGGCCGCATCATTAACATGTCTTCAATCAATGGTGTAATCGGATTTGCCGGAAAAGCGGGATACAACAGTGCAAAGCACGGGTTAATCGGGCTCACAAAAGTAGCTGCTTTAGAGGGGGCAGAGCACGGCATTACAGTAAATGCTCTCTGTCCGGGATATGTAGATACACCGCTTGTTCGTAATCAACTGGAGGATCTGGCGGCAGACCGTGGCGTTACTCTGGAAAAGGTGCTGGAGGAGGTTATCTATCCGCTCGTCCCGCAGAAGCGTCTGCTCGATCCGCAGGAGGTAGCAAACTATGCTCTATTTTTAGCCGGGGATCAGGCAAAAAGTGTTACCGGCCAGAGCGTATTGATTGATGGAGGCTATACGGCGCAATAGTCTGTGTCTGTTTAAGATAGAAAAGGAGGTAAAATTATGCTTGGAATATTGTTAGGCTTAATAACATTAATGGTTCTCGCTTACTTAGGCTGGTCCATCATCTGGGTGGCGCCGGTGGCAGCAGGTATTGTGGCATTGACCGGAGGGCTCGATCTGCTCGATGCATATACAGGCACATACATGAGCGGCTTCGTTGAGTTCGCGCAAGAATGGTTTCCGGTATTTATGCTCGGAGCCGTCTTCGGAAAATTGATGGAAGATACGGGGATGGCGCGTTCTGTCGCTGTAGCACTGACAAAGCTGATTGGCACGAATCGTGCGATTTTGGGAGTCCTGGTGGCTTCTGCCGTGCTTACATACGGCGGTGTCAGTCTGTTTGTTGTTATTTTCGCTGTATATCCGCTTGCCCTATCCTTATTCAGAGAAGCAGATATCAGCCGCCGGCTGCTTCCACCGACAGTGGCATTAGGAGCGTTTACGTTTACAATGACGGCGCTGCCGGGGACGCCGCAGATTCAAAACCTGATCCCTATCGAGTATTTTCGTACAAGCGCCACAGCCGCGCCGTTAATGGGCATCATTGCGGCCCTGGTGATGGCGGTGGGGGGCTACCTCTATTTGCGGTGGCGTGAAAAGCAGATGACGGCCAAAGGAGAGCGTTTCACCGAACCAAAAGACAAGAGTATGATGGAAACAGAAGAGAAAGCCCCGCCCTTCATGCTGTCGATACTTCCGCTGATCACAGTGCTTTTAACACTAAATCTCCTCGGATGGGATATTGTGGTGGCACTTCTGACAGGCATAGTACTTATTATGCTTCTTAACCTGACTAAATTTAAAAAATTCGTCCCTGCCGTCAACGGAGGAGCAAGCGGCTCCGTGCTTGCCATTATTAATACGAGTGCAGCTGTTGGTTTTGGTAGTGTAGTACGGGAGGTTCCGGGATTTGATCAGTTAACCTCATTATTGATGGGAGTGCGCGGCAATCCTTTAATTTCCGAAGCCATAGCTGTTAACATCCTGGCCGGGTCGACAGGGTCGGCTTCCGGCGGGATGGGGATTGCGCTCGAAGCACTTGGGGAAGAATACTACCAGATAGCGATGAATACAGGGGTTGATCCCGAGGCCTTTCACCGCATTGCTTCGCTTTCTTCAGGTGGGCTCGATGCCCTTCCGCACAACGGGGCGGTGCTGACACTTTTAACAATTACAGGCATGAGCCATAAAGACAGCTATAAGGATATTTTTGTTGTCGCTGTATTGATTCCAATTATCTCCGTGATTATCGTTATTCTGCTGAACACGATCGGGATTCTGTAACCAAAGAAAAAGATAATTTTTACGGAAAATTTATGCATTTAAATATATTTATACAAAAGTCTTATGGCTCAAGATAGCGTGCAGCTTGCCACTGCGGTATAAATGGTTAAACAAGCATAAAATCCCTCTGCGCGAAAGACAGAGGGATTTTTCTGTCTTAAATTAATTTTTATGCGTTCATTGTATTGCCTTCCGGCGGGATAGGGTGGGCCTTGAAAAACGAAGCCAGGTGCCATGTGTTGTAGGCAAGCATCTTTACGTGTTTTTTTGTAAACGCGTTTTCTTTTCCAGGGCCATCCATATAGGAGGGCCCTGGACCGGCTTCACCTACCCAGTAAGCATCCACGTTAGGAGGGATAGTGAAGCCAATGTGAGAGAGGCCGTACAAAATAGAAGCCGAGGCGTGCTTTGCTCCGTCTTCATTTCCTGTAACAACAACACCGCCGACTTTGTTGTAGTAAATGGCCTGGCCGGAGGCATTAATTTCTCCGCTGCTGCCATAAAGACGTTCAATGGCAAGTGTGGCCAGGCTGCTTTTTTCTCCCAGCCATAGAGGTGTTCCGATAATAACAATGTCTGCCTTCTGCACTTCTTCAAAGATAATCGGCCACTCGTCTCCCTTCCCTACATCGCCGCTAATGCCATAGGGAATATAGTAATCAGCAAGGCGAATGGTTTTTGTTTCCGCACCTTTGCTTTTTAAAATATCTAGCACTTCATCCGAAAGAGCTTCAGTGTGAGACGGCTCCGGGGACCCTTTCAGGGAGGCGTTTAGCACCAGCGCATATAGATGACTCATAAAACATCTCTCCTTATTATTTATCACGTGGATGAAAATATAGTTCAGAGCACGGCTTACTCCCGATGAGGCAGACGTTCAACTGTAAGAGTCGAGCACTGATGAGAGGGGTATCTGCTTTTTATGCCAGAGAAGAACCGGGGCCTTCACTTCGCCAATGGATGCTAATAAATCATCGACCGCCTGGTCGTCGGTGAAAAGGTTTTTTCCCTGAAGGAAATTTGGTTGTTTTCAAGCGTTTTCCGCCAGCGCCGACAGTCCGGACAGCCGTCAATGGTGTAAAGTGTCACCACTAGAATTACCCCCTTTTATGCTATGATACAGGTATCAGGCATCCAAAGTCCGTAAGGTAACTTACATTTTATAGAAAGAGAGGGCAGAAAAGCATGGACAAACTCTCAATGATTTCTCAGATCAGCTTATTCGAAGAGCTGAAAAAGGACGAGCTTCGCACGATTGATAAAATGAGTGAAATGCGTCCAGTCAAAAAGGGGAGCGTTATTGTTTCGCCGGAAAGGCCTATCCCGGCACTTTTTTTATTGAAGCAGGGTCAGGTGCGGCTGTACCGGATGAATCATCAGGGCAGGCAGTTTACGGTAGATATTTTGACGAGTGGAAACATTTTTGGGGAAACAAGCTCCATTTCTTTAACGGACGAAAATGTTTATGCTGAAGCGATGATGGATACCTACGTGTGCATAATTAACGTGGAAGAGTTTGAACTATTCATTGAACGACATCCAAAGATTTCACTTAAGCTGATTAATATATTATCCAACCGGTTGAAGGAAACCTACTCGATGAGTGAAAAGATCGCTTTGTCGGATGTAAAGTACCGGATTTTGTTTCTGCTGTTAAAGCTGAGCGAAAAGGAAGGGAAACGGCATCATGAATGGCAGTCCATTGAAATGAAATTAACACATGCGGATATTGCAAACATGGTAGGTTCTACAAGAGAAACGACGAGTGCGGTGTTAAGTTCGTTTAAAAAGCAGGGCATTATTAAACAAGAAAAGTTTCTATCCATTAATGCAGACATGGCGTACAAAATATTGGATGAAATATGAGGCGGCAAAAGAGTACCACTTTTGAGAAAGATATATAAACTATACCCATTATAATAGAAAAAATCCGCCCGGTTCATGCTTACTGTGAACTGGGCGGATTTTGTATTTTGATATATGGTTAAAGCAATTCAACCTTCAATCAGCGGAGTAAGCGTAGTGTAGTGGTAATCAGGAGGCAGCTGCAGCTCTTCGGTGGGCTGCTCACTGCGGTTGATCCAGGCCGTAGTAAAACCAAACGCTTTAGCACCGCTGATGTCCCAGCCGTTGCTTGATAGAAAGGTAATTTCATGTCGGGGCGCCCCTGCAGTATCTAAAACAAGCTGGTAAGAAGCCGGCGAAGGCTTAAATTGTTTAATGTCATCGACACTAATAACGTAATCAAGGTATTCACTTACCCCGGCCTGCTCCAGCAGTGGCTCAAGCATGTCTCTTGACCCGTTACTAAATACGATCAGGGTGGCAGACTGGTCTTTCAGCTTCTTCAAAACGTGCAGGCTTTCTTCAAATAGCGTTAAATGTTTGTAGGCCTTCATAAGCTTTTGCTCGGTTTCCTCTGTCCAGTCGGCGTGATGGGCAGCCAAAGAGAACCGCAGCGCATCTTTTGTAACAGAGGAAAAGGGGACGTATTTCCCCATCGCCTGGCGGAGAAAGGAGTACTGGATCTGCTTTTGTCTCCAAAGCTGGCCAATGCTTTCTCCCTGGCCGGGAAAATGCTCCTCGCAGGTGGTATCGACCGATTGAATATTAAACAGTGTTCCGTAAACGTCAAAGGCAAAAATGTTGTTTGCAGACATCGAAAAGCTCCTTTCTAATTTATATTTTTGAAGTAAACATATTTTAAAAAACGGGTAGCCCGTTTACAGCCCAAATGAAGTCATGCCGCCGTCAATGTAAATGTTTTGGCCGTTAACATAGCTCGATCCGGGAGCTGCCAGATACAAAACAGAGGTTTTGAGTTCGTCAAGACGGCCGGTACGCTGGACCGGGGTGCGCTGTTCCACGGAATGCCTGAAATCGTCGCCTTCAAGGGAGCCGGCATTAAAATCTGTTTTAAAGAACCATGGACTGATCGCATTCACCGTAATGCCGTACGGGGCAAGCTCGCCCGACAATTGTTTAGTAAAGTGGATAAGGCCTGCCTTGCTCGGACCGTATACAGAGCTGAAGAACAAGCTTACGCCGCCGGCAACCGAAGCCGTATTCACAATGCGGCCGTAATTAGCTTTTTTCATGTGGGGAACGACGGCCTGAGTCATGAGAAATGCAGACTTCAAATTCGTATTGAACACATGCTCCCAGTCCTCTTCGCTTATATCCTCCACTTTGCCATAAGCGGCGGTACCGGCGTTATTAACAAGTACGTCGATGCGGCCGAAATCATTCATAATACGTGAGACGGTCTGTGCCACCTGGTCTTTATCCGTCACATCGCATACAAGGGGAGTCACCTTCGCATTTGTTTCATTGCTGATCTCGTCAGCTGCCTCTTCAATCTTGCTTTGGGTACGGCCGAGAATGACTACGTGGGCTTCAGCACCGGCCAGTGTTTCGGCCATTGTTTTTCCAATGCCGCTGCCGCCCCCGGTGACAACGGCCACCTGTTTGGAAAGAGAAAATAAGTTCATAGACATACTATCGATCCTTTCATTTTTAGTTCTAAAGATAATACAGAAAGAGAAAACAGGAATACCCTGTACGGATACCCCTGTTGCTATTCATTCAATCCACGGGTTTTTACGCTTTGGCCCAGTTTGCCTGCATATCAACGTCTGCAGCTACCATTGTCGTGAAGACCGGGCAGCGGGCGTCGACTTTTTCCCGGAGCTCTTGGATGCGTTCATCGGATTCACTTGTGTGCACTTTAGCGTTGACCGTGATGCGTTGAAAATAAGGGCGCACATCGTCTTTGCCCATCATGCCGTTGGGATCGAGCTCGCCTTTGACATCAAACTCAATGCCCTGAAGGTCAAAATCGATTTCTTTTGCCACAAAGTTGGCAATTGCATTCTCACATCCGGCTAACGAAGCAAGCAGCGTGCCAAGTGGATTGGCGCCTTCATCGGTGCCTCCCATGCTGGCCGGCTCGTCGATGACAATTTTATGATCCCCGGCAGTGCTTTCGGTGTTCATTCCTTTAGATACGGCGTTAATGTGCTCAATCATAATCAAAATCCTCCTAATGAATAATTGGTGCTGTTTGTCGTATTGCCTTCAGCCTCTGGCCTGAAACAGAGGGTGTAATATAGATTACATTTTCCGTTTCTGATTATTAAAATTGTCTGGCCAGGAAATCATTCATCTGTTCCGGTGTTTTGGCCCTGATCCTTTAGGGCTTGTCAGTAGAAAGGCCGAGCCATCGTTTGACGGGCTCGCGGAAGTAATACGTGATGCCGATTAACAATAAAAATAAAGCCGCAGCAATGATGAATACAAAAATATTGCCCGAAGCAATACTGGCACCAAGAAAGCTGTAGGCAAAAGTTCCAGGGATCATGCCAAGAACAGTAGCAAGAATAAATGAAGAAAAACGGACCCTGGCAATTCCGCCTGCATAGCTGAGCAGATCAAAGCTCACAATGGGAATGAGCCGGAGGACAAAAATGTATAAGAATCCGCGTTTTTCCATCTGATGGAACAGCTTTTCCGACCAGGAGAAGCTGTCCATTTTTAATACAGACCTGCCAAACAGCCTGGCCATGACATAGCCTGTGGAGGCGGCGCCTGTAGCACCGATAATGATATAAAGAACACCGGGCCAGACACCAAAGGCCAGGCCTGCTCCAAGCGACAGTACCGAGGTGGGGAAGAAGACAAAAGGACCAATTGTATAAATAATGAAGAAAATAACCGGCCCCCACCACCCAAACGACAATACGAAGTCGCGGATATCAGGCGGACGGATCTCCAGCTGAAAATGAGTGAAGTAAGAAATGGTGCCGAATGCTAATAAAATTAAAGCAATTTTTAACCAGCGGGGAAGTGGGAGCACAAGTCTTCATTCCTTTCAAAACACAGGCGTACTAAGTGTGACCCGTTGTAAAACCATTTATAACGTTAATAAGCCGGGAACACTATTGTTGAAACAATGTATCACGGTGGAAAGTAATTATTCAAAGTATTAGTACCGGCAGCGTAAGGGAGCTTACATACTAAAAAACGAAACAATATGCATAGTAATCTGGATTACATTAATATTTATACACAAATGAAGAGAAGCCTCGACGGTAGCCCGTCGAGGCTTCTCTTTGCAGATGTATGAAACTGAAGACGATTTTCCTGCTATAATTTATTTTAATTAACTCTCTATATTATCGCTTCATATCTATTCTACGAATTTGTATTGTTAAAAATAATATAATAAAACGAAAGATAGTTAATAAGTAAAATTTCTATACTTAAGCCATTATTAATGGAAATTTATTCAGGGAGGTTTGTTTTGGATAACAACTTCGAACCGCAAAGAAGAATCAAAGAATTGGAAGATAATTTTTTAGTGCAGGATTGGATGGATTCTGTACCTTTGACTGCAGGAGCAGATAACAGTGTACAGGAGCTGGCGGAATTGATGGCAGCTTCCCAAAAAGAGAGTGTAGTAATTGTAAGCAGTGATAACAAACCAATTGGACTCGTCACCCCGCAGCTTTTGCTCCCGTATCTTTTATCTGATACAGGAAACAGTCCCGTTGCTGATTTTTTAGGTAAAGAAGATTTCATTATCATTCAGCAAAACGAACCGCTGCTGAATGTTTATAGAAGTAATGTGGCATGGTTTATCGTGAGGGATGAGAAAAATAAATTATTAGGTTTGCTAAATAGAAATAATATCTCGAACGGGCTGTCGGATTTATTACAAAAAGCAGATAAGCTTGAGCATACAGCTGAAATTTTGGATATCGTTTTAGAAAGAGCTTACGAAGGAGTTGCAGTAGTAGATCATAACGGAGTTGTTATTCAATTTAATGATGCGTACAGTCGTTTTATTGGAATAGATAAACATTACGCGTTAGGAAAGCAAGTAGAAGAAATCATAGAGAACACAAAACTGCATCACACGGTACGTACCGGACTTCCGGAGCGTGGGGCTATCCAGTACATTAATGGCCAGGCAATGGTGGTTCACCGGCTCCCGCTATGGAAGAACGGCAAGGTGGTGGGCGCTGTGGGAATGCTTATCTTTGAAGGGTTAAACGAATTATATAAAATTTATGAAAATATGCAGAAAAGCTATAGAAATGAGCAGTTAACAAACGAAGCTGTGAATATAAGTGCAGAACGCAGTGCCAGGTTCACGCTTGATGAAATCATTGGACAGAGTGAAAGTACAATGCACTCAAAATCATTGGCAAGAAAAATTGCTAAAAAGCAGATAACTGTTCTACTGGCAGGAGAAAGCGGAACCGGAAAGGAGCTGTTTGCTCAAAGTATTCATGAATTAAGCCCTTTCTCCACTGGGAGGTTTATAAGCGTTAATTGCGGAGCAGTACCGGAACATCTAATTGAATCTGAGCTTTTTGGTTATGAGGAAGGAGCTTTTACCGGAGCAAAAAAAGGTGGAAAGCCTGGAAAATTTGAATTAGCTCAGAAAGGAACATTGTTTTTGGATGAAATAGGCGAAATGCCGCCTTACATGCAGACGAAACTATTACGGGTGCTGCAGGAAAGAGAATTTGAAAGGGTAGGAGGCCTCGAGTCAATTAAAACGGACGCGCGTGTTATAGCTGCATCAAATCGAAATCTATATGAAGAAGTAAAAAGGGGCAACTTCCGGGAGGACTTGTACTATAGAATTAATATCGTGGAAATCCCTATTTCTCCTCTTCGGGAAAGAAAGGAAGATATCCCTTCTCTCGTTGCCCACTATTTAACGTCAATATGCAGCAAGCATCAGGTGCAGGTAAAATCTATTTCTTCTGAAGCCCTGCAAGTCTTTATTCAATATAAATGGGAAGGAAATATTCGAGAATTAAGAAATGTAATAGAAAATCTAGTGGTTTTGTTGGAAGAAGAAGTAATTGAAAAGAAACATCTGCCTTCTTACTTATTGGTGGAAACAGAGAGCAGAAGTATAAAAGGAGAACTTCCCATTTTGAGAGCCAATGATGAAGAGAAAGAAAAACAGATTATTAGTAATTACCTTGAAAAAAATCAAGGGAATAAATTAAAAACAGCAAAAGAATTAGGAATTCATCGCACCACTCTCTATCAAAAGTTAAAAAAGTATAACTTGAAGTAAATGTATATCGTAATAACACTTAAACTGTAGATTGTACAAACATTCTACAGTTTTTACTTTGTAAGCGTTATTATAAAGGGGTTTAAAAGTTGGCACGCTTCTTGCAATAAGAATGATATAAAGGAGGAGAAATTTAATGAATATACCTACAGCTTTTCAATCGCCAGCAATTATTCACTATGGTAAAGGGTCCTTTCAACAGGTAGGAAGAGAAACTACCCGAAAAGGGAAAAAAGCACTTATTATCAGCGATCAAATGATGGAAAAATTAGGATACATTGAGAAATGTCGTACTTATTTGCAGGAAGAAAATGTAGAGAGCGTCGTTTATAACGGAGTAGGGTCAGAACCTACAGACAAGTTCGTGGAAGAAGCATTACAATTCTTTCATCAGGAGGAGTGTGATGTAGTTTTATCCATAGGCGGGGGGAGCTGCATTGATACAGCTAAATCGGTAGCAGTGGTCAGTACCAATGGTGGATATATCGGTGATTATATGGGTGGAAAGAAGCAGGCTTCCCGTTTACCTTCGCCTCATATCGCCATTCCCACCACTGCCGGTACTGGCTCGGAAGCTACAGACGTTACGATAATTACAAACACTGCTAATGAAGTGAAAATGATGATAAAACAGCCGGCGTTTTTGCCCGAAGCAGCTATTATCGATCCAGAGCTTTCTAAATCGGTTCCTGCGAAAGTCAAAGCTGCTACCGGAGTAGACGCTTTAAGTCACGCCATTGAAGCATATATTTCTCAAAAAGCACATCCACTGTCAGATATGATGGCACTTTCGGCAATGGAATTAATCGTGCCGAACCTACAAAAAACGTATAACGATTCAGAAGACGTAGAGGCACAGGAAAAAATGGCTTTAGGTGCCCTCCAGGCAGGCTGGGCTTTTTCAAACTCTTCTGTATGCCTGGTTCATGGAATGTCTCGTCCTATTGGAGCTCTTTTTCACGTACCACATGGTTTTTCAAACGCTATGCTCCTGCCAGCTGTAATGGAGTTCAGCCGTGAAGATGCTATTGAGCGTTTAGCTGATTTAGGCAGGATCTTTAAGCCGGAAGCTGAAAAATATTCAAATGAAGAAGCGGCGGATATTGCTATTAGCTCTGTTAAAGAACTATGCCGAAATTTACAAATACCTAACCTGCGGGAATGGGGGATTGAACAAAAAGAATTTGAAAACGCTATCGATAAAATGGTGAAAGATGCATTTGAAAGCGGCAGTCCTGGGAAAAATCCTAAAGTGCCTTCTGCGGAGGAAATGAAAGAGTTGTACCAGGTTTGCTATGACTATAATTATGCTGAAAAAACCGTGAGGTAGCCGGGAGGGGAAAAAATGAGTATTATCGGAATGTTAGGGCTGATTGCTTCTCTTGCTCTGTTAATATATCTTACGATGAAAGGCATCAATATTATCGTAGCAGCACTACTTAGTTCCATTGTTGTTGCATTAACAGGGGGATTAAATCTCCAAAATGCCCTGTTGGATAATTACATGAATGGTTTTACTGATTACTTTGCTTCGTGGTTTTTAGTATTTCTACTTGGAGCAATTTTTGGGAAGATTATTCAGGAAACCAAAGCTGCAGACAGTATCGCTCAATGGACGAAAGAAAAACTTGGAGCGAAGCGGGCGGTTTTTGCGGTTGTAGCTGCTGCTGCTATTATGACGTATGGTGGTGTTAGTTTATTTGTGGTCGGCTTTGCGGTTTATCCTATTGCTGTTTCGTTGTTCCAGGCCGCAAACCTTCCCCATAGGTTTATACCGGCAGCTTTAGTGTTTGGTTCTATTTCGTTTACGATGACAGCCCCGGGATCTCCGGAAATCCAAAATATTATACCAACAGAATTTTTTGATACAGCGCCTACAGCGGGGGGCATCATAGGTGTTTTCAGTGCCCTGCTGGTGATGGTAACCGGTGGTTGGTGGCTTGGGAGAATGGTTAAAAAGGCCAGCGATAATGGAGAGGAATTTTCTCTTCCATATGGACCTTCTAATAAAACGAAGGAAGAAACCGCTGCGGCAGTTGAAGCAGAAGAGCTTGAGCCGGAGCACGATCCGAATCCGGAGAATCAGCAAAAACTGCCGAATATTTTTCTGGCGTTCGCTCCTTTAATTTTAGTAATTATTATTTTAAATGTGTTATCCCAGTTTATCAATCCTACGTCTTCCTTGTTAATCGCTTTAACTACAGGGATCGCATTAGCTTGTGTCAGTATGAGTAAATACCTGCAGGCTTTTTGGGACTACCTGGCTACTGGTACGCAGAATGCTTTAGTAGCTTTAGCAAACACATGTGCCGTGGTCGGATTTGGAAGTGTAGCGGCCCAGGTAGCAGCTTTTGACACCGTAGTTAATGGACTGGTGAATATGCCAGGCCCGCCATTATTAGGTTTAGCTATAGGCGTAACGGTTATTTGTGGCATTACAGGCTCGGCCTCCGGAGGGTTAGGCATTGCACTTCCTATCCTGGCACCTATTTACATGGCTCAAGGCTTGAATCCCGGAGAAATGCATAGAATTTCTGCGCTGGCTTCCGGAGGAATCGACTCCCTTCCGCATAATGGTTATGTTGTCACTACAGTAAGAGTTATTTGTGGAGAAACGCACAAAAGATCTTATAAACCTATATTTTTTGTAAGCGTTATCGTGCCTTGTATTGTTTTATTCTTGGCTGTCATAGCTTATTCAATTTTTTAAACAGTTTACTATATTAAAGGAGGAATTTTATTATGCAGGAACAAGCAGTAACGACCCTGAAAAATTTTATCGGCGGGGAATGGGTGGCGTCCCGGTCCGCCACCGACAAGGTCTACAATCCGGCCACCAGTGAGGTGATCGCCCATGTGCCGCTCTCCTCGAAGGACGAAGTGGACGAGGCGGTGAAGGCGTCGAAAGCGGCGTACCGCGACTGGTCGAAAAAGCCCGTCCCGCAGCGCGCCCGCATCCTGTTTGCCTACCAGCAGCTGCTCATCCGCCACTGGGACGAGCTCGCCGAGATCATTACGCTTGAAAACGGCAAAAACCTGAAGGAGGCCAAAGGGGAAGTGCAGCGCGGCATCGAATGCGTGGAATTTGCCGCGGGGGCCCCGACGCTCATGATGGGCGATCAGCTGCCGGACATCGCGACCAACATTGAGTCCGGGATGTACCGCTACCCGATCGGCGTGGTCGGCGGGATCACCCCGTTCAACTTCCCGATGATGGTGCCGTGCTGGATGTTTCCGCTCGCGATCGCCTGCGGCAACACGTTCGTGATGAAGCCGTCCGAGCGGACCCCGATGCTGGCGAACCGGCTGGCGGAGCTGTTTGAGGAAGCCGGGCTTCCGAAGGGCGTATTGTCCGTGGTGCACGGCGCGCATGACGTGGTCAACGGGCTGCTGGAGCACGAGGACGTGCCAGCGATTTCCTTTGTCGGCTCCCAGCCGGTCGCGGAATATGTGTATAAAAACGGCACGGCGCACGGCAAGCGCGTCCAGGCCCTCGCGGGGGCAAAAAACCACACGCTCGTCATGGAGGATGCGGATCTGGATAACGCGGCCTGGCAGATTTTAAACGCCGCCTTCGGCTCCGCCGGCGAGCGGTGCATGGCCGCCTCCGTCGTCGCGGTGCAGGAAAGCGTCGCTGACGAGCTGGTGGCAAAGATCCAGGCGTATGCCGACGACGTCACCATCGGCAACGGCCGCGAGAAGGACGTGTTCCTCGGGCCGGTGATCCGCGAGGGCCACCTCGAGAAAACGAAGGCCTACATTGATAAAGGCGTCGAGGAAGGCGCAACGCTCGTGCGCGACGGCCGCGAGGACGAGGTCGCCAAAGACGGCTACTTTATCGGCCCGACGATCTTTGACCACGTGCAGCAGACGATGACGATCTGGCAGGACGAAATCTTCGCGCCGGTCTTATCCATCGTGCGGGTGCCGGACCTGACCGCCGGCATTGCATGGGCGAACGAGTCCCGCTTTGCGAACGGCGCCTGCCTGTTTACGAGCTCCGGGCACAGCGTCCGCGAATTCCGGGAGACGATTGATTCCGGGATGCTCGGCATCAATGTCGGCGTGCCGGCCCCGATGGCGTTTTTCCCGTTTTCCGGCTGGAAGGATTCCTTCTACGGCGACCTGCATGCGAACGGCAAGGACGGCGTGGAATTCTACACCCGCAAAAAAATGGTCACCGCACGCTGGTAATCGTACAGCTTCAGCACAATAGCACCACCCCAGGACTGTCTTCTCTTTCCTTTCTATTCTGAGAGAGGAGAAGGCAGTTTTTTTCTTCTATAAAACGACAACAGGAAGGGGATTTTTATGCCCGTATTAACAACAGCACAGGCAATCGTACGTTTTCTGGAGCAGCAGTATATTGAATGGGACGGCGAAGAAATTCCATTTGTAGATGGAATGTTTACAATCTTCGGTCACGGCAACGTACTCGGCCTTGGCCAGGCTCTATCTGAAGCAAAGCGGCTCCGGGTCTACCAGGGAAAAAATGAGCAGGGCATGGGACATGCAGCAATATCATACGCCAAACAGAACAATCGCAAACGCATCATTGCCTGCACGTCTTCTGTCGGACCTGGCTCTGCCAACATGGTGACAGCGGCGAGCGTGGCGACGGTAAACAACATCCCGCTGCTCCTTTTTCCGGGAGACATCTTCGCAAGCCGCCAGCCGGACCCGGTGCTGCAGCAGGTGGAGCAGCCTCATGACTTAACGCTTTCCACTAACGACGCGTTCCGCCCGGTAAGTAAGTTCTGGGACCGAATTACACGACCTGAGCAGCTGATGAACTCCTTAATCCAGGCGATGCGTGTACTGACAAATCCGGCAGAAACCGGTGCTGTTACCGTCTCCGTGCCGCAGGACGTCCAGGGGGAAGCCTATGACTTTCCGGAATCGTTTTTCCAGAAACGGGTCCACCGCGTCTCAAGAAAAGTGCCGGATGAGCGTTCGGTAAAGGAAGCGGCAGCATTGATCCGGAGCAAAAAGCGTCCGTTCATCATTTGCGGCGGGGGTGTCCGTTATTCCGAAGCAGGAGAAAGCCTGAAAAAAATGGCTGAGGCCTGGAACGTGCCAATTGCAGAAACGCAGGCCGGAAAAAGCGCGGTGGAAAGCACGCATGAGTGGAATGTCGGAGGCCTTGGTGTAACTGGTAACCTGGCAGCGAATACACTCGCTCCGAAGGCGGACGTTATTATTGCAGTAGGCACGCGCCTGGCTGACTTTACTACCTCCTCGAAGCAGCTGTTCCGGGATGAAAATGTCGAATTTATTTCGATCAACGTCTCGGAATTTCACGGAGTGAAAATGGACGCCTCGCCGTTGATCGGCGACGCGGAAGCCGTGATTGAAGCGCTTGTAAATGAGACCGGGGACTACACGTCTGAATTTAAAAACGAGACCGAAGAGGCAAAGGCCGCGTGGGCCAGGGAAAAAGAACGCCTTTATTCTGTGCGCTATACGGAGGAAGGATTTACCCCCGAAATTGCCGGGCATCTTGACGAGGAGCTGCAGGAGTACCGTAAAGTACTGGGTACGGACCTGGCGCAGACAACAGCGCTTGGCATCGTGAACCGGGAAATCGATGAAGATGCTGTAGCCGTTGGAGCAGCGGGAAGCCTGCCTGGCGATATGCAGCGCCTGTGGGAGTCGAGCCAGAAGTACCGGTACAACATGGAGTACGGCTATTCCTGCATGGGCTATGAAATTTCCGGGGCGTTCGGGGCCAAGCTCGCGGAGCCGGATAAGGAAGTATATGCCATGGTCGGGGACGGCAGCTTTTTGATGCTGCACTCGGAAATGATTACAAGCGTGCAGGAAAACAAAAAGATTAACGTGATGCTGTTTGATAATTCCGGCTACGGCTGCATTAACAATCTGCAGATGGGTAACGGCATGCAGAGCATCGGGACTGAATTCCGTCATCGTGATGAAGCAAAGGATGAAATGTGCGGCAGCGTGATGCACATTGACTATGCGAAGGTAGCTGAAGGCTACGGCCTGAAAACGTACCGGGTGACGACAGAGGAAGGATTAAAAGAAGCTATCGCTGATGCGAAAAAGCAGACAGTGTCCACGCTGATTGACGTAAAGGTGCTGCCGAAAACAATGACCGGGGATTATGAATCCTGGTGGCACGTCGGCGTTTCAGAGATTTCTGAACGCGAAAGTGTACGGGAGTCCTTTGAAGACAAAGAAAAGCAGCTGCAGCAGGCCCGCAAATATTAAATGGTTAAACGCGTTCAAAGCCCTGGCTTTGAGCGCTTTTTCATATAGAAAGCCAGCTTTTTGATAAATCGCTTACATTTTTTCCGTTTACCCCTTGAATTACCCGGAAGGAAACGATAGTATAAACATAAGTTAAGCGCTTACTCAAAAACAATTATAAATAATAATAAAAAACAGTGCAGGAGGTTTTGAAACGTGAATAAAGTTAAGGTGGGAATACTGGGAGCGGGGCACATAGCCGCTGTTCATGCTGCCCTTTTAAAGCAGGACGAGCGGGTTGAAATTGTTGGGATTGCCGATATTTTTGAGGATAAAGCGAAAGAACTGGCCGCAGAAGCCGGCCCGGACGTTCGCACAGCGGGGTCCATCGAAGAGCTGATTGCGCTAGGCGTGGATACTGTCTATGTCACCACGCCGAACACGATGCATGTCAGTCCGGTTCTTCACTGTTTAAAGAATAATGTAAACGTATTCAGCGAAAAGCCGATGGCAACCTCGGAAGAAGAAGCAAGGCAGATACGCGATGCCGCACGGGAATCCAAAGCCTGCTACAATCTCGGCATGAACCGCCGCTATGCCTATGTGTACAAAAAAATTAAAAGCTACATGGATTCCGGCCAGCTTGATGCGTACTCCGCACATTTCAAAATGAACCGGGGAGAACTGCTGCATCCTGCCTGGACGTCTGATCCGGCGAAGACCGGAGGCTTTTTATACGAAACGCCCTTTCATCTGATGGATCTCTGCCGCTATTATTTCGGAGAAGTAAAGAAAGTAAAATGCGAAGCAACGCAGGCCGTATCAGACAGCGAGCTCGATAATTTTGCGATTCTTTTGACCTTCGAATCCGGCCTGGTCATGACCTTCAATACCTTTGCCCATTCCGGGTGGAGCTTCCCATTTGAAGCAATTGAAATCTACGGGAAATACAGTACAGCATCGACCGCTGAACTCGAAACCGTGAAAATTGCCTGCGGCCTTGAAGGGGAAATTGATTCCTCTGATTACCACCTCATGCCTGTCAGTAAAAAATGGGGCTATGAAGAAGAAGACCGGCTGTTTATTGATGCTCTGGTCAATGGTACAGAACCGCCGGTAAATGCAGAGGAAGCGTACAAATCCACCTTCCTGCTGACAAGCATTTATGAAAGCGCTAAAACCGGTGAAGAAATAAACATTGCCGAGCAGTTAAATAAAGTATTTTCTTAAGGTAAAGAAAGCAGGAGGGGAGAAAAACCAATAGAGGAGAGCGGACAGGAAAATACAGGAGGTGCACAAATGGCACAGAATGATATAAGGGTGGCGGTGCTTGGACTCGGAAGGCTCGGGCTGTTTCATGCAAGCAATATGATGAACAAAGTAAAAGGAGCCGAGCTGATACTGGTATGCGATCCACTCGCCGAGCACGCCGAAATGGTGGCTGAACAGCTTGGGGTCCAGCGCTGGACGTCTGATCCTGAAGAAGTGTTTGCCGACCAGGATGTTGATGCAGTAGTGATTGTAACGCCGACCAGTACGCATGCTGACATGATTACAAAAGCAGCCCGCAGCGGCAAGCAGATCTTCGTGGAAAAGCCGCTGACCTCTACCGTGGCGGAAGCTGAAGAGGTGATTAAGGTCGTGGAAGAAACCGGCGTTGTCTGCCAGGTCGGCTTCATGAGAAGGTACGACCCTGGTTTCCATGATGCCAGAGAGCGCATTGAAGCCGGCGAAATCGGCAAGCCGATTTATTTTAAAGGGTTCTCGAGAGACAGCGGTTCCCCGCCTGCCTCCTTCATTAAAAACAGTGGCGGGATATTTCTGGACTGCTCGATTCACGACTATGACATGGCCCGGTATTTAATGGGCTCGGAAATTTCTTCTGTGTCCGGCCACGGCCGCATTCTTATCAATTCCTTCATGGAAGAATACGGCGACGTCGATCAGGCAATTACGTATTTGGAGTTTGAAAACGGAGGCGCCGGAGACGTGGAAGCAAGCAGAACCTCCCCGTACGGCCATGACATCCGGGCAGAGATTATCGGCACTGAAGGAGCCATCTTTGTCGGCTCCCTGCGCAACAGTGATGTGACGGTGCAAAGCAGTGCCGGGAGCAATCACGAAATAGTGCCAAATTTCCAGACGCGGTTTCGTGAAGCCTATATTCTCGAGCTCGAACAGTTTATTAAATGCGTTAAAGGAGATGAAGAGCCAAGGGTTACTTCGCTGGATTCCAAGATCAATATGCAGGTAGCACTTGCGGCTACCGAATCGTTTAAAAACAATGGGGAACGCATTTACATGAAAGATGTCCACCAGGATAAGGTTTATACCGACTAAAGCAGAAGCGGAAACTATAAGAAAAGGGGTGCAGCATATGGCGGGACTTGGAAACTACGAGTTTCAGCTCGGGATTGCAGCTATAAGCTGGGTGAATGACGACATTCCGGGCCTGGGAGACCACTATTCGTTGGATCAGATTTTAGGAGAAATGCGGGAAATCGGGTACGGGGCGACTGAAATGGGACGTACCTTCCCGCGTAACCTCGAGGAATTAAAAGCGATTCTCGAAAAGCACGATATTACGCTTGCCAGTAAATTCGTCGGAACGCAGTTTTCCAATCTGCAGCATAAGGATCAGGAGGTCCGCGATTTCGAAGAATGGGCCCGGTTTTTGAAAAGCATGGACTGCGAATACGTCATTGTATGTGAAATGGGCAACTCGATGCACTGGGATAAAGATGATCCCGACAAAGCAGAAATCACAGCGCCGTCAGAAGCGCAGTGGAAAAGCATGGTGGACGGCTTGAACGAAGCTGGGCGCATCGCGAAAAAATACGGTCTTGAACTCGTGTATCATCCGCATGCCGGAACGATTGTAGAACAGCGTGAAGACGTCGACCGCCTGATGGCAGAAACCGACGAAGATGCTGTGTCGCTGCTGTACGATACTGGTCATGCCTTTTTCGGCAACTACGACCCAATGGATCAGCTGACACGGTACTACGACCGCATTAAGTATGTACACTACAAAGACGTCCGTGAGGACATTTGGAATAAAACAATTAACGAAAATCTGACGTTCCGGGAAGCTGTGCTCGAAGGCCTGTTTACCGTACCGGGTGACGGATGTATTGATTTTGAACCTGTCCTCGAAGAGCTGATGAAACGGGGGTACCAGGGATGGACAGTGGTAGAAGCAGAGCAGGATCCGGACGTGGCCCCGCCGTACAAATATGCAAAAATGGCAAAGGATCATCTGGATGAAACAATGGAAAAGGTGTTGGAAAAATACGGGGAAAAAGCCGGCAGATAAAACGAACGAAGGCATTTCGAGTGCATATCGAAATGCCTTTTTCTGCTATAGAGAGCCTGAACTCCGGCAGGTCTGCAAATACTGTTGTTTTCCCGCCGGGGAAAAAGCTGAAAAGAGAAGGCTTTCCCGGTGGATAGGAAGGAGCAAAGGATTTATAATAAACGAAACGATAAAAATGAGGAAGATAAAATGAGACCGACAATTTACGACATCGCTGAGCGGGCTGAGGTTTCGATCGCTACAGTGTCAAAGGTGATTAACAATAAAGGAAAAATTGGAGAGAAAACCAAACAGCGGGTGCTCGCCATTATGGATGAGCTTGATTATCAGCCGAGTACGGTGGCCTCGGCCCTGACGGGAAAGCAGACGAATACAATCGGCCTGCTGGTCCCTGATATAGCAAACTCCTTTTTTGCCGAGCTTGCGAGAAGCGTGGAAGATACGGGGCACGCCGGCGGGTTCAATGTCGTTATATGCAATACCGACAACAATCCGGAAAAAGAAATTCAATATTTGTGGTGGCTGAATCAAAAAAGAGTGGACGGTATTATTTTAGGGACAGGGATACAAAACACGAAAGCCCTGCAGGATTTTATGAAACAGAACATTCCCCTCGCGCTCGTGGCAAGAGATGCTTCCGAGATTAACGTAGATACGGTGCTCGTCGATGACTACCGGGGGGGATACGCGGCTACGAAGCATCTGCTTGAGGCAGGACACACCCGGATTGCATTTGTGGTAGGCGAGATGAACAATTCGAGTGATACGGAACGGCTGAAAGGCTTTTATGAAGCATACGATGAACATGGAGTGAGCCGGGAGAAAGCGGTGCTTGTAAAAGACAATCATTCGATTGATGATGCTAAAAAGTCGATGCTTGAGACTCTCCGGAGCACTCCGGATATCACTGCCGTGTTTGCTTTGAATGACTTTTTGGCAATCGGCTGTATTCAAGCAGGTAAAGAAGCAGGGCGCCGGGTACCTGAAGATTTGTCTGTTGTCGGCTTTGATGATACATTTATTGCTACATTGAGCGATCCGCCGCTGACTACAGTAGCGCAGCCTATTCTTGAAATGGGGCGGCTGGTGACCCAGATGCTGGTGGACCGGATCGGCGGTAAAAACGAAACGACACGGACGGTTATTTTAAATCCGGAGCTGCACGTGCGTAAGACGACCGCAGGCATAAAAGAAGCAGAAAGGGATGTTACCAGCTCATGAAATACAACACGCTTGGAAAAACAAACGAAGAGGTCTCTGTCGTAGGTATTGGAACGTATCAATTCGGCGGGGAATGGGGCAAAACCTTCACTCAAAAAGAAGTGGACGGCCTGTTTGAAGCGGCAAGAACGGAAAGCCTTAATTTTATCGATACCGCCGAATGCTACGGAGACCATCTGGCGGAAGAACTGACCGGGGCGGCCATTCAAAAGGACCGCGATCAGTGGTTTGTAGCCTCCAAGTTCGGCCATCATTTTCACGGGCCGAACGACCGGACCCGGCACTACGACCCGGAGGATGTGCAAAAGCAGCTCGAAGCATCCCTAAGGGCACTCCGGACAGACTACATTGATCTTTACCAGTTTCATTCCGGGACAGACGAAGAGTTTCAGGATGATAAGCTGTGGACGATGCTTGATAAACAGAAAAAAGCCGGCAAGATTCGCCACCTCGGTCTTTCCGTAAAAAAACAGGACTACATGGATCAGATCAGGCAGGCAGAGGCTGTCGGTGCAGAAACGATACAGCTCGTGTACAACCGTCTCGATCGTAAAAACGCCGAGGATGCTTTTCCGGAATGTGACCGCCAAAATCTCGGCGTTATCGCAAGAGTGCCGATGGCGAGCGGCTACTTAAGCGGAAAATATACACCTGGAGCTTCCTTTGAAGAAAATGATGTCCGCCACCGCCATCCGCAAAACGAACAGGAAGCGGCTCTTCAGGAAGCCCTGCGGCTTAAGGAAAACCTGCCCGACGATGTGCCTCTTGCCCAGTGGGCACTTGCCTGGTGCCTGTCCAATTCGAGTGTGGACGCGGTCATCCCCGGCTGCAAAACGCCGGAACAGCTGGTAAGCAACGCCAAAGCCGTAGACCTTCTTGATAATAAAGACAATTCCCTGTTCACGATTTAACTAAAACAGCTGACGCCTTTTCCTGAAGAGGAAAGGGCGTTTGGTATGTAAAGAACAAAAAATGTCTTTGTATCAAAGCTGTTGTTTCTTTCGGGTAGCAGAAGGGAATAGTGGTGTAATAATTCATGAACAGGAAGGGTGATGGAGTGTGGCAGAAGTAGAATACTGGAAACAGTTCGTAGTGGAACCGCATATGCTCGAAGCTTCAAAAACTGAAGTATCTGACGTGTTGAAGGTTTGGAAGAACGGGGAAAAGGATGCAATCGTGGTGGTGGACGAAGACAGCCGTCCGGTAGGTATTCTCGATGAAACAAAGGTGTGGAACCACATCTATAAGGAAAAAAGCCTTAATAAAAAGATTAAGGACGGCTGGATTTTAGAAGTGTCCCAGATTACTGAAGGGCAGGTTCCGGAATCATGGGAGCAGCAGTACCCGCCAATTGCGGTCGTAAACAAAAAGGGGAGAGTGACCGGAGTCTGGACGGAAAAAGCATTAAAGGAGCTACATACGTCTGAAACGGCTTCTTCTCCTACCTTCCGGCCCTCCATCGCTTCCTTCCGGCGCATCATAGGGGAAAATGAAGAGATTCACCGGGCTATCCAGACGGCGAAGCGGGCCGCTAAAACGAAAACCCCTGTCTGGCTTTCCGGGGAAACGGGCACAGGCAAGGAATTGTTTGCCCAGGCGATTCATCAGGAAAGCGGAAGAACAGGAGAGTTTGTAGCGGTAAACTGTGCCTCTATTCCGGACACTCACCTTGAAGAAGAATTATTCGGAAAAGAAGTCCCAATGCAGCCCCAGCAGGGTTCTGTCGGTTTACTCGAAGCAGCTCATGAAGGCACGCTGTTTCTCGATGAAGTAGGCAATATGTCTATGGCGATGCAGGCAGCGCTGTTGCGCGTGCTTGAAGATTCGTATGTGCGCAAGATCGGCAACGCGGCACCGATTCCGGTGAATATGAAGATTATTTCTGCCACTAATGAAAATATCGAACAGCTGGTGGAGGAAGGAAAATTCCGCAGGGATCTGTACTACCGCCTGCACGTAGTGCCCGTAGGTCTGCCGCCGCTGCGCGAGCGGCCCGAAGACCTGCCGCTTCTGGTGGAGTACTACAATACCCACTTTTCCACTGAGCTTGGCGTGAAGCCGCTAAAAATAACGAATAAAGCCATGGAAGCCATGAAGCAGTATGATTGGCCAGGGAACATCCGGGAATTGATGAATGTCATCGAACAGCTTGCCGCTATGCACGACGGCGGAAAAATACGTACAGAGGATCTTCCCATCCCTTCTGCAGCAGCACGTGAAGCCGCAGAGCCTGTGGAGGCTCCGCGGGCCGAAAGCGCAAATGCCGCAAACTGGAAGGACCAGAAATCAGCCCAGGAGCAGAATATGATCAAGCAGGCGCTTGAAGAAGCAAACGGTAATAAAACAGAAGCTGCCAAAAAGCTTGGAATTCACCGGACGACGTTGTATAAAAAAATGCGCGATCATCAGATGTAGCAAAAAAAGCAGGAGCTCTCCTGCTTTTTTTGTGCGAAAAATTATAGAGGCTATACTCTTTTTTCTTCGTAGGAATAGACCGACGACTTACGGAAATACAAAAATAAAGCTCCCATCGTCAGCAGTATAATGCCTGCTGTAATTTGATATAAATACTGATAGCCGACAGCGTTCACTAAAAGTCCGAGAAAAAAGGAGCCAAGAGCGATGCCGGAGTCAAACATTATAAAAAATGTAGCTGTTGCATGCCCGCTTCGGTGCGGCTCAGCCGCCTGAATGGACATTGTTTGAAAACCGGGCAGAAGCGTGCCGTAGCCAAGTCCGATCAACGCGGCAGACAACAGCAGCATCCAGCCGGCAGTGGTAAAGCTGAGCGTTACGAGGCCGATGGCAAAAATCAGCAGACAAGGGTACAGAACAGTTCCGGGCCCTCGGGTATCAAATAACGGCCCGGCCACCGGACGTGAAGCAATGACGACTACAGCGAACACAAGAAAAAAGAAACTCGATACCTGAATCAGACCTGCTGCTTCGGCGAACAGGGACATGTATGAAATGACGCCCGCGTAGGAAAAAGAAGCAAGCAGCCCGATAGACGCAATTGGAAGCGCCCGCAGTTCAATAAAATCATGAATGGAGAGCTTCTTTTTTTCAGTAAGCGGCGCGGCAGGGATTCCTGGATCGCGGGCAATGGCGGCACACCAGACGCCAATAATCATAAACACGCCAAGCAGTACAAATAAAAGGGCAAAAGGAGCAAACTGTATCAGCGTCAGTCCGATGAACGGCCCGATAACGACGGCCACATTCATAGAGGTAGTGAAATAACCAAGGCCCTCCCCGCGACGCTCGTTGGGAATAACATCGGCAGCGATAGCACCGGTAGCTGTACTCAAAATGCCAAAGGGGATGCCGTGTATAAACCGGAGCAGCAGCAGCCCCGTGTACGTATCGATAAAAAGGTATAAAAAAGTACAAATAACAAACGCAGCGGCCCCCCAGACCAACGCCCGTTTACGTCCGGTTTTTTCCATGATTTTGCCGGCGAACACCCGGGTGATGATGGTGGCCACAAGCATAATCGTGACGATGAGCCCGCCCTGGGCACTGGTGCCGCCGAGACTGCCAGTAACAAAAAGGGGCAGTGTAGTTAAAAGAGAATAAAATACGGTGAAAACCATGAAATTGGTAATCGTGATACTAATAAAATCCTTTGTCCATATGGGATGGTCGTGCCGGCTCATTGTTCCACGCTCCTTTCGTTCGTAATTTTTCCAAGCAGCTCATGCAGATCTTTTCGTTCCCGGTCTGACAGCTGCGTTAGAGAACGCCTCTCTGCCTCTGCCACCCGTTCTTTAATTCCGGGAAGCATCTTTTTCGTGGTATCGGTGAGGTGAATGATCTGCGTGCGCCGGTCTGAACCGGCACGTTTTTCAATCCAGCCGTTGCGTTCCATCGTGGCAATGGTGCGGGCAATCGTCGGCGCTTCCACCTGCAGATATTTCCGCATATGCGCCTGGGTAGACGGCCCGCCGGTATCAAGCACATACATAATCATATACTGCGCATGAGACAGCCCAAACGGGGCAAGCGTTTCGTTTAGCGTGTTCGAGAGCGTACGCGCCCGCTGATGAATCATATGAACAAGCTGATCTGATTCCATAGAAAAGAAAGCTCCTTTTGAATTTAATTAGCATGCTAACTAATTGCAGCTTTACCAGTATACGAAGTATTTGGATAAAGGTAAACCCTGGAAACGATTACGAAAGGCAAAAAAATTAATAAAGCGTTTGCAATTTAGAAATGTATCTTTTAGAATGAAATAAATCGTTTTACTAAAACGTTTTATCAGGAGGGAAGATATGCGTAAAAATGTGACGCTGCGTGATGTGGCAAAAGAAGCTAATGTTTCCATAAGCACCGTATCCCAGTTTATGAACGGCCGTTTTACATACATGGGCGAAGAAACAAAAGAACGTATCGAGCAGGCTATTTCCCGGTTAAACTACCGGCCCAATGCGATTGCAAGAGGACTGAAGCAGCAAAAAACGACCACGATCGGCGTTATTATAGCAAACGTAGTACACCGGTTTTCTACGCTTGTGGTCAGAGCAATTGAAGATATGTGCATTAAATACAATTACCACGTCATCATCTGCAATGCCGATGACGATGAAACGAAAGAAAAACAGTATATCGACATGCTGATGGCAAAGCAGATTGACGGAATGATTATTATTCCAAGCAGCCAGGACCGAAAAAACTATGAAGACATTCTAAGCTATCAAATTCCGTTAGTATTTCTGGACAGGACGGTAGATCAGTCAGAAGTTCCCTCTGTCGTGGTGAATAATTACAAGGCTTCGTACGAAGCGGTAAAGCATTTAGCAGGCAGGAGCTACCGGAGAATTGGTTTTATCGGTCCGGAGCTGAAAATGAATACAAGAAAAGAACGCTTCCGCGGCTTTGCGGACGCGCTGAAGGCAGCGGGTATCGCTGAAAACGAAAAGCTTGCATATCACGGGGAAGTGAGCGGCGCCCAGGAGGCGCTGAAGGATATGATGAATCAGCAGCAGCCTCCGGACGCGCTGTTTATCTCTAACGACCGCATGCTCGTAGAAGCACTGACATTTGCCAAAGAAAATCAGCTCAATATTCCTGAGGATCTTGCCCTGGTGACGTTTGATGAAGTAGAATACGCAGCTTTCTTTACCCCCTCGCTGACGACCATCGAGCAGCCGGCCTACCAAATGGGGGAAAAAGCAGCAGAGCTTCTGCTGGAGCAGGTGAACGACGGCGTGCCGGCCGAGAAATTGAGCCGTGAATATGTGTATCAGACGACTTTTCATGTACGGGATTCTACTGAAGAAAAAATATAAAAGGAGGTTTTGAACGATGAAAAAAGTAAGCGTTACCATGATGGCGCTCACCGCTGGAATACTGGCAGGCTGCAGCAGCAGTACGGATAGCACGGCCGGGGCAGAAGAAAATGTTCATTTAGTGGCCGCCACCCAGCTTGATGATCAGAGTCCCTACGCTGTTGGGCTGAGAGAATTTAAAGAAGTCGTAGAAGAAGAAAGCGATGGAAGCGTCACGGTGGAGGTACACACGAACGGATCGCTTGGCGGAAGTGAAGCAGAGCTTGCCCAGAGCGCGGAGACGGGCTCAGTGGACCTGGTGGTAGCTTCTCCCGGCTATCTGGCCCAGAAAGTAAAGGAAGTAGATTTTTTCTCCATTTTGTATTTGTTTGAAGACCGGGAGCACTGGAAGCGAGTGGTAGACGGCGAGGTAGGCGATGAAGTAGCACGCGTGACGGAAGAAAAATCAAACTTTAAAGTGCTCGATTACTGGTCGGCAGGCACACGCAATTATTACGGAACGCAGCCGGTGGAAACGCCGGAGGACCTGGAAAATAAGACAGTCCGGACCCAGGATTCACCGGTAGTGACGGATACGTGGCAGGCGCTCGGAGCACAGCCGACGAGTGTAGCCTGGAATGAAATGTATCAGGCGCTTCAGAACGGATTGACGGATGCAGCGGAAAATGATTTTACCAACATTTATTTAGCCAGCCACTACGAAGTAGCGGATCATCTGTCACTCACGGAGCACGACGTTACGACACGGGTGTTTTTCACGACCCAGGAGGCGTATGACGGTATGAATGCCGAGCAGCAGGAAGCAGTTGATACAGCGGTAAGGGAAGCGACTGAAACTGCGCGTGCCACTGATGAGGAATTGGCCAGTGAGTACAAAGAAAAGCTTCAGGAAGAAGGCATGGAAATCAATGAGGTGGATAAGGAAGCCTTTACAGAGCAGACGGAAGACGTACGCAGGGATGCTGTAGAAAACCTCGGGATGGAAGAAGAATACGAGCGGGTCCAGGAACTAAAGGATGAATAGGAGGGTAAGAAGATGAGAGCATTTATCGATACAATACAGCGAATGTTTTTGTGGGGAGGCGCAGCTGCTTTTTCTGTTTTCTTTATATGCGTAGCGCTGCAGGTGATGACCCGCTATATTCCAGGCGTCGCCTTTCTCTGGTCAGCCGAGGTGGCCACATATGCCTTTATATGGATGGTGCTTCTCGGAGCAGCGGCAATGGTTAGAGAACGCCAGCATTTTACTGTGAGCATCCTTTTGGAGAAGCTGTCCGGCAAGTATCTGCTCGCGCTCCAGGTAGTCATTCATTTCTTTTTAATCCTGTTCGGTCTCGCGTTTGTGATCCACGGGGTCCAGATAACAATGCAGTTCAGCAGCTGGACGCTGAACTACCTGCCGGGCGTCAGTCAATTTTTCATCTGGCTGCCTGTGCCAATTGCCGGGGCAGGGATTATGCTGTTTGCGTTTCAGAATGCGATGGACCACTGGCGTCACTACCAAAATATCGTGGAGGTGAATAAAAAATGATAACCGCGATCGGACTTATACTGCTCTTTTTAATATTGATGGTTCTAGGCATCCCTATTGCCTTTGTGATTGGCATTGTGAGTTATATCGGCTTTCTCGTTATGGGTACGGTGCCGCTTGAAGCCGTTATTCAGCAAATGTTTGTCGGCCTGAACTCCTTTATTTTACTTGCTGTACCGCTGTTTATCTTTGCAGCAAACATCATGAACCGGGGAAAAATATCCGAGCGGCTTATCCAGTTTGCGGTGTCCCTCGTCGGTCATATCCGCGGGGGCCTCGCCCACTCCAACGTCGTTGTTTCCATGTTTTTCGGAGGCATATCCGGAGCGTCCACGGCTGATACGGCCGGAGTGGGAAAGATTCTGATCCCAAGCATGAAAAAAGAAAAGTACAGCACAGAAACGTCAGTGGCTGTAACCGCCGCATCCTCCACGATGGGCATGATCATTCCTCCATCGATTCCAATGGTTATTTACGGAAGCCTGGCCGGAGTGTCGATTGGTCAGATGTTTATCGGCGGGATTATTCCAGGACTATTAATCGGCGTTGGCTTAATGGTGTTTATATCAATCATCTCAAAGAAAAATAATTATCCGAAGCATGACCGGCTCGATACAAAGGCGATTGTCAAACACGGCATCCGGAGCTTTCCGCCGCTGCTTACGCCGATTATTATTCTCGTCGGCATCATGGGTGGCTTTGTGACACCGACCGAAGCGTCGATTATCGCCTGCATTTATTCATTTATTCTGGCGTTCTTTTTTTACAAAAGCATCCGCCTGCGGGATATGCCGGAGATCGTTATTGAAACATTGAAGCTCAGCTCGCTTACGCTGTTTGCGCTGGCGACCGCCACGTCGCTTGGACGGCTGATCAGCTTTAACAATATTCCAGCCCACATTTCATCCTTTTTCCAGGAATCGGTGCCGTACGCGTGGCTTCTGATTGTGCTGATTATCGCTTTGTTCTTATTTGTCGGCATGTTTATGGATACCGTGCCTTCGATCATTTTGTTTGTGCCTATTATACTGCCGGCGGCATCAGAGCTTGGCCTCGATCCGATTCATCTCGGAATTGTCGTACTCATGTGTCTGGCTGTAGGCCTTGTGACACCGCCGTACGGTCTGTGTCTGCTGCTTGCAAGTGCGATTGGCGGGCTTTCCATCAGCCGCTCCTTTAAAGCGACGATTCCGTACATTGGCATGATTCTGGTTGTGATTTTAGTAATTGCATTCGTGCCGGGCATTTTCATGTGGCTGCCGAATGCATTTGAATAAGAATGGAGGCAGCAAAGATGCAGGACATCCTTACAATTGGTGACGCAATGATTACAATGAATCCGAAACAGCGCGGGCCGATGCGCTTTACGACTGAGTTTGAACGGAAAATCGGCGGGGCCGAGCTGAACGTGGCCATTGGCTGCGCCCGCCTCGGGATACGTACCGGCATGATCAGCCGTCTGGGCCGCGATGAATTCGGACGCCATATTTTTAACACCCTGCGGGGGGAAGGAATTGACGTTTCGGGAATAGCCCTGGAAGACAACTATGCTACTCCCGTAAATTTTAAAGAAACGCTCGAAAACGGAAACGGACGTACGTTTTACTACCGTTTTCCGTCCCCGACAGAAGAGATAACGCTACAGCACATTAAAGAGCAGCTGAACGGGCAGCCGAAGGTGTTTTATATTACCGGGGTGTTTGCTTCACTCCGCCCGGAAAACGTGGAAATGCTCCGGGAGGCCTTACGCTTTGCAAGAGAACAGGGAGTGCTTACAGCTATGGACCCAAACATCCGTCTGCGCCTTTGGAGCAAAGAAGAGGCCGGGGAGGCGATCCGGTCACTGCTTCCATACGTAGATCTTATGCTGAGTGGAAGGGAGGAAGCGGATATGCTGTTTGGCGTACAGGCAGTAGAAGAGCACCTTGCTTCTTTTCAATCGTACGGCATTGACCGTGTCATTATTAAAGACGGCAGTGCAGGAGCATCGGGAAAAAGCGGAAGCAGTGAAGCCGTACATCAGACGGCGGAAAAGGTAGAAAAGGTGGCTGACACCGTAGGTGCAGGAGACGGTTTTAACGCCGGATTTCTGTACGGCCTGCTGCAGGGCTATCCGCTGGAAAAGGCATTGAAAACCGGTTCGACGGCCGGGGCAAAAGTGGTGCAGGTAGCAGGCGACAATGAAGGGCTGCCGCTTTTAGAGGAAGTGGAGGCAGCGCTTGGGAACGAAGAACGCGTGGAACGTTAAAGGAGGAAGCAATGAACATACAGCTGGCGTTGGACCGGTTACCATGGGACGATTGTTTTTCGATCGTTCATCAAACCGAAGCATATATCGACTGGATTGAAATAGGAACCGGAGTCATTAAAGAATACGGGATGGACATCGTCCGGCAGATGAAGCAGGAATATCCGGATAAAGTGCTGGTTGCCGATATGAAGACTTGCGATGCAGCCAGAGCAGAAACAATCCAGGCCTTTGAGGCAGGCGCAGATGTAACGACGGTAATGGCTTTTGCGTCAGATGCTTCTATTCAGGCCGTGCTGGAAACTGCTGAAGAATACGGCAAAAAGGCCTTTGTGGATCTGTTGAATGTGCAGGAAAAACAGCGCCTTGAGGAGCTCGACAAGCTTGGCATCCGCAGCGCATCGCTGCATATAGGTAAAGACATGCAGCAGGCAGGAACGGGCGACAGTAATTATTACAGGCTGCTGCGGGCATTTCCGCACTGGGAGGTGTCAGCAGCCGGCGGCTTAAAGGCAGATACTCTTCACAAAATCAAGGATGCGCGTCCGGACGTAATTATTATCGGAGGCGCTATTACTAAAAGCGAAAACCCGCGGGCGGCAGCAGAACGCATACGATCGGAGGCAGAAAGACTATGAACGCAGAACATGTGTTAAACACTATTTCCCGGGAAATAACAGAGGTTGTTGGCAGCGTGCGTGCAGAGGAAGTGGAACAGGCTGCTGCACAGCTTAACCAGGCTTCGAGAATTTTTGTAGCCGGAGAGGGGCGTTCCGGACTTGTCGGAAAGATGTTTGCGATGCGGCTCATGCACAGTGGATATAACGTGTTTGTCGTGGGGGAGACCATCACTCCTTCTGTGGATGAGGGAGACTTACTCGTGGTATTATCCGGATCGGGAAATACTTCGATTCTCGTTCATACGGCGGAACAGGCGAAAAAAAGCGGAGCAGAGCTTTTGATCTGCTCCACCAACCGGGAGTCTTCCCTGGGAAAGATCTGCGATACTTTTATTGATGTTCCTGCAGCAACAAAAAAGCGGCTGGAGCACGAGCCCGAAACGATTCAGCCATTGGGAAATCAATTCGACCAGAGTCTGCACCTGATACTGGACGGTCTGATTATTACTGCTGTCCACGTGGGTGGTGAAGCTGACTATGAGCAGATGGCAAGACGCCACTCCAATATGGAGTAGCACATATGTACCAACCGGTCCGGCCAAGAGCCGGACCGGTTGTTTTTTATCGGCCGGGCCGATTTATTCTTCCGCCTGCTGCTCATAGCGGCGTTTGTACTCCCAGAAGCCGGGTACTTCCGGCGGTTCGTACGTGAGTATCTTTTCAATACATTTCAGGCGGAGCTCCTGCTGAAGATCCTCGCGCTCCTGATAGGAAGTCTGGCGCAGCGCCTGCTGGATAAAGGGTTCAAATTTTTGAAGCTCTTCATACAGCGCTTCTTCACTCATGCGCTGAATTTTTGTGGTCCGTTTATTAGTCATCATGCATTGGGTCCTCCTTTTTTGATGAAGAGCATGCCAGGCGTGTCACTTCCCGGCGCAGGTGCTCAATGCGTTGTTCAATCCGCAAAAGCAGGTAAAATGTTACTACGATAGGAAAGCCGACATTGGCCAGCAGTTCGACGACAGCACTGGAATCAATAATATGCATTACCGTCCCTCCTGTTTCCCGGCATAAACACGAAGTGTTTTCAGACCTTTCCGGTGGGCATTTGACACTGCCTGACGGCTGATTTGAAGGTGACTGGCAATGTCTGTATCCTTCCACCCGCAGCTGTATTTTTTAGAGAAAATCCACTGCTGGTACGGGGTCAGCGAACGAAATCCGAGCCAGACCGGATATTGGTGCAGCTCTTCTTCAAGGCTCTGCTCTGCGGCCCGGGTGTAAAAAGAGCCGGCTTCTTCAAACATCTCCTCCTGGTCGGACAGAGGCGTCCGCTGCTGGCGCCGGCGATGGTAGCGGTCATAGCGGATGGACTCCCAGTGCAGGGTTTTTAACATATAAGACCGCCAGATCACATCCTGGTAGTACCGCTTAAAAGATAAATCGACGGCTTTATGAGCCCAGGCAGCATCCTCGTTTAACGCCTGTTTTAACAGCTGCTGATTAACAGCGTCCTCGAGAAATTCGCGGATGAGCCGGGTGTGCAGGAACGAATGATTTTTCTTTCTGAAGTTTTCCCATGCTTCTCTTTTTGACTCAGCGTATGATGAATGTGTCATAGATGCCTCCTCTCCTTACCCCTGTTGTTTATAAAAGACATCTCGCAGATAAAAAGTAAACCATTAATACGAACGTTTGTTCTTATATTTTATACGAACACTTTTCCGATAAACAAGAAAATATTGAAATTAGAGAAATTTACAGGTTAAGTCCTGTTAAAAAAGACTCATTGGTGGCATAATGTGTTTACAAAAAAGATTACTTAAAAACATAAGAGGGAATAAGAAAATATTAGATTTTTGTAAACAGGAGGGGAAAAAGTGAATTTAACATCAGGGCCGTCAAGCAGATACACTTTCTCCATTGAAGAGATGGCTGAAGAAATTATGAGCGTGATCGCTGAGTCCCTTCACGTGGACTCCGTTTATATTGCAAAAAAAGAAGATGCTTATATGGATGTACTGAGTGCCTACAACAATCGCGGGGAGGATCTTGTTTCTCAGGGAATGAAGGTAGAGCATGAAGCCTCGTTTTGTCAGTACGTGCTGAGAAATGACGAACAGGAATACTTTCATTTTTCCGATGCTGTGAATGATGAGGAAACGAAAGAGCTGCTGATGCCGAAAAATTTCAACGTACATACCTTTTTGGGCGTATATATTAAAAACCAGGACGGCGGCCCATTCGGCACGCTATGCGTATTAAACCGCGAGCCGCGTGAATTTAAGAAGGAAGAAATTTCGTTAATGCAGACGTTCGGTAATTTACTGAGTTATCTGATCCGTGTCGACCAGATGAATGAAAAAATAGAAGTGCTCGGGTATCCGATTGTGCCGATAGGCGAAGGAATTGCCGTGCTCCCGCTCGTCGGGGCGATGGATGAAAGCAGATCCAACCGTTTGATGGAAACGGTGCTGCAGGAAGTCTACGGCGGAAAATACGACTATTTTATGATCGATGTGTCAGGTGTTTCCGCATTTAACGAAACGTTTACCACGTATATTTCCCAGGTCATTCAGGCACTGAAGCTGATGGGCATCGATCCTATCCTGACCGGGGTGCGGCCGGACATGGCTGTTCAGGACATCCGCAAAGACATTCTAGGTGAAAATATTATGATCGAAAAAAGCCTGGAGACAGCGCTCAAATCTATTGGCTTCCGGCTGGTCAGAAACGAGTGAACAGCGGACGGCGGGCGATTTACATATCAAGTTGAAAGAAGGAACTGGTATGAGTACAAAAGCAGAACAGATGGATGAAAGAGTGGAAAATGAAAACAAGCTCACCGCTGCCTCGGTGGAACGCATTGTTTCGGAGATTTTCGGCATTTCGCTGCAGAGCATTGCAGCGGACCCTAAAGCGCCTGGTGCCCGGAGGTCGCACCCTGTTTTCACAGCATGGACGACACAGGAATGGGAGGCCGCCGGCAAGGAGGAGCTGCTTGACTATGCACTCGCCCGGCTGCCGGCCGATTCGTCCGGTGAAACGGTGCGGCAGGTTATTAATGACGTGTACCGCGTGAATCTCAGCGGCATTTCCGCTCTCGAAGCCTCGACGTTTTCGCTCTTTTCCAAAGGAAAGTGGATCAAGCAGAACGAAAATGATCTGTTTGTGCTAAACACCGGGTCAACGGATACAGAGGTCAGTGTTTCGGTAACAGAAAGCTTTGAACGCGAGACGGGCTCCCGCGGGCTTCCAGACGGGCTTTGCAGGGAGCTTGAAGCACTGGGGTTTGTTTACCTCCCGGAGAAAAATCAGCTGAATTATTCGAGTCCGGACGGCCGTCCGGTTGACGATGTATTTAAAAAGAAAACGATCGAGGCCCTTGAAGATGCAGGGACGCAGATCCGGACGTAAGCACCCTTTTATACAGAAAGGGTGTTTTTTTATGGTAAATACGCCTTGAGGCGTAGAAAAGATAGACCCCGGGCTGCTCCCGGAATCCTGCGTACCGGCGTAAGATAGAAGTACAGGAAGGGGGAAACACCATGTGGAAAAAAATCGGATTAGCAGCAATAATTACAGTCGCAGCGATCGTCGTTCTGTCTAACCTTGGACCGCTGCTTTTGCTCGCGGCCGGAGTGGCGCTTGCGTATATTGTCTGGCGACAGTTCCAGGAAAGCACATCCACCGCGGCGAGGGTTTTCTGGGTGATCGTGGGTATTACAGCCATACTGCTTGCGCTCACCAATATCTATGCAGTAATCGCGCTTCTCGGCTTGTATGCCATATACTGGAGCGTAAAAAAATGGAACGGGGACGAGGTGGACATCGACCGCCGTTCAAAAACGAAGGACCCGTTTACAGGCTTTGAAGAGGAATGGAAAAAGCTCAAGCGCAGATAAAAAAGGAGGAATGAGCGATGGCAGGCATTTGGCAGCAGTTCAAGGAGGATGTCGAAAACGAATGGGAGCGGTGGAACGTGAAAAAAGAAACAGATAATCCGATCGTATCACTCAACCGCTATATTAAAGAAGCAGAGCGCGAGACGGAAAAGGTAAGCAGGCTCACAGAACGCCAGCGCCGGCTGGTTGAAGAATTTCAGCACGAACAGGACGAAGCAGAGCACATGCTGGATAAACGCAAGCAGCAGGCCGCGGTGGTAAAGCATTATGAAGAGAATGAGCTCTACGATATTGCTGTCAGGGAAATTGAACAGTACGGCGAGCGGGCGCTTAAGCTTGCTTCGATGAAAAAAAAAGCAGAAGAACAGCTGCAGACGCTTGAGAGGCGCCATCAGGAAATGGTGTACAAGCTCAAGGATATGCGTTTGAAACGGATGGAGTGGATGGGCCGGGAAAATGTAGCCCGGGCCAATCACAATATCTCTAAGCTCTACCAGGAGAACGGCCGCGAGCCGGAAGCCCGTTTCAAGGAAGTGGAACAGTATTTAGAAAGCATGGAGCAGCATCATCAAAAGGAGTATGAGCATTCCACCTTCGACGAACGGGTAGCCCGTCTGGAAAAGCGGAAGACAGAGGCGGAGCAGGAAAAAGCGTGATAAAATAGAGACGCTGACTAAGGCGTCTCTATTTTTAACTTACATAAAACAGCAAAGGAGGGTTCCTATGTTTTCCCACATATCAACGAAGATGATCCAATTCGTGTTTTTTACGGGAATCCTCCTGTTCATACTGGAATTTTTTTCGGACGGAGCAGGTTTGCTGCCCATACTCTTTTTCTTCGGTCTGTTTATATTTATCGGAAAACGGACGAAAAGGCGGACACTCTCGGCCGTTTTTTGGTGGACCGGGTGGATCGGCCTGGGTCTTACAGCGGTTACTCTCTGGGCCGTCCAGTTCTGGGTGATCGCCTTTTTTGTTCTGCTGCTTCTGCAGATGCGCCGCTCGGGCCGGGAGCCCGTCGAAGAACAGGCAGAGGTGGAGGAGCCGAGCGGTGGAATGGAGAATTATGACCGGGACGAGCTGCTTGGCAACCGCCTGTGGGGGCGGGAGAAGGTTGGACGGAAGCCATTTCACTGGAAGGATATTAACGTGATCGGCGGCGTCGGCGATAAAGTTGTTGATGCTACCAACACGGTGCTGCCGCAGCAGGCAGTGATTATCGTCCGCCACGGCCTGGGTTCAGTGACTGTCTACGTGCCGTACGAAGTGAACGTGATCATCCGGCACAGCACGCTATACGGGCGCGTACGCCTGTTTGGCAAAGAAGAAGCAAAGCGCTGGAACCAGACGGTTACCTATCACTTGCCAGCGGCAGACGAGGAAGCCTCCACACTTTACATTTTCACTTCGCTTCTCAGCGGGGATCTGGAGGTGGAGCGGCGATGAACAGCTTTGTGAAAGCAGCCGGATGGGGAATTGCCGCAGCCTTCCTTATAAGCGCCGCAGCCGTAATTCCGCTTCTGCTGCTGCTGCCTTTTGACATGTGGGACGTACTGACGGGACAAACCATGAGCGGGCTGCCGTATGTACTTTTGCTTGTAGTTCTGATTGTTCTTCTTGGTACCGCTCTCGGGTTTTTGGTGCTCCGGGCCTGGAACGCCCGCTGGCAGCAGCTGCAGGCTGTGCTGGAGCGGTTGGGCAGAGGAAGCCCTAAAACAATCTGGCCGGCAGAGGTGTACCGGGAAGTAGAAGAGCTGCGTACGGAGCTTGAAATGGTGGAGCGCCAGATGCAGGGACAGGCCGAACGGGGGCAGAAGCTGGCCACAGAACGGGCCGAAGACCGGGAAAAAAGCCTGCAGGAAGTTATCTCGCAGGAAAGAAACCGGATCGCCCGTGAGCTCCATGATTCGGTCAGCCAGCAGCTGTTTGCGGCCTCTATGATGATATCTGCGGTTAATGAACAGGCCGGCGCCGGGGAGGTTTCCCGGGAATGGCAGACCATCGAGCGGATGATCAACCAGTCCCAGCTCGAAATGCGCGCTCTGCTTCTTCATCTGCGGCCGGCCGCACTGAATAAGCAAACACTGCAGGAAGGAATTGCTCAGCTGCTGAACGATCTGACGACGAAGGTGCCGCTGCAGATTAAGCAGGTGATTGAGCCATTTCCGATTGAAAAGGGAGTAGAGGACCAGCTGTTTCGGACCAGCCAGGAATCGATTTCCAACACGCTGCGCCACGCGAAGGCAACTGAGCTGAAGGTTTCCCTGCTGCAGCGGGAAGAATTTATTATTTTGCGTGTCCAGGATAACGGTGTCGGTCTTTATATGGAGGAAGAAAAACCAGACAGCTACGGATTAAGCACAATGAAGGAACGAACGGAGGAAATCGGCGGGCACTTCCATCTGGTGAGCCTGCCGGGAGAAGGCAGCCGCATCGATGTAAAAGTGCCCTGGCTGTCAAAGGGGGAAGAGGTATGATTACCATCCTGTTTGCAGACGACCATGAAATGGTGCGTATTGGGGTGACATCGTATTTATCAACGCAGCCCGATATGGAAGTAACCGCTGAAGCCTCAAGCGGAAGGGAAGCGGTCAGGCTGGCGCTTGAACTCAGGCCGGATATTATCCTTATGGATCTGGTGATGGATGATATGAACGGCATTGAGGCGACAGAAAAAATTATGGAGGCATGGCCTGCAGCCAAAATTATTATCGTCACAAGCTTTATCGATGACGAAAAGGTGTATCCGGCGCTTGAAGCGGGGGCGGTAAGCTATATTTTAAAAACCTCCCGGGCCGGGGAGATCGCAGCGGCGATCCGGAAAACGCACGACGGCCAGTCGATTCTCGAGCCAGAGGTAGCGGGGAAGCTGATGGCAAACATGAAACGGCGGGACCAGAGGGAGCTGCACGAGGAACTGACCGCACGCGAGCTCGAGGTGCTGCGGCTGCTTGCGGAGGGAAAAACCAATATCGAAATTGCCGAAGAGCTGTTTATTGCGCTGAAAACGACGAAAGTACACGTCAGCAGTGTCCTCCATAAGCTCGAGGTGCAGGACCGTACCCAGGCAGTCGTTTATGCGTACAAGCACCGCCTATTTTAAAAAGCTGCCCCCTGAGTAAAGGGGAGCAGCTTTTTTGGTACGGAGGGCTATGCCCACCACATGTCGACCGGACGCTCGGAAATGTTGACGGAATTCAGATTTTGTACGGCCCGCTCGAAGCCTTCATCGAGCGACATAATCGGGTCTTCATGCTCGATGCTGACCACATGGTCATAGCCGAACGTACGAAGCGCACTGATCATATCGCTCCATTCCTTCATGCCGTGGCCGAAGCCGACTGAGCGGAAGCTCCAGGCCCTTGTCTGAACGCTGCTGTACGGCTGCATATCAGTGAGGCCGTACATGTTGACGTTATCCTGGTCAATGTACGTATCCTTGGCGTGAAAGTGGTGAATCGCTCCTTCTTTTCCAAGAATTTTGATCGCGGCTACCGGATCAATCCCCTGCCACCACATATGACTCGGATCAAGGTTGGCGCCCACGGCATCATTGGTCGCCTCACGCAGCTTTAATACCGTATACGGCGTATGAACCAGAAAACCTCCGTGAGGCTCGATACCGACTTTAATGCCGTGCTCTTTGGCGTAGCTGCCGGCCTCCTTCCAATAAGGAATAAGCTTTTGCTCCCACTGCCAGTTGTAAATGTCCGAATACGCGCTCGGCCACGGCGCGACCGGCCAGTTTGGATACCTGGCGCTCTCGTCGCTGCCCGCAACGCCGGAAAACGTATTGACGACTGGAATGTTCAGGAGGCTGGCAAGCTGCACGGTTTTTTTGAACGTATCGTCCGCATCCTTCGCTTCAGCCGGGTCCGGGGAAACCGGGTTGGCGTGGCAGCTGAGCGCACTGACGGTTAACCCCCGGGAGTCCAGGGCTTCCTGAAACTGTTTGCGTGCATCTTCGCTGTGTAAAAGCTCGTCCACATTTGCGTGGGCGCTGCCCGGGTTGCCGCCAGTGCCGAGCTCTACAGCCTGCACTCCGGCACGTTTCACCTTATCGAGCATGTCTGTAAAAGCCAAATCAGCATAGAGAACAGTAAAAACGCCGATCTTCATTATTGAACACCTTCCTTCCCGATAGTAATAAACTGCCCGCGTTCGCTGGACGCAAGAGCCGCCAGAATGACGTCGAGGGCCTGCTTTCCGTCTGCAGCGGATACCGGCACCCCGGTGTCTGAGACGATGCTTTCGGTAAAGGCATCAATCACGCCGGAGCTTTCCTGGCCGTCGGCATCGTTTGTCTGAATGCCGCCCAGCTCGTAGCGGACCGTATGGCCGTTCGTATAGTGGGCAGTCAGCGAATGAACCGGATCATCTTCAAGGCGGAGCGTCCCTTTTTCGCCGTAAATGATCGTGGAGTTGTCCTCGTCAGGGACATACGCCCAGCTGGCCGTGAGGGTGCCGATTAAGCCTCCTGCTGTTTTGAGCAGGCAGACAGCGTTGTCATCCACCGTAATATTTTCCTTCGCATTATTTTCCACGAAAGCGGCCACCTGGGTTACCGGCTCACCGAGCAGAAACTGAATCAGGTCGGATTTGTGCACACCAAGGTCTCCCATGGCACCAATAAAGGCTTCCTCCCTGCGGAAAAACCAGCTGTCCTTACCATCAATGCTCCATCCTTCGGGACCGCCGTGGCCAAACGTCGTCCGGAAGCTGAAGATTTTGCCAAGGTCGCCGCCCACAATCAGCTCCCTTGCCTTCACGTGTGAAGGAACGAAGCGCTGATTGTGGGCAATCATTAGCTTTTTGCCGCTTCGCTTTTCAGCCTCCATCATTTCTTCAGCTTCCTGGGCGCTTGTTGCCATCGGCTTTTCACAAAGCACGTGCTTGCCGGCAAAAAGGGCGTCGATGCTGATTTGGGCGTGCATATGGTTGGAGGTGCAGACACTCACTGCCTCGATCGATTCGTCCTTTAACAGCTCATGATAATCTGTGTACGCCGCAGCCCCGAGATGGGAGGCCGTTTCTGCAGCGCGCTCCTGTACGAGGTCACAGACCGCCCGGATGGTGGTATGAGGATTTGCTTCGTATTCTGGAATGTGGCGGTTTCTCGCAATGCTTCCGCACCCGATAACGCCGATATTTACTGTTTTCATGGGAGTCCACTCCTTTTTATATACGTTGATTATTCTTTTACTGACCCGCTCGTAAGTCCGGAAACAATCCGTCGCTGGAAAATAAGAACGAGAATGACAATCGGGATGGTGACGATAACAGTAGCGGCGGAAATGTCGCCCCACGGTACTGTGTATTCACTCTGATAGAAGGAGATGCCGACCGGAATCGTGCGCCAGGCATCGGCGGTATTGATAGCCAGGGCGAAAAGATATTCGTTCCAGGCTGCGACGAAAACGAGAATTGCCGTAGTAAAGATACCCGGTGTGGCGAGCGGCAGAATGATCTGCCGGTACGTCTGAAATGGCGTAGCGCCGTCCAGCTTGGCCGATTCTTCGAGCTCCCACGGGATTTTTTGAAAAAAGGTGGCCAGAATCCAGATAGCTAGCGGCAGGCTGATGGTAATGTACGGGATAACAAGTCCGATATAGCTGTTGCGAAGTCCCGTGTCCGTCACAAAGTTAAAGATTGGCGACAAAATTGCAATTGGCGGAAACATCGATGATGCCAGGACGAGGCCTAAAATTAAAGTCTTGCCGCGGATGGGCAGCCGCGTAACCGCATAGGCCGTGAACGAAGCAATCAAGAGCGATAAAACCGTGGTCAGGCCGGAAACGACAAAGCTGTTGAGCATGTAACGAAAGAGCGGCCTCGTCGTAATCGCTGATGCGTACGACTCAAGAGTAGCATTGGATGTAAACCATGCAAACGATGTGAGCTCATTCTGGGGCTTCAGGGATGTTAAAAAGATCCAGATGAATGGAAACATAACGAGAAATACGAAGATAGCCAGGAAAATATAAAAGCGGATACCGGCTTGGTTTTTAAGCATGTACAGTCACTCCTTCCACTTATTTTTTCGCTCTTTCCGGAAACAGGTCCGAACCAAGCAGCTTGACGAAGATAAAGCTGATGATGGCCACACAGACAAATACAATGACGGAAAGGGCAGAGCCGGCACCGAAGTTCTGCTGTTCAAACAGGGCCTTGTAGGCAAAGACGGAAATCGATTCCGTAGCGTTTGCCGGACCGCCGCCGGTCAGTACGTAAATCAGGTCAAACACGCGGAAGGCATCAAGGGTCCGGAAGAGCAGGGCCACGAGAATTGCTGACTTTAACAGCGGCAGGGTTACAAAGAAAAACTTCTGGACTCTGCCGGCCCCGTCCACTTCCGCTGCTTCATACTGCGTGTTTGGTATAGTCTGCAGCCCGGCAAGCAGGAGGAGAGCCATGTAAGGCGTCGTTTTCCAGACGTCGGCAAATATGATGGAAAACATGGAGCCGGACGCTGTCGTTAAAAGGGAGCCGGGGTCGGAAATTAATCCGATGGCAGCCATATAGTGGGCGACGATCCCGGACTGCCCGTCGAATAGATAGCTCCACATCATGGCAGCCACGGCTGTTGGAATAGCCCACGGAACGAGGACCGATGCCCGGACGATGCCGCGTCCTTTGAAGGTCCGGTTGATTAACAGGGCGACACCAAGGCCGATGATCAGCTCAGCACCGACAGAAACAATCGTAAAGAAGGTCGTATTCGTTAAAGCGGTCCAGGTCCGGCCATCCGACAGATAATCCGTGTAATTCTGCAGGCCGACAAAGTTCGGGGACAGCACCGAGCCCTGCAGGTTTTCAAGCTGGGCGGCCAGATAGCCAATTTCCAGGGCGATATCACCGTCAGCCTGCTGCTGCACGGAGTTGACGGCTTCAATTTGTTCATCCATTGCGGCTTCAAAATCACTGCCCCATGAGCCGTCGATCGACTGAATGCGCAGGTTATCGTCTGTGATCGGCTCGTAGTCATTGAGCATGCTGTTAACTTCCTGATAGCTTGCCGCCATTTCGTCCTCGGCAACGAGTTCTTCATGATGCTCCTCGACGACCGCCCAGGTTTCGTTAAACGTCTCTTCCCCTTCCGGATAAGCTTCGCTTAACTCGTTAACATTTTGTTCGACAAGGTACCGGTTATCGGCGTATTCTTCGAGATTCAGGCTTTCGCTCATAATACGCTCCGACTTGGTCGGGTCATTCAGCCGGTAGTCAAACAGGCTGTTCCAGCCGGAAAGCATAATGGGCCATATTACGACAAGAAGAATCAAAACGAGCGCCGGGGCGACCATTGCGTAGCCTAATTGTTTTTCGTTTAATTGAAATTTGCGTCCAGGTTTTCCAGCCATGGGGCTTCCTCCTTTGAATCCGTATTATTCTTCATTCAAAACGGCGCTCAATTTGCGTTCCAGGTTGGCAGCAGCTTCTTCAGCCGTAATTTCACCCGCTGCTGCACGCGAAAGCTCAATCTGCATGATATCCGAAACCTCCGGATAGTCCGCCGTCACTGGACGGGGAACTGCATTTTGAAGCGTTTCGACGAACGCATCATCCGCAAATAGAGCATTTGCCTCCTGGATGTCTTCATCGTCATATAACGACTCAATAGTAGGAGCCCGGCTGCCTTCGAGAGCACCGATTTTCTGGCCCTGTTCACTGGACATAAATTTTACAAATTCCCACGAAGCCTCGACCTCTTCAGAATTTTTATTGATCATCGTGGTCCATCCGCCAAGTGCAGAGGCAGTGCCATCGCTTCCGGACGGAAGCGTGGTGAAGCCGACATTATCTGGGATGTTGGATATTTCCGGATCGGTCGAGGTGGATAGCAGATACGGCCAGTTCCTGGCAAAGACGGTGTTACCATTGATAAATGCGTTTTCCGTTTCTATTTCCTGGAAATTTAAAATATTATTAGGCACAAAGTCAGACTGGGTCACATCGATCATTTTTTGAATGCCTTCAATAGCCTCGGGGGAATTAACGACTACCTCCTGGTTTTCATTAATGATCTGGCCGCCATAGGCGCCAATGTATTCAATAGCGTTGGTGACAAGTCCTTCATACTGGGAAGCCTGCATCGCGTAGCCAAAGGACGTGCCTTCCTCGCCCTGAAGATCTGCAGCCATCGTTTCAAGCTCTTCCCACGTTTCCGGCGGTTCGTCTACGATATCCTTCCGGTAAAACAGAAGACCGGCATCTGTGTAAGCTGGCATGGCAAACTGCCGGCCGTTATAGGAAGTGGATTCAATGGTAGCCGGAAAATGAGCGTCAATATCAACGTTATCCCTTTCAATCAGGCGGTCGAGCGGAAGTGCATAGCCGGCCTGGGCAAATTCTGCCGGCCAGACGACGTCAGCGGCAAACACATCGATTTCATCACTGCCGCTGCTTAAAATCGTGGCGTACTGGTTATGCTGTTCGCCTGTATCCGGCGGCATCTCCCGGACCTCCACATTGATATTTGGATGCTCTTCTTCAAATGCCTTGATCGTGGCATCTGTCGCGTTGGTCGTATCCACACCGCGGGCGTACGTAATCGTAACTTCGTCCTCAGCGGTGGGGGAGATGTCCGCAGTTGAACATCCGGCGAGCATTATAAACGCTCCTGTAACGGCTGCAGCTTTTTTCATGCCTATTCCTCCTTATGTGAAATCGATTTCAAAATGCCCGAAACGTTTCGGATGGCGGGGAGAAGTAAAGAAAAAATTACTTGATCCCCGGGGGACTGGTGGATTCCCGGACGGTCAGTGACGCAGGAATTACCAGACTGGCGGGAGTTTTTCTCCCTTCAATCTTATCAATAAGTAATTCGCAGGCTTTGCGACCTAATGTGTACCTGTCCTGATGAACGGTCGTAAGCGGGGGTGAAAAGTACTCCGCGAGCACCAGGTCGTCAAAGCCGATAATGGACAGATCCTGCGGCAGCGCATATCCAAGCTGATGTGCTGCCCGCATGACGCCATGAGCCATCAGGTCACTTGCGCAAAAGACGGCCGTAATGTGCGGGTGGGCCTGAAGCAGCCCGAGCGCTTCCTGCTCTGCCATTTTTTCATCAAAGGCAGCCTCCCGTATGTATTCCTCACGGTAGGGCAGGTTGAATTCCCGGAGTGTTTCTTCGTAGCCTTTCCGTCGCTCCCTGGATACGTAGGCGTAATGATGGCCGTTCATAAATGCGATATGCTCATGACCGAGGCTGATCAAATGTACCAGCGCCTGCCGGGCGCCGTCTGCGTTGTCGGTGGTGACAAAGCTTGCGTTACCGCTGTCCACCTGATTATCGATAAACACGCATGGCAGTCCGGTAGCTGCGAGCTGCTCAGTGGCAGAGTGGTCATGGGGAAGGTTCTGGGTGATTACTCCTTCGAGCTGCCGTTCCCGGCACATTTGATAATACGTACGGTCTCCGGCGGGACGGGATTGAAATAAGATGAGGTCATAGCCGCATTCGTTGGCGTATTCGTTTACGCCGGCCAGAATATCAAGTGTGAACGTATCCTTCGGATTGGAAGGAAAGGATTGGGAGGTTAAAAGCCCAATTGTCTTCGAACGATTCATAACGAGGCCGCGGGCAATATGGTTTGGCGCATAGTCGAGCTGTTCAGCGACCTCCTGAATACGTTGGCGCGTCTGTTCATTGACATCGCTGTATCCATTTAAGGCTCTTGAAACAGTGGTGACGGAAACGCCGGCTGCTTTGGCGATATCTTTGATAGTATTCATGATCAGCCTCCGAAACGTTTTGGAAGAATGACTTTATTATAGAAAACGCTTTCATTTAACGCAACCCTAAATTGAAAATTTTTAAAAATTAAAACAAAAAACAGGGCTTTTCTATGAATCGTAAAAATTGATTAAAACCGCTCTACCTAGTAAACTAGCGGTAAATAAGCGATAAGAAGGAGTGGACAGTATGGAGCATGCTTCAGGCAACAAAAGGACCGTCCAACCTAATAAACAACAAATGCTGAATCGATTAAAGCGCATTGAAGGACAGGTGCGCGGCGTTCACGATATGGTGGAAAACGATCGCTACTGTGTGGATATTTTAAACCAGATTGCAGCCATTCAGTCGGCGACCAATAAAGTGTCACTGGCATTAATGGAGGACCACACCTCGCACTGCGTGGCAAATGCAATTAAAGACGGTGAAGGCGAAGAATCCATTGAAGAGCTGATGACCGTTATGCGGCGGATGATGAAGTGATTTTTGACAATACCCCTGCGGTGTATTATACAATGAGGGTACAGAAAGGATGGTTAAAATGAAAAAAGAAACGATCCAGGTAGAAGGAATGAGCTGTGGCCACTGTGTCTCTGCGGTAGAGGGCGGCGTTGGTGAACTGCAGGGCGTTTCCAATGTAAAAGTAAACCTTGATACTGGAGCCGTAGACGTAGAATACGATCCAGAAGTAACCTCGCGAAAAGATATTGATGAAGCGATAGATGACCAGGGATACGATGTTGTATCTGCGTAAATAAGTAAGAAGGAGCGGATCGTGGCTGCACGATCCGCTTTTTTATCACAGTTTTTGTTTGCTAAATACTATACGGGGGTATAATATTAGAGGAAAGCCTGCGATGGAAATGAGGTGTGGGTATGGAAAAGCAGAAAACCAATAACAACCTTTCCCACTGGAACGCGTCTGTGGAGGGCATGACCTGTGCGGCATGCTCCCGAAGGATTGAAAAGCAGGTGGGGAAAATGGAGGGGGTTTCAGAAGCCTCCGTTAACTTAACGACCGAACAGCTTTCGGTGCAGTATGATCCAGGTGAAGTATCGCCGCATGACATGGAAGAAAAAGTAGAACAGAGCGGCTACAGTATACGCCGCAGTGAAGCAGTGTTTGACGTCTCCGGAATGACATGTGCAGCCTGTGCCAACCGGGTAGAAAAGAAGCTGAATAAACTACCCGGAGTGTCGGAAGCCACCGTCAACCTGGCGATGGAGCGTGCCACGGTCCACTATCTGGACGGGGAAGTTTCTGTAGAGGAGATGGAACAGGCAGTAGACAAATTAGGGTACGGGTTAACCGAACGCACCGAGGAAGAGACGGAGGACCCGAGAGAAAAAGAACAGCAGAAAAAAGGATGGCAGCTGCTGATTTCTGCGCTTTTAACCCTTCCGCTTGTATGGACGATGGTATCCCATTTCGGATTTCTGTCCTTTCTCTGGTCCCCGGAAGTATTGATGAATCCATGGGTTCAGTTAGGCATTGCGACGCCGGTTCAGTTTATCATCGGCTCCACGTTTTACCGGAGCGCCTATAAATCACTTCGGAGCGGCAGCGCCAATATGGATGTGCTGGTCGCCCTCGGAACCTCGGCTGCCTATTTTTACAGCCTGTATTTTGTGCTGACAGGCAATGCATCCGAAGGGCTGTATTTTGAAACGTCAGCAGTGATCATTACCCTTATTCTTCTTGGCAAGTGGTTTGAAGCGAAAGCGAAGGGACGGACCTCGCGCGCGATTAAATCACTGCTCTCGTTAAAAGCTGAAACCGCCCTGGTGGAACGAAACGGAGAAGTAACAGAAATAAAGAGCGAAGACGTCCAGGAGGGCGACATTGTCCACGTGAAGCCGGGAGCCAGGGTGCCGGTGGACGGGGAGGTCATAGACGGCCGCTCGTCTGTGGATGAATCCATGCTTACGGGTGAAAGTATTCCGGTGGAAAAAGACACGGGAGACACGGTGATTGGTGCGACGGTGAATGGAAACGGGCGTATCCGCATGCGCGCCACCCGGGTCGGCAGGGACACGGCGCTGTCCCAGATTGTGCGGGTCGTCGAAGAAGCCCAGGGCGGTAAGGCGGAGATTCAGCGCCTCGCCGACCGCGTATCCGGAGTGTTCGTGCCGATTGTAATCGGCATCGCGCTATTGACCTTTCTCACCTGGATCCTTTTTGTGCAGCCCGGATCGCTTGAAGCAGCGCTCCTGCCGACTATTGCCATTCTTGTTATTGCCTGCCCATGTGCGCTCGGCCTGGCAACCCCGACGTCTATTATGGCGGGCTCCGGCAGAGCTGCTGAAAACGGCGTGCTGTTTAAAGGCGGGCAGTACCTGGAAAGCACCGGGGCAGTGGAAACCATTCTGCTCGATAAAACCGGTACGATTACAAAAGGAGAGCCGGCAGTGACAGATATTGTACCGGGTCCGGACTGGACGGAGCAGGAGCTGCTGAGGCACGCTGCTGGAGCGGAGCAGTCCTCCGAGCATGCGCTGGCTCAGGCGATTGTCCAGGATGCGGCGCAGAAAAATCTTACTCTGCAGCCTGCTTCTTCGTTTGAAGCAATTCCCGGCAAAGGAGTGCTCGCAGTTACAGACGCCGGTACTATAGCAGTTGGGACGAGTGCCTGGCTGGCGGAGCGCCGTGTGGAAGGTGTTCCGGAAGGAGCGGAAAACGAAACACTGGAGGATCAAGGTAAAACAGTTATGGGAGTGGCGGTAAACGACCGCTTTGCCGGCTGGATTGCCGTCGCTGATACAGTGAAAGAGACATCCAGACGGGCAGTGGAACGCATGCAGGCGGCTGGGCTTGAAGTCGTGATGATTACCGGTGATAACGAGAAAACGGCCCGCGCCATTGCAGCAGAAGTAGGGATTGACCGTGTGATTGCGCGCGTACTTCCTGAACAGAAAAGCAGCGAAGTAACACGGCTGCAGCGTGAAGGACGGCGCGTCGCCATGGTCGGAGACGGAATTAACGATGCACCGGCGCTTGCGACCGCTGATATCGGCATGGCTGTTGGCACAGGCACGGACATCGCCGTGGAGGCAGCGGACATTACGCTGATGCGCGGGGATTTAAACAGCGCAGCAGATGCTGTACTCATGAGCCGGGCAACGATGAAAAACATCAAAGAAAATTTATTCTTTGCGTTTGTGTATAATTCCGTCGGCATTCCTATCGCTGCCATCGGACTACTCGCTCCGTGGGTGGCCGGTGCAGCCATGGCGTTCAGCTCAGTTTCTGTTGTACTGAATGCCCTGCGCCTGCAGCGGATGAAAATTTCATAATAAAAAAGAGGCAGAGCTTAGTGAACTGACCCCCGTCAAGTAGACAATGAAAATAAGTAAAACTCTTAAGCGGCTTGATTCCGGTATTCTATCGGGGTCAAGCCGTTTAAATGTTCCTGGTATCGCTGGTGGTTGTAAAACCCGATATAGCGGCGAATCGCGTCCACCAGGTCCTCATAGGTGGCATAAAACGAGTCCGGCAGATAGTATTCCTCGCATTTCAGCGTGCCAAAAAACCCTTCCATGGGCCCGTTGTCCAGACATCGGGACACCCGCGACATGCTGTGATCCAAGCCGTGGGCCTCTACGATGGCTTTAAAGCCGCGCGAGGTGTACT
>NZ_ATVM01000011.1 GCF_000420725.1 Marinococcus halotolerans DSM 16375 | reverse complement strand
TCGACGAGCACCCCACGTTACTTACCTTTTATGATTTCCCGTCCGCCATCTGGCGGAGCCTGTATTCCACCAATCTCATCGAATCGTTCAACAAGCAGCTGAAAAAATACGTTAAACGCAAAGAACAGTTTCCGAATGAAGCATCCATCGAACGGTTTTTGGTCAGCCGGTTCGACGCGTACAATCAAAAGTTTTCCACCCGCTGCCACCTGGGCTTCGCCCAGGCCCAACATCAATTGGAAGAGATGTTTCAACGGCAGGGTTAACTTCAAGGCTGGAAGAGGACAGCCGTTTACACAAAATTATTGACGGTCCCTTGCTTCTGGCCCAATTATTATTAACTAAAATTTCAAAAAATATCAAAAGTTATGAATTATTATGGGAGGGTCAGCATGTATTTTTCAAAAAAGTTAACGGTCGGGGTTCTCGCAGGAATGGTCATCAGCTCAGGGAGCCTTCTTCACGCAAGCGGCTCAGCTAATGATAACGCCAACGAGAACGGGGTTGAAAACAGCAGTAAAAATGGTAAGAACGATGTGCCGGAAAATGTCATTGTAATGGTTGGAGACGGCATGGGGATGGGACAGATGGAAATCGCTTCTATGCTTGAATATGGCAAAGAAGGCGAACTGTTTATCGAATCGCTTGAACATACAGGCATGACCAGCACATACTCTGCCGATAACAACGTAACTGATTCAGCCGCAGCCGGCACCGCTATCGCTACCGGCACGAAAACAAATAACGGAAGCATTGGAGTCGACGAAGACGGCAATGAAGTAGACAGTATTTTGGATCAGTACCAGGATGACGGAAAAAAGGTCGGCGTTATTTCCAATAATACGGTCACAGACGCCACTCCCGCTTCATTTACTGCAAGCGTAGCTGATCGCGGAAGCGAAGAGGACATTGCCGAACAGCAGTACGAGGAGAAATATGATGTCCTGCTTGGGGGCGGCGGTGAATTTTTCGGAGCTGATGAGGAAGAAAGCGAAGACAGGCTCGTGGATGATTTTCAGGAAAGCGGCTATGAGTACGCGACTACTGAAGAAGAGCTGGAGGAAGCCGGAACTCCGGACAAGCTGCTCGGCCTGTTTAATGATTCGTACATGAACTATAAAACCGATAAAGACGACGTTGACAGCGAGGAGCCTTCCCTGCAGGCCATGACGGAATCCGGACTCGACGTGCTTTCACAGGATGATGACGGCTTCTTTATGATGGTCGAAGGCGCCCGTATTGACCACGCTGCCCATGCGGCTGACGCGACCGGTGTATGGCAGGAAATGATCGAATTTGACCAAACGGTGGAACAGGTCGTTACCTGGGCAGAAGACCGGGATGACACGCTCGTTGTTGTGCTTTCCGACCATGAAACACTTGGCATGTCCGCAACAGAAACCATGGATGTGGATGGACTAAAAGACATTGAAGTGTCCCCGGAGTATATGGCCCAGCAGCTTGAAACCCGGGAGGACTCTGATCAATACACCGATGAAAGCATTCAGCAGGTGTTCTCGGAATACGCAAATATTGACATTACAGACGAAGAATTAGAAGCGTTCCGGGCAAATATCGAGGATGACGAAGGGGAAGTATACCCTGAGTACCAGGTAGGCTGGGAAATTGGTTCCATTATTGCTGACCACTATGGCGTAGGAGCCCTTGATACCGAAATACGCGCAGAAAGCGATACCGGCGGCCATACAGGAGAAATGGTGCCTCTCTTTGCCACCGGGGCCGGCAGTGAAAATTTCACGGGCTACATGGATAATACCGACATTAAAGGCCTGATCGAGGAAGCTTCTGCCGAACAAACAGGTTCTGGCAAAGAAAACGGCCGTGGCCACGGCAATAATTAATCAGCAATGAATCTATTACCGCTTACGAAGGCCGGACGGAGAATTAACCTCCGCCCGGCCGTTTTTTATTTTTTCGATTGTACTGCCGCGTCTGGTCCCGGCGCTTTTATTTTATCAATTTCCCTGTAGACAGTTTTGAGTCGTGGATTTCCCTCTGCCACTACCGTGTCGTTCACCGTCACGAGTGGGTAAAAGTATTCTTCCTGTCTGACTTTTTCTGCGATGGGATCAGAAGCTGACTTCGGATCTTCAATATCAATATGTTTTACATCTGGAGGGTTGTCCGGGTACTTTCTTTGTACTGCAGCTTCGATCCACTCCGCGGTTTCACGGCTTGATGGAAGGTTCACGCAGCTCGGACACTTTTTTTCCGCTCCATAAACTTTTATCATGATCACACAACTGCCTCCTTTTCTTTATCATACTATATCTGCCCTTTCTTCACTATCTTCTGTGCCCGGTTGATAATGATTGTCAAACAGCACCTGTTCATAGTAGAATGCATATATACGTGATGACATTTGAACATAACAGTCCCAAGGTTTATAATAAAAGTATTGAAAGGAGAGATCAACATGCCACAAACGACAGAAGATATGCATGCACAGGTTCAGGAGGTTCTTGAAAAGCTCCGTCCCTTCCTGCTTCGCGACGGAGGCGACGTGGAACTTGTAGATATTGAAGACGGCATCGTTATGGTCCGCCTTATGGGAGCATGCGGCTCCTGCCCTTCCTCGACAATTACACTGAAAGCCGGTATCGAACGCGCACTTTTAGAAGAAGTGCCGGGAGTCAAAGAACTCGAACAGGTATTTTAATAGACGGTAACCACAAAAAGCTCAGGGCGTTAAATGCCCTGAGCTTTTTTATATGCTTTTGTTCCTATTTCAAACCGAGCTTGATACCCCGGCCGGCTGATTAACATAGTGTACGCTTGAGCCGAAGGGCGCCGGCTTGGCTGATTCTACCCGGAACGTCGGGTAGTCTTCCTGGATCGCCCGTTTCACCTCTTCGCCTCTGCCGCTTGGTACAAAGCAGAGAATGGTCGGGCCGGCGCCGCTTAAAGCAGCTCCGTACGCCCCGTACTGCCTTATACCGCTGAGCATTTCCTCAAGACCGGGAACCATGTCTGCGCGGTACGGATGGTGAAAAACGTCCCGCACCATCATCTCACCAGCCATTTTCCAGTCTTCTTTTAGAATAGCTGCAACCAGCACGTTGCTTACGGCGCTTCCGTGAATAGCTGTCGCGTAAGGAAGCTCGGAAGGAAGTGCTCCTCTCGCTTCTTTTGTCAGAAGCTCATTGTCCGGAATGGCAAGCACAAGATCCACATCCGGTACACCGCAGTGCATCACATGCGTTTTTTCCTCTCCATAGGCACCGACAATCAGGCCGCCATACAGTGAAGGCCCGACGTTATCCGGATGTCCTTCCCAGCCGCTTGCAAACTGCATTTTTTCTTCCTTAGACCGGTTCAGACCGGCCATTTCATCTGCCAGTTCAATACCGGCAATAATTGCCGAAGCACTGCTCCCAAGTCCTCTTGCGAGCGGAATATCACTTACCATTTCCACGCGGCAGGGGGACAGTTCCACATCGTATTCAGCGGCATAAGCTGTCGCCGCCTGATAAACAAGATTGTCTTCTTTGTTTGGCAGGCTGCTGAGCTCGGACGATTTTGAGAAAAATTCCCATTCCTCCGCCCGGTCGATGTAAAGCGTAAGATAGCGGTTGACTGCTAATCCTACAGAATCAAATCCTGGTCCTAAATTCGCTGAACTGGCCGGCACAGTGATCGACAATCTTTTATCAGCCACGAACGACTCCTCCCTTGATATGCTCCATAAATGCTTCTTCATTATTTGGAATAACCGTTGGTTTCACCGTCACTTTATCAATCGCCGTACTCGGGTCTTTTAGTCCGTTTCCGGTAAGGACACAGACAACCGAAGAGCCTTTTTTGATTTTTCCGCTTTCGATCTGTTTTTTCAGCCCCGCCAGTGAAGCACAGGAAGCTGGTTCTGCAAAAACGCCTTCTGTTTTGGCGAGCAGCTGATAAGCTTCAACGATCTCATCGTCTGTCACCATATCAATACGTCCGTCTGACTCTTCTGTTACCCGGATAGCTTTATCCCAGCTTGCCGGATTACCGATACGTATAGCTGTAGCGATCGTTTCCGGATCTTTAACGACTTCGCCGCGTACGATGGCGGCTGCACCTTCTGCTTCAAAGCCAAGCATGTTCGGAAGGCCCGTCTGATGCTGCTCATGGTACTCTTTAAACCCTTTCCAGTAAGCTGTGATGTTTCCGGCATTGCCCACCGGGATACAGAGAGCATCCGGCGCTTTTCCGAGTGCTTCACATACTTCATACGCAGCAGTTTTCTGGCCTTCAATACGATAAGGGTTCACAGAATTCACAAGCGTGATCGGTTCTTTTTCACTGATGCTCCGGACGATTTCGAGCGCGTTATCAAAGTTGCCCTGGATTTCAAACACTTCTGCTCCGTACATGACGGCCTGAGCAAGCTTCCCGAGCGCAATTTTTCCTTCCGGAATGACAACGATCGTACGGAGGCCGGCTCTAGTACCGTAGGCAGCCGCCGCTGCAGAGGTATTTCCTGTGGAAGCACAGATAATGGCTTTACTACCCTCTTCTTTCGCCTTCGCTACCGCCATCACCATTCCCCGGTCTTTAAATGAGCCCGTCGGGTTGGTGCCTTCTGTCTTTACGTGAATGTTGACGCCCCATTCTTCTGACAGGCGTTCAAGTGGTATTAACGGTGTATTACCTTCATTCAGGGAAAGCGCCGGCGTATTTTCTGTTACTGGTAAAAAATCTTTATACTGCTTTAAAAGTCCCTGCCAAGCACTCATTTAGCTTCCTCCCTCTACACGGTAGCTGCTTTTAATATCTATCACAACGTCAAGACTGTTTAACGCCTTTTGAAGCCGTTTGTATACATCGAGTGATGTTGTATGCGTAATAATGACAATTTCTGCGGTGTTTACCATTCCCTCCACCGGCCATTGAACGAGACGTTCAAAGCTTACATCCTCTTCAGCAAAGATCGAGGTGAGTGCTGCGAATGTGCCGGTGGCGTCTTTCACGTGCAGGCGGAGAAAGTATTTCGAAAATACTTCCTCGTCCGGCTTAATATGCTTTTCATTCAGCGGCTCACCGACATGCTGGCCGCTGACGCCGAGACGCATATTGCGTACAGAAGTGACAAGATCCGAAACTACCGCTGTGGCAGTTGGAAGCGCGCCGGCTCCCGGGCCGTAAAACATTGTCTCCCCTACCGCTTCACCGTAAATATACACGGCGTTGTATTCGTTTTGCACCGAGGAGAGCGGGTGGTCGTTTGGCAGCATCATTGGCTGCACGGCAAGCTCGACCTTTCCGTTTTTCCGTTCGGCAAGGCCGATCAGCTTTAATGTATAACCCATCTGCCGGCAGTAGGCAAGATCATCTGTAGTAATAGAGGTAATTCCTTCCACGGTAACGTCTGAAAGCTCCACATTCATGGAAAAGCCGAGGTTCGCCAGAATAGCTACTTTTCTGGCAGCGTCAAGACCTTCGACGTCTGCGGTAGGATCACTTTCTGCAAATCCAAGCTCCTGCGCTTCGAGCAGAACTTCCTGGTAAGGCCGGTCGTCCTGGCTCATTTTAGTCAGCACATAGTTGGTCGTTCCGTTCACGATGCCCATCATTTTTGTGATCCGATCAGAGGCAAGCCCTTCCGTAAGGCCTCGCAGCACCGGAATTCCTCCAGCTACGCTCGCTTCATAAAATAAATCGCAGTGACTGTCTGCTGCGATTTTTAACAGCTCTGCCCCGTGGAGGGCCATCAGGTCTTTATTTGCAGTAACAACGCTTTTACCCTGCTGCAGTGCCTGGGTAATATACTTTCTTGCCTGGTCCACGCTCCCCATCACTTCAATAACCGTGTGAATCTCAGGATCACCGAGCACATCATCAGCATCCAACGTCAGCTGATCTTCCCGCAAACTTACCTGGCCGGTTCTTGGCTTTTCCAAATCACGTACCAGGGCTTTCTTTAAAAACACATCAGCACCCACCTGGTGCTGAAGCTCTTGTTTATGCTCTTCAAGCAGTTGAGCCACACCGGCTCCCACCGTTCCAAATCCAAGCATACCTACGGCGATTTTTTCCATTCCTGCTACACTCCTAACTCCCTCTAAAACCTTTATTGCGTTCATTATTTATATAATGTTTATTTTAGGTAAACAAATGTCTTTCTATAAAGGACATTATAACGATATTATTTTCAACTCGCAACCATTACAGTAAAAAAAGCTATAGATAATCAGCCCACTCTGCCAGTGTTTCCACCTGATAGGCAGGAGGAGTTTCTTTAGCCGCAGCCACTTCCCTGCTGGTGACTCCTGTGTTTACATGAATGGTATCTATCCCTGCCCGTACCCCGGCGAGAATATCGGTATCATAATTGTCCCCGATTAACGCCACTTCCTCTTTAGTCAGGCCGAGCGCCTGCATCGCCATGTCCACCATAATAGGCTCCGGCTTGCCGATAAAAATCGGATTTTTCTGCGCAGCTGTCGTAACGACCGACGTGAGCGCCCCATTGCCAGGATGAAAGCCCTGTTCGGTCGGAACAGCCACATCTTCATTAGTGGAAATAAACATGGCACCGCTTCGCACCGCTACTGTCGCCTTACTAAGTTTATCGTATGTAATGCCGCGGTCGAGCCCCATTACAACGGCGTCCGGATTGGTTTCTGTAAGACGGAGGCCGTAGCTCTCCAGCGCCTCCTGAAGCCCCTGTTCCCCAATAACGTACACTGCGGCAGAAGGTGTCTGCTCATGTAAATACCTGGCTGTCGCAAGGGACGTTGTCATCACCTGATCCGCTTCGCATTTAACCCCCATGCCTGCCAGACGTTCAGCCACTGTTTCGGGGGAGGAGGTGGAGTTGTTGGTCATATACAAATGCGGAATGCCTTTATCACGAAGCTGATTCACAAACCGCACAGCCTCCGGAATTGGTTCGCTGCCCCGGTACATAGTCCCGTCCAGATCAATTAAATATGCTTTATACTTTTTCATGGCCGTTCGCCTCCTTTATTCCTTTGTATCCTTTTCTTCAGGCAGGAAGGCAGATACCGGCCCGAGCTCCTCCTCCAGATAATTTCTTACCGACGGACTCACCTTCTTCACAGCGGGCTCTGCTTCCTCAAGCACCTGCCTGACTTCGTCGGATTCAATAGCCGTAAATTCCTGCACGAGCTTTTTTCGGAATGCGACCAACGGCTTAAGCCGGCTGATCACTTCAGATTCGAGTACCCGTTCGTCTTCAAGGATATCGAGAATATCTTCATAGCTGCCCGGGTCCCTCATAATAAAACCATCAATCATCTGATTGCCGACGTCTATCAGCGCTTCAATCCATCCGTGCGCGAGTCTCTCGAGCGCCAGCTGCGTGCCTGCCGTGCTTTCCTCCCGGATCTGCTTATATATACTTCCGAGCTGCTCCATATACTGCAGACGGTCTTCAATTTGTTTTCGGTCTACAAAATACATTCCTCTGCCTCCTTTTCTCATTCTCTATGGTAGCATATCTAACGGCTTCTGCAGACAAAACCATCGCTGAAGACGGCCCATAAATATGGTACGATGGTTAAGCATTTTGCAGGCTTTACATATGCATCTTCTTACAGGAAAGGATGAAATCTATTCATGGATAGAGAATTGGCGCTTGAAATTGTACGTGTCACCGAGGCTGCCGCTGTTTCTTCCGCCCAGTGGCTTGGGCGCGGGAAAAAAATTGAAGCTGATGATGCAGCTACGACTTCGATGAGGTCCATGTTTGATTCCGTGCACTGCCGCGGAACGGTCGTTATCGGCGAAGGAGAACTTGACGAAGCACCTATGCTCTACATTGGGGAAGAAGTGGGAGACGGGGAAGGCCCTGAGGTTGATATCGCTGTTGACCCGCTCGAAGGAACGAACATTGTTGCAAGTGGCCGGGCCAACGCTGTCGCTGTCATTGCAATCGGAGACCGCGGCACGCTTCTTCATGCACCGGACATGTACATGGAAAAAATCGCTGTCGGACCGAAAGCTGCAGGGAGTGTCCGCCTGGACGACCCGATCGAAACTACTATCGATACCATTGCTAAAACAAGCAACAAACGGGTCCGGGATGTGACGGTTATTATCCAGGACCGCGAGCGTCACCAGCAGCTCATCGACCGCGTCCGGGCCAAAGGCGCGCGGGTGAAGCTGTTTGGCGACGGGGACGTAGGAGCTTCCATCGCAGCTGCGCTTCCGCGCACGGGCATTGATTTATTCCTTGGCACCGGCGGGGCTCCGGAAGGCGTCATCTCGGCTGCTGCTGTTAAAGCACTTGGCGGGGACATGCAGGCCCGCCTTGTACCCTCAGATGCTGAAGAAAAAGAGCGCTGCAGGGAGATGGGTATTACAGACACAAGCAAGGTGCTTCAGCTGTCTGATCTCGTAAAAGGAGATGATGCTATCTTTGCGGCGACTGGGGTTTCAAGCGGTGAACTGCTTGACGGGGTTCGTTTTCTCGGCGGAGACCTTGCCGAAACGGATTCCATCGTGATGCGTGCCAAAACCCGTACCGTCCGCTATATTAAAGCCCAGCATCACCTTGACTACAAGCCTCATCTTCTAGCTGAAGAATAAACAAAAAACCCCCGGCCCGGGGGTTTTTTACGTTATTGATTCCTCTGCTTCTTCCTCTGTTTCTTCCTTTTGCTCCTGCCGGAGCTTTTTTAATACAAAATAAGCACAGCCAAAATTACAGTACTCCAACAAGTAGTCTTCAAGGGTACCGATTTTAAAATCGTGGGGGACTTTTTTCCGGTCGTTTTCAAAAAAGCCGCGCATGCGGAGCTGCTCATGCCCCCAGTCCCCCACAACATAGTCATACTTGTTCAGCACTTCACTGTAACGTTCTTTAAACGCTTCTTCATTCCAGCCTTCCCGAAAATCTTCAAGCAATTCATAACGCTGTCCCTGAACTCGAATCAATGAGCTCCCCTCCTTTGCTGTGCCCGGCCCTTCCAAAAGAAAAACCAGCATCCGAAAAGAGGAACTGGTTTTTCCAGGGACGGGCTCTCATTTATTGATACTTGCTTGCTTCCATCTGTACCTGTGCTTCGTTCACCTGCTCATCAGCATGGTAGGAGGAACGGACAAGCGGACCAGACTCACAGTGGCTGAATCCTTTTGTCATCGCAATTTCTTTCAGCTCTGCAAATTCCTCCGGCGTATAATATCTTTGGACTTTTAAATGCTTTTTCGTCGGCTGCAGATACTGGCCGATCGTCATAATATCAACGTCGTGTGCCCGCAGGTCATCCATAGCCTGAATGATTTCCTCTTTTGTTTCTCCAAGGCCGACCATCAGACTCGATTTAGTTGGAATATCCGGATGGAGCTCCTTAGAATACTGAAGGAAGTCAAGGGAACGACGGTATTTGGCACGGGCACGCACCCGCGGTGTCAGCCGTTCCACTGTTTCGATATTGTGGTTCAGGATGTTCGGTCTTGCTTCCATTAAAATGTCCAGGTTTTCCGGGGTACCGGACATATCAGATGGCAGCACTTCGATTGTCGTGCCAGGATTTTTCCGGCGGACGGCACGAATGGTTTCGGCAAATACTTCCGAGCCTCCGTCTTTAAGATCGTCTCTGGCTACAGCTGTAATAACGACGTGCTTCAGCCCCATTTGTTCGACGGAATCAGCGACACGTTCAGGCTCGCCCCAGTCCAGTTCGTTTGGAAGACCGGTTTTAACAGCGCAGAAACGACAGCCACGCGTACAGGTATCACCGAGGATCATGAATGTAGCCGTTTTTCTGACTGCCCAGCATTCGTGGATGTTCGGGCATCTGGCTTCTTCACATACCGTGTGAAGATTTTTCTCCCGCATCATTTTTTTCAGCCCTTTGTAGGACTCATTGGTGTTTAATTTTATTTTCAGCCATTCCGGCTTGCGGATGTATTCTTCCGTTTTTGCCATGATGCTCTCACTCCCAGTTATGAATAATAAAAAGCCTGTTTGTGCTCTATCTGTCGTATATGTTTGATTAGACTGGCCAGTTTTTACTGTTTTCCTTTATACTTTAACACGTTCCACAGGTTCAGACAATTCATAGACGTTCTTCTTTACCGCCCGCAAACGCGTCAGCAGCCGGGAACAGAAAAAGCCAGCATACAAAAAGCAGCCCGGCTGCTTCCTCCCGGGCTGCTTCATTTTATTTTTGTTTCGAGGCTTTTTTTGCGTTTAAAAGGCTTGCCACAAGACCGCCCCATATAATAACCATTCCTACGACCATTGTTATAATTGCTCCGGCTGTCAATTTACTCAGCCTCCTCTTTGGATAAGCCTTTCCAGCGTATGAGAGACATAATAATACCTACCGCTAAAGCAGCGAGGGCCACGGCCCATCCGCTGGCGAAAATAAATCCGTCTGTATAACCGGCGTAATTTCCATTTTCAGTATCAAACTGCTTTAAAATATTTTGCAGGAATAAATCAATCATCATGTAACCAAGTACAATTGGCGTAATAACGCCAAGACATACTTTCCACCAGCCGCCAAGGCGGATATCAGAAATGGCGTTGGCGTGCTGTTGAAATTCCGGCAGCTTGCGGAGCACCCAGGCAATCAATACTACTTCCACCAGGCCAAGCAGAGCCACGCCGAACTGATTGATAAAGTAATCGGCTGCGTCAAGGAAGTTCAGACCGCCACGGGTAGCAAACACGAGGGAACACAGCGCCGCTGCACCGCCGCCGATACCGACTGCTTTCCCGCGCGTCCAGCCGAATTTTTCCTGCAGTCCTTTAATATACGTCTCGGCGATAGATATAAGTGATGATAACCCGGCCAGGGCGAGCGACAGGAAGAAAAGAACACCAAACAGGCCGCTGAGCGCCGGAAATTCACTGATAATCTGCGGAAAGACCACAAAGGCAAGTCCGACACCGCCGGCCACGACTTCTTCCACTCCGACGTTCAGCTGCTGAGCCATAAACCCGAGAGCTGAAAAGACGCCGATTCCGGCAAGCAGCTCAAAGCTCGAGTTACTAAAGCCGGTAATAAAGGCATTGTTTGTAATGTCTGACTTCTTCGGCAGATAACTGGAATAGGTGATCATAATCGCAAAAGCGATAGATAAACTAAAGAAAATCTGTCCGTATGCGGCAACCCAGACGCCGCCCTGGGTAAGTGCCCCAAAATCCGGTTCGAAGAAAGCCTGCAGCCCCTGAGCCGCTCCCGGAAGAGTGACCGCGCGGATGCAGATGATAAGAAAGATAACGACCAGCGTCGGAATAAAAATCCGGTTCGCCAGTTCAATCCCGCGCTGCACCCCTTTAAATAATATGCCGAGCGCGATCGCCCAGACGAGGATTAACGGAATAAGCACCCCGATCGTCATGCCGCCGAACTGCCCGGGAGCTGCCAGCTGCAGGTAGTCGTTAAACAAAAACGCTTCGGTGTCTGCCCCCCAGCTTAAATTGAAGGAAAAAACTGTGTAGGACAAGGACCAGGCGATGATAACAGGATAATATGTAGAAATAACAAATGCTACCGCCACGGCCCACCAGCCGATCCACTCCACATTTTTGTTCATTTTTGAATACGTTCTTGGTGCTGCGCTCCGGTATTTATGACCCATGGTAAATTCCATGATCAAAAGTGGAATACCTGCTGTCAGCAGCGCAAATAAATATGGGATAAAAAACGCGCCGCCGCCGTTTTCAAACGCCGTAGCCGGAAAGCGCCAAATGTTTCCGAGCCCGATCGCAGATCCAACTGCTGCCATAATAAAGCCCGCACGTGTTCCCCATTGTTCTCTTGCAGCCATGAAGCTTCCTCCTTTTTGTCTGTTACATGACTATGTGAACATCTGCAGATGCACAACTTTTGTCTGATAATTCATTATATTTATCTTTCTTTGCCTTGTCAAAGTACACGGGAGAAAAGTTTTTTGGAAGCGCCATCTTTTTTCCTTCCCATTTGGCCCATAGTATGTAAGTGAATAAAAGCAGCCTGCTGCAATTTAAAGACTGCAGCAGGCTTTTAAGGATTTTAAATGTTACTTTTTCGTTTGTAGGTTACGTACCGGTGCGGATGCTTGTTTTTTTCATCCACAGGTCCTTCTTCCTTTTCAGCAATCTCCCATTCCGACTCATTCCATTCCGGAAAATACGTATCTCCCGGAACATCGGCGTCAATATGGGTCAGATACATATAAGAAGCGTCCGGCAGCAGTTCTGTGAAAACCCCGCTGCCTCCGATAACGTAATACAGCTTCTCTTCTCCGGCAAGCCGGCGGATTTCTTCAATATCATGCACCACCTGCGCACCCTCATGTGACCAGTCTGTATTTCCCGTAATAACGATATTCGTGCGTGATGGAAGCGGCCCGTTCATCGATTCAAACGTTTTTCTGCCCATAATAACAGTCCCGTGCTTTGTTACCTGCTGAAAATGCTTCAGGTCAGCAGGAAGATGCCAGGGGAGGTCATTTTTATATCCGATCACCCGATCATTTGCGACTGCGGCTACAAATGCGATCATACAGACACCTCTCCTTTTATATGCGGATGCGGGTCGTATCCTTCGAGGGAAAAATCATCAATGGTAAAATCAAAAATAGAGTCCACGTTCCGGGTAATTTTCATTTCCGGAAGACTTCTTGGTTCGCGCTCAAGCTGCGTTCTGATTTGTTCCACGTGGTTGTTATAAATATGGGCGTCCCCGAATGTATGAATAAATTCTCCAGGCTCAAGATCACATACGTGCGCGATCATTTGCGTTAAAAGGGCGTAGGAAGCGATGTTAAACGGCACGCCGAGAAAAATATCTGCGCTCCGCTGATACAGCTGGCATGACAGCTTTCCGTCCTGAACGTAGAACTGAAACAGACAGTGGCACGGCGCAAGCGCCATATCTTCGATTTCTGCCGCGTTCCAGGCGCTGACAATCAGTCTCCTTGAGTCCGGGTTCGTTTTGATCGCTTCCACCACGTCGGAAATCTGGTCCACCGTCCTGCCTCCTGCTCCTTCCCATGAACGCCACTGCTTGCCATAGATTGGCCCTAAATTACCTTCTTCGTCTGCCCAGGAGTCCCAGATCTTCACTTTATTTTCTTTCAGATAGGCAATGTTCGTTTCTCCCTGTAAAAACCAAAGCAGCTCATGAATGATGGAACGCAGGTGCAGCTTTTTTGTGGTGACCACCGGGAATCCCTGCTGCAGATCAAAGCGCATCTGCCATCCAAAGGTGCTGATTGTTCCAGTGCCGGTTCTGTCATCTTTCTTTCCGCCATTTTCAAGAACATGACGGCAGAGATCTAAGTACTGTTTCACGTTTGTTCCTCCTTATGTTTGTACTTCAATTGCCGCATGACAGAAGCACCTTCAAGCTTAACAGCAAGCTGAAGGCTTTCCATCTGCAGACGGATCATCAGGATCCGGCCGTATACTGCTTTACCAGCACATCGGTCAGAATATCCCGCATCATTTCCGGCATATAGTATCGTTTCGACTCTGCGTTGGACAAGCCGGTGTATAACGGGCCGAGCGTAAACATATCAAGGGTGGCCAGCTCATACGTTTCTGCGTGGTCAAGCAGCTCATGCCCAACCCGGACACTCTGCACCGTCCACTCCCCGTATTCGTAGTCCGCTTCTATCTGCATGCCGCTAAATACCATATGGCCAAGCATCTCTCCGCGAAAGCCAAAGCCTTTCAGCGGTAGACGAATCATTTCCTCCGTAAAAGCTTTTTTCACCACCTCTTCAAGCACATACCCTTTCACTGCGACCACACATGGGTTAATTGGGTGCGGGCACAGGCGGTGAATATCCTTTTTCGTCACCGGCCCTGCCGGCAGTGAATGAAGCAGCAGCCCTGAATTCAACATGGAAATTTCTGTTTTGCACCATTCCCGCAGTCCATCGGCAAGAAGCGAGGCAAATGGAGATTCCTGAGTCCATGATACTGATAAGGGCTCTGCAATTTCTGTCACTACTTCATTCATATCTTTATCTGCTTCGTCCTCGAGCGCTCCCAGAAGCCTTTCAGTGATTGGGGAAGGCTTTAGCCGGCGCATATCCACCGTCCTGCCAACGATGCCGGAGAGACGCTGCGCGTCCCCTTCAAAAAGGAGCTCAAGCTCCCCTGCGTGCGTACCAAATTTTCCGCACTGTGTAATCAGTGTATTGTCCACCCATTCCGGCTCTTCAAGCAAATGGTGGGTGTGCGCCCCGAGAATGACATCAAAATCATACGAGGAAGCGAGCTCCAGATCCTTCGGGTAGCCGAGATGCGACATTAAAATCACCACGTCCGACTGTTCCCGGATCTCGGGCAGAAATGCTTCTATCACCTGCTCCGGATCTGTGATTTTCCAGTCCAGTCCTTCATAAAACGGATAAAAAGGAACGGTTACACCGAGCAGGCCGATCCGTACCCCTTCTTTTGTCGTATGGATACTATATGGCTCCGCCCATTCGGGACGGCGGCCGTCTGTATCAAACAAGTTGGCCAGAAGCACCTGAAACCCGGCTTCATCGTACATATGATTCAGCTCTTCTTTTGCAAACGTAATGCCTTCATTGTTTCCAATCGCTGCATATTGAATGCCGGCTTCATTCATCAGCTCCACATTTCCTTTTCCCCGTGTAGCTTCTGTGACGGCGTGGACCCGGTCAGTATGGTCCCCGAGATCCAGAAGAAGCACTGACTCCCCCCGCTCCTGCCGGAATTTTTCCCGTTCTTTTAAATATGCTGCTGTGCGTGTCCATTGATCCAAATCGCTGTGAATGTCGTTTGTATGATACAGGTAAACAGAAAAACTGGAGGACAACAGGTCTCACCGCCTTTGTGCTCGTCTTTACATGCTAAAGTGCAGAACGAGTGCGTTTCATCTTCTTTTATCTTACTACGAATCACGGGTGTCGTCATCAAAGAGCGAAGTTTGTTTTGGGGTAAGCCCTTCGTATTCAATACCGGAAAGCTCGAGCAGCCGGCGCGCGTTCGGAGCAGCGTGACGTTCGGAATTATTATTAAAAATCATGTACACGTCGCTGCTTTCTTTCTGCAGCCTTTCTGCCCGTTCCTGCCATTCCCGAAGCTCTGCATCGGAATAATTATAGCGGTAGCGCACCTTCCGCCACTCCTGGCCGCGTGCTGGCTTCAACCACGCGTTCTTGTCGCGCCCGTGCAAACGAATTAACGTTTTGGAAGACGTCGTGGCTTCCTCAACAATCGGCACTGAGCCGCCTTCAATCTGCGGTTCGTCCACCACGGAATGGATCCAGTCTTCATTTTTCATGAATTCGAGTGTTTTTTCCCGGAAGGTTGGATGGAACCATGATTCATGGCGGAACTCAAGGGCGCAGGGGAATTCGTGCAGCTGATCTCTTAAGTAGCGGAGATAGTCCACATTTTCCCGGTTACATTCAAACCAGGGTGGAAACTGGCAGAGCACCATCGCTAATTTGCCTGCTTCTTTCATCGGACGTACCGAAAGAGCATACTGCTCGAACATTTCCTTTTTTGATTCATATTTACTCGGGCCTCGCTGGTGCCCGGTCATTTCCTGATAAGCCTTCATAATAAATTGAAACGAATCCGGTGTTTCCCGGAGCCATTTATCAATATTTTTCTTCGGCTGAATAGCGTAGAAGGAAGAATCCACCTCTACCGTTGGAAAATACTTGCTGTATTCCTTCAGCTTGTCAGTCTGCTTTAATCCTTTTGGATAAAGGGAGTCATGATCCCCCCAGCCGGTTAAGCCAACGTATATCATCATTTATTCACCTCCCTTTTCTTTTCACGTTCTTCTTTAAAATAAAACAAAAAAACTGCCCTTCTTAGAGCAGTAACAGCTCTTCAAAGGACAGTTTCCCATTTTTCGTACTGGTCGCGGAAATTAACCGATCGAGCCTTCCATTTCAAAGCTGATCAAACGGTTCATTTCTACGGCATATTCCATTGGCAGTTCTTTTGTGAACGGCTCAATGAAGCCCATAACGATCATTTCAGTTGCTTCCTGCTCACCAACGCCACGGCTCATCAGATAGAAGAGCTGCTCTTCTGATACTTTGGATACCGTTGCTTCGTGCTCAAGAGCAATGTTGTTGTTATAAATTTCGTTGTACGGAATTGTATCCGAAGTGGATTCGTTATCCATAATCAACGTATCACATTCGATTTTCGACTTGGAACCGTCAGACTTACGTCCAAAGTTCGCAATGCCGCGGTACGTTACTTTTCCGCCCTGTTTCGAAATAGATTTCGAAACGATCGTGGAAGAACAGTTAGGAGCCAGGTGCATTACCTTTGCGCCTGCGTCCTGATGCTGGCCGCGGCCGGCGATAGCGATGGAAAGAACAGTACCTTTCGCACCTTCACCGCGCATAATAATCGATGGATATTTCATCGTCAGTTTAGAACCGATGTTACCGTCAACCCACTCCATCGTAGCGCCTGCGTCTGCAACAGCCCGTTTTGTTACGAGGTTGTAAACGTTTGGAGCCCAGTTTTGAATTGTTGTGTAACGGCAGTACGCATCTTTTTTCACGATGATTTCAACAACGGCACTGTGCAGGGAATCCGTGGAGTAAACTGGTGCGGTACACCCTTCCACATAATGCACGGAGCTGCCTTCGTCTGCAATGATCAGCGTACGCTCAAACTGTCCCATGTTTTCCGAATTAATCCGGAAATAAGCCTGAAGCGGTGTTTCTACTTTTGCACCTTTTGGTACATAGATGAAAGAACCGCCGGACCATACTGCGGAGTTCAGCGCCGAGAATTTGTTATCTGACGGCGGAATGACTTTTCCGAAGTGCTCACGGAACAATTCTTCGTTCTCTTTCACTGCTGTATCTGTGTCTTTAAACACGATACCCTGATCTTCAAGCTCTTTTTCCATGTTGTGATATACAACTTCGGATTCGTACTGTGCAGATACCCCTGCCAGATACTTTTGCTCCGCTTCCGGAATACCGAGCTTGTCGAATGTGTTTTTGATTTCTTCCGGTACTTCGTCCCACGATTTTTCAGAACGCTCGGACGGTTTTACGTAATACGTAATAGCGTCAAAGTCCAGTCCGGAGAGATCGCCGCCCCATTGCGGCATTGGTTTTTTATAGAAGATTTCCAGCGATTTCAGACGGAAGTCGAGCATCCACTGCGGCTCTTCTTTAATTTTAGAAATTTCTTTTACAATTTCATCTGTGAGGCCTTTACCAGAACGGAAGATGGAAACGTCTTTGTCATGAAAACCATACTGATAGTCTTCACCAATTTCCGGCATTTGTTTTGCCATATGAAAATACCTCCTTAGAGTCGGGAATAAGTAGTCTCATTCCCGCTGCGTTTCAAGCACGTTGCTGTATTATGAACGGTTTTCTTCTTCCACTAACCCTTTTTCCATGGCTTTCCACGCAAGTGTTGCGCATTTAATACGGGCAGGAAACTTCGTTACGCCCTGCAGAGCTTCGATGTCGCCAAGGTCGTATTTCGTATCGTCGATCTCTTCGCCCTGCATTAACTGCGAAAACATCTGCGCCATATCCAGTGCTTCTTCGACAGTATGGCCTTTGACAGCCTCTGTCATCATCGAAGCGGAGGACAAGCTGATCGAGCAGCCTTCCCCAACGAACCTTGCATCGGCGATTTGTTCCTCTTCCACTTTCAGCTGAAGCTGAATGCGGTCGCCGCATGTCGGGTTGTTCATGTTGACATGAAGTGTTTCTTCCTCCAGGTCGCCCTTGTTTCTCGGATTTTTATAGTGATCCATGATGACCTGGCGGTAAAGTGTATCTAAATTATGCGAAGACATCACCGAAATACTCCTTTACTCTTATTAACCCCTCTGCCAAAGCATCAATATCTTCTGTGGAGTTATAAAGATAAAAACTGGCACGGGCGGTAGAAGCAACGTCAAGCCACTTCATTAACGGCTGGGCACAGTGATGGCCGGCGCGTACCGCAATACCTTCTGCGTCGAGTACGGTGGCCACATCATGCGGATGCACATCCTGCACGTTGAATGTCACAATACCCGTCCGCTCCTTCGGCCCGTAAATCTCCAGGCCGTCCACCGCCGATAACTGCTTCAGCGCGTACTGGCCAAGCTCTTTCTCATGAGCAGCAATGTTATCCAGGCCTATCTCTTTCAGGAAATCGATTGCTGCTCCTAAGCCAATAGCACCAGCAATGATCGGTGTGCCCCCTTCAAACTTCCACGGGGTTTCCTTCCATGTTGAATCATAGAGGCCTACAAAGTCAATCATTTCGCCGCCAAATTCCACCGGCTCCATATTTTCCAGGAGAGATTTTCTGCCATAAAGAACCCCGATCCCAGTCGGACCGCCCATTTTATGACCGGAAAAAGCATAAAAGTCCACATCCAGCTCCTGTACGTCCACCGCCATGTGCGGAACGCTCTGCGCCCCGTCTACAACGATGACCGCTCCGTGTTCATGGGCGATAGCGGCAATATCTTTAATGGGGTCAACCGTGCCAAGTACGTTTGACACGTGACTGACCGCCACAATTTTGGTTTTTTCGGAAACGGCTTTGCGTACATTTTCTGCCGTCACCATACCGTCTGCTTCGAGCTCCACGTATCGGAGATGGGCTCCATTACGCTTTGCTGCCTGCTGCCACGGAATAATATTGGAGTGATGCTCTTTTTCTGTCAGGACGATTTCATCGCCCTCCTGCAGATGGGCATCCCCGTAGCTTGAAGCTACTGTGTTAATGCCGACTGTTGTACCGCGGTTGAAGATGATCTGCTGGGATGAAGGGGCATTGATGAAGGAGCGGACCTTTTCCCGTGCTCCTTCATACTCGTCCGTTGCCATGCTCCCAAGCGTATGCACGCCGCGGTGGACGTTGGAATTATAACGGCGGTAATAATCACTAACCGCTTCAATTACCTGCAGGGGCTTCTGGGAAGTTGCCGCCGAGTCAAGATAGACAAGCGGACTTCCGTTTACTTCCTGCTGCAGTATAGGAAACTGTTCACGAATGGCTTTTACATCCATTAGTATACTTTCCTTTCGATAACCTCCGTCAGACGATCTTTCACAGCTTGAATTGGCAGTGCGTCCACTACCGGCGCGAGGAAGCCGTGAATAATCAGGCGTTCTGCTTCTGTCTGCGGAATACCGCGGCTCATCATGTAGTAAAGCTGAACCGGATCGACACGACCTACAGAAGCTGCGTGACCGGCCGTAACGTCGTCTTCATCAATAAGAAGAATTGGGTTCGCGTCGCCGCGGGCACGTTCACTGAGCATGAGCACACGTTCAGTTTGCTCTCCGTTGGCTTTGGTTGCTCCGTGTTCAATTTTGTTAACGCCGTTAAAGATAGCGGAGGCTTTGTCCTTCATAACGCCGTGAGTCAAAATCTGGCCATCTGTATTTTTACCAAACTGGATAATATGGGCCCAGAAGTTCTGGCTCTGCTCTCCGCGTCCGATAGCCACAGATTTTTTGTCAGAAGTCGAACCATCGCCTACAAGTGCGGTCGTATTGTCTGAGACCGTATTGCCTTCGTTCATCTGGCCAAGCGCCCAGTCGATGCTTGCATCCTTAAGTGCATAGCCGCGGCGGTTAGTATAAACCGTAGTCGCTTTCTCCAGGTGGTCCACGCCGCCAAAGGAAACGTTCGCGCCTTCTTCTGCGTAAACTTCAGCAATCGCGTTAACAACGGAAGGCGTCTCTGTATCATAAGAAACGTAGTTCTCAAGATACGTTACTTCACTGTTCGCTTCAGCCACAATAACCACATGGTTGAACAGCCCCATATCAGCCTGTTCGAGCCAGTAGATTGTTTGAAGCGGAGCTTCCACCTTTACGTTTTTCGGCACGTAGATGAATGTACCACCGTTCATGAGCGCCACGTTAAGCGCTGTAAAGCGGTGCTCATCCACCTGTACGGCATTGCCCATGAAATAACGCTCAAGCAGGTCGCTGTGTTCAATTGCCGCCGTTGCGATGTCTGTAAAAATAACTCCCTGTTCTTCAAGCGTGCTGCTTGCTTCATATAGAACCGTCTGGCCGTCTCTTTGCACGAGCAGGTTCTGCTGCGCAGCGTTTTTATCGATAAGTCCCTGCACCTGTTCGTGCAGTTCTTCAGACGAAGAAAAGCTTTCTTTCGGGGTGCCTTCGTGTTCAAATTCGGTAAAGTTCCACGTCTTAATATTCGTTTTTTCCGGCTTCGGCATTTCCAGCTTTTCTGCTAAACGACTGGCGCTTAGACGTTGGTCCTTCAGCCACTTTGGTTCATTCTGTTTATCCGAGAAATCTTCAACGTATTTCTCGTCATATTTCCAAGTAGTATCTATAGACATAATGTCGCCTCCCCTGCTGTTAAAATTATTCCTGTGGTTCTCCTACGCGTTCGTTTTCAATGCCGAGTTCTTCTTTAATCCACTCATAGCCTTCGTTTTCAAGACGCTGAGCTAATTCGGCACCGCCGGATTTAACGATGCGTCCCTGCATCATCACGTGTACTTTATCCGGAGTAATGTAGTTCAGGAGACGCTGATAGTGCGTGATGATTAAGCAGCCGAAGTCCGGGCTTTTCATGTCATTTACGCCTTTGGAAACGACTTTGAGTGCGTCAATGTCAAGACCCGAGTCAATTTCGTCCAGGATAGCAATTTTTGGTTCCATCATGAGAAGCTGAAGAATTTCATTACGCTTTTTCTCACCGCCGGAGAACCCTTCGTTTAGGTAACGCTGGGAGAACGATTCGTCAATTTCAAGCATGTTCATTTTTTCATCCATCTGGCGGATGAATTTCATCAGCTGGATTTCATTGCCTTCTCCGCGCTTAGCGTTAATGGCCGAACGCATAAAGTCAGAGTTTGTCACACCGCTCACTTCACTTGGATACTGCATTGCGAGGAAAAGACCTGCTCTTGCACGCTCGTCGACCTCCATGTCGAGAACGTCTTCTCCGTCAAGAGTGATAGTTCCTTTAGTGATTTCATACTTCGGATGGCCCATCACTGCAGAAGCAAGGGTGGATTTACCTGTTCCGTTTGGTCCCATGATTGCGTGAATTTCTCCGCCGTTCATTTCCAGATCGAAACCTTTGATGATTTCAGTACCTTCGATTTCTACGTGCAAATTCTCAATTTTCAAGTTCGGCGTTGCCATTTTGCATACCTCCATATTTTGGAATCAAGCGGAAACCGCTGTTTTTTCTCTATTTATTATAATTATTATTTTATAACAAATGTAAACTGACTTCAAGCAAACTCGCTTTCTCTCCCGATATATTTCATTTTTTTGCTACTATATGGCAAAAAATCGCACGGGAAATAAATGAGAATACGCTCATTTCATTCTCAATAAAAGCGTTCATACAAAAAGGAGGGTGCCTATACAAACCAATTGCAGGAACGACCCTCCCTATTCAATGCTTTTCTTCATTCACTCTTACAGTATACCAAACCTCACTGAGAAGTAAAAAAGGAAAAACTCTTTCAATGAAGATTCTCTTCTATTTTCCCCCAATACAAAAAGCCGGACTCAGTCAACGAGTCCGGCCTGACCGCTATTCCTGCTCTGCAGGAATTACGGCTCCGTCATATTCTTCTTCAATAAATTCCTGGGTTTCATCCGACTGCAGCACATCTACAAGCGTCTGAATTGTTTCATTATCTTCGTCCTCTTCCCGGGCTGCTATCACGTTTACATACGGATTGTCCTCCGGACTCTCAAGCGCAATAGCGTCCTCCTGAGGGTTCAGATCAGCATCAATTGCATAGTTGGAGTTAATGAATACTGCATCGCCTTCGCCGTTATTGTACACCTGCGGAAGGGTAGCCGCGTCAATGTCCGCCTGGAACTGCAGGTTCTTCGGGTTTTCGGCAATATCGTCCACTGTTGCTTCAACACCGACGCCCTCTTCAAGCGTCAGCACGTCTTCCTGCTCGAGCATCTGCAGAATACGGCCGTGGTCTGCCACCGAGTTGCTCATGATGATTTCCGCTCCGTCCGGAAGGGCATCGAGGCTGTCATACTCCTGGGAATAAACACCGATCGGCTCGATGTGAATACCGCCCATGTTGACGAAATTAAAATTATCGTTTTCTTCCATCTGGTCTTCAAGATAAGGAATATGCTGAAAATAGTTTGCATCAATTTCTTCTGAAGCCAGCGCTTCGTTTGGAACAATATAGTCATTGAACGTTTCGATTTCAAGCTCAACATTTTCTTCTGCGAGCTGATCTTCGGCAAACTCCAGAATTTCTGCGTGCGGCACACTTGTGGCACCTACGGTAAGTGTCTGTGTTTCCTCGCCGGAGCCGCCGCCGGATTCCGAATCAGAGCCGCATGCCGCAAGCACGGCCGTGGAAAGTAATGAAACGCCAAGTAGTGTTTTTTTCATGAAAAATTCCCCCATTAATATAATATTTATCGTTTATCTATCTGTCTCGTCCAAATATCGCCAATCCACTGCAGGATGAAAACAATAACTAAAATCAGCACTGTAGCAACAAATACCACTTCATTGTTGTTGCGCTGGAACCCTTCCTGGTACGCAAGGTTCCCAAGACCGCCGCCGCCCACAACGCCAGCCATGGCAGTGTAGCTGACCAGCGTAATCCCTGTCACGGTGATACCGGATATTAAGGACGGCAGCGCTTCAGGCAGAAGCACTTTTTGAATAATCTGCCACTGACTTGCTCCCATCGCCTGCGAAGCTTCAATAACTCCCTTGTCCACTTCTCTTAGCCCAATTTCCACCAGACGGGCGTAAAACGGAGCGGCACCGATAATCAGTGCCGGCAGCGCTGCGCTCGGTCCAAGCATCGTGCCGAGCAGGAAGGTTGTAAACGGAATAAGCAGAATGATCAGGATAATAAATGGAATAGAGCGGAAAATATTAACGATCGCCGCTGTCACCGTATGCACCGGTTTGTTTTCCCACATGTTTCCTTTATCCGTTAAATACAGCAGAACCCCCAGTACCGTACCGAGTAAAAATGTGGCTGCCACGGCAATCAGGCTCATATAGATGGTTTCCCACGTAGCAACCCACATGTTTTCCCAATTGATTTCTTCCATCCATGTGTTAAGCACGCTCCATCACCTCTGCTTCTATTTCTTCTTCGCGGAGGTAGGCCAGCGCTTTGTCGATTTCTTCACTGCTGCCTTTGATGCGGATGAAAAGGGAACCGTAGCTGCCGCGCTGCGTCTGGGAAATTTTCCCCTGAATAATATTTACATCCACGTCAAACTGGCGGATGACTTTGGAAATAAACGGCTGTTCGGCTTTGTTTTCCAAAAACTTCAGCTGGACAACTGCACCGTTCTCTTCTTCATCGAACACAATTTCCGAGGCATCTTCCTCCGGCTCCGTAATCTGCCGGACAAATTCTTTAGTCATATGCTCCCTAGGATTCCGGAATACCTGGAGCACAGGTCCTTCTTCAACGACTCTTCCGCTTTCCATTACCGCCACCCGGTGGCAGATTTTACGGATCACATGCATTTCGTGCGTGATCAGCACAATGGTAAGCCCCAGCTTTTTATTAATATCTGTCAGCAGAGCAAGAATAGAATCTGTTGTTTTCGGATCCAGTGCCGATGTCGCTTCGTCACACAGCAGCACCTTCGGGTTGTTAGCAAGGGCCCTTGCGATACCGACCCGCTGCTTTTGGCCGCCGCTCAGCTGGGAAGGGTAGGAATCCTCCCGACCCTCAAGGCCGACAAGGTTCACCAGTTCCTGCACCCGTTCGTTTCGTTTTTGCTTTGACTGTTTTGCGATTTCGAGCGGAAACGCAATGTTTTCTGCCACCGTGCGGGACCACAGCAGGTTAAAATGCTGAAACACCATGCCTATTTCCTGTCGCGCACTGCGCAGGGACTGTCCTTTCAAGGAAGTAATGCTTTCCCCTTCAATGGTTACTTCCCCGCCGGTGGCCGTTTCGAGCTTATTTAACAGCCTCACAAGCGTACTTTTGCCTGCGCCGCTGTATCCGATAATGCCGAAAATTTCTCCTTCATCAATAGAAAGGCTGACGTTGTCTACGGCGGTGACGGTTTGTGTTTTTGTCTGAAAGGCCTTGGATAAACCTTTTAATTGGATCATACCGCTCTCTCCTTCATCGTTTCTCTTTATCTTTATTAAAACGATGTAAATAGTATGTTTTAAATCGTCATAATTCCGGCCAATGTGCTTTTCCCCCATCGAACCATAAAGAAAAAACCCTTCTGCACACGAGCAGAAAGGTTTTAAAGGATCCTTTCCACTCATCTTGCAGACATTTAACTGCAGGAATTGGCACCATGTCTGCTTATGCAGACTGGTTGCCGGGTTTCATAGGGCCAGCCCCTCCACCTCTCTTGATAAGTGAACGATGATTATCCGTTCATATTTGACGATGCTTTTGATAATAGCACCTTTGCCTGTAAGCGTCAACCTTTAGTATCTGTCCGTGAAAAGCTGGAAGCAGGCACGTGGGAATTACTCATGAAAAGAAGCCGCCCTTTCAGAGGACAGCTTCTATGTAAATCGGTATTAATCGTCGCTTACCATGTCCGAATACTGCGCTGGCGACATCAGGTCATCCAATTCATTTTCATTGGAAGGTTCTACAACGATCATCCAGGCTTTTTCATAAGGAGATTCGTTGACAAACTCAGGAGAGTCATCCAGGTCTTCGTTAATTTCTACGACCTTTCCTGTAACCGGCGCGTAAAGCTCCGATACCGTTTTAACAGATTCTACACTTCCAAACGGCTCCCCGGCCTCGAGTTCATCCCCGACTTCCGGAAGCTCTACGAATACAATATCACCAAGTTCGGACTGGGCAAAATCCGTGACTCCGACACGAAGACGGCCGTCTTCTTTTTTAACCCATTCGTGTTCTTCTGAATACAAAAGTTCATCTGGTACGCTCATACTCCATCATCCTCCTTCAAATGAATGCTATTACGCTTTCCACTTTTCCTCAAAAACTGGTTCCTTAAACCCGAGGGTAACACTCTCGCCGTCTGTCACAATAGGTCTTTTTAACAGCATTCCGTCAGAAGTGAGCCATTCCAGCACCTCTTTTTCAGATGCTTTCGGAAGACGGGTTTTCAGATCCATTTCCCGGTACTTCTTCCCACTTGTGTTAAAGAAATGCTTCCATTCAAGCCCTTCCTGTTCTTTCCATGCTTTCAATTCTTCCCTTGAAGGCGGATGTTTTACAATATGATACTCTTCAAAAGAAATATTCTCTTTTTCCAGCCATTTTTTTGCTTTGCGGCATGTACCGCACGGGGGATACCCGTAAAAAGTAAGTGCCAATTGCCAGGCCTCCTCCACACACGTTCTTCCCTCTTATTGTAGCGGAAACCTTAGCGGTTGGAAAGTTTCATTTTACTTTTAATTCCTAAGAGAAGCCGTCAATATTTGTTCAAGCGAACGGCTGAATTCAAAAGTAAAGGGAGCATGCATCTTCTGCAGCTGTTTAGCCTGATGTGGGAGTACACCGGTTACAATAACCTCCGCCCCCATTAATGCAAGCGCCTCAAAGGTTCCACGTAATTCCTTCATTCCTTTTTCATTCACTTCTCCTACACCGGTAAAATCGAAAACAGTCTTTTCGTACTCCCCGCGGTGCCAGGCACTGATGATTTTTTCTGTAATCAGCATTACCTTCTGTTCGTTAATATCGCCGTGCAGAGGCACAAGGGCCATCTCTTTTGTAATTTCGATAAAAGGAGCAGATAAACGGTAGTTTTCCTGAACCACCGCTTCCATCGTTTCTTTTTCCTCGAGCAGCTCTGTGTTCGTCTCCCGGAGCCGGTCACGCAGACGTTCGAGCTTACCTGAAACGTTGCTGTAGCTTTGGTCCTTTGGGACCAGCAAAACACGAATATGCAGGTCATTACTTTTTTTCGTGTAAGCATCCACCGCAGTGGGATTATTTTCTGCTGTAAAAAAAATTAACTCCGTACTGTTTTCTTCCGGCAAATCGTAAAACAATCGTTTAGCCTTTTCCCAGCTCCCTTCATCCAGCCACTCATAAAAAAATTCCTTCTGTCCAAAACGGCTTCGTGCAGAAGCAGACATATGGATAATTTTATAGTTTTTATCAATCTGCACGTAAGGAAGCGGCAAATCATCAGGAGTGAGATCTGGCATACACATCGTCCCCCCCTTCTCCGGCAATCCAATTCTCAAGGGTGCGCAGCCCGTCCATCCGGATAACTTTTCCGGAAAATAATTCGCTCACGTCCCGTTCTCTGGCTATTTTCCCTCCGAGAAGAACTGCCGGCTTTTCTTTCAGCTCAGTAAACGCCTCAATGTAGGAAAACAATGAAGGAAGACGGTATGAAAGCGCAGCCGACATAGCCACAGCCTGCGGCTGCCATTTTTTCGCAAAAGCGAACGCCTGCTCAGCCGGCAGGTTCGGCCCGAGATACTTTACCGACCAACCGTGTTCCCGGAAGATGGATGCCGCCATTCTTAAACCTAAATAATGCTGTTCTTCTGCCACACCGAAAAGCAGCGCTTTCGGGGCTCCCGACTTCCGGTTATCTTCCCGTCCTTCCAGCCGTGAAAGCAGAAAATCACAAGTTGCCGTTGCCAGATGTTCATCTGCGACCGATATTTTATTTTTTTGCCACAGCTCACCGACATGATACATAGCAGGCGTCAGCAGGTCTTCATAAATTTCAGTCAACGCCAAGTGCTTATTTACTTTTTGAATTTCCTGCCAGGCTTCCTCATCGAGTCCATCGAGCATCATATCCGCCAGGTCTTCAGGGCATATCGCCATTAATTGTCACCTTATTTCTGAATGTTTTCTTTAAGTAGGGCAATGCCCTTTTCTATACACTCTGTGAAAAACAGCCGTTCCTTTTCGTTTACGTACAAAGGAAAAATTGTTTTTAATCGTTCAAAGTTATCGATAATGATGGTGCCGGGTACCCCGCGCTCGTTTAAGACCGACTCCAGCCATGCTGTGTAATCAAGGAAAAAGGAGCTGTCAGAGAGAGCATAGGACGTTTCAAGGTGTTTGAGATGGTGGTGATTATCTTCTTCTGTTTTCTCCCGTCCCCTCTCTTTAAACTTGTCCCAAAGCCAGGGGTGGGCTTTGTATATTTCTTCGGATACGTGCTGAACTATTTTTTCCTTTACCTCCGGAGTCATTCTGCTACCACCTGATACTGATGGACTTCCGGTACGGTGCCAGCAAGCTCCTGATCCGGATAGTTCTTTTCCAGTTCATGAATCTCTTTGAATTCTTTACTGCGCGCCCAGTTCAGATAGTTTTGTTTGGACGACCATACCATGTAGACCGTCAGTTCACCGGGCTTTTTTTCGTTTTGCAGAAGCTGAAACTTCAAAAAGCCTTCTGCCTTATCGACCCGGCCCGATCTATTTTTATAAATCTCAATAACTTCTCCCGCTTTTTCTTCCGGCACTCTAAACGTGGAAGTAACAATGTGCATATAAGGTCCTCCTGTGTCGACTTTTCAATGCTTAACATTGTACCAATCCTAAAGGGCAGATGCCAATGCCAAACCTCCCGGCACAACAGCAAGTATACGAATATATACTAAGTGATCCAGAGGGGAAGTTAGCGCTTAAAAAAAATGAATTTTTTTAATATGAGTCCAATACGCATCATATCCGGCTTAGAAGTTTTCCTGCTTATTTAATTATTAAAAATTTTCCGTTTCTAATGTTTATTCCTTTTTAAGCCGGGAATGTGTCTGACTGACTAAGGATTTAATCCTTGGTTAAAATATAAAGGAGGTATTTGGAACAATGGCAGTCGATAAATATCCATCCAGACAAGGCGATCATAAGGAAATCATGAACCGGAAGGATCCGGTAGTCCACGGAAACGCCGGCTATGATGGCCCGTTGCAGCAGAAGGAACTGGACTTTTACGACGAGAACGGCTACCTCATGCTCCAGAAGCTGTTTACCGATGAGGAAGTCGAGATGATGAAAGACGAGCTCCGCGAAACGATGAAGCGCAACGAGGAGCGCGACGCGCCCGACGTGATCAAGGAGCCGAACAGCAACGAAGTCCGCTCCGTCTTCGAAATCCACAAGGACAGCGGGTTCTTTGAAATGCTCGCCAAAAACGAACGCATTGTGAAAGCCGCCCAGCAGATTCTCGGCAGCCAGGTGTATATGATGCAGTCCCGGATAAACTTTAAGCCAGGCTTTAAAGGTAAGGAGTTCTACTGGCATTCGGATTTTGAAACCTGGCACATGGAGGACGGCATGCCGGACATGCGTGCGCTCAGCTGCTCGATCATTCTGACGGACAACTACGAGTTCAACGGCCCGCTCATGCTGATCCCCGGCTCGCAGAAATGGTACGTATCCTGCCCGGGCACCACGCCGGAGGACAACTTCAAGCAGTCGCTGAAAAAGCAGGAGACCGGTGTGCCGGACAACGAAAGCATGGAATGGCTCACGGAGCAGGCCGGCGGCCAGATTGACCGCGCGACCGGCCCGGCGGGCTCGGTGCTCTTCTTTGACTGCAACACGATGCACGGCTCGGCCGGCAACATCTCGCCGTACCCGCGCAGCAACGTGTTCTTCGTGTTCAACTCGGTGGAAAACAAGCTCGTGGATCCGTTCAGCGGCCAGGAGCCGCGCCCGGAATTTCTGGCCAACCGCCAGGACACTTCCGCGATCAAGCCAAGCTCGGATCGTCTTTCGCACAGAACTTCCACTTCTGCAAAATAAGACACAAAAAGCATCCGGTTTTTTCCGGATGCTTTTTTTCATGCTTTTCATTATAATGTCGGTCTTCACTCACCGTTTGAATGCCTGATCCTTTTCGTCGTTTGATTTCTGTGTCAGCAGTACACTGTACAAAATCGCAAACACCATGCCGCTGAAGCCAATCATTTGAATAATAACACTTTCGAATCCCTGCAGCTGCAGAGTCCCCGTTAAAAACAGAGCGAGAAACGCAACCAACATTGCCACAGCCCATATAATTGGCTCCTTCATCGTTATCCCTCCATTTTCTCCCCTAAGTGGAGATAGGTTATCTATATCATAATAAACTCCCCCTCCTTTTCCCATCTATCTGTGAAGTTATCTCCCACACTAATTCTTTCATTTGTCAGAAATAACTTTCATTCACTGCCGCTGTTACGTTGAAACAATCATCTATTCCTAGTATGATAGTGGATAGTCCTTGTTAGATAGACATTTGTATATGCAGAGAAAAATACCCGTGCTGTGTATGGAGCACGCGAACCGTCATGCACATTGTCTGCGACGAAACTTCATGAGAGAGGGTCATAGCGATGGGAAAAACAGAAAAAGATTTACGAAACCGCAGTAAAGCCATCAGCGAGGGAGCGAACCGGGCTCCGAACCGGGCAATGCTCAGGGCCGTCGGTTTTACGGACGACGACTTTAAAAAACCGATGATCGGCATTGCAAGTACGTGGAGCGAGGTTACTCCGTGTAACGTACATATCGACAATCTTGCGCGCCACGCAAAGCAGGGGGCTTCCACCAACGGGGGCGCACCGCTCATTTTCAACACGATTACCGTATCCGACGGAATTGCGATGGGACATGAAGGCATGCATTACTCTCTTCCAAGCCGTGAAATCATTGCGGACTCGATTGAAACTGTTACCAATGCGGAACGTCTCGACGGGGTCGTCGCGATCGGCGGCTGTGATAAAACAACACCAGGCTGCGTCATTTCTCTGGCCCGTATGAACATTCCTTCTGTGTATGTCTACGGAGGAACTATTCAGCCAGGTAAATTAAATGGCAAAGACATTGATATTGTTTCTTCCTTCGAGGCTGTTGGCCAGCATCAGACCGGCCAGATCAGCGACGAAGAGCTTCATCAGGTGGAGTGCAATGCCTGCCCGGGCGCCGGTGCCTGCGGGGGTATGTATACAGCCAATACGATGGCTGCTGCGGTGGAAGCGCTTGGCATGAGCATTCCCGGTTCTTCCTCCACACCTGCAATTTACGAATACAAAGAAACCGAGTGCAGGCAGGCCGGAGAATTAACCATCGAGCTGCTTGAAAATAACATTCTTCCAAAAGATATTATGACGAAAAAGGCGTTCGAAAATGCCATTACGGTTGTTATGGCGCTTGGCGGCTCCACTAACGCGTTTTTACACCTTCTCGCGATTGCTCATTCGGCAGACGTGGACCTGTCCTATGACGATTTTGAACGTGTCCGCCAGAACGTTCCTCATATTGCAGATTTGAAACCGAGCGGCAAGTACGTTATGCAGGATCTTTATGAAATCGGCGGTGTGCCGGCCGTCATGAAGCTTCTCCATGAGGAAGGACTGCTGCACGGCGACTGTCTTACGGTAACGAGCAAGACGCTTGCAGAAAACCTTGACGCTGTGCCTTCCCTGAAGGAGGGGCAGGAAGTTATCCGCCCTCTGGCTGAACCGTTTAAAAAGACAGGCCCGCTTGTCGTTTTAAAAGGAAATGTCGCTCCGGAAGGCTCTGTGATCAAGCTCTCCGGTCAGAAGATCAGCCGGTTCGAAGGTACGGTAAAAGTATTTAACAGCGAAGAATCGGCCACAAAGGCCATCATGGACGGAGATATTGTCGAGGGGGACGTGCTCGTTATCCGTTACGTCGGCCCACAGGGCGGCCCGGGCATGCCGGAGATGCTTTCTGTTACTTCCATGATCGTCGGCCGCGGCCTCGGCGGTAAAGTAGCTCTTATGACTGACGGTCGTTTTTCCGGAGGCTCGCATGGTTTCGTTATCGGACACGTTGCGCCTGAGGCAAGCGTCGGCGGCCCGATCGGCCTGCTTGAGAACGGGGATACCATCTCCATTGACAGCGACACGCAGGAGATCAACCTCCATATTTCCGATGAAGAGTTTGAAAAGCGCCGGAACGCCTGGGAGGCCCCGGATCTCCCGGAAAAACGCGGAGCTCTTGCTAAATACGCTAAACTCGTTTCTTCGAGTGCTAAAGGAGCCGTCACAGACGCAGATTTATAAATTTTACGGGAGCTGCCTTTTTAGGCAGTTCTCTTTCTTTTCAGCAGTTTACTGCAGGCACTTGAGTTTCCAACAATTTATGGTAAATTATGAAGGTACTGATCGCTACATTTGATACATATACAGCACAGGCACGAAAGGAGTACCCTATGTCCAAAAAACCAAGGCCGAGTTCCGGCCGTACATTCGCAGCCATTGTAGCCGTTATAGCTGTGATTTTGCTCGCTATTATTCTCGTCGGAAATTTCAGCGGCGGCAGCAGTAATAATTCCGGCAATGGCAGTGGAGAAAGTATTGATACAAGCGGCCAGCCGCTTAAAGGGGACGAGGAGGCCCCGGCGACGGTCGTTGAATTTGGGGACTATAAATGCCCAGCGTGTAAAGATTTTCATGAATCTGTTGTTCCTGAAATCGAATCCCAGTTTATCGATTCCGGCGATGCCGCTTTCCATTACGTTCATTACCCATTTCTAAGTGAAGATTCCACTACAGCGGCAGAATTCAGTGAAGCCGTTTACGGTGAACTCGGGGATAAAGCCTTCTGGGATTTCCATGATGCGCTGTTTGCCAATCAGCCGCAGAACGAAGGCGGCAACTACTTTGACCAGGAGCGTCTGACGGAGCTGCTCCAGGAGACTGTTTCCGAAGAAGAAGTAACGACAGTGGTTGAGGCTTTTGAAAACGGCACCTATGAAGAAAACGTGGAGAATGACCGTTCCATGGCCGAAGACCTTGGTGTAAACAGCACCCCTTCCGTATTTGTGAACGGAGAATTGTTTAAAGGTGACAGCTACCAGGAGCTGCTCGACATGATTGAAGAAGAGGCAGGGGAATAACGTCTATGGACCGCTCATTAAGTGCGGCCTGGCTGGTGGCCATTATCGCTACGCTCGGCAGCTTATCGTTCAGCGAAATTTTAGGCTATACACCCTGTGAGCTTTGCTGGTACCAGCGCATTCTTATGTACCCGCTCGCGGTTATTTTAGGCATTGCTATTTTCCGCGGGGAGCGGCAGGTCATATGGTATGCGCTCCCTCTTGCTGTCCCAGGCATGCTGCTTGCAGGCTACCATTATCTGTATCAAAAGCTTCCAGTACTGCAGCAGGCCGCGGAATGCACCGGCGCGGTTTCCTGTTCCGATCAGTCCGCGCAGTGGCTCGGGTTTATTACTATTCCTCTTCTTTCATTCACGGCGTTTTTGATCATTTCCATCGCTCTTTTGGTTATCGCTGTACGTAAAAAATAGTCACGTGCCTGATGGCGCGTGACTATTTTTTATTATTCTTCGGACGAAGCCACTGCTTCTTCAATTTCTGTAATCATTTCATCCATCGACTGCAGCCCGCCACCGGATAGATACCAGTATTCCGGGTCCAAATAATGAATATTATCATTCTGAGCTGCCTCTGTTTCATTTACAATATCATTGTCAAGCGTTTCAGCAGCTGACTGTTCTTCTCCGCCCTGACTGACTACCGCACTGCGGTCCACTACGAAGAGGTGCTCTGGATCTTCCTCGGCTAAGTATTCATAGGAAGCGCTCTGTCCGTGCGTGGAAGACTCGATATTTTCATCTGCTGCCGGTACACCGAACACGTCATGAATAAGCCCAAAGCGGGAGCCTTCACCGTAAACACTCAAGGAACCATCGTTTACAAGCGTCACCAGAGAGGGACCTGCATCTTCAGTCGTTTCTTTTAAATCGTCAATGCGGGTATGAAGCTCATCTACCTTCTCCTGTACCTGATCTTCTTTTTGGAAAATCTCCCCGATCATTTCCATGTTGCTGTCAAACGACTCCATGTAATTTTCAGTATCCACTGCTGTATAAACAGTCGGGGCAATCTCACTCAGTTCTTCGTAGGCCTCGCTCTGGCGCCCTGAAATGATAATAACATCAGGCTCCATGGCATTGATTGCTTCAAAATCGGGTTCTTTTAAGCTTCCAATGTTTTCGTATTCATCGCTGCTGTAATCATCCAGGTACGAAGGAAGCGATTCCTGGGCTACACCATTTACACCTACATTAAGTTCATCCAGCGTTTCGAGCATTTCGTAATTAAACACGACAACATTTTCCGGATCTTCAGGCACCGTTGTTTCACCCAGCTCATGCTCTACGGTCACTTCACCACTGCTTTTCTCTCCCTTATCTTCACTGGTTTTTTCTTCACTGGAGCTGCCGCTGTTTTCGCCCTCCGCAGTTGATGATTCTGAATTATCGGCTCCGCATGCAGCAATAAAAGCTGTTCCCAGTACTGCGGTTGACGCAAGCATCCATTTGTTTTTTTTCATTTTTCTATTCCCCCTGAATAATTTGTTTTTCTATTCCCAGCCTGATGTGCTTTGCTCCCTCCTTTTGTTACTCTTTCGCCGTATCAACGGGCTGGCGGCTTTGTTTACGTAAAGTAAACACAGATTTTCTGGTCGTTAATACGACAGATCGGCATATCCATTTCGTAGATATCTGTGAGCACTTCTGATGCCATCATCTCTTCGGTTGTACCCTGGGCCACGATGTGCCCATTTTTCAAAGCGACAATGTCATCGGAGTAACAGGAAGCGAAATTGATATCATGAATAACCAGGAGAACAGTTTTGCCCATGTCTTTCACTAAACGCCGGAGCACTTTCATGATCTGCACGGAATGCTTCATATCCAGATTGTTCAGCGGCTCATCGAGCAGAATGTAGTCGGTGTCCTGGGCAATCACCATTGCGATGAAGGCCCGCTGCCGCTGGCCGCCGCTCAGCTGGTGAATAAAAGAATCCTGCATGCTCCCAAGCTCCATATAATCAATAGCCTGATCCACATGCTCCCAGTCTTCCGCGCTCAGGCGTCCCTGGGAATAGGGAAACCGGCCAAAAGAGATTAATTCACGGACGGTCAGCCGGGCATTCATTTCGTTGGACTGTTTTAAGATCGCCAGTTTCTTCGCCAGCTCCCGGCTTTTTGTTTTCGTAATGTCTTTATCCCCGATTCTCACTTCGCCCGCGTCCTTGGCGATTAAACGACTGATCATTGAAAGCAGCGTACTTTTCCCAGCGCCGTTTGGCCCGATGAATGAGGTAATCTGCCCCTGTTTAATTGTCACGGATACATCGTTTACGACCGGTGTTTCCTCATACTTTTTTGTTACATTCATTACCTGGACCATGCTTTGTTCCCCCTTAATAACAGATAGATAAAGTAAATGCCTCCGATAAAGTTCACAATGACGCTGATTGCTGTGTTAAAACCAAGCACCCGCTCAACAAGCAGCTGGCCGCCGATTAAAAACGCTGCAGCTGCAAGCGCAGCGGCTGCAAGCAGCACGCTGTGCCGGTAATCCTTCATCAGTTCATAAGCGACGTTAGCTACAAGCAGGCCTAAAAACGTAATCGGCCCGACAAGCGCGGTGGCAATGGAAATAAACAAAACCACAATAACAAGCAGCCGCTTCACCGCATACTTATATGGCACTCCCAGATTCACCGCCTGGTCCTTTCCGAGGGAAAGAACGTTTAAATATTTCATAAAAGACAAGGAGTAAATAAACAGCAGCACAAACACCACTACAGAAATGCCGAGAATGCTTGAATTCACATTATTAAAGCTTGCAAACATATTATCCTGAATCGTCAAAAACTCGTCTGGTGATATGAGGACCTGTAAAAACGTAGAAATGCTGCTAAACAACGTTCCACATACAATTCCAACGAGAAGCAGAAAGAAAATATCCTGCTGCTCCCCCTGAAACAAAAAGTAGTAAAGAATAACGGCAAACCCGAGCATCAGGGCAAGCGAGACAAAAAAGTTCAGCGGTCCGTTAATTACAATTGCCGACGTAGAACCGAAAAAGAAGACAAGCGCCGTCTGCAGCAAAATATACAACGAATCAAGACCGATAATACTGGGTGTTAAAATCCGGTTATTCGTAATCGTTTGAAAAATGACAGTGGAAAAGGCAATCGCACCGCCGGTCATTACCATCGCAAGAAGTTTCTCTGCCCGGTGCTGCAAAACATAATCCCAGTTGCCTCCTGCATCTGTAAACATAAAGATAACGGCGAGGATCAGCGACAAAACAGCCAGTCCTATAATCTTCCAATTAAAACGCATATTTCTTCCTCCTCATCAGCATATAGAGGAACAAGAAACTGCCAAGTACACCCACGGTTAAACCGATAGGCACTTCGTACGGAAAAACAATCAGGCGCCCAAAAATATCACAGACAAGCACGAATACGGCTCCAAGCAGCGCAGTATGAATCAGCGTTTTCTGCAGATTGTCCCCCAGATAGATCGCCACAATATTTGGTACTACGAGACCTAAAAACGGGATGGTTCCTACTGTTAATATAACGACCGCCGTCACAGCAGCAACAATAGTAATGCCCAGATTGACGACTGTACGGTAATTCAACCCAAGATTCACCGCAAATTCTTCTCCCATGCCGGCGATCGTAAACCGGCCCGCAAATATGTAAGCTATGAAAATAAGCGGAAGGCTGACGTACAGAAGTTCATACTGCCCGTTTACAATTAGTGAAAAATCCCCCTGCAGCCAGGCTGACATGTTTTGCACAACATCATATTTCAAGGCAAAAAACGTCGTTATCGAGCCTACAATGTTTCCAAACATGAGCCCTACCAATGGAATAAAAATAGGGTCTTTAAATTTCACCCGTTCCAAAATTGTCATAAAAATAAACGTACCGATAAGAGCAAATAAAAAAGCTACCCCCGTCCGGAGCAGCGGCGTGGCTCCACCGAACCAGATCATAGCCACTAAAATACCAAATCGGGCCGAATCCATCGTTCCGGCTGTAGTTGGAGAAACAAACCGGTTCCGGCTAAGCTGCTGCATAATCAATCCGCAGATAGCCATGCCCATGCCAGCCATAATAATACTAAGGAGCCGCGGTATACGGCTCGATGTCAATGTGCGCCATTCGTCTTCATTTCCTGCCATCAGCCCCTGCACCGACACTGTCTGAACGCCGATAAACATAGAGCCTGCCGAAAGAAGAACGAGAAGAACAAGTAAGTACCACCACTTCATCTTTAAACACTTCATTTCCGGGAATAATTGCGTCGTTCCACATCTAATCATTAATGATATTCATTATCAATTACACTATTATTCTATCATCACGGTTCTAAATGTCAATGTGCCTTTCATTTTTTCCTAAAATTTTCATAAACAAAAACCGGCCTGCCTAAAAGGCAGAGCCGGCGCTTCATATTTCTGTTAAGACGGAAATGAGACCTTATCCATGAATGCTGAGAAAGCGTAGGAATCTTCATTATAAGCGTATAGAAACATAGAGCCTGAAACGGACGTCCGGTAGGAAACATTTTCCCACCCGCCAGTTTCAGTCACTTCCTGCTGAAACTGTTCTTCTGCCTTGGCAGCCGCATCCCGGGAATCAAACTCATAAACCGCTACCTTTGTATTCGTGCTGTCTTCCTTCCATATCTCGCTTTCCTGATTCATTGATACTGGGGCTTCAGGATTTTCTTCTGTCTCCTGCATGGAAAGTCCGTTGTCTTCAAGCTCTGTGATCCATTGTTCTGCTCCCTCTGCCTCGTTTCCACAGGCGGATGCAAACAGCAGCATGCCAGCCGCTGCGACTGCTGCCAAACTTTTTAATAGCCGCATTACAGCTCCTCCTCCCGTCAAAAGCTTAATACGTGAATGTTAAGTATGTATATGTTTATTCTAACAGGGTTTTCCAGTTGAAACATTATTCCCATTATTTTTTTGCACATTTTTATGCCTTTGTTACAATGGAGAACAGCATGAAAGGAGCGAATCAATAATGACTACGGATAATCGCATTGAATCTAAGGACTCTTTTGAGAGGACTATACAAACAGACGCCCCGGTGGCAGTAGAATTTTCAGCGGGATGGTGTCCGGACTGCCGGAGACTTGATATGTTTATAGATGATGTACTGAACCGCTTTGACAGCGTCCCGTTTCATAAAATTGACACTGAACAGCTGCCAGACATTACAAGCGAACAGGAAGTAATGGGCATACCGAGTATTCTTGTATTTCAGAACGGAGAAAAGATCGGCCATCTGCACAGCGCAGACGCTAAAACTCCAGGTCAGGTCGGCGACTTTTTCTCCAAATATTACTAAAGTGCACCTGTCGGATTCCGGCAGGTTTTTTATTGCCCGCTTACATTGTTTGAAATTGCCAGAACCGGGAATGCTTCCTGCAGCACACTAAAAAGGAGTGAGCATTATGGCAGTTATTGATGCAAAAGAAATATTGAGCGAATATCGCCGTGGCATAGAGCAATTCAGTGAATCCTATCAGGAAATCGCAAAAAATTACAATCGCTTTACCTCGAGTGCCTTTGAAAGCGGCGAGGTTTCGACTGCTCAAAAGCATTTGACGGCACTTGCTATTGGCGTTCATCAGGGAGATACTACATGCATCGTTTACCATATGGATCAGTGTCTCCATCATGGCTGTTCGGAGGATGAAATCAAAGAATATATGGGTGTCGCAGCAGCTTTTGGCGGCGGCGAGTCCATGAGTGAAGCAGTGACGATAGGTCTTGACGCCCTGCAGCAGTTAAACGATAAGTAAAACAAGAAGCTGTTTCCTTTGCCCGGAAACAGCTTCTTGCTTATTTATCCAGAATATCTACAACGAATTGCGACCATGTCTCAAGCCGTTCATAGGTCTCCGGCTGGGAAAGCTCCTCCACGCTCGTCCAGAAGCCACGAATCTGCTCGGTTTCTTTTACCTGCACGTCCACGTGCTCCGGAAGGACAAAAGTGTATAAAATACCAAGATGCACTTCACCGACGGCGTTATTGTCATCATTAATCAGCCCAAGCGCCTGCATTTCCGCTCCTTCCAGAGAGGAAATATGCAGTTCTTCTTCAAGTTCACGGTCAGCATTTGTATGCAGCAGCTCCTGAAATGTCGAAACACCGGGTTCGGCATTCATATGCCCCCCGAACCCGAGGGACAATTTATTATGCAGCCTTCCTTCTCCTCCGCCGGCAAGCCGTTCGTATGCGAATAATTCTTCGCCCCTGCGTATAACCACATAGGGAATCGGCTGTTTCCAAGACGGGTCTTCTTCGGCGTCCCCCCGTCTTTTTTCCATATATGTATCCGCGATTGTTCCGATAATTTCCTGAATTTGCTGCTGCTCGTCCTGCACCCCGTGAAACGTGCGGGCTTCGCGTGCAAATACCTGCTCTCTCGGTGCTACCACGATCATTTCGTCCATTTTCCCCATATTGTTCACCTCTTTGGTATGTTCATCTGTATTTTATTATAGCGGAACTTTTTTTAATACACATTAAAAAAGCCAGGCAGGAGCCCGGCTTTTTTTATTAATCGAAAATGAAATCTTCATCCCGGACCGGCTCTACCGTTGCTTTTTTATAGCCGTTTCCTTTCATCGAGAAGAAATCATGGGATTTTGTTTTTGTATCCATGCCGTTTAATACAATCGGGTTAATTTCTTCCTCTTCAAAATACGCATCCAGACCTAAGTTCATTAGTGCTTTGTTGGCATTGTACCGAAGGAACTTTTTCACATCGGAGGTCAGTCCTACCGGATCATAAAGCTGTTCGGTGTAAAGCAGCTCATTGTCATACAGCTCCATGAGCAGATCATGGGCGAATTCACGCAGCTCTTCCTGCTTTTCCGGTGTCTGGCGCTTGTAAATTTCCTGTGCCAGAAGGCCAACGTACACACCGTGGATCGCTTCGTCGCGGATAATCAGGTTAATGATCTCCCCGCTCTGCATGAGCTTACCCTGGCCGTAGAAATAAAGCGGATAATAAAAGCCGCTGTAGAATAAAAAGCTTTCAAGGTAAACGGAAGCCACCATAGCTTTATACAGAGAAATTTCGTCCCCGTCCTCGATCTTATTATACTGCTCTACAATACGGGTAGCTTTTTTCTGCAGGTGCGGATTTTCCTTCACCCATTCAAACAGCTCATTAATTACTTCTGTCGAAGCAAGCGTCATGAAAATGTTCGAATAGGATTTTGCGTGCACCGCATTTTCCATCATTGCCATAAAGTTTAACACTGCTTTGCGCTGGTGGCCTTCCACCTGCTCGGCAACCTTTGGCATGCCAACATTTCCCTGCTCTGTATCGAGCAGGGTCAAGCCGGCGAGCACTTTCATATAGGTGTCTTTTTCTTCATCGGATAAATATTTCCAGGTGAGCAGATCCCCGTTGAGTGATATTTCCTCTGGAAGCCAGAACTGTTTTACGTTCTGGCTGTAAAACATCTGCGTAAAGTCGTCGTCTTGTTTTGACCAGTCGGCTGCGTCAAATATTTGATTCATGGGGTGGTGCTCCTTTCTTTACACGACGCAGGAGAGGCAGTCGTCCTGTCCTGTGTCTTTTGTCCGCGCATAGTAAATCGTCTTGATACCTTTATGATGAGCGTAGAGATCAATTCGGTTCAGATCTCTTGTAGTGATGGTGTCACGTACAAAGAGAGTAAAGCTGATGCCCTGGTCGATGTGTTCCTGGATAGCTGCGATCATATCCACCACGTTGAACATGTCCATGTCATACGCCGCTTTGTAGTAGAACCAGTTATCCGGTGCGAGACCCGGCATTGGGTAATACGTTTTCGAGTTGCCGTACGTCCGTTCTTCAATGCGCTCCATGATAGGCATAACGGAAGCTGTTGCCGACTGTACATAGGAAATGGAGCCGGTTGGCGCGATCGCCAGGCGGTAGCTGTGGAACAACCCGTGCGTCTGTACCTGCTCCATCAGTTCTTTCCAGTCTTCCGCATCCGGTATAGCCATGCCTTCAAACAGGCCGGCGATTTTAGCCGAAGACGGGAGGTAGGAACGGTTCAGGTACTTATCAAAGTAAGAGCCGTCTGCATAGCTGGAGCCTTCGAATCCGTAGAACGTTTCTCCTGTCTCTTTGGCAAGCTCCATCGAACGCTGGATGGAATAGAAGTTTACAGCCATAAAGAAGAAATCGGCGAATTCCCGTGCTTCCTCGCTTTCGTACGCGATATGATTCTGCGCCAAAAAGCCGTGCAGGTTCATCGCTCCGAGACCGATGGATTTCATCATCTGGTTGCCGCGGCGCACAGCCGGAGCATTTGTAATGTTGGTGTGCGTTGCTACGTGAGTCAGCGAATCGGTGGCGAGCTTCACTGTATCCTTGATTGTTTTGTGCTTCATGACATTGGCAATGTTTAGCGAGCCAAGGTTGCAGGAAATATCGAGTCCAACTTCGTCTTCCTCGCCGTAATCCGTGTAGCTTGATACTTCAGACGCCTGAAGCACTTCAGAACAGAGGTTGGAGAATTTCACTTTAGATACGTTATTCAAAGCATGCGCACGATTCACATTATCCTGGAACATCAGGTACGGATACCCGGATTCCGACCGGAGGATCGCCAGCTTTTCAAGCATGCGGCGGGCATTGACTTTGTCTTTTTTCACGCGGTCGTCCTCGACAAGCTTATCGTACATTTCGCTCATATCCATTTCATCAAGATGTTCACCGTACGCCCGGTAAACTGTATGCGGATAGAACAGGTACATGTCTTTATCCTGACGGGCGAGTTCAACGAATTTGTCCGGAATCACGACTCCGATCGACAGGGTTTTAACACGCACATCCTCATCGGCCGAAATTTTCTTGGAGTCCAGGAAGTCGTGAATATCCCGGTGAAAAATGTTCAAATACGCCGCGCCGGAGCCCTGGCGCTGTCCCATCTGATCTGCGTAACGAAAAGCGTTATCGAGCAGCTTCATTACGCCGACGACGCCTTTTGTCGCGTTTTCCACGTCTTTAATGGCTTCACCCTTCGCCCGGAGCTTCGATAAGTTCAGCGATACACCGCCGCCTACCTTGGACAGCTGCATGGAAATATCAACAGCCCGGGAGATGTCGTTTAAAGAGTCGTTTACTTCAAGCAGGAAGCAGCTGACTAATTCTCCGCGCCGTTTTCTGCCGGCATTCAGGAACGTCGGGGTGCTCGGCTGATAATCCTGGCTCATCATCATTTCTGCAAACTGCTCAGCTTTCTCCGCATTTCCATTGCCGAAATAAAGGGCCACTACAGCCACCCGGTCTTCAAAGCGCTCAAGGATCATTTTCTGATCATTGGTTTTCAGCGCATAATCATTGTAAAATTTAAACGCGCTCATGAATGACGGAAAACGGAATTTCTTTTCATAGCACAGATTGTAGACGCGCTCAATTTCTTCAAATGAATACGCCTCGAGGAATTCTTTTTCATAAAAGTCATTTTCGAGCAGGTAGTCGAGCTTTTCTTTCAGATCGTGAAAGAAAACGGTGTGCTGATTAACGTATTGAATGAAGTATTGATAAACGGCTTCTTTGTCTTTTTCAAATTGAAAGGACCCGTCCTTTTGGAACATGATTTCATTGTTTAACTGGATCCAGTCGGTGGTTTGTGTTTGTTGCAACTTTCATCGCCTCCTCTGCGAAAATGGACACATCGTTTTTTGTTCCGCTCAGTTCGAATTTATGGAGTATAGGAACGTTGTAGTTAACTGCAATCTGGTTAGCGCTTTTGGCAAAATTGTCTCCCCATACTTTATTTCCGCTCGATGCCACAGCGAGAAGCTGCTCTGCATGATCCTCGAGAAATGCTTCTGTGGATTCGGGAATATTCCCAAATCCCTTCGTATAGGTGATAAGGATAAACGGTTCATCGATTTGATCCGCTTCATTCAGACTGTACACCCGGTCAAACGGGATTTTTTCTGCAAAACGCTTCACGTTGCCCGTCATAGAATCAAAAATGATCGGTATCACCGAATCCCCTCCCTGCTTTCTAAAATGTACAATCCTGTGTACACTATTCATATACCACTACTATATATGGTGTAATCATCTTTTTCAACATACATGATATAGATATTTTTCGGTTCATCCTCTTGACAATTAAAATCTCTGCTATACTTCCTTATACTCCGCGATTCTACCCCTGGAATTGTGCACATTTTCTGACAGAAAAAAATTCAGTAAGTAAGGCCTGCTTCTATATCTAGTCGTTTATAAAAACTGGCACGGTCTGCACTACTACATACAGGCATACATTTATTTCAGCGCTTTATGTACGTGGAATAATTTTCGGTAAATTCTTGATACTTTCAGCGTTATCCCAAACAAAAGCAGCCCGCGTTTAAGCCGGCTGCTTCTCCATATTTCATCACCTTTTCAGGCGGGGTTTTATCTTTCCTTCAATTGAATAAGCTCGTTGACGATCCAGTAGGGATCCGGTTGGGCGGCTTCCCAGACAGAGACTGCCACCGTGCCGTCCTGATCGATGACGTACGTTACGTCTGCAGGACAATACGAATGATATCCGCTATGGCGCAGGGCCGCTTTAACCTCCGGGACATCCTGAAGCAGGTAATCCCGGCAGGAGATGCACGCATTATACCAGGAGGCTGCCACAGCATTTGTATCTGCAAGCACTTTTCCCGTGAAGGACATATGCTTCAGTTCTTCCTGAAGCGCAGACACCTGTTCACTGGCAGCTACTACGATCTGGGCGCCCATCTGCCGAAGCAGCGGGGACGCCTCCTGGTAGCTCCGCAGCCGTTCTGTTTCTGCATGTACCCAGCCGCCAAAACAGAACAGAAGCACTACCGGCCCCTGGAGGAGCAGCTGGTTTAACGTAACATTTTCTCCGTCCATGCCGGGCAGCGAAAATGCCGGTGCTTTCTCTCCTATTCTAAGTCCTGGGCAGGCTCCCGGCCGTTTTTCCTGATGCCATTCATTCCATAAGATGTTTTTTGCCCGGTGCAGCTGTGAATTCAGCACCTTTTCCCTCAGTAGTGCCATCCCTGCAAGACTCCTTTCGGATCCCGTTCATCTGCTTTTGTCAGCCTTTAATCATCGTCATCATCATCGTCGTCCTCGTCTTCAATATCCCTCGAAGCGATCGTACCGTCTGCATCATTTATGAAAAAGTCGCCTTCCTGTTCGTTCGTTTCCAACGACAGATCGTATCCGTTCTCTTCACGGTCGAGCTCCCATTCGTTCAGTTCTCCGGACAATTCACCCATACCCGAAGCCACGACATCCTCTAAGCTGACGCTGTCCCCGTCCTGAATCAGCGGTTCCTCATTATCTTTATCATCATCGGTTTCTTTTTCAGTCACATTACCCGAGAACGCGCCTACTTCTACATCGTATTCCTGTTCGCCTTCAAGCTCTATATCGTATTTCTGCTCCTGCATGTCCAGCTCCAGTTCCACCGCCTGGCCGCCCGTTTCTTCCTCAGCAATCAGCACAGCTTCATCGGCAGTAACTTTTTTCTCACCAGAACTGCTATTGTTTTCGTTGCTTTCTGCAGCTGTTTCTTCTGAAGCTTTGTTTGAAGAGGTTTCTGCTTCCACGCCTCCATTCATGGTCGTGTAAGCTCCTGCACCAATAACTGCACCAAGCGCCGTGACCCCCGCCAGACTGCCTGCAAGCACTTTTCCTTTCATGGTCATTTCCCCCTTTATTTGTTGTTGCATCTTTACTATAAAGGCCCGACATGAGAATATCCCTATAAGGAAATGAGAAATTGATGAGAAATACATGAATGGCACATAAAAAGCAAAAAGACAAAAAAAAGCCGCCCGGAATCCTCCAGGCAGCTTCAGCCGTTTAATCATCCCAGGTGACGGAGAGTATTTCTCCGGTGATGCCGTGCACCTGCACCGTAGCTTCGTCGTCATCATTTTGTTCAAGCTCCACGTAGTAAAATGGCTCCCCGGCATCTGATGTTTCAAAATCAACATCATCCACTTGCCCATTCACTTCTTCCTGCGCCCTAGATGCGGCTTCCTGTTCGCTCAGCACGGTTTGGTTTCTTTCTTCGCGGTCCTCACTGTCTTCCTGTTCTTTTTCTTCCAAAACCTCTCCAGACCTGGCATCGATAGTCATTTCTTCCAACGCTTCGCCTTCTGCAAATTCCACTACATACACGGCCGTGCCTTCCCGCGTTTCCCGGCCGATCTCCTCAACAGAAAAGTTGGTCTCTTCTTCTGCTCGGGCGCGTGCTTCTTCTTCAGTTAAAGCTTCTGTATCACCGGTGCTATTGCCCGCCACCCGTGTGACGCCTGTGACCGCTCCGTCTTCAGCATCCACCTGCAGCTGGTAAGTCCCCCGGTCAAGCTCTGTCATCACCTCGTAAGTACCGTTTTGTTTCTCCACGTGCGTAATGTCGCCCTGATACTGTTCCTGCACAGCCTGTTCAATTTCCTCCGGAGACATCTCCGGGGTAGAATACGGAGAAAACCGCCAGACCCCAAGAGCTGCCACTATGATACCGGCCACCAGCACAAACAGAAAGATAACATTTTTCACCGCGGGCCCCCCTCTCCCTGTTGTTATTATTATATGCGTTCATTCTGAGAAATTGATGAGAAAGAGGGGGTTATTCACTGGTTACAGGAAATATTAACCGGACGGCAGTGCCCTGGCCGTAGGTGCTTTCAATTGTGATGCGCGCGCCGAGAGCTTCAGTAATATCTTTAGCAAGCGACAAGCCGAGTCCGTAGCCCCCGCTTGTCCGGGTTCTCGATTCATCGACCCGGTAAAAGCGTTCGAAGACTCGTTCAATATCCTTTTCCGGAATACCGATGCCGCGGTCAATCACAGCAATGACCGGGCCTGTCTCTGTCGTTTCAATTTTTACATTAATGACGTCGCTGCTGTATTTCCGGGCATTATCGAGCAGGATATACAAAAGCTGCTTCACTTTGTCACGATCGGTCTGAACGATTGCCGGTTCCCCGGTCAATTCAATCTGCCGGTGGTAGCTGCTGCGGTAATTTTCCACAGCATCTGCTGCCACTGCCTCCACGTCCACTTCTGTAATATGAAGATTTTCTTTTTCACTCTGACGGGCAAGCAGCAGAAGCTGCTGGGTCAGCTCCCTCATCCTCACCGCTTCGGAATGGATGGCCTCCACCGATTCCCCGATAATTTCCGGCCGGGAGGCACCTCTTCTCTGCAGCAGACTGGCGTATGATTCAATCACGGTCAGCGGCGTTTTTAATTCATGCGACGCGTTGGATACAAACTGCTCCTGTTTATGGTAATTATCCTCGAGACGCTCAATCATTTCATTAAACGTCTCCCCAAGCTGCTCAATTTCATCCCTGGACTTTGATGAAGTGGAAATTCGTTTGAATCTGCCGCTCGTTTGAATATCCCGCATAGTCGCTGACAGCGCTGCGATTGGACGGAGAATCACCGTGCTAAGTAAACGGGCCGAGAGAAAGACCGGGATGACCGCCGCGATAGTGGCGACGATTAATATTATCCGGAGCACCGCCAGGTTTTCTGCTGTCGGACGGAGACTATCGGTAATCTGAATGTTTGCCACCTGCCCGTCTGTCCATATGACCGGTACCGATACGAATGCGTACCGTTCACCGTCGTATTCTATTACCCTTGCATATTCTTCTGAATAATATTGAACAGGCTCATCTGTTAAGCTTCCCTCTTCCGGGGAAGTTACTGTCGCTGCTTCAGATTCATCCTGCAGTACGATTCTGGCCATCCCTTCAGTCGGGGTATATGCCCGCAGCAGCTGTTCGACTGAAAAATTATCCGCGGATTCATTAAACGTGGACGCTGTCTGCCTTCCTTCTTCTACAGTCTGTTCCACTTCACTTCCGATCATCATGCGGGAAAAGGAAAAGTAAATCGCAAGCACTAAAAGAACGACGAGCACTAATACGAGCACCGATGTGTATAAATGAATCTTATTTCCAAGCTTCATGAGAAATCCTTCACTACGTAGCCAACACCGCGCACAGTCTGGATATGCGCGGTGCCAAACGGCTTATCAATTTTATTACGCAAATAACGAATGTAGACGTCCACCACGTTTGTTTCCCCAATGTAATCAAAGCCCCATACCTGCTCTAAAATCTGATCCCGGGACAGTACCTGCTTTTTGTTTTTCAACAGATAATACAGCAGGTCAAACTCTCTGCGCGTCAGCTCCACCGCTTTCCCGCCGGCATACACTTCCCTGGCCGATTCACTCAGCCGCACTTCGCCCACCGACAGCCACTGCTCTTCCTCTGCTTCGGCTTTCAAAGCTGCTTCTGCCTGAAAGCGAAGCGACGAACGGACGCGGGCGAGCAATTCTTCGATCTGAAACGGCTTTGTAATGTAATCATTAGCACCAAGATCAAGTCCGGACACTTTATCTTCGACAGAATCTTTAGCGGTAACAAGCAGGACAGCCGTTTTTGTATTCTGGCTTCGTATCCGTCGCAGCAGTTCAATACCGCTGATCCCCGGAAGCATAATATCGAGAATAATTAAATCCCACGGCTCTGCCTGATACATGGCGAATCCTTCGAGACCGTCGGAAGCTTTCTGAACATAATAGTTTTCATAGGTGAGTTCAAGTTCAAGCACCCGCGCAATTTTTTCTTCATCTTCAACAATCAGTATACGCGCCTGTTCCATTAAGCATCCCTCAATACGCTGCCGGATGGCAGTCTATTATGATGAAGAACGTTGGTTTGAAGCTTTGCCCCACAAAGTAATCGTTCTCCATGTAAAATAAACAGCGGTTCCAATTAAACAAATCAGGAAAAACGAAGGAAAAAACCACCCAAGTCCTTCACTTTCATTCAGGGCGGTACGAACGGTCTGCCACTGAACATAGACAAATCCGAGCGACAGTTCCACGAGGAGCACGGAAATGAGCATCTGCCCTTCGCGTTTAAACACTTCAATTTGATGCTCATTCATTCGTACCGGCAGGCGGAACCATCCCGGGTAACGGAGAGAAAAATACGCCCCGACCCAGATAGCGATCAGCGCCAGCGGCGGTACAAATAAATAATACTTCGCAGCATATTCATTTGGGTCTCCGGTGGCGTCGAAAAACTGGGGCACAATGTAGGGAAGACGGGCCCAATAGAAAAGCACAATCGCAAGCATTCCTACTGAAGCCACGCCTCCTACAATTAATGCTGTTCTTGCAAACGCGGGCATAACGATCTGCCTCCTACTATTCTTTATTCCAGCTTCACCACTGCTGCTTTTTTAACGCTTTTGATATCATTATGAGCGTAACAACACAGGACATCGCAATAATGACCATTACGATACTCCACAGCCATTCTCCAGAGATGATGAAAAAAACACCGAGAATAAGGCTGAGTACTACAATAAATCCTTCGAACCAATAAAAGAATTTCACGGCTGCGTTTGTGTTCATGACTCTCCTCCTGATTTTTCTTTTGATTTCTTTTTACTGCCTGGCTTTTTTCGGCCTGTCTGGTATATGCCAAGCAAAGCACTCAGCATGCCAATTGCTGCTACTATGACGTAAAATGTGGCTCCGAGCCATAGAAAAAAACCGGCGGTCGCCGCAGCCAACAACAAAAATATTATATTAAACGTAAATAGCACCGGGGATCTCAAACTACCCCTCCCTTTCGACTTTATCTTCTATCAACGTATCATTTTCTTTACTCATTGCCCATCTTTTCCTCAAAAAGAGGCCAAAAAACTTCCTCATTGGTCTTTTCTCTTTTTATGCCGGTTTAAAACAAAAAAAGCACCCATCTGCATGGGCGCTGCAATGATATGAATGGTGCTAGTGACAGGACTTGAACCTGCGACCTGATGCTTACGAGGCAACTGCTCTACCAGCTGAGCTACACTAGCGAACGTTTACGGCAAATAATAATATACAAAAACAAAAAAAGTCTGTCAATCAAAAAAGCAGAGACCAGCGGGCGGTCTCTGTCTTTCATCTGCTTTAAATAAACAGCAGCAGGCTCAGTGCCATTACGGCCATGCCACTCACTACCCCGTAAATGGATACATGGGTCTCGTCGTATTTTTTTGCCGCCGGCAGCAGTTCATCCAGAGAGATAAACACCATGATCCCGGCTACAGCAGCAAAGATAATTCCAAACAGTGTATCCGTTAAAAACGGCATGAGCAGAAGGAAAGCCAGAATAGCTCCTGCCGGCTCTGATAGTCCTGATAAAAACGAAAGCCGGAATGCTTTGCGTTTGCTTCCAGTCGCAAAATAAATTGGGACCGAAACAGCCACTCCTTCAGGAATATTGTGTATCGCAATGGCAAGAGCGATCGCAAATCCAAGACCCGGATCATTCAAAGCAGATGTGAACGTCGCGATACCTTCCGGAAAGTTATGTATCGCAATCGCAAGCGCTGTAAAGGTTCCCATTTTCATAAGGCCCTGACGTTCAAGCTCTTCCTTTGACATATCCATCTCTTCCACTCGCTTCACTTCATGCGGATTGCCTTTTTGGGGAACAAGCCGGTCAATAGCAGCAATAAAAATCATTCCCCCAAAAAATCCTCCAACGGTTGCCCACTGGCCGCCAACTTCTCCGAGCGCTCCGACCAGTGACTCCTGTGCTTTAAAAAATATCTCCACCATGGAAACGTAAATCATCACGCCTCCGGAGAAACCGAGCGAAAAAGCCAAAAACCGGGTATTTGTCGTAGAAGTAAAAAAAGCCAGTATACTTCCGATCCCTGTGGCAAGCCCAGCTCCAAGTGTTAACAAAAATGCATAAATGACGTTTGGTTCCATACGCTGCCCCCTTTGTAATCTGATTGGCTTCACGATTTTTTCCCTTATGCAACATTTTAACCATTATTCAATTGTTGTGTCAACGCAAAACTTCTCCCGGCGGGGAACCTGCGCAGGCTTTTCCTATCCCGCGAACGAAAAAAGGTGCTCACGGCTGATAAGCCGTAAGCACCTGTTGTCTCTTCTATGTATGGTGGAGACGGTGGGATTCGAACCCACGTCCAGAGATATTGCCACTTTAGCATCTACGAGCGTAGTCGCTATATTATCATTCGCCAGTACGTCAGCCTAGCAACAGGCTTTCGTACGGCTAGTCTGATTAGTCTCTTCAGCCGCCCTCAGACGGAGGGCGAACTGCGTAGCCCACTAAGAGTGAGACCCCAAATCATTCCACGCGGGCGATGGAATGCGGGATCCGCAAAAGCAGTTGTTACGCTGCTACTGCGAGGTTTTCGTTGTTTTTGCCAGTTATTATTGGCGTGGCATTTTTACGAGCTGCCTCTCGGCTCGCAGCTAAAGCTCAACCTATCCCTGTCGAAGCCGTAACGTCCCCATGTGAAGGAAAAGCATGTGCCCATAGGTTTATGAGCGACATACTATATTATAACGAGAGGCCCGGAGCGTGTCAATCTAGTCGCTCATGCCTTTCATGCTGCGGTTGATTGCTTTGTCCATTTCACGCTTGGCATCCTGTTCCTTGAGCGCCTGGCGTTTGTCGTATTTTTTCTTACCCTTGGCAAGGCCGATTAACACCTTCGCTTTACCGTTTTTAATATAAACCTTCAATGGAATAATGGAGTACCCGGACTGCATGCTTTTACCAATAAGCTTATTAATCTCCCGGCGATGCAGCAGAAGCTTTCTCGTACGCAGAGGATCGTGGTTAAACTGATTTCCCTGTTCATACGGGCTGATATGGGCATTATGCAGAAACAGTTCGTTATTATCGATTTTCCCGAAGCTGTCCTTCAGGTTCATCCTGCCGGCCCGGATCGACTTTATCTCTGTGCCCCGCAGTTCCATACCGGCTTCGAAGGTGTCTTCGATGGTATAATCATGACGGGCCTTTCGATTTTGCGCCAGCACACGGTTCTCTGTTTTTACTGCCATCTCCATTCACCTGCCTTCTGTCTTTATTTTACCATAGGGACCCGGGAGCGTCCTATTTTCCCGGGCTTTCTGCGCTCGTATTATTTCTTTTTGTTGTTTTTTGAGACTTTCGAGTAAAACGGCTTTTTATTACCGGACTTGCCTTTTTTACGTCCGCCGTCTTTTTTATTGCTGTCCTTCTTTTCTCCCTGGCCTTCTTTTCGGCCGGGACGCTTGCCTTTGTTGCCCTGAACAACTTTTGCGGACTCTTTGCGCCGTGCTTTCGCCGGCCGTTTCATGCCCACGATTTCAAAGTCGATGGCCGCTTCGTCAAGATTCACATTCAAAACACGCACTTCCACCTGATCACCGATGCGGTACATGTTTGCGGTACGCTCGCCTATCAGCGCATACTGCTTCGGATCATAGTGATAATAATCATCCGTCAGATAACTGATATGCACCATACCTTCAATAGTGTTTTCGAGCTCCACAAACAGACCGAAGTTCGCGGCTCCGCTTACAAAACCGGTAAACTCTTCCCCGATTTTATCCTTCATATACTGAGCTTTCTTCATACTATCAACTTCCCGCTCGGCATCAATAGCCCGGCGCTCCATCTCCGAAGAATGCTGGGTGATTTCCGGCAGTTCATTTTTCCATTTCTGCTGCGTTTTGTCGTCCATCTGTTTATTGACCAGATACGTACGGATCAGACGGTGAACAATCAAGTCCGGATACCGGCGGATCGGCGACGTAAAGTGGGTGTAGAAGTCTGCCGCCAGCCCAAAGTGGCCGGCGTTTTCAGGGTCATACTTTGCCTGCTGCATCGAGCGCAGCATCACTGTACTGATCACTGCCTGTTCCGGTTCCCCTTTGACAGCGTCAAGCACCTCCTGGAGTGCACGCGGATGGACCGTATTCGCCGTTCCTTTGACTGCATAGCCAAAGTTCGTCACAAACTCCACAAACGACTGCAGCTTGTCTTCGGCCGGATCTTCGTGGATCCGGTAGACAAACGGCACCTTCATCCAATGAAAGTGCTCGGCTACCGTTTCATTGGCGGCCAGCATAAACTCTTCAATCAGCTTTTCAGCAACCGAACGCTCACGCAGCACCACGTCTGTCGGAGCAGTCGTTTCATCCACTAGCACCTGTGCTTCCTTGAAATCAAAATCGATGGCGCCTCTTCCAAACCGCTTCTCGCGCAGAATGGCAGCAAGCTCTTCCATGCGTTCAAACATTGGTACAAGTTCGCTGTATTCCTCCCGCTTCGCCTGATTGTTTTCTTCCAGAATCAGGCGGACGTCATTGTACGTCATACGGGCAGCTGTGCGAATTACGCTTTCAAAGATTTCATGATTAACGACTTCGCCATCCGGCGTCACTTCCATCTCACAGGAAAGCGTCAGCCGGTCCACCTGCGGGTTCAGGCTGCAGATGCCGTTTGACAAACGGTGCGGAATCATCGGAATTACCCGGTCCACCAAATATACACTTGTGGCCCGTTCTGCGGCCTCCACATCGATAGGTGTCCCTTCGTCCACATAATAGCTGACGTCTGCAATATGAACACCAAGCTTATAGTTGCCGTTATTATATTTCGTCACCGTAACGGCGTCATCGAGATCCTTTGCGTCTGCTCCGTCGATAGTCACGATAGTTTCGTCGCGCAGATCCCGGCGCTGTTTAATTTCACTTTCATCAATTATGTCCGGGGTTTTCTGGGCCTGTTCCACAGCTTCCTCCGGAAAATCTCCCGGGAGGCCGTGCTTATGAATAATCGACAGAATATCCACGCCCGGGTCATTTTTATGGCCGATGATATTGACGACTTTCCCTTCAGCCCCTGAAGCTGCATCCGGATATTTCGTCAGCTCTACAACAACCTTATGGCCGTCCACTGCTCCGTTTTCTGCGTCCTGTGGAATATAAATGTCATCGCGGATATGCTTATCATCCGCCGCCACAAATCCGTAATTACCGTAGCGCTGGTACGTGCCAACGACCTTTTCAATACCGCGTTCGATGATCCGGATAATCGTGCCTTCGGTTTTACTCCCCTGGCTCGAGTCCGAGATACGAACGAGTACAGTATCTTTGTTCATGGCACCGTTAATTTCCCCGGCCGGTACAAAAATGTCATCGCGTTCTTTTTCCTCCGGAATAATAAAGGCAAATCCTTTCGCATGGCTCTGTACGCGTCCACGCATCAGATTCATTTTCTCCGGTATGCCGTAGCGGTTGCTTCTCGTCCGGACAACGTCTCCGCTGTCCTCCATTTCGTTTAGCGTCTTCATGAGACGCTTAATATCTTCTGCCGAATCCGCCTGAAGCGTTTCCTGGATCTCCTCAATGGTTGCAGGGCCCGCAGAATCGTTTTTCAGGTAATTCAGCAGTGTCTGTTTTATTTCCTGGTCCAACGTTTTCATCTCCTTTCAATTTTGTTGTGATAAACGTTTTGAGCCTTACGCTCTTTGTTATTTTGACCAATTTAATCCGTCTAAAAACTGATAAACATCTTCGTTCAGTTCATCGCGGTCATTCCCGAGGGTGATAACGTGCGGGGAGTCCGGATACCACTTAATCTGTTTATCCTCCGAAGAGATTTCTTCATAAATGATATTTGCGCTGTCTTCTGCAATCATATCATCTTTTTCGCCCTGCACAATCATTGCCGGAACGTGAACCATATCTAGGCCTTCTGACACTTCCCGGATCAGCCGGTTAACCGAGTGCAGGGTATCCGTCGGCAGCTGACGGAATTCCATAATTTCTTTATCAATCTGGTCCTGGTCTTTCCCTTCCAGGCGTTTAAATTCTTTCGCATAATTGATGACGTCGCCATACAATTTGTCTGCGTTGTTGAACGTCGACATTGGGGCGCTCATCGGAATAACACCAAGTACGTCGTAATGATACGCCACCCGCAGAGCCATCAGCCCGCCGAGAGATAAGCCCCCGACGGCGATCTGGTCAAAGCCTCTTTCCTTTAATTCCTCAATGCCCGCTTTTACATCCTCCCACCAGTCGTGGTAGTCCGTTTCCATCAGCTCCTCCGGAGGCACACCGTGGCCTTTGTACACCGGCGCATGGACAGTATAACCTTTCTTTTCCAAAAATCGTCCCATCATCCGGACATCCGCAGATGACCCTGTGAATCCGTGCAGCAGTAGAACTGCACGATTCCCACCTTCAAAGGTAAATGACTTAGGGGGTACTACACGCATGATTCATCATCTCCTATCTGTTTCTTTTCTATATTAATCAATCGTTCGCATAAGATTCTCAGCATTTATTTGTGCTGAAGTTAGAAATAACTTTACATCGTTCACTGCTTCATGCCGGTGCGGCCCGTGAAAGAGAAAATGCTTGCCATTTTTATAAAGCACAAACTGCTTCACGGGACTGTTCACCGTTTTGTATATACGCGCTGCGCTTCGCACGGGCACCAGCCCGTCTTTTTCACCCTGGCCAATAAATACCGGGCAGTCTACTTTTCCAACAAACGGGCGCAGCACGCGGGCTGCCTGCTGAAACTCCCGAAGCGCCCATCCCGGAGTTTTTAATTTTTCTGCGGCTACACCGTACCAGGGATGCAGCGACCCTCTGACACGTCCGCTCGCGACAAGCAGCATGTCTTTCAGAAACTGTCCGGGGTTGATATACTCCATCGGCGTACCAATAAGCACAAGCCGCTCCACCTTGTAACGGGCTGCCACGTAGCAGGCAAGCAGTCCGCCCATCGAAAACCCAATCACGTACAGAGTGCTGCATGCAGCCGCCAGTTTTTTCGCCGCGCGGTCAGCAGCATGAATCCATGTCACATAGGAAACACGGCTTTGAATACTGAAGCTTCCGTATGCATGTCCTGGAAGCACCGGTGCTTCCACTATCCAGTCCGTATTCGCACGAAGCTCTTCAGCAATCGGTTCGACCTCCCAAGGAGAGCCTGTAAATCCATGCAGACACAAACATCCAATCGTCTTGTTTTTAGCTGCTGTGTTCATGCTACTGCTCCCTCATCTTTTATTTACCGCTGCCCGGGCGCCAAAACGTTAAACTTCCACCTGCTTCTTTGATTCACTAAATACAGGAAAAACAAACATAGGCCGGTAACAGAAAAAACAGCGAACGATGGAACCGTCCGCTGCTGAGATAGCTTCCTATACTGTCTGTCAGACAAAATAGGCGATGAGTATGGTAAGAACAAAGAACAACACAGCCAGAACTACCGTAAACTGAATCAGAAAGGCTTCAATGCCTCTCGCTTTCTGTTTGCCAACCATTTGTTCGGCTCCGCCGGATATTGCTCCTGCCAAACCGCTGCTTCGGCCCGACTGCAATAAAATAATTGCAATAAGCATGACCGCAACGACTATTAATGCAACGTACAACGCCGTTATCATCACCCGTACACCTCCACGTTCCAATTACGCTTGTATTAATGTAACACACCAGCACGTGCAGCGCAAGCACATGCAGCAGTGCAGGCTGTATACCCTGTGGCAGGGGTGGTTTATTCAATTGTAAAAAACCGCAGCCCGTATTCCGGGCCGCGGTCGAAAAGCACTTATTTGTTCAGGTTATAAAAAGCATCCTTGCCCAGATAAACAGCGGTTTCCGCCAGCTCATCATTGATGCGCAGAAGCTGGTTGTATTTGGCCACACGATCAGTACGGGACGGAGCGCCTGTTTTAATCTGACCCGCGTTGGTCGCTACTGCGATGTCCGCGATTGTCGTATCTTCTGTTTCACCGGAACGGTGGGAAATAACGGCTGTGTAGCCAGCACGCTTCGCCATTTCAATAGCATCAAAGGTTTCAGTCAGTGTACCGATCTGGTTCACCTTGATCAGAATGGAGTTGCCGATGCCCTTTTCAATGCCTTCTTTGAGCTTGTTGGTGTTGGTCACAAACAAGTCGTCGCCCACGAGCTGGACTTTGTCGCCAAGAGCGTCTGTAAGCTTTTTGAAGCCTTCCCAGTCGTTTTCATCCAGACCGTCTTCAATGGAGATGATTGGATATTTCGACACCATGTCCTGGTAAAATTCGATCATTTCGTCTGCTGTTTTCACAACGCCTTCACCTTTAAGGTGATATTTTCCGTCTTCGTACATTTCAGAAGCAGCAGAGTCCATGGCGAGCATAATTTCTTCGCCAGGCTTGTAGCCTGCTTTTTCGATAGCCTCAATGATCGTTTGAAGTGCTTCTTCATTCGAGCCGAGGTTCGGGGCGAAGCCGCCTTCGTCGCCGACACCTGTGTTATAGCCTTTGCTCCCAAGTACCTTTTTCAGGTTGTGGAAGATTTCTGCACCCATACGGACAGCTTCAAGGAAGTTGCTCGCGCCGACCGGCATAACCATGAATTCCTGGAAGTCGACGTTGTTGTCTGCGTGCTCGCCGCCGTTCAGGATGTTCATCATTGGAACCGGCAGGGTTTTCGCATTAAAGCCGCCGAGATACTCATACAGCGTAACGCCGAGTTCGTCAGCTGCCGCGCGCGCTACCGCCATCGAAACGCCGAGAATGGCATTGGCGCCGAAGCTGCCTTTGTTGTCTGTGCCGTCGAGTTCGATCATTGCCTGGTCGATGCCTGTCTGATCTGTTACATCGAACCCAATGATTTCCTCTGCGATAGTTTCATTCACATTGTCGACTGCTTTAGTGACACCTTTGCCCATGAAGCGGTCGCCGCCGTCACGAAGCTCTACCGCTTCGTATTCACCGGTGGAAGCGCCGCTTGGTACAAGTGCGCGTCCGAAGGCGCCTGTTTCAGTAAATACTTCTACTTCTACTGTTGGATTCCCGCGGGAATCGAGCACTTCGCGTGCGTAAATATCTGCAATTAAACTCATTGATGATTCACTCCTCTGAATGGTTATTGAATGAGGGACTGACCCGTCATTTCTTTTGGTTTTTCTATCTGCAGCAGCTCTACGGCTGTTGGACACAGGTCTGCGAGCACGCCGCCTTTGCGAAGCTTCGCATTTTCATCTCCTGTGACAATGACCGGCACCGGATTGGTAGTGTGAGCTGTCATCGGTTTATCATCCGGCGTTGTTACTTCATCGGAGTTTCCGTGGTCTGCCGTGATGATGGCGCGTCCGCCCTTATCGTGCAGCAGGTCCACGACACGTCCGAGGCATTCATCCACTGCTTCAATTGCTTTAACCGTGGCATCAAGGTCGCCGGAGTGCCCTACCATGTCCGGATTTGCAAAGTTCAGCACGATGAAATCATGCTTTTCAGACTGAATTTCGCTTTCAAGCGCCTCAGTCACTTCATATACGCTCATTTCCGGCTGCAGATCGTACGTAGCCACCTTCGGCGAATCGATCAGCACCCGTGTTTCGCCCTTAAACTCTTCCTCGCGTCCACCGCTGAAGAAAAAGGTTACATGCGGATATTTTTCCGTTTCTGCAATGCGAAGCTGATGCAGTCCGGCGTCTGAAACGATTTCTCCCATTGTATTGACCAGGTCCTGCGGAGGGTAGGCGATTTCAGCGTTTACCGAATCACTGTACTGCGTCATGCTGACAAATTTCAGATTGGATGGAAATTTATCTCCGCGATCCAAACCGTTGAACCCATCCTGTGTAAACACCTGTGAAAGCTGGATAGCCCGGTCCGGGCGGAAGTTGAAGAAAATCACTGCATCGTTGTCCTGCAGCCGGCCGACTGCTTCTCCGTCTTTTGTAATAACCGACGGAAGCACAAATTCATCCCATACTTCTTCTTCATACGAAGCGTCCACAACCTCTTCAGCCGTTTCATAGGAAGGTCCTTCTCCGTACGTAATCGCCCGGTAGGATTTATCCACACGTTCCCAGCGGTTGTCACGGTCCATGGCGTAGTAACGGCCCTGCACCGTAGCAATATCGCCGGTACCTATTTCTTTCATATAGTCTTCCACTTCGGATACATACTGTTTAGCGGAGCGCTGACCCACGTCACGGCCATCCAAAAAGGCATGAACATACACTTGCTCAATTTCTTTTTCCTTCGCCATGTCGAGCAGTGCTTTTAAATGGTCTATATGGCTGTGGACCCCGCCGTCAGAAAGCAGGCCGAATAAATGAAGGGCGCTGTCGTTTTCTTTTACGTGATCTACAGCATGCTGAAATGCCTGATTGTTTTTGAACGTTCCTTCTTTGATGCCCTTATTAATTAAGGAAAGGCTTTGATAGACGACCCGGCCGGCTCCGATATTCATATGGCCGACTTCTGAGTTGCCCATTTGTCCTTCAGGCAGGCCGACTGCTTCACCGAAAGCCGTCAGTGTTTCATGCGGATACTGGTTCCAATAGCGGTCAAAGTTTGGCGTGCTTGCCTTCGCTACCGCGTTCCCTTTGGTTTCTTCCCGGCAGGCGTAGCCGTCCAGGATAATCAGTGCTACTGGCTGATTGCTCATTTTTTCCCCGCCTCTGCAAGCTCAAGGAAGACATCCGGCTTCAGGCTGGCACCGCCGACAAGTGCACCGTCGATGTGCTCTTTCGCCATGTACGTTTCAATGTTTTCCGGTTTTACACTGCCGCCGTATTGAATACGTACTTTGTCTGCTGTGTCCTGATCATACTGATCGGCAAGTGCTTTTCTTACCGAACCGCATGTTTCATCCGCATCCTCTGCAGTGGAGGATTTGCCTGTACCAATGGCCCAGATCGGCTCGTAAGCGACAACCACTTTTGCAGCGTCCTCGGCACTCAGTCCGGCAAAGCCTTTTTCAATCTGTTCGCGCACGACTGCTTCTGTAGAGCCGTTTTCTTTCTGCTCAAGGGATTCGCCGCAGCACATGATCGGTGTTAACCCGTGGTTCAGTGCTGCTTTTACTTTTTGATTAACTGTTTCATCGGTTTCGTTAAACATTTCGCGGCGCTCAGAGTGGCCGATAATGACGTAAGGAATGTTCAGGTCTGCGAGCGCTGCCGGACTGATTTCTCCGGTAAATGCCCCACTGTCTTCCTGGTGCATATTCTGGGCACCAATTTTCACGTCGCTCGATGCCGCCGCTTCATTCATATCCTTCAGAAACAGAGCCGGTGCACACACTACCGTTTCCACGTCTTCTGCGTTCGGTACTTTGCCTGCTACCTGCTCAATAAATTCCACTGCTTCGCCGTGAAGCTTATTCATCTTCCAGTTGCCTGCTATGATTGGTTTTCTCATTGTTTCACCCCGCTAAGATTATAGTAAATATACGTTCCGGCTGTTTATTTATCATCCAGTGCTGCCACACCCGGCAGAACTTTTCCTTCGATAAATTCAAGCGATGCTCCGCCGCCGGTGGACATATGGCTCATTTTGTCTGCAAGGCCGAATTTTTCCACTGCTGCTGCAGAATCGCCGCCACCAATGACCGTGTACGTGCCTGAAGCTTCAGCCATTGCCTCCGCAATTGCGCGAGTCCCTTTTTCAAATGTAGCGAATTCAAACACGCCGACCGGCCCGTTCCAGATCACAAGCTTCGAATCTTTAATGACGTTCGCATATTCTTTTCTCGTTTCCGGTCCAATATCCAACGCTTCCCAATCGGATGGAATGCTGTCGATTTTTACTGTCTGCGTGTTCGCATCATCGCTGAAGTCATCGGAAACAATAACATCCTTTGGCATATAAAAGTTTACGCCCTTGTCTTTCGCCTTCTGCATGAATTCTCTCGCCATATCAAGCTTGTCTTCTTCAAGCATGGACTGGCCGATTTCATATCCCTGCGCTTTGACAAACGTATACGCAAGTCCGCCGCCGATAATGAGATTGTCTACGATATCGAGGAGGTTATCGATAACGCCGATTTTATCTTTCACTTTTGCTCCTCCGACAATTGCTGTGAATGGACGGTCCGGATCCTCAAGCGCCTGGCCGAGCACATCGAGTTCCTTTTCCATCAGCAGGCCGGCTGCAGAAGGAAGGTGGCGTGCCACTCCTTCGGTGGACGCATGGGCACGGTGCGCTGCCCCGAATGCATCGTTCACATAAATGTCTGCAAGGGATGCTATGTTTTTTGCCAGGGTTTCATCATTTTTCTCTTCACCTGCTTCAAAGCGCAGGTTTTCAAGAAGCAAGATTTCTCCGTCCTGGAGGGATGCCGCTGCCTGCTTAGCCTCTTCACCGTATACTTCGTCGACCTTTTTCACGTCGACATTCATAATTTCGCCAAGACGGGCTGCTGCCGGGCCGAGTCGAAGCTCTTCCACTGCTTCCCCTTTCGGACGTCCGAGGTGGCTGCCGAGAATGACGCGCGCTCCCTGTTCGGATAAGTATTGAATTGTTGGTACAGCTGCACGAATTCGTGCGTCATCCGTAATGCTTTCGCCTTTCATTGGTACGTTGAAATCAACGCGGCAGAAAACAGTTTTGCCCTTCAAGTCTAAATCGCGGATGGTTTTCTTATTTAACGCCATTGCCAAACCTCCCTTAAATTATCTTCCTCATCTATCATAACAAAAATCTGCACTTCCGTTCTTTACCCGCCGCAGAAAAAACTGGAACGTCTATTTTTATTACTGCGGCGGCCTGAACGGAAATACCGGATTTTTGAGGGGCCGGGACCCGGCCCCTCCACACCCAAAAAAGGGAGGAAGAAATAATATTCTCCTCCCTTTCTCAAGTATTAAACGTATGATTTACAGTTTTTTGCCAAAGCTTGCTGCGAGGTCCACAACACGGCTGGAATAACCGAATTCGTTGTCGTACCAAGCGATTACTTTAACCATGTTGTCCTGCATAACGAGTGTCGAAAGAGCGTCTACTGTGGAAGAATAGGCGCTTCCGTTGTAGTCCTTCGATACGAGCGGCTCTTCGCTGTAGCCAAGAATGCCTTTGAGTTCATCAGATTCAGAAGCTTCTTTCAAGGCGTTGTTCAACTCGTCTACTGTTACGTCTTTGTCGAGCTCTGCCACGAAGTCCACGAGGGAAACGTTTGGAGTAGGAACACGCATTGCACCGCCGGTAAGCTTACCGTCAAGCTGTGGAAGCACGAGTGCTACTGCCTGAGCGGCACCTGTAGTTGTCGGAATGATGTTTTCAGCGCCAGCGCGCGCACGGCGAAGGTCCTTGTGCGGGCCGTCCTGGATCTGCTGGTCACTCGTGTAGGAGTGGACTGTGTTCATCAGGCCGCGTTTGATGCCGAATTTTTCGTCCAGTACTTTAGCTACTGGAGCCAGGCAGTTGGTTGTGCAGGATGCGTTGGAAACGACTTTGTGCTCGTCCGGCTTGAATTCGCCTTCGTTAACACCGACAACAAATGTTGCGTCTACGCCTTTAGCCGGTGCAGAGATGATAACGTTTTTCGCTCCGCCCTCAAGGTGTTTTGCTGCCTGATCGCGCTGCGTAAAGATACCTGTGGATTCAACGACGATTTCAGCGTCTACGCCTTTCCAGTCGATCTTTGCAGGGTCTTTTTCAGAGAAAACGGTCAGCTTTTGGCCGTTGATTGTAAGATTGTCGCCGCTTGCCTGGATTTCTGCGTCAAGCGTGCCGTGAACCGTGTCGTATTTTAAAAGATGAGCAAGCGTATCAGTGTCTGTCAGGTCGTTTACTGCTACTACTTCAACATCCGGGTTGTTTAACGCTGCACGATAAACGTTACGTCCAATACGTCCAAAACCGTTAATACCAATTTTTGTTGCCATAATAATTTTTCCTCCTTGGAATATAAATAATTGTGAAAGCTACTGCAGCATAATGCGGCAGGTGTTCTGCCTGTTACTCAGTTGCCTCCGGTGCATCGCTTTGACTCAGAATGGCTTTGGCTGCACCCTCATCGGTGATCAAAATGCTGCTTGGGCGGTAGCGCATATAAGCGTCAATCGCCTTTGCCTTGCTTGAGCCTCCGGCGACTGTGATCACTGTCTGATCCGACCGGAGCTCGTCCCATTGCAGGCCCACCGTATTTTCCCGGTGCACCACTTTTCCGTCCTGATTAACATAATAACCAAATGACTCCGCTACGGCAGACTCTTCTTCAAGTCTGCTGCGCAGGGAAGTACCTGTGGTCCGACGCCCGGCCATCGTTTTTGCTTCCCCTATGCCGTGAACGACAAGTGATGCTGACTTTAACAGATCAAGCACTTCCTGTACTCCGGGCTCCTGCATGAGCGACCGCCTTGTATCCTCACTCAGCTGGTCAGGCACATGAAGCAGCCGGTACGAAGCCTGGGCTTTCATGGCCATCGCAGAGCTGATGGTGTTGGCCTGGATCTCCACCTTCTCGCCGAGACCGCCGCGGGCCGGCACAAAGATTGTGTTGTGCCACTTCGCGTCAGGCACCATCATGTCAGCTGCTGAAGCAAGCGTCGTGCCCCCGGCTACTGCAATCACGTCCCCGGGGCGGACACGGTTTTTCATCTGCTGTACCGTTGCCCGGCCGAGTTCTTTTTTCACTACCGGAAGCTCATCGCTGTCTCCTGAAACGACGATAACCTTCGGGACGGATAAGTAACCCGCCAGCTTCTGCTCCAATTCCTCGAGCCCGAAAGCATATTTGACTGCCTGTTCGAGCCCTTCGAGCAGTTTGTTCCCTTCTTCGGTTAAAAGCATACCTGCGCTTTGAATCAGGATAAGCCCCTGCTGCTTTAAAAAGTCTGTTTCACTGCGAAGAACCCGCTCTGAGGTGGATAGCTGAGTGGCAAGGGTTCTTCTTCCAATCGGCTGCATCAGGCGGATGTATTGCAAAATGCGGTACCTTTTCCCTAACGTTTCAAGCACATCAGGCTGCAGTTTCCGCTGCATCTCCAATACGTCACGTAACATATTGCTACACCACCGAACCTGTGGCAGCAGCTTATTTCAAGCCACTCCTCATCATTAATCTTCACTGCCCCTCCGGGACAATTAAAGTCCCGCAGAGACATTTTCTGTCCCGCTCATTTTATAAAAAAATGAAAGTTTTGTTCACAATTTCATTGTAGCAATCTATATTTGGAAAATCAACGCAAATGTTCACTGCTTTTTATATGCTGCCTATAATCTATTGTTACCCGGATATTAATTATTTTATGCATAAAAAATCCTCCTTTTTCTGCAAGGAGGATTCTGGCTACACCGGCTTTTTCCGCTGGGAGGAAGACGGGATGCGAAGCTCTGTTCTGTATTTTGCCACTGCCCGCCTTGAAATCGTGCACTGCTGCTCCTGCTGCAGCAGATCAGCAAGCTTCTGGTCCGAAAGAGGCTTCTCTTTATTTTCTTCTTTAATCAATTTTTTCATCATAGCTTTTACTCCGGTGCTTGAAGCATCTTCATCCGGGCGGGCAATTTTTGAGGAGAAGAAATGCTTCAGTTCTATGAGACCGTGGGGCGTCTGCATGTACTTCCGGCTCGTCGTTCTTGAAACGGTGGATTCGTGCACATCCGCCAACTCAGCCACCTTCCGGAGCGTCAAAGGACGAAGCTTTTCCTCCCCGTGTTTCAGATATTCGCTCTGCGCTCCCACGATCACCTCTGATACTTTTTGCAGCGTCTGCTGGCGCTGTTCAACGCTTTTAACAATCCATAGAAACTGCTTATATTTTTCCATAGCATACTGCCTGGCTTCTTCATCGGTATCCTGATTTAAAAGACGCCAGTATTTCTCATTCATCTTAAGCTCCGGGAGCCGGTCGTTCAGAATGGTAACAATCCATTCTCCGTCAATTTCCTCTACCTGGACATCGGGAGACACGGAGATTGTTTTCTCCTGCCGGTACGCATCCCCCGGGTGCGGGGAAAGCTTTTGAAGACATGTATAGATTTCCTGCAGCTGTTCTTTAGTGAGATGATATTTCTGCTGCAGGTAGCGCCATTTTTTCGCCCCCAGCGCTTCGAGGTCTTCAGCTACGACCTGGTCAATGTACGGATCTGTGTCCAGGCAGCGTTCGAGCTGCAGAAGAAGACACTCTTTTAAATTTCTGGCCCCGATTCCTGCCGGTTCGAGCTGCTGAAGCATCGAAATATACTGCTCGCTTTCCTCTCTGTCCAGTCCAAATTTTTGGTTCATTTCCCCTTCGATGTCCTCTAAGTATCCACGCTCGTCAACGTTTCCGGCTAAAAACAAAAGTATATCCCGGGTATTTCCTTTATAACGGGCGCACGCGATCTGCTGTCGCAGCGACTCTTCGAGCGTCTCCCCCGCCGGCTCATGCCAATCCGGATGTTCAGCTGCAGATGCCGTATTATATACAGGAGCGGCGGCCCGGGATGCAGAAAGCGACGCCCCATCGGTAATAGAAGGGAGTGTTAAATCCATTAAAGGATTTTCCATTGCTTCTTCCTGCAGATATTCGGATAATTCCTGGGAGGACAGCTTCAACAGGGCAATTGCCTGCTTTAACTCCTGCGTCATCACTAAACTCATTTCCTGCTTCTGCTGCAATTCAAGCCCTAAACCCATCATCTCCACCTCCGTTGAAAACGCTTTCTTATATCATATCATATTTTTCTTTCATGAATCGATCCCTTTTTCTTGTTCTGTCATTGCCATTATATAAAAATAAACCTGAGTCTGCTGTTTGTTTGTCAGATCATTTTTCATCTAAATTAAGATTTATACGGAAGTGAAACATTTGCACGGAACGTTTATGTTTGTGAAAATAAAGGGAATGGAAGTTGACGTGCAGCCATATGGAATTGGGTCAGACTTTTTATTTGACCTTAATTGACCAAAGCGTTATGATAATAACAGCAACGCGGAAGGAAAAAATATTTTCCATACAACTACCATGAATGTAGGCATACATTTCATTAAAGGAGGACGCTTTTCATGAACTTGATACCAACAGTTATTGAACAAACCAACCGGGGCGAACGCGCATATGACATTTATTCGCGTTTGTTGAAGGACCGTATTATTATGCTTGGCTCAGGCATCGATGACAACGTAGCAAACTCGATTGTAGCCCAGCTTCTTTTCCTTGAAGCCGACGATCCGGAGAAGGATATTTCTCTTTATATTAACAGCCCGGGCGGCTCCATTACAGCCGGCATGGCTATTTATGACACGATGCAGCACATTAAACCACAGGTTTCTACGATCTGCGTCGGCATGGCAGCATCAATGGGTGCTTTTCTTCTGACAGCCGGCCAGGAAGGCAAACGTTATGCCCTTCCAAACAGTGAAGTAATGATTCACCAGCCGCTCGGCGGAACACAGGGACAGGCTGCTGACATTGAAATTCACGCCCGCCGCATCATCAAGATGCGTGAAAAACTCAATCAGATTCTTGCAGACCGCAGCGGCCAGCCGCTTGAAGTTATCGAGCGCGACACGGACCGTGATAATTTCATGAGTGCGGAACAGGCAAAAGAATACGGCCTTGTAGACCAGGTTATGGGACAGTAAGTAAAATACAAAAAATCAGGACGGCATCGCGCCGGCCTGATTTTTTATGTTCACATTTCTTTTTTCATAAATTCTGTCAATGATTCAGCGGCTTCCTCTTCATCAGCCCCTTCGGCTAACAGCTTTACGGAGGCTCCGGTTCGCACAGCGAGGCTCATAACACCCATAATGCTTTTGGCATTTACCTTTTTATTGTCTTTTTCAAGAAAAATATTGGAATGAAACCGGTTCGCCTCCTGAACGAATAGCGCTGCCGGCCGGGCCTGAAGCCCAGTACGCAAATTTACTTCCACTGTTTTTTCGACCATAGTTATTATCTTCCTTTCTCTATCTGTCTTCAACCGGTACCCGCTTTTCATGTACACATAACGTACTTCAATTTGAAATGTTTTTCAAGCAAGCGCTTTAATGACTGCTGTAATACGGCGCCTGCAGGAACAGAAGAAGCCTCTGCTGCCACAGGCGCCGGCCATTAGCGGTTAAATTTTTTCGGGAATTGGCGGTTTTCCGGCCTGAATACGCTCGGCGATCTGATCGATTTTGCGGAGCCGGTGGTTCACCCCGGATTTACTCACCTTTCCGCTCGGCACCATTTCCCCGAGTTCCTTCAGCGTGACATCCTGGTGCTGGACACGCAGAATAGCCATTTCCCTGATTTTTTCAGGAAGGTTTTCAAGCCCCACCTCTGCCTGGACAAGCTGAATGTTTTCCACCTGCCGCAGCGCGGCTCCCACGGTTTTGTTTAAATTCGCTGTTTCGCAGTTCACCAGGCGGTTCACCGAGTTGCGCATGTCTTTCATAATCCGTACATCTTCAAAATACAGCAGAGCCTGGTGGGCACCGATGATATTTAAAAACTCGGTAATTTTTTCGCTTTCTTTAATATAAAGAATGTAACCTTTTTTTCGTTCGAGGCTTTTCGATGTGAGCCCGAACGTTTCCATCAGCTCCCGGAGCGCCCGGTTGTGCTCTTCATACATCGAATAAATTTCCAGGTGATATGAAGAGGTTTCCGGATGATTAACCGATCCGCCGGCTAAAAAAGCTCCGCGTAAATATGCCCGGCGGCTGTCCGTATCCGGAATCACATCCTTTGCAATCGAACGGTTAAACTGATAGCCGTTTTCCATAATGGCAAGATCGCTCAGCATCTCTTTCGTTTCTTCTGCCATCCGGACTACATAGACATTATTCTTTTTTAGACGCATCTTTTTTCGTACAAGCAGTTCAATTACCATATCCTTGTAGATACGCTTGATTAACGAATAGATCCGTCGTGCGATGGCGGCATTTTCAGTTGAAACGTCTAAAATCAACTGGCCGTTGCCAAATGAAATGGAGCCGTTCATTCTGATTAATGCCGCCAGTTCCGCTTTGGCGCTCGTATCTTCCACTTCGATCTGAGTTAATTCTTTTTTCGTTATAGCCGCAAATGAAGACATCCATCTTCACCGCCTTTCTGTCAATCACGGGCAAGCAGGGCTTCAGATACTTTTTTGGCATTATGACGAAGAACAAGGCCGTCATAGTGCATAAATGTATCTGTTACTACCCGGCACCCAATCTGTTCTAATCTTTCATAATCACATTTCACGGGAAACGCCTGCTGTTTTTCGTAGTTTGCAAGCACCGGAGCAGGGATCTCTCCGTTATGCACCAGTACAGTATCCACAAAAGCGCTCCCTGTATGCTTTTCAATGGCATGCAGATGATCGGATGCCGAAAACCCGTCCGTTTCTCCCGGCTGCGTCATCACATTGCAAATATATACCTTGCGTGCCTCCGAACGATTGAGGGCATCCCGGATACCAGGGACGATCAAATTCGGCATGATGCTTGTAAACAAGCTCCCGGGGCCAATGACAATAACATCGGCCTGTTCAATGGCCCGCACGGTTTCCGGAAGTGCTTCAGCATCCGGCGGGTGGATAAACACCTGGTCAATCTGCTTGCCGGCTTTGGGGATCAGGGACTCCCCGTAGACCGTGGAGCCGTCCTTCATTTTTGCAAACAGCTCGATACTCCGATTAGAGGCCGGAAGCACCTTCCCCCGTACGTTTAATACGGTACTGAGCTCTGTAATTCCCTTGGCAAAGTCCCCGGTAATGGAGGTCATCCCTGCCACCAGCAAATTCCCCAGGGAATGGCCGGTCAGTCCCTCCCCGCCCGTGAAGCGGTGCTGGAACAATTCCTCAATCAAAGGCTCGACTTCCGCAAGCGCCACCAGTACGTTTCTTACGTCCCCGGGCGGCGGGATATTAAACTCTTGTCGTAAGCGCCCGGAGCTTCCTCCGTCGTCTGCGACAGTCACAATCGCCGTAATGTCTGCCGGGAACTGCTTCAGCCCCCGGAGCAGAACGCCTATACCTGTGCCCCCGCCCATCACTACAACCTTTGGGTCCTCCACGTCTATTTTTTCCTTCCTTCCTCAATATCCCGGTGATTGGCATTCGTCTCATATTTCCCTGAAAAGTAAGAAGCAATATATTCAGCAAGCGTCACAGAACGGTGCTTGCCTCCTGTACATCCAATCGCAACCACAAGCTGTGACTTGCCTTCCTGCTTATACAGCGGAAGCATAAATTCAAGCATATCCACCAGTTTATTAATAAATTCCTTTGTATCCGTCCATTTTAACACGTACGAAGATACTTCTTCTTCGAGGCCGGTTTTTGGCTCCAGATGTTCCACATAGTGGGGGTTGGGCAGAAAACGAACGTCAAAAACCAAATCCGCATCAATCGGCATTCCATACTTAAAGCCAAAGGACATGATATTCACATTAAAAACCGACTGGTTTTTCTCAGCATAATCAGTTAATATACGCTCTCTCAGCTCTCTTGGTTTCAGGCTGCTCGTATCAATAATATGGCGCGCCCGGCCTTTGAGCTCCTGCAGCATCTCCCGCTCAAGCTGAATGCCTTCAAGCGGCGTCTCCTCACTTGCAAGCGGATGCGACCGCCGTGTTTCTTTATAGCGGCTGACAAGCACCTGATCTTTTGCATCCAAAAATAAAATGTGTGTCGACAGCTCTCTGCGATGGTCAAGCTGGTCTATGGAAGCAAAGAGATGGTCAAAAAACTCCCTTGTCCGAAGATCCACTACGAAAGCTACTTTATCGGTTTTGTTTTCAGTCGTTTCAATTAAATCGATAAACGTCGGGATCAATGAAGGAGGCAGATTATCTACACAGTAATAGCCCAGATCTTCAAAGCACTGGATCGCCACCGTCTTTCCGGCCCCCGACATCCCTGTAATGATTTCAACCTGAATTGATTTGCGCTCTTGTTCCATAATCTGCATCCCTCTTTTACGTATAGTATGGCGTTGACTGCTCAAACTGGCTCTCTAAAAGCCGGCGGTCTTTCGTATAGCGGAACGTGCCATACACCGTTCCTTTATTATTCAAAATATGCTCGACAATGGCTTTATCGCCTTCGGCCATAGGAAGAGACGACACTTTCTGCTTTTCCTTCCATTCAAGGATGCCCTCCGGAGACTCATTAAGCAGTCTGCCCCCGGCGCCAAAAGCTTCAAATGTAAACATCATCCACTCATTTGCCGTAAGTCCGTTCTCCATCGTAATAAAGGTGAAAATACCCCGCAGGTGCGGGCGTTCAAGCGCAAGGCCCGTTTCTTCACGGAACTCCCGCCGGACAGAATCGTATACTGACTCCCCCGGCTCCATTTTTCCGCCCGGGGCGTTCCACCAATCGTAGCTTGGTTTTTTGAGCATAAGCAGTTGATCGTTCTGCTGTAAAAAACAATTTGTTACCCGCTGCATGTGTACCACCTCACATATACCTTTTTCCAGTATACTATCCTTCGATGGTTCAGACAATTTACAAAAGAAAGTATCCTATGTTTTCTGCTCTCAGTACCAAAAAAACGGCGCAGAAATGATTTTCTGCGCCTGTTCGTCGTTTCAGCCGGAGCGCCTAAGCTTCGACCGCGTTTTTCAGTTCTTCCACGTACTGCTGCGCCGTCTGCGCCGCAAGCGACCCGTCGCCGGTCGCCGTCACGATCTGGCGCAGGAACTTGTCCCGGATGTCGCCGGCGGCGAATACGCCCGGAATCTTCGTTTCCATTTCCTCGTTCGTTTCGATATAGCCCTCGTCGTTCGTGATGCCGAGGTCGAGAAACGCCCCGTTCAGCGGCAGCAGCCCGATGTAGATGAACGCGCCGCTCGTGGCAAAGTCGTAGTCCTCGCCGGTTTTCAGGTCCGTCAGCGTGACGCTTCCGACCTTGCCGTTTTCCCCGTTGATCGTTTTCACGACCGTGCTCCACTTGAAGTCGATCTTGTCGTTCACAAACGCGCGCTGCTGCAGAATCTTCTGCGCCCGCAGCTCGTCGCGGCGGTGAATGACGGTCACCTTGTCGGCAAACCGGGTCAGATACACCGCTTCCTCGACGGCGGAGTCTCCGCCGCCGACGACCACGATCTCCTTGTTGCGGAAAAAGGCGCCGTCGCACACCGCACAGTAGGAGACGCCGCGGCCGCCGAGCTCTTTTTCGCCCTCGACGCCGAGCTGCTTGTACTCCGCACCGGTCGCGATGATCAAGGCGCGCGTTTTATACACTTTGTTCCCGGCGTAGACGGTTTTGTATTCCTTGCCGTCCTCAACGCGGGAAACGTCGCCGTAGGCATACGCCGCGCCGAACTTCTGGGCGTGCTGGAACATTTTCGTCGACAGGTCGGGCCCGAGAATATGGTCAAAGCCCGGGTAGTTTTCCACGTCCTCGGTGTTGGCCATCTGGCCGCCGGGCACGCCGCGCTCGAGCATGAGCGTGTCCATTTCCGCCCGGGAGGCGTACACCGCCGCGGTCATGCCGGCCGGCCCGGCGCCCGCGATAATCACATCATAAATCCGTTCTTCCGTCATAAAGGCCACTCCCCTTATTTTAAATATCACTCTCTTATAGCATCTGTACTTATTGTATGGCAGCCGCTTTTTGGCGTCCAATACTCTGCTTACTGCTGAAAATCGTCCTGTATCATTTCTTTTACCCTCTGCCCGGTCAATGTATTCTGTTCATATTCCCGGTAAAGCTCTTTTACTCCCGGGTGGTCGAGCTGACGGTTCTGTTTCCACCATTTTGCTGCCTGCTCTGTTTCACCGAGCAAATATAACGCTGCTCCGTGATAAAACGCAACCGATCCGCGTTCAATCACAAATCGTTTATGATAAAGACGGGCATAACGGCACGCATCTTCGTAATAGCCAAGATACGTACAGACAGCGCTGATCCAGTGAAGGGATTCCCGGTCGAGCGGCAGGATCGCTGTAAGTACGTTCATTACTTCCTGCGAACGCTCATGCTCCCCTTCGCTTTCATACAATGCGGCGAGCTGGCAGCTGGCCGGCACGTAAGCGCCCTCCTGGTGCACCGTTTCCAGCAGCTTTACAGCCTGCTGCGTCTCTCCGCGGTGCTGGTGGAGCTTTGCGAGCTGATGGTATGCTGCCCAGTAATCAGGCTCCTGCTCCAGCAGCTCTTCAAACAATTCCTGGGCTTCCTGCCCCCGGCCTTTATCCGCCTTTTCCACCGCCTGTTCATAAATGGTCATGTCCCCGGGATGCTCGAGAAGACCAGGTTCGTTTTCTTTAATCATTTCGAGCAGTTCCTTCGTTTCTTCTGCAAAGTCGCCTTCCGGTTCGATTTTCATATAATAACCGGCCGTTTCCGCTGCTTTTTCAAAATTGCCCTGGAAGGCATAATTATTAGCCAGAAAGAAATAGCACTCGGAGCGCTCCGGCTCAATTTCTTTAAGCACCCGGTCGAGGATGTCGTTGGAGCGCTCAAACCATTCCATATCTGTATATATAGCGGCAAGCTGACATTGAAACAATCCCTTGGAAGGTTCGAGCTCGACAGCTCTTTCCAAAAAGAGAACGGCACGCTTCAGGTGATTTTTCTGATAAGCCACCACGCCCCGCTGAAAGAAATATTCACCTGACTGCAAGAAAGGAATAATTGCGTCTTCGTTTTTTTGTTTTGAGCCCAATTCCTTTCATCCTTCCTTCGTTTGTTTTTCCTTGATCCTTCACGTTCCATATCAATTGTGACATTATAACATGCCCCCTGCTTCATGAAAACTCTTAGCAGCCCGCATGTGGTTCAGCAGCCAAAGACAACGAAGGAGGGCGCCCAAAGAAAAAACCGCCCGGAGGGGACGGTCTTTTCTGCGATCAGCCTTATTATGAACGATGTCTTTCTTCAAGCACCCGCAGCACATCATCAAGCGGAAGCTTCTGTTCCCGGAGCAGCACGAGCAGATGATAAAGAAGATCAGCTGTCTCCCAGCTCAGCTCTTCGTGATCCCGGTTTTTCGAAGCGATAATTACTTCCCCGGCTTCCTCGCCGACTTTTTTCAAAATCTTGTCCACGCCCTCGGTAAACAAGTACGTCGTGTAGGCGCCCTCCGGCATCTCTGCCTCACGGGTGGCAATGACCTGCTCGAGTTCATTAATAATCGCGAACCGCCGGCCGTCGGCTGACTGCTTTTCTTCCGACAGCAGCGACCGGGAAAAACAGCTGTAGTCTCCTTTATGGCAGGCAGGGCCTGCCGGCTCCACAAGCACATTTAACGCGTCGCTGTCGCAGTCGTAACGGATGTCTGTCACCTGCTGCTTGTTTCCTGAGGTTTCCCCTTTATGCCAGAGCTCCTGACGGGAGCGGCTGTAAAACCAGGTTTCTTTCGTATCGATTGTTTTTTGCAGCGATTCTTTGTTCATATAGGCAAGCGTCAGCACCTCTTTGCTGACGGCGTCCTGCACTACGGCCGGAATCAGGCCGGCTTCATCAAAAGTTAGTTCATCGACGTTCATCGTACTAAGACTCCTCTCTCCCGGATAAAAGCCTTCACTTCTTCAATCGATGTTTCTTTATAGTGAAAGATTGAAGCAGCGAGTGCCGCATCCGCCCCTGATTTCTTAAATACATCCACAAAATGCTCTTTGGCGCCAGCCCCGCCGGAGGCAATAACAGGTACATCCACTGCTTCGCTGACCGTTCGTGTCAACGCCTCGTCAAAGCCGGTCTTCGCTCCGTCCTGATCCATGCTAGTCAAAAGAATTTCGCCGGCTCCGCGGGCGGTGACTTCCCTGGCCCAGTCGACGACTTCCCAGTCGGTCGGTGTGCGGCCGCCGTGAGTGTAGATCCTCCAGGATCCGATCGATTCATCATACTTGGCATCAACCGCTACAACGATACACTGGGAGCCAAAATAAGTGGAGCCCTGAGTAATCAAATCAGGGTTTTTGACCGCAGCCGTATTGAGCGAAACCTTGTCCGCTCCGGCACGGAGCATGTTGCGCATATCATCGACCGAGCTGATGCCGCCCCCGACCGTAAAAGGGATCGCGATCGTTGCCGCCACCTGCTCCACCACATCTATCATCGTTTTCCGTCCTTCATGCGAGGCGGAAATATCGAGAAAGACAAGTTCGTCCGCCCACTGCTCATCATAAAACGCAGCGAGCTCCACTGGATCACCGGCGTCCCGCAGTTCCACAAACTGCGTGCCTTTCACGACCCGTCCCTCTTTCACATCCAGACATGGAATAATCCGTTTCGTAAGCATTACTGTACCTCCTTCACGGCCTCTGCCACATCCACTTTGCCGGTATATATCGCTTTTCCGACAATGACACCGGCAATTCCTTTATTCCGCTTCTCCGCAAGATTCCGGACGTCCTCCATCGTGCCGATGCCGCCGGAGGCAATGACGTTTACGCCGGTCGCTTCTGCGAGCTGTTTTGTCGCCTCTACGTTTGGACCGGTCATTGTCCCGTCGGTGGAAATATCGGTAAATATAAACGTCTCCGCCCCGTGGGAAGCCATTTCCCGGCCAAGCTCGACGGCTGTTACTTCCGAGGTATCGAGCCAGCCGTTGACGGCCACATACCCGTCTCTCGCATCAAGACCAATCGCAATACGGCTGCTGTGTTTTTCGAGCATATCCCGGGCAAATTCCGGATACTGGAGAGCAACACTGCCGAGTATCACCCGGTCCACGCCGTGGGATAAGTAATAGTCCACATCCTCCTCGGTCCGGATTCCTCCGCCGACCTGGATGCGGACATCAAGCTCCTTGGCAGCATGAACGACGTGGGCATGATTGATGCGCCGTTTTTCTTTTGCCCCGTCAAGATCAACCATATGAATCCAGGCCGCTCCCGCCTCCGCAAACGAAGCAGCCATCTCAAACGGCGAATTCCCGTAGACGGTCTCCTGATTGTAATCGCCCTGAAAAAGGCGGACACAGTTACCGTCCCGGATATCGATGGCCGGGTATACGATAAAATCACTCATGAGCTCCGCTCCTTTCACGGACAATCGCTCCGAAATTTTCAAGCATGCCGATGCCGACGGTACTGCTTTTTTCAGGATGAAACTGCGTGCCCATAATCTCGCCGCGGCCAACCACCGCCGGCACTGTTTCGCCGTAATCGCTCGTTGCAATCAAAACGTCCGGGTCGGCGGTTTCTATTACGTAGGAATGCACAAAATATGCATGGCCCTCCTCTACGTTTTTCAACAGCGGATGGTCCGGCTGATGAAACTCAAGCGAGTTCCAGCCCATGTGTGGCACCTTCAGCCTTCTTCCCTGGCTGTCTTTTCCTGAAAACCGGCGGGCATGACCGGGCAGAAAGCCGAATCCTGCTGTCTCCCCGTGTTCATCGCTGCCTTCAAACAACAGCTGCATGCCAAGGCAGATACCAAGCAGCGGCTTGCCATCAGCCGCCCAGTGTTCAATGAACTCAAACTGGCCGTTTTCCCGGATTAAATTTATGGCATCCCGAAACGCACCGACTCCCGGAAGAATCAGGCCATCTGCTTTTGCAAGCTCCTCGGTGTCCTCGGAGACAAAATAAGGAATATCCAGTCGTTCCAGTGCTTTTTTCACGCTGTACAGGTTGCCCATGCCGTAATCGATTATTCCTATCACAAGCGCTCCACTCCTTTTCTTTACAGCATTCCTTTGGTTGACGGAATACCTTTCACTCTTGGGTCCAGCTGGGTCGCTTCATCGAGAGCCCGGGCCATCGCTTTAAATACCGCTTCAATAATATGATGCGTGTTATGTCCGTAGTGGACAACTACGTGCAGATTCATCCGGGCCTCCACCGCGAATTTCCACAAAAACTCGTGGACGAGCTCGGTATCAAACGTTCCTACCTTGGCTGCCGGCAGCTCCGCCCGGAACTCAAGATGCGGCCGGTTGCTTAAATCCACAATAACCTCTGCGAGCGCATCGTCCATCGGAATTTTAGCCTGGCCGTAGCGGCGGATGCCCTTTTTATCGCCGAGCGCCTGACCGAAGGCTTCGCCGAGGCAGATACCAATGTCCTCGGTCGTATGGTGATCATCCACTTCCACATCCCCTTCGGCCTGCACGTCAAGGGAGAAATGGCCATGCTTTTTAAACAGGTCAAGCATGTGGCTCATAAACGGCACGTTCGTCTGTATGGCCCCGTCTCCTTCGCCGTCAATGCCAAACTGCAGACGGATGGACGTTTCTCCCGTCCTGCGTTCGACGCTTCCTGTACGTTCTGCCATTCTACTTCTCCCCTTTCCGGATATCCACTGCGCGCGCATGTGCTTCAAGGCCCTCAATCCGGGCGATCGCAGAAATATACTCGCCGTTTTCCTCAAGTGCTTCTTTGCTGTAGGAAATCACGCTGGATCGTTTCACAAAATCATCGACACCGAGCGGGCTCGAAAACCGGGCCGTTCCGCTCGTCGGAAGCACGTGGTTCGGGCCGGCAAAGTAATCACCGACCGCTTCGGCACTGTACGGCCCTAAAAAGACAGCTCCGGCGTGACGGATAGAGCCGAGCAGATTATCCGGCTGGGCGGTCATGATTTCGAGATGCTCTGGCGCAAGCCGGTTCACAGCTTCTACTGCCTCCGCCATCGTTTCGGTTAAGTAAATCGCTCCGTGTTTATCAAGAGACTCTTTTGCAATCTTTTTACGCGGGAGGTCTTCTAGCTGACGCTCAAGCTCTTCGGCCACTTCTTTGCCAAGCTCCTCCGAGGTGGTTACAAGCACGGCCGAGGCGAGTTCATCGTGCTCCGCCTGGGAAAGCATATCGGCTGCAATATAATCCGCCCGGGCTGTTTCATCAGCGAGGACAACGATCTCGCTTGGTCCGGCAATACTGTCGATCGCCACCTGACCGAACACTTCGCGTTTAGCCAGCGCTACATAAATATTGCCGGGCCCGACGATTTTATCCACCTTCTGGATGCTTTCCGTGCCGTAGGCCAGCGCAGCTACCGCCTGCGCTCCTCCAATTTTTACGATATTTTTAATGCCGAGCTCACTGGCCGTGACGAGCACCATCGGATGAAGACGCTGATCCTCCCCGGGAGGCGAACACATCGTAATGCTTTTCACACCTGCAGCGATTGCCGGGATGGCATCCATCATAATCGTGGACGGATATGCCGCCTTGCCGCCCGGCACGTAAATGCCGACACGGTCAAACGGAATGATCCGCTGGCCGAGCATCGTCCCGTCTTCTTTTGTTACCATCCAGGACTGCCGGAGCTGGCGCTGATGAAAATCACGGATGTTTTCAATCGCTTTGCGGATCGCCTCGAGTTCTTTATCGTTCACCTGATTATACGCTTCATCTATTTCTTCCTGCTGGACAAACATCTCATCGAGCGTAACCCGGTCAAATATCTCGGTCAGCTCAATAAGTCCTTTATCTCCGTTTTCCCGAACCTTTTCAATAATAGAGGCGACCGATTCCCGCTGCTTTTCGGTTCCTCCTTCAATAGTGCGTTCGAGCGTTACTGATTTATCCAAAGGGGTCACGTTCATCATACCTGTTCTTCCACTCCTATCACCTGGGCGACACGCTCCACAAGATCATCAATGACAGTATCCTTCAAACGATAGCTTACCGGATTGACGATCAGCCGGGACGTAATCGGCACAATCGTTTCAAGCTCTATTAAACCATTCTCCTTCAGCGTCTGGCCGGTGGACACAATGTCTACAATACGGTCTGCCAGTCCGACAAGCGGTGCCAGTTCAATAGAGCCGTTTAATTTAATAATTTCCACCTGTTCGCCCTGCTGCTTAAAATACTGCGTGGCCAGATTGGGATACTTGGACGCCACCTTTGGATTTACATCGGACTTCTCATACTCTGGAAGCCCGGCGACTGCCAGATAGCAGGCACTGATTTTTAAATCCAGGACTTCATACACGTCACGCTCTTCTTCAATCATCGTATCTTTACCGGCGACCCCAATATCTGCCACCCCGTGTTCAACATAGGTCGGCACATCCATCGGCTTCGCCAGGATAAAGCGCATATTTGCTTCCGGAGCGTCGACGATCAGCTTTCTGGATTCTTCAAACTCCGGAGGAATAGGGAACCCGGCTTTACGGAGAAGCTGCACCGCTTCTTCGAAAATCCTTCCCTTCGGCATCGCGATTGTCAGCCATTCATTCATGCGAAGCTCCCTCCTTCTTTTTTCCGATCATAGTCACCACATCTTCATAGGACTCGCTCAGCTGATCCACGTCCTCTACACCGCGGATATCCTGAAGCACGACCCGTTTTCCGGTTTCGCGGAGCTTACGCGCCTGCTCCACTGCCTCCGGACGGCGTTCCGGACTGAATAAAATACACGTCTGGGAAGGAACTGCTCCGGTAAGGCCAAGGGCTTCGACCAGCAAATCAAGCCGGAGACCAAATCCGACAGCCTGGGCCGGACGGTTAAACTGCTGCAGCAGTTCATCATAGCGCCCGCCGCTTCCAAGCGGCACACCCAGATTGTTGCCGTAGCTTTCGAATACAATGCCGGTGTAGTAGCTCATATGCATAAATAAGTTAAAGTCCAGCTTAATGTAATCGGAGAGCTCATAGTGTTCAAGCACCGTTCTCAGCTCCTGCAGCTCTTCAACCGCTTCCTTTGCCGCCGGTGTCTGAACCAGGTTCAATGCTTTATCCAGGGTCCGCCAGTCACCGCGCAGGCGCAGCAGACTGTTCAGCTTTTTCTTATCCAAGGAGGAAAGCGGGAGATTTTCCACGTGCTGGCGATAGCCGACATAGTTTTTTTCGTATAAAAACCGGCGCAGGTCATCGGCCCGCTCATCATTGCCGAGGACCTCTTCAAGCAGCGCATTCACGTACCCGACGTGCCCGACCGTAATTTGAAACGTCGTCAAACCGGTTTTTCGCAAAGCTTCAATCATAAGAGAAACGACTTCTCCGTTCGCACTCGAAGTACCGTCTCCAATCAATTCCACCCCGAGCTGTTCAAATTCTGCCGGCCGTCCGGCCTCAAGCTGCTGCGCGCGGAAGACGTTAGTATGATAAGCCAAACGGATAGGAAAATGCTGGTGTTGCAGCCCGGATGCCGTGACCCGGGCAATTGGTGCCGTCATATCAGGACGAAGCACCAACGTCCGCCCCTGCTGATCGAGGAGTTTAAACAGCTGATGATCAAGTATTGCCGACGCACTCCCCACTGTATCGTAATATTCCAGGGTCGGCGTTTCGACAGGCAGGTACCCCCAGCTTTCCCATTCATCGTTAATGACCCGTTGTACGTTCCGTTTTGTCTGAAAATATCCCGGAAGCGCATCGCGCATCCCAAGCGGCTTTTCAAACATAAAAAGCTTACTCATACTCTCTCTCCTTTTCTCTTCACGATGCTTTAGTTCGCTAATGTACTAACAAAATAAAGAATAACCATAGTTTACACATCTTTTTTTACACCGTCAATTTTCCATTTCCGCTTTCATTATAACAATATTTGCTGCCCTATCAGTCTTTTTTCGCTTTCAGAAAAGAGAAAAGCCGGCTCTTTTGAAAGCCGGCTTGAAGCCTATGTTCTTATCCGCATCGGACTGCCGCCGGCAAAGGCCCGCGCCGGCACGTCTTTATGCACGACCGTTCCTGCTGCCACCACGGCCCGGTCTCCAATCGTCACCCCGGGCAGAATAGTCACGTTGGCACCAATCATGACCTCGTTTCCGATTACAATATCGCCGAGCCGGTATTCATCAATTAAATGCTCGTGTGTTAAAAGCGTCGATTGATAACCGATAATGGAATTGCTGCCAATATGGATTTTCTCCGGAAACATGAGATCCGGCATGACCTTGTACGCGAGCGCCGTTTTTTCACCTATTTCCATTCCAAGCAGCTGCCGGTACATCCACCGCTTCACCGACACAAACGGCACCACCCGGGAGGCTTCAATAACCGCCGTATTTCTGAAGGCCTTCAAAAACGGGACCGTACGGTACATCTGCCACAGAGCATTGGTATTATTACCCGGGAAATAACGGTCTGTTTTTCTCATTCCTCTGGTTCCCCGACAATATCAAGCAGATCGCTCATCCGGGTGAGCATCCAGTCCGGTTCATAATTTTTTAGAAACGATGCACCCTTTATGGTCCATTCTACTCCCGCTGTGCGTACCCCGGCGTTTTTCCCCGCCATAATATCAAACTGGCTGTCGCCAATCATAATGGTTTCCTCCGGGCGGGCATTCAGCTGTGTCATGGCTATCTGCAGCGGTTCCGGATGCGGCTTGGGGTTTTCGACATCATCCACCGTAACAAATGTCGAGAAGAAAGGAAGCAGCCCGAGCATACTGGCCCCTTTGACCGCCGCTTCCTTCCTTTTTGTCGTCACAATACCGAGGGAGAAGCCACGCTCGTACAACGCTTTAATGGTGTCGTACACTCCGTCGTATTCCCGGACGAGCGTTTCATGGTTTGCCAGGTTGTGGGATTGGTACGTGTCAATCATCTGTTCCACCTGACTCGGGTTGCTGCTGATGCTTGAAAAATTGTCCGCCAGCGGCACCCCGATCCAGCTGATGATGTCATCTCTGCTGTACTGGTCCGGAGCATAGTACGTCAGCACATGCTCATAAGAAGAAATGATTAAATCATTAGTATCAATCAGCGTGCCGTCTAAATCAAACAGCAGTGTAGTCCATCTGGTCATGATGCTTCCCCTTTCGCTTTCATCCTTATATGCCGGGACCGTCTTTACTTAAGTATCTGGCTTTTGCAAGGCCTGCCTGTCTGCGGTATAAAATCAGACTCACGGCTGCTATGACCAGGAGTACCGAAATCAACTGGGCCACCCGGATCGTATCAAACAGCATTAAGCTGTCGGTCCGCATCCCTTCGATGAAAAAGCGCCCGACGGAATACCAGATAACGTACGTTAAAAACAGTTCCCCGCGGCGAAGATTAACCCGGCGCAGCCCTAAAAGCAGTAAAAACCCTGCGATGTTCCAAAGTGATTCGTATAAGAACGTGGGATTGTAGTAAGCTCCCTCAATATACATCTGGTTAATGATGAATTCCGGAAGCTGCAGCCCTTCTAAAAACGAACGGCTCACTTCACCGCCGTGTGCCTCCTGGTTGATAAAGTTGCCCCAGCGCCCAATCGCCTGTCCTAAAATAATGCTTGGAGCGGCAATGTCAGCCAGCTTCCAAAAAGAAACCCGTTTGATTTTGGAAAAGACGATGCCTGTAAGCACGGCACCGATCAATCCGCCGTGTATCGCAAGACCACCTTCCCATACGGCCAGAATACTGCCCGGGTTCTGGACGTAGTAGTCCCACTCAAAAATCACGTAATACAACCGGGCGCAGATAATCGAAATCGGTATGGCAAAAATAAGCAGGTCCGCGAAAATATCCTCCGGGAGACCACGCTTTTTTGCTTCATAGGAAGCTAAAATGTACCCAAGCAGAGCGCCCAGACCAATGAGAATCCCGTACCAGTAAATAGGCACAGACCCGACTTCAAAGGCGACCCGGTCAATCGGCTGCATCGATGAATAAATCATATCCCCTGCCACTCCTGACTGCTAAATGTGTAATAGTTAAAATTCTTCCTTATCCCCGTCATCAATCATCTGCTTTAACCGGTCCGAAAACTGCTGGGCTGTGTTTACGCCCATCCGTTTCAGCCGGAAGTTCATCGCTGCCACTTCAATAATAACAGCGAGGTTCCGGCCCGGCCGCACTGGAACGGTCAGCTTCTGAATCTCTGTGTCGAGCACCTGGAGCGTTTCTTCATCAAGACCGAGACGGTCGTAAGCTTTTTGCTCGTCCCAAAGCTCAAGGTGGATAGTTAACGAGATTCGCTTATACGGGCGGACAGCGCCTGCCCCAAACAGCGTCATCACATCGATAATGCCAAGACCCCGTATCTCAAGCAGGTTCTGAATAAGCTCCGGCGCAGTGCCAACAAGGGTATCACCGTTCTGTTGGCGGATTTCGACAGAATCATCTGCTACAAGCCGGTGACCCCGGCGTACAATATCGAGCGCCGTTTCACTTTTCCCGACGCCGCTCGCCCCGGTAATCAGCACACCGATGCCGTAAATGTCTACCAGCACCCCGTGCATCGCCGTTGATTTGGCCAGCTTGGTATCGAGATAGTTCGTCAGCTGACTGATCAGCTGCGTGCTTGCCAGATGCGAGCGCATGATCGGAACACCGGTCTTTTCCGCATTTTCAATCAGCTCCGGCGGAGCTACCAGTCCCCGAGAAATGACAATGCCCGGAGTGTCGTATGTACACAGCTTTTCCATGCGTTCCTGCTTTTCTGCATCCTGAAGCTGTTGAAAAAAAGAGAGCTCAGTGCGCCCAAGCAGCTGCAGCCGCCGGGCAGGATAATATGTAAAAAAACCAGCCATCTCTATTCCCGGGCGGGAAATATCGCTCGTGGTTATCGCCCGATACAGCCCTTCTTCCCCGGCAAGAAGCTCTAATTGAAAGCGCTCCTTTAAATCCGTTGCCGTCACTTTTGCCATCGTGCTGCCTCCCTCAAAAATCGCTCTGTCGTTTCGTGAATGCGTTTGCTTTCTCTTTTCGTACGTTGTTATTGTAGCACGTTTTCAAAAGAAGATGGAACCTGCTCCAGATGATTTCAGTTTCACTGCTGCACGAAAAAGACCCGCTGCCAGGCGGGCCATTTTATGCATATAATAATTTTTCCGGTCTCCGGAGGCTCATCGTGTTTTTCTCCCGCTCAGCGGGTTTACGAAAAGATTGTACATCAGCATGTTTAACACAGCGATTACTACAGCGGCAAGAAAAGCCATGCCAAAGCCGGACATGTTAAAGGCTTCTCCCATCACTGCTGACGTAAGCATCAGCATCAACGCATTGATCACAAAAATAAACAGACCAAATGTTACGACAGAAAGCGGCAGGGTGAAAAAGATTAAAAGCGGGCGAATCACGAGATTGATCAGTGTCAACACCAAGCCGGCCGCGATAGCAGCCCCGAAGCCATCAATAGTAAAGCCGGGGAAAAATCCGGCTACTACCATTAATGCAATGGTGTTAACAATAAACGGTACTAAACAGCCCATCAGGAGACGGCGTCCTCTTCATTAGGGAGAAGCACGGCTAATACGAGATAAATCAGCAGTACCCAGGAGGTGACGGGGAGGATAACAAGCACCACACTGATAATCCGTATTAAGGAGGAATCCCAGCCGAGGTAATCCGCCAATCCACCGCATACGCCTGTCAATTTCCGGTCTTCACGGGATTTGTACAACTTTTTCTTTGCCAACCTGATCACCCTTTCAGTTTTTTTATTCGTGATCCTGCACAGTTATGGTACCTGTCTTTGCCGAAGCCTCAAGTCTCAGCGTTGGAGTCAAGTCCGGATTGGATACAAACTGATAATACTTTTGCATGAATTCGCTTTTTTCTTCTTTTACTTCAATGTTGTCGAGCAGACACTTGTAATTGCCGACGTTTGTACGTAGTACGCCCTCAGTGCGGATTTCCCGCGGCGTAATTACTTTGATGCTTCCCGTCGTAGTCGACAGAAGCGCCCGGCTTCTCTCACTCAGTGATGTGTACCGGGCCGTAATTGCCCCGTTCAGCGCCTCTGCTTCAATATCTGAGAGCGATCCATCGTAATGAATCGAGCCGTTCCATGTTTTAACGTCGGCGCTGCCGATTCTGCCTTCCTTCAGCTCCACGGTACCGTTAGCCGTTTCCACTGCCAGGTAACCGGCGGTAGCATGCAGCACTGTAATTGCTCCATTGCTTGCTTTAACGTACAGATTGTCTGTCTGAACTCCGTCAATCCTGATGTCTCCGTTAAACGTGGATACATCCATTTTATCCATGGATTTTTCCGGCACATAAACGACCGCCTGGACTTTATAATTGCCGGATCTTGAAGCAAAGCGGAGCTTTCCGCTCCGGGAGTCAAAATCAGTACCTTCGATAAACTCACGCCGGGCTGCATCTTCACTTTCCTCTGTATAGGCTTTTACCTGACAGGCAACACGAATCGTGCTTCCTTCCCACTTCTGACAGATAAGGCTTCCATTTTGAATAAACATGTCGAGCGAGCGAATGTCACTTTCATCATGTTCAAACGTATGCTGGAAGTCTACGGACGGACCGAAATTAAAGTCGAGGTCAAACCTCTTGACCCGGTCAAGCGCATGGTCAAAAAAGCCGGAGAGCATCGCAAACGGATCCTCCTTGCTTTTTCTTTTCTGGCTGCCGGCTGCTTTCTTATCTGTCCGGTAGGCGCCGCTTCTCCGGGATTCGGAGGAGCTGCCTTCCCCTTGTTCCTTGCTGTCTGCCTGGGGACCGGAAGAAGCAACAGAGCCTTTGGCCCGGAGAAGACGTTCCCCTTCTTCCAGAGAAATAATACCGTCTTCCATCATTTTCAGTATTCGCTGACGTTCTTCATCCATTTCATGTTCCTCCTTCGGTAATATATCAGAACCGGTACGTGGAATCTCAGCCTTCTGCTTCCTATTACATACGAAGAACAGTGGTATCCGTTTCAGTCGATTCTTCTATGATGAAGGGGTATGAGCGGCCTGCTCCGATGCTTCCCATTGTCTGGCCATGCGCTCCTGTTCTCTTTCAAGCACCGGTTTTAAATAATAGCCGGTATAGGAAGCCCTGGACTCCGCTACTTTTTCCGGCGTGCCTGTGGCCACAATTTTACCGCCGCCCGCTCCGCCTTCCGGACCGAGGTCGATAATATGATCCACCGTTTTAATGACGTCGAGATTGTGCTCGATGATTAAAACAGTATCTCCATTATCCACGAGGCGCTGGAGCACCTTCAGCAGCCGATCGATATCATCCACATGCAGGCCGGTCGTCGGCTCATCGAGGATATACAGGGATTTGCCTGTGGAACGGCGGTGCAGCTGGGAAGCAAGCTTTACACGCTGGGCTTCCCCGCCTGAAAGCGTCGTTGCCTGCTGTCCTAGTTTTATATACCCTAAACCAACGTCATATAACGTTTGGATTTTCCGGCGGATTTTTGGAATGTTTTCAAAGAAGTCCACTGCTTCTTCCACAGTCATTTCCAGTACGTCAGCAATATTTTTGCCTTTGTATTTGATTTCGAGCGTCTCACGATTGTATCGCTGGCCGCCGCACTCTTCACATGTAACATAAATATCCGGAAGAAAATGCATTTCTATTTTGATAATCCCGTCGCCTTTACACGCTTCACAGCGTCCGCCCCGAACGTTAAAGCTGAAGCGTCCCTTCTGGTAGCCCCGGATTTTCGCTTCGTTGGTCATCGCAAATACCTCGCGGATATTATCAAAAACCCCGGTGTAGGTCGCAGGATTCGAGCGCGGCGTCCGGCCGATCGGCGACTGGTCGATATCGATCACTTTTTCAAGCTGATCGATGCCTTCGACGCTTTTGTGCGCGCCCGGCTTCTGTTTACCACGGTGAAGCTTCTGCGAAAGCACCTTGTATAAAATATCGTTGATCAGCGTACTTTTTCCAGACCCGGATACGCCGGTAATCGCACTCAGCAGGCCGAGCGGAATATCCGCATTTGTCCGCTTCAAATTGTTTTCCACGGCACCTTTCACCTTCAGCCAGCGGTCGGAAGGCTTGCGCCGTTCCCCCGGCAGCGGAATAAATCTTTTTCCCGCTAAATACTGACCGGTCAGGGAGGCATCATTTTCCTTCAATTCCTCCGGAGTCCCTTCAGCGATAATGTGCCCGCCGTGACGCCCGGCTCCGGGACCAATGTCAATGATATGGTCAGCAGCAAGCATGGTGTCCTCGTCATGTTCAACAACAATCAGCGTGTTTCCAAGGTCACGCATGTTCTGCAGCGTCTGTATCAGCCGGTTGTTGTCCCGCTGGTGAAGGCCGATCGACGGCTCATCGAGGACGTAGAGAACACCCATCAGTGCTGAACCGATCTGGGTTGCCAGCCGGATGCGCTGCGCTTCCCCGCCTGACAGCGTGCCAGCGGAGCGGCTCAGGGTTAAATAATCGAGACCGACATTAATGAGAAAGCCGAGGCGTTCATTGATTTCACGCAGAATCAAGCGGGCGATCTCCATTTCCTTTTCCGTTAAATCGATGTTTTCCACGTACGTATACGCCTGCTGAATCGAAAGATCCGTCAACTCACCGACGTGAATATTTCCAACCAGCACAGAACGTGCCTCGAGGCTCAGGCGGTGACCTTTACACGTTGGGCACTGCTTGTTGCTCATGTACTGCTGCATCTGTTCGCGGGTGAAATCCGACCCGCTTTCACGGTAGCGGCGGGAAACGTTGTTCAGCACGCCTTCAAAGTAGATCTGGCGCTCGCGGACCTGACCGCGTTCGTTTTTGTGACGGAAGGTTATTTTCTGCTGGCCGTTGCCTTCGAGCAGTATTTCCTTATGCTCTTCCGGAAGGTCTTTAAACGGCGTATCCATATCAATATTAAAGTGATCGCAGGCCGAGCGGAGCAGCTGCGGGTAATACTGGGAGCTGATCGGCTCCCATACAGCGATCGCATGCTCCCGGAGCGTCCGGTCCGGATCGGGAACGACAAGGTCACTGTCCACTTCGAGCTTGCTGCCAAGACCGTCACAGGTCGGGCAGGCGCCGTATGGACTGTTAAAGGAAAACATTCTCGGCTCGAGCTCCCCAATTGAAAATCCGCATTCCGGGCAGGAGTGATGCTGGTTGAACCGCATTTCCTTTTCACCGATAACGTCAATCAGCACCTTCCCTTCCCCGAGCTCGAGGGCAGTCTCCAGGGAATCTGCAAGCCTGGATTCGACACCGTCTTTAATGACGATACGATCCACGACAGCCTCTATATCATGCTTCTTATTTTTTTCGAGCTTGATTTCTTCTCCGATGTCACGCATTTCCCCGTCCACGCGAATACGCACCAGCCCTTTTTGCTTCAGCTGATCCATCACCTTCACATGTTCTCCTTTTCTGCCGGCAATAACCGGAGCGAGAATCTGCATTTTCGTACGTTCACTATAAGCCATCATCTGGTCGACCATCTGGGAAATGGTCTGGGAGGTGATCGGTACGTGATGATACGGGCAGTAAGGCGTACCGACACGTGCAAATAAAAGCCTTAGGTAGTCATAAATTTCCGTCACAGTGCCGACCGTTGAGCGCGGGTTCTTGCTCGTCGTTTTCTGGTCAATTGATATTGCTGGTGACAGCCCTTCAATGGAATCAACGTCCGGCTTTTCCATCTGCCCTAAAAACTGGCGGGCATAGGCGGACAATGATTCGACATACCGGCGCTGCCCCTCGGCATAAATTGTGTCGAAGGCAAGCGAAGATTTCCCGGAGCCGGATAGTCCAGTCATGACGACCAGCTGGTCCCTCGGAATTGTCACATCAATATTTTTTAAATTGTGGGACCTCGCCCCCTGAATCTTAATATTATCTGCTGCCATTCGTTGGTCATCCTTCCGCTTTAAGTTCTAATACCATATCGCGCAGTTCCGCTGCGCGTTCAAACTGCAGGTCTTTGGCTGCCTGTTTCATTTCGTCTTCCATCTGGTCGATTACTTTTTTCCGCTCCGTCTTGCTCATTTTATCAAGAGCTGGTTTATCAATATCGGATGAATCCTCTGAGCTGACCGTTGCCTGAATAAGGGCAGGGATTTCTTTTTGAATTGTTTTCGGTGTAATGCCGTATTTTTCATTATGCGCTATCTGGATCTCGCGGCGGCGGTTCGTTTCACTGATCGCCACGTCCATCGAACGCGTGATTTTGTCTGCGTACATAATAACATGCCCGCGGTCGTTCCGGGCAGCACGACCCATTGTCTGGATAAGAGAGCGTTCGGCGCGCAAAAAGCCTTCCTTGTCTGCATCCAGAATGCCAATCAGCGACACTTCCGGAATATCGAGCCCTTCCCGGAGGAGGTTAATGCCGACCAGAACGTCAAACTGGCCGAGTCGGAGCTGGCGGATAATGTCGATCCTCTCGAGCGTTTTAATGTCTGAGTGCAGATACTTCACCCGGATGCCGAGCTCTTTTAAATAGTTGGTCAGATCCTCTGCCATTTTCTTCGTGAGCGTCGTCACGAGCACCCGCTCATTTTGTTCCCGCCGCTCATGAATTTCCCCGATCAAGTCATCGATCTGTCCTTCAATCGGCTTCACTTCCACTGTCGGGTCGAGCAGCCCGGTCGGCCGGATAATCTGTTCAATGACTTCCGGAGCGTGTTCAAGCTCATACGGACCCGGCGTTGCGGAAATAAACATCGCCTGGTTGATCCGCCCTTCAAATTCATCAAATTTCAACGGACGGTTGTCCATCGCGGACGGAAGACGGAAGCCGTGGTCCACGAGCACCTGCTTTCTTGCCTGGTCCCCGTTGTACATGCCGCGCACCTGCGGAAGCGTAACGTGGGACTCGTCCACTACGAGTAAAAAGTCATCCGGAAAATAGTCAATCAATGTATAAGGGGCATCCCCGGGGTTCCGGAAGGTCAGATGCCTCGAATAGTTCTCGATGCCGGAGCAAAAGCCCATTTCCTGCATCATTTCGAGGTCATAATTAGTCCGCTGTTCGAGCCGCTGTGCTTCAAGCTCCCGGCCGTCCGCCCGGAACTTTTCGAGCTGCTCCTGAAGCTCCTGCTGAATATTTTTAATGGCCCGCTCCATTTTTTCTTCCCGCGTCACAAAGTGGGAAGCCGGGAAAATTGCAGCGTGTGAACGTTCACCGATAACTTCGCCGGTTAAGGCGTCCACCTCGGTGATCCGGTCGATTTCATCGCCAAACATTTCAACACGAATGCAGTGCTCTTCTCTTGATGCCGGGAAAATTTCGATCACATCGCCGCGCACGCGAAACGTTCCGCGCACGAAATTAATGTCGTTACGCTCGTATTGAATGTCCACAAGCTTCCGGAGAATCTGGTCCCGTTCGATCTCCATCCCCGTACGGAGTGAAAGCATCAGATCCCTGTAATCCTCCGGTGAGCCGAGACCATAAATGCAGGAAACGCTGGCCACAATAATAACATCTTCCCGCTCAAATAAGGCGCTCGTCGCCGAGTGCCTTAGTTTATCAATTTCATCATTAATGCTCGCGTCTTTTTCAATAAACTGGTCCGTCTGCGGTACGTAGGCCTCCGGCTGATAGTAGTCGTAATAGCTCACAAAGTATTCTACCGCATTGTTTGGAAACATTTCTTTAAATTCATTATATAACTGCCCGGCGAGCGTCTTATTATGCGCCATAACAAGCGTCGGCCGGTTCACTTCCGTTAACACATTGGATACTGTGAACGTTTTGCCGGTCCCTGTCGCTCCGAGCAGCGTCTGGTATCTTTTGCCGTCTTTTAACCCTTGAACCAGCTTTTCAATCGCCTGCGGCTGGTCGCCCGCCGGATTATATCTACTCGCCAGTTCAAATGTTTCGTTCATATTAGTCCCTCACTTCCTGTCTGCGTTCCGGTCATATGTCTATTTACTATACCACATGAAGATTGGAAAGAAACAACATAAAAACGAACGTATATTCGCTATTATTATTGTACTCCACTCCCCTGTAATTGCAAAGAAAACGACATTTCCCCTGCATCATACAAAAAACAGAACCCGGCAGGGGGGTTCTGTTTTACTGGGCCGTATGCATGCTTTCCGGTGCCGTTCGTTCTTTATTAATCATCAATATTCCAAGCTGATGGTGCTGGTTGCTGTAAAGCGCCGCCTGCGCCTGGCGGAGCTCTCCGTTAATATCTTCCACATCCAGCCGGCAGTAGGCGGAATTTTTCTGCACCGCCCGGTAAAGGCTCGCTTCATCATATACCTTTTCGCTGTTCACACGCCGGATGACTTCTCCCGCTTTAATATGCATGCGGTCTGCCGGAGATTCCGGCAGAACAGCGAGTACGGATATGCCGTCGCCGCGGAGCGTATAAAGAAAATTACTTTTAGCTGAACTGCTGGCAGCAATGGTTACCCATTCCCGCAGCAGAATCAAAACAGCCGTAATTACCGGAATAATCCATCCGCTGTAAAAATAAGCAAGTGCTGCGCCGGCGCCGGCAAGGACAGCGATTCGTACAACCCACCATCCGGCCGAGCGCACCTGCACGGCTGCTAGACGGTCGAAGGTTTTCATACGTATGCCGATCACTACCGGCAGCAAAAGAAGGGAAAAAGCAGTACCGCCGGGAAGGAGCGGCCACCAGCCTCCCGCTTCAACAGCGCTTCCAGGAATAAACAGAAAAACCGGGAGCATCCAGAGACGGTGCGTAATCTGGCCTCCAATTGGCTTGCCGCGGCGGCTCACTGTCCGCAGCGGAGAAAAAAACCTGGTCCCGTTCCAGACAATCAGTATTCCTTCTGCGAGCGTGAGCACTGCGATCCAGACCATCAGAGAAAAAGCATCAAAGCCGTTTCCGAGCCAGGCGCCGGCAGAGAAAAACGGTACCGCGACCCCGGCAGCATCCAGTGCCAGAGCAGCTAAAAACGCCGTTCCCCATACGTGCAGAGCGGTCAGCCAGCGGTGCAGGCCTGACACTGCCAGCAGGGCACTGATCACCATCGCAAGCAGGACTGCTCCAAGAGGCAGTGAAATGCCCGTAACAATGGTGATGACCGACACAAAAGCAGCGATTACTATTGCCGGAATGACACTCATCGTCAATTCCATCAGCATTGGATACATTTTTGCATAAAACATTTTCCGTTCTCTTTTCACCCGAAGATAACCAATCATAAGCATGGCTGCTATCATTATGTAAGTCAGCGGGTTCAGAAAAAACCACGCTAACGCGGGACCAATTTCCCCGATTATTCCCTGCATCCACTATTTCCCCCTTTTCTTTGGACCGGGCAGAACCCGGCCACCGGTATCATCCAGCCTTCATTTATTGCTCTGTGACTGTATCAAGCGCGCGCTGCAGCTGTTTGTCGTTGTCCCTGTTCTGGACATTTTCAAGCACAAAATCATTCAGCGCGTCTGCTGTTTCCGGCGTCAGCGTCCCAGTGGCTTCTAAACCTTCCTGTTCCTCCTGGAAATTTTGTACCGCCGCTTCTGTTTCTTCGCTGTAGTATCCGTCCTCACGACCCGGGTCAAATCCGGCTCCTTTTAAGAGCGTTTGTGCGGTGGCAATGTTGTCTCCAGTCGTATCCGGCTCCAGGGCTTCATCAATGGACAAAATAGATGCCTGGAAATAGTCCGGCTGCTCCTGCTCAATGGTCGGCTCCACGCCTTCTTCATTAATCCAGTTTCCATCCGGAGTCAGCCATTTAGAGACAGACAGCTTTACGTCGCTTCCATCATCGAGCTCCATCACCTGCTGGACTGTTCCTTTGCCGTAGGTGGTCTGCCCTACCAGTTCAAAACCTCCGGACTCCTTCATCGCAGCCGCCAGAATTTCAGAAGCAGACACACTTCCCTGGTCAATCACGCCAACCACCGGATAGTCTTTGTTCTCCTCTAAAGAGGAGGTCACTTCTGATATCGTGCCTTCACGGTCTTCAATTTCCACCACAGGCTCTCCGCCCGGAATGATCATGTCGCCGATATCCTCTACCGCGTTCAAATAACCGCCTGGGTTCCCGCGCACATCGATCACCAGGCCGTCAATGTTTTCACTCTCCACCTGCTCGAGCTGGGTTTCGAATTCATCGGCTGTATTTTCAGAAAATGACGATACATTCAAATAACCGATGCTTTCGCCATCCTGCTCAATCACTTCACCTTCGACGGTTTCGATCGGAATTTCGTCGCGCTCCACTTCAACATTAAAAGGGTCGCCGCTTCCGCGCTGAACAGTGAGATTCACGTCCGTTCCTTTTTCTCCGCGGATTTTCAGAACCGCTTCATTGAGTTCAAGGTTTTCTGTGCTTTCTCCGTTAATTTCCAAAATATCATCATTTGGCTGCAGTCCGGCAGCTTCCGCCGGAGAATCTTCGATCGGAGAAACGATCGTTACTGCGTCTCCGGATTTATTTACTTCAGCCCCAATGCCTTCAAAGGAGGAATCCAGCGACTGCGTGAATTCCTGTGCTGTGCTTTCGCTCATGTAGCTGGAGTGAGGATCATCGAGTTCTCCGATCATCCCTTCGATAGCCCCCTGCACCAACGCATCATCATCCACTTCTGTCATGTATTCGGAGTCGATCAGATCGTACACAGAACTGATTTTATTTAAGTCTTCCTCTGACACATTTTGCGTTCCGCTGTCCGAACCGGATTCGGACAGTGCAGGTGAGGAAGTGCCCGACTCCCCTCCCCAGACAGAAGCACCTACGACTGCGCCTCCAGTCCCGGCTGCCGCTGCTGTGACCAGAATTGCTGCCGTCACTTTGATGTTTTTCTTCATCTATTTCACTCCAGCTTTATTAAAGTCATAACCAAATCATAGACTATACGAAAGAGGAATCAGCTTCGCGGGCTGTTCCTCCGGATCGAAAACAGCGAGCCGCCCTGGGGCCTGCGAAGCAGGTCAGTTCGATGGTGTCACAATCGTGACGTCCTTCATCGAACTTCCTTTTTTGACCGAACGCTCTGCGCTTTTCTTATTGTCCAGTTCCAAGGCGCAGTCGCTTCTTCCGTTGTCTTTCTCTGCCTTCTCTGCCTTTTGGCAGATCCAGGCAGAGAACCGCCAGCCGGAGAAGACTCCTAGCAGCGCCTTTCCACTTTTCTTTAGTGTAGCATGAACTTCTATGATTCTGAAACACAATGTTGGCGCTTCCGTTTTTTACACAGAGTTTCCCTGATTCTCAAATCCCTGGCCAAGCACCTCTGAAGCGTTGCTGACGACCACAAAGGCTTCGGGATCCTGCAGCTGGATCACACGCTTCAGGCGGGTAACTTCCCCCCGGTTGACGACACACATTAGCACCGGCCGCGTATCATTGGTAAAGCCTCCCCGGCCTTCGAGTTTGGTTACCCCGCGGTCCACTTCTTTTAAGATAGATTGACGCACCGTTTCTTCGTGCTTTGTAATTACAAACGCCACTTTGGCATAGCCCAGACCGGTCTGCACGACATCAATGGTTCTTCCCGTAACAAATAATGAAATAAGGGCATACAGCGCGAACTCCAGGCCAAAGATGAATGCCGAGCCCGTAACAATCAGTCCGTCCATAATAAAGACCGATGTGCCGAGCGTCCCTCCGGCGTATTTATGAATGATTTGGGCTAAAAGATCCGTGCCTCCGGTCGAAGCACTGGCCCGAAACACCAGTCCGAGCCCAAAGCCCACTCCGATTCCGCCAAACAACGCACCAAGCAGCGGGTCATCGATACCGATATCCCAGTTTCTCGTGAAATAAACAATAAACGGCAAAAACAGCGTTCCAATTATCGTTTTTGCCCCGTATTGGAGGCCTCCAAGAAGCAGGAGACCGAGGATGAAAAGGAGGACGTTGGTGATCCCTATCGTTATAGCCGGTTCTACATTCAATGAGGCCTCGAGCAGGGTCGCAAAACCGCTTACCCCTCCGGACGCGATCGAGTTAGGCAGTAAAAAAGCGTTATATGAAATAGCTACTACAGCCGTTCCGATAAAGATCTGGAACCCGTTGACCCATTTCAACGCCGTTTTTGACATTGGTTTTCTTCTTCGGTTTACCATTACAGTCCCTCCTTTTGGTTTGACGTAAAAAGAGCCTGCGCGAACGCAGGCTGCTGATTTTGCCCTCTGTTATACTTTCATGCTTGCACGCAGGTATTCATCGATGAACGGATCAAGATTACCGTCCATTACTGACTGCGTGTTTCCCATCTCTACATTCGTCCGATGGTCTTTTACCATGTTGTACGGATGGAAAACATAAGAACGGATCTGGCTTCCCCAGCCGATTTCTTTCTGTTCTCCGCGGATTTCATCCATTTCCTGCTGACGCTCTTCAATCTGGCGCTGATACAGCTTGGCCCGCAGCATTTTCATCGCCTGGTCCCGGTTTTTCAGCTGGGACCGCTCGTTTTGGCAGGTAACGATAATGTTTGTCGGCAGGTGGGTGATCCGCACTGCGGAGTCCGTCGTGTTTACGTGCTGCCCGCCGGCACCGCTTGCACGGTACGTATCGATTCTCAAATCCTCCGTCCGCACTTCCACCTCCACGGAATCTTCCATTTCCGGCATGACTTCGCAGGAAACAAATGAGGTATGCCGGCGCCCCGAGGAGTCAAACGGGGAAATCCGCACGAGCCGGTGCACCCCTTTTTCCGCTTTCAGAAAGCCGTAGGCATTGTAGCCCTTGATCATCATGGTGACGCTTTTCAGACCGGCTTCGTCCCCGGGAAGATAATCCAGGGTTTCCACCGTATAGTTTTTCTTTTCCGCCCAGCGGGTGTACATTCTGAGCAGCATGGACGCCCAGTCCTGGGATTCCGTGCCGCCGGCGCCGGGGTGCAGCTCCAGTATGGCGTTGTTTTTATCATACGGCTCGCTGAGAAGCATCTGCAGTTCAAAATCGTTAATATCTTTTTTCAGCTGCTTCGTGCCTGATTCGAGCTCTTCTTTTAAATCTTCATCGTCTTCTTCCTTTACAAGCTCATAGGAAACCTCGAGATTTTCATGCTGCTCTTCAAGCACGCGGTAGCCTTCAGTAATATCCTTTAACGCATTATTTTCATCAATAACTTTTTTGGAGGCGTCCTGGTCATCCCAGAAGCCGGGGTGAGTCATCTTTTCTTCGAGTTCGCTGATGCGCTCCTTCTTGGCATCGAAGTCAAAGAGACCCCCTGAAGTCCGCTAATCGCTTAGCCATATTTTCAAGTTCGTTTCGAATTTCTGCCATATCCATGTAAGAAATCCCCTTTCTGAATGTAGGTGGCAAGGAAAAAGCCCGAAGCTGAGCACTTCGGGGCCTGTCCCTCCCGTTTTTCGTTTCTTATTACCGTTTGTTCGGCACCGGCATTTTCCGGTTGCCGTTTGCCGGCGCTGATTTCTTTTTGTTTTTCGGCTGCTCTTCTTCTGCTTCCTGTTCGTCCTGGCGCACTGCTTTTCCTTTAGCGACTTCCTGGCGCTGCAGGTTCTCTTCGTTGACTTCCGATTTGATGACGTACGTAGCGACTTCTTCTTCAATCGAAGCCACCATATCCTCAAACATGTTAAAGCCTTCAAATTTGTATTCCCGAAGCGGGTCATTCTGGCCGTAGGCCCGCAGGTGAATGCCCTGGCGGAGCTGGTCCATCTGATCGATATGGTTCATCCACTTCCGGTCCACCGACCGGAGGAGCAGCACTTTTTCGAACTCACGCATGGATTCTTCGTCAAATTCCTGCTCTTTTGCTTCGTAGTTACCTTTTGCTGTTTCCCATACCTTGTCGATAACTTCTTCCTGCTCAAGACCTTTAACGTCCTGCTCTGTCAAATCGCCTTCATTCAGCACGGTGGTATTCAGGTAATGAAGCATGCCCTCAAGATCCCAGTCCTCCGGCACCTGCTCCACCGGGGTATAGGCTGCAACAATATTTTTCACCGTGGACTCAAGCATACGGAGCACAATATCACGCAGGTTGTCCGACTCGAGCACTTCCATCCGCTGGGCATAGATAATATCACGCTGTTCGCGCATGACGTCATCGTACTGCAGAATCTGCTTACGGGAATCATAGTTCGCGCCTTCCACCCGCTTTTGGGACTGTTCTACAGCACGGGTGACCAGCTTGCTTTCGATCGGCTGATCTTCATCCATGCCAAGGCGCTCCATCATGCCGCGCATGTTATCTGAGCCGAATCTGCGCATCAGCTCGTCTTCCATGGACAGGTAAAACTGGGAAGCACCCGGGTCACCCTGACGTCCGGCACGGCCACGCAGCTGGTTGTCAATCCGGCGGCTTTCGTGCCGTTCAGTGCCAATGACAAACAGCCCGCCGAGGTCCGCTACTCCGTCCCCGAGCTTGATATCGGTACCGCGCCCGGCCATGTTGGTCGCAATAGTGACCGCACCGCGCTGGCCGGCGTTTTCAATAATTTTCGCTTCGTTTTCGTGGTTTTTCGCGTTCAGAATGTTGTGCGGCACGTTTTTCTTTTTCAGATACCGGGAGATCAGCTCCGACGTATCTACGTTTACCGTCCCGACTAGAACAGGCTGGCCGGTTTCGTACAATTCAGCGATCTTTTCGGCTGCCGCCCGGTATTTCGCTTCCCGGGTCTTGAAGATCAAATCGGATTTGTCTTCGCGGACGACCGGCTGATTGGTTGGAATCGAAATGACGTCTGTTCCGTAAATATTGCGGAACTCTTCTTCTTCCGTTTTCGCTGTACCGGTCATCCCGGCAAGCTTCTGATACATCCGGAAGTAGTTCTGGAACGTAATCGAGGCGAGCGTCATGCTTTCCTTCTGCACGCGCATGCCTTCCTTCGCTTCAATCGCCTGGTGGAGACCTTCACTGTACCGGCGGCCGGCCATCAGACGACCGGTAAACTGGTCTACAATGACCACTTTGCCGTCCTGGACTACGTAGTCCTCGTCGCGGTGCATTGTCACATGAGCTTTTAACCCCTGATTGATGTGGTGCAGCAGCTGCACGTGCTGCTGGTCGTACAAATTCTCTATTTGAAACGCTTTTTCCGCCCGGGTAACGCCTTCATCGGTTAAAAGCACTGTTTTTGTTTTTTCATCGAGCGTGTAGTCCCGCTCTTCTTTGAGCCGGCTCACAAACACGTTAGCTGCCGCGTACAGCTTGGTCGACTGCTCCACCGAGCCCGAAATGATCAGTGGTGTTCTCGCTTCGTCGATCAAAATTGAGTCCACTTCGTCGACGAGGGCAAAATGAAGAGGGCGCTGCACCATCTGCTCTTTGTACAGAACCATATTGTCCCTAAGGTAATCAAAGCCGAACTCGTTGTTGGTCCCATACGTAATATCAGCCAGATAGGCTTCCCGCTTCGCTTCCTTGCTCATGTCCTTTAAATTCAGGCCGACGGTCAACCCGAGGAACTGGTAAAGCTCTCCCAGAGTTTCACTGTCACGCTTGGCCAGATAGTCGTTGACGGTAACAACGTGCACGCCTTTGCCGGTAATGGCGTTTAAGTAGACAGGCATGGTTGCGACCAGGGTTTTCCCTTCCCCGGTTTTCATCTCCGCGATATCACCGTCGTTTAATACGATGGCACCCATCAGCTGGACGCGGAAGGGAGTCATTCCGAGCACGCGTGTCGACGCTTCTGCGACCACCGCATAGGCTTCCGGAAGCAGCTGTTCAAGCTTTTCCCCCTGCTGATAGCGTTCTTTAAACTCTTCGGTCTTACGGACAAGGTCCTCATCGCTCAAAACCTGGATGTCTTCATAAAAAGCCTCTATTTTTTCCGCTTTTTTCTCCAGTTTTTTTACATATTTTTGGTTGGTGTCTCCGATAACTTTCTTCAATAAACCTCTCATGGTTTAATCATCGTCCTCTCTTTCGTACCATCTAGCCGAAATACGATTGACGCGCATAGTTGTTTTAATTGTTAATAAGGGGCCCGAAGCCTGATTTATCTGTATTTTTATATATATAAATGAATCGTTGTATTTCTAAGCATCACCGTATATTTTAACAGTATTCCGCTATTGTTACAACGCGAACCCGTGCTCGCGGTAAAACCAAAACAGACCCTGCGCATTATCCGCGCAGGGTCTGTTAACTCATATAATTATTCTTCCGGCTCAATCAGGCCGTAGCGCCCGTCACGGCGTTTGTATACGACTGACGTGTCACCGCTGACCGAATTAGCGAAGACGAAAAAGTTGTGGCCGAGCATATCCATTTGAAGGATCGCTTCTTCCGTATCCATCGGCTTTAAATTAAACCGTTTGGTCCGGACGATTTCAAGGCCGTCGTCCTCTTCGGTCACTTCATCCGTCAGCGGAGCTTCTTTTACCCCGCCATTGGCAATTTCATCATTCAATTCTTCAATATTGGTTTTAAATACTTCCGATGTTTTACCGTTTTGGCGGAACTTGCGGTTTACTTTTGTTTTATATTTTCGAATCTGCCGTTCGAGCTTGTCCGTCGCAAGATCGATCGCCGCATACATATCCGTATGCGTCTCTTCTGCACGGAGGAGCAGCTGCGGCATAGGGATGGTCACTTCTAAAATTTTCTCGCTGTTTTGAACTTCCATATTCACATGGACGTCCGCCACAGGGGTTGTATCAAAGTAACGTTCAAGCTTGCTCACTTTCTTTTCTACGTAACCTCGAAGAGCTGGAGTCACCTCTAAGTTTTCCCCGCGAATGTTAAAGTTCATCAAGTGAACCCCTCCTTATCGTTATGTGTCTACTTTCTATATTCCTTTTGCAGAATCCTTTTCAAACAACAAAATTTTTTTAAAAAGTGAAAAGAATGTGGCATAACAACAGGGTCTCAGGACTTATGAAACAGATAAAAGCCTTTTAATTGTAAGCGCTGAATTATTCATTCTCATAAAAAAGCTGCACCGGAGCAGTCCGGCGCAGCCTCTGTTTCTATTATAATCCCATCGAAATATATTTCGTTTCGAGAAACGGCATGATACCCTGACGGCCGCCTTCGCGTCCGACACCACTCTGCTTCCAGCCGCCAAACGGCGCCTGGGCCGCCGATGGTCCGCCATCATTCCAGCCGACAATACCGTATTCGAGTCCTTCGGCAACTTTCATACCCCGGGACATGTTTTCGGTAAAGAAGTACGAAGCAAGACCAAACGGTGTGGTGTTCGCCAGCTTGACGCCTTCTTCGTCACTTATAATTTTCTGCACCGGTGCCACCGGTCCGAATGTTTCTTCGTGCATGATGATCATGTCATGGTTGACGTCGCGGAGCACGGTCGGTTCAAAGTAGTAGCCGCCATTCTTTTCATAACCGTTGCCGCCCGTTACGACTTTCGCGCCTTTATCGACAGCATCCTGCACGTGGCGCTCGACTTTATCGTAAGCGTCTTTATCAATCAGCGGGCCAACCTTCACGTCTTCGTCCATGCCGTCGCCGACCTTCAGATCCTTGCATGCATTCGCAAATTTTTCGACAAACTCTTCATATACCTTTTCATCGGCATACACACGGTTGACGCAAATGCACGTCTGGCCGGATGCGCGGAATTTCGATGCTACGACGCCCTTGACCGCTTTTTCGATATCCGCATCGTCGAGAACAAGTGCCGGCGCATGCCCGCCGAGTTCAAGCGACAGCTTTTTAATATCCTGCGCGCCCTGCTCCATTAAGTTGCTTCCGACTTCGGTGGAGCCGGTAAAGGTGACCTTGCGGACTTTTTCGTTCGACATCAATTCATTGCCGATCGCCGAGGAGCTCTGGCCGGTAACCAGGTTGATTACGCCTTTAGGCACGCCCGCTTCTTCGCAGATCTCTACGAAACGCACGGCGGACAGCGGCGTATTCTTTGCCGGCTTCAGTACGATTGTGCAGCCTGCGGCGAGGGCCGGTCCGACTTTACGGGTAATCATCGCCTGCGGGAAATTCCACGGCGTAATCGCACCGACGACGCCGACCGGCTGGTGAATCACCATCAGCCGCTTGTTTTCCGATCCGGATGGGATGGTCTCGCCGTACACACGTTTCGCTTCGTCCGCATACCATTCAATGAAAGAAGCCGCATAGGCTACTTCCCCTTTAGCCTCCGCCAATGGTTTGCCCATTTCCTTTGTCAGCAGTTCACCGAGTTCATTCTGGCGCTCCATCATAAGGGTGTGAATCTTGCGAAGAATGTCTGCGCGTTCGTATGCTGTTGTGTTCGACCAGGAATCAAACGCCTCATGGGCAGCATTGATCGCCTCTTTCGTTTCCGCTTCGCCTGCGTTTGCAGTCTCTCCCACCACTTCTCCGTTTGCCGGGTTCACAACCTCAATGGTGCCTTCGTCTGCTTGTTTCCATTCACCGTTAATATATATTTTTCCAAACATACAATCATTACTCCCTTTCATGCGGAATATGCATCGTTTGTTCTATACCCGCATTTTTCATTTATTATTCTGCTCTTTCACAAATCAATTGCTTCCTATTTTAGAATAGGACACTAAGGAGCACTCCTATTTTAAAATAAAGCCTAAACGGGCGTGTCCTCTTGTATTCCGGGGCCCCGGGACATATGATAGTACCAGGCAGCAGCACTTCGGCTGCTCTCTCTTCTACATATTTCCCCTTATACCTCTGACAGCAGCAACCTCCCACACTGTTCTGTCCGCCCGGGCGCCGCTCCCCTTGTCTAAGCGGCCGTCGCGGGCACCAGAAGCCCGGCATCCGCCGGGTTTCTTTCTTATGGTCTCTTACTATTGAGAGAGCTTTCTCTCCACACAGCCACCTCCTGCTTCCCCTCTCTGGAAAGCGGTGGAAGACAATCATGAACGAGGTCTTATTCTTTTTTGTGTAAAAGTGTGGTATTCTTAGAAAATATGTAAAACGAATTTTAGATGGAGGTCGGAGGTTCCATGAGGAAGTCATTTGGCGTACTTCTCGTTTCTTTAAGTCTCGTCCTTCCGATAGGATGTTCATCCATTGACAATGAACCAGATCCCACGGAAAACCAAGCTTCAGATGAGGAACCGGCTTCTGATGAGGTTCTTTCTGAAAGTATTGACTATATGCAGGAATTAAACCGTTATTCTATTGATATAAACATGGACCAGACAATCGGCCCGGCTCAGGAAGACCCGGTGACCAATGAACTCACCTCCCATGTGGAGGTTGGCACTGACCCGTTCGCCTACCATGAGTCTTCGACGCTGCAGACAACAGAACAGGAGCCGAAGGAAATCGAGCGCTACCTGACAGCCGAAGGCTTTTTCACGTATGATTCTGCAGAAGAAGAATGGATCAAGTATCCGGATGAATTCACCAGCGATTTGAGCGCTTCAAGCCAATCCATCGGAGAACCGGCGGCTGTGCTGGAGCTGATCGACGCCTATGCTGCAGATTTTCAGCTGGACGAACGGGAGTCGGAATACGTGATTGAGGCCCGCGGCCGTTCCGATCAAATGCGCGAGCTCGTTAAAAGCACGGTCAGCTTCACCAATGAAGACTTTGACAGCTTGATTGACGACATGCTGTTTGCCGGAAACCTGGAAGACACTGTTTACACTATTACTATCGATAAGGATTCAATGGAGACAAAAAGCATTCAGGCAGATTTTCAAATTGCTATGAATAACAGCCAGAACCCGCAGACCTCCTCATCCATCCAGTCTCTCACGTTTACCTATAATGAAGTGAACAATGAGCAGACGATCAGCGCGCCTTCCAACGTCGTCGCTACGGCGGAAGAGCTGAACTTTGAAAATCTGCAGGAGTGGGAGGAAGGCGAACGGTTCAACCAGATTGAAGGCCAGAGTATTTCCGAGCTCATGTATCCTGACCGTCAGCCGGCGAATTGGATCATCGAGCACGGCTCTCTTCCGACGCTGGAACAGAGGCTTGGGCTGCCGCCTCTTTCCGAACAGGGCAGTGACGAATAAAAACAGGCAGGGGCCCCGTCCCTGCCTGTTTATTTGCTTGCGAGCGCTGTCACCCGAAGCTTCCAGCGTTCAAGCACCGGCATATACACCGAAGCGACGTAGCGCATCTTCTCGGCACTGCTCATCGTTTCTGCCTCTATAAGACTTCGTACTTCTTCGGTTGCCTGCTCGAAGGCTTCCAGATCCTGCTTCCATTCCTCCTCCTGGCCGAACAGATACGCCATTGTCACCGTCTGCGAGGAAAAAAGCGAGGATTCCCTGGTCGTGCTGTCGAGCAGCCGGTCGCCGTTTTCTTCAAAACCTTCCCGGTAAAAGCCTGTCACCTGTATCATGCTTTCCTGTACCATCTGGAGCCAGTCGCTGTACTGCTCTAAAAACGTGGCTTCTGCCCGGCGGAGATGTTCACTCATCATTACCTGCCCCTTTTTTATCCTTTACGCCGTTTATAACATAATCCAGGCACTCATACACATAAAAACCTTCAGCTCAGGTTGCACTGACCTAGAAATATGAGACAAGATAAAGCACCTAGCCGTTAGCCTTCTGCCGTCCGGTATTCCACCGGCGTGTGGAAGGCTAATTTCGTCAAGGGTCGCTGATAGTTGTAATAATACATGTACGTCTGCACGTTTTCTAGTATAATTGGAAATGTTAGGGGCACCCCTTTCGGGGTGCGGAATCCTTCCGACTTTAGCGAGGAATGGAAGGATTCAATGACGGCATTATCAAAGCAGTTGCCTCGGCGCGACATGCTTGTGATAATGCCTTTTTTGTGGGCAGCCTCCTGAAAGGCATACGACGTGTACT
>NZ_ATVM01000010.1 GCF_000420725.1 Marinococcus halotolerans DSM 16375 | reverse complement strand
CTTCCAGGCGTTACCCCTTCATTTGACTTCTCGAAATAACAGTTCACTGTGTTTTTCACAGTGTCTAAGCTTTTCACTTAGAAACGTGTCGCGCCTCCCCTGGGATGCAGAACATAAAAGGAGACGTCCCCAATGCGGTAGCTTTCCCCGCCTTCCACGAGCCTGATATCTGTGTGCTCGTCAAACGCCGCCAGAAGCTCCTGTTCCCCGGCTTCATACTGGGCACTTCTTCCGTACCACAGTTCATCTGTCGGTACTTGCTCCACAACATACTTCAGACCATTCACATGATCGGCGTCCCCGTGCGTTGCCACTACCGTGTCCAATTTTCGGATTCCCCGGTATTTTAAGTATTCAGCGACGACTGCTTCACCGGGATCAAAGGGCTCCTCCTGCTCCTTCCACTCTTCGTCGTTAAAGCTTACCTGCCCGCCCCCGTCAACAACAACCACCCCCTGCCGGTAAGGCAGTTCGATCACTGTGCTGTCTCCCTGCCCGACGTCAAGGTAGGTTACTCTTCCCCGGCCGTCTGTGTAAGGAGCTGTCCACTGCCAGACTGCTGCTGCAAGCATGACTGCTGCTGACAAATACATGGTTGTTTTTCGCACGTTTTTATTCCACGCTGTAACAAATACCGTGCATCCTGCCGCATATACGGCAGTAAAAATAAGGCCCGGTTTTCCAAGACGTACGGTAGACCAGGACATACCTGCCAGATGAATAAAAAGTTCATGCATCCAGTCGATTCCTGAAAACACCAACGAAAAAATTTCGGGAGGAGAAGCAATAACAAAAGAGAGAAGATAATTCAAAAATAAAAAGGGGAGAACGAGGAATAGAAGAATCGGGGCGAACAGGAAATTAATCAGTACATTCCAAAGAGAAAATTGATAAAAGCTCCAAAGTATTACGGGGAGGGACACAAGCATTGACGACCCGGCAACCCAGACCATATTCCCCCATTTCCCGGCAGCTGCCATCCTTTTTCTGCACAAAAGCAGGTGTGCACTTAGTAAAAAAGAGAGTTGAAAACCGATATGAAAAAGATAGCCCGGATTAAGAATAAGCATCGCCCCCATCACCGTCAAAAGAATAATTACCGGATCCAGGCGCCGTCCGCGAGGCCCCCATTTCTGCCAGCCGATGAAAAATCCCGCAGCAAGGGCCGCACGAAGCACCGAGGGGGCTCCTCCGGTCAGAACAGCATATACTGGGAGAAGGCAGAGGACCACTGTATAGGAGCGTTCTTTCGTCACACCGATTCGTTTCAGCAGAAAAAACACGGCTCCGCTGACAATGGCTACATGCATGCCGGAAACGACGAGCACATGCACAAGACCGAGCGAGCGGTATGCTTCTTCCACCTCCCCGGTCATTGACGCACGGTCCCCAAACAGCAGAGAACCCGCCAGACCCCCTGCCTGTTCCGGAAAGAACCTTTCAATCCGCTGCATCTCCCGGGCCCGGAGCCGCTCCAGGTTGTCTACAGCTCCCGTGGAGCGTGCAAAGCATTCCACGTCCTGGCTGTTTTCCACCGTAAACAGCCAATGCATTTTTTCCCAGTACAGATAAGTCTGATAGCTGAACCCTCCGGGATTGCCAGCAGCCGATGGTTCCTTCATTTCCCCATTCCACCGGCACTGCTCTCCCGGGAGGAGATTTTTGCTCTGCTGCAGCTCTTCTTCAGTGTCAAACCACCACGTAACCGGCACCATCTCTCCTTGATCCGTCCGCAGATCAAAACGGGCCCTGCCGCCGTCATACGTTAAAGGCGAAGCCACGGTACCGGTAATTTCAGTTTCGGTGCCTTCAAAAAAAGAATCGTTGTGTTCCATCCAATACCAGGAGCTGCCGGCAAAAAGGAGCATCAATGCTGCACCGGCAGCAAATATCCCAAAACGCCTCAGCATTATCCATCCAGCGCCGAAGCAAAGCCAAATAATCCCCCACACCCAGAAGTCTCCGCCGAGTAGCATTCCGACCGGGGCTGTCATAGATATAAGTATCCAAAGGACGGGGATCGTTTTCACCCCCTGTTTGTTAAATACTAGAATAGGAAAAAGGAAAAAAGGAAGGGCCTGCCCCGCGAGGCAGGCTTTGTCGTTCGTGGTTTATTTCTGGCTTTCCTGGAGAGCTTCTTCTAAATCCCGGAGAATGTCGTCTATATGTTCAATGCCGACAGAAACCCGGATAAGGTCTGCCGATACCCCTGCTGCACGCTGATCTTCCTCAGAGAGCTGCTGATGCGTGGTGCTTGCCGGATGAATAACTAATGACTTTGCGTCTCCGACATTCGCTACGTGCGAATGCAGGTTGCAGGCTTCGATAAATTTTTTCCCTTCGGCAAGACCGCCTTTGATGCCAAAGGTCAAAATGGCCCCTTTTCCTTTCGGCAGGTATTTTTCCGCTGTAGCATGCGTAGCATGCGAAGAAAGCCCCGGATAGCTCACCCAGTCCACCAGCTCATGCTGCTCTAAAAATGACGCTGTCTTTTCGGCGTTTTCACAGTGGCGCTCCATTCGCAGGTGAAGCGTTTCAAGACCCTGCAGAAGCAAAAACGAATTCATTGGAGAAATTGCCGGCCCTAAATCACGCAGCAGCTGCACACGTGCCTTTAAAATATAGGCCATTTCTCCAACCGCTTCGGTAAATACAACGCCGTGATAGCTTGGATCCGGCTCTGTAAGGCCGGGGAATTTGCCGTTATCCCAATTAAATTTTCCACTGTCCACGATCACCCCGCCGATAGTAGTGCCGTGTCCACCAATAAATTTCGTGGCGGAATGCACGACGATATCCGCTCCGTGGTCAATGGGCCGGCATAAAATAGGCGTTACTGTCGTGGCGTCCACTATTAACGGCAGGCCGTTACCGTGAGCCACCTCTGCAATTTTCTCTATATCGAGCACATTGCCATTGGGATTTCCAATAATTTCGCTGAATATTAATTTGGTATTTTCATTTATCTTTTCCTCATACGCCTGCGGGTCAGTACCGTCCACCAGGTGGACCTGAATTCCCATTTTCGGAAGCGTATGCATAAACATGTTATATGTTCCGCCGTACAAACCGCTCGAAGCAACGATTTCATCTCCGGCGCTGCAAATGTTCATAACGGCAATATGAATGGCAGAGCTGCCGCTTGCAGTAGCGAGCGCACCGATGCCTCCATCCAGAGCAGCCATTCGTTTTTCGAACACATCAGAGGTCGGGTTCATGATTCGGGTGTAAATGTTTCCGAACTCCTGAAGGCCGAATAAATCTGCGGCATGATCGGTATCGTTAAATTCATAGGAGGTGGTCTGGTAGATAGGCACCGCTCTTGCGTTAGTCGCCGGGTCCGGGCTCTGGCCGGCATGTACAGAAAGTGTTTCAAGTTTCCAGTCTTTATGTTCTTCCACGGGAAAGCTCCTTTCTCTTGAAGCAATAGTATTTCTCCCTTAACTTTATCAGACTATTTTGAAAAGTAAATATTAGAGAGAAATGTAATCCCGCAGCTGTTCCACTGTCTTTTCTCCGATCCCGCTTACGTTGGATAAGTCTTCTATCGTTTCAAAGGGACCGTTTTCCTCCCGGTAGCTTAAAATAGCTGCGGCTTTTGCCGGGCCGATCCCCGGTATGGTTTCCAAATCCACCTGCTCCGCCTCATTTACATTGACTACCGCCCCTTCCCCACCGCTTTCTTCAACCGGGGCAGTAATTGCTTCTTCCCCTTCTCCGGGTATGTGAATGACCATCTCATCCTCTATTCTTTCTGCAAGATTCACCTGAAGCATATCCGCCCTGTCAGTAATTCCACCTGCCTTCTGGATCGCTTCTTCAACTCTCTCATCTGCCTGAAGGGTATAAACACCCGGGGCATGCACTTCGCCTTTTACATCGACACGGAGTTCCTCCTCGGGCTCTTCGGTTTCTTTATCAGAATCACTTCCTGATGCCTCGTTTTGCTCGTTTTCGCCCGATTGATTTTCCCATGGAGCAGGTTCCTGCGTTTTTGCCTGGTCCCGGGGCATTCCACTCCAAAATAATAGAAACATAATTCCAAGGCACACGGCTCCGCCGGCGCTGACTGCAATTAATTTCCAACGGATCGTCAAAGAAAGCATCAACTCCATATTCTTTTTATTTGTTTAAATGGTAAAGGAAAATTTAGGAGAGGAGAGGGGGCAGAGCCCCGCATTAAAGAGGAGAGGAGTTACTTCTATATATTACAATATTTTACACTATTTGTCTGTTTTTTTCGCCCAAAAGAATATGCGCTCGCTTCTTTCATCTGGAAAAGCAGCTGTGAAGTCGGCTGTAATACGAACATTCGAAAAGCCCGCTTCCTCGAGCCACTTCTTGTATTCGTTAACAGCAAATGTTCTCTGTACATGATCTTCATCGTACCGGCTGTAGGTGCCGTCTGCATTTTTTGAAAAGATAGTCAGCTCGTGCTCGACTTCCCAGGTTTGTTCAAAGGGATATACATCCCATATAAAAGAAATCTCCTCATCGTTGTCCGCAAAAGAGACCTCAGACAAAATATCCTCTATGTAGTGAACGGAATGAACGTCAAACATAAAAATTCCGCCTGCTTCGAGATGGTTATAAACACCGGCAAAGGTGGATTTAACATCCTCCGGCGCTGTTAAATAATTCAGGGAATCACAAAAACAAAAAATGAACTGATACGTCCTCGGTGCCTCCAAAAACCTCATATCCTGATGGAACAATACAGGTCTTTCCCCCGGAGCACTCCATTTCTGCGCTGCCACTGCAAGCATGTCTGCTGAAAGATCCATGCCGTCGGCACGGAAGCCTTCGCTGTAAAGACGTTTCATGATCTCTCCGGTTCCGCATCCGAGCTCAAGCATCCTTACACTTTTATCCGCAGCTTCTGTTATTACAGCTTCCTTCCAGGCGTCATACGGAGCGTCTGCCATCAGTCGGTCATACACTTCGGCAAAGCCGCTATACATTGAGTGAGCCATCCTGCACTTCCCTTCGTTTAAATTAGAAAAAGGCCTGAATTTTCAGGCCTTTCATTGTTACTGGGAAAGCACCGTTCCGAGTTCCACATAGACAGCGTCGCCCCATAATTTTTCAAGGTTATAATAATTTCTTTCATCTTCATGAAAAATGTGCACGACGACATCCCCAAGATCGATCAGTACCCATTTCGCTTCGTTATAGCCTTCAAGCCTCTGTACGTCGAGGCCCTGCTTATGCGCAGCCTTCTTCAATTCTGTGGCAATCGCCTGTACCTGCTTTTCGGATGTGCCGTGTCCGATAACAAAATAATCTGCGACCGGGGAGACCCCTCTCATATCAAGTGCTACGATATCGTGTGCATTCTTGCTGTCAGCAGTTTGTACCGCTAATTCAAGCAGTTCTTTTTCGTTCATCTACAGACCTCCATTATTTGCGTTCCATCACCAGATCGTTGTAAGCGGCGAGCGTATCTGGGAATACAGGAACATTTTTTGAAATTAAAAATTGAATCGTGTTTCCAAGCGCCATCACGATGGCAGCGTCTATATCTGTTTCTGCCGCCTCCCGGACTTCTTCCACTCCAGGGAATGTCCGGTTTGGTTCTATATAATCCGCTAAAAACAGCACCTTTTCATAAGCTGTCATATTTGCCTTTCCGGTCGTATGCCAGTAAATAGAAGATACAATATCCCCGTCTGCGATCCCGGCTTCTGTTTGAATGAAATAAGCACCGGCCGGGGCGTGAAGCAGTTCGTCCCCGTAGGCGATAAATCTCCCGGCTTCCTCTTTTCCGCGGAGCAGTTCACGCATCTCTTCGACAGGACGGTATTTAGCATAGTCATGCAAAATAGCTGCTATCTCTACTTTATTATAATCGATATCAAACCGTTCTGCCAAATATAAAGCGGTCTCCCGGACCCCGAGCGTATGCTTGTATCTGTTTTCCGTCAATTGTTCTTTAACGATTTGCAGAGCTTCATTTTTGTCCATACAGTTTTTTCCTCTCAATCTCTTTTAATACATTGCCCGGCACAATATAGCGGACAGTTTCGCCGTCCCTGAGCCGGCGGCGTATCATCGAAGAAGAAACGTGCATTGTAGGAGCTTCCACCTGAGTCAGCCACGAAGGCTTATGACCGTTGTAGCCGGGCCGGTTCACAAATACAAATTCGACCAGCCTGCGCAGTTTGTCGATGTCCCTCCATTTATCCATCTGGTCTGCCATATCGCCTCCGATTAAAAAGAAAAACTCCGTTTCCGGGGCCTGCTCTTTAAAGTAACGTACTGTATCAATTGTATACGAAGGTCCGCCGCGTTCAATCTCTACGGAGGACGTGCTAAATCCCGGGTTATCCTCAATCGCTGCTTCTACGAGCATCAGACGTTCTTCCCCGGAAATCATATTCTCCCTTTGCTTATGAGGGGGGGTGTGCACCGGGATAAACCAGACTTCATCCAGATTTAATGCATTTTTTGCCTCTTCCGCCATAATCAGATGAGCTAAATGCGGCGGATCAAAAGTGCCTCCGAACAGGCCAATACGTTCACTCATAGTAGGTTCTCCTTGTTTACTTTGGAAGTTCAATCCCAGGATTGTCTTTCGATCTCCGGTACAGTACGATCGTGTTTCCAATCACCTGCACGATTTCAGAGCCTGTACCTTCGGCAAGCTCAGATGCCACTTCATGCTTATCTTCCATACAGTTCTGCAGAAGATTCACTTTCAGAATTTCTCTTTTTTCAATCGCTTCGTCCACATGGGTAATAATTTGTTCATTCATACCTTCTTTTCCAATTTGAAAAAGCGGCTTTAACGAATGCGCTTCTCTGCGCAACGTACGCTTTTGTTTATTATTCAGCATTATTTTCTCCTTTTAAATGGTCTTCGACAAGCATCTGCATGGCTTTACGGTCCGGTTCTTTTCCCGTCCAGTATTTAAACGCAAGCGCGCCCTGGTTAACAAACATTCCACTTCCATTCAGGGTATCGAGCCCCGCCTTTCGGGCATCCTTTAACCATCTGGTTTCCCACGGGTTGTAGATGAGGTCACTGCATAACGCAGACGCTTTTACATTTTCCAGACTCCAGGGGGAATTATTTATCTCAGGGCTCATCCCAATCGAAGTGGTGTTAATCAGTATATCGTACTCTTCGTTCCTGCTTTCTGCTTCATCCTTCGCCGCTACTTTGATAGCTGCTATATCCTCCAGATGGTTTTTCAGCTGTTCTGCTTTTTCCTGCGTACGGTTCACGACAGTAATGCTCCCGGGGCTTCGGAGACTCAGCGCATAGCATACTGCCCGCGCTGCCCCTCCTGCTCCAATCACCAGGATATTTGCATTTTTTATCTGATCCAGTGAACGTACGGCCAGTAAAGATTCGAGGTAGCCTTCCCCGTCCGTATTATATCCGACAAGCATATTATTTTCTCTTACGACCGTGTTTACCGCGCCTATTCTTTCAGCTGAAGGGTCAAGCTTGTCGATATGGCTCATTGCACTCACTTTGTGGGGAATGGTAATGTTAAAGCCGGCAGCCCCGAGCTGCCGAAGCGCCTGTACGCCCTTTTGCAGATCTTCCTCCGGTATATCAAACAAATGGTAGTATCCGTCGATACCGAGCCTCTCGAACTGCTCATTATGCATTTGCGGAGACAGCGAATGACCGAGCGGATGGCCGATTAAGCCGAGCAGCGTCTTTGGCAATTAAATCACCGCCTCCCGTTTTGATACTCCTGTGCCGACCGGCACGTAAATATCCACGGAAGCACGCGGGCTTGTTACCGTAATCCATCCGAGCCCCTGCACAACAATGTCTGTCTTTTCCTCTTTAATTTCAATTCGGTGCTTCGTTAATTCCGGTGCATCTTCCACGCGGTACGGCGGCTTTAATACGTCCCCTACCCTGTCCGGGTGGAGGCGCTCAGCGTTATCGAGCTTGGTGCGGTGCACCGGAAGCCGGTTGGACATAAATACGACAAATGAATTAGGGTCGCCCTCCACAAAATCCATGCGCACGTAGCCGCCGATAAATATCGTCTGGCCGCTTTCAAGCTGGTATACTTTCGGCTTTAATTCCTTTTCCGGAATGAACTCTTTTCGCTCCTTAAGACTACGTTTGCGCCCGAACTGCTTATCATTAATAAGACCGGGTGTATCATACAGACTTGTCTGCTCATCTAAAGGGACTTCAATCATGTCAAGCGTCGTTCCCGGAAAATGAGAGGTGGTGATGTCCTGTTCTTCATTTTCGCCGAATTCGGCTATCAGTGCGTTAATAAATGTCGATTTACCAACGTTTGTACATCCGGTAACGTACACGTCTCTGCCATTTCTCAGCTCTTCAATGCTTGAAGCAGCTTCCTGGACCCCCTGTTTGTTTTTGGCACTCAGCAAAACGACTTCCTTCGGTTTTAATCCCTGTTGCTTTGCCTGGCGGCGAATCCAGTGGAGAAGCTTGTTTTCATTTACAGAGTGCGGCAGCAGATCCGTTTTGTTCACCATCAGCAGCACCGGGTTATCCCCGACGTATCTTTGAAATCCGGGAATCCAGCTTCCTTCAAAATCGAATACATCAACAATTTTCACAATAAGTGCTTTTTTTCTGCCGAGCTCGTGCAGCTTATCACGGAAATCCTGATCTTCCATATCCACGTCCTGAACTTCATTATAATGCTTCAAACGAAAACAACGCTGGCAGATCACTGTCGCTCTGTCTACTAGCGCTGATGTCGGGACATACCCGGCTTTATTTTTATCCTCATTTTGAATAGGCGCCCCGCATCCGGCGCAGTGCAGCTCTTCGGTCATTGTGGATCCTCCCATTGAATTAATCCTCTGTCTTTTAGTCTCTTCATTACCCGGCGTTCTACCTTCCGGTTAATTTTCGTCAGGAAGCCGTCGTTTTGAGCTACCGGGACGACCAGCACTGTGTAAAACCCGGCCCGGTTCCCGCCGAATACATCCGTGAGGACCTGGTCACCGACTACAACCACCTCACGCTTTTTAAGTCCCATCCGTCTGGTCGCTTTTCGAAACGCCCGTCCCATCGGTTTTTTGGCCGAATGAATGAAATGAATGCCGTTGGGTTCTGAAAATGAGCGGACACGATGCTCGGAATTGTTGGAAACAATAGTTACCTGAAACCCCTGCTCCTGTAGAAAGAAAAACCAATCATCAAGCTCGCTTGTTATATCCGGCCGGTCCCATTCTACCAGAGTATTATCTAAATCAGTGATGATACCTTTAATATTATTTTCACGCAGGTGTTCTAAATCGAGATCTAAAACACTCGGCAGGTATTCATTTGGCATAAATCGCTTAATCAAAACCCTATCCCCCTTCAAGCAGGCTTGTTTTAACTTCAAACCTGCAGTTGCCTGTAATGTAAAACGAACTTATTTCTTTTATTTTAACAAACCCTTATCTAAATATCGCAATAATTTGGCGTCGTTTTTCGTTATAAGCCATACAAACAGCAAGTATAACCGTCAGAAGCTTTTTTTTCAATTTTCTTTAGGCACGTAATGCAATATTGAAAAAAAATTGTGAAAACCGCCCCTATCTCTTCCTATATATGTGTTTGAAATGATTGATGTTTCCGGGATTCGCTTCTAATGCAAGGCGTTTAGATATACGCTATAATGTGAAAAGAATTCAGTGGCGACCGAAACTAACAAGGAGGTTCTTCATGTTTACTATTTTACACCTTGCCATCATTGCGCCATTTCTGGCTGCTGTGCTGGTGCCTCTTCTGTATAAATTTATTCCGCGTATACATACAGGATGGTTCGTACTCATTGTTCCTATTATTCTTTTCAGCTACTTTTTAAGCTACCTTCCAGACGTTTCCGGGACGGGCTCCGTCATGAAAACATTCGAATGGATTCCTTCCCTAGGTGTTAATTACATTGCGTATGTGGACGGGCTCGGTCTTTTATTTGCTCTGCTGATTACAGGGATCGGGGCTCTTGTTGTTTTGTATTCCATCTATTATCTGGATAAGCATAAAGAGCAGTTGAATAACTTTTATACATATCTGCTTCTTTTTATGGGCGCTATGCTTGGCCTTACGTTGTCAGATAATTTAATCGTTTTGTATACGTTCTGGGAAATTACGAGCATATCATCGTTTCTGCTGATTTCTTATTGGTATACGAAAGAAAAATCCCGCTACGGGGCACTGAAATCACTTCTAATCACCGTTATGGGCGGTTTTGCCCTTTTAGTTGGTTTTGTGCTGATCGCTTCTGTAACCGGCACCTACAGCATTCGCGGGATTCTGGACGCTTCGGACCAGCTTGCCGACAGTCCGCTGTTTCTTCCGGCCATGCTTTTGATTCTGCTTGGGGCGTTTACAAAGTCCGCCCAGTTTCCGTTTCACATCTGGCTGCCGGACGCCATGGAAGCCCCGACGCCGGTCAGTGCCTATCTGCACTCTGCGACAATGGTAAAAGCGGGCATTTATTTGGTTGCCCGCATGACGCCCTTGTTTGCGGTCAGTGCCTACTGGTTCTGGCTTGTCACCGGCTTCGGGCTTCTTACTCTCATATGGGGATCGCTTTCTGCCATACGCCAGACCGATTTAAAAGGCATCCTCGCGTACTCCACGGTCAGCCAGCTCGGTATGATTCTGTCGATGCTCGGCGCCGGGGCTGCAGCGCTTCATTATGACAGTGTGGACAACAACGCCTATACGATGGCGGTGGCAGCTGCTATTTTTCACTTAATTAACCACGCCACCTACAAAGGCAGCCTGTTTATGATGGTAGGTGCCATCGACCATGAAACAGGCACGCGGGATATCCGTCGGCTTGGCGGACTCATGACGCTGATGCCGATTTCCTTTACTATCGCCGTTATCGGCAGCTTTTCCATGGCTGGCCTGCCGCCGTTCAACGGATTTTTAAGCAAGGAAATGTTTTTCATGTCGATGGTGGAAATTGCGCACTTCCCGCAGTACAGTGTGGATTCTATCGGCATTCTGCTTCCGATTGTTGCCTGGACAGCCAGTGTTTTCACCTTTGTTTATTGTATGATGCTCGTTTTCCGGACCTTTACCGGAAAAATTCAAAAGGAAAAGCTTCCAACCAAACCACACGAAGCTCCGTTTGGCATGCTTTTGTCTCCCCTCATTCTCGTAGCTCTTGTCGTGTTCATCGGCTTTTTCCCGAATACGCTCGTGCCTACGATTATCGAACCGGCCATGGCTTCTATTATGCCTGAGCTTGCACAGACAGGATCGTTTGGAGTGGATATTTATTTCTGGCACGGCTTTACTCCTGAACTGTTTATGACTGTCGGCGTCGTCCTGCTTGGTACAGCAATATTCCTGGCACTGCAGAAATGGAATAAAATGCACGCTGTCTTTCCAGAAAACCGTCTGTTTAACCAGGCGTACAACCGCTCTCTTGAAGGACTCGACCGTTCTTCTCACGCCTTAATGTCCTGGCATATGACCGGGCTTGTGAGAGATTACTTTATATACATTTTCTCTTTCACTGTGGTACTGCTCCTTTTCTCTCTTTTCGGCACTGGAGCGTTTACCATCGATGTCGAAAATATGGTTCCGGTGAGCCCGTACGAAGCAGTACTCTCTCTTGTGCTGGTGGGTTCTTCCCTCATTCTTATGTTTACGCGCTCCCGGTTGAAGGCGGTCATTGCTCTGGGCGTACTCGGCTATACGGTAGCATTGTTCTTCGTATTGTTCCGTGCTCCGGACCTCGCATTGACGCAATTGACAATTGAGACCGTTTCGGTAACGCTGTTTTTACTTTGTTTTTATCATTTCCCGCAGATTTTCGATGCTTTGAAGGAAACGAAATTCCACGCGGTCAACTTTGTGATCTCCGTTACAGTCGGGCTCACTGTCACTCTCATCGGCCTTTCTGCCAGCGGCACCAGACTGTTCCCGGCTATTTCTGATTACTTTTTGGAAAACAGCTACAAAGAAGCCGGCGGTAATAACGTCGTAAACGTTATCCTGGTAGATTTCCGGGGATTTGATACTCTGCTTGAAATTCTCGTTTTAGGTATCGCCTCCCTCGGGGTGTACTCTTTAATTAAATTACGGCTGGCAGGAGGGGAGAATAAATGAAGTACAACGACATTATCCTGCAGACAGTAACGAAATTCATTTCATTTCTCATCTTTCTGTTTGCAGTCTATATCTTTTTCAACGGCCACCAGGAGCCCGGAGGCGGCTTTATCGGGGGATTGATGACAAGTGCTGCTTTAGTTCTTCTCCTTCTCGCCTTTGATATGGAGACCGTCCGCCGGGCCCTGCCGATTGATTACAAAATCATGACGGCTATCGGGCTGGTGTTTGCTGTTGGTACAGGCGTAGGCTCGTTCTTTTTCTCGGCACCGTTTCTTTCACAGACCTTCGGATATTTTCATTTCCCCGTACTGGGTGAACTGGAGCTGACGACCACCCTTGCCTTCGACTTAGGCGTTTATCTGGTCGTTATCGGAACGGCTATGACTATTATTCAAACGATCGGAGAGGATAACTAGTGGAAATAATTATGTCTATCCTTGCCGGCTTCTTATTTACTGTCGGTTTGTATTTAATACTGACGAAAAATTTAATCCGCATTATTATTGGCAGCTCAGTTTTAAGCCACGGCGCCCATCTGCTGCTTTTGACCATGGCGGGACTGAAAACGGGCGCCCCCCCGCTGCTTGGCCTTGAAGCCGACACTTATGTAGATCCGCTTCCCCAGGCGCTGATACTGACAGCTATCGTTATCAGCTTTGGAGTAACGTCTTTTATTCTTGTTTTAGGGTACCGTACGTACAAAGTGACCGGGGCGGCTGAGACTGACCAACTGAGAGGAACTGATACTGATGAGTAATTGGCTGATCCTTCCGGTCCTTATCCCTCTCATCGCAGGGATCGTAGCATTGTTTTTTCCAAAGCATGTCACCGCCCAGCGCGTCTGGGCATTTATTACGAGCATGATTTTGATTGGCGTCAATATCTTTTTACTTACGTACATATTGTCCAATGGAATCATGACTCTTGAGCTCGGAGGCTGGGAAGCACCGTTTGGGATTGTATTTGTAGGGGATTCACTGGCTACACTTTTGACGACGACTACGGCGCTTGTAGCGCTGCCTATAATCTATTTCTCCTTTAGCACCATCGGAGTCGAGCGGGAAAAATATTATTACTACTCCTTTTTCCAGTTCTTAATCGCCGGGGTGTCCGGGGCTTTTCTGACTGGTGATATTTTCAACCTGTTTGTCTGTTTCGAGGTTCTTCTTTTAGCCTCCTACGCTCTGATCGGCCACGGAGGCACGAAAACACAGCTGAAGGAGTCGTTTAACTACGTTATTGTAAACGTTGTTTCTTCTGCTTTCTTCGTTATCGGTGTTGCCTATCTGTACGCCGTGACCGGCACGCTGAACATGGCCCAGCTTAGTGAACGGGTCAGTGAAGCAGGCTCTGAACCGATCATTACGGTTATTGCCATTTTATTTTTAATCGTGTTTGGGCTGAAAGGGGCTTTATTCCCTCTTTATTTCTGGCTGCCGGGATCATACTCGGTCCCTCCGACAGCCATCGGGGCGATATTTGCTGCTCTTTTAACCAAGGTCGGCATCTACAGCATTTTCAGAACCTACTCTGTTATTTTTAACGAGGAAACGGCCGTGACACACACCATTCTTCTCGTCCTTTCAGCAGTAACAATGATTATTGGTGTTATCGGCGCAATTGCTTACCGGGATGTTAAATTAATTTTAGTATACAATGTTATTGTAGCTGTTGGCTTTATCCTATTCGGTGTCGCTTCGTTAAACAGCGATGCGTTTGTGGGAGCCATATACTACCTGCTGCATGATATTGTCATTAAAGCAGCCCTGTTTCTGATTATTGGGGCACTGATTACTGCAGCCGGTACCAGTAAGCTCTCAGGTATGGGCGGAATGATTAAGCACCACCCGCTTCTCACCTGGATGTTTTTCATTTCTGCCCTCGCTCTTGCCGGTATCCCACCCCTCGGCGGCTTTCCCGGCAAGCTGATGCTTGTGGTCGGCGGTGCTGAAGCTGGTCATTATATTGTCGTCGCCGTCATGATGGTTGCAAGTCTGCTTGTGCTGTATTCCGTAATACGTATTTTCCTGCAGGGTTTTTTGGGAGAACCGATGCTTACCCATGCAGAACAGCACGGCAGTATTAAAGCACAGATGCCTCCCATCGTATTTCTCGTAGCGCTGTCTGCATTCATGGGCTTTGGTGCCGAAATCATGTATCCTTTTGTGGAAAGCGCAGCAGAAACGCTGATCAATCCCCGTGCCTATGTTGAAGCTGTGTTAGGGGGGAATTCATAATGTCGTTTCAGATTATGATCAATCTTGCCATGGCCCTGCTTTGGATGATCATTAATGATGCCTGGTCGTTTGCATCCTTTATCAGCGGGTTTTTCCTTGGCCTACTCGTCCTGTATTTCATGAGGGGCTTTTTCCGGGAGAGACTTTATTTTCACCGGGTCTATGCGGCCCTTGTGCTGGTGCTTATCTTTTTTAAAGAATTGATTCTGTCCAGCTTCTCTGTCGCTAAGCAGATCCTGAGTCCTAAATTAAACATCAGGCCAGGTATCTTTGAAATGGAAACTACTCTTGAAAAAGAATGGGAAGTCACGCTGCTTTCGCTTTTAATCACTCTTACACCGGGGACCCTGGTAGTAGAAGTTGCTCCGGACAACCGCTCGCTGTTTATCCATGCGATGGACCTGCAGAGTGTGGAAGCGGCTGAAAAGGAAATCCGCAATACGTTCGAAAAAGCGATTAGGGAGGTCAGCAGATAATGGTATTAAATGCAATTTACATCACAGCCGCAACGCTTGTTTCGATATCCATCCTGCTCACGCTGTACCGGGTATTTAAAGGCCCGTCGATGCCGGACCGTGTCATTGCTCTCGACGTTATTGGCATCCAGTTGATTAGTGTAACGGCTCTATTCTGCATTATTTTGAATACGAGCGCGTTCATTGAAGTTATGCTGCTGCTTGCAATCCTGGCCTTCATCGGCACCGTAGCCTTCGCTAAATATATCGAAAAGGGTGTTGTCATTGAGCATGACCGAGATCGTTGACTGGATTGTAGCACTGCTTGCCCTGGTTGGAGCAGCCTTCAGCATCATAAGCGCTGTCGGTCTCCTCCGTCTTCCGGATATTTTCACACGGTCACACGCTGCTACGAAGGCGGCTACTTTAGGAGTACTGTGCGTGGTGCTCGGCGCCTTTTTGTTTTTCATGGTCCACACCCAGACCTTCAGCCTCCGCTTCGTGCTGACCCTTGTGTTTGTATTTGTGACGGCACCTGTCGGGGGCCACTTGATCGCAAGGGCAGCTTATAATGCCGGCGTTCCGCTCGCTGAAAGAAGCTCGCAGGACGCTCTCAGCCGGTCAAGAGAAGAAAACCGGGCCTCCAACGAAGAAAAAACCGATAACAATTATTAAGAAAAAGCTGGACCGTCTATCTGGTCCAGCTTTTTGATATTCAATCTTTTTCTCATAAATACTGGAATTCTTATCAAACCCTTGTTATGATAGGGTTTAAGAAAAAAACCAGAATAATGTAAGTATTTTTAAAATATATTTGCTTTATTCCTGGCTTTTCTTCTTAGAAACCTACAAAAATAAATGGAAGGGTTGACATACCGGGCTTTTCATGAGTTAATTTGGTATGAAAGACTCTAAATTTATGGAATGAAAGGGAGTATTTTCATGAACAAGACGGATTTAATCAACGCAGTTTCAGACCAGGCTGAGCTTTCGAAAAAAGACGCTTCCAAAGCTGTAGACGCTGTATTTGACAGCATTACAGAAACTTTGAAAAAAGGCGACAAAATCCAGTTAGTTGGATTTGGAAGCTTTGAAGTACGCGAGCGTGCTGCACGCAAAGGGCGTAACCCACAAACAGGCGCGGAAATTAAGATTCCTTCCACGAAAAACCCTGCGTTTCGCCCAGGCAAGCAGCTAAAAGACGCTGTAAACTAACATAAATATTTTAAAAACAGCCTTTCTGAAGCAGAAGGGCTGTTTTTTCTTGAGGTTCTTTGGTGTTTCTTCCAGTGCGAATAAGGGAACAATTCTATATCATTCTTTGAAGGAGCTTGCTTATGGATATAACAATCACCCGTCCCGCGGTTAAATGGATGAAAGAAGAACTAAATGTTGAAAGTGGCGATTCTGTAAGATTCTATGTCCGGTACGGCGGCTCTCCGCAGCTCTATCCCGGATTTTCTATGGGTATTGCTCTCGATAGACCGGAGAAACCGGCAGTAACGACAGAGGAAGAAGGCCTTACCTTTTTTGTGGAAGACGCAGACAGCTGGTATTTGCGCGCGCACAATCTGCACGTCAGCTTCAGCCGGAAACACAACACGATTATATTTGAATACAATGAAAGCAGTGACGCAGAGTAGGAATTACTCTGCGTTTTTTCATCTGTATTCTCCTGCACCCCCCTGGACAAAAAAAGGCTGCAGGCGCCTATGCCTGCAGCTTCAAAGGGAGAGAGAGTGATGCCTAAAGGAGAGCCTGTTATTCACGGCTTACAGGAAATGACTTGCTCCAAAATGAAAAGCCATGCCGGCTGATCCATTTCGATTGTTCCTGCGAAAGGCAACAATGTAAATGTTGGAACGAAGCATCTGCCTCCTGTTATTTATTAGTGTACATAGTTACTGCCGGGGTTTCATTATGTATGTCAGATGTTCTTCCACTCTTTTTTTCCTGAAGCTTTCATTCCTGCAGTTTGATTGTTTTTTACGAAACGTTTTACTATACTAAAAAAGCACCCCACATACGTGAAACCTTTCCATAATGAATGGACTCACAGGTATACTACGAGGAGGATATTACCTTGTCTATGAAAAGACCTTTAACCGCAGAAGATTTAGAACGTATTCACGTCGTGGATGATGCCCGCCTCTCTTCAGATGGCGAGCGGTACGCGTTTGTACAAAAATCTATTCAGAGTGATACAAACAGCTACTATTCAAATATATACACACAATACTTAACAGACGATGTTCCTGTTCAGTGGACGTTTGGGTCTTATACAAATGTTTCGCCGCGGTGGTCCCCGGACGGATCCAGCCTTGCTTTTGTGTCTGACCGCTCGGGCCTTAACCAAATTTGGGTAATGAGCACTTCAGGAGGAGAACCAAAGCAGATTACTTTTGTTAAACACGGCGCCTCCAATCCAGTATGGTCGCCGGACAGCCAGAAACTGCTTTTTGAAACAGAAAAGGCTCCTGAAGAAGACATATTTACCACGGAGGAGGGCTCTTCGAACAATTCTCCTTCTGCTGTGAAAATTGACCGCCTTCGTTATAAATCAGACAGCCGGGGCTTTCATCATGGCAGACGCGCACACATTGGTTTGTTTCGATTTGACCGGGAGGATACTTCCGTGCTCACTAACGGCAGCTATGATCACCACTCTCCTGACTGGTCCCCTGATAGCCAGTTTATTGTATTTACAGCAAACAGAAACAGCGATGAAGACATTTCTCCGGTGCAGGATTTGTATACGCTTAACATTGAAACAAAAGAAATTTCCAAACTAACGGACTCAGCCGGGACGTTTGCTAATGCCAGCTGGTCGCCCGACGGCTCCTGGATAGCATGCACTGGTCACGAATTGGAATATAAAAGCGCCACGATTAATCAAATCTGGCTGATCAACCCATTAACAAAAGAACGAAAAGGAATGACATTAAAGTGGGACGTCCAAATAGGTGACTACATGATCGGTGATATCAGAACCGGTCATACCTCTGATAAACCAGTATGGTCGAGCGATCAGGAGCATATTTACTTTTTGGCGAGCGAAAACGGAAAAGTCGGCTTGTACCAGATGGATATGCATAATGAAATTACCGCGGTTCATGATGAAGACAATCACGTCTTTTCGTTCTCTTTTCATCCGAAAAATGAGCAGTTTGTTCTTGGCATCAGTGACCCTTCCAACCCGGGTGATTTCTACAGCCGGCGACTTGAGGATAAACGCCGTGTCCGGCTCACAGACGTAAACGCCAGCTTTTTGAAAGAGGTTGATCTTTCCCTGCCCGAAACCCTTTCCGTCCGTACGGGCGACCACTGGGACGTTCACGGATGGATTATGTATCCTGTTAATTACGAAGAAGGACAGACCTTCCCGCTGATTCTGGAAATCCACGGAGGCCCTCACGCTATGTACGGCCACACGTTCTTTCACGAGTTTCAGCTGCTCGCTGCGGAGGGCTACGGTGTCCTGTTCAGCAATCCACGGGGAAGCCATGGCTACGGCCAGGCTTTCGCCGACGCCTGCCGAAGGGATTATGGCGGCAAGGATTTCGAAGATCTGCTCGCGATTCTGGACTATGCAGTGGACAGCTATGAGTTTATCGACCGCAATCGGCTCGGAGTAACCGGGGGAAGCTATGGCGGTTTCATGACAAACTGGATGATCAGTCACACCGGCCGCTTTAAAGCAGCCGTTACCCAGCGCTCCATTTCAAACTGGCTCAGCTTTTACGGGGTGAGTGATATCGGCTTTTTCTTTACAGACTGGGAAATCGGTGTACCGCTCCATCAGGATCCGGAAAAGCTGTGGCACCATTCTCCTCTCCGCTACGTTAAAGATATTCATACGCCGTTACTGATTATGCACAGCGAAAACGATTACCGCTGTCCGATTGAACAGGCGGAACAGCTGTTTATTAACATGAAATACCTGAACAAAACGGTCTCCTTTCTCCGTTTCCCGGGAGCCAATCACGAACTAAGCCGCTCCGGCCCTCCCGCTCTGCGGATCGAACGGCTGGGTCATATGATCGACTGGTTTCACCATTATATTGAAAAATAATATTTTAAGCTTTCAGTGCCGCCCAGCATAAAATGATCCCGCTTCAGTAGAGAAGCGGGATTTCATTTACACACCGGCCAGCGTCAGTCGTCTTTGTCTTCACTGCCAGAGCGTTTCTTCGTATGATATTTTTTCCTGTTTTCTTCTTCTTCGTATTTCATATCTGCCAATGGAATTGGATCTTCCTTACTCGCAGGTGGCTCTTCATTTCCAGGCTTTTTATCCGGTTCCTGTTTTTTTTCTTTTTTTACTTTATTTTTAAGACGTTCTGATTCTGACATCTTTATCCCTCCTGTAATATAGTGCCTGTAAATATATATACCACATTAGGGGGAAGGAAAAACAATGATACCCCAGAAGGAGGATACTATGGACAATGCCCGCTATTGGAAAAATAGAATTCGCACCCGTTCTGCCGCTATAATGGGCGAAGAGCATATGCGAAAAGCAGCGGTAGTAGTACCCCTGCTTCAACTGCACGATGAATATCATATAATGTTTGAGCGCAGAGCATGGTCGCTGCAGTCCCAGCCGGGGGAAATATGTTTTCCGGGCGGGAAAATCGATGCCTCCGACCCTACTCCTCTTGCCGCCGGCCTCCGCGAATTCGAAGAAGAAACCGGTATCCCCTCTCATGCGATCGATGTATGGGGAGCGTTGGACGTGGTCGTTCAGCCATTTCAACGAATAGTTTACCCCTACATTGGAGAAGTTGATTACGCGGGTGACTTTTCCCCTAATACCTCGGAGGTGGATGAACTGTTCACCGTGCCGCTTGATTTCTTTTTAAAGCACGAACCCGAAAAGCATAATGTTTACATGGGTATGCGTTTTTCGGACACTTTTCCTACTTCCTTAATACCAAATGAAGAAACGTACCGCACAAACACTACCACGCTGCCGCAGTTTGTTTATCACTACCAGGATGTTGTTATTTGGGGGCTGACGGCACAAATTATCCGCCATACCGTCTCTCTTCTTCGTTAACGGACGCCTCCTCGATCAAAGACAGACTTATGCCTGTGCTAAAAGAGCAATCACCATATCAGCCGATTGTTTCGAAGCATGCTTTAAAAACTCATCGTAGGACTGCTTTGCTTCTTTGCCTGCAATATCACTGAGTGAACGGATAACTACAAAGGGGCAGGAAAACCGGTAGCATACCTGGGCAATGGCTCCTGCTTCCATTTCCGCACACTGAGGCTCATCAAAATGAGCTTTTAAGCTGTCCACCTGCTCAGTCTTACTCATAAATGAATCCCCGGACAAAATCAGGCCTGTCCGCGTATTCAAGTCCACCTGCAAAGCGGCGGCTTCTGCTTTTTTTATCCATTCACGGCTTGCAGGGTAAGCTGCCGGCATGTTTGGCACCTGCCCGAATTCATAGCCGAATACTGTCGCGTCCACATCATTGTAGCGCACCTCTGTGGATATCACCACATCGCCCACAGAGAGGTCCGGGTTAAAGCCTCCGGCTGATCCTGTATTAATTACAGCTTCGGGCTTATACAGCCCGATTAAAAGCGAGGTGGCGATAGCTGCATTTACTTTTCCAATACCCGACTGTAAAAGAATTACTTCATGGCCGTTTAAGTGCCCGAAAGAAAAAAAGCAGCCCCCGGTTTCTTTTTCTTCGACGTTTTTCATTAAGCTTTTTAGATATTCCACTTCTTCTTCCATTGCTCCAATAATGCCTAAACGCATTGGCGGACCCACCTTTATCATTTACAATTATAATTACTGGCAAAACTGCCCTGTATATTATAACGCAAAGGAGAATACATATGTCCTTAAACCTGCAAACAATCCGGGACAAGGTCGAATTTTTTGAATCGTTGTCCCTCGAGCAGCTGGAGGCAGATATTCAAAAAAAGATCGAACAAAATGAAGCCCTGATGCTCGGGGTTCACAATGTTCAGCACCACGTTCATACCCGTTCAGAAAACGGCCGTTCAATTTACACCGCTGTCGTGCATTTCCGCGCTGTCCCCACCCCTTAATTTCATCAGGACAATATAAAGAAAAACCGGCTCCCTCCAGGAAAGCCGGTTTTTCTCTAGTTGTACTGGTTACTGCTGAGACGTTCAACGCTTGTTGGCTTCCAGCCTTCGCCGTCCACCCACTCCATGCGTACTTCGTATGGATTTTCGCTGCTGGCGTCTTCACTGATAACTGCTCTTGCAGTATCTTGCGAGCCTCCATTTTCGAGTCTCCACAGCACCGTGCTGTTGCCTTCTGTCGATCTCAGCCCGGTGGCAGCCTCTACAGCGTCCTCCATTTCTTCCCAGTTCTGTCCGCCTTCAGTAAAATCCGCTGAGAAGTTTTCCTGTTCAGTGCCCACAGGTTCATATTCTCCGTCCTCCTGAGTCGTTTCCGTATCAGCGCCATCACTGCCCTCTGATTCGGAAGAGCTGCTGTTCTCTTCTTCTGATGAATCTTCGCTGGTAGTGCTTTCCTCAGAGGAGTCACTTTCGGCTTCATCATTTGAAGAATCCGCCGGCTGTTCTTCTGTGGAGGAATCGGACTCAGAGGAAGAATCAGATTCAGAGCTCTCCTCTGCTTCTTCTGAGGTATCTTCTGTTACTTCTTCATCTGCATTATTTTCCGGGGTTTCTTCTGTAGATGAAGTGTCCGGGTTATCCTCCGGTCCGCTTTCGTTCTGCTCTTCTTCGGTATTGGTTGAGTCTGCCATCTCTTCTCCGTTATCTTCAGCCTGGTCGTTACTATTGTTAAAAAACAATAGCAGAATGCCAAAGAACAGAATAAGCACTGCTACAATACCAATAGCAGCATTTAAAACATTATTCATCCGCTTTTTTCTTTTCTTTTGAAAGCGCGAGCCGGAGTCATCGTTATAGTTGTTGTTCGACATTTCATGATTCACCTGCCCCTATTGTATGTATTGCTTTTGTAGTACAAAAACACGCCCTGCAGAGAGAACGTAACATGTTTTATCATAAAGGAAATATTTCCGGAAAACGAGGGAATATAGACCTATGATTTACATCCTCAAAGCAAGGGCGCCGTCCTTAAGTTTTCATTGCTTGTAATCGGCTTTTAGGCGATTTCAATAATCTCGACTTCAATGTCCCCGCCTGGTGTTGAAACCGTCACCTGTTCACCAATCTGGCGTCCGAGAAGGCTTTGGGCCATCGGTGAATCGTTGGAAATTTTCCCTTCAAGCGGGTCAGACTCTGCGCTTCCGACGATCGTATAGCTTTCTTCATCACCATTTGGCAGTTCCTTAAACCGTACTGACTTTCCGAGCGACACAACAGAGTTATTGCTTGTGTCTTCTTCAATGATGGCAGCATTTTTCAGCATCTGCTCAACCTGGCTTACGCGTCCTTCCACAAAGGCCTGCTCATCTTTGGCAGCATCATACTCCGAATTCTCGGACAAATCGCCAAAGCTTCTTGCAACTTTTATACGTTCTACGACTTCCTGGCGTCGCTCAGTTTTTAAATATTCGAGTTCCTCTTCTAATTTCTTTCTTCCTTCTTCTGTCATAAAATGCTGTTTTTCTTCTGGCATATTTTCACTCCTCTATTCAGTATAAAAATGTATCATATTTTGGCTAAATTTTATAGTATTTCACGTTATACTACCGGGGGCTTCCGGAAGACGGGCGCTGACCGCCACGCCGTCACCAACCGGAAAAATATTGGTGCGAAAGTCTTTTCTTTCCACCAGCCAGCGGTTGTACGCCCGTATTTTTTTCACCATAGGCTGCAATCGTTCAGGGATATCTGCGTCCGGGTCAGCGACCAAACCGCGGAACAATACATTGTCACTAATAATAAGCCCTTCCGGAGCGAGCAGCTGCTCACACAACTGAAAATACTGCTGGTACTGGCCTTTGGAAGCGTCTATAAATACTGCGTCAAACGCCGCATTGTCTGAAAATTTTTCCGGCAGGTGTAAAGCATCGGCAAGAACAAATGTAGTCTGCTCCTGCCACGGGCTTTTAGCCCGGTAGTATCCTGCACGCCTGTAGCGCTCTTCGTCTTTTTCCACCGACACTATGGACGTTTCGGGGAGGGCAGCCGCCATTCGCAAAGCAGAATAACCGATCGCAGTGCCAATTTCTAAAACCCTTGCCGGCTTTTTTAACTGAAGAAGTTCGATCATGAATTGTAGTGCTTCTTCGTCCATAACCGGTATACGGTCGCGTTCTGCTTCTTCAATCATTTCTTCAAACCAAGGCGGCGGCCCTATACCCAACTCTTTCCGGTACTCCTTAAAATGGTTGTTGATGTCCGGCATTTTTTCGCCCGCTTTCCTAGCTATTGGTTCTCCCATTCGCTTTCATACTTTCTCTGGGTGTGTGTATGCTGCTCGTACGTTTCGTTATAAATAACTTCTCCGTTCGGGCGGGCATAAAAATATAAGGCTTCTGTATTTTCAGGATTTAAAGCGGCCTCGACCGACTGTATACCGGGGCTTGCAATCGGCCCTGGCGGCAGTCCCCGGTTTCGGTATGTGTTGTACGGCGACGCCACCCGCAGATCATTGAAGGAAGTGCGGAGCCTGTGTTCTCCGAGCGCATGTGCCACCGTAGGGTCCATCTCAAGACGCATATTTTTTTCGAGGCGGTTTTCGATCACTCCGGCAATCGGGGCACGGTCCTCTGCCCGCGCTGCCTCCCGTTCTACAATGGAAGCAATCGTCCATATTTCACGGGCATTCCAGGGACTGCTGGTGATTTGGTTCGAAAATTCTACCATAGTTTCGTTTGTTCGTTCAATCATATCCTTCACTACTGCTTCAGCACCCGGGGAGTCACCGTAATATTCATACGTCTGTGGAGATAAATAGCCTTCCAGTGCATAGCGCACACTATTTTCCTTATCTGGCTCCCGGATAAATGAATAAGATTCACTCAGAGAACGAATGAACGCTTCATCTGTAGCGGTTTCCATAAATATTTCTTCTGAAAAATCAGCATTCTTCGCACTGATTCGTGCTATCTGCTCCAAAGACCGTCCCTCCGGAATGGTGATGGAGACGACCGGTTCCTGTGCCTGCTGCCCCGCTTCAAGCGTATGGGCAATTTCTCCGGCACTCATCGAAGCAGATAATCGGTATGTACCGGCTTTCAGGCTGTCCGGCCGTAAGTAGCTGTAATATTGAAATACAACGGCATTTCTGATCAGCTGCTGCTTTTCTAAATACTCAGCTGCCGCTTCCGTTGAAGTGCCCTGTTCAATAACGACCGTCTGTTTTTCGCCGTCATTTTCCGCTGCCGGATAAAGCATGTACAGCACATATATGAGAGCACCAGCCACACTCATCAGAAATATGATCCCCAGGAAATATAGGAAAGCCTTTCCTTTTTTCTTTTTAGAGCTGCGGCGCCCGGCATATGAATATATGAGCGTTTTCATGAATGGATGTTCTCCTCTTAACTCCCCGGCTTACGAGCAGGGCAGGCATAATGATAAAGAAAAACACCGGAAGAAGATCCGGTGTGCTTCCTTTACGGTTAGAACAGGTTCTACTCCATTTCGTTAGCACTGTACGTGTTCACCATTTCTTCGACCATTTCCCATTCCTCATCAGATTCGATTGGGAAAAGGTTTATATCCGACTCGTCCCCTTCGCCTTCTTCCTCGTAGCGGAAAGCAAAGACCTCTACTTCATCGTTCTCGGCTTCACTTGAGGGCACCACTACAATGTAGGACTGTTCGCTCTCATCTGCGTCGAATGTAAACAGGATGTCAAATAAATGTTCATTGCCGTCCTCATCGGGAATGACAATTCTTTCTTTTTCTTCTTCTTCAGCCATAATATTTCACCTCTTTGCTATAAGTTTGATTGATGGTCCAAATAACTCTGCAAAATCATCACAGCTGCCATTTTATCCACGACTTTTTTACGCTTTTTTCTGCTGACATCTGCTTGTAACAGTGTGCGTTCTGCCGCCTTTGTTGTCAATCGCTCATCATACATGGCCACTGGCAGCGAGGAAAATTTTTCAAGGTTCTCGGCGAATGCCTGACATTCTTTCCCCCTGCCTCCAATCGTTCCATCCATATTTTTAGGAAGGCCGACCACAAGCTGCTCGATTTCATTTTCTTTAACCAGTTCAAGGATCCGCGGAAAAGCTTCGTCCGGCTCTGACGTTTTTAAATGAATCGTTTCTACACCCTGAGCAGTCCAGCCCAGTGCGTCGGAGATGGCAATCCCGATTCTTTTCTTCCCGACATCAATGCCAAGCGCCCTTTTCACGAGGATGACTGGTGGCCTTTCAAATAGTGTCGCATCAATTCTTCAATTAATTCATCCCGCTCGAGCTGGCGGATGATCGTTCTTGCCTCTTTATGACGGGGGATATAGGCTGGATCGCCTGAAAGCAAATATCCCACGATTTGGTTAATTGGATTATACCCTTTTTCCTCAAGCGCTTCATACACGCTGAGCAAAACTTCTTCGGCCTTTGGGTCGGAAGAATCTTCCTTTCGGTCAAAACGTACAGTCCGGTCATTTGTACCCAATTCCTCCACCTCCTCGGATGACTTTTCACGAAATGTCATTTCATAAAAAGCAGAAGGGAGGAGAAGCTCCCTTCCTATACTATGGTAATTAATACGATTACTGTATAGACGATTATATTGTACATGAGATAGGGGTATTTAGGAAAGGGTTAAGATAAAGTTCTTCGCTTCTTCCAATGCTTCTGCAAGCTTCTCAGGCTGTTTTCCTCCTGCCTGAGCCATATCCGGGCGGCCGCCTCCGCCGCCTCCGCACACTTCCGCTGCTTTTTTCACAATATCTCCTGCTTTGTACCGCTCTGTCAGATCTTTAGTTACTCCGGCAATAAGCTGTACTTTTTCCCCTTCTGATGTTCCAAGCACGACAATACCGCTTCCAAGCTTTTGCTTGAGTTCATCTACTGTCTGCCGTAGTGTATCTTTATCTGCTCCTGGAAGCTCTTTGGCAATAACCGGGATACCGTTTATTTCTTCTGCCGCGTCCGCAAGATCCCCGGCTTCTAGATTACTCAGCTTTTGCGACAACGACTCATTTTCCTTTTGGAGATTTCTAATCTGCTCCTGCAGAGCTTCTGCGCGCTGCGGGATATCGTCAATGGCACGGGCCCGGACGATGCTTCCTGTTTCTTCAAGCAGCTGCATTCTGCTTTCAAAGTATTCATACGCGTACCGGCCGGTAACAGCTTCTATACGGCGGGTGCCGGCACCAATGCCGGATTCTCCTGTAATCTTGAATACGCCGACTTCAGAGGTGCTGCCGACATGACAGCCGCCGCACAGCTCGACACTGTAGTCGCCAATCTGCACCACGCGCACTCTTTCCCCGTATTTTTCACCAAACAGGGCAGTGGCGCCCATCTGCTTCGCTTCATTGATGCCTTTTTCTTCGATCAGAACCGACACGTTGGACCACACTTTTTCATTTACAAGGTGTTCGATCTGTTTTATTTCCTCCTCAGTAACCTGCCCGAAATGGGAAAAGTCAAAACGGAGGCGGTTGTCTGTCACAATCGATCCTGCCTGATTGACGTGCTCACCGAGCACATCCTTGAGGGCCTGGTGCAGCAGGTGGGTTGCCGTGTGATTTTTAATAATGCTTCTTCTCGTATTTTCTTCGATGGATGCTCTTACATGCATGCCGTTGCGAAGCGAGCCTTTTTCAATTCGTACCGTATGAAGATGTTGGCCGTTCGGGGCTTTTTGAACATCTTCCACTACCGCTTCCATCCCTGCGGTTTCATTTACGATCGTGCCCCGGTCCGCCACCTGGCCGCCGCTTTCTGCATAAAACGGGGTTTTTTCCAGAATAAGCTGTACCTGTTCACCGGCGCCGACTGTATCCACGAGTTCTTTGTTATGGATCAGCGTCTGAACGCTTGTCTCCACGTCAAAATGCTCGTAGCCGACGAAGGTGCTCTCTGTATCAATATCTGTCAGAAGCGACTCCTGAGTCTGCATCGAACCGCTATCTTTTCTCGCCGCACGTGCCCGGCTCCGCTGGGCTTCCATTTCCACTTCGAATTCTTCGTTGTCTACCGCGAACCCTTCGTCTACTACGTATTCTGCCGTTAAGTCAGGCGGGAATCCATACGTATCGTACAGACGGAAAACGTCTTTACCGGAAATTACTGTCTCCCCGTTGTTACGGGCTCGTTCCGTTACCTGCCGCAGCATTTTCAACCCGTCGGTAAGCGTTTCGTGAAAACGTTCTTCTTCAGTTTTTACCACACGCTCAATAAAAGACTGCTTTTTACGAACCTCGGGATAATAATCCTCCATGATTTCACCCACGACGCTCACAAGCCTGTGCATGAACGGCTCCTCCTGGCCAAGCCAGCCGGCGTAACGCACCGCGCGGCGGAGCAGACGGCGCAGAATGTAACCGCGCCCTTCATTGGACGGAAGGGCCCCGTCCCCGATGGAGAAGCTGACTGTCCGGACATGATCGGCAATCAGGCGAAAAGCAATATCCTGCTCTTCATTTTCTCCATACGTTCTTCCGGATACCTCTTCTACCTTTCGGATGATCGGCCGGAAAAGATCAGTATCAAAATTTGTCGGTACGTCCTGAACGAGGGTCACAAGCCGTTCAAGCCCCATGCCGGTATCAATGTTTTTCTTTGGCAGCGGAGTGTACGTATCATCGGCGTTATGATTAAACTGCGAAAATACAAGGTTCCAAACCTCTAAATAACGCTCGTTTTCTCCTCCAGGGTACAGCTCCGGATCCCGGGGATCGTTTCCCCAGCTGTCTCCGCGATCATAAAAGATTTCCGTGTTCGGCCCGCTTGGCCCCTGGCCGATATCCCAGAAGTTTTCTTCGAGACGGATAACCCGTTCTTCCGGAAGGCCGATAATCTCTCTCCAGTACTGGTACGCTTCGTCATCCTCCGGATGAACGGTAACCGACAGCCGATTTTCATCAAAGCCTATCCAGCGCTCCGACGTTAAAAATTCCCACGCCCATTCGATAGCTTCTTTTTTAAAATAATCGCCGATCGAGAAATTGCCCAGCATTTCAAAAAATGTGTGGTGGCGCGTCGTTCTTCCAACGTTTTCAATATCGTTTGTCCGGATGGATTTCTGCGCGTTCGCAAGCCGGGGATTTTCAGGAATCACCCGTCCATCAAAGTATTTTTTCATCGTAGCTACCCCGCTGTTGATCCATAAAAGCGTCGGATCCTCATGGGGAACGAGCGAGGCACTCGGCTCAATGGTATGTCCTTTTTCCTCAAAAAAGTCCAAAAAGCGCCGCCGGACTTCAGTAGATGTTAATGCTGGCATTATTGATCAGCCTCCCGTGAGTTTTTCATTTTTGTTTAAATCACATTAAAAAACCCGCCCCTGAAAACAGGGACGAGTGTGCTCGCGTTACCACCCTGGTTGCCGCATATAAAAACGGCCAACTCAGCATCCGTAACGTGGATCATCCGACAGGGTTTGCCTGCACTCCGGAGCAGCGTTCAGGCGGGTTATTCTCCGGCAGTTTCAGCCGCTGCTGCCGGTCTCTGTGAGAATATATCCGCCGTACTCGTTCCATCACTGTTTTTATTATTCTGTTTCAGTTATATCGGAAACCGTATTTTCTGTCAAGCCTGCTCCTCCTGATCCTCTTCCCGGTTCTTCAGGCGCTCCCGAAGATACGAATAGCGTTCATTTTTTGACTCCTGCTTTACGGCATACATAAATGCTTCCTTTTCCCCGCAGAGGATTAAATAGTCCTTTGCCCGTGTTATCGCTGTATACAACAAATTACGGCGCAGCATCCGCCGGTAGGACATCAGCATCGGGACGACCACGATGGGAAATTCGCTTCCCTGCGCCTTATGAATAGAGGTGCAGTAGGCAAGAGTGATTTGTTTAAGATCCTGGCGCGTATAGCTGACTTCCTTTTCATCAAAGGAGAAAACAATCTGCATTTCTTTATCAACAGTTTCTTTGGCTTCAAAGACAGTTTCAAGCACGCCTTTATCTCCGTTATATATCCCTTCTTCACCGTTATTTACGAGCTGTAGCACGATATCATCCTTCTGGTAAACAGCGTCGCCGAAGGTTACACTCCGTTTTTGAGGCGTCCGGGGGTTAAACATTTCCTGCAGCCGTTCATTTAAGGCATGGATCCCTGCCTCACCGCGGTACATCGGGGCAAGCACCTGAATATCCATCGGATCGTAGCCCTTACGAATGGCGCCGGCACACGTTTTCTCCACCACATCGGCCACCTGGCCTTTCGTGCACGGGAAAAACCGCCGGTCTTCAAACGGCTGTTCAAAATCATCCGGAAGCCCACCTTCCTTCATCGCGTGGGCCAGCTCTACAATCGACGACTGATTGGTCTGCCTGTAAACCACCGATAAGCTCACGGTTGGTATAGTACCGGCTTCAAGCAGATCTCCAAGCACCTGGCCCGGTCCTACCGAAGGAAGCTGATCCTCATCGCCAACGAACACAACCTTCATTCCTTTCGGGACTGCCCGGATCAGCTGATTGGCAAGCCACATGTCCACCATGGACACTTCGTCGACAATCAGCAGCTCCCCTTCGAGGGGCTCGTACTCATCCTTCTCAAACAGTTCGTTCTCTCCTTCCCCGCTAAACCCGAGCAGCTTATGAATCGTCACTGCCCGCAGGCCGGTGGACTCCTTCATCCGTTTTGCCGCCCGTCCGGTCGGGGCAGCAAGCAGAACTGGAAAGGGCTTCTTGCCCGAATATTCGGAAGGGTCCAGAGAAACATCATAAAGCGAGGCGTACACTTCCACGATGGCCCGGATGATCGTAGTCTTACCGGTTCCCGGCCCGCCTGTAAGCAGCATTACCGGTTCTTCCATAGCCGTCTGGATCGCTTCTTTCTGCTGCTCGGCATACTCAATATCAAATTTTTCTTCCACTTCTCCGAGAGCCTGCAGCAGATCCGCCTGGGAATATTCTTTTTCTTCTGCTTCCTCCTGCAGCTTGTGCACCCTGCTGGAGAACCCTTTTTCCGCAAAATACAAAGAGGCAATATAAACACGGTCGTCGTCGATCTGTACCCGTTCTTCGTTCACAAGCTCCTGCAGAACAAGCTTCAGCTCCTGCTGATCAATAGTAACGGCAGGGTCTGCAAGCAGCTGCTCCGAACTGTCAAGCAGCTGCTGCTTGGGAATATACACATGCCCGTCCTGCATCGTCCGTTCATACAGTTCAAACAGTACTCCTGCTTTCAGGCGACTTGGATCATTTTTTTGTATGCCTGTGTTTTCTCCGAGCCGGTCCGCTTTTGTAAAGCCGACCCCATCCACGTCCCAGACGAGCTGGTAGGGATCATGCCGAATAATATCAAGCGTCCGCTCACGGTATTGGTTGTATATTTTTACGCCAAGATCGGTACCGAATCCGTAGCGTACAAGAAGCGTCATAGCATGCTCCATGCCCTGATTTTCAATCATAGCGGTGCGGATCTGTTTGCGTTTTTCTTCATTCAGCCCGGGAATTTTCTCGAGGGCTTCCGGTCGTTCGAGCACTTCGTCAATCACCCGGGCTCCGAAGCGGTCAACTAATTTTTCTGCTGTTTTCGGCCCAATGTACGGGAACCGGTCACTCGATAAATAGTCGATCAACGCGGAGCGTTCGGTCGGTATTTCCTTTTGGTAAGAGATGACCTGATACTGAGTGCCAAACCGCGGATGCTGTTTTATCTCGCCGTTAAAACGATACCGTTCATTTGTTTCCACCGTCGGAAGAATGCCGACAATAGTCGTTGTGCTTTCTTCAAAGGAAGGTATCGATTCTTTAATTTTTACTTTCGCTACTGTATAACCGTTTTCTTCATTACGAAATATAACGTGCTGCACAGTTCCAAGAACGTAGGGCTCGAGCAGTTCCTGTTCATCATGTCCGTTCTCCATAGCACAACCTCACTTTTCGCTTAGCAGCTGCTGAACCTGCTGTCTGCCGTTCTCTGCCAAGGCATGTTCAGGCTCTGCTTCAAGTGCTTTTTCGAAGAAGCTGAGCGCTTCTTCCGCCCGTTCATTAAACAGAGCAGCCACTCCCAGATTATAGTGGGCATCGGCATGGTCCGGATCCTGCTCCACCACTTTTTTAAATTCTGCTTCAGCCTCGTCGACTTCCTCCTGCTGAGCGAGTGACAGGGCATAATAATATCTGGCTTCGGCGTCTGATTCATCGAGCTCCACGGAGCGCTTGAAGTTGGCAATCGCATACGGAAGACGGTCGGACTGCAGGTAGCTGAGTCCCAGCATAAAAAACAGACTCGAGTCTTCAAGCCCCTGCTGCTGGGCTCCCTTGTACATCGTAATGGCCTCAGCGTACTCTTCGCGGTTATATAATACGTTGCCGGCCCCGTAATAAGCTGTTGCGGCTGTTTCATCTATCTGCAGCGCCTTCGTGAAAAAACGGATGGCTTTATCGTCTTCCCCTGCTTCGGCGAGCAGATTTCCAAAGTTTATGTACGCGACAGGGTCATTAGGCTCCGCTTCCATCTGTTCATTCAAAAGCCTTGCTGCTTCTTCAAACTCCCCGTTTTGTAAATGCTCCATCGCCTGCTGATTTTTATCCATACTATCATCCTTTTCAAGTCTTGTTTCTGTATTATTTCACGATCCCGGGTGATTGAAAAGCCTTCCCGGCCCCCAACATAAATCAAGAAAAAGGAAAACGTTACGTTGCAACGCTTTCCTTCATCATCGCTTCTTCGATTGTTGCTCCTCCAAGACACACATCGCCGTCGTAAAAGACAACGGCCTGCCCCGGAGTGACCGCCCGCTGCGGTTCATCAAACTCTACAAGCAGTTCTCCATTTGTTTTCCGGTGGACGGTAACGCCCTGGTCCTTCTGACGGTACCGGAACTTTGCGGTGCATGAAAATGGAAAGGATTCCGGTTCATGAATCCAGTTAGGTTCAGAGGCCGTCAGCTGCTCTGAATACAATCGCTTATGATTGCCTCCCTGGCCAACAATCAGGACGTTACGTTCCATGTCCTTGTCCACGACAAACCATGGTTCGCCGGATCCGCCAATACCAAGCCCCTGGCGCTGGCCAAGCGTGTAGTACATCAGCCCGTCATGGCGGCCCTTCACTTCTCCTTCAGGACTCTCCATGCTGCCCGGCTGGGCTGGAAGATACTCCTGCAGGAAATCCTTGAAATTCCGCTCTCCGATAAAGCAGATGCCGGTACTGTCTTTTTTTCCGGCCGTTTCAAGATCCCGGTCCTCCGCCATTTTCCGGACTTCGGATTTATCATACTCCCCGAGCGGAAACAGCACGCGGCTCAGCTGCTCTTCGCTTAACTGATTTAAAAAATACGTCTGGTCCTTGTTGTTGTCCACTCCGCGCAGAAGGTACGTTCCGCTTTCGGTATGGTCGACGCGTGCATAGTGTCCGGTTGCCACGTAGTCTGCCCCGAGATTAAACGCGTGATCAATAAACGCACGGAACTTAATTTCTTTGTTGCACATCACGTCAGGATTCGGGGTGCGGCCGGATTTGTATTCTTCCAGAAAGTACGTAAAGACACGGTCCCAGTATTCTTTTTCAAAATTCACAGCGTAGTAGGGAATATCCAATTGGTTGCATACTGCAATGACGTCCTCGTAGTCTTCAGTTGCCGTACACATCCCGGACTCGTCTGTATCATCCCAGTTTTTCATGAAAATACCGATCACTTCATAGCCCTGCTCCTTTAATAGAGCAGCCGTAACCGAAGAGTCCACTCCGCCGGACATTCCTACAACAATCCGTGTATCCGCATTGGTCATTTCAAAGCCTCCTTTTCCTTCATTTTCCGGTTTATTTTCGCCGCTGCCTGAGCAGCAGTTTTCATATCCTCCACGGTGTTTCCGTACCCAAAGCTGAACCGGACGGATTCATAGATACGTGCATCCTTTCCGTACATTGCCTCAAGGACGTGAGACGGTTCTACAGTCCCTGCGGTGCATGCCGACCCGCTTGAAACAGCTACGCCTTCCATATCCATCTGAACAAGAAATGATTCGAGCTGGATGCCGGGGAAATATACATTTAAAATATGCGGGCTTTTTTCTGCATGTTCGCCGTTAATTTGATACAGGACCCCGTGGCGGTCAAGCTCGGCTAAAAATGCCGACCTGAGTGATTCAAGCTCCTGCCGCCGTTCCTCCAGGCTGTTCCTCTGCAGCTCAGCGGCCCTGGCAAAGCCCTCGACGGCAGCCACGTTTTCCGTGCCTGCCCGGCGTTTTCTTTCCTGTTCGCCGCCCGTTAATTCGGGACGAACTTTTGTACCCTGACGTACAAATAAACATCCTGCTCCTGCAGGACCGTTAATTTTATGGGCCGTCATTGTTGCCATCGTCACCGGTGTTTCTTTTACGTTAAACGGCAGCTGTCCGTATGCCTGAACCATATCGGTATGAAAGGCAATACCTCTTTGCGCAAGCGTTTCGGCAGCTTCATGGACAGGCTGCACCACTCCGGTTTCATTATTCACATACATTAAGGAAACAAGTATCGTTTCCCCGGTTACTGCTTCCATGATTTTTTCCACCGGCACGACGCCCTGCTCATCAGGATGAACGTACGTGACTTCAAAGCCTTCTTTTTCAAGAGCCCGGGCTGTATGCAAAACAGCATGGTGTTCAATGGCGCTTGTCACGAGGTGCTTTCCCCGCTCCTGGTTGGCGTGCATAAAACCGCGAAGTGCCAGATTATTGCTCTCTGTGCCTCCACTCGTCCATACGATTTCTTTCGGATTTGCGTTTATGGATGATGCCACTGTGCGGCGTGCTCCGTCAAGTCTTTTCCTGGCCCTCCGGCCGTACTCATGCACACTCGAAGGGTTTCCTGCCGGATTTTTCATAGACTCGATCATCGCTTCAGCCACTTCTGGGTGAAGCGGCGTTGTGGCCGCATGATCTGCATATATCGCAGGCATATTCTTCTCCTCCTAATGGAGTTATTTCATGTAATCGTAATAACATTATTTTTTACATTAACAAATAGGAGAATTTTTGTCTATTTCCTTGCCTGTGCTTTCATTTCCCGTGTAATATATATTTTGTTTCCTATTATTTTATGAAAGTGCGGGATGTGTGAGTGAAAAATGTTTGGATGCTCCGGCCTTTACCTAACGGCACCAACCAGCTGCATAATTTTTTAGAGTATGATTTTATCGCTATTGGTTATCCTATCGGCAAATCCCTGAACGGCCTCAGCTATGAGAAGGTCAAAAAGGAATTGGCCCGCTTTGATATGGACGAAGGCGCCACCAATGTATACAATTTTATTTCCCAGATGAAAATAGACGACCTTGTGATCGTTCCTGACGACAACAACCGCGACGTATATTTCTGCACAGTCACCTCCCAGTACATTTATGTACCAAACGTTGATAACCAAAAAAAGGGGCTCGGCTATCCCCATCAAAAGACCGTCAGCTGGTTTTTTAACAAAGAGCCGCTTAACCGTAATGATTTCAGTAAAGAGCTGCAGGCCTCTCTGCGCTCGCCAAAAACCATTACAGATTTAACCCATCACCTGGACGTGCTGAATGAAATCATCTTTGATGTAGCGTTTATCAGCGGCGGGGTGCTGAAGGGCAAAGCGATTGAAACGGTCAGGGAGCTGCTTGAAGAGCATCAAACAGTCGATACCCGGCTGCGGGCAGCCGAGCTTGCACTTAAATATGATCTTTAATCAGAAATGTTTGCTTTTTTTATACGAAGAAACTCTTACCAATTAAACAGCAGCTTCAACACTTCCGTTACGACGGTATAGATGAGTGCTGCCCATAAAAAGGTCGGCAGATGAGCCGATTCCTCTGTCGGCATTTCCTTTTTCAACACATTAAATATCATGGCACCCGCAATAACCGCAAACGTAATGGCCAGCACAATTTCCGGCAGCGTAAACACAATGGCAAATATCCAGCCAAATAAAATACCTCCTGCCAGATAATACCTTCCCCGCTTGTACCGACCGGCATCTTCCCGGTGCAGGTCATGCGAGATCGCCATAAAATGAAGTCCAATTGCCACTCCGTAAAAGACTGTTTGCAAGCCCTCTACATCGGATCCGAACACTGTGTAGGCGACCATACTGTTATACAGGGCGAAAAAGGCAATTTGAATCCAGAAAAACTGCCCCTCCCCTCTGCTCGTAGAATGATAGGCCCGTACCGCAAAATTGTGAATCACAAAGTAAATGATGAGCCCGACCAGGCTGAGCAGATAAAATTCCGACTCAAACGTCAGACCCCGAAAAGAACTTTCCCCGTATTTGCTTTGTTCATCATGCAGATACGGAAGTATGTACACAAAAATAAACGAAACAGCCACTCCTCCGGAAAATGACAGCCAGTTGAAGCGCCCGATTTTTTCGGATGATATTAATTTATCTGCAAATAGCTGGATCAGTAAAAAGATTACAACAACGATAATATTTTCTACGGCCACGGCCCGTCCCCCCTGAAAAATTTATCATAAAAAAATCTCCATGCCGGATGCGGCGTGGAGATTTCGCATGTATACTTTTCATACCTTCAGGAATTAAATATAAAACATATAATTTTCCTGTTCTTCATCGCCCTGATACTCCGCCAGATAATCAAGCGTAGTACTATCGAGCACATCCTTTACAGCGTCCCGGATTTTCAGCCACAAGTCCCGTTTGGCCGGCTCTTCGTCATCGAGGACTTCGACCGGGCTGATCGGGCCTTCCAGGACACGGATAATATCACCCGCTGTAATGTCCGCCGGTTCTTTCGAAAGCATATAGCCGCCGTAGGCCCCTCTTACGCTTTTCACGAGACTTGCATTCCGAAGCGGAGCGATCAGCTGCTCCAAATAATGCTCGGAAAGGTTATGGTCCCGTGCAATTGATTTTAAGGATGTAGGACCGCTTCCATGCTTTCTCGCAAGCGCCATCATAATCGTCAATCCGTATCTGCCTTTAGTTGAAATTTTCAATGCCGTCATCCCTTCCTGTCAGGCCTGTCAATACCTGTTACGTCTTCAATGATCCTGCTGATTGGTTAGTTGCTTTGTCACCTGATTGCTCATTTCTAATGCTGATAAAAACAGTTGGAATTAATGTCAGTATATCATACCTGCAGTTCGCTGTTCATCCTCATAAATGAGAAAACATGATACAATTTCCCTGTGAAATGTTTACGAAAGGAGAAACTCCATGTCATCCAAACAGCCTCTTGCCTACCGGATGCGTCCTGGCTCTATCGAAGAAGTTGCCGGCCAGGAGCATATTCTCGGGGAAGGTAAAATGATCGCCCGTATGGTGGAGACAAAAAAGCTGTCCTCCATGATTTTGTACGGTCCCCCGGGTACAGGAAAAACATCGATTGCTTCTGCCATCGCAGGAAGTACAGATATTTCCTTCAAAAAAATGAATGCCGTTATGAACAATAAAAAAGACATGGAGCTCGCCGTGCAGGAAGCCAAAATGTCAGACCAGCTGATTGTCATTATGGATGAAGTGCACCGGCTTGATAAAACGAAACAGGATTTTCTGCTTCCCTACCTTGAGAGCGGGTTAATCATTATGATTGGAGCCACGACCGCCAATCCCTACCATGCTATTAATCCGGCGATACGCAGCCGCACACACATATTTGAGGTGCTGCCGCTTTCCATACCGGAGATGAAGCAGCTGATTGAGCGCAGCCTCCGTGATTCACAGAATGGGATGGGCGCATACCGGACAGAAATAACTGAAGAGGCACAGACGCATCTGGCCGAAGCGGGGGGCGGCGACGTGCGTGCTGCGCTTAATGCGCTTGAGCTTGCCGTGCTCAGCACAAAGCCGAATAAAGACGGGATCATCCGCATTACTCAGAGGGTCGCTGAGGAGTGCATTCAACAAAAGCGCTTCACTCATGATAAAGACGGCGATCACCATTACGACGTGCTTTCCGCCTTCCAAAAATCCATCCGGGGCAGTGACCCGGACGCTGCGCTTCATTACCTGGCCCGTTTAATTGAAGCAGGGGACTTAATCAGCATCGGCCGCCGGCTTATCGTCACCGCCTATGAGGATATCGGGCTGGCAAGCCCCCAGGCAGGACCAAGAGCCCTGGCTGCTGTTGAAGCCGCCGAACGGCTGGGCTTCCCTGAAGGAAGAATCCCGCTCGCAGATGCCGTTATAGAGCTCTGCCTCTCCCCAAAATCAAACAGCGCCTACAAAGCGCTTGATGCCGCCCGGGAGGCAATGCTGAAGGCAGGCACGCCGTCTATCCCCTCCCACCTCCGGGATTCGCATTACAAAGGGGCAGAGGCCCTCGGCCGCGGCAGCGAATATGAGTATCCGCACAACGACGAACGGGGATGGGTGCCGCAGCAGTATCTGCCGGACAAGATTAAAAACGAGCAATATTACGAGCCGAAAAATAACAGTAAATTTGAAAAATCCCTGGCGGACGTGTACCGCCAGATTAAACCAGCAAAGAAAAAAACATAAGCTGCTTAATTCTGCCTTTGCCTTGCGCAACGGGATTACGCACAAAAAAGACGCCTTAGGTGGAGGCGTCTTTAATTTGCATTTTGACTATCGCTGCTCATCGTTTCTCCGGCCAGCTGCGCTGGCAGCCGCACATTAAATTCGGTCCCGCTACCGGGAGCGGAATCAACCTCCAGCGTTCCTTTAAAATCTTCCACAATTTGAAACACGGTCATCAGCCCGAGACCGGTTCCGTTTGATTTGGTTGTATAAAAAGGATTGCCGATTTTCTGCAGCTGTTCTTCATTCATACCGCTTCCCGTGTCCTTTATTTTCACTTCAAAATACAGCTCCCCGGTCCAATGCATGGAGGTTTCCACCCGCAGCACGCCTCCCTCCGGCATCGCTTCCAGCCCATTTTTAATCAGGTTCACAAACACCTGGGATAACTTCTTTCGATCCCCGATTATTTCCGGAAGATCATCAAAATTTGTATAAATGAACGTTTTGTTTTTTACAGCCTGCTGGCTGTACAACTCGAGCAGCTCTTCAAGCAGACTGTTCACCTGAATAGCGTGTTCATCCCCGGCACCCGTAGGTCTGGCGAGGCCGAGCAAGTCTTCCACAATGCTGTTCATCCGGTCAATTTCGTTCAGCACTAAATCGTAATGCTGAATATCCTTTTCTTTCTTCGCCGACTGGCGGAACAGCTGCACGAACCCTTTAATAGTTGTGAGCGGATTTCTGATTTCATGTGCAAATCCTGCAGAGAGCTGTCCGACCATTTTCAGCTTTTCACTGCGGACAAGCTCAGTTTCCATATCTTTTTTTTCTGTAATATCATTGAAGATAAGCACGATGCCCTCCGAGGACTCCTGAGCGTCTATAGGCGGAAGAGTTGTCATATTCACCAGAAAGGTCCGGCTTTTGCCATTGATTGGCACTTCAATTTCTTTCATCTCGAGCTGCATGTCATTCAGGCGGTGTTCTTCTATTTCCCGGGCAAACCTCCGGAAGTCTTCGGATTTTTCCATTACCTGCTGCACGGATTGACCAAGCGCCTCTTTACGGTCAAGCCCAAACAGCCTTTCGCACATTGCATTAAACGTAGTAATATTCGTGAAATCTCTCGAGACAGCTATTACCCCGTTATCTGTCGTCTCCAGAATCATCGTCGACTGACGGTGCCCCCGCTCTCTTTCTTCAAGCTGCTCTGACATATGATTAAATGTATTAGTCAGCACGTCCACTTCTTCGTAGGCATTCGTTTGCAGCGGAAATACTTTTTTACCTATCGCAAAACGGCTTGTCGCTTCTGCGAGACGCTCGACAGGATGGACAATGTATTTGGACAGCTTAAAAACGGCAAACACCGTAATAATCAAAACAATGCTGAAAACAAACAAGTAGCTGTACACAAGCTGCCGGAGATTCGCATAAAACCCGCTTTTTGGCACTGTATAGCCTACGTACCATTCATTTGCCAGACTCCCTACGTTCTCCACCGGGGTAACGACGGAAACATCATTTCCGTGCTCAATCAGCTGCTCCTCCTGCCCGTCGATCAGCTCTTCAATAGAATTCTCATCCATTCCCTGCTCTTCAAGAAAGCTTTCCTCAAGCACGTAGCCTGCGTTCGGATAGGCAATATACTCCCCTTCATTATTAACAACAAAGGCCTGACCGGAAAAGCGTTCATGCTCCCCCATTTTATTCAGGCGCTGCCAGAGCACTTCCCACAGCTCATTTTCATTAATCGAGGGAGAAATTACAGCTGTCACGTTCCCTGCATCATTTTCCACCGGGGCTGCCAGAGGAATAATCGGCTGCTTTAAAATGGGGTCTATAAACGCTTCTTCAAGCGTTGAATTCCCCTCCCGGGCTTTCTGGTACCATATGCGGTCAGAAACATTTTTGCCTATCACTTCATCACGGGTGGACGTAACAATATCCCCATTTGTATCTATGTAAACAATTCCCATATATAAATTTTCCGCTTCCACCATTTGTTCGAGTTCGTTTCGTATGTCGGAAGGCTCCGAATTCTCATCCTGTAAAACAGGATTCATTGTCATCATGTCCAGGTCATTCATGCGTTCCGATAAAACGCTCTCCATCGTTAATGACAGATTATTGGACAGCGAAAATAAAGAGCCCTCAAGCTGGGATTCCATTTCTGAACGCTGTGATTCGAACAAAACCACGCCAAAAATCAACAGCGGAAGCGCTGTTATAATTAAGGTGATTACCAGAAGCTTAGAGCGGAGTTTTCTCAATGTATGTTCACCTGCGTTTCTCTTACTGCCATGAGGATTCACCAGTTTCGCGGGGTTTATGTAAAAAACCTCCGGTGCACTGTTCACGCGCCGGAGGATTCATAACAATTTAAATAAAACAGGAAGAGTCCCAATGTGCCGTCAAACGAACTTGTTTTTGAACCTGCTCATGGCAGGTGGGTGCCTTGCTTGTTCGTTCATACTTCCCCAAACATTGAGGCTTGTACTCCAGAACAAGACGACAGGCTCCCAATGTGAAAGTGTTGGCTCAAAACGATCAGTGCTTCACGAACACCTCAGGACTCTTCACATTGTTTGATTATATATTAGCACTTTCGTATAATTCGGTCAAGAACGTTACCATATCATTCTAAGGTGCATAGAGCCTTAAAAGGAGCAGATAATGACAGAGACACTAGCCAGGCTTAATGCAACGTATACAGAACAAGTAATTGAGGATTTCCAGAAAAAACGGGTTCCTGTGGAAGTCCCTCTTTGTTTAAAAGAAGATCACATTGCCTACGGGCACGATCAGGAGATCTCTTATCCTCTCAAGGAAGTACTCGATGTTTCCTACCGTTATGAAACTGGAAAAATAGGCTTTCTTTATATTCATACGATCCAGGGCATCCGTACCTTCCAGATCAATTCAGATCCCGAGGCTTTTGTTGATCAGTTCCATCAGCTTGACCATTTATAGCTTTTTATTCGTCTTCATCCTCTTTTTCAAACACATCGAGCTTAAGATGCAGTTCATCCAGCTGTCTGCTGCTTACTTTCCCAGGTGCCTGAGTTAATGGATCGGTGGCGCTGGCCGTTTTCGGGAAGGCGATCGTATCTCTAAGGTTATTTCTGCCCGCGAGAATCATGACGATCCGGTCAAGACCAAACGCTATGCCGCCGTGCGGCGGTGCGCCGTAATCAAAGGCTTCCATAAGAAAATCAAACTGTTCTTTCGCCTCTTCCTTATTAAATCCAAGAGCCGTAAACATTCTTTCCTGCAGATCTTTTTCATAAATACGCTGCGATCCCCCGCCAATTTCATAGCCATTCAAAACGAGGTCGTAAGCCTCCGCTCTGATGTCTTCCGGCTTTGTTTCGAGCAGGTGGGCATCGCCCTCCACAGGTCGTGTAAATGGATGGTGCATTGCTACATAACGGTCTTCGTCCTTGTTATACTCCATCAAAGGAAATTCTGTGACCCAAAGGAAATTAAACGTGCTGCGGTCAATCATATCGAGCTCTTTTCCGAATTTCAGGCGCAGGGCGCCAAGAGAATCCCAGACTACCTGGTGGCTGTCTGCTCCAAAGAACAACAGATCCTCTGCTTCTGCCCCCATCGCTTCCCGGAGCGACACTGTTTCTTCATCGCTCAGAAACTTTGCAACCGGGCCTTTCAGTTCATTTTCTTCTACCTTCAGCCAGGCGAGCCCTTTGGCTCCGTAAGCAGCCACGAATTCTGCCAAATCGTCAATTTCTTTGCGCGACATTTGGTTAGCCACGCCTTTGACATTCAGTCCTTTAATAATGCCTCCCGAAGCCGCAGCATTTTTGAATACTTTAAAATCGCTGTTTTTCAACACCTCGGTCAGTTCCACAAGCTCCATGCCAAACCTGGTTTCCGGTTTGTCGGAGCCGTAGCGGTTCATCGCTTCATAATACGTCATACGGGGGAACGGTGTTTCAATGTCGACCCCGCGCGTCTCCTTCAACAGCCCGGCCATCATTGTTTCCATCATGGAGAAAAGGTCCTCTGTGTCCAGAAAGGCCGTTTCGATGTCCACCTGGGTGAATTCCGGCTGCCGGTCGGCACGTAGGTCCTCATCCCGGAAGCAGCGCACGATCTGGTAATAACGTTCAAAACCTGAGACCATTAAAAGCTGTTTAAACAGCTGCGGGGACTGGGGCAGAGCATAAAACTCCCCGGGATGGACCCGGCTTGGCACCAGATAGTCTCTTGCCCCTTCAGGCGTGCTTTTAGTGAGCATTGGCGTTTCCATATCGAAAAAGTCACGGTCATCGAGAAAACGGCGGATAAACTTCGTCGTCTGGTGACGGAGCTTGAACGTCTCCTGCATATCCGGGCGCCGAAGGTCAAGGTAGCGGTAGCGGAGCCGCACGTCTTCAGAAACATTAGTATCTGCTTCAATTTGAAACGGCAGCGGCTTCGAGGCATTCATAATCGATAGCTTATCGACACGGACTTCCACCTTTCCGGTCGGAATTTTTTCATTGTACGTTTCTTCATCGCGCTGCACGACAATTCCTTCTACGTCAAGCACGTATTCACTCCGGACCCTTTCCGCTGCGTTCAGTGCTTCCTCAGACTGTTCCGGAGTCGCTACTATCTGTACGATTCCCGAGCGGTCCCTGAGATCAATAAAGACCACCTGGCCCAAATCCCGGCGGGTCTGGGCCCATCCTTTCAATCGTACTTTTTCACCTATCAGCGCCTCCTGAATGTCTCCGCAATGATGCGTCCGTCCTATCATTGTGCCTTCCTCCTTGTACGTTCCTGCATAGTAGTAATAAATGCCGACAGCGGCACTTCTTCCTGCTCGCCTGTCTCCATATTTTTAATGTTAACTGCTTCTGCTTCCAGCTCATCGTCACCGATAACGACGGTGAAGGTACTGTTTGTACGGTCTGCTGCTTTAAACTGGGCTTTTGTTTTACGATCCATGTAATCCTTATCGGCTTTGACTCCTGCTCTCCGGAGCTCATGCACCAGGGAAACGGAGCGTTTTTTGGCTTCCTCTCCTATGGCCACAATGTAGCAGTCCAGGTCTTTTTCAGCCGGAAGCTCTACATTCTGGGTATCGAGGGCCATCAAAAGCCGCTCAATACTAAGCGCAAAGCCGATGCCCGGGGTGTCCGGACCGCCAATATCCTCAATCAGCCCATTATAGCGGCCGCCGCCCATAAGCGTTGTAATCGCACCAAATCCTTCTCCTTCAATCATAATTTCGAAGGCAGTGTGAGTGTAGTAATCCAGTCCGCGTACCAGATTCGCATCCACCTCGTAAGGGATGCCCATTTCATCAAGCATTGTTTTAACCTGATTGAAATAGCTGCTTGACTCTTCATTTAAATGATCCAGAATAGAAGGCGCATCCGCCATCAGCGGGTGGTCTTTATCCTTTTTGCAGTCGAGAATCCGAAGCGGATTGGTGTGCAGGCGCTCCTGACAGTCACTGCAGAATTCTCCGATACGGGGCTCAAAATGAGAAACAAGCGCCGCGCGGTGAGCTATCCGGCTCTCCTTGTCCCCGAGACTGTTGACCACCAGCTTAAGGCCCTTGAGATTCATTTCTTCATAAAACTGCATGGCAAGTCCGATAACTTCTGCGTCAATCGCAGGATCCGCGCTCCCAATCGCTTCCACGCCGAATTGGACAAACTGCCTCATGCGCCCGGATTGCGGGCGTTCATAGCGAAACATCGGTCCGGTGTAATACAGCTTCACCGGCTGGCCGGCCCATCCGTACATTTTGTTTTCCACGTAGGAACGCACGATGGAAGCCGTATTTTCCGGACGAAGCGTGAGCTGTCTTCCGCCTTTGTCTTCAAACGTATACATTTCTTTTTGTACAATATCTGTGGAATCCCCTACTCCCCGTGCAAACAGCTCGGTTTGTTCAAAAATAGGGGTTCTTATTTCACTGTAGTTGAACCGGCTGCAGATATCGTCTATTTTTTGCTCAATAAACTGCCACTTTTCCGACTCACCCGGCAGTATATCCTGGGTCCCTCTTGGAATTCGATAAGCCATGCTCTTTCCTCCCTTTGTCTGTTCAGTCTTTCCACATAAAAAAACCGTCCCTCATGAATCATGAGGGACGGTTGATCCGCGTTGCCACCCTAATTGAAACGACACTCGTTTCCACTTTATGCCTGTAACGAAGGCGCCCGTTTATTCCTACCGGCTGCTCGGCAGCATTCGAAATAAAACCTACAAAGTGTCTTTCAACAGGGGAGAAAGAGAAGGGCTTCCAGCCTCAGGCCCTTCTTCTCTGGCAGTCTGCCGCGCTGTCTACTTTCTTTATCATCGGCTTTTGCTGTTCTTCTGTAAAACAATCTTACGAATCTTCCCGGGGATTGTCAACCATTTCCCTGGCTTTTCGGAGAATCCAGTATGAGCGTCACCGGGCCGTCATTCGTAAGAGATATATCCATATCCGCACCAAACACGCCTGTTTCTACGTGAACATCCTGTTCTGCGAGAAGTTCGTTAAACTGAAGGTAGTACGCCCTGGCCTGCTCCGGCGGGGCTGCCTCCATAAAGTTCGGGCGGCGGCCTTTCTGCGTATTGCCGTAGAGCGTAAACTGGGGGATGGATAACACGTGCCCGTTCGCCTCAAGCACCGACAGGTTCATCTTCCCCGCTTCGTCCTCAAATACGCGGAGATTGCTCACCTTCTCTGCCATCCACGCCAGGTCCTTTTCCGTGTCTTCTAAGTGAATGCCTACAAAAAGCACCAGACCTGAAGATATTTCTCCTGTTACTTCATCCCCGACCCGGCATGCCGCCTCTTTACTTCTCTGCAGTACCACTTTCACGCTGAACGACCCTTTCTCTCCAGCAATCGTTAATGCATCACCCGGCGTACGGAATAAATGTCCGGGAGACCCTTAATTTTATCCACGACCCGGCGCAGATGATCGGTATTGCTGATATTTACTGTGACATGAATAATAGCCATTTTGTTCTTATCTGCTTTGCCGCTGACGGCGCTCATGTTGGTTTTCGTTTCAGTCACCGCCTGCAGCACAGCGTTTAAAAGCCCGCGCCGGTCATAGCCGGTCACTTCAATATCCACATTATAGTTTTTCGATTTCTCAGCCGCGCCTTCCCATTCGACAGACAACAGACGCGGTTCCGAATCTTCATTTTTAATATTTGGACAGTCGCTCCGATGTACAGAGACCCCCCGGCCTTTTGTAATAAAGCCTACAATTTCATCACCGGGAACCGGGTTACAGCATCGTGACAGGCGCACGAGCAGATTATCGACGCCTTTGACTCTTACTCCGGCCCCGGTTTTTCTCGTCGGCGTTGCCGGCTGTACGTCTTTAACAGCTTCAGCCACAGACTTTTGTTCAGCGGCCTGTTCCTGCTCCTGGCGGGCCCGGTCGGTCAGCCTGGTGACAATCTGCTTCGGACTGACGCCGTTATACCCTACTGCCGCAAACATATCTTCATCATTGGAAAAGCTGAATTTGTCGGCTGCTTCCTGCCGGTTTTCTTCGTTTAATATCTCTTTTGGCTCGTAGTTTTGCGCCCGCAGCTCGCGCTCCACCATTTCACGGCCTTTTTGGATATTTTCTTCACGCCGTTCTTTTTTGAAAAACTGCTTAATCTTGTTTTTGGCATGCGAGCTTTTCGTCAGCTTCAGCCAATCCTGGCTCGGGCCGTAGGAATGCTTGGACGTAAGCATTTCTACAATGTCACCGGTGGTCAGCTCATGATCAAGCGGCACCATTTTTCCATTTACCTTTGCCCCGATCGACCGGTTGCCGATCTCCGTATGAATCCGGTAGGCAAAATCAATCGGCACTGAGCCCCGCGGAAGCTCGATAACGTCGCCCTTTGGCGTAAACACAAATACCATGTCGGAAAACAAGTCGATTTTGAGCGATTCCATAAACTCCTGGGCGTCCGGCGTATCATCCTGCCATTCCAGAATCTCCCGGAACCAGGTGAGCTTGTCTTCAAGGGACTGTTTGTTCTGCGCGTCCTTGCCTTCCTTATACGCCCAGTGGGCTGCCACACCAAATTCAGCGATACGGTGCATCTCCCTCGAGCGGATCTGTACCTCGAGAGGCTCACCGTTTGGCCCGATGACGGTCGTATGAAGAGACTGATACATATTCGCCTTCGGCATGGCGATATAGTCCTTGAACCGGCCCGGCATCGGCTTCCAACAGGTGTGAATGATTCCAAGCACAGCATAGCAGTCCTTAATGCTGTCAACAATAATACGTACAGCCAGCAGGTCGTAAATTTCATTAAACTGCTTTTTATCCTTCACCATTTTTCGGTAAATGCTGTAGATATGCTTCGGCCGGCCGTACATTTCGGCATTGATTTTCAAATCATTCACGTTTTCCTGAATATTATCAATTACCTGGTCAATGTATTCTTCCCGTTCGGCACGCTTTTGTTTCATCAAATTCACGATGCGGTAATACTGCTGTGGCTCGAGGTAACGAAGCGCCGTGTCCTCAAGCTCCCATTTGATTGTGGAAATACCTAATCGATGAGCAAGCGGGGCAAAAATTTCCAGTGTTTCATTAGAAATGCGGCGCTGCTTTTCCGGTGGAAGATGCTTCAGGGTCCGCATGTTATGCAGGCGGTCTGCAAGCTTGATCAGGATTACCCGGATGTCCTTCGCCATTGCGACCACCATCTTACGGTGGTTTTCCGCCTGCTGCTGTTCCTTCGATTTGTATTTAATCTTTTTCAGCTTCGTGACGCCGTCTACAAGCATAGCCACTTCGCTGTTAAATTCCCGTTCGAGATCTTCGACGGTCACTTCTGTGTCTTCTACCACATCATGCATAAAAGCAGCCGCGATCGTATCAGGATCCAACTGCAGTTCTATTAGAATACCGGCTACCTGAATAGGGTGCAGGATATAAGGCTCGCCTGACTTCCGGTATTGCTCCTGATGGGCTTTTTCTGCATAGTGATACGCTTTATCCAAAAAAGCGACATTCGTTTCGGATAAATAAACGCCTGCTTTTTCCATTACTTCATCAATCGTCATGGAATCACCCTTATTCGCCTTTCCACCTTATAATAGATACACGGTACACCTACCGGACATAAATATCTGAATATGAAGAAATATAACGCTAATTGACTCTAATTTCAAGCCTTAAGCCTTTTTTCCCCCACTGACGCTTCCAGGTATAATAATAACCCCCGAACCACTGGTTGGCAGGGGGCTTAAGACAAATATGCGTATTAATCAAACGTGACTAACGAATAGACATTATAGCCATTTAAATCTTTGGTGTTTCTTGCATCCAGATAGGAAAGCTCGATAAAGAATGCGAGGCCTGCCACAACTCCTCCCAGCTTTTCCACCAACTGTACAGTAGCTCTTACAGTGCCGCCGGTAGCAAGCAGGTCGTCAGTGATAAGCACCCGCTGGCCGGGTTTAATGGCGTCTGTATGAATCGACAGGCTCGCTTCCCCGTATTCCAGGCCGTAATCCTCCGTAATGGTTTCCCGGGGCAGCTTACCTTCTTTGCGTATCGGTACAAACGCTTTTTCCATTGCATAAGCGACCGGGCACCCGACCACAAATCCTCTTGCTTCCGGTCCGACAATCACATCAACATCATGCTTCCCGGCAAATTCGATCATGTTATCAATGGCCTGGCGGTACACAGGGCCGTTCTGCATAAGCGTTGTAATATCTTTAAACCGGATGCCCTTTTCAGGAAAATCCTCGATCACTGTTATGTAATCTTTAAAGTCCATGGTTTACCTTCTTCCTCACATCTAATATAGTTTCTTCCTTTTCCGGCAGCCAGGAAAGGAGCCGTTTTTTTAATTGCGGAAACGGAGTAAACATCAATTCCTGCTCGACATTTCTCGCCTCCATTTTTTCCTGGTAGGAAGTGGAGTCAGTTAAATCCTTTTTTGCAGGCTTTTCTTCTGCTGAGACCACTGCATCCTTCATTTTAACAAAACCTAATTCAAAAAACACTTGGCTCATAAAAAACAAATCTTCCGTTTTCCATTGTTTATGCTCGGCCAGTTTTCTGCCCTGGCTGTTCAGATCAAACGAATTACGCTTTTTCAGGAAAGCATAATACCATTTGAACTGCTCTCTTGAAGGCATCGAATGAAAATACGCTTTTTCTCTTCCATGAAAGTATACATAAATATTCGCCGCCTGCGGGAACATCGCAAGCGCCTGCTTGAGCGCATCAAGTGAAGCCGGCATATCCGCTATCACTACATTGGACACGTGGTGCAACCGCCCTTTCATATCGGTGCCGTTAAGAATGACTGCATGCCCCGCAGATTCCGCCAGTTCTTTTTGCTGCTCTTCTGTAAAAGCCAAAACCGCTGTATCTGTATTGTCCGCAAACGTTACCCGTTTTTCTTTTCTACGGTCAAATACTTGAATCTGCTCCACCTTCGCGTCTCTTAAAAATAACTGCGGCTTGCGGAAGCCATTCCATTCATTGATGCTCAGTTCCCCAACGACGGAGACCTCTTCATTTTCTGTGAGGCTTTCCGATAAATATCCGAGGTGAAATCCGACACAATCAAGCTTTTTTCCGCCGGCAGCAAGTGCCATCTTCAAGTGATTTTTCGATGCCCCTATCGTTTTCACTGATTCGAGCACCGTTTTTTCAATCCGGAAAACCGGCTTCGGATTACCGACGCCAAACGGTGCAAGATTTCGCAGGTCTTCGACCGCATCAATCGTAATATCACTTACCGAAACATGAACGTCAATATGAGTCGCCGGGACGAGCAGCTCACTGCTCAGCGTTTCTTTCGCCTGGCCGACCATGCGGGTTCTTAAAGTGTCGATATCTGCTGGGTCTAATGACATTCCAGCTGCCATTGGGTGACCCCCGAATTTCTGGAGCACGTCACGGTTTTTCGAAAGCTCCTGGAACATATCGAAGCCTTCGATGCTTCTTGCCGAGCCTTTGGCTTCCCCGGTTGCCGCATCAATGCTCATAACGATCACCGGACGGTAATACCGTTCCACCAGACGACTCGCCACGATACCAATTACACCGGCGTTCCATCCTTCCCCTGCCACAATAATGAATGGATTTTCCTCTACAGGAAAGTTTGTTTCTACTTCTTCCACAGCTTCCTTGGTCATGCTCTCCACGAGCGATTTGCGCTCGTTATTCAGGTCATCGATCATTTCCGCCCACGATTCTGCTTCGTCGAGCGTAGCTGCAGTGAGAAGGTGGACAGCAGGATCCGCTTCCTCCATACGACCAGCTGCGTTCAGGCGCGGTCCCATTGCAAAGCCGACATGGTCTTCTTCCAGCTGTTCCCCCTCAATGCTGCATATTCGTTTTAACGCCTGAATTCCGGGAAGTTTACTGTTCGTCAGAAGGTCGAGCCCCCGCTGAACGAACAGCCGGTTTTCCTCCACGAGCGGCACAAGGTCGCTGATCGTGCCGAGCGTGACAATATCAAGCCAGTGAACAGGCTCCTCGGTAAGAAGAGCATGTGCTAATTTATAGGCGACTCCGACTCCCGCGAGCTCTTTAAATGGATACGCACAGCCCGGTTTCTTCGGATTAATGATCGCATATGCAGGCGGCAGCTCCGGGGGCGGCTCATGGTGGTCGGTAATAATAACATCCATACCCAAATCATTGGCGGTCTGGATTTCATTAACCGCCGCGATGCCCGTATCAACGGTTATAATGAGTGAAGCTCCTTCGTCGTGGGCCGACTGAAAAGCAGGCACATTCGGTCCGTATCCTTCCGTAAACCGGTTAGGAATATACCAGCCAAATGAAGCTCCAAGCTCGGTTAAGAGCCGGATCATAATAGTCGTGCTCGACACTCCGTCCGCATCGTAATCTCCGAACACGAGAATCCGTTCTTTATTTTCAACCGCCTGCTGAATTCGGCGGACAGCGTCCTCCATTCCATCAAGCAAATACGGGTTATGTACAATAGACCAGTCATTATGAATCATCTGCCGGACTTTTTCTGCTGATTCAAATCCTCTTGCAGCAAGCAGCCGCGCAGATATAACACTTACATTCAGTTCCTTTTTAAGCTGTTCTGCAAGACCTTCGTCCACTTCGGGCTGATGCCATCTTGTTCGTGACTGCAGCATATATCTCTTCCTCTTTTCTTGCTTTATCGTTTCAAACGGTCCTTGTCTGCATTCACTATTGTATCTAAAATACTTACGGGATAAAAGCTATTTTATCTGCACATCATCCCATAAAAAAGCTCCTTCTCCCTCACAGGGGAAAAGAAGCGCGAATTACTGTACTTATGAAGAACGGCTGGATTTTCCTTTATCGTTATCTTCGTGCGAGGTACCGGCTGTTCTTGAGCCGACAGAAGCACTGTGATCATCCGAGGCTTTCCGGAGACGGCGCACTTCTGCTTTCAGCTTATAGATACGGAACATGCTGAGAAATCCTGCCACCATCGCTCCAAGCAGTACAGACACCAGAATGACAATAATCAGCGGCCATTCCCCTGTGCCGAACAATAAATTCACTTCTACACTATTTACATTAATCACGGCAAAAACAGCAATAATAAGTGCTAAAATAAGTCCCATGATTAAACCTGTTTGTGCTTTCATTTTTTCACTCCTTTCACAATATGTGCTCTCCTTTATTATACCCGTATAATTGCAAAAATAACCATAAAAAGCCTCCCTTACTAAAGGGAAGCTTTTCTGCTTACGACTCTGGTTCTTCTTCTGCTGGCGCCTTTTCACGGTCCCGTTTAATTTTTTTCCAGTTCCAGATCACCCACAGCTGGGCAGCCAGGAATATGGAGGAATACGTTCCGGCAACCAGGCCGACAAGCAGGGCAAGAGAAAATGACCGTATACCTTCTCCGCCGAAAATAAACAGCGCCGCAGCCGCGAATACTACTGTCAAAACAGTATTAATGGAACGCGTGAGCGTCTGATTCAGACTGACGTCCACTACTTCTGCAAGGTCTTCAAACGATCCAATTTCCTCTGCCGGCGGCATGTTTTCCCTGATACGGTCAAACGTTACAATCGTATCGTTAATGGAATAGCCTACAATCGTCAGCACCGCTGCAATAAACGGCACGTTCACTTCCACCTGCATCAAGCTGAAAAACCCAATAATAAAGAAGGCATCGTGAAGAAGGGCAATAATCGAAGCAACTCCGTATAAAAACTGAAAGCGGATCGTAATATAAATTATCAATCCGAGTGATGCAATCAGCACAGATATAAATGCATTCTGCGCGAGCTCCTGTCCAACCTGCGGGGACACGGTGCCCGTGTTTGGAACGCTGCCGTATTCTTCTTCAAAATACGTTTGCACCGCAGCTATTTCCTCCTGGGAAAGCTCTCCGATAAAGCGTGCGGAAGCGATTGTATTATTATCTCCGCCGAGTGTAATATCGTCCGGCTCCAGATCCGCTTCCACCGCTTCGAAATCCGAGCGCACCTGTTCCTCGGTTAATGGCTCCTCCGCTGACACCTCTACCCTTGAACCACTCTGAAAGTCGATGCCCAGGTTTAAGCCGATCGTTGACAAAAGGATGCCTCCGGCAAGAATGTATACGAGCGTAATCAGGAAAAAGATATTTCTGAATTTGACGAAAGGAATCACCCGTTTTAAGATCTTCCTGCTGTTATTAAGGTTCATGGATGTCACGCTCCTTTACGCCAAACACTTTCGGTTTTTTATTGAAAATCCGGCTGTTCACCCAGAGACCGAGAAGCAGCCTTGTACCAAGCACTGCCGTAATGAAGCTTACCAGTATGCTCACAATCAGCATCAAAGCAAAGCCCTGCACCGAACTTGTTCCGAAGTAGAAAAGCACTCCGGCCGCAATCAGGGTTGTGACGTTCGCATCGATAATTGTACCAAGAGATCTTCTTGCTCCTGAACGGTACGCCGATAAAATGGATCTGCCGTATTTGATTTCTTCTTTAATCCGTTCATACGTAATAATATTTGCGTCTACAGCCATACCGACCCCAAGGACAAGCGCCGCTATTCCCGGCAGCGTCAGCACACCCTGAATAAAGTTAAATACTGCCAGCACAAAATAAATGTATGTACTGAGCGTTAACACCGCGATAAAGCCTGTAAAACGGTAGAATACGAGCATGAACAGGAAAATCAGCCCAACGCCAATAAACGTCGCAAAAATGGCTTTATCCATGGCCTGTTCACCGAGCGAAGCGCCAACTGAGTTCGAGTATACTTCCTCGAGTTCTACAGGAAGCGAACCGGAATTCAAAATGTCCGCAAGGTTTTCTGCTTCTTCCACACTAAAGTCGCCTTCAATCTGAATATCCTGTGTATACAGCGGCTCACTTACTGCCGGAGCAGAAATAAATTTCGGATCTTCCTTCGTGGCTTCCTCTTCGTAGGAATCTCCTTCTTCGTAATCCAGCCAGATAACAAGGCGGTTGTTTGGAGGCGAGTATTCGTTAATGATGTTTTCCGTTACTTCGCCAAACTGATCACCGTCTTTTAGAGAAACGGTGACTATAGGGTTATTTGCGTCGTCAAAGTTTACCGAAGCGCTGTTTTCCCGAATGTCGCTTCCGGAGAGCCGCTCGTTATCGTCCACGTCCCTAATGCTCAGGTCGGCTTCTGTGGAAAGCAGCTCCCGTGCGGCCTGCTGGTCTTCGACACCAGCGAGCTGAACACGTATACGGTTATCCCCTTCAATGGTAATATTCGGCTCGGATACACCTAAAATGTTTACCCGCTGCGTCAGTGCAGCTACCGTGTTCTGCAAAGTTTCATCTGTAATTTCCTGTCCTTCTTCCTGAGGCTCTACTTCATAGAGCACTTCAAATCCGCCCTGAAGATCAAGCCCAAGATCGATACCGTTCACAATTTTTTCCGACGTTGGGATCATTAATGCCGCCAGCGCAAAAATAATTAAAAAGAAATAAACAATCCTTGATTTCTTTACCATTACAGGTTCATCCTTCCGTGCTTCGATCCGCCGTTATATAATGCTTCTGCTCCCATAAATAAACCAGAACGGAGCATGCCGTCTGGTCCTTCGCTTCTGTATCCATTCCGTTCAATGTTTCTTAAACAAGAGCAATTATACGTATGCGCAGAATTAAATGTCAATCGACCTTTTCTGCTACATTGCCACTCACCTGGGCCAGTATTTCCTCCAGAGCTTCGTCATAGTTTTTCTTTTGTTCGATCTTCTTGTACGATTCGATCGTTTTCTGCTGCATGTAATCGTGCATTTTCATATGCAGAATCGTCTGTACAATTGTATGTAATACTGGAGCAGCCTGACGTTTTTTCATCTGGCTTACGCTCATTTCCCAGATTTCGTCTATATGTATGTTTTTGTACCCAAGTGTTTCAAACTCCTTCACTTTGCTCTCAAGTGCCGGATAAACAACCGCCTTCCACTCTTCCCAGACTTTTTCCATCAGAACACCTCCTGCTTTTCATTATACTTAACCATGAAGATGTGGCAAACATACTTTTCTCTCAGGATGAAAAAATTCCCGTTTATTTGTAAACGGGAATTCTATACAGGCTATTCATTTACTGTTTCGCGGACCGCGTTCCGGTCAAACGTCAATTTCATGTTGCCGTCTACGTCCACGATGAGTTTGTTTTCATCAATAGCATCAATGGTGCCGTGTATACCGCCGATAGTAACGATACGGTCACCTTTCTGCAGATTCGCATGCATTTCCTTGATCCGCTTCTGCTGCTTTTGCTGCGGACGAATCAAAAGGAAATAGAATATGAGAAACATCAAAACCAATACGATAATTGTACTCACTGTTTCACCCCTTGTCCCTTTAGCTTCCCCGATCTAGAAATTTTTAGCATCCGGACGGTTAAAGCCGTATTGTTCAAAAAAAGTTTCCCGAAAATCGAGCAGACGATCTTGCTGGATAGCCTCGCGTACTTGCTGCATTAAAGACAGTAGAAAATACAAGTTATGGTACGAAGTAAGCCGGACGCCAAACGTTTCTTCACTTTTGATCAGATGCCGGATGTAAGCCCTTGAATAATTGCGGCAGGTATAGCACCCGCACGCCTCATCGATCGGGCGGAAGTCTCTGGCATTTGAAGCGTTTCTTACGACCAATCTGCCTTTGCTTGTCATACACGTTCCGTTTCGACCGATTCTCGTTGGAAGCACGCAATCAAACATATCTATCCCGCGGATAGATCCATCAATTAACGCATCTGCCGACCCGACTCCCATCAAGTAGCGTGGTTTGTTTTGAGGGAGAAGCGGGGCGGTGTATTCCAGCACTCGGTTCATCGTTTCCTTCGGCTCTCCAACAGATAATCCGCCTATAGCGTAACCCGGAAAGTCCATTGAAATCAACTCTTTTGCAGATTTTTCACGCAAATGCCGGTAATCCCCGCCCTGGACGATTCCAAACAATGCCTGATCCTCTGGACGCGCATGTGCCTCAAGACACCTTTCGGCCCATCTGGTCGTCCGCTCAACAGATGCTTTCATGTATTCTTCCTCGGCTGGATAAGGCGGACACTCGTCAAATGCCATCATCACGTCGGCACCAAGAGAGTTTTGAATCTGCATCGCTTTTTCCGGGGAGAGAAATAACTTTGCTCCGGAAATATGGTTCCGGAAATGAACGCCTTCTTCTTTAATATCCCGCAGCTTACTCAGGCTGAACACCTGAAACCCTCCAGAATCGGTAAGAATTGGCTTATTCCAGTTCATGAATTTATGCAGGCCGCCGGCTTCTTCCACAATATCTTCACCGGGCCGTATCCATAAATGATACGTGTTGCTTAAAATCATTCCTGCGCCCATCGACTCCAGTTCCTCCGGGCTCAAAGTTTTCACGGTGGCAAGTGTCCCCACCGGCATAAAGGCAGGAGTGTCAAACGACCCGTGCGGTGTGTGCACTTTGCCGAGCCGTGCTCCTGACTGCCGGCACGTCTTAATATGTTCATATGTTACTGCGGTCATCCGTTATTTCCTCCCGAGTGTATAAGCATTGCATCTCCAAAACTAAAAAATCGGTACCTCTCGCGTATGGCTTCTTCGTATGCCCGGAAAAGAAATTCCTTACCGGCAAGAGCGCTCACAAGCATCACAAGAGTAGACTTTGGCAGATGGAAATTGGTTAAAAGTGCGTCAATTCCCTGGAACGTGTAGCCTGGATAAATGAAAATATCCGTCCAGCCGCTTGCTTCCATAAATTTATTTTCCTGTTTGCCTGCCACGGTTTCGAGCGTACGCGCTGACGTCGTCCCCACTGCAATTATACGTTTACCTGCCGATTTCGTTTCATTTAAAATATCAGCTGTTTCCTGCGGAAGATGATAAAATTCCGCGTGCATATCATGCTCCTCCACCGTTTCGGCGGATACCGGGCGAAACGTTCCGAGTCCGACATGCAGGGTCACATGCGCCGTACGGACCCCTTTTGCTTTCAGTCGTTCAAGCAGGGCTGTCGTAAAGTGAAGCCCTGCCGTAGGAGCTGCAGCGGAGCCGTAATGCTCGGCATATACGGTCTGGTAACGGTCCTGGTCTTCAAGCTTTTCTTTGATGTAAGGGGGCAGCGGCATTTCGCCAAGCTCCTGTAGAATCTCAAGAAAAATACCGTCGTAGGTGAACACCATCTCCCGGCCCCCGTGTTCAAGCACCTTCGTGCATTCTGCGGTCAGAAGGCCGTCCCCGAAGGTGACTACGGTGCCCGGCTTTACTCGTTTTGCCGGCTTCACAAGCGTCTCCCACGTATCACCCTCCTGCTGCAGCAGCAGTACTTCAATCCCTGCGCCGGTTTCTTTTTTTTCACCGATAAGCCTTGCCGGCCATACCTTGGTGTTGTTAAGCACTAAACAGTCACCAGCCTCAAGATGGTGTTCAATCTGATGAAAATGCTCATGCGCAATGGTTTCTTCCTTCGTATTCATCACAAGCAGCCGGGACTGATCCCTTTCTTTCAGCGGCTGCTGCGCGATCAGCTCCTCAGGCAGTTCAAAATCAAATTCATTTATATTCATCGCTAACCCTTCCTATTCGTTCAATCACGTAAAACCAAAAGCTATTATATAAGAATTTACTGTTTTATGCACGAAAGAAATCCAGCACCACAAAGTGCTGGCTTAAAAACGGCTCATGTATTTTCTTCCTGATACGGATAACCAAAATGCTCATACGCAAGCGGAGCTGCTTTTCTTCCTCGTGGCGTCCGCTGCAAAAACCCGATCTGCATTAAATACGGCTCATACACGTCTTCAAGCGTATGGGCCTCCTCACCGATCTTTGCCGCTATTGCTTCCACCCCGGCCGGGCCGCCCCGAAATGTTTCAATTAAACCGAGCAGATATTTATGGTCAATGTGGTCAAGGCCGAGCTTATCCACCTGCAGCCGTTCAAGTGCATGATTCGCAAGCTCCATCGTGATGCTGCCGTCTCCCTGCACCTGGGCAAAATCACGCACCCGCCGCAGCAGCCGGTTCACTACCCGGGGCGTCCCCCGGGACCTTCTGGCAAGCTCGTAGGCTGCTCCTTTATCAATATTGAGCTGAAATAAATCCCCCGAACGCCGGACAATTTCAGCCAGGTCCTCCTCCACGTAGTATTCCAGGCGCGCATGCACGCCGAAACGATCTCTGAGTGGCGCGGAGAGCAGGCCCGCTCTCGTAGTGGCACCAATCAGCGTGAATGGCGGAAGATCCAGGCGGACAGAACGTGCAGAGCTGTCCTTGCCAATTACAATATCGATGCAAAAATCCTCCATCGCCGGGTACAGCACTTCCTCCACTGCCCGGGGCAGCCGGTGTATCTCATCGATAAAAAGTACGTCGCCGGGTTCCAGAGCTGTCATGACCGCGGCCAGGTCTCCGGGCCTTTCAATAGCAGGGCCGCTGGTCGTCCGGATGTTCACCTCCATCTCACGTGCAATAATCATGGCAAGCGTCGTTTTTCCAAGGCCTGGCGGCCCGTAAAGCAATGTATGGTCAAGCGGCTCTTCCCGAAGCTTTGCCGCTTCAATAAATACTTCCAGGTTTTCCTTTACTTTTCGCTGGCCGATATATTCCCGAAGCCGGTCCGGACGAATGCTTTGTTCCACCAAATCTTCTCCTGATTCTGCTTCCTGAGAAACAATTCTATCTTCCAAGAATTTTTCCTCCTCTGTTTTCTGCTATGTGAGCATCCACTGCAGGGCTTTTCTTACATATTCATCTGCACTCAGCTGTTCTTTCTCTAAATGAGGGCGCACTTTTTTGATTTCTTTTTCTCCGTAGCCTAAAGCCGTAAGCGCTTGAAGCGCTTCCTCGAGGTCCCCGCCCGGCTGCTGCTCGTCAAGCAGTGAGACCGGTGCCCCCGCTACTGTTACCGCATCATAAACACCGGTCAGTTTTCCTTTCAGATCGATAATCATCTGCTTTGCTGTTTTCTTTCCGACTCCCGGGAACTTGGTTAAAAACGTTTCGTCTTCGTTTTCAATAGCTCCGACGACCTGCCCCGGATCTCCGGAGGCAAGAATTGCCTGGGCGCCCTTTGGCCCTATTCCCGACACCTGCAGCAGCTGTTCAAACAGCTCGCGCTCTTTTCTTGAACGAAAGCCGTACAGACGGTTCACGTCCTCTTTTACATACTGATATGTATATACTACTGTTTCTTCATCCGGCTGCTGGCCGTTAAACACAAAAGGGTTGGAGCAATAGATTAAATAGCCGATCCCGTTGTTTTCAATCGTGATGGTGTCTCCTTTTATATGATCCACGCGTCCTTTTACGAATTCAATCACTGTGTCCTCTCCTTGCCTTATTGAAATGCGAACATGCTTTCCTATATCATAGCAAAGATCGCCCCCGTTGAAAAATGACTATTCGCCCAGTCTCCCAAACGCCTGTGTATTAAAAACCTTCCACCGGCGGGGTGAAAGGCTTAAGGGGAAACTTCCAGGCGTTCCATCTGCTCTTCTTCTGCTTCAAAGTTATGGTACACGCTCTGCACATCGTCGTTATCTTCAAGCGTATCGATCAATTTGAGCATTTTACTGGCATGCTCGTCCTCTAAATGGGCTTTCGTCTCGGGAATCATGGTAACCTCGGCCGTGGAAAAATGATACGTATGCTCCATAGCCCCTTTTACAGATTCAAAATCATCGGGCTCAGTGTAAATATAAAAGCCGTGGTCATCGTACTCCACGTCATTTGCCCCGGCTTCCACCGCTTCAAGCATGAACGTGTCTTCATCTGCTTCAAGGTTTTCACGGTCAACGGCCAGAAAGCCCTCTTTATTGAATAGAAAAGAGACGCAGCCATTCTCCCCGAGGTTACCCCCGTTTTTGTTAAAAGCGGCTCGAATATCCGCCACAGTACGGTTTTTATTATCCGTTAACGCTTTGATCATGACCGCGGCTCCGCCGGGTCCGTACCCTTCGTACGTCATTTCTTCATACTGCAGTTCTGCGCCCTGGCCTTTTGCTTTTTTGATAGTCCGCGTAATATTTTCATTTGGAATATTCGCTGCCCGCGCTTTTGTAATCGCCATACGCAAACGAAGATTCTGGTCGGGGTCATCTCCTGCCTCCCGGACAGCCGCAAAAATTTCCTTCGACAATTTCGTGAATATTTTTGCCCGCTTAGAATCCTGGGCTTCTTTGCGACGCTTAATATTATTCCATTTCGAATGTCCTGCCATTACGCTTCTCCTTCCTGTCTTCACCGCCCGATATAGAATAAAAAGGCGGCAGTTTTTAATTTACAATAAAAACACATTACCGCTATGATATAGAGTAGCAACCTACAAAGTGAGGTATTACCATGCCTAAAGATTCTTCAAAAAAAATGCTTGGAGCCGACCGGCGCAATCAGCTGCTTGAATGGCTTGAAATGTCCCCCCGGCCGCTGACTGGAAGCTCTCTTGCTTCAAGGGCAAGCGTCAGCCGTCAGGTCATTGTTCAGGATATGTCATTACTGAAAGCCCAGGGCCATCCGATTCTCGCTACGTCCCAGGGCTACATTATTATAAAAAATAAGGACTCCACTCAGACGGTACGAAAACGCGTAGCCGTTTCCCATCCTTCCGACCCGGACAGCACCCTCGAGGAGCTGTACTTGATCGTAGATCACGGTGGGAAAGTTATCGATGTTTCCATCGAGCATCCCGTTTACGGGGACATTACCGCATCCTTAATGATTGAAAGCCGGATCGACGCGGACCGCTTTATTGAGAACATGAGAAACACAAATGCTTCCATGCTCTCAGAGCTGACCGCCGGCGTGCACCTTCACACTATTGAGATTCCTTCGCACGCTCAGTTCAACGTCCTGCTTGAAGCTTTACGAAATCGTGCCTACCTGCTTAATGAAGACAATTAGCCTGTCGTCCGGCTGTCTACTTTCGCTTCGGCCGTAGAGAGTTCAAAGCACGGATAATGCCCGAGGACCCGGACCCCGAAGCCGAGGGCTTCAAGCTCAGCAATAACGCCCGGAATCAAAATATCGTCCTCCGGCTGTTCCACGTCCATGACAAAAAAGTAATTTCCAATCCCGGTCTTCATTGGACGGGATTCAATTTTTGTTAAATTTAATTTACGCCATGAAAAGGCGGCAAGCACCTGATGCAGAGCGCCTGGATAGTCGGATGGCAGCGTAATGACCATCGTCGTCCTCTCCGTTACTTTCTTTTCTTTCGAAAGACTTTCCACGTGGTCTTCACTGCCTGCAAGCACTACAAAGCGGGTATGGTTGTTCGTATAGTCATGAATGTTTTCCTTTACAATCTCGAGGCCATACTGCTCTGCAGCAAGCCTGGTTGCAATAACCACACCTTCGGCAGTGCCCTCACTCAGCTTTTTTGCAGCGGCACTGGTGGAATTTGTAAACTGTGCTTTTGTCTCCGGCATCCACCGGCTTAGAAACTCATGGCACTGGGCGATGGCGTGCGGATGTGAATGCACAAACTCCGCCTGCTCCCATTGCTTCTTTTCCTCCGGAAGAGCCAGCAGGTGCTGCTCAATCGGCACAGTCACTTCTCCAATAATTGGCAGTTCATGCTTATGGATCAAATAGTCCAGGGTCACATTCACCGAGCCTTCGATCGCATTTTCAAGCGGTACGACAGCAATATCTATCTCCTGCTGCTGCGCAAGCTTCATCCCTTCTGCAATCGTATCAAAGGGCTCAAGCGCCTGTTCATGAAAAAGCACCCGGGCCGCCATTTCTGTAAAAGTCCCCCTCGGGCCAAGATATCCCACTCGCTTCACTCTCTACACTCCTTTACCTTTCTACTCTTTACAGCGATCCGGACCCGACTATTTCAGCCTTTTCCACAAATTCCATTTCCTGAATTTTGCGTACAAAGTCACGGATTTCCAGACTGAGCGCCGACGTATCCACAGTCAGCGTGATATTTGCCCGCCCCTGCAGCGGGATCGTCTGATTAATAGTAAGCACATTTGAATTTGCTTCCGCTACAATACGCAGCAGCTCCGACAGGGAGCCGGAGCGATCGGCGAGCTGGATCGATAATGTAATAATCTGCTCCTGTATCATCGTATGAAACGGAAAAATAGCATCCCGGTATTTATAAAAAGCGCTGCGGCTCAGATCTACATGCTGTACCGCCTCTGCCACCTTCTGCACCTTTCCGCTTTCAAGCAGTGCTTTTGCTTCCAACGTTTTCTGCATTGCATCTGTTAACAGATCTTCCCGTACAAGATAGAAATGATCAATTCTGTCTGCCACTGCTTTCACCACACTCTTTTATACTCTGATTTATACTGACTGGTTACCCATCAACAAATTCAAACTCAAAGTCCAGCAGCCTTACTGTATCTCCGTGTTTAGCCCCTCGCTCGCGCAGTGCTTCATCGACGCCCATGTTGCGCATTTTCCTGGAAAAGCGCTGCATCGAATCTTCGTGGGAGAGATCCGCCATTCTATAGTGTTTTTCGATGTCCGGTCCGTACAGTACATAAGCACCGTCGTCGGCTCGGCCAATATAAAACGGAGCTTCTTTTTCATCGAGCGTGTACACCACTTTTTCTTCCTGGTCCTCTTCATCATATAAATGAAAGGCAGGGGTCGTTTCCACCAGATCTGCCACTCTCTGCAGAAGCGGCTGAATACCCTGCTTTCTAAGGGTAGAGACAGGAAATACTTCAATGCCTTCCGGAAGCTTCTTTTTAAACTCTTCAAGCTGTTCCTCTGTGCCCGGCATGTCCATCTTGTTAGCCATTACTACCATTGGGCGTTCAAGCAGCCGGAGGTTGTGCTCCCGCAGCTCCGCATTGATCTGCTGGAAATCCTCAAACGGATCACGGCCTTCGAGTTCACCGGCCATATCCACAATATGCACAAGCACCCGTGTCCGTTCAATGTGCCGTAAAAATTGAGCTCCGAGTCCAACGCCTTCATGGGCTCCGGCAATAAGCCCCGGGAGGTCCGCCATGACAAAGCTTTTCCCTTCACCTGCATCCACGACGCCGAGGTTCGGCTTTAGTGTAGTAAATGGATAATCGGCAATTTTCGGACGGGCTGCTGATACAATAGACAATAGCGTCGATTTACCAACGCTCGGAAAACCGACGAGACCAACGTCTGCCAGTACCTTCAGCTCAAGCTGAATGTCTTTTTCCTCCGCCGGCTCGCCTTTTTCGCTGATTTCCGGGGCCGGATTGGAGGGAGAAGCAAATCGTGTGTTTCCACGGCCGCCCCTTCCGCCTTTTGCCACTACCACCCGTTGTTTATGCTCTGTTAAATCCGCAATCATAACCTCAGAGCTGCGGTCCCGGATAATAGTGCCCGGCGGTACACGGACAATTAAATCTTCGCCGCCTCTGCCGTGCTGGTTTTTGGATCTTCCATTGTCGCCGCGTTTTGCCTTAAAGTGGCGCTGATACCGGAAATCCATCAATGTCCTGAGCCCTTCATCCACTTCAAAAACTACATCTGCGCCTCTGCCTCCGTCGCCTCCGGCCGGTCCGCCGTCCGGAACATACTTTTCCCGACGAAAGGCGACCATGCCATCTCCGCCATCGCCGCCTTTTACATATAAATTTACGTGATCTACAAACAACTCTTTCACCTCATTAGTATTCTTACTGACCGCCTGCTTGATCGACAATGACGCAATATAGGTGCTCTGTGCTTACTTCTATATATTCAATCATATCTATCATTACGGACTCTTTTCGTATCCACTGTTCAAGCCTCTCGGGACTCTTTAATTCACCTTCAAAATCGAGCTCCAGACACGGAAGCCCGCCATCGTTCTGGTTGATGGAAATTTCGAGGTGGTTATTTCTCGTTCGCTCGGCCTGTTCATCAATGCGTGCTGCCAGTCCTTGAAAAAAACCAGTCCACTTCTGATCGTCCGGCTCGGCACTGAACGTATCCTCCACCTCAAAATCAATGGAAAACCAGTGCTCCTGCCAATGGAACGTGATCAGCTCTACAGCGAACGCCGGAGCCTGTACATTTGACAGCTTGGCTTCATGGGAAGCTTTGAAGGTGGTTTTTTCGATCACTTTCTGAAGCTCTTCCACTTTACCAAGCGCAGCGTGTGTTTTCAGAAGCTGCAGGACATTCATCCAGTCATGACGGGAATGCTTCAATACTTCTAATTTCTCTTCAGCCTTCATAGGTGTTACCGCCTTTCCACTTCCCTGCGCTTGTGCTGCTGTACAGTTTGTTCCACTGCTTCGAACGCAAAACTACTCACATATGGTACACTTTATTGTATCACATGTCACGTGGTAAACGTATCAGGGCATAGACACTTCTTCACTCCCTATACATTGAAAATCACACACAGAGAGGGTGCTGACATATGGACCGACCACTCATTTACGGAAATACACCGACCTTCCTTCACGCTTCTTCAGTAGCAAAGGATTTATCGCAGGCAGCAAACTACCAGGCCACTATCTACGGTGTGCCGTGGGAGGGAGCGGTAACCTGGGGGGCTTATACAGGCTGCGAGCTTGGACCGAAGGTGATCCGCCAGTGCTCTGAGCGCTACAGCGGCTATCTGCCTGAGCTTGACGGCATCGATGTACTCAGCCACTACAGCCTCGCAGATGCCGGAGACGTTTCCACCACGCCGGCCGACGTTGCGGCCACGATGGAAACAATCCAGTCATTTGCTTCTTCTTTATGGACATCCGGCACGTTTCCTGTCGGTCTCGGAGGCGACCATGGCATCACATATCCGGTCGTACGGGCGCTTGGTGAAACTACCGGGAAAAAAATCGGCATTATTCATATCGATGCCCACTTTGATAATAACGATGAATCGATGGGCGACGAGTTCGGGCGCGGCTCCCCGTTTGCACGCCTGTATGAATATGAGCAGGTGAGAAATAAGAGCCTTGTGCACCTTGGCATCCACGGCCCCCGCAATAAAGCAGTCAATGGCAGATCCGCCAAAGAAGCGGGGGCTGTTACGATTACTATCGATAAAATCCGCAATGCTCCGGATTTAAAAACGTTTGCCAGGGAAGTCTATGAGACCGCTTCTGAAGGGACCGATGAAGTATATTTAAGTATCTGCAGCGATATTTTAGACTATGCCTACAACCCCGGCGGCCCGGCAGATGCCAACGGACTCCATCCCGAACAGCTGCTGACTCTCATTCACGAATTCGGTGTTCACGGCCTCTGCGGCATGGATTTTGTCGAAGTCTACCCGCAGCAGGACCAAAATGATTTTTCCTCCCACTTTGTCACCCTGGCTGTCCTTTACGTACTTGCCGGCAGATTAAAGCAGGAAGGAAAAGCATAACAATACAAAGAGGCGTCCTTTCATCATTTTGAAAGGACGCCCTTTTACATTACGAGGAAACCTTCTGTTCCACTAAAGCATCAATCGCGTCGCCGAGCGCCTCTAAAAATTCACGCTGGCTGTTCGGCATTTCCGGCCGGTAGTATGCCGCCCCTACACTGTCGCAGGCGTCTTTACATTCAACATCATTATCAAACAATACTTCGAGATGATCGGCTACAAATCCAACCGGGCAATAGACAAATGACTCATAGCCATGTTGATGATGCAGATCCTTCGTTAAGTCCTGCACATCCGGTCCAAGCCATGGATCCGGAGTATTCCCTTCACTCTGCCAGCCGATATCGTAGTGCTGAACATTGGCGCGCTCTGCGATCCATTGGGCGGTTTCTTTCAGTTGTTCCGGATACGGGTCTCCTTTGGCGATGATTTTTTCCGGCAGGCTGTGAGCAGAAAAAATAACACACGTTTTCTCTTCATCAAGCCCGTCAAGCATGGCGCGAACCCGTTCAGCCCAGTAGTGCAGAAATTTCGGCTGGTCGTACCAACTTTCTACGCTGTGAATCGCCGGGCCATTGATCCGGGAGGATTCCTCCTGGGCCCGTCCATTATAAGATTTTACGCTGAAAGTCGAAAAGTGCGGCGCCAGGACGATGCTGTACGCCTCTTCGATCCCGTCCTTTTTCATTTCAGCAACAGCATCCTCGATAAACGGGTCAATATGCTTCAACCCGATATAAACGTGAAACTCCCGTTCCGGGTGACGTTCGTTCATCACCCCGCCCAGACCATAGGCCTGATCCTCCGTAATTTTTGCAAGCGGGGAAACCCCGCCAATTGCTTTATAGCGGGAGACAAGATCCTCCAAAGCTTCTTCGGACGGTTTGTTCCCGCGCCGGATATGAGTGTAATAGCTTTCGACTTCGTCGAGGCTTCTCGGCGTTCCGTAAGCCATCACCAAAAGGCCGGTTTTCTTTTTCATTGTCTTCCCTCCAACTGTTCTTTCGAATATTCATGAACGAAAGCTGTTAAACGTTTCAATGTATCAGGCTTCACATCCGGGAATACACCGTGTCCCAAATTAAAAATAAATCCGGGATGCTGAATGCCCTCATCAATAATAGCGGCAGCTCTTTTCTCTATTTCCGGCCACGGAGCAAGCAGCAGGCTCGGATCCAGGTTGCCCTGCAGCGTTTTGGTGATGCCCCGGTTTCTTGCTTCAAGAATTGAGGTCCGCCAGTCCAGTCCAATTATAGAGAGCGGCAGGTCGTTCCAGTCTTCAAGCAGATGGCCGGCACCGACTCCAAACATGGACACTGGTACATTCTTTCCTTCTAAAGCGGCAAATATTCTGGTCATGACAGGCTTCACATACTGCCGGTAGTCGGCGGCGTTTAAGGCACCGACCCAGGAGTCAAAGATTTGAATAGCCTGGGCTCCGGCCTCTACCTGAGCACCAGCGTACCGAATCACCATGTCACCGAGCGTATCCATCAATGCAAACCAGGCGTCCGGCTGCGAGTACATGAAGCTTTTCGTCCGGTGGTAGTTTTTCGACGGCCCGCCTTCAATCATGTAGCTCGCCAGGGTAAACGGGGCCCCGCTAAAGCTGATTAACGGCACACTCAGCTGCTGGCGCAGAAGCTTGATTGTTTCAAGCACGTAGTCGATATCCTTTTCCGGCTCAAGCGTTCCAAGCCGTTTTACATCGGCCAGCGTTTCAATCGGGCGATCAATCACCGGACCGATGCCCGGTTTTATCTCTACGTCTACGCCGATAGACGGCAGCGGTGTCATAATGTCTTTATATAAAATAGCCGCATCGTTTTGATACTGTTCCACCGGCAGCCGGGTTACATAGGCACACAGTTCGGGGTCATGAGTAATTTCCACCAGCGAATACTTCTCTTTTAATTTACGGTATTCGGGCTGTGACCTCCCCGCCTGACGCATGTACCATACCGGGACATGGCCGGTATAGTTTCCCCGTGCTGCTTCTAAAAAAGTATTATTGTATAAGGTTTCTTTCATTTTTGGGCACTTCCTCTCTGCCTGCTCACCACTCAAGTTCGCACAATCACCTTTTCTGTTTTTACCATAACCTGTTCGTTCCTGTCATGTATAGTGCATTTTAGCAACATTCATAAAAAATTCATGAGTACGGTGTACAAATAAGGCAGCCCGCCAAGGCTGCCTTTTAAGTCGCTGTTACCCTCCAATTCCAAAAATAGAACGGGCCTGTACCTCTGCTGTATTCGAATCTTCACCTTCCTGGTTTGTCGGTTCGTAGGAAGGGACAACAATATACTCTCTTAAATTAAATGGATTTGCATTTTCGATCGTGTAGCTCCCCTTTCCGCGGACCTGGTCGATTTCTTCGCGTTCTCCGTCTGTCACTTCGTAAATCGTGTAATTAACGCGATCGTCTTCAGATGCTTCCCACGTAAGCTTCACGTTTAAGAAGCCACCACCGGTAAATGTCAGGTCCCCTTCAAGCGAATCAATTTCCGGAAGCTCCACAGGCTCTTCCAAATCACGTACACCTTCAGGTTTTTCAAATTCCACCGCGCTGCTTCCAGCGGGGGTCTCGTTTAAAATAGATTTAAACAGCTCCACCGCATGAGAGCTTCCACCGGTTAAATAATTATCTTCGGTTGTCTGGTCATAGCCCATCCAGAGCGTACCAGTCCACTGCGGCGTGTAGCCGGCGAACCAGGCGTCTCTCGCCCCGTCTTCGACTGCTTCAAACGAAGTCGTTCCTGTTTTGCCGGCTAAATCGTAGGAGGTGCTTCCGGCTGATGCTGTGCCATTTTCCACTACATTTTCGAGCATACGGGTCATATACCATGCATTCTGCGGGTCCATCACTTCCTGCTCTTTTGTTTCATTTTCCACGATAATATTTCCGTTACGATCTTTTATGTTCGTAATAAAATACGGCTCTGTTTTTGTGCCATTGTTTGAAAACGTCGTATACGCTTCTGTTAACTGCGACGGAGTAACTCCGTTTTCAAGACCGCCAAGGGCCGTGGCGAGGCCGTCCCCCTGGGGCTCAATACCTGTCTTTTCCAAAAAATCATCCGTAGCGCCGCGGTCAAGCTTGTCGTAGAGCCATACTGCTGAAGTATTGATGGACTGCTCGAGCGCTTCGCTCATTGTCACTTCGCCCTGGTATTCCCCGCTGTTATTTTTCGGAGAATAGCCGTCGTAATCCAATTGTTCATCCTGAAGCGTTGAATAAGGCTCGTATTCTCCAGATTCGAGAGCTGGTGCGTATACAGCCAGCGGCTTAAACGCAGATCCCGGCTGCCGCTGCACTTCCGCCCGGTTCATCCCCTGGCGTTCATAATCCCGGCCGCCCTGCACTGCGACAACTCCGCCGCTGCTGTGATCCATCATAAAAAAGGCACTCTCCGCATCCTCCGAGCCGTCCGGATAATACGTATCTTCCTGCATCAGGCTGTAGGAAGCCTGCTGCATTTCCTCGTTCATCGGCACCTGAATCGTGTAGCCGCCTTTATAAATTTCTTCCGGTTCAATGTTGTATTTCTCCTGAGCTTCTTTCATGAGCATGTCCACATACGTATAGTATTCCGGGTGGGTCTGCTGCTCCTGAAGCCCGGAAGGAAGAGACGCAGAAGTTGCTGCCGCTTTTTCTTCTTCTGATATGTACCCTTCACGCTCCATAATAGCGATGACGGTATCTCTTCGCTCCTTAGCCTCCTCAGGCTCATCCACCGGCGAATAATTGCTGGGTCCTTTTACCATAGCCGCAAGCATAGCGCCTTCTTCGACGTTCAATTCAGAAGCGTCTTTTCCGAAATACTGCTGGGAGGCAGACTGAATGCCGTAAGCTCCGTGACCGAAGTATATCTGGTTTAAATAGTAGCCCATTACCTCATCCTTGGAGAATTTCTTTTCAAGTCCCATAGCAATCAGAACTTCCTTGGTTTTACGCAAAAAGGTCTGGTCGCTCGAGAGAAAAGCATTTTTCGCCAGCTGCTGGGTAATCGTACTTCCGCCCTCGACAATTCCACCAGCTAAAATATCACGGTAAAGCGCACGCGCAATCGCTCTTGGGTCTATACCGCGGTGGTCATAAAACCTAATATCTTCAATGGAAATAAATGCTTCTTTTACATGATCCGGTATTTGTTCTTCCTCGATCACTTCCCTGTCCTCTGAATACAGCTCCGCCAATTGTTCTCCACTGTCATCAACTATTGTCGTTGTTTCATTCATCGTCAGCTGCTTTTCACTGATCGCAGCAGCGCCGATTACAACGGAGGATAAATATATGCCAAAAATCAAAAGAAAAGCAGCTGCAGCTATCAGCAACCGTTTTCCCCATTTCCGTTTATTCATGAGCTCTGCCACCCTCGCTTTTCACACAAATATTTCACCCTGCTTTAGTCGGCAGACATTTCGTTAAGTTACACGGAAACAGCTGGATGCTTTGCATACTTAACCTGTATGCTGCCAATGACAAGCTCTGCCTGGATATTTAACGTTACCTCAGTATGCTCTTTCGCCCTGTGTTCGACCTTCATCGCCGCCTTCAGACCCTCTTCCTTATACCCGAGCACCTTCGTTTCTCCAACAATCGTCTTTGCGTCGACGTTAACGTCCCAGTTTTCCGGGACAAAGAGTTTGATACTTCCGACCATTCCACTAATTCTTACAGGCACTGTCTCTTCCTCTGTTTTGGCTTTCGAAAAATCTATAATTACTTCACCCGCTCCGTACTGGACGGCAGCTTCATGGATTCTGAAGGGTTTCTTTATATACACACACTGTCCTGCCAAAAAGCGGTGATGTGACGGAATCTCCCGTTCCTGCCCGGCCCGGCGTACCTCATGCGAGTAGGAGGTGCTTCTTTTGTTCCGGTTTTTTTCTTCAGTTGTATTCAGATCTTTATCGATATCTATTTCTCTTTTCGAGCTGCTCCACCAGAAATAAAACAGCACAATACCCGCAAGGAAGAGTACAGTAATTACCGCTGAAAATATAAAAGGCACATCCGCCCGGTTGGATACATGCAACAGAGCGAGACCGACAAACATAGCACTGAGCCAGTAATTCCGCTGGTATACAAAAAAGCACGCAAGGCATAGCGCTATGATAGGCCATATGAACAAACTTGCATCAAAACCAAGCTGTGAAGAAACAATACTTACGCCGGCAATGATAATACCCAGTCCTATAAAACCGGTTCTTTGGCTCATGCTTTCTTTCCGCCCTTCTTCTGTTGATTTTATAAATATACGCAGCAGGCTGTCTGCCCGTTCCAGATTTCCTGATTTTATTTTCCAGAAAGGATCATGTATGATAAGAAAATACTATACAGCTTTTGTATCTATTATACGCTACTCCTAAGTGGAGACATACCTATTTTCATTCTGTCTCATTATGTTTCAAAAGGATGTGAACCTTTGTGGATAATTTATTCAGCAGATTAGAAGAGCTTTACCCGGAAATGGTGGAGATACGCAGGTATCTGCACCAGCACCCTGAGCTTTCCTTTGAGGAAGAAAAGACGCCAGCCTACATAGCCGATTATCACCGGCAGCTCGGGCATGAGGTGCGCACCAATGTAGGCGGGCGCGGTGTTACCGCCGTGCTCCGTGGTGAAAAGCCCGGTCCCGTCATCGCTCTCCGGGCGGATTTTGATGCCCTGCCTATCCAGGAGGACACCGGCCTTCCTTTCGCTTCAAAGACGGACGGTGTGATGCATGCCTGCGGTCATGACGGCCATACTGCGTACCTGCTTGTCCTCGCAAAAGCTCTGCAGGAAGAAAAGCACAGCTTAAGCGGCACTGTCGTTTTCATCCACCAGCACGCGGAAGAATATGCTCCCGGCGGCGCAATTGAGATGATTCAGGACGGCTGCCTTGAAGGGGTAGACGTCATTTTTGGCACGCACTTATGGGCGACGGTGCCTTATGGAACTGTCCAGTATTGCGAAGGCCCGATGATGGCTGCTTCAGACCGTTTTCATATTACGATTCGCGGCAAGGGCGGACACGGGGCCCAGCCGCACCTTACCAAAGATGCCATCGTAATTGGCTCCCAGGTGGTCACCAGCCTGCAGCAGATTGTCAGCCGCCGGCTCGACCCGCTTCATTCCGGAGTGCTGTCCGTCGGCTCGTTTGAAGCTGTCAACGCCTTTAACGTAATTGCCGACAGCGCGAAGCTTACCGGCACTACCCGCTGCTTTGATGAAAACGTACGGGACGTGTTCGAAGAGGAAATCGGAAAAATTGTCCACGGCACCTGCGAAGCCGCCGGAGCCGAAGCCGACTATGAATACCTGCGCGGCTATCATCCGGTAGACAATCACCATAATGAAGCCCGGTTCATTGCTGAATGTGCTGAAAAAACGGAGTCGGTGCAGAAGACAGAGTATATGAGCCCCTCGATGGCTGGAGAGGATTATGCGCACTACCTCCAGCATGTAAAAGGCACCTATTTCTTCACAGGAGCCGGCCATCCGGACTGGGAAACAACGTACCCCCACCATCATTCGAAATTTGATATTGATGAACGGGCTATGCTCACCGCAGCCCAGGTCATCGGAAGAGCCGTTTTGGATTATCCCGCCACTTCTTCATAACCAGCAGGCCCCCTTTCTCTTAACCGGAAAGGGGGCCTGCCTTCGTTTACACCATCTCTTTTTGCTTTCTCCGGGTAACCCACCGGGGATAATACAGAAGAAGGAGGACCACAAATAAAGCAAGTGCTGCCGTCACTAAAAGCGACTGCCCAATCCAGGCGTGAAGCAGAATGATTCCCGCTCCCTGGACCATCAAAAGCGCTCTCGTAAACGTAATAAACGCCTGTTCCTTCCACCTGAGAGGTACAGGATAAAGATCCGGCCAGTCAATGGTCGCATAGTGGCTTTTTAGTGCCTGCAGCTGTACAGCGGTCATATAAAGAAACAAGCCGCCAATCCCAAGACGCATCCATTCCGGGGCAAAGGCGTACATGACCAGACCGCAGACTACAAGCAGACGGATAAACATGCCTGCATATTCTCCCGAACGCACAAAGGCCTTGCCATACAAATACAAATACGTATTTTCCTGCTTGTGGGTAAATTTATCCACAAGTGACGCCAGCCAGCGCCGGCGTTTAATTTTCACTTCTATATGGGGTACTTCTGCAAATGACTGAACAAACCGGTAAAATTTAGCCAGCTGATGGTTCTCGGCTTCAAGAAGCACCTCCCAGCGCAGCAGCATGGAAGCAGAACGTCTCTTCACCAGCTGCCAGTGCCCGATCACTCCCAAAAGACCGGCGCCTGCAAGAAAAATGCTTCCCCACCAGGCAGCAAGCATTAAAAGAGCCGGCCAGACCCAGCGTACCGCTGTGGATATGTAACGATGAGTATGATCATGCCATTTCCATTCTTCCCATTTAATAAATGTGGTTAGAAAGGTTATTACGAGCAAAAGCAGCAGCATCCCGATATAACCCGCGCCTCCGGCAGCGGTACGTTCCTGAATAACCGGGCCGAGAACAATATACACGGCCAGCACTTCCACTCCCTGCAGAGCCGCTGAGTAACGAATCGATTTTTTGAAGAATGGGGCCATCCGTTTTTCAAGCGGAAGCAGAAATACAAGGTCTCCGGACTGGACAAACGGCCTGATCGGACCGCGAAGCGTTAATACAGAAAAAATCAGCCAGAGAGCAATCACCACCCACGGAGACTGCGGGAGCCAGTCCAGAAAAGCCGGATAAAATACTGCTCCGGCAAACAGGAGAATATACAGCGCAAACATAAAACCGCTGTTTCCGATTAACCGCAGGTAACGGCCGGCCTTTCCCCAGAAGGCTCCTGCTCGCTCGTTCCACCATTGTCCGGTCATGATGTGATTTCTCCTTTAGTCACCTCGATATACAAATCATCAAGGTTCGCTCCAGGCATTCCCGCCTGCTCCTGGATTTCCTTCATGGTTCCTTTCAAAGCGACACGTCCTTCATGCAGCAGCACAAATCGGTCACAATAGCGTTCTGCGGTCGCCAGAATATGCGTGGACATTAAAATCCCTGCTCCGTTCTCTTTCATTTCCACCATCATATCGAGCAGTGATTTAATGGCTACCGGATCGAGCCCGACAAACGGCTCATCGACGACGTACAGCTTGGGCTCTACCAAAAAGGCGCACATGATCATCACCTTCTGCCTCATTCCTTTGGAAAAATGGTTGGGAAACCAGTTTTTCCGCCAGCTCATCTGGTAGGTTTCCATCAGCCTTTCACTTCGTTCTTCCCAGACACCTTCAGGCACCCCATACGCCATTGCTGTCAGGCGCAGATGCTCCCAGAGGGTCATCTCTTCGTATAATATAGGCGATTCAGGAATGTATGCCAGCTGTTTACGGTAAGCCTCTGCATCCTCATGGATAGTTTTACTATTAATGTAGATTACGCCCTCCGCCGGCTCCATCAGTCCGAGAACATGCTTGATTGTCGTGCTTTTCCCGGCGCCGTTCAAGCCTATTAAGCCGACGATTTCTCCGGGGTCCACATCAAATTCCAGATCATGGAGCACCGGCTTATGGATATTGTACCCACCCGTAATATGATTGATATTGAGTAGTGCTGTCATACAAACGCTCCTTCAGCTAAGTAAAATACAATCTTTTTATATTCTACACAGTTTCACTGTATTTTGTATATTTTTGCAGGGAATTCATTTCTTCTTACATTTCCATTTAATTCTAAACTGTAACTACGTATAATAGGATAGTAGATATACTTACGTTTAGAAAGGAGATTAACACTATGGCACACAATGATGACTGCATTTTCTGCAAAATAGCAGCCGGGGAAATTCCCGCTTCTGTCGTTTATGAGGATGACGACCTTCTGGCATTTATGGACCTGGGACAAACAACGAAAGGCCATACCCTCTTAATCCCAAAGGATCACCAGGAAAACATTTACGAACTCCGTCCCGAAACTGCGGCGGCTCTTTTTAAAAAAGCCCCTGATATCGCGAACGCTATTAAGGAAGCCTTCCAGCCAGACGGCATGAACCTTCTAAACAATAACAACAGCGTAGCATCACAGTCCGTTTTTCATTATCATCTTCATTTTATTCCACGTTATTCGGAAAACGACGGGTTCTCTTTTACGTTTACCGATAATAACGACCAATATACAAGCGCTGATTTAGCCGATATGGCTAAAGGGATTGCCGATCGTTTATAGAAAAATAAATATGGATGGCTAAAGGAGAGATCATATGTCACGCGCATATAATTTTAATGCAGGACCGGCTGCTCTGCCGGACGAAGTTTTAGAAAAAGCCCAGAAGGAAATGCTTGATTTCAATAATACGGACATGAGCGTTATGGAGCTCAGCCACCGGAGCGCTGATTATGAAGCAGTGCATAACCAGGCGCAGGAGAGGCTTCGCAGCCTGCTCGATATTCCGGAGGATTACGAAGTACTGCTTCTGCAGGGCGGAGCCAGTCTGCAGTTTTCGATGCTTCCGATGAACGTCCTCCAATCCGGGGAAACGGCTAACTATATCTTAACAGGATCCTGGTCGGAAAAAGCGCTAAAAGAAGCACAGATGATCGGCCAGACCCGGGTAGGGGCTTCGGCAAAGGATCAAAACTTCACCCATATCCCAGATGTTGACGCCCTTCAGCTCGACAGCCGGGACAAGTATGTACACATTACTACAAACAATACTATTTTTGGCACGCAGTGGCAGGAGCTTGACTATAACTGGCTTTCCCCGGTAGTTGCCGATATGTCGAGCGATATTCTAAGCCGTCCGGTGCCGGTCTCCTCGTTTGGGGCCATTTACGCAGGAGCCCAAAAAAACCTTGGTCCGTCCGGCGTCACCGTCGTCATCGTCAAAAAAGACTGGGTCAGCCAGGCTCCCGGACATACCCCGACTATGCTGCGCTACGATACCCATGCGGAAAAGAATTCGCTTTTCCATACCCCTCCGACATTCGCTGTGTACCTGCTGAATGAAGTACTCGGATGGGTCGAAGAACGGGGAGGCGTCCTTGGCATGCAGCAGCGCAACAAGGAAAAAGCAGCTCTCCTGTATGACACTATTGACGGGAGCAATGGATTTTACCGGGGCCATGCCGAAACGGACAGCCGCTCCTCCATGAACGTCACCTTTAATCTTCCTAACGAAGAGTTAAATAAACAATTTTTAGCTGAAGCTAAGCAGGCTGGCTTTGTGGGATTAAACGGTCACCGATCTGTTGGCGGATGCCGGGCTTCCATTTACAATGCTGTCTCAAAGGAGAGCTGTCAGGCCCTGCAGGACTTTATGCTTACCTTTCAAAAAAATCACCAGTAGGTTTTTAATCAGCGGATAATTCCGCTGATTATTTTTATAAAATAAAAATTTTAGAGTCATCGCTTCGTTCGATGCTCTTGAAATTGTTTGAAATTCTTTATTTTTTCCCTGAATTCACCTATACTACTATTAAAGAATAATATATTAAAAATGTATTTCAAGGAAGGAATGAGGCGGATGGATTTGAAATCTCTTTTTGCCGGTATATTCACAGGATCGTTAGCTAGCAGTTTAATTATACTTTTTACTACCCCTGCTTCCGGTCCTGCCGTACGCCATTCCATTAAGCACTCGGAATGGAATCGCCCCGGCTTGAAATCCTCAACAAATAAATCAGCCATGGAAGACTGGCAGTATGCTGCTACAGAAGGCTTTCAGGCGTTCGATGTGCTTACCAAAGAAATGAAAAAGACCTACAAGCGTTACAAGCAGGAGGTTGAACCCGAAGTCGCCTCTATTCAGGAACAGGTAAAAGAAATTTCTGATTCTATTTCCCAGTTAAATAAGCAGATCAAAAAAGAAACCAGGCGTTCCTAGTCACTGATGACCCAGCTTATAAGAGAGGGGGTTCTTTAATTGGACTCTTCATTTGATGCCAAGCAGTCAATACTATTCAGCCTCCGTGCTGCACAGCTGTCTAAAGCATTATGGAAATCGGTGGAAAAAGACTGGCAGGAATGGGTTAAGCCTTATAATTTAAACATTAATGAATTTCAAATTCTTTGGGTCGCGCACCAATTAGAGGGCGCTTCCGTTTCCGGGATTGCGAAGTTCGGGGTTATGCACGTTTCAACAGCATTTAATTTTTCGAAAAAGCTGGAAGACCGGAGCCTGTTAAAATTTTCAAAGAAAACGAATGATAAACGCAATACGTATATCGAGCTGACAGAAGACGGTGAAAGCCTGCTTCTCTCCATCCTCGAGTCTTATGAAAAAGAAACGTTCCAGGTTTCTGAAGGAGCCCTTCCCATCAAAGAGCTGTACGGAAAATTTCCCGAGTTTTCTGAACTTATGACTATTGTACGCTACATTTACGGAGAAGAATTCATGCATTTGTTTGAAGAGTCCCTCCAGTCTTTTGAAAATGATTTTATGGATAAAGATGGAACCCTGCTTCCAGCGGACAGATCCGCCAAATAAACCTTTTACAGGCCACCTGCTCTGCTCAGGATTCCTGCATCAGCATATTGGCTTCTTTTCTCTTCTGTAGGGCGAATTGTTAGAAATTTCGTTCTATATATTTTTTTTATAACCCTATTGATTTTTTCTGCTGTTGGTATTACATTATTCAAAGTTGGGGTTTGGAGAGAGAGGAGGCCGTCGCATGAATTGCTGGAAATCAGTAAACCTACGAAAAGAAAACAACACAACAAAAATGACAATCATGTCGGTAGGATTTTCCTTTTTAACTTTTATGTTTACTTTTTTAATCTTTAGTTCGCTGCAGCCGGAAACACAGCTAAAAGGTATCGGCCTGGAAGTTCTTCTTTTAATAATGCTTATGATCTACCCTCTGCATTCTATTTTGCACGCCGTACCGCTTTGGATGATTGGTATCGCCACAACCTGGAAATTTGACAGAGACCGCAGGAAACAGCTTCCTGTGATTAAATACAGCTTCAGTAAACCAGTATCGAGAAATATGTACGTTATCGCAATGATCAGTCCGTTTATAATTCTTGGGACCGCAAGTATTGCAGGTGCCGTACTCATGCCCGGCTATATGCATTACTTTCTTATTATTTTTTCATTAAACAGCGGCATGGCTCTTCACGATTTTGCTTTTATCCGCCAGCTGGTAAGAGCTCCAAAACACTGTACAGTGGAACGAAAGCTCGACGGTATGGATATTGTATTGAAGCAGCCTTCTTAAGTAAAAAATCCCGGCGCCATTTAGGCACCGGGATTTTTTTATCTTCCTACGACAAAGACAATTTCGTCTTCCTCGAGGTTGACTCTCTCTGCCCGCACAGTGTACTCTTCATCTTCACTCCACTGATCAAGGCGTATTCTGATCGTTTCTTCTTCCGGATTAATCTGGACAAACTCCGGAAATTCCGTCTGATTCTGTACGACTGTCAACACTTCCGGCCCTGGCAGCGGCAGTCCTGCAATGGAGAAATCATCCTTTTGCAGTTCGACATTCCCGTTCTCTAAAGCCTCCGGCACAAAACTCAGTTCAATATCAATTTCGCGACCAAGAAGCTCAAGCGCAGAAATAATCTTAAACTGACCGTCTTCCACCACTAAGTCGGCTCTTTCGTTTTCCATTTCTGCTTCTAAAATATTATTTACCTGGGCAGAATTTGTTTCCCCGGTAAAATACGGTTGAAATTCTTCCTCTTCAGAAGTCTGCGGTTCTGTTTCGCTGGATCCGCTCTCCTGGTCCAGAGAAGCCCACCAGAAGACTACTGCACCAATAATAATAACGTTGATAACTAAAAGCAGAATGAATAAAATTTTCCATATGTTCCGCGTCAAGCAGATCCACTCCTTTTTTCTTGTAACAACTGCTTTTTCACTATATCATGTTCGACAAAAACGTTATAGATATAATATCTTTTTTCTATCCTCCTCGTGGTTCTGCCTATCTTTTTGCCTTATGATTTGTTATGGTAGTATCGTTAGGAATGGGGGAATTTTATGTTTATTCTTTTCTTTATTGTGTTCGCTGTTGCTTATCTGTTTATCATGAACTCCATGACCAATAAGTTTGTAACCCAGCGGGAAGTCCCGGATGAAAAACAGCCGAAGGTCTTCAACACCATCAACATACTTGTGACCATCCTGTTGATTTCATCGTATGTTGAACTTCTTTTGGCAGCCTGAAGCTGAGAATTCGATCCTATTGTATTTTACAATAGGATTTTTTACATTAATCGACATTTTTAATCTTTTTAATATGGTACAATATCAAGGTACCATGAACATACATAGGGAGCTGGAGAAATGAAAAAATATATTTTTACAGCCGCAGGGATCAGCGGTGCCCTTCTGCTCGCCTCCTGCAGCAATGAAGGCAGCGCAGCAGGAGACGAAGCGATTGTTGAAGTGAACGGCGAAAGTATCTCTGAGCAGGATTTGATGGATGATTTAAAGAACAACTACGGAGAAAGTGCTTTAAACAATCTTGTCCAGCAAAAAGTATTAAATGATAAAGCCGAGGATCTGGATATTTCAGATAAACAGGTAACTGAGGAATTCAAGTCTATGAAAGAGCAGTACGGAATAGACGATAACGATCAATTCCTTCAAACTATACAGGAAAATATGGGCGTGCAGGTGGAGAGCGTTAAAGCTTTCAAGGAACAATACGTAAAGCCGCAGATCGTGGTGGACGAGCTCGGCTCCCAGAATGTTGACGTAACCGAAGAAGAAATGAAAAATTATTACGAAGAAAATAAAGACGATCTTATGCAGGTCGAAGCAAGTCATATTCTTGTTGAAAGTAAAGAAGAAGCAAACAAAATAATCAAAGAACTCGAAGGCGGCGCAGATTTTGCTGAGCTTGCAAAAGAAAAGTCCATCGATACCGCTTCCGGTGAAAGCGGCGGAGAGCTTGGTTATTTTGGCAAAGGTGAAATGACAGAGGCTTTCGAGGAAGCTGCCTTTAACATGGATACAGACTCCATTTCCGAAGAGCCTGTCGAAACCGAGCATGGCTTCCACATTATTAATGTGACCGGCAAAAAAGAAAGCTATAAGGAATTAAAGGACGATATCAAACAGACGCTTGAAGCCGAAGAGCAGCAGGACGGACAGCAGGTGCTGAATGAACTTATGCAGGAAGCTGATATAAATGTCGAAAACGAAGATTACGAGGACTGGGTGCAAACATTCACTGAAGCAAGTGAAGAGAGTTCAGGAAGCTGACTTCTGCACAAAAAAACCGGGGCATTACGCCTCGGTTTTTTGCGTTTTTATTTCGTTTTCTGCCGGGAGCATGATCGTAAACCGGACTCCAGTATCCGTGTTATCCGCTTCTTTTGATGCTTCGTGCAGTTCAGCAATCTGGCTTACAATTGCAAGACCCAGCCCAAACTGCCCCTTGTTTCCTTTTCTAAACGGGGTGAAAATGTATTCGAGTTCCTCTTCATTAATATTTTCCCCGTTATTTTCAACAGTAATCTCCACCCGGCCGTCCGGATGCTTTTCTGCTTTAATCCAGATACTGTCCTCTGCGTAGCGCAGTGCGTTTTCTACTAAATTTTCAAGCAGCACCCGCATGTGCTCAGCATCTGCATACATCCGTACACTTGCCCCTTCAATATAAAAACGGATATCGCTGCGCTGAAGACGGAAACGTTCTTCAATCGCATAGGCTAGTTTACCAAATATAATTTCCTCGTGTTCAATCGCCTCTGTTTTCAGCGAATCAAGCTTTGTGTAATACAGCATATCCCTGACCCTTTTATCCATACGGTTCGCTTCATCAATGATAACATCCATCGTTTTTTCCATATCTTTTTTCGGCAGGATGCCGTCTTTAACAGACTGCGCATAGGATTTGACCACCATAATCGGCGTTTTAAGCTCGTGAGAGGCATGCTGAATAAACGTTTTTTGTGAATTATCGTAACGGATTAAATTTTGACGCATCCGTTCAAACTGCTCGGACAGCTTCTGAAAGTCCTGGTCCCCTTTCCAATTAAAAGGCTCCCGCCAATTTCTCTCCGCAATCTGCTCAAAGCGGTTACCGAGCACCCGCAGTGGCTGCCGCAGATAGCGCTTCAGCCAGATCGCCGGCAGCAGACTTACTACGCTTGTAATGAGCAGTATGTACACTAAGCGGGTCCACAAACGGTTCACCATTGTGTCTCTATACGTATCCCACATGTAGGAAATCTGGAACGCTTCTTCTCCGTCCGATTCTACTTTTGTAATCACATAGAAAAGCGTGGCATCATTAAAAGTAAGCTCGTACCTCTCCCGTTCCGCATTTTGATTGCCGGCATTTTCAAGCATTTCTTTTTCCACCTCAGCCGGGGGACGAGGCTCTCCGCTGACTGTTTCATTTTCAGTAACAAAAACGTGCCCCACCGACCGCTCTGCCTCCCGTCTTTCAATAAAATCCAGATCGTCTGACTCCGGGGGCGTGAAATAATCACTCAGCGGATTAACGAGCTGAGCCTGCTCTTCTTCGATAATCCGGTACGTTTCCTCCGTCAGCGTCCCCCGGATCGAAATAGGATATACGATTATAACTGTCAGACCGACCAGAACAATAATGGCGATAAAAGAAAGCCAAATGCGCTGGGTTAAATTCACTTTCATCATGACGGCAGAACACGATATCCGTATCCATACAGCGTCTCCAGATGAATTCTAGGCATTTTCTTCCGAACTCTGCGCACAACGTCATCTACGGCCCGCTCCGAGCCAAAATAGTTTTCTCCCCATACATGCTCAATAATATCTTCCCTGGAAAGGGCTTTGCCTACCTCTTCGGTCAAAAGCAGAATTAAGTCCATCTCCTTTGTAGTCAGCTCGATATGAGCCTCGTTATTTTCAGCATCCGTTACTGTACGTGCTTCCGGATCAATATAATAGTTATTTACTTCTGTCTTTTTTGTTTCGGTCTGCGATTCACCGTACACCCGGGACAACAGTTTTTTAGCACGGATAATCAGTTCCTGGGGGAGAAATGGCTTTGCCAGGTAGTCATCGCTCCCCATTTCAAGACCGAGCACCCGGTCAAGATCCTGGTCTCTTGCGGAAATAAAGATCACCGGCACTTCCCCTTTTTTTGAAGCACGAATTTCCTTTAATATCTGGTACCCATCAGTCCCCGGAAGCATAATATCGAGCACCCACAGGTGAGGCGGTTCTCCTTTGGCCTCCAGGGCGTCTGTGCCGTTATCAAAGACGGTCACTTCCCACCCTTCCTTCTCCATGTATGGCTTCAATACCCCGGAAAGGTTTTCTTCATCTTCTACTAAATAAATTGTATATGCAGTCGTCATTTATCTCGTTCCTTCCTCTGAAGATACGTATTTCTCTATTATTATCGTAGCAGTATTATTACTCAGTTTCCACTTTCCTCTGTGTTAGACGGTATTTACGCCTCGATGTTTCTATTAAAAAAACCGCACTGCTTGTTTGCAGGCGGCTTTCTCATAGTTACGTTGTAGTTTTTTCCTGCTGGCTCTGTTCCATTTTTTCTTTGCGCTTTGTAAACACGAGAGTCTGGAAAATCATAAACACACCGCCTGTTGCCCAGTAAAGAGAAAGGGCCGACGGCAGAAAGATTCCGGCTACAATCATCATTACCGGCATCAGCATCATAATAGGTCTCATGTTTTCAGGCATGTCCTTCGCCGTAATTCTCGTTTGTAAAAACATCATGAGCCCGGCAAGGATCGGAAAAATGAAAAATGGATCCGGCTCTCCAAGGTCTACCCATAAGAAACTGTGGGCTGCGAGTTCTTCTGTACGCTGAATGGCAAAGTAAAAGGCCATTAAAATCGGCATCTGCAGCAGAATAGGCAGACAGCCCATCATTGGATTCACGCCTTCATCGCGGTACAGCTTCATCATTTCCTGCTGAAGCTTCTGTGCTTCCGCCTGGTTTTTAGAGCTGTACTTTTCCTGCAGCTCCTTCATTCTCGGCTGCAGCCGCTTCATGGCAATCGCGCTGTTCTGCTGTTTTAAAAACAGCGGTAGAAGCACAATACGGATGATAATCGTCACTACAATGATCGAAAGGCCATAGTCACCATTAAAAAATTGGGCAATCGTGATTAAAAGCCACGAAAACGGGTATACAAAGAAACGATTCCAAATTCCTTCACTATCTGCTGATATAGCTTCCTGTTCGCCGCCACAACCGGCGAGCACCAGCATTAAAACACTTAGCATTGCTATTAATTTCCACTTACTATTCACTACATTCACTCCTTCTTATTTTTCATGCTTCCAAATTATGATGAAAAATAAGAAGAGTCTTCATCATCATGCCTGCTGTCTGAGCGGTCCGGTATTTTCTTTTGTACAGTGACAAAGCGGAGAGCAGCCATCTCCGGCACCCGGCTGTAATCGTCATAGCAGACACTTGCTTCCTCATGATGGAGGGAATAAGCATTCGTACCTGTAAGATGCTGACTGACGATCCAAAGCGTAGTAATGAGCACGCTGACAAGGAGCAGCCACTCCACCCAGTTTATTTCTGCAAACGTTTCAATAAAAAACAACTTATCCCCCCTCCTCTGCTAAATGATTTTCTTCAAGACTCACCAGTTCCACTTCTTCATCATATGTGTTGTAATAATTAAGAATATCGTCCACGTACCAGTCTGCCTGGTTATATTGATATATTGCCGGCCGCACCTCACCGCCCGCTGCTCCGTTAGACGCAAGAAAGTTTGCCGCCGAATACACGGCATCTTCAAGAGCATATGGATCGGCTCTGCCATCGCCGTCAGCGTCAACACCGTAGCCTCCGTATTCATTAATCGTTTCCGGATTGGTTAGTTCCTGCTCCGGTATATCAGTACTGCCATTTCCACCGCAGCCCGGATAATTCCACCCTACAAATGTACATGGCATAAACTGCATATGTCCTACAGCCCCAACCGGGCTTTCGAGGGTGTCCATTGTGGAAAAAACAGTTTCCACCCGGTGAACCGCTGCTAAGAGGGTCCACGGAATATCATAATCTTCTCCCGCCTGTTTGTAAACAGAAATATATTCTTTTGGAACTTCATTTTCTGCAAAGTCTTCCTGGGAATTATATGTCGGTGTACTTCCATCCTGCACCGATGATGCAATAAAAACAATAGCTGCTGTGAGTAAAGCCGTTAGTGCTGTAATTAAGTAAACGTATCGATAACGCCTGGTCTTCGGGCGCACAGCGTCCCCTCCTGTTAACATAACTCGTGGCTAAAGACGAATACTGCCATGTTTATTGTAGCACGTTTCAGCCAGAATCTATAATGAGAGGGCAAATAAAAAACTCTCCCCGTGGCGGGGAAAGTTTTTGTTAATTACTGCTGGCCGTTATTCTCTTCCGGTACACCGTAGAGTTCTTCAAGCGGCTCAGTAATAATTTTATTCAAGTCAGAAATGACTGTGCTGAGCTGCTGCTCCTGCTGCATCAGCTTCGAAATAACTTCATGCTGCTGCACCATTTCAAACTGTTTTTGAGCCTGGGTAATTTCTTCTTCCGAAGGCTGCTCTCCCTGCATTTGTTTTTGCTGCAGTTCAAGCTGTACATTACGGAAGTTATCAAGCATACGCTTTGCGACTTCGTCCTGCTCTACTTCGTTATGAAGCTCTTTAAGTTGTTGGAATTCTTCGCTGTCACGAAGCGCACTCGATAATTCGTAAGCCTTGTCATGAATATTGGACATATATAAGTCCTCCTTTAAGATTGTCTGTATGAGCATAACATGAACCGCCAGCAGAATTCATCCATTCCGGAAGAATCAATGGCATTTTTTTATTCACACTATCCACAACACAACTATTCCCTGTACACAGCCTACAAAACCGCCAATCAGTGCCCCCAGATATGTGATCAGCTTAAACTCCCTTCCGGAAATTGTAAGCAGCATAGCTTCCATCCGGTCTGTCGAAAACGTGTCCACCTGCTCTTTAACTACGTCATGAAGATGAAGCTGTTCAAACAGATTCGGAAGCCTCTTCGCAATGGAGTACTGGCCTTTTTTTACTGCTTTTGGAACCCATTCGTCCAGTATTTTCGTCTCGTATGCGGGGGCCCAGTCCTTTAAAGGCTGCTCAAGCCGCTCCATAACCGGCACATATTTATCCACCGTTTCCACGATGTAATCTACCGCTGCCCGGGAATCCACGTAGGCAAAAGCCGCCGCTGCCGGCTTTTCAAACAACGCTTTGCGCTCCTGCTGCAGCAGTCCGGAAATCATTTTTTCTGTTCCGGGATCTTCAAAAAAACGGAGCACCTCCGGTTGAATACGGTCAACGAGCCGGTCGTTACCGATCATTGTACCGAAAAAATTCATCATGGACCCTTTTCCTTCTAAAAAACGTTCGAGTAAAAGCGCCAGCTGCTGCTTACCTGCACTTGAACGAAAATAATCGCCGGCTTTCACCATAATTAACTGTGTAAGCTCTTTGGTCATTACTTCCGATTGACGGACCGCGCCTGGGGGAAGCAGCTCTTTAATCGGGGTATCAGCATGACGATGCCTTGCCTCTTCCCATTTTATGTCGAGCGTTTCCCGTAAAGTTTCGCGGAGAAAGCCGCGAACATCGCTCAGACCTGTCCATTTCTCCACATAATCGGATAAGCTTTTCTCAGAATAAAGATATTCCTTCATTTCCAATGTTACCCAGTCGTTCAGCTGGCTGGAAAACATATCACTGCGGATTTTTGCCTGCAGGCCTTCCGGGGTTAACAGGTGGTCTGTTACGACCCGTCCGAGCTGGCCGGCGAGCTCATTACGTCTTTTTGGGATCAGGCCCGGGGTGAACGGTACCCGTACAGAGCCTATGTATACTGGCTTATACGGTCTGAAAAGCATCCGGATCGCAAGTGAATTCGTTACTCCCCCAATGGCTGCCCCAATAGCGATCATTATGATAATTGTAATAGCTGCGTTCATGGTGATTGCTCCTTTGGCAGTCGTCTATTAGTTAATCGTTATTTTTCTTCGGTAAAAATAAATGCTTCACGTTCTATAATAAAATTTCCTTGTTTAAATACATTTCTCCACATTCTTTTATTCACATTCTCCGGAGGTATTGAAACTATTTGTATACTTTTTAGGGGGAACGTTTTCGTTTCAAGCCATCTTTCCGAAAGATCCTGCTTCCATCCTATGGTACCGCTCCATCCTTCAGCAGGTACTATGATTGCCTCTGCGCTGCCACCGTTCCAGCGCAAAAGCGCCGTTTCCACCGAATCCATGCCCTCGAGCCATTTTTCAAGCGGCAGCAGAGAAACATTCTGCTGTTCCACCTTATTAATGTCAGCATACTCCCCCGCATACGTATACCCTTCTCCATCATCTATTAAAAATTCGCGGCCGGCCCATACTTCTTTCCACAGGGACCACGGCGAGCTGTCGTACTGCACCTTTCCATCAATCATTACCTCCAGGCTGTTCGGCCATGGTTTTTTTACCACTACTCTGCCGGGTATGTGACGCACTGCATACCCTTCGCTGTCCCAGGTATCCATCACCATCCCCGGAAGACGGCTGTTGTATTTTTCGGGATGCACCCTGCGGTCCGGCAGGTCTGCAGTAATCATTCCAGAAGCGTGAGCACCCCCGAAGGCCTTTAAAAGTGGAATTCTTCCCCGGGTTAATACGTCTATCGTCCACTGGAGGTCCCCCCGCATCCAATCTGCTTCCCACGTCAGTACGTATCGCAGCGAATGAAGGTGGTATTCCTTCCACTTACTTTGCGTCTGAGAGGAGGCCATCTGTACTGAGGGAGAATCAACGCCGATATGTGTAATTCCGTATGCTTCAATCGTGCTGCCGGCATCAGCGCTCTGCCCTCCCCATGAAAACAGACAGTACTGCCCATTATTTGCAAGCGTTCCGACCATAGCAAACAGCTGCTCAAATCCCCACTCCCGGGCGAGCCACCATAAACGGTCGCCTGGACGCACGTCCCATACTAAACCTATTTCTGTTCCTGCCTTCATAAACAAACTGGTGTGGCTCAGCACATATCCCTGCACAGATTCCCCCGGCCCGTTACTAAAGAGAATAAATGCAGGATCAGCACCGTCTGTTTTTTCAGGCCTCTCCTTCTTCTTTCCGGTCGGCATAGTTTCCCATTGTATATATCTTGAGGATGGCTCCTCGCCCAATTGAATAATTTGCGAAGGTTCCATATTATATCTTTCCTCCGCTTCAACTGCAGAATTCCCCGCGCCAATAATGAACCATTCCGGCCGGAAATGAGCGTGGGCCTCTTCGCCTGCGGCGGCTGTCCAGCTGGGGTTATACGGACAAACTGCGGCTCCGATATACATCAGTGCCATGTAAACGACCGCCGACTGTTTATCGATCCCGGCCATTACAGCTGCCCGTCCGCCCTTTTGTACACCGGCTTTTCGCAGTTTTCCCGCTGCTTTCTGCACCTCTTCAGCCAGCCTGTCATATGTCCACTCTCCGCTTTCGTCGATGAAAGCCGTCTGTACCATCACTTCTTTTGATTTATTTATCAGCTGCTCTGCAGCGTTCATTTTTCCTTTGTAAAACCAGCCAGCCTTCCGCCTTCCATGCGAAAGCTCCACAACGTCTTTATACCGTTTAAACCACCGGGTTTCAAGCCGTTTAGATGCCTGATGCCAAAACCAGGAAACATCGATTGCAGCATGCTTTTTCAGCTCTTCTGTATCACTCATTCCAAGTGCTTTAGTCCAGTGATAAAGTGCATTAGTTCTCCATTGAACAATAGGGGGTTCCCAGGTAGTCCACTGCATTTGTCATAGCCTCCCGACGTTTTTCCTTTTATAGAATGGGAATAGGGGTGTATATCTATTTTTACATAGCTTTTAGATATGTGAAACAAAAAGGAGTGCTTCAAATGAAAATAGCTTTATTTGGCGGAACCGGCCGCACTGGTTCCCAATTTGCATCCATGGCTGCCGCTTCCGGACATGAATTAAAAATACTTGTCCGCTCACCGGAAAAAGCAGACAGCCTGCCTGCTTCTGCAGAGCAGATATACGGTGATGCCCTTGATCAGGCGAAAATGAGAAAAACACTGCAGGGAGTGGATTTAGTCGTCAGTGCCCTCGGCACAGATAAGCAGAATGTGTTAAGCAGTTTCACTCCGCTGCTGTTAAAAGAAATGAACGACCTCAGCATCACCCGTTTAATTACCGTAGGCACTGCCGGCATTCTTCGGTCGCGGACAGAACCACACCTTTACCGGTTTGAGTCGTCGGAATCCAAACGCCGGAGCACAACGGCCGCCGAAGATCATAAGGGAGCCTACGAATACATTAAGGAAACATCCTACTGCTGGACCGTGGTATGCCCGACTTTTCTGCCGGACGGAGAAAACACTGCTTCCTGGCGCTATGAAACTGACTATCTGCCCGAAAACGGCACCCGGATCTCAACAGGAAATACCGCTGATTTTTTAATGCACGTATTGGAAAATCACTCTCAATTTTGTCAAAAAAGGATAGGTGTTTGTGAGTAAGGCTGTGTAATTGAGGGTACAAACATGCTATACTAATTACCATTATCTAAGTAAAAACCCCTAAAGAAGGAGGGCGGCGATATGAGTATTTTCGGTATCATTCTCGGTATTGTTATTGTTACTGCTATTATAAGCTGGATTATCGGCTACAATGCCTTAATTAAATATTTAAACTGGGTGGAAGAATCCTGGACCGAAGTGGAATTTCAACTGCACCGGCGGATGAACCTGATTCCTGATTTTGTGGACTCTGCCCAAAAAGCATGGCGCCACAAACAGGATGAACTGGAAACGCTGGTACAATACAGAAGCGAAGTGCTGTCCCCGGAATCGAGCAGACAGGAGCAGCTGCATATTAACTCCCGCATTGAAGAAAATCTGCACGAGGTGTTTGACGCTTCCATGCCTGAAGATAAGCAGCTGCAGTCCGAGCTGAAATCGATGCGTGAGCAGTTCGATGATGCCCAGAATAAGATCATTCATTCTTCAAGCGTATACAATAATACGATAGATAAATACAATGCAAAGATATCATCGTTTCCGGTCAGGTTTGTGGCAGAGCTGCATCATTTTAAAACCCGGAGTCCTCTTCCAGGACAGAGTCCGGCTCCCGGAAGCAAGGCGGAAACAAAGGCGGAAACGTCTGTATAATCCAATATGCATATAATTATATTTTTTAATTTGAGCCTGTTTCTTTTCGGCTCATGCCTGAAAACAGGCGGAGACGACTTCTCATCGGCATTAGGCTATTATTCATTCTATGCTATTCTGAATAGGCAGGTTCTCCTTGGATGAATGCATCTTTACCTGTACGATACCTTTTGTACCCTGCCCGGGCATTCCGGCAGGGCTTTTTTATACTTCCGGCCGGTTTAAAAAAAGCAGTGCGCGGCAAAAGAATGATGAAACCTCCCGTGTTATAATGATGAAAGACATTTGAGACCACTGTCTACGTCCATCCAGTACTGTATGAGAAAGGAAGCTTCCGACATGAAAACGTTCGAACAAAAACTTCACAACTATGCAAAACTTGCCGTGGATAAAGGCGTTAATATCCAGCCCGGCCAGACTTTAGTTATTGCAGCTCCGATCGATGCTGCCCCTTTTGTCAGAAGACTCGCCGAAGCAGCATACGATGCCGGCGCAAAACATGTCTACCCGGAATGGGCCGACGACGAACTGACAAAAATTAAATACGAAAAAGCGCCTGAGGAAGCTTTTCACGAATTCCCTTCCTGGCGTGCTGAAAGCAGAGAGCAGCTAGCCCGGGAAGGAGCGGCTTTTATCACGGTCAAATCCACTGATCCTGATCTGCTCAAAGGTGTTGACCCCGATAAAATTGCCAATGCAAACAACGCAGCCGGCGCTGCTATGGAGGGATTCCGGGATTATATTCAGGCTGACCGTGTCAGCTGGCTTGTGATCTCCACCCCTTCTGCGGGATGGGCCAAAAAAGTTTTCCCGGATGAACCGGAAGACCGTGCCATCGATCTTCTTTGGGATCGGATATTCAGCGCTGTGCGGGCGGATACAGAAGATCCGGTACAGGCCTGGGACGACCATAATCGCACTCTGCGGGCCAAGGTCGATTGGCTGAATGCCAAAAAATACAAATCGCTTCATTATACCGCCCCCGGCACGGACCTTGAAATCGGCCTGCCCGACGGACACGTTTGGGCAGGTGGCGGCAGCACCAATACCTCGGGCGTTTCGTTTATTCCGAATATGCCGACAGAAGAAGTATTTACTGCTCCGCATAAGGATTTCGTTAACGGGTACGTAACCAATACTAAACCATTGAACTATGGCGGCAGCGTTATTGACCGCTTTAAGCTGCATTTCAAGGACGGGGCTGTTACGGACATGGAAGCCGGCGAAGGAGAAGAAACTCTCCGTCACCTGATCAATTCAGACGAAGGTGCCGCCCGCCTTGGCGAAGTAGCCCTCGTGCCGCACAGTTCCCCTATCTCGCAGTCCGGCATTTTGTTTTTCAACACGCTGTTTGATGAAAATGCCTCCAATCATATTGCGCTTGGCAGTGCCTATGCTTTCTGTGTGGAAAATGGACCGGAAATGAACAAAGAGGAAAAGGAACAGGCTGGTTTAAACACAAGTATTATCCATGTTGACTTTATGATTGGAAATGAAAATATGAATATAGACGGCATTCTTCCCGATGGTACGAAAGAGCCTGTGTTCCGCAACGGCGAATGGGCAGAATAGCTTTTTCATCATGTTTTGAAAGGAGATTATTATGAGTTTACCTAAAACGTTAACGATAGCCGGCTCCGATACGAGTGGAGGTGCCGGCATCCAGGCAGACTTAAAAACATTTCAGGAGCTCGGTACCTACGGAATGGTTTCCCTGACTACCATTGTGGCCCAGGACCCTGATAACGACTGGTTTCACCGCGTCTACCCTATCGACACAGCCACGCTCGAAGCACAGCTGGACACGGTGTTAAAAGGTATCGGGGTTCAAGCTGCGAAAACAGGGATGCTTGGATCAAAAGAAGTTATTGAACTGGTGGCGAAAAAATTAGATGAGCATCAGGTAGAACAGCTGGTTGTGGACCCGGTGATGGTATGTAAAGGCGCTGATGAGCCGGTTAATCCGGAAATGGATGCCTATTTGAGGGACACGCTTGTACCAAAGGCATTTATTGTGACTCCTAACTTATTTGAAGCGTCCCAGCTCGCTCAGGTTCCTCTGCCGCAATCGCTCGAAGATATGAAAGCGGCTGCCGAAAAAATTTATCAGCTCGGCCCGTCCTTTGTTATTGTCAAAGGCGGAGGAGACACCGGAGCTGAAAAATCAATTGACGTGCTTTATGACGGCAATAGCTTTGAATATATCGAATCCGAAAAAATCAATACGGATTATACCCACGGGGCCGGCTGCACGTTCTCTGCTGCTATTACTGCAGAGCTTGCAAACAAAAAGAGCGTGCGGGAAGCAATCCACACGGCGAAACAGTTCATTCAGGCTTCTATTCAGGAGTCCTTCCGCCTGAACGAACATGTTGGTTCTGTAAACCACACTGCCTACCGCCACCGCGCTCCCCAGTCTTAAATACGTTTTCGGCTCTAAGAGCGAAAATAAGCAGGTGACCAAATTGGAACTATTTCAATGCACGAAAAGTGTTTATAAACACGTCGAAATGGATGTCATCGAAATTTATCCTCCTCAGCTTCTTTTCCGTCACGGTTATATTTATCCAGGGTTTTTCGATGACAGCGGAGTCTGGATGGCTACCGACGAAGAGGACGTGATGCATGTGATCAGTGAGCATCCTTCGCCAGAACAGGACCATTGGTTTCAGCAGCATTTTAAAAAAGTGTGAACTATGGAAAGGAGTATGCAAATGAAACGCTATCATGTAGAAGTACACGGAAATGTTCAGGGCGTCGGATTCCGGCAGTTCACCCAGTCCGAAGCAGTTAAGCATAACATTCACGGCTGGGTCCGCAACAAATCAAACGGCGCTGTTGAAATTGAAGCCGAAGGAACGCCCCAGGATATGGACCGCTTTCTTGTCGCCGTACAGGAAGGCAGCCCTTTTTCTACCGTGGAGCGCCTCGAAACGTCTGATCTTGATTCTGTCGACCATAATGAGTCCTTTGACGTTCGCTTCTAATTAAATAAAAAATCTCCGGCTGATTATTTCAGCCGGAGATTTTTTATTAGAACGCCCAGGACATACGTTTTTCGAGCTGTGAAGCTGCCTTGAGAACCGGCAGATAATGCAGGCGAAAATCCTCCTGGACTACCCGTTCAAGAGCCGGGAGATCATGTATATATTTTGTCACAGTGGCCCCATTTGCTTTTCGGGCAATAAGTTTATTGTTTTTCAAAGACAGCAGCAGATATTTTTCTGGGACCCAAAGCTGCAGGCGCAGCTGATTCATATACGGCGCGTCCGGGGCGTAGGATCTGCAGACCTTATTCCGCAGCTCTGCCTCCCCTGCCTCTAGGTCAGGGTCAAATGCCCACGACTCATCTGCCTGCTTTCCGTCTTTCATACGTATATAACGATACAACCGTGCGTCTTTCTGATAATGAAATATCAGCTGCTCACCGTCAAATTTTTTCGAGCGCTGCAGCCCCCTGCGAAGAGGAATCGGCTCAAATAACGGCGCGGTCGTGCCCACGTCTACAAAATAAGGGGGAGAGCCCGGCTGATTGGTTTCTACCCGGACGGACACGTGGTCTTCATTTAAATAAATGAGCCTCGCGGAAAAGCCCAGTGCCTGCAGCAGCTGATGAAAATGGATATTCAACGTATAGCACGTGCCACCCATCTGGTAGACCTGGCGCCTGTATAAGAATGAATCAACTGACATCGACACTCCGGCTTCTTCACTCTCCCCCGCTTCAATTAATTTACCTACGTTTTCAAATGGAAACTGCTGCAGATGGGAGCGAATCAATTTTGTCAAAAAGCGAACATTCGGCTGTTCTATTTTCAGTTTCAAAATGTGTAAATAGTCCTCTAGCCATGACTGCATGCAAAGCGACCTCCTTTTGAGCCGTTAGAAGGCAAAAACAAGCGGTACCTTCTTTTTGCTCTGCAGGCTTTTTTATTCCCCGAGACGTTCATGCACCATTGCCATAACATCCATTTTTAACTGAAGAAGCTTTTCCTCTGTCTGCTTGAACGTCTCTCCCTTAACACCGAAATAAAACTTCACTTTTGGTTCTGTGCCTGAAGGACGAAGACAGAACCAGGATTCATCATCTGTAAAAAACTTCAGCACATTCGAAGATGGAAGCGCAATAGGCTCTGTTTTTCCACTTTCAAGCAAATACGTACGTTCGCCCGTTTTGTAATCCTCTACCTTTTGGATAGAAGCGCCACTTACCCGCTCAGGAGGCTCCGTGCGGAATGTTTCGATTAGATGATCAATTTGCTCCGCGCCTTCTTTTCCTTTTTTCGTTAAGGAATCCAGCCCTTCCATGAAATATCCATAACGACTGTAAATATCCATCAGCCCTTCATACACAGTGCGTCCCTGCTCTTTGTGCCACAGGGCCATCTCCGCGATTAAAAGTGCGGCCTGCACCGCATCTTTATCGCGCACAAAGTCCCCGATCAAATACCCGTAGGACTCCTCATAACCAAACTGAAAGGCATACTCCCCTGTTTCATTATAGGTTTTAATTTTTTCACCAATGAATTTAAACCCTGTGAGCGTGTCCTCGCATGCCTGGCCGTAATGTTCTGCTATAGCTCTTCCGAGTTCAGAAGTAACGATCGTTTTCATGACAATGCCATTTGCAGGAAGGGAGCCTGCCTCTTTTTTTTGCATGAGAAGATAATCAAGAAGCAGCGCTCCGGTCTGGTTTCCAGTGAGCACCGCAAACTCTCCGCTGCTGTCTTTTGCCGCCAGGCCGATACGGTCCGCATCAGGGTCGGTGCCAATCAGTATATCCGCATCATTGTTTTCACCTACCTGAATCGCTTTTGCAAAGGCTTCCTTCTCTTCAGGATTCGGGCTCTGCACGGTGGAAAATTCCGGATCAGGTGTTAACTGCTCCTCCACTGTGGATACGTTTTGAAAGCCAGCTGCAGCGAGCGCACGCAATACCGGGTCCTTCGCTGTTCCGTGCAGTGGTGTAAACACTACATTCAAATCGCTTCCGTTTTCTTTGATCATCTCCGGCTGCAGCAGAATTGACTGCAGCGCTTTATCGTAAGCTGCATCAGTTTCTTCTCCAAGCATCACGAGAAGCCCTTCCTCCTGCATGGTGCTGCTGTCCTTCACCCGGATTTCCAGCTCATTTTCGACCGATTCCACGTAAGTGATCAACTCATCCGCAGGACCCGGCGGGAACTGCCCCCCGTCTTCCCCGTAAACTTTGAACCCGTTGTATTCCGGCGGGTTATGGCTTGCTGTAATTACTACCCCGGCAAATGCATAGGTTCTACGCACCGCAAACGAGAGCTCGGGAGTCGGGCGCAGATCTTCAAACAAGTATACCTGGATACCGTGTGCCCCGAGCGTCTGTGCTGTTTCAAGCGCAAATTTTTCCGAATAGTGGCGCGGGTCAAATGCGACAGCCACTCCACGAGATTTTGCCTCGGCGCCGGCATTTTCTATATACCGTGCAAGGCCCACAGCTGCGCGGCGGATCGTGTATGTATTCATTCTATTCGTTCCAGGGCCGATTTCTCCACGCATTCCTCCGGTCCCAAATGCCAGATATTGATAAAAGTAATCCTCTGCCTCTGTTTCATCCAGTTCATGAAGCTTTTCTTTCCATGCTTCTTCTATAAAGGCATGGTTTTTCCATCGATTCCAGTGCTCCGTCCAACTCATATGTATAATCACTCCTGAAGCGTTTATAGTATTTCTCAGTAAAGCCGCCTGTTACCAGTATATAAGAAAGCACGCGTTTCTACCATGGTTTTCCGGCATTCCTTCTTTTCAAAACAAAACGCCCGCTCTGGTTAAAGAGCAGGCGCTTTGATGAAATTATATTAGTTTGCTTGTTTTTCCCTGGCTTTTTGATCGTCAACGTCTTCATAAGGCTTCGTCGCATAGGCAATTTCAGACTCAAGCTCTTCCGTGTAGGCTTTGGTTTCTTCCTCGGACCAGTTCAACGATTTCTTCATAAATGCCGTTACCGGTTCTTTCCAGCGCTTCAGCTCCGGCATATCAAAGAACAGGAAGGACGTTCTTCTGTTCAGGAAGTCAAGCGGCGTAACTGCCATTTCATATTCGAGCGCGTACAACAGCCGTGCCGCAAGCTTTAATGGCATACCGCTGTTTTTCGCTTCCTCAAGGTTTTCTTCAAGCAGCTGGAGCATCTTCAGGCCGTTCGCCCCGTAGAAGCGGAACAGGTCCTCTGTCTCGTCTCTGGTCATTCCAAGTGCTTCACCGCGGTAGGCTTCTTTTACGGCAAATGTTTCATAGCCGGAGGAGCCGCCCACTTCACCGCCGGAAAGCCGGATATCCTGCGTCGGACACGGAGCGTGAATATTCATCTTATCAACCACTACATCGACAATCCGCTCTGCCATTTTACGGTAGCCGGTCAATTTACCGCCTGCAATGGAGATCAACCCTGAATCGGAAACGAAAATTTCATCCTTCCGGGAAATTTCAGAGGCTGATTTTCCTTCCTCCTGAATGAGGGGGCGGATGCCGGACCAGCTTGATTCCACATCCTCTGCTTTCAGCTTGAGGGATGGGAATTCATAATTCGTTACTTCTAAAATATAGTCGCGGTCTTCCCGGGAGACGCGCGGCTCTTCGAGATTTGCGCCGTAATCCGTATCTGTGGTGCCTACGTACGCTTTATTCCCTCTTGGGATGGCAAAGATCATCCGTCCGTCCGGAGCGTCAAAATACGTAGCCTGGCGGAGTGGGAAACGGCTGAGATCAAACACAAGGTGGATGCCTTTTGTATGATGCAGGAGTTTGCCTTTGTTGGAGCCGTCTACTTTTCTGAGGGTGTCCACCCACGGACCGGCAGCGTTAACAACATGATCCGCATAAATGCGGTGGGTTTCATTATTGATCAGGTCTTTTACTTCCACCCCGATCAGCTTGCCATTATCATATAAAAGATCAGTTGCTTTGGCATAGTTAACGGCGTCTGCGCCGAGTTCCACAGCTTTTTTCATCGCTTCGAGCGTCAGTCTCGCATCATCCGTGCGGTATTCAACATAGACACCTCCGCCGAGAAGATTTTCTTCACGGAGCAGCGGTTCCTTTTTAAGCGTATTTTTTTTGTTAAGCATATAGCGGCGTTCATGCTTGTTCACCTGGGCCAGGCGGTCGTATACCTGCAGACCGAATGAAGTGGTGGTTTTCCCAAGATTTCCGCCCTTTACGATTGGGAGCAGCATCCATTCCGGTTCGGTCACGTGCGGCGCATTTTCATACACAATGGCCCGCTCTCTGCCTACTTCTGCTACAAGTTTAATTTCAAACTGTTCGAGATAACGAAGTCCCCCGTGTACAAGCTTAGTCGAACGGCTCGACGTACCTGCTGCAAAGTCCTGCATTTCAATGCAGGCCGTGTTAAGGCCACGGGCTGTAGCGTCCAGTGTAATGCCCGCTCCGGTGATGCCGCCTCCGATAACGAGCACGTCGAGGTGGGTCTCTGTCATATTTCTCAAACGCTCTTTGCGTGATAGTGCTGAAAAACGTTGATCTGCCATTCATTTCATCCCCTTTTAAAATATCAGAGAGTAAAAAAGACCGCAGATCTCCTCTTCTGGCATGAAGGGTATCTGCGGTCTCTCTGCATCTCCGACCATTTATTAACTTAACCTAATTGTAATCGCTCTTTCATTCAAATGCAACCGATATGTTCACTTAAACGTCCGTGCTGCATCAACCGCTTTTTTCCACCCTGCGTAATGCTCTTCCCGTTTTTCATCTTCCATATGCACCTCAAACGATTTTTCGAGTTCCCACTTATCCATAAGCTCTTCTTTGTTTTTCCAAAAACCTGTGGCAAGGCCTGCAAGATAAGCAGCTCCGAGTGCCGTAGTTTCGAGTACATACGGGCGTTCCACCCGGACATCGGCCATATCACACTGAAACTGCATGAGGAAGTTGTTCGGCACAACGCCGCCGTCGACGCGTAATGTTTTTACTTCCATACCTGCGTCCTCTCTCATGACATCCAGCACGTCTTTTGTCTGGTACGCAAGCGCTTCAAGGGTCGCCCGGATAAAATGTTCTTTTTCGGTTCCGCGGGTAAGGCCAAATACTGCTCCCCGCACTTCACTGTCCCAATAGGGCGCCCCGAGCCCGGTAAAGGCAGGTACAACGTAAACACCCTCACTGTCGTTCACACGCAGCGCATAGGTTTCAGAAGCAGAGGAGGAGTCAATCAGGCGCATGCCGTCCTTCAGCCACTGTACAGCTGATCCTGCTACAAAAATACTTCCTTCAAGCGCATATTTCACTTTTCCGTCGAGCCCCCACGCGATGGTCGTAAGCAGCCCGTTATCAGAATGAATCGGCGTCTCTCCTGTCTGCATCAGCATAAAGCATCCGGTTCCGTACGTATTTTTTACCATACCTTCATCAAAGCATGTCTGACCAAATAAAGCTGCATGCTGATCACCGGCAGCTGAAGCGATTGGTATTTCCTCTCCGAAAAAGTGGTAATCCACCGTATAACCGTATATTTCCGACGACGACTTCACGTCAGGAAGCATCGCCTCCGGGATATCCAGCATTTGCAGAAGCTCCTGATCCCAGCTCAGTTCATAAATGTTAAACATCATTGTGCGTGAAGCATTGGAATAATCCGTCACGTGAGCTTTCCCTCCGGTTAATCTCCAGATCAGCCACGTATCGATCGTACCAAACAACAGGTCTCCCTGCTCCGCTCTTTCCTTTGTTCCCTCAATATTATCAAGAATCCATTTTACTTTCGTCCCCGAAAAGTAAGGATCAAGCAGCAGTCCCGTTTTGCTTCTTACCATTTCTTCATATCCCTGCTGCTTTAATTCTTCACAGATAGAGGCAGTCTGCCGGGACTGCCATACTAATGCGTGATATACCGGTTTTCCTGTGTGCTTATCCCACACTACTGTGGTTTCACGTTGATTTGTAATACCGAGGCCGCTAATCTGCTTTGGAGAAACCTCATTGTTTTCAAGCACTCCGGCAATACAGCCGAGCACTCCCGACCAGATTTCATTGGCATTGTGCTCCACCCAGCCGGCACGGGGGAAATACTGCTCCAATTCACGCTGTTCGCTGCCTACAATCTGGCCTTCCTGATCAAACAATATAGCTCTTGAGCTAGTTGTTCCCTGGTCGATTGCGAGAATGTATTTTTTTTCAGTCATCGTTGTTTCCTCCACTTATCTTTTCTCTATTTTGGCCATAATGATTTTTCCGTCGTCGATATGGCCGACGCTCCTGCGTTCCAGGCGGCAGAAACTTCTTCCTGCGACCGAATCAGACCGCCTGCGATAACAGGCACATTTTTGTTTTCTGCTACTTCCTTAATCATAGAGGGTACAATACCCGGCAGAAGCTCTACCATGTCCGGCTTAATGTCTTCAAGCAGCTTATAGCTTGTTTCAAGGGCCAGTGAATCCAGTAAAAACAAGCGCTGCACCGTAATAAGATTATTTTTTTTAGCAGTGGTAAGAATCTGCCGGCGAGTACTGATTAACCCGTCCGGACGGATATTTTGGCATAAAAACTGGGCCGCGGAATCATCATGGGCGAGTCCCTGGACCAGATCTGCATGCAAAAGCACTTTTTTTTCTGCCCGTTTGCTTAACTGTATCAAGCTTTTAAGCTTTGCCAGATGCACATTCAAAATGACTACGTACTGCCCGGAGGTATTGAGCGCTTTTTCAAACTCCCTCTCATTACGGGCTGCTGGCAGAATTTTTTGGCCGGTAAGCATATCTTTCCTCCTCTATCTCTTTTTTGTATTCAGGCTTTTTGAATTACGACTGCTTTTTGCTGTGCTATACTTTACACAAATACAAAAAATACTATACAGGTGATGGACGGTGTTCGCAATGACCCAGCAAAATGAGACACAAAATAAAGAACTGGCAACCTTTGCCGGCGGGTGCTTCTGGTGCATGGTACAGCCCTTTGACGAGCTCCCCGGCATTATATCCATTACATCCGGCTATACTGGCGGCAGTGTCGCCCACCCTTCGTACGAACAGGTAAAAGCCGGTACCACAGGCCATAGAGAAGCAGTTCAGATTGAGTTTGATTCTGCGCTGTTTTCCTACCAGCAGCTGCTCGATCTATACTGGCCTCAAATTGATCCGACAGATCCCCATGGTCAATTCCATGATCGCGGTCCTCAATACCAGACGGCCATTTTCTATCATACCGAAGAACAGCGCCGGCTGGCGGAAGCATCAAGGCAGCTGGTAGAAGAAAGCGGCCGGTTCCGTAACCCCGTGGTAACGGAGATCAGACCGGCGGAACCTTTTTACCCGGCTGAGGAATCCCATCAGAACTTTTATAAAAAAGAACGGGAGGCCTATAAAAAAGACCGTGCCCTCTCCGGCCGGGATGAATTTATTGAAACTCACTGGGACAGCTCTCCCGGAAATTAATAACAATTGTAAGCCATAAAAAAGCTTCAGCAGGTGCTGCCTGCTGAAGCTCTTTTATGGACTGAAGGTGAAATCATCAAGCGGCCAGTACCTGATACTCGCTTCCCCGACAATCTGATCCTCATCTACAAAGCCGACAGCGTCAGCCCTGCTGTCTTCACTGCGGGGGCGGTTGTCGCCCATTACAAAATAGCTGTCTTCCGGCACGGTTGTTTCACCGGTCACTCCCTCGAGCGTAAAATCCTGCGTGAAAGCTCCGCTTGTTTCGTTTTGATATTCTTCTAAGTACGGCTCTTCCTGAGCTTCTCCATTAATGTATAACGTATCGTCCCTGTACTCCACCGTGTCCCCCGGAAGGCCGATAACTCTTTTAATATAGTCACTGTTTTCATTTGCATGAAAAACAATGATATCTGAGCGCTCGGGCTCTGAGAAAGCGTATCCGATCTTGTTAATAATCATCCGCTGTCCGTCTTCCACTGTTGGAAGCATGGAAGGGCCGCTGACAACATAGTTGGCAAACAAGAAGCCGCGCACAATGACGACGATTAAAACGACGACGACGATTACTTTAATCCAATCCCATATTTCTTTTGACCAATTCGTCATTACCGACTTCCTCCGTTTCTATCTGCCTTTTTACTTTAGCACGGTTTCTGCAGGCGGGCAAACCGAAAATCCGCGCAGGCTAGAGGCATTATATCATATTTATATGGATGCTTTCTTTTTCTGTTTAAACCTTAAAGCTCTCTTTGTCGATATAATACATATCCTTAAGCGAAGGAATTACACACATGAGACAACTTTTAGGGCTTCTATGGATACTGTTATTTATAACCGGCGGGGCAATCGTTTCCTGGCTGTTCGTGAAAGAGATGAGCAGTACAAGGACTCTTTCTTCCTTCCTCGAAGAGCAAATTGATGTCTCCGGCGTGCCAATTGCCCAGAACAGCTACGTGACTGACCGGGAGGGAAGTCAAATTGCTGAATTTCAGCCGGAGGAAAACCGGAAATACGTCTCTCTCTCCCATTTTCCTGAACGTGCAAGAGCTGCTTTTATTGCCACGGAAGACCAAAAGTATTATGAGCATCAAGGTATTGACCCTTTAGGCGTTATCCGGGCTCTTATAAGCAACGCCAGCACCGGAAGCATTGAAGAAGGCGCAAGTACAATTACGCAGCAGGCGACAAGAAACATTTATTTTTCCCATCAGCAGACGTATGAACGCAAGGTTGCCGAAGTTCTGTTTGCCTATCAGCTTGAACAAACCTATACAAAAAATGAAATTCTGGAAATGTATATGAATACTATTTATTTTGGGGAAGGCATTTATGGGTTTGAAACGGCAAGTCTTTCTTATTTCGGCAAACCAAGCAGCGGCCTCTCGCTTGCACAAACAGCTTTCCTGGCTGCCATTCCGGCTAATCCGTCCTACTACCACCCCGTTGAGCATCCGGACCGGACCAGGGAACGGCAGCAGTGGATTCTGGAAAAAATGGAAGAAACCAATGCTATAACTGCCGAGGAAAAATCACAGGCCGGTCAGGAAACCGTCTCTATAGATTTACAAAAAAGCAAAGCCAACCCTTATCCTGATTATACCGATTACGTGAAGCATGAATTCAGGCAGCTTGTTGCTCAAAATGAAGGCTGGGCCGAACAGATAAATCAGGCGGCGGAAAGCGAAAAAAAGGCTCTTTACGAAAAGCTTAACACACGTACAGAACAGCTTCTTCAGTCCGGCATTACCATCCATACCGCCATGGACTCTGATCTGCAGACCCAGCTCACAGAAAAATCCCGCTCCTACTGGCAGCAGCGGAGCATTGAAGGAGCCGCTGTCATCGCTGATCACAGGGCCGGTGCTATTACGGCAATAAGCGGCGGGGCAGATTACCGGGAATATGAATTCAACCGGGCCTTTCAGGCTTACCGGCAGCCAGGCTCAGTATGGAAGCCGCTGCTCGTGTACGGCCCGTACCTTGAAGAAAAAGAGCGCTCTATTAACGACCTGGTTTCCACAAAAAAATACTGCGCAGCCTCCTATTGTCCCGAAAATGAAGGCGGAACAGCAAAGGAGAGGGTAACGATTGAACATGCCCTTGCCTTTTCCTACAATACCTCTGCCCTGCGTCTTATGCATCAAACCGGGCTCGACTCTTCCTTTCAGTATCTTGAAAAATTTGAGTGGTCAAAATTAACCCCGGAAGACAGGCAGTACGCCGCCGCCCTCGGTGGTATTGAATACGGAGTCTCTCCGGTAGAATTAACGAGTGCTTATACTGTATTTTCGAGCGGCGGCACGTATGAACCGCCGCGCGCTATTACTTCTGTGAGTGATGCAGATGGAGAGATATTATTTGAGTGGGAAAGGCAGGAAACAGTTGTATGGTCTCGAGAAACAAATGACCAGCTGCGTGAAGCTCTTCGCACCACCGTCCTTTCAGGAACGGCTTCAACTCTAAAAGAGTTGGGAGACGTCAGCGGTAAAACCGGTACATCCAACAATACCAAAGACAGCTGGTTTGCCGGCTATGACAGCAGATACACCATGGGAGTCTGGCATGGGTACGACGAGCCCCGTTCTTTAAACCCCGAAGACAGCGCCATTTCTTTCTGGAAGACGATGTACCCCTCACTATACGAAAAAAGCGGACAGCCTTAGCCGTCCGCTTTTTTATACTGGCAAACTATGTAGAAAACTATTGTACAGCCGCAGGCCAGCGTAGCCCGTGCCAAAGATGAAAAGCCCCCAGAAAGACAGATGCAGAAGTAAAAAACCAGTCACTCCGGCAAAACGCAGGGAAGGAGCCAGGCGGATGATCAAATAGACAAAGGACGCAAGCGTCGCTCCTATGAACAGCCCTCCGAGTATATAGAGATGAGATGTGAGAAATAGCGAAACGCCCCCCGCCGTTAAATAAATCCATGCGCAGCCCTGAAGATACGAGCGGATATCGCCTTTTTCTTCACTCAGAAAAAATAACAGTGATAACCCCATCATCGTATCTGAAATTAATTTTAATGCAGCAATAATCATAAAAAAAACAAGCATGAGTACAAAAAGCATGGTTAATTTAATGCCATTGTCTGAAAAAAATTCGAGCATTCCCTGATAAATGCCGGCAGATTCTAAAAAAGCGGCAATATATTGCTGCGACCAAATGCCAAAGGATAAACAAAAAAACAAAATGGCAAGCATCGGAAAATGACTGGTTAAATACGCATTTTTCACCACGAGCCTCCAGATTTAACTCGCATGGACTACACGAAATTGGCGGATCTGGTTACCAGTAGCAGCACTTTCTCTTTTTTCCTGCCCCCCTGCCCGGTGAGACGATTTAAATGAGTCACTTTCGAGCCAGTTTTCAAAATCTTCCTTAGTTTCCCATTTTGTAAAAACAAGCTGCTTGCCGTCTTCGGTCGCTTCATCTAAAAACAAAAATTCCAAGCAGCCCGGCACCTGGTTCATTTTGTCAGCGCTGGCACCGAACCGTTCCTGGATTTGTTCCTTCGCTTCTGCTGGTACCTCGAGTTCATTTATAACAACGTACATCTTGATCCCTCTTTCATTATTGTAATTGTGGAAATGCCTGTTGGCGGAGTGCTTCATATACTAAAATAGCAGCCGTATTAGACAAATTCAGGGAACGGACTTTATTATTCTGAGGTATCCGGATACACTTTTCCTGATACTCCTCTGTTACATATTCCGGCAGACCAGTTGTTTCACGTCCAAACACAAAAAAATAATCTTTTGCAGGGTCCGAATAGTCATGAACGGCATAGGACGACGAGCCTACTGTTTCTACAAAAAAGAACTCCGCTTCCGGATACGTGTTCATCCATTCTTCAAGTGAATCATAATAGTGAATCTGCACATTCGGCCAGTAATCACAGCCGGCGCGCTTGAGCATCCGGTCTTCCGTGGAAAATCCAAGAGGCCGTATCAGGTGCAGGTGGGTGTCCGTCCCCGCACACGTTCTTGCAATATTTCCGGTGTTCGCCGGTATTTCTGGTTGAAATAATACTACATGTAAAGCCAAGTCGCTCTCTCCTTCTTTTCCTACCGCGAAACTGCCTGCGCTTTTTCTAATGCGAGCAGTCCTTCTTTTAAATGTACGCCTCCGCCAAACCCAACCATTTTTCCGTTTTTTCCTATAACCCGGTGGCATGGAACAATAATGGAAACCGGATTTTTGTTGTTAGCCATCCCTACGGCCCGGAAAGCTTTCGGTGAATCGGCTTCTGCAGCAATTTCTGCGTAGGACTTCGTCGTTCCATAAGGAATGCTTTGAAGTGCCTGCCATACTCGTTTTTGAAAAGGAGTCCCCCTCATATCGAGCGGCACCGTAAACTCGGTGCGCTCGTTCGCCGCATATTCTCCGAGCTCCCGGAAAACTTCATTGTGCACAGGATGCAAGTCTGTCCGCAGTTCGCATGAAGCACCGATATGCTTTTTCAGCCAAAGCTTTATCCGGTCTTCATTTTCTTCCACGGAACCAAAGTGCAGCATACAGACCCGGTCCTCATGTAATACTACGGTCACTTCACCAATACCATCGATTGCTTGTGATACAGCCCAGGCCTCCATAAAGACCCTCCTTATTACATTTTCTTCTATTATACTCGTTCTGGGGAGGTTTTATCCAATGCTTTTGTGATCTCTTCAAGCACTTCTGCCTCTTCTTCTCTGCTGTTAGCGGTATGCAGGGCCTCCACCCCTTCCTGCGTAGGCATTTCTCCCAGAGCCCAGGCACAGGCGCCGCGTATCACTGGCCTCGGGTCGTTGCGGAGCAGCTGTATGATCGTTGGAATCGAGGCTTTTTCTTTCATATGGCCAAGAGCGATCAAAGCGTTACGCTGAATTGGTTTTTTTCCTCTCCAGGAGCCAGCAATATATCCGAATTTTTCCTTGAACTCCCTGTTGGAAATCGTTAATAACGGCTCAAGCAGCGGTTTGACTACTTCCGGCTCCGGTTCGAACTCTGGATGATTATGAAAGTCTACACCTTTGTTTTCCGGGCACACCTGCTGGCAGGTATCACAACCGTATAGTCTATTGCCAAGCTTATGGCGGTAGCGCTCCGGCAGGGCTTCCTTCGTTTGCGTCAAATAGGCGATACACTTTTTCGCGTCAAGCTGCCCCCCCTGAATCAAAGCATCCGTTGGACATAAATCCACACAGCGGTTGCACGTGCCGCATTGATCCATCAGAGGCGTGTCTTCCGGGAGGTACAGTGTCGTAATCATTTCACCTAAATAGACGTACGAGCCGAACTCAGGGGTAATAATAGCACAGTTTTTGCCACTCCATCCAATGCCGGCCCTCTCCGCAACCGCCCGGTCCGATAATTCACCGGTATCAACCATGGATTTGCACTCGGCTCCGGGCACTGTTTCTTGTATAAAGGCCTCGAGCTGGTTTAATTTATCCCGGAGAACGTCATGGTAATCCTTTCCCCAGGAAGCCCTGCAAAACTGACCTCTGCGTGCTCCTGGACGATTTTTTGGCGCATCCGGGAGCTTCGTTGGATATGCGAGGGCAATAGAGATAATCGTTGTTGCTTCCGTCAGCAGCAGCTCGGGATGTGTTCTTTTTTCAATATCGTCTTCTTCAAAGCCGGATTGGTAGTTCAGCCGCTGCTGTTCTTTCAGCCTCGCTTTTAAAGTCACAAAAGGAGAAGCGGAGGCGAAGCCTACTTTATCGATACCGATAGACTCCGCAAATGCCTGAATCTCCTCTTTTAATTCCTCTGCCGTTCGCATCGACGGCCCTCCTTTACAAATCATTTCGCCGGAGTCTGTAAAAGTGATATGATACATTATGAGCTAGACACAAAGGGGGATATATATGCTCAAAGACATTTCTATTTCTTCTTCTGTTTTTAAAATTATTCCTTCTTTTCAATGCGGCGTCAACATCTACCGTAACATCGTTATTGATGATTCCCCAGGCATGCTCAGAGGCCGGGTGGACTTCTTTCATAAACAAATCCAGATGGATCTGCTTGATCAGTCTATCTATGACTATACAGGTGTTCGGCAGTGGCAACAAATATTAGAACAGGCAGGGCTTATTGACCGCTCTCTTCCGCCTCTTCATGAGCAGCTGTACAAAAACTTACAGGCAGATAATATCCCGCCTGCTGAGCATTCCGGTGAAGACCTCATTCATTTTTTTAATCTGCAGTATGAAACTCCGGTTATTTTGATCGATGCAGATACTGTCTTCGATTATGTAAAAATCGGCTTCGGTGTTGAGCAGGATCAGCTTCAGATCACTGAAAACCATCTCCACCCGATGTACGGACAAATTATAGCCAAGGACCGCAAGAAAACACTGGCCTCATTAAGCGGACCAGGTCTGCACAGCCGAACCAGCCGTTCGACTACTACAGCAATTCAATTAACCTTTATACGGCCACAGCTTTCCAAAGAATCTGCTGAGGAACTTACTCAGGCAGTTGGGGACATGTTTACACAAATACACGGCGGCACGTCAGAAAGCCGTCTTCTGCGCGCAGCTTCCCCTGTCTGGGAGCTCTCCTTATGATTATAAAAAAAGTCTTTCCTTTTCAAAAAAGGAAAGACTTTTTTTCTTTATGGTCAGCTTTCGCATATAAAATTAAACATAAAAATAACGCTTCTCTCCAGAAACGTCTTCCTGACTCGTTAAATGGTAGCGAAGGTGGGACTCGAACCCACACGTCCAGAGGACACTTGATTTTGAGTCAAGCGCGTCTACCGGTTCCGCCACTTCGCCGATTAACTAAAAAATGGTACCGAGGGCCGGACTCGAACCGGCACGGTTGATGACCAACCGCAGGATTTTAAGTCCTGTGTGTCTACCAATTCCACCACCCCGGCAGGCGTTTGCTTCTCTTTAATAATGGAGGCGGTACCCGGATTCGAACCGGGGGATAAGGGTTTTGCAGACCCGTGCCTTACCACTTGGCTATACCGCCATTCCAGAGAATGGCTCAATGTTTATGTTAATAATGGAGCGGAAGACGGGATTCGAACCCGCGACCCCCACCTTGGCAAGGTGGTGTTCTACCACTGAACTACTTCCGCAATTGGCTGGGCTAGCTGGATTCGAACCAGCGCATCACGGGACCAAAACCCGATGCCTTACCGCTTGGCTATAGCCCATTATCCAATATGGGGCGATTGGTGGGAATTGAACCCACGCGTGCCGGAACCACAATCCGGTGCGTTAACCACTTCGCCACAACCGCCATATGAACATAACACATTAAAAATGGCAGGGGTAGTAGGAATCGAACCCACATTGGCGGTTTTGGAGACCGCTGTTTTGCCATTAAACTATACCCCTGTATAAGTGGTGGAGGGGGACGGATTCGAACCGCCGAACCCGAAGGAGCGGATTTACAGTCCGCCGCGTTTGGCCAACTTCGCTACCCCTCCACATATGGTGCCGGCCAGAGGACTTGAACCCCCAACCTACTGATTACAAGTCAGTTGCTCTACCAATTGAGCTAGACCGGCGTTTTTTAAATGGTGGCTCGAGACGGAATCGAACCGCCGACACGAGGATTTTCAGTCCACTGCTCTACCGACTGAGCTATCGAGCCATGCTGTATAAGTGCTTTGCTTCTATGAAGCTCTTGCATCAATGTTCACTGTCCTTACCCTCATCTATTGTTTATTCGACGAAACGATTCGGGACGGACAACTCGCAGAACATTCGGGGAAGTATTGCTTGTTGCTCTATCGACTGAGCTATCGAGCCATATTACATGATTGATTTCGAGTGGAATGTTTACGACTCGAATGAAATTATACCTTATTCATCTTGTTTGTCAATATGAATAAAAGTAAAATGGCGGGCCTGACGGGATTTGAACCCGCGATCTCCTGCGTGACAGGCAGGCATGTTAACCACTACACCACAGGCCCTTTTGGTTGCGGGGGACGGATTTGAACCGACGACCTCCGGGTTATGAGCCCGACGAGCTACCAGACTGCTCTACCCCGCGATATAAAATAATGGTGGAGGATGACAGGATCGAACTGCCGACCCCCTGCTTGTAAGGCAGGTGCTCTCCCAGCTGAGCTAATCCTCCATGTTGGTGACCCGTACGGGATTCGAACCCGTGTTACCGCCGTGAAAGGGCGGTGTCTTAACCACTTGACCAACGGGCC
>NZ_ATVM01000009.1 GCF_000420725.1 Marinococcus halotolerans DSM 16375 | reverse complement strand
CTACTCGAAATGCCGTAGAGGTTAATAATATCCCGCTGGGATATCCCCTCATTCAGGTACGCTTCCACAGCTTCTTGTTTCCATTCCGGGGGATACCGCTTCCACTGGGTGGCTTTCGTCAGCGCTTCGGCTCCATGGCGTTCGTACCGATCGATCCATCCCCTTAACGTCTTTTCGTTGATGTCCCAATGACGACAAAACTCAGCCATATTCATTGTCCTCTGATCAAAAGCGTGGATGATTTCTATTTTCTGCTCGGTCGTATATCCTCGATAAGGCATAAAAATGCTCCCCTCTAAGCAAAACAGATGATTTATTTCATCTGTCTACTTAAAGGGGAGCATATCATAAATAATGCGCGGCTCTCTTTTTAGGATCCAAATATTGGGGAAGCTGCCTGTTCTTCGCATAAATTATAAGGAAGGCAGAGTGGCATGCCGGAACGGGGATCTTTAATAATATCGCTTTTAATGCCAAACACTTTTTCGATAATGCCTGCTTCCATTACTTCGTGAGGGGTGCCGGTCTTTACGACATTACCGTGCTTGATGGCAACAATATGGTGAGCATAGCGGCTGGCATGGTTCAAATCATGCACGACCATCACGATGGTCCGATGCTCCTGTACGTTCAGTTTTTCAAGGATGTTCAGCACTTCCATCTGATGGGCCATATCAAGAAAGGTGGTAGGCTCATCTAAAAACAGGGTTTCGGTTTCCTGGGCCAGAGCCATGGCGATCCATGCCCGCTGACGCTGTCCGCCGGATAAATGATCAATCGGGCGGTTGGCGAATTCGCGCATGCCGGTGATTTCAATTGCCCAGCCGATCATTTCTTTATCATGGGCCTTTAAGGAACCAAAACCGCGCTGATGGGGAGCCCGCCCATATGTCACAAGCTCCGTAACCGTTAAGCCCTGCGGTGCTTCGGGATTTTGGGGAAGAATGGCCATCTGCTTGGCGAGTTCTTTTGTTTTTTGGCTGTGGATGGAGCTGCCGTTTAAGTAAACGACGCCCTTCGAAGGCTTCATCAGCCTTGAGAGGGCTTTTAAAATGGTTGACTTTCCGGAACCGTTTGCGCCGACAAGCGCGGTAATTTTACCAGAAGGAATCTCAATATTTAAATCGTTTACGATTGTCTGCTGATCATAACCAATATGGAGTTGATCTGTTTCGATCATCGCATAAACATCCTTTCAGGGTAATAAAGTTAGACATTGCTTCTGGCAAGCAGGTATAGGAAATAAGGAGCGCCAATAACCGCCACAACAATCCCGGCATGAATTTCCGACGGTTGAATAATAGTACGGCCGAGCGTATCCGCAAATAAAAGCAGAAGTCCTCCGAGAAGTGCCGAAGCAGGGAGGGCGAGCGCATGATTCGGACCGATCAGCCTCCGTGCTATGTGAGGAGCAATCAGTCCGACAAAGCCAATCCCGCCACTGACAGAAACTGCCGATGCTGCAAGCGCCACTGAGGCGAAGGTGAGTAAAAGGCGTTCTTTTTCCACCCGGAGGCCGAGCCCTTTTGCCATCTGTTCGCCGAAGGTAAGGGTGTCGAGGGCGCGCCAACGGTAATAAATGAAAATCGACAAAATAATAAACCAGGGAAGAAACGAATATACATAAGGCCAGGTGGAGCCGTAAATTCTTCCAGCCAGCCATATAGCGACAAAGTCAAACTGTTCCGGCTGCAGACGCAGCATGAGAACAGTCATCAGTGCATTCAGCCCGGCAGCTACTGCAATACCGGTCAGTATCATTCTCATTGGCACGAGACCGAGCTGCCGGTCGTAGGCAAGAATATAAATTAATGCTGCAGCGAGCAGGCCGCCCACAAGCGCGAATACCGGAAGCAGATACGGAGAAGCGGCATCAATCGAACTGAAAAACGAAATATATAAAACTACAAACAATCCTGCTCCGGTAGTAATGCCAAGAATACCCGGGTCTGCCAGGCTGTTACGGGAGATTCCCTGCAGCACGCAGCCTGAAACGGCAAGAGCCGCCCCGACAAGAAGAGCGAGCACGATCCGGGGCAGGCGGAACTGAAATAGTACGAGATTTTGATTACTGTCCCCAAACCCGAAGAGTGTCTTTAACACCTCGAGCGGGCCCAACGGGGTAACCCCGGAATTCATGCTGAACAGCAGCACGATAAATATGAGAATGGCGAGGAGGCTGAATACTAAAATGCGCCTTCTACGGCGTTTTCGTTCCCATTCGCCGGAAAATATAGATTGCATTTAAAGCTCCCTCCTCTCGCGGCGTGCAATGTATAAAAAGAAAGGCACACCGATAAGCGCGAATAAAGAGCCGAGAGGGGTTTCGTACGGTGGGTTGATAATCCGGGCACCGATATCGGCAAGCGACATAAAAATTCCGCCCACCACGATAGAACACGGAATGATCGCCCGGTAGTCGACTCCAACAAAAAAACGGACTACGTGAGGGATAACGAGACCGACAAATCCGATAGGACCCGCAATGGATACGGCAATGCCGGCGAGAAACAAAACGGCAAGTGTGCATAGCAGTTTAATCAGGCCGACACGCTGCCCAAGACCTGAAGCGATATCGTCCCCAAGGCTTAAAATAGTGACAGAGCTCGAGAGGGCAACCGCAAATATAAGCGCTCCCCCCATCCACGGGAGGGCTGGCAGCAACTGTTCCCACCGGACGCCGGACAATCCGCCGGCATACCAGAAAGCAATATCCTGGCTGAGGTCAAAGTGAATGGCGATGCCTTCACTTAACGCCGTAAACAGGGCGTTAATCGCCGCCCCGGCAAGCACCATGCGAAGAGGTGTCAGGCCGATGCGTGAAAGCGAAGCAATCCCAAAAATCAGTCCCATGCTGATTGCTGCCCCTAAAAAAGAAAAGACTATCAACAGGTTATAAGTGAGCCCCGGCAGAAACGCAAAACAGACTGCCACCATAAAAATTGAACCTGCATTGATGCCAAGAATCCCGGATTCGGCCAGTGGATTTCTTGTCATCCCCTGCATAATAGCTCCGGCTACGGCAAAGCAGGCGCCGACAAAAATATCTGCAACGGCCCGCGGGAGACGAAGCTCCCGGATAACTACGTGATCATTCAAGGAAGCGTCATAGTGAAACAATGCGTTCCAAACAGTACCAATTTCCACGTCTGCAGCACCGACAGAAATCGAAAGCAAAAAAATAAATCCAAGTATAGGAAGGCCGGCAATAAACATTAGTACAGCTGTTACAGGACGTGAAGTAATATCGTCTTTATAGGTGGAAGATTCCGTTTGTTGACGCATGTTATATCCTCTTTCAACATTAAAAAATCATTCAGTAGTGATAATCATTATCAATCAATGTTTATCATATCAGCTGTACTTCTTTCTGTCCATGTTTTCCTGTATAAGCAGTGCAAATAAAACACATCCGGCCCTTTCCGAAAGAAGGCAGGATGTGCTTAAAAGTTATGTCAGTTGATTATTTTTAAACTTGCATAGCAGTGAAAAGTGATTTTTATTCGGTCAGCCGGGTCATCTGGGCAGAGGACAGGACGGCATCCGGAGCAATTGCAGTATAGCATACGACAATGCCCGAAGGATCGGTGGCATAAAGGGCATGTTCTTCGCGGTGAAACCGGTAGCCGGCTGCCTCCAGCCGTTCGGCGACGGGGTCGAGAGCACGGGCAGAAGGAAGCAAAATCGTGTACATGTCGAGGCCGGTGTTTCGTATGGATGCTTTAGGAGCCCTGGCTCCGGCCCATGGATTAAGGCCGATATGATGATGATAGCCGCCGGCGGCAACAAAAAAAGCAGGGAATTTCTGCGGGTCGGCGGCCAGGTCGAATCCCAGCACCTCTACATAAAAACGATAAGCTTCATTCATATCGTGCACATGAAGATGAACGTGTCCCATCACGGTCCCGGCCGGCACACCGTGCCACTGAGTATTTTTTCCCTCCTGAAGCAGCTGATGTTCATGTAGGGGATCAACCGTCATGTGGACAAATCCGTTACTGTCGTAGTTCCACTCTGTCCGGGGGCGGTCACGGTAAACCTCGATGCCGTTTCCATCCGGGTCCGTCAGATAGAGCGCTTCGCTGACGCTGTGGTCGGAGGCTCCGTACTGCTCGCCGGTGCTGTGCAGATGACGGATGAAGGCCCCCAGGGACGCACGGTCCGGAACAAGAAGAGCAAAGTGGTAGAGGCCGGCATGCGTGCGCGGGGGAGTGATCGAACCTTCCACCTCCCGGAGCATGACAAGAGGCGTGCCGTCAGACGGCACGCAGAGAACAGCGGTGGAAGACGAGCGTCCGAGCATCCGGAGTCCGAGGACATTTTCATAATAGGCAGCGGCCCGGCTGATACTCTGAACTCTAAGTTGCACAGGGCCGACAGAAACAGCGGGATCAATCACATTAGTCACGCGTAAACACTCCTCTTATTTTTATTATAGTATGCAGCTTTCATCATACTAGCAGGAGGCTCACGCATGGAAGTACCCACTTTAAAGTGGTATAGTATCCAAAATGATACTAACAGAAGCGACACCTGAAAAACGTGCAAAAAAGATTTTCTTTTGTTCTGGGCAGGAGAGAGTAAATGGAAACGAGAAGAAAGCAAAAACTGTTTCATTACAGGCAGGGGAGGGCAAACAATGCATGAAAAACACGGATCGTCCGCAATAGACAAATACGATTTCCTGGATACCCCCGAAGAACGGGAGCTTCAGAATGCGATTGTTTCTGCAGAAATAGAAGGGTTTGTGTTTTCAGAAAAAGATATCGAAGCCGTGCGGAAGCTCCGCGACGGGCAAATGACGATTAAAGAAGTGACAGCTTCTGTAGCGGAAGGACGTTTATAATATGAGCGAATCCTATTACACGTATGGAGACAGCGGAGTGCTTATAAACAAAATGAATTTTCGGGAAGCAGCCAAAGCAAAGAAAATCGAACAGATTATTACAACGTACCGCCTGCAGCAGATGATGACAGCAAAAAAGGTGCTTGGCTCCTTTGATGAAGAGCATATACGGCGTATTCACCGGCGGCTGTTTTCTGATGTTTACGCCTGGGCCGGAGAATTTCGGACGGTGGATCTTGCAAAAGGGCATACGTCATTTCTGCCTGCAGCGTTTATCGATAGAGGTCTTCGTCATCTAAGGGACTCTGTACAGGCAAAAAATAAAATGACGTACAGGGACAGGAAGGCTTTTGCCGAAGCATTTGCCCCAATTTACAATGACCTTAATCATATTCATCCGTTCCGGGAAGGGAATGGCCGAACGCAGCGGGAATTCATTCGGCAGATTGCCTGGCACCACGGCTTCGACATGAAGTATACTCCGCTCCAGCAGGAAAAGCTATTTGAAGCCTCTGTAGCTGATGATGAAAAGAAAGCAGCCGCAGCACTGGTGGAGGCACTGACTGAAAGCTGAAAAAGCAGCCTCCTGCGGGAAGCTGCTTTTGATTTATTGTTTTTCGATCAGTGCTCCCTGGCGCGAAGAGCGTGGCTTCGCTTTAGGAACGGGTCTTGAAGCGGCGATTTTTCCTTTAGCTATACTGAGTACAAAAGCAGTAGCGATAATAGAGATTGTGGAGTAAGCGCCGGCGATTAAGCCGACAGAAGCGAGTCCCACAGCCACAGCCAGTATATCAAAGGATAAATTGACTTTACCGGGGTTCCACTGGAGACGGCGCTGAAGAAACAACGCCAGAATGTTAGCTCCGCCGAGCGAGGTGTTGTTCATAAATAAAACCGATATGCCAGCTCCGATGCTGACACCGCCGAAAATGGCCCCGGCAGCCGGGTGAATACTGAAAGCAGGAAGAAAGTAATCCAGGCTTGTCAGGGCAGAAAGCAGGGATACTGCAGCGATTGTATTCAGCGTGAATTTCCATCCCATATGCACAACAGAAAACACGTAAAAAGGCAGGTTGATTATAAAAAACACTGCTGAAAAAGACAGCGGCAGGACGTAGGTTAAGCCGAGCGCAAGGCCTGCGGTGCCTCCGGTGACTAAACCAGCGTGCTGGAGCAGAGTAATGCCAAAGGCAGCTAACAAACATCCGGCCAGGACTTGTAGTATATTGGTTATGTTTATCAACGGTCGTCTCTCCTTCAACAATAGGTTACTTCTATTATAAGAAAAAATAATCCATGGCTGAATAATTATATGAAGGATAATATCTTGAAAATCGTTAAAAATGAATACATATTTGATTATTAGCATTCAAAAAGAAAGGTGAAGTGCATTTAAATGGATCATATTGATATCGAAATGCTCGAAATACTTCAGGAGGACGGAAGGATATCGGTAAGTGATTTATCCAAAAAATTAAATTTAAGCCGTCCAAGCGTTTCTGAGCGAATGATGAGGCTGCAGGAGAAAGGGATTATTGATCACTTCAGTGCTGTTGTTTCTCCGGAAGCTGTGGGTCGGGATACGCTTCTGATGATCCAGGTGAGCGAATTAAAGGACACCATTCCCCGTTTTGAAAAGATGATTGCAGAGGACACGCGGGTACTGGAATGCCACAGGGTGACCGGGGAAGTGAGCTATTTTATTAAAGCAGCGGTGGAAGGAATGGACAGCCTGAGAGAGCTTGTTGATACCCTGATCTCCTATGGAAATATTAATACGTCGATTGTGCTGAAATCGCCGGTGGAGAGAAGGAAAATACTGCCGGAAAAACGGGAGCAGGAATAGTCGGTTTTCTTTCTAGGGGTGGGTAACTGTGATAAGATTAATATGATTTACAGAGCGAGAGCATATACAGTAGGGGGAGAAAGATATTGGTGAACGAACGTGAAGCGTTGCAGCGTGTCATCGAAAACGTGCAGCAGGTCGTGGTCGGAAAAAAAGCTGAAATCGAATTAAGCCTGACAGCGCTTTTGGCCCGCGGGCATATCCTGCTTGAAGATGTGCCCGGAGTGGGCAAGACGATGATGGTGCGGGCAATTGCCAAATCCATTGGCGCGAGTTTTAAACGAATACAATTCACCCCGGATCTTCTCCCATCAGACGTTACAGGTGTGTCTATATATAATCAACGGACGATGGAGTTTGAATTCCGGCCCGGCCCATTAATGGGAAACGTTCTGCTTGCTGACGAGATTAACCGTACTTCCCCGAAAACGCAGTCAGCCCTTCTCGAAGCGCTGGAGGAAAAAAGTGTGACGGTGGACGGCGAAACGAGAAACCTCGAACGTTTATTTTTTGTGATGGCCACACAGAATCCGGTAGAGTACGGGGGGACGTACCCTCTACCGGAAGCACAGCTCGACCGTTTCCTGTTTAAGCTCCGGCTTGGCTATCCGACAGAAGAACAGGAAATAGAGGTGCTCGAGCGCGTGGAATTCACACATCCGATTAACGAGCTTTCATCCGTCATGAGTCTTGAAGACGTCCTGAAAGCCCAGGATCTCGTGAAAGACGTGCATGTGGACCATTCAGTGAAACAGTATATCGTTTCTATTGTGCGGGAAAGCCGAAATCACCGCGATATTTATCTTGGGGTCAGTCCAAGGGGGTCAATTGCGCTGATGAAGGCCTCGCAGGCATATGCTTTTGTGAGAGGAAGAGACTACGTGACCCCGGATGACGTAAAGTATCTTGCGCCGTTTGTCATGGGGCACCGCCTTGTTCTGCAGACAGACCAGCAGATGGCGGACAAAGACGGAGAGACCGTGGTGCGGGACATTTTATCAAGTGTCCGTGTACCGGCATCGGACAGTGATTCGGCGGTACGCCCATGAATCGGTTTTTAAAGATTGGAAGAAAAGTAATGCAGCTGGCAGCTGTTCTGGCTGCATTAGCTGTATTATTTATTTACGCTATGTTTCAAGGAGGATTTGTCAGCTGGTTTTTATTTTACAGTGTAACAACCCTTGCAGTACTGCAATTATTATTATTAATTTATCCGCTCCGTTCCTTAAAGGCTGAACGCAGACTAAGTGCTGATATGCTTTCCTTTAACGGTCACGCTGAAGCTGTAGTCACATTAAAAAAAAGAATTCCGCTTCCGCTTATGTATGTGAAGATCCGGGATCACCAGCCTTACGGGCTCCGGGATTGGGAAACGTCGGCTGAAGCGTTGATTTTCCCTTTTTTTCAGAGGGAGGCGTCCTACTCCTACAGCCTTAGGGGCAGAAGAAGGGGAAAGCATACCATCGACTATCTCCGCGTCCGTGCCGGCGATCTGTTTGGCTTTGTGGAGAAAGATTACGATTTGTTGGTTTCTTCCACGGTAGTAGTGCTTCCAAGAATGAGAAAATTAGCGAACTGGAATACCACGGCAGACAACTCCTCGGAAGCAGTCTCGCTGTCCCAGCGGATACAAAATGAATCCGTTAACGTCGCAGGGGTCAGGGATTATATACCGGGGGACCGGATGGCAAATATTGACTGGAAGGTAACGGCCCGGGCAGGAAAGCTTGTCACCAAAGAATTTGAAGCCGAAAAAGGAGAGGGCTATTTTCTGCTGCTTGAAAACGCAGCTGATGTAACGTCTGAACCATTTGAAACGGCGGTGGAATTTGCTGCTTCTTTAATGGAGTACGCCTACCAGATGAAAATGCCTGTGGGTTACGGAGTTACTGCTTCCGAGCAGCTCCTGCAGAAGCCCGGTACCTCGAAAGAGCATTTTCAGCGTATTTATCAGAGCCTGGCGTATGTGGAATTAAATAAAGAAACAGCAGCTTCGCCGTTTTTACGTCAGTCCCCTGGGTTCGAAGCACTGATTTATATTACCCCGGCGCTTTCAGATATTAGAATTAAAGAATTAAAGCAGTGGGCCGGACAGAAACGGTCTGTTATTGTAGCTCTGCTTCCTGATGAGAGCGGGTTGTCCCGCCGCGATGGTGTAGAAGCACTGCGGCACGCCAATATTCATATATACTATGTGCAGCCGGGTGATGCCGGCTTTGAAGTTTTGTAGAGGAGGCATAATTATTTGATTAAACCGGAGCATACCTGGAAAAAATTGATTGTTTATATTCTTGGTTATTTTCTGCTGGCAGAATGGCTGCTGCCTTTGCCGGAAGCTACCGGGACAGGATCAGTGACCGTATTTATGGTTGTTTCTGCCGCCTTTTTTATCGTAATTTATCTGCAGCTGTCCTGGTGGGCGATTCTTGGCAGCGTAATGCTGATTATACTGACGGGCATAAACACTGTTTTTTATGAGGAGTCCCTGCTGCAGCTAAGCTGGCTGATTTCGTTGGCTGCGGAAGTGCAGACAAATGTCGGTTATATTATCAGCGGCCAGTGGTACGCTCTGACAGATATGTTCCGCAGTATTTTATTTATGCTTCTGCTTGCTATTATGAGCTATCTGATTTATTTCTGGGTGGTACAGTCCCGCCGGATTTTATTTTTCCTGACGTTTACGATTATTTATATTGGCGTAATGGATACTTTTTTCGAATACAATGGAATGTTTGCGATAATCCGTACGTTCGTTATAGGATTTTTGCTTTTAGGGCTGCTTCAGTGGGACCGTATTGTATCGCGGGCGGAAGACAGAGGGGCACAAAGGAAGATTTTTCTCCGGTGGGCGCTGATTATGGCTGGTTTTTTAATTACTGCCGGTGGCGTTGGAGTGCTTGCCCCCAAAAGCGAACCGCGCTGGCCTGATCCCGTTCCGTTCTTAACGTGGGGAGAGAGCAGCACCGGGAGCAGTCAGGGCGTGCAGAAGATTGGCTATGACAATACCGATGAACGCCTGGGCGGCGGATTTCAGATGAGTGATATGCCGGTATTTACTGCCTCCGGAGATATTGACGGCTACTGGAGAGGCGAAGCTAAAAATGTATACACCGGTCTTGGATGGGAAATAGATGCCCCTGATGAAACGGCTTCTGAGGCTGGCCTGTACAGTGAAAGCATCGAGACAGAAGAACAGGAAGTAAATATTGAAATGGCAGAAGCCCAGGAGTTTGGTTTTGCCTTTTATCCGGGGTCGTTTCTTTCTATTGAAGAAGACATAGAAACCTCGGTGGACGCCTGGACCACCCAGGTAGAGTTTGAGACTGGCGGGGAGCCGGCGTCGTTAACTAATTATACGGTAGCGTATGAAACCGCAGACTTCCCCGTAGAGCAGATGAGTGCAGTTACAGATGATTCAGAAGACCCGGAGGAAGTCACGGAATACTTTACACAGCTGCCGGACGATCTTCCGGGAGAAATTCAGGAGCTTGCCGAAGATCTTACAGCAGATGACGACAACCGCTATGCAAAAGCCAGAGCCGTGGAAAGGTATTTGCGCGGCCCGAATTTCTCCTATCAAACCACAGACATTCCAGCTCCATCGGAAGGCGGAGATTATGTTAGCCAGTTTTTGTTTGAATCACGGACCGGGTACTGTGATAATTATTCGACTTCGATGGCGGTGCTGCTCCGGACACTGGATATACCGACGCGCTGGGTCAAAGGCTTCACAGAAGGTGACCAGGCACCGGGCGATGAAAATCAGGTAGAGGTTACAAATGAAAATGCGCATTCCTGGGTGGAAGTGTATTTTCCTGAAGTAGGCTGGGTGCCGTTTGAACCGACGAAAGGTTTTTCTTCAGAGTTTAATTACACTTATGAAAATAATGAAGCCTCGGAAGAAGCACCCGAAATTGAAGAAGAGGAAACGGAGGAAGAGGAATCCGCCCCTGAAGAAGCGGCTCCTGAAACAGAGGAAGAGGGGGAAGAAGAGCAGGAGGATACCTCCGGCGGCGCTGGCATTGACTGGAGCCTTCCGCTGTGGCCCTTTTTTGCAGTGACTGTTATCCTCCTTGGAGCTGGATGGCTTTTCCGGAAAAAGCTGTTGGCCAGCTATCTTCTTTTCAAATACCGGCATATGCATTCCGATGAAGAATTTCAAAGTGCTTACCAGGCATTGCTGCGGCTGCTGCAGACAGCACGTGTGAAACGAAATGCAGGAGAAACGCTGCGGGAATTTGCTGTGCGGGTGAATGACCTCTACGGCACCGGGGAGATGGAGCAGCTGACAAAGAAATACGAACGTCTTTATTACGGGCGTAAAACCGGGAACGAAGCCGGGTCGGAAACAGTCACGGCATGGAAACGACTGGTAAAGAAAGTCCGTTCTTGACCGGCACTGAGCCGACTGTTAGAATTTATTTTATGTTTACAGGTGAATACCTCGTATAGTTTGGGATCAGGCCCGAATGTTTCTACCCGGCCGCCGGAAAATGGCTGGACTACGAGGGCAGTGAAGGGCAGACGGTGGCAGGAGTTCCGCCGTATGTCCTCGGTCAGAGCTGCTTTCGTATATGATGCGAAAGCAGCTTTTTTGTTCTGCAGAGAGCCGGCTTCTGGGAGAGTATTTTACGTGCGGATGAACTGGCAATCCATGCAGGCTGTTGCCCGGAAGCAGGCATTCCTTTAAAGTGAACCTTGAACGTACATATTTGAAAACAGTTAGGGGTAGAAGCGATGAGCGTAAAAAATATCAGTGAAACGATTATTGTTCTGGATTTTGGCGGCCAGTATAATCAATTGATTACACGCAGGATCAGAGATCTCGGCGTTTTTAGTGAACTCCATCCGAACACGATCAGTGCAGAAAAAATTAAAGAACTGAACCCGGCGGGGATTATCTTTTCCGGCGGGCCGAACAGTGCGTATGTTGAAGGAGCGCTTACCTGCGATCCAGCTATTTTTGATCTGGATATTCCTATTCTGGGTATCTGCTACGGGATGCAGCTGATGACGCTGCATTACGGCGGAAAGGTGGAAAAAGCCCAGCACCGGGAGTATGGTAAGGCTGATATACATGTGCAGGCGAATCCGGTATTATTTGAAGGGCTGCCGAAAACACAGAGCGTGTGGATGAGTCATGGCGACTTAATTGTCGAGCCGCCGGAAGGTTTTACGGTGGACGCGACCAATCCCTCATGCCCGGTAGCTTCAATGAGTGCCCCAGAGAAGAAAATGTACGGCGTCCAGTTCCATCCGGAGGTGCGCCACACCCAATTTGGCGATGACATGCTGAAAAACTTTGCTTACCGGGTCTGCGGATGCTCCAATGAATGGACAATGGCCAACTTTATTGACGAGCAGGTGGAAATTATCCGTGAACAGGTGGGCAGCCGTAATGTACTGTGTGCATTGAGCGGTGGTGTGGACAGCTCAGTAGCTGCAGCGCTCGTTCACAAAGCGATCGGAGATCAGCTTACATGCATGTTTATTGATCACGGTCTGCTGCGTAAAGAGGAAGCAACAGGCGTCATGGAGTCGCTCGGACGTGGATTTCAGATGAATATCGTGAAAATAGACGCAGCCACGCGTTTCCTCGATCAGCTCGACGGAGTGAGCGATCCGGAGGAAAAGCGGAAAATTATCGGAAATGAATTTATATACGTGTTTGAAGAAGAGGCAGGAAAGCTTGAAAACGTGGATTTTCTTGTTCAGGGCACGCTGTATACAGACGTCATTGAAAGTGGCACGGATACAGCACAGACGATCAAGTCCCACCACAATGTCGGCGGCCTGCCCGAGGATATGAAATTCGATCTGATTGAGCCTTTAAATACGTTATTTAAGGATGAAGTCCGCAAGCTCGGAACGGAGCTGGGGGTGCCGGATGAAATCGTATGGCGTCAGCCGTTCCCGGGACCGGGACTTGGTATTCGCGTGCTCGGGGAGATCACGGAGCAGAAGCTCGAAATTGTCCGGGAATCGGATTACATTTTACGCGAAGAAATCAAAAATGCCGGTCTTGACCGTGAAATCTGGCAGTACTTTACGGCGCTTCCGGATATGAGAAGCGTGGGCGTAATGGGAGACAGCCGGACATACGACTATACGGTCGGAATCCGTGCGGTTACTTCGATTGACGGTATGACTTCGGACTGGGCCCGTATCCCGTATGACGTTCTCGAAAAAATTTCCACGAGAATCGTTAATGAAGTGCAGCACGTTAACCGTGTAGTGTATGACGTTACATCCAAGCCGCCTTCGACCATCGAATGGGAGTAGGAACTTGCGCGGTAAGCACTTAGTAAATATATAATATAATCAGAGAGAGTTTTGCCTGGGGAGAGCAAAGAGAGGAAGAGATAAGAGGATGGATCGTTTTTTTGAATTTACAAAGAATGAAACGAACTACAAGAAAGAATCGTTAGCCGGTTTAACGACTTTCCTTGCGATGGCGTATATTTTATTCGTCAACCCCAGTATTTTAGCCGAAGCCGGAATGAATGAGTCCGCTGTGTTTGTAGCGACAGCCCTGGCAGCAGCTATCGGCACATTGATTATGGGGCTGCTTGCCAGATATCCGATAGCTCTGGCACCGGGGATGGGGCTTAATGCCTTTTTTACATATTCCGTTGTGCTGACGATGGGGATCCCCTGGGAGCTTGCACTGTTTGGGGTATTCTGCTCCGGAATGATCTTCATCGGATTAACGACATTTGGTATTAGAGAGAAAATTATTAACGCGATTCCGGAGGAATTAAAATACGCTGTTTCTGCCGGTATTGGACTGTTTATTGCCTTTGTCGGCCTGCAGGGAGCGCAGATTGTGGTGGCCGACGAGTCTACGCTCGTCACGCTCGGTACACTTACCTCCGGTCCGGCTGCGCTTGCGGCATTTGGGCTGCTTGTTACCGTCATACTGATGACCCTGGGTATCCGTGGAGGTATTTTTTACGGGATGGTGATTACCGCACTGGCTGGCATATTGGTGGGACAGATTCAGCCTCCGGGCCAGATTGTCTCCGGGGTGCCTAGTATCGCCCCAACCTTTGGGGCTGCTTTCACCTCTCTTGCAGACTTTTCGTGGGATTCAAGTTTTGTTATTGGATTTATCGTAGTGGTGCTTACGTTTTTGTTTGTAGACTTTTTTGATACAGCCGGGACTTTGTTTGCAGTAGCCAATCAGGCCGGATTTGTAAAAGATAACAAACTGCCGCGTGCTGGCCGTGCCCTGGTGGCGGATTCCTCTGCTACCGTGATCGGCTCGATTCTCGGGACGTCTACCACGACAGCATATATTGAGTCCTCAGCCGGCGTAGCTGTCGGAGGGCGTACCGGTTTTGCATCGATAATTACGGCGCTGTTGTTTCTTGCCGCTTTGTTTTTCTCACCGCTTCTCGGTGTGGTAACGAGCGCCGTAACAGCTCCGGCTCTTATTATTGTAGGGGCACTGATGGTATCGTCGCTTCGCTTAATTGAATGGCAGCGTCTTGAAATTGCTGTGCCAGCCTTTTTAACCGTAGTCTCGATGCCGCTTACCTACAGTATCGCAACCGGTATTGCCATGGGCTTCATCTTCTACCCAATCACAATGGTGCTCACTGGAAGAGGAAAGCAGCTGAACCCGATCATGTACGCTTTGTTTTTTGTGTTTATCATCTTTTTCTTATTTTTAACACCGTAGCAACACCACACGTGCTTCCTGAAGGAGGCGCGTGTTTTTTGTTTTTTTACTCTGCATGGAATAAAGCTTTTATGGGAATAGAGTAGAGGATCATTTTATGGAGGTGGAAAGTATGAGTACATTTAAGGCGCTGGTCGTGGATAAAAACGACCAGGGAGAAGTTACAAAAGAGGTACGTACGCTGGAAGAAAGCGACCTGCCTGAAGGCGACGTCACCATCGATGTGCACTATTCAAGCATCAACTATAAAGACGGAATGGCAGCAGCTCCTGGAAGCCAGATTGCCCAGGGCTACCCACTGATTCCAGGCATCGATCTCGCCGGCGTTGTCGCCTCATCCAATGATTCGAGATATCAGGAGGGCGACGAGGTGCTCGTTACAGGCTACGAGCTCGGAGTGGCCTATCACGGCGGCTATGCGGAAAAAGCAAGAGTGCCAGCTGACTGGGTAGTAAAGCTGCCGGAGGGGATGACCCCAAGAGAAGCCATGATTTTTGGTACTGCCGGATTTACAGCAGGATTATCGGTCGTGCGCCTGGAAGAGGAAGGAGTCACTCCTGAAAAGGGCGAGGTCGTTGTAACCGGTGCTACTGGCGGTGTCGGAAGCATGGCCGTAGCGATGCTTCACTCCCTTGGATATGACGTTGCAGCCGTTACCGGGAATGCCGAAGCCCATGATTACCTCCGCAGTATTGGAGCAGGCCGTATTCTCTCCCGCGAAGACGTGAATCCGGATAAACGAAAGCCGCTTGGCAAGGCGATGTGGGCCGGTGCCGTGGACCCGGTTGGGGGAGAAACGCTTGCCTACCTGCTGAGTACGATGAAATATCACGGCACCGCAGCTGTCAGCGGACTTACCGGAGGGACAGACGTTCCTACGACGGTTCATCCGTTTATTTTAAGAGGTGTCAATCTGGCTGGAATTGATTCTGTTTATTGTCCGGCAGAAAAAAGGCAGCACGTGTGGAACCGGCTCGCAGATGACCTGAAAATTCAATCAATGCTTGATACGATTGCAAGCGAGACCACTCTGGACGATTTGGCGGAGGATCTTGACGCTATTTTGGAAAGTCGTATTCAGGGCCGCCGCGTCGTCGCTTTGAAATAACAGGACTCAGGCCCTCCATTTAGATACGTAGGGATTTTCGGCTTCGAAGAATCGCCACGGATAATGACGTGCTTCGCCGCTTCCGGAAATACCCACGCGCGGGCCGCTTTGAACCTCGGGTTCATAATCTTTTGGTGACAGATACAGCGGCGGGCGGTCAAGTTCATGCCCGTAGTAGCTCATATCAATGCCAAGAGCTTTCGTTAACTTGCCGGGGCCGTTTGTCTGCTGAATGCCGCGGACACGGTGCCGGCGTTTTTGAATGAGCTCATGGCCTGCTACAGGCTCGACAGCGCGGATAAGGACAGCTTCCGGGGACTCTTCTACCCCGCTGACGATATTTAGAAGCGCATGGGTGTGCATCGTATACATATATACGCGCCCCGGGGGAAAGAACATTACGTCAGTCCGCTTTGTTCTGCGGTAATTGTAGCTGTGGGCAGCACGGTCCACGGGACCTATATAAGCTTCCGTTTCAACGATTCTGCCGGCTGCAGGGCCTTCCGGCGTCTCATGTACGAGTACACAGCCGATCAGTGCCCGGGACAGCTCGAGCGTCGGTTTTTCGTAAAAGTCTTTTGGAACAACAGGATAAAATGTCATAGAGAAGAATCCTTTCTTTTGGTGTATACGAAAAGGAATATATTGATTATGATAGAAATATAATGTATATAGTTTTACATAGCGAATAAGAAGCGTTTTTTAGTGTACCAAATCCCGGGTCATAGTAAAAATATTAAGGCAGGAGATGGAAGAGGTGCTTATATGGGTATAGCGGTTACAGTTATTATAGCCTTAATTATTATTGGAGCAGTCATTTTAATTCAGCGGGACCAGTATTTAAAAAAAGTCCGGCAGTACGATAGAAAAATGGAAGAAGAGATTGAAGGAAAAAGTTCGCAGTACCGCGAGGATATCCAGGCGATACGCGGCAAGTATGAGGAAGAAAAAGGGAAACTGACGGATTATATTTATCATTTGGAGAAAATTTCACGGGAACCGGAAGAAATGAAAACGCATGAGCTGCTTCGAAGCATTAAAAATGACCTTGTAGAAGCAAATCAGATTGCCGTGGATGAAATGTTGATTTCCGGACACGTATATGTGCCGCTGGACGAACGGACGGAGCTGTCGACCCGCCAGGTGGACCACGTCGTTTTGACGACCCGGGGGCTGTATGTGCTTGAGACGCAGAAATGGAAAGGCCATATTATTCACGGGGTCAGTAAACACAATGCCGGAACGCTTGATTTTGTACTTGATACACTGTATCCGGACCTTGAAGAAGACGTGGAAACGACGATGGTATTTCAAAACACAAGCCGGGGACACGTTCGGTCAGGGACATTTGAAGTACACGACAGTCCGATTGAACACGCCAAAGCGACGGCTTCGATTACAGAAGACTTTCTGCGCAGGGAAAAGCACAACCCGGGTGAAGTGACGCCGATTATTTTCTTCGGCCATTCGAACACGCAGGATGACCGGTTTGTCCAGGATGTGTCGGTAGATGCTTATACCCATCGTTTTACGACGGAAGCAGCACTGCGGGCTTTCTTTCACGAGCAGTTTTCCCAAAACGCGCCCTTGTACTCCCAGGAGCAGCTGTATCAAATGGAGCGCTCTATCATTACGACAAATTATGTTTCGTAGATCACTATGCAGAAGCCGCCCCGGCAATCACCGGGGCGTTTTTTTGCGTCAAAACGCTGATATATATATACCTTTTCGCTGTTTCTATAGAAAGCTTAAAAATTTCTGTTTTTAAAACAGGAGTATTTTTTCTTGTATTAAGCTACTTTTGACACGGTTAAATAGTATATAATGGAAGCAGATAATAATGGTTAGAAGGGATATCTTTATGATGAAACAGTATCAGAAAACCTTTATTGAAAATATTAAAAAGCAGCATGAATACTTAGAACAAAAATGGTACAAAGATTTTGATGAAATGCACAGGTGGCTGCACACGATTAAAGGCACCGGCGCCACGATCGGCCTGGGGCAGGCAGCTGAAATGGCGGAGGAAGCGATGCGGGCGCTTAGCGCAGAGGCTCCCGCAGAAGTCCGGAAGACATACGCAGAAAAAATCATGAACGTGCTTGAGGAGGAAAGTGAAACGGAAAAACTTCCTATCTCCTATGACGCCCCCGAAGAAGAATCTTCATTTGTGCTTCTCGGGCATACATCGCTGCAGGTTTTGTATGAGGTGAAAGAACAGCTTGAGACGCTCGGGCACCATGTGCTGCTTGCTTCTGACCGGAGAAAGCTTATGGAGAAAATAGAGGAATTCCATCCAGAAATGATCCTGCTCTCGGAAGAACTGGCCGTGCGGGGGGGGGGGGGGGGGAGGACAATCATTAAACGTATCAAAGATGCAGCGAGAGATGCGCTGGTGCCTGTGGTTGTGTTTTGCAGCGGCGGAATAGACAGGAAGAGAGCAGATAAACTGTATGAAGACGGGGCCTCCTTTGTGATCAAACCACCGTATTCCACGATCGAAATGGTGCAGGTCATTCATCGTCATCTGGAGTGGCAGGCCCCGATGAAAGAAGCGCTCACGGTGGACGAGCTGACGGGCGCCTATAACCGTAAAATGCTCGAAATGGAGGAAAGCCGTCTGTGGGCAGAATTTAAACGGAGTGGTAAGCCTTTTTCTATAGCGCTGACGGACCTTGATCACTTCAAGCAGATCAATGACAGCTACGGTCACGAGGAAGGCGATCAGGTGCTCAGGTGGTTTGTCAGCCACATGTTTTCCCAGAAGCGTCCGAGCGATCACTTGATCCGCCTGGGCGGTGACGAATTTTTATTTATTTTCCAGCAGACCTTTTCAGAAGAAACAGAAAAGATCATGAAGCGCCTGCAGCATTCCTTTGCCGATTTCGTAGCGGGGCGTCGTCTGCCTTACCGGCTCGGGTTTACAGCGGGAACGTCAACAGCAACGACTAATCATGCTTCCCTGCAGGAGTTGATCAATGAAGCAGACGCAGCTATGCTTGAAGCAAAGGATGCCGGCCGAAACGCCGTTGTCTCCTATTCAGGTAAAACCACTATCGATCTTCCCTACATAAATGTATTTATCATCGATGATGATGAAGCGATGGCTTCCTTTGTCGCTGGCCAGTTTCACCAGTTGAATATTGCGAGGTACCGGATACGGACCACGTATTTCTCGTCCGGAGAAGCATTTTTTGAAAAAGAAAACTATGAACGCGGGCAGCGTTATTTTGTCGTACTGGATGTTACCATGCCCAGGATGGACGGATTTGCAGTACTTAAAAAGCTCCGCGGGAAATATCCGTCGAGCAACATGATCATATTAATGCTTACAGGCAACCGGAACGAAGAGGATATTGTTCATGCACTTGAACTCGGAGCCGATGATTATTTGATGAAGCCATTTCGAAAAGAAGAGCTCGTGGCGCGTGCAAAACGATTGATTCAGCGGGTGCTGTAAGCAGGGAAAGGCGGGAGGAAATGTACAAAATACTGGTAGCCGACGATGCGGAAGTCCTTCGAATGCTTGTCGTGGACACACTGGAGGACGAAGAGGAGTACATAATTGACGAAGCAGCAGACGGGAAGGAAGCATACGAAAAAGCGAGCACTGCCTCTTACGATCTTTTAATTATCGACAACATGATGCCTGGATATAACGGGGTGGAGGTTGTTTCCATGCTTCGAAAGGATGGGAAGCTCGAAAATATGAAAACACTGATGATTACAGCGAAATCGCGGGATAAAGACGAAGAGGAAGCGAGAAAAGCAGGCGTGATGGAATTTGTTTCCAAACCGTTCAGCCCGGCTCTGCTTATTACGATTGTGGAGGAGCTTTTGGATGCTTAAATACATAAAAAGCCGTCTCCATCGGAGATTCAGCATCATTTTCCTGCTCGTATTAGTGCTGGCTGCTGCCGGAGGGATCGGACAGCACGCGTATATGAGCTCGAATCAGCAGGAGCTTGAAAACGAGTCCAGACAGTGGCGGGACACGCAGAACGTGCTTGCAGATCTGGAATTTTACACCCAGCAGATTATTATTGCCGGCCGTGGCTATCTTGCTTTTGGAGACGAAAGTGAGCGGGAGGACATTGAGAGAAGCTTAAGTGCTGCGAGAACCCAGCTCGAGGAGTACCGGAGCCTGAATAAAGCGGAGACCGATTTGGTCGCTCAGACGGAACAGTTTCTGGATGACTATGAAAACGACTGGCTGCCGCAGCTGACCGAAGCGGTAGAATCCGGCAGCACGACTATTGAAAACCGTGAACAGGTCAGCTCTCAGGTCGGAGCCCTTATCAACAGTTTATCAAGCGGGCACGACCAGGCTGAGGCTGAACGGATGAGCGTAAATGAGCAGTATTTTGAAGTGAACGAAAACTCGCATCTTGCCTATCTGCTGTATTTGATCGCGATACTGATAGCGCTCGGTGCTATCGTCTGGCTGCTGCTGCGAAAAGTTACCGGCCCGCTGTGGGAAATGAAAGAAGCCGCAGCCAAGGTAGGAAACGGCGAAGAAATATCGATTTCCGATAATCATCGAAGCGATGAAATAGGGGAGCTGAGTCGTTCCTTTAACGTAATGGCAGCAAGCATCCAGCAGAATCAAAATGCGATTATGGACCGCAACGAAGAGCTCGTCACCCAGCAGCACGAGCTGCAGGAGCAGCAGGAATACCTTAGAACATTAAATGAGCTGAACGAAACGTTCAGCGGTTCGATGGGAAAACAGGCGTTAATGGAACAGCTGCTTACTAAAATGTACACTCTGTTTCATTTTGAAAAAGGGATGGTTGCAGCTTTAGAGCCCAGCTGGCAGGCTGCCTGGTACGGGGTGAGTGAAAAAGAAAAGCAGCATTTTGAAAATCATTCCGAAGGGAGCCCGCTCTCTTTAATCGCTGATACGAAACAGGCTCATGTGATCGAACGTAAAGCACGTGACGGGGAAGAAGGTCTTGGAACAAACGAAGCAACCGTGTATGAAATGTATCTGCCGGTGTTCAGCAGCAAAAAAGAAATGATCGGAGCGGCGGTATTTGTACGGACCGGGCATAAATTTTCGGAGCAGGAGCGTGAAACGATGCGCGGCATTCTCCGTCAGGCCTCGATCTCCTTCAGCCGTATTCTTCTGTTTGAGGAAACGGAAGAGGAACGCTTTTTATACCAGCGCATTATCGACAGCGTAGATGAAGGAATACAGTACATAAATGAAAACGGCACCCTTGAGCATGCGAATCATTGGACGTGGAGTATGATTGGTGCGGGAGGAGAAAATGAGACGCAGACACTTCCATTTGCGGAATGGACGTCGGGATGGATCCAACAAATTGATGAAGACTGCCGGGAAAAGGTCGGAAACTATTTCAAGGCTTTTATTGGCGGGGGAGAAGTGCCGGACTACAGCATCGAATATAAAATTACGACAGAGAGCGCTGTAAATGTTTATGAGCTGTATGGACGTGCTGTGCAGATGGAATCTGAAGAAAAGGGAACTATTTTTGTTCACCGCAACCGGACAAAAGAATTTGAGCTTGACCAGATGAAGTCAGATCTTGTCAGCACCGTAAGCCACGAGCTCAGGACACCGCTTTCGAGTATTTTAGGCTTTGCTGAGCTGCTGCTCGTCAAAGATTTAAAACCAGCCCGGCAGAAAAAGTATATAGAAACTATTCACCGGGAAGGCGAAAGGCTGACGTCATTGATTAACGATTTTCTCGACCTGCAGCGGATGGAATCCGGCCGTCAGGAATACGGCATGGAAGAGGTTGATATCAGCAGTCTGATGCTTGAAGTAGTGGATACCTTTGAACCTAACCAGCCGGATCACACGTTTGTTGTAAAGGACCGGCTCCAGTATGGGAGAATCTATGCAGATAAAGGTAAAATTGTGCAGGGTGTTACCAATATTATTGGCAATGCGGTAAAATTCTCTCCAGAGGGCGGCGAGGTAAAAATTGAGCTTGCTAATGAGCAGAATATGGTGAGGGTAAGAATAAAGGATGAAGGCCTTGGGATTCCGGAAAAAGAACTCCCTCATCTTTTTGGCAAATTTCACCGTATTAATGATGAAGACCGGAGGAAAATCCGCGGCACTGGTCTCGGACTTGCAGTGACGAAGCAAATTGTTGAAGACCATAAAGGCCGGATAGAGGTTGATTCGACAGAAGGGGAAGGCAGCAGCTTCTGCTTATTCTTCCCGATCTCAGGGGTCGATTTCGATATTGAAGACCTGCCCGAGGAGAGTGATCTTCACTCGGTGCTGATACTAGAAGACGACCGGAGCCTCGGGATGCTTCTTTCAGAGGAGCTTCGTCACGCCAAATACGAAGTGGTGCACTACTTCAATCCTTACAAAGCGCTGAACGCGTTAAAACGGGGACTGCGGCCGGAGGTTTTTGTCGTGGATCTGATGCTTGGAGAAGAAATGGACGGATGGGGGTTCATTGAAGAGCTGAAATCTTTCCGCCATACTGAAGACGTGCCGATTATTATTTCTTCAGCTCTGCACGAGGATAAAGAGCGAATGGCCCGTATGGATGTGAGGCATTACCTGACCAAGCCATATCCGCCGAACAGTTTATCCCAACAGGTACGCCGCATTATTGAACAGGCAGATAATCAGGGAGAAGTGTATGTTCCTTCCTTTAATGAAGTGTAACGTTTTTGCCGGTGTGTTAGTGTGAAAGAAGAGAAGGAGTGATGATGTTTGGGTAATGAGGGATTCAGCAGGGAACGCCTGCTCCAGACGATTGAGGAGAGCAGGGGCTTTCCGTCAATTGATCCCGAGATTTTGGCCAGCCGCCTCGAAGGACTGGCGGCCATCGGCCGCACGGAAGAAGGTGGCATTACACGATATGTCTATACAGAAGAAGAGCAGAAGGCAAAGAACCTTTTTCGTTCCTGGATGCAGGAAGCGGGCCTGAGTGTGAGGGAAGATGGTGTGGGGAACATTTACGGCCTTTGGGAGTCTGGCCGGACCGGAGCCCCGATCATCCTTACCGGCTCTCATCTGGACACTGTGAAAAACGGGGGCGCTTTTGACGGAGCTCTCGGCTGCGTATCAAGCCTGATGGCAGTAGAAGCATTGAAGGCCGAGGGGGCCGAACTGGACTGCTCCATAGAAATTGCTGTTTTCGTCGATGAGGAAGGGGCGCGCTTTGGAAGCGGTATGCTAGGAAGTCGTGCGGCCGTCGGCGATATATCGAAGGACGATTTTTTTCAGATGCGTGATGAAGAAAGAGTGACGGCGGCGGAGGCAATGAAGCTGATGGATTATTCGCCAAACAAGCTCGAAAGTAATATTTATCCGCGTGAACGGCTGCGGGCATATTTAGAGCTGCACGTAGAGCAGGGAAAACAGCTCGAACAGCAGGAGGCAAGTATCGGAGTGGTAGAAGGAATCGCCGGCCCTTCCTGGCTTGACGTTCATTTTTTTGGAGAAACGGATCACGCCGGTAATACACCGATGAATATCAGAAAAGACGCGGCCGCCGCAGCAGCAGAATTTATTCTGTATTTGGAGAATCTTCCAACCATGCACAGTGACACCGCAGTAGCTACCGTAGGAAGGCTTTCTCTTGAACCAAACGGTTCCAACGTAATTGCCGGGGAAGCCCGGCTGACAGCGGACATTCGTGATCTTGACGAGAAAGTCCGGGATCAGATGATAAGCCTCGCACGAAGCGAAGCAGAAAAAATAGCCGAGCGCCGGGGGATTACTGTGTCTCATGAAGTTGCCTTCAGAGTAAAACCGGTGCCGGTTCCTGAATGGATACGGAATTCGATTGAGGACGCCTCCCGGGGCATTGGCCTGACTACAGAATCCCTCGTCTCGGGAGCAAGCCATGACGCCATGATGTTCGGCGCCTACGTGCCATTTGGCCTGCTTTTTGTTCCGAGCTTTGAAGGAAAAAGTCACACGCCGGAGGAATTCACCGAATTAAAAGACTGTGTAAACGGGGTTGCTGTCTTAAAAGAGACTATACGAACGATAGGCACAGAAAAAGAGCGATAAATAAGCGAATGAAGCGGGAAATGAAATTCTGCTTCGTTCGTTTTTTTTAGAAAGAACCTGTTATAATAAAAGCATTGAAGTAAAGAAATAAGGAGCCGCTGCGCAAATGGCAAAAAAGAAAAATAAACAGACGTTTTACGTTCAGCAAAAAGAAACAGTAGAAGAGTGCCTCGAACGGATTGCCGCGGAAGGCTTTATGCCGGTACGCAGAATGGAAAAGCCCGTATTTGAAGAACAAACCATCAACGGAGAAACACAGTATGTGCCGGTGAGGCAGGAAATCAGCTTTGAAGCAAAAAAGAAATAAACGAACATTTAAGCTTTTAACATTATGATTGTTCGAATTTTGATTGACAGATAATATAACAACTTGTTAAGCTAAAACACGTAAGCAAGAAAAGCAGAACGATGACAATCCTCATATACTTTCGGGAATAAGGCTCGAGCGTCTCTACCCGGCAACCGTAAATTGCTGGACTATGAGGAGAATGATCAAACGAAGCCTTTGTCTGAAATAGTGGAAGCTTCGGCTTGAAATTTTCTTCTATAGTAGAGCGTATACGTTCACGAGACCTTCCCCGGAGTGCGGAAGACTATCCTTTTTTAGGGATGGATCTGGCACCGGGGCTTCTTTATGTCAAAAAGTACGTGAGGAAAAGCAAAGGAGTGGCGCAAGTGGAACCGCAGGTAGGAGTAGTAATGGGCAGCACATCCGACTGGGAAACGATGCAGAAGGCATGCGAGGTGCTCGGTGAACTCGGGGTGCCGTTTGAAAAGAATATCGTATCCGCCCACCGGACACCGGATTATATGTTTGAGTACGCGGCAGAAGCTAGAGAGCGTGGAATAAAAGTGATTATTGCCGGTGCAGGCGGGGCAGCTCATCTGCCGGGCATGATAGCAGCGAAAACGACCCTTCCGGTCATTGGGGTGCCGGTGCAGTCCAAGGCTTTAAGCGGTTGGGACTCGCTTTTATCCATTGCTCAGATGCCCGGCGGCGTGCCGGTAGCGACTGTGGCAATTGGAACATCCGGAGCGACAAATGCCGGACTGCTCGCTGCACAGATGATTTCAGCCTTTGATGAAAAACTGGCGGATAAATTGCAGCAGCGTAGAGAACAAATGCGTAAACAGGTCATGCAGTCAGGAGATGAATTATGGGACGAGTGATGAAACCAGGACAGACAATCGGAATACTTGGAGGCGGACAGCTCGGACGGATGATGGCGTTTGCGGCCAAGCCAATGGGATACCGGGTGGCTGTGCTTGAACCAAAAACAGATTCGCCTGCGGGGCAGGTGGCAGATGTTGAAATTGAAGCTTCTTATGACGACCGTGCCGGAGCAGACAGAATGGCAGAAGCGTGCGACGTATTAACGTATGAATTTGAAAATATTGACGCAGAAACAGCCAGGCATCTGGAAAACACCCTTTATCTTCCTCAGGGCAGCCAGCTCCTTCACACAGCTCAGCACCGCCTTCGTGAAAAACAGGCAATTGAAGCAGCAGATATTAAAGTAGCTCCGTACCACCAGGTGACTTCCCGCGAGGAGCTTTCAGCAGCGGTAGAGCAGATTGGCGTTCCGAGCGTGCTGAAAACATGCCGCGGCGGCTACGACGGTAAGGGACAGGTAGTATTAAAAGCGAAAGAGGACGCAGAAGCAGCATTTGAAACTCTCGGTGGGAGCGACGGAAAGGAACTCGTACTTGAAGCGTGGATTCCGTTTCAAAAAGAAATTTCCTGCATCGTCACCCGGAGCGTGCACGGGGAGACCGGAGTGTTTCCGGTCGGAGAAAATATCCATGTTAATAATGTGCTTCACCAGACAATTGTACCAGCGAGGATTTCCCGCTTTGTGAACGAAGAAGCGATCCGTATCGCCCACCGGCTTGCGGAGCATATGGATCTTGTCGGCACCCTGGCGGTGGAAATGTTTGTTACAGACGAGGAAACGGTGTATGTAAATGAAGTGGCGCCAAGGCCGCACAACTCAGGCCACTATACGATTGAAGCATGTGAAACATCCCAGTTTGAACAGCACATCCGAGCTGTCTGCGGTCTTCCGCTCGGGCCTGCAAGACTGAAGCAGCCGGTGGTCATGACCAACATTCTCGGTGAACATGTCGAAGCGGTAACCGCGAATATGGAAGAGTGGAGCAAGGATCATGTGCATCTGTATGGCAAGGATGAAGCCAAGCCCGGCCGGAAAATGGGGCACTGGACAGTACTGCGGGAGGACCTGCAGGACGCGCTTGACCGGTCCGCGGACGTATGGAAGCAGTACATAGAGACGTAATTATTAAAGAGAAGAGTGGAGGAACCTGATTATGATCGATCGTTACACGCGCCCGGAAATGGGTGCCATCTGGACCGAAGAGAACCGCTTCAACGCTTGGCTGGAGGTCGAAATCTGCGCCTGTGAAGCCTGGTCGGAGCTTGGAGACATTCCAAAGGAAGATGTAAAAAAAATAAGGGACAATGCGTCCTTTAATATCGAACGGATCCAGGAGATTGAAGAGGAAACACGCCATGACGTTGTGGCGTTTACACGGGCGGTATCGGAGACGCTCGGCGATGAGCGCAAATGGGTGCATTACGGCCTGACCTCCACTGACGTTGTAGATACGGCGCTCTCCTATCTGATTAAACAGGCCAATGACATTTTACGGGCAGATCTGGAGCGCTTTCTCGAAATTTTAAAAAACAAAGCAAAAGAGCATAAGCATACGATCATGATGGGGCGTACCCACGGCGTGCACGCGGAGCCCACTACCTTTGGGATTAAGCTTGCTCTCTGGTATCAGGAAATGAAGCGCAATATCGAACGCTTTGACGCTGCGGCCGAGGGGATTCGCGTTGGGAAGCTGTCGGGAGCGGTTGGAACGTTTGCCAACATCCCGCCGGCTATTGAAGAATCGGTCTGCCGGAAGCTTGGCCTTCAGGCAGCGCCGGTATCGACGCAGACGCTGCAGCGGGACCGCCATGCAGATTACATGAGCACCCTCGCATTAATTGCTACGTCGATTGAAAAGATGGCGGTTGAAATCCGCAGCCTGCAGAAAAGCGAAACCCGGGAAGTGGAAGAATTTTTCGCCAAAGGCCAAAAGGGATCCTCAGCGATGCCGCATAAACGCAATCCGATCGGATCGGAGAATATGACCGGGCTGGCCCGGGTCATCCGCGGCCATATGCTGACTGCTTATGAAAATGTGCCGCTCTGGCATGAGCGCGATATTTCCCATTCCTCGGCTGAACGAATTATTATTCCAGACGCCACCACGGCACTCAATTACATGCTGAACCGCTTTGGCAATATCGTGAAAAACCTGACAGTATTCGAAGACAATATGAAAGCAAACATGGACAAAACGCTCGGCCTTGTCTTCTCGCAGCGTGTGCTGCTTACGCTGATCAACAAAGGCATGGTGCGCGAGGAAGCGTATGACACAGTCCAGCCCAAGGCGATGGAGGCCTGGGAAAAAGGCATTCCATTCCGTGAACTTGTGGAAAATGAACCGGCCATTACAAATGTTTTAAGCAGTGAAGAAATCGAAGAGTGCTTTGACCATCGTCACCACATGAAGGAAGTCGATACGATCTTCGCTCGTGCCGGCATCGAATAACAAAGGATAGTCCAAAGGAGGAGCCTGCGATGGAAAAACGCGCTCTATTGTATGAAGGAAAAGCCAAAAAACTGTATGAAACAGATGTGGAAAATACGCTCTGGGTAGAGTACAAAGACGATGCGACAGCGTTTAACGGGGAGAAAAAAGAAGTCCTGGTCGGAAAAGGCAAGCTGAACAACGAAATTTCCTCCCTGCTCTTTCAAAAGCTGCACGAAGAAGGCATAAACAACCACTTCGTGGACCGGCTCTCTGAAACCGAGCAGGCGGTCAAAAAAACAACAATCATCCCACTTGAGGTCGTTGTGCGCAATATTGTCGCCGGCAGCCTCCACCGCCGCACCGGCATTGAGGAAGGCACTGAAACGGATCAGCCGGTGGTGGAATTCTACTACAAGGATGACGAGCTGGGGGATCCTTTAATTAATGATGATCATATCCGCCTGCTGGAGGCGGCTTCCCCATCGCAGGTGAAGGATATGAAGCATATGGCCGAACACGTGAACGAAACGCTTAAAAAGCATTTTTCCGACCACGGCCTGCTTTTGGTGGACTTTAAAATTGAATTTGGAACGACAGAGGACGGGGAACTCCTGCTGTCTGACGAAATTTCTCCGGATACGTGCCGGCTGTGGGATAAAGAAACCCGGCAGAAATTTGACAAAGATCTGTTCCGTTACGGGATTGGTTCTCTTCAGGAAGGCTACACCGAAATATTACAGCGATTAGGAGGGGCTGCACATGGTTAACGTTCAAGTGTATGTGACATTGAAAGAAGGAGTGCTTGACCCGCAGGGAAGCACGATTGAAAACGCCCTGCAGACAATGGGGTACCATGAGGTGGCATCTGTCCAGACCGGCAAGTATATTGAGCTTGAAGTAGAGGAAGGAAACAACCTTGAAGCCCGGATTGAGGAAATGTGTGAAAAGCTCCTCTCCAACCCGGTGATTGAAGATTATACGTACACGATCGGAAAGGGCGTGTCCTGATGAAGTTCGCGGTTATTGTGTTTCCAGGATCCAACTGTGATGATGACATGTACTACGCAATCCAGGAGGGTCTCGGAGAGCCGGTGGATAAAGTCTGGTACACCGAAGAAAGCGTCGCGGATTATGACGGTATTCTTCTGCCCGGCGGTTTTTCCTATGGAGACTATCTTCGTTCCGGTGCAATTGCCCGTTTTGCCCCGGTTATGGCAAGCGTCGTGGAACAGGCGGAAAAAGGCAAGCCGGTTCTTGGCGTGTGCAATGGCTTCCAGGTACTGCTTGAAGCCGGACTGCTTCCGGGAGCTATGCAGCGCAACCGGTCGCTGAAGTTTATCTGCCGCCCGGCAAGCCTCGTGGTGGCGAATCATGAAACCGGCTTTACCTCCGAATACGGCGAAAGCGAACGAATAACGATCCCGGTCGCCCACGGTGAGGGAAACTATTACTGCGACGACGAGACTCTAAAGGACCTGCAGGCTAGCAACCAGATTGTGTTCACGTACGAAGACAATTTTAACGGCTCCAAAGAAGCGATTGCCGGCATTATAAACAAACAGGGCAACGTGATGGGCATGATGCCGCATCCGGAACGAGCAACCGACCAGATTCTTGGCAGTGACGACGGATTGAAAATCTTTCAATCAATATTGAAGCAATGGAGGAAATCCCATGTCCTTACTACTTGAGCCTTCTGCAGAACAGATTGAACAGGAAAAAATTTATCAGGAAATGGGCGTAAAAGACGAAGAATTCGAAATGATTAAAAAAATTCTCGGACGCCTGCCAAATTATACAGAAATCGGCCTGTTTTCAGTCATGTGGTCGGAGCACTGCAGCTATAAGCATTCCAAGGCCCAGCTGAAAAAGTTTCCGACAGAGGGCGAGCGCGTGCTGCAGGGGCCTGGTGAAGGTGCCGGCATTATTGACATCGGCGACGAGCAGGCGGTTGTGTTTAAAATGGAAAGCCACAACCATCCGTCAGCGATCGAGCCCTATCAGGGGGCGGCTACCGGCGTCGGAGGCATTCTCCGGGACGTGTTCTCGATGGGGGCCCGGCCGGTCGCTATTATGAATTCGCTTCGTTTCGGGGAATTGGTCAAGCCCCGGGTGAAATATTTATTTGAAGAGGTTGTGGCCGGCATTGCCGGATACGGTAACTGCATCGGTGTGCCGACGGTCGGAGGCGAAGTACAGTTTGATCCGAGCTATGAGGGCAATCCGCTTGTGAACGCCATGTGCGTTGGGCTGATTGACCATAAGGATATTCAGAAAGGAATTGCCAGCGGCGCCGGAAATACGGTTATTTACGTCGGGGCAAGCACCGGTAAAGACGGGATCCACGGAGCTACTTTTGCTTCGGAAGAAATCAGCGACGAATCAGAAAGCAAGCGTCCTTCCGTGCAGGTGGGTGATCCATTTATGGAAAAGCTGCTGCTCGAAGCATGCCTCGAACTTGTAAAGTGTGAATCACTTGTCGGGATTCAGGACATGGGAGCTGCAGGGCTGACTTCTTCTTCAGCAGAAATGGCCAGCAAGGCGGGTTCGGGCATTGAGATGAACCTTGATACGGTGCCTCAGCGGGAGCTTAACATGAGCCCGTATGAAATGATGCTTTCCGAGTCCCAGGAGCGGATGCTTCTGGTGGTCAAACAGGGCGAAGAAAAAGAAATTCACGACATCTGCAGCCACTGGGGGCTTCACTCGGCGGAAATTGGCCATGTCATCGATGATCAGCGTCTTGTGCTCTGGCACAATGGTGAAAAAGTTGCGGATGTGCCCGTGGATGCGCTGGCCGAAGATGCACCGGTGTACTATCCCGAGTCGCGGGAGCCGGAAGCGTTCCGCAAACGCCAGCAGCAGAAGGCGTGGCGGCCGGATGTGAGTGATGCGAAAGAAACGCTCACAGACCTGTTAAAGCAGCCGACGGTGGCCAGCAAGGAATGGGTATACGACCAGTACGATTACATGGTCCGCACCAATACTGCCGTAATGCCAGGCTCCGATGCAGCGGTGCTCCGGGTACGCGGCAAAGATAAAGCACTTGCGATGACAACCGACTGCAACGCGCGTTACCTCGGGCTTGACCCGGAGCAGGGCGGAAAAATCGTTATCGCAGAAGCGTCCCGGAACATTATCTGCTCGGGCGGGCTGCCGCTTGGGCTGACCGACTGCCTGAACTACGGCAATCCGGAAAAGCCGGAGATTTACTGGCAGTTTGAAAAGTCGATTGACGGCATGACGGAAGCATGCAAAACCCTTGAAACACCGGTTATCGGCGGCAATGTGTCGCTCTACAACGAAACGCAGAACGGCGCGATCTATCCGACGCCGGTCGTTGGCATGGTCGGACTGATTAAAGAGCTTGCCCATATTACAACCCAGGAGTTTAAGCAGGCAGGGGACGCCGTATATGTTATCGGTGAAGCGGGCGAAGACTTTGGTGGCAGCGAGATTCAGGAGATGCAGACCGGCTCGATTGACGGACGGGCGCCGGAGCTTGATCTTGACACCGAGTACCGGAGGCAGCGTGACGTGTTAAAGGCGATTCAGGCAGGGCTGGTGCAGTCGGCGCATGACGTATCCGAAGGCGGTCTTGCCGTCGCACTTGCGGAAAGCACATTTGGCACCGGACTCGGAGCAGAAGCAGTGATCACCGGAGAGGTTATCGATGAATTGTTTGCAGAAACGCAGTCCCGCTACGTAATTTCCGTAGCTGCAGAAAACAGGAAGGCTTTTGAAGAGACAGTACCAGACGCGAGATACGCCGGCAGAGTGACAGAAGAAGCGACATTGCACTTACTCAAAGAATCGGGAGAGACGATTCTTCAAGCTTCTGCCAAGGAGTTGGAGAACGCCTGGAAAGGAGCTATTCCATGCTTGGTGAAATCAAAGGCTTAAACGAAGAATGTGGTGTGTTTGCTGTCTGGAATCACGAGGAGGCAGCGCAGCTGACCTATTACGGGCTGCACAGCCTTCAGCACCGCGGGCAGGAAGGGGCAGGCATCGTCGTCAGTGACGGCGATAAACTGTCGAGCCACAAAGGACTCGGTCTTATCACGGAAGCCTTTAAAGAAGGAGACCTTGAACAGCTGCAGGGAAATGCAGCCATCGGCCACGTACGCTACGCTACAGCCGGCGGCGGGGGTCTTGTAAACTGCCAGCCGCTGCTTTTTCAGTCGCAGACAACTGGTCTTGCTGTTGCACATAACGGAAACCTTGTGAACGCCAACCACGTAAAAGAGGAGCTCGAAAGAAAGGGGAGTATTTTCCAGTCTACCTCGGACACTGAAGTGCTCGCCCACCTGATCAAGAGAAGCGATGAAACCCGCTTCGAAGACCAGCTGAAGGATGCCCTGTCCTATATTGAAGGAGCATACGCTTTTGCGGTAATGACGGAGGACAAACTGCTTTGTGCTATGGATCCGAACGGTCTTCGTCCGCTTGCGATCGGAAAAATTGGCGAAACCTACGTGGTCGCTTCCGAGACGTGTGCGTTTGATGTGATCGGGGCCGAATACGTCCGGGACATGCAGCCGGGAGAAATTATCAGCATTGATGACTCGGGCATGCGCTCGGAATTGTTTTCAACTGCCACATCCCGGGCGATCTGCAGTCTGGAATACGTCTATTTCGCCCGGCCGGATTCCAATGTGGACAATATTAATGTGCATACGGCAAGGAAAAATCTCGGCAAGGAAATGGCTAAAGAAGCGCCGGTGGAAGCGGATGTCGTGACTGGGGTGCCGGACTCTTCCATTTCCGCCGCTATCGGATATGCCGAAGCTACGGGTACACCGTATGAACTCGGACTAATTAAAAACCGGTACGTCGGCCGGACCTTTATCCAGCCGTCGCAGGCTCTTCGTGAGCAGGGTGTGAAAATGAAGCTGTCTGCTGTGCGTGGGGTCGTGGAAGGTAAAAGAGTCGTGATGGTGGATGATTCAATTGTCCGCGGTACGACAAGCAAACGGATCGTCCGCATGCTCAAGGATGCAGGAGCAACGGAAGTGCACGTACGGATCACGTCACCGCCGATTACGCATCCGTGCTTTTACGGGATAGATACGTCAACGAAGGCAGAATTGATTGCCTCGAATTACACCGTCGATGAAATGCGCGATCTGATGGGGGCCGATTCCCTGTCGTTTATCAGCATTGAAGGCCTGCAGAACGGCATCGGCCGGGATAAAAGCGAGCCGAACTGCGGCCAGTGCCTCGCGTGCTTTACCGGCAAATACCCTACAGAAATTTACGATGATACGCTCCATCCGCACGATAAAATTATGAATGGTTAACAAAGGAGGGCCTTACGGATGTCTGAAGCTTACAAGCGGGCCGGTGTAGACGTTGAAGCAGGATACCAGGCGGTAGAGCGGATGAAAAAACACATTGCCCGCACCGGGCGCCCGGAAGTGATGGGGGCTCTCGGTGGTTTTGGGGGTATGTTTGATATTTCCGGACTTCCTTACAAAGAGCCTGTGCTTATATCGGGCACAGACGGTGTCGGTACGAAATTAATGCTTGCTTTTCAAATGAATAAGCACGATACGATCGGCCAGGACGTGGTGGCGATGTGTGTAAATGATATTGCCGTCCAGGGGGCCGATCCCCTCTATTTTCTGGATTATCTCGCCCTGGGAAAAGCAAACCCGGAAAAAATCGAGCAGATCGTCAAAGGCGTGGCAGACGGCTGTGTGCAGGCAGGCTGTGCTGTCATTGGCGGAGAAACCGCCGAGATGCCGGGAATGTACAGCGAGGAAGAATACGATCTGGCCGGCTTTGCCGTTGGGGCAGCGGAAAAGGCGGACATTCTGGCTGAACCAAAGGCCGAGCCCGGGGACGTGATTATCGGGGTAGCATCTTCAGGCGTGCACAGCAACGGGTTTTCCCTCGTGCGCAAGGTATTGTTTGAAGACGGCCTGTTTACGATGAATGACACGGTTCCTCCGTTTCAGCGTCCGCTCGGTGAAGAGCTGCTTGAGCCGACAAAGATTTACGTGAATGCGGCGAAAGCCATTAAGCAGCTGGGCACATCCAGAGGAATGGCCCATATTACTGGCGGCGGTTTTTTTGAAAATGTACCGAGAATGCTGCCGGACGGCTGCGGCGCGATGTTTGATGTCCACAGCTGGAAGCAGCCGGAGATTTTTCCTTTCATTCAAAACGAGGGTCATTTGTCCCCGGAAGACATGTTTGGCACCTTTAACATGGGCATTGGTTTAATGACAGTGGTCCCGTCTGCGGAAAAGGAAAACGTGCTCGAGGCCCTGAAGCAGGCCGAGGAAGAGGCGTGGGCCATCGGGGAAGTGACTGATGGCGGCGGTGTGCAGGTGAAGGGGGCGACGTGCTGATGAAGCTCGCCTTATTTGCCTCTGGTACTGGGTCGAACGCCCGTTCACTGGTCCGCGCAGCCCGGGAAGAGAGACTCGAAGCGGAATTTGTGCTGATTGTCTGTGATAAGCCGCAGGCGCCGGTCGTTGCCTTTGCCGAAGAAGAGGGCATCCCGGTGTTCGCTTTTTCACCGAAGGAGTACGAGAACAAGGCGGCGTTTGAAACTGAAATCGTGAAGGAATTATATGCTAAAGGGGCGGAGCGGATCGTGCTTGCCGGCTATATGCGGTTAATCGGCGATACACTGCTTAGCGAATACGGTGGGCGTATGATTAATGTCCATCCTTCACTGCTTCCGGCTTTTCCTGGAAAGGATGCCATCAGGCAGGCATGGGACGCAGGAGTAAAGGTGACCGGTGTCACGGTTCATTACGTTGATGAAGGCATGGACACCGGCAGCATCATTGCGCAGGAGCCGCTGTATGTAAAGGATACGGATTCGCTCGGAACACTCACCGCCGGCATCCAGGCCGTTGAACACCGGCTTTACCCGGAAATTGTCCAGCAATGGATCAGCCGCCCCCTGAAAACAGCACAAACCAATACGGAGGGAGCCAACCATTCATGAAACGAGCATTAATTAGTGTGTCAGATAAAGAGGGGATTGTACCCCTGGCCAAAAGCCTTGAAAAGCAGGGAATTGAAATTATCTCGACGGGAGGAACGAGCCGCGTACTCGAGGAAAGCGGTGTGCAGATCAAGGGTATTTCAGACGTTACCGGCTTTCCGGAAATACTTGACGGACGGGTGAAGACGCTGCATCCAAACATACATAGCGGACTGCTTGCCCGCCGCAGCGACGATGCCCATACAGCTCAGCTGAACGAGCACGGCATTGAACCAATTGACCTGGTAGTCGTAAATCTGTACCCGTTCAAAAAAACGATCGAAAACCCGGACAAGTCGTTTGAGGATGCCATTGAAAATATTGATATCGGCGGCCCGACAATGCTTAGGGCAGCGGCGAAAAACTTCGAAGACGTCACAGTTGTGGTAGATCCGGATGATTACGAGCTTGTGCTTACAGAATTAAATGACGGCGGCTCGGTATCTGCGGAGACGAACAAAAAGCTTGCAGCCAAGGTCTTCCGGCACACTGCTTCCTATGACGCGTTAATTGCGGATTATTTAACCCGGGAAGCCGGCGAAAAGCATCCTGAAATGTATACCGTGACGTATGAGAAAAAGCAGGATCTGCGCTACGGCGAAAACCCTCATCAGGAGGCAGCTTTTTACCGGGAGCCAATCGGGCCGCTCAGCTCGATTGCAAATGCCTTCCAGCTGCACGGCAAGGAGCTGTCCTATAATAATATTAACGATGCCGAAGCAGCGCTCAGTATGATCCGCGAATTCACGCACCCGGCCTCGGTGGCTGTTAAACACATGAATCCGTGCGGGGTCGCGATTGGGGAAACGCTCGAGGAAGCCTACGACAAAACGTATGCCGCAGACCCGGTCTCGATATTCGGGGGAATCGTTGCGTTTAACGGCGAAGTAACAGAGGCCATCGCAGAGAAGCTGAAGGAGATCTTCCTTGAAATTGTTATCGCACCGAGCTTTTCGCAGGAAGCCCTTGATTTACTGACACAAAAGAAAAATATTCGTCTGCTGACAGTAACGCTCGAGGGAATGGCGGAGACACGCTCTCAGCTGACTTCAATTCACGGCGGCCTGCTTGTACAGGACGAGGACACCAAAGGTTTTCTGGATGCGGACGTCCGGGTGGTAACTGAAAGGGAGCCGACAGAAGCGGAATGGGAGGACTTGAAGCTTGCCTGGAAGGTAGTTAAGCACGTGAAATCCAATGCGATTGTATTGACGAAAAATGTCCAGACGATCGGAATTGGCGCAGGGCAGATGAACCGGGTCGGCTCGGCCGGCATCGCTATTGATCAGGCCGGGGAGGAAGCGGCGAACAGTGCTCTTGGCTCCGACGCCTTTTTCCCTATGCAGGACACGGTGGAAACCGCCGGGGAAGCAGGTATTTCAGCGATTATCCAGCCGGGCGGCTCAATCCGGGACCAGGAGTCCATCGACCGGGCCAATGAACTGGGTATCACTATGGTGTTTACCGGGATGCGCCATTTCAGGCATTAAGATCCGAAAAGCCCGGGATTTTGTTTCCCGGGCTTTTCTTTGGAACCGGTGAGGTGCAGATATTACGGCTTTTGAACAGGAGGATGGCGATGAATGTCTTAGTAGTAGGAGCAGGGGGCCGCGAGCATGCCCTTGCTTATGCCTTTGCAAAAAGCGCAAGCGTGGACCGGGTATATGCAGCACCGGGCAACGACGGTATGGTGAATTACGCAGAATGCGTGAACATAGCAGAAACCGATCAGGAAAGCCTCGTGGCCTTCGCGAAAGAAAAGGCGGTGGAGCTGACCGTGATCGGACCGGAAGCCCCTCTGTTACAAGGGCTTGCCGACCGTTTTGAGCAGGAGGGCCTGCGTGTATTCGGTCCGGGCGAGAAAGCAGCTATGATTGAAGGAAGTAAGTCGTACGCGAAAGAAATCATGGAGCGCTACCATATTCCAACCGGTGCCTATGCTTCGTTTTCAGCATACGAAGAAGCAGAAGCTTATGTACGCAGGCAGGGAGCGCCGATTGTCATTAAAGCAGACGGCCTGGCTGCCGGCAAAGGGGTCACCGTGGCAATGACCGAAGCAGAAGCGCTGCAGGCGCTTGAAGAAGTGCTCAAAGACCATAAGTTCGGAAAAGCGGGGGCCGAAGTAGTCATTGAAGAGTTTTTGGAGGGTGAAGAGTTGTCTTTGATGGCTTTTGTACACGGCGAAATGGTGGTGCCGATGGTGGCTGCGCAGGACCACAAACGCGCCTATAATAACGATGAAGGTCCCAACACTGGAGGGATGGGTGCCTACAGCCCCGTGCCTCAGTTTACACAAAAAGACATCGATGAAGCAGTGGAAAAAGTGCTCCAGCCGGCAGCCTCCGGCCTGGTGCAGGAAGGTGCGCCGTTCACTGGTGTCCTGTATGCCGGATTGATGATGACATCTGCTGGGCCGAAGGTGATTGAATTTAATGCAAGGTTCGGCGATCCGGAAGCGCAGGTCGTGCTTCCCCGGCTTGAATCGGACCTGGCGGAGCTTCTGACAGCCCTCCTCGACGGAGAAAAGCCAGAGCCTGTATGGTCAGAAGAAGCTGTCCTCGGGGTAGTAGCCGCCTCTAAAGGCTATCCGGGAAGCTATGAAAAGAACCTTCCCATCGCCCGTGTGCCGGAAAGCCCGCTTCTTTTTTTCGCGGGAGTGGAAAAAAAGGACGACGTATATGTAAACAGCGGCGGCCGGGTGCTGCTGCTGTCAGAAAAAGCTGCGACTCTCGGAGAAGCGAAAAAACAGGTGTATGAAAAAATGAAGGAACTCGATACGAATAATTTGTTTTACCGCACCGATATTGGCTTTCGGGCGCTGCAATAGTGAAAAAGGAAACTGTTTCTGCCGTCAGCAGAAGCAGTTTTTTTATGAATTTTGCAAAGTAAATGTGAATTTTATGTTATATTTCCTGCCATTTTCTTTTTCCTGCATGCAGGAGTCTGTTACAATAAGCAGGATGAAAATATTAGTACAGTTTTATCGCCTCTTCAATAAAATTTCCTAAAATTTTAAGTGAATTCTGACAATTACCTAAAACTGTTTCACTATTTTTTGTGAAAATATGAAAACAGTTGTAAAAAAGGAAAACGTTTCAAAATTGTCACCTGAAAATATAAAAAAGCGTTTACATTTGTGATATGATAGGGAAAATGAAATCGAGCAACGAACTGTGTGCAGGAGGAGAGATGTTTGAATGGCAAATAAGCTGTATCATTGGAGCAAATCAACATTGAGAGAGCATCTTTCCGTGATGAGGGGTGAAACAGCTCCCTCAATTATTTTAAAAGATGCAACGTACTTAAATAGTGCCCGAAAAAGCTGGACGCGCGGAAACATATGGATATATGACGACCGTATTATGTACGCCGGGCCTGAATGGCCGGAGAAAACAGACGGTTCAGAAATCGTCGACTGCAGTGAAAAATGGGTGGTGCCAGGTTATATTGAACCGCACGCCCACCCGTTCCAGCTGTACAGCCCGCAGACGTTGGCGGAGTATGCGTCTGTACGCGGAACGACGACGCTTGTGAACGACAATTTATTTTTGTTTTTAAATATGGAAAAATACCAGGCGCTCTCTGCCATTGAAGACCTGGGGGAGCTTCCCACATCCATGTTCTGGTGGGCCCGGTATGACTCCCAGACGGAGCTTGAGGAAGAAGACCGGTGGTTTTCGCCGTCGAACATGAAGGACTGGCTGGAGCATCCGCTCGTCGTCCAGGGCGGAGAGCTGACTTCGTGGCCTAAAGTAATGACCGGCAACGATACGATCCTGCACTGGATGCAGTATACCAAGGAGCTTAATAAGCCGATAGAAGGCCATCTGCCGGGTTCATCAGTATCGACGATTACGCAGATGGCACTACTCGGCGTGGACGGCGAGCACGAAGCGATGACTGCAGAAGAAGCACTGCGCCGGCTGGATGCGGGACTTGTTACCTCGCTTCGCTACTCTTCGATCCGCCCGGATCTTCCGGATATGATCGAAGGGCTGCTTGAAGCCGGAATTACGGACTTTCGCCGTTTCACACTGAATACCGACGGATCTACGCCTGCCTTTTACAAGGAAGGTGTTATTGACCGGACCATTCAAATTTGCCTGGACAAAGGCGTCCCCGAAATCGATGCATATGAAATGGGTTCGTACAACGCTGCGGTTCATTTGGGCCTCGACAATTTAATCGGCATGATCGCACCGGGGCGGCTTGCCCACCTGAATATTTTATCGGACAAGCGCGAGCCTAAGCCTGAAGCCGTGCTTGCTAAAGGGCAGTGGGTGTACAAGGATGAAACGAACCTGTATCCGAAAAAGCCGTTTGAATGGGAGAAATACGGCGTCACGCCGCTTGAAATTGACTGGGAATTAAAGGACAGTGACTTTCACTTTTCGATGCCAATGGGAATTGAATTGATGAATTCCGTTATTTTAAAGCCCTATCACGTCGGCATTGAAGCAAACAATGATGAGCTGTGGAAAACCCACGATGAATCCTTTTTCATGGTCATTGACCGGTACGGAAACTGGCGGGTGAATACGATATTAAAAGGATTTGCGACCAGGGTGGACGGATTTGCCTCCTCCTTTAATAACAACGGCGATATTATTATGATCGGCAAGCACAAGGAAGACATGGAAAAAGCAGCCGAAGAGCTGATAAAAAATAAAGGCGGCATTTTTCTGGTCGAGGACGGGGAAGTGGTGGAGCATATCTCCCTGGACATTTTCGGCCTGATGTCCTCGAAGCCGATGGAAGAGGTTATTGTTGAGCATGAAAAAATGGTGGATGCGCTGAAGAGTCGGGGCTATCCGCATGAGGATCCGATTTATTCTCTCTTATTTTTTGCAGCGACTCATCTCCCATACATCAGGGTTACGCAAAAAGGCATATATGATGTTCATAAAAAAATGGTACTCTTTCCTGCCATTATGCGTTAAACTGTAAAAGCAGGTACTGATATCAGCTAGTTTCAGCTTGGATGAAACTGTTTTGCGCGTCGATTTATGAATAAATACCTTCGTCTGTCACGTAGCCAAAAAGGAGTGTAGTGTGTTGCAGATTGACAAATTAAGGGGCAAAGAGCTCGATCAGCTCTTTCAGGCGATCCTTTCGTTAAAAAATATCGATGAGTGCTATGAATTTTTTGACGATCTATGCACGATTAATGAAATTCAATCACTTGCCCAGCGGCTTGAAGTAGCAAGAATGCTTCAGCACGGATATACGTATCACAAGATTGAATTGGAAACCGGTGCAAGCACCGCGACGATATCACGTGTAAAACGGTGCCTGAATTATGGAAACGACAGTTACCAGATGACTCTCGACCGTGTGCATGATGAAAAACAGGAACAGGACTCACAATAGAGCGTAACAGACAGACGCGTATAAAACTCCCGCCGGCCTGCCGGATGGGAGTTTTTTTGCGGGGGAAACCGAATAAGTTTATTTAGTAACGGCAGTGGATTTGGTATAATGAAAGACTGAGGAACAAAAAGCGGAAAGGCCCTGGGTATTTGGCCGTTTCAGGTATTAGAAGCTTCAAATGAAAGCCTGTGTGAGCTTATCTATTTGCATAAAGGGAGTACGTCAGGATGCTATCATATTCGGAATGGAGACATGTCTTTAAGCTCGATCCCGCGAAGACGATCAGCGACGAAGATTTAGAACAAATATGTGAGTCGGGAACAGACGCGGTCATTGTGGGGGGTAGCGACGGGGTTACCCTCGATAACACATTGAATCTTCTGGCCCGGGTGCGGCGGTTTCCGGTCGCGTGTGCGCTTGAAATCTCAAATATAGAGGCTGTAACGCCCGGCTTTGACTGCTACCTCGTGCCAACGGTGTTAAATGCCGGGGATGCACGATGGATTACCGGGCTGCATCAGCAGGCACTGAAGGAAATGGGCCCGGCCCTCGAGCAGGAGGAAGTGCTCGCAGAAGGGTACTGCATTTTAAATCCGGATGCTAAGGCAGCGGCGTTAACAGAGGCTATGACGGAACAAACAGACGAAGATATTGAAGCTTACGCCGCGATGGCGGACCGGCTGTTTCATCTTCCGATTTTTTATATAGAATACAGCGGTACTTACGGCGATGTGCGTATGGTGGAGGAAGCACGCAGAACGTTAAAAGAAGCAAGGCTCTTTTACGGCGGCGGTATCCGTTCGAAGGCCCAGGCAGCGGAAATGGCTGCTTACGCAGACACCATCGTAGTCGGAGACATTGTGTATGAAGACATTAAAAAAGCAGTCCAGACCGTCAAGGCGGTCAGACCGTAGCGTGAAGCACAAATATCCGGTATACTGAATAGGAACATATGTTCCTTAATACTTATGAAAGGCGGTGGCATCATGCAGCGACAAATCATTGAGCGCATGTTATCCGGAATGAACGAGCCGCAGAAACGGGCGGTCCAGCATACAGAAGGCCCGCTGCTGGTCATGGCCGGGGCGGGAAGCGGAAAAACCCGGGTGTTGACCCACCGGATTGCTTACTTAATCAGAGAAAAAATGATCCCGCCCTACGCGATTCTTGCGATTACTTTTACAAATAAAGCAGCTAAAGAAATGAAAGAGCGGGTCGGCAAACTTGTCGGCCCGGTTGCTGAGGACATTTGGATGTCGACCTTTCACTCGATGTGCGTCCGTATTCTCCGCCGGGATATCGACCGGATCGGCTATAACCGGAACTTTTCGATCCTGGATTCAAGCGACCAGCTGTCTGTGATCAAGCAGATTTTAAAAGACCAGAACATCGATTCGAAAAAATTTGAGCCACGGGCGATTCTTGGCATGATTTCATCCAATAAAAACGTACTCGAAACGCCGAAGCAGTTTGAAGAAAGAGCGGAAGGCCCGTTCGAAGAAATTGCAGCGGATGTGTATAAAGAGTACCAGCGCCGGCTCCGCAACAACCATGCTCTTGACTTTGACGACCTTATTATGAAGACAATCCAGCTGTTTGAAGACGTACCGGAGGTGCTGCAGTTTTATCAGCGGAAATTCCAGTACATTCATGTGGATGAATACCAGGACACCAACCGGGCGCAGTATATGCTCGTGAACATGCTCGCAGCAAAGCGCCACAATCTCTGTGTGGTAGGGGATTCAGACCAGTCCATCTACAAATGGCGCGGAGCCGATATACAAAATATTCTTTCCTTTGAGCGTGACTACCCGGAATCGGTCACTATTTTCCTCGAGCAGAACTACCGGTCGACGAAAACGATTCTGCGCGCGGCAAATGAAGTGATTAAAAACAATGCCGGCCGAAAAGAAAAAACGCTTTGGACGTCGAATCCGGACGGGGAAAACATCTACTATTTCCAGGCCTCCAATGAACGCGACGAAGCGTATTACGTAGTGGATAAAATTAAAGAAATTACGAGAAAGAAGGATATACGCCACGGTGATATTGCCGTTTTATACCGGACGAATGCCCAGTCCCGTGTGATTGAGGAAATGTTTGTCAAATCAGGCGTTGAATACAATATGATCGGCGGCACCAAGTTCTACGACCGGAAAGAAATTAAGGACCTTCTAGGCTATTTGCGGACAGTCGCGAATCCGGACGACGACATCAGTCTCGGGAGAATTGTAAACGTACCGAAACGGGGCATCGGAGCTTCTACGATGGAGAAGGTGACAAAATACGCTGCGAATCAGGATATTTCCCTCATCCATGCCCTGGAGGAGGCCGACCAGATTGGTCTCGGTGCCGGGCCGGTCAAAAAGCTGCAGTCCTTTGCCGAGCAGATGAAGCACTGGATGCAGATGCAGGACTACCTTTCGGTGACTGAACTGGTCGAAGAGCTGCTGGAGAAAACCGGCTACCGGGAAGCGTTGAAAAATGAACGCTCGCTTGAGTCACAGAGCCGCCTTGAAAACCTCGAAGAATTTATGACAGTAGCGCAGGAGTTTGAAAAACGGAGTGAGGATAAATCATTAATTTCATTTTTAACAGACCTGGCGCTCGTAGCTGATTTGAACGAAAATGACGACACAGACGTACGGGACAAGGTAGCGATGATGACCCTGCACTCCGCCAAGGGACTGGAGTTTCCGACGGTATTTCTTATCGGGATGGAAGAAGGAATATTCCCGCACAACCGTTCACTGTTTGAGCCCGAAGAAATGGAGGAGGAGCGCAGACTCGCCTACGTTGGAATGACCCGGGCCGAACAGGAGCTTCACCTGACCCACGCCTCCATGCGGATGCAGTACGGACGAACGCAGGCAAATCCAATGTCGCGGTTCATTCAGGAGCTTCCGCAGGAGTTGATCTCCGGCCGCGAGGAAAAGCAGCAGGCTCCTGCCGGTGGAAAAACAGCTTCCCCATTTGAACGCAAGCGCCAGGCTGCTACGGCTGCGCCCCGGGAAAGCAAAGCACCGACGCCAAGCGGAGGCAGTGACCTTGCCTGGAGTATTGGAGACAAAGCGAAGCACAAAAAATGGGGAACCGGTACCGTGGTCAGCGTACGCGGCGAAGGCAATGACATGGAGCTTGACATTGCCTTTCCGAGCGAAGGCGTCAAGCGGCTGATGGCCACGTTTGCCCCGATTGAAAAAGCGTAGAAAGGACGAAGCCGATGGAGAGAAAGCAAGCAGAAGAACGTGTGGAGAAGCTTCGACAACTGTTGGATAAGTACGGCTACTATTACTATGTAAAAGACGATCCGATCGTGCCGGATGCGGAATACGATGAACGGCTGCAGGAGCTGATCCAACTTGAAAATGACTTTCCGGATCTGCAGGCTCCTGATTCTCCTACGGTCCGGGTCGGGGGAGCCCCCCTGGAGGGCTTTCGCAAGGTGCAGCACCGGATTCCGATGCTGAGCCTCGGAAACGTGTTCAATGAACAGGATGTACGGGACTTCGACCGGCGGGTACGCCAGGTGACCGGCGATAACGTGGAGTATGTGTGTGAGCTGAAAATTGACGGGCTGGCCGTATCGCTTTCCTATGAAGACGGGCGCTTTGTCCTTGGGGCCACCCGGGGCGACGGTACTACCGGGGAGGATATTACCCACAACCTGAAAACGGTCCGGGCAATCCCTCTGCGTCTTGAAGAAGCGGTGGACATTGAAGTGCGAGGGGAAGTGTTTATGCCGGAGCGCTCATTTCTCAGCCTGAATGAAGACAAGGAGAAAAACGGAGAAGAGCCGTTTGCCAACCCGCGCAACGCAGCTGCGGGATCTCTCCGGCAGCTTGATCCGAAAATTGCGGCCAAGCGGAACCTGGATATTTTCCTTTACGGTGCCGGTAACGACGATGAGCTGGACGTAAATACGCACGCCGAGTCGCTTGATTTTATGGACCAGCTCGGATTTAAAGTGAATCCGGAAACAAAGAAATGCCAGACCATCGAAGAGGTGCTGGAATTTGTGGACTACTGGACGGAAAATCGCAACGGGCTCTCCTATGAAATTGACGGTATCGTGATTAAAGTGGATGACTTAGGCCAGCGGGAGGACCTCGGATTTACGGCAAAAAGTCCGCGCTGGGCGACAGCCTATAAATTCCCGGCAGAGGAAAAGGTGACGACGCTCGAGGATATTATTTTAAGCGTTGGACGTACCGGGGTGGTGACCCCGACGGCGAAGCTGACGCCGGTCCAGGTGGCGGGAACGACGGTGCAGCGGGCCTCGCTTCACAATGAAGACCTGATCCGGGAAAAGGGGATCAAGCTCGGGGACCAGATTGTCATCAAAAAAGCCGGGGATATTATTCCAGAGGTTGTACGGGTACTGACAGAACTCCGCGAAGGAAACGAACGGGAATTTGAAATGCCGACCGAGTGCCCCTCCTGCGGGACAGAGCTTGTCCGTCTCGAAGAGGAGGTGGCTCTTCGCTGCATGAATCCAAACTGCCCGGCCCAGCTCCAGGAAGCTCTGATTCATTTTGTCTCCCGGGGAGCGATGAATATCGATGGTCTCGGAGAAAAGGTGATTCAGCAGCTGTTTTCGCATCAATTAGTCTTTGGTATTGAAGACATTTATAAGCTCGACCGGGATGAGCTGCTTGAGCTTGAGCGTATGGGGGAAAAATCCGTTGATAATCTCTTGAGAGCGATTGAATCGTCTAAAGAGAATTCGTTGGAACGCTTATTGTTCGGCCTCGGGATCCGGTTTGTCGGCTCTAAGGCGGCCCGGACGCTGGCGGAAGAATTCGGTACGATGGAGGCGCTTGAACAGGCAGATAAAGAGCAGCTTCTTGCCATTTATGACATTGGCGAGAAGGTGGCGGACTCCATTGTCAGTTATTTTGAGCAGGAGAACGTTTCGACACTGCTTGGAGAGCTGCGCCGGCTTGGGCTGAATATGGAATACAAAGGGCCGCGGAAATCAGAACAGGCAACAGATACAGCGTTTAGTGGTAAAACGGTTGTTCTTACCGGAAAACTGCAGGAATTGACCCGCAAGGACGCCAAAGAACGTATCGAGGCGCTGGGCGGAAAAGTCACCGGCAGCGTCAGCAGCAATACGGATATCGTGGTGGCAGGAGAAGAAGCCGGCTCTAAACTGGAAAAAGCAAGAGAGCTGAATATTGCTGTTTGGAATGAACAGCAGTTAATTGAACAGACAAGTGAATAAAAAGAAGATAAAAGTAGCTTGTTTCACTCGGGCATACCTTCTAAGATAGAGAGTAGAAAGAAAAACTGTAAATCTCTGGACACACAAAAGAGAGAAAATAACTGGAAGGAAACGCCGGGAATGGAGGAAATGATATCATGCGGAAAAGAGCCGGCTTTATTATAGCTGCTTCCGTGTTTGCATTATCAGGGTGCGGGTTGTTTGGCGGGGAGGAATCTGAATCAGAGAACTCTCAGCCGGAATCAGAAGAAGATTTGTCGCTTAGTGCCGGCATTCCAAGTCTGGATGAGTACTACCGGGCGGTACTCACTGACGACGGCCAGTATGTCACAGGTGAATCCCGGGGACTCAGCAATTCCATTGTTTATAATCGCTTTGATCTTGAGCGGATGGAAATAGGCATGCAGGAGCTTGCTTCGGAGGAGTTCAGCCAGGACAACTATTACTTCCGGGAAGGCCAGCTCATTGAACGCAGTGAGTTAAACAACTGGCTGCTCCGGGAGGGCGAAGAAGGCGACGGGGAATCGACCACGAGGCCGAGAGGGCTGAATCCGCCGCTTGCCGGCAGTGAAGGAGACGGCTTTGAGGAGCGCGAGCGCGGCGAGCCGAGAACCATGTCTAATCTGCTTGAACATAATTATATGGAAGAGGGGAGCGACGGCCTTGAGCTTGGCGGTATTGTCATCGGGCTTTCGATGAATGAAACATATTACTTCCGCGAAGAATATGAAGACGGTACATACGGCCCGTGGCTTGAGGAGTCCATCAGTGAAGAGAATGCTCTCGAGGATGCACAGCGTATTGCAGAAGAAATTACCGAGCGTCTGCGGAACGATGAACGTGAGAATTCGGATCGGATTGAAGAAGTACCGATTATGTTTACTGTCTTTCAGGAGGCGCCGCGGGATTCGAGCGTGCCGGGAACGTTTATTGCCACTGGTATGGCTGATCCGGGACAGGAACCCGGAAACTGGAATGAGTTAAATGAATCAAACTATCTGTTCCCGTCCTCGGAAGCAGAGGAAAATAACCGTTCGGATTCCGAAATGTTTGATGAGTTTAGTAATGAAGTGAACAGCTTTTTTGATACTACAGTCGGTGTGGTTGGAGAGGGTCATTACGTCAACGGCGAACTCGACAGCCTGACGATTGATATCCCAATTCAGTTTTACAGTAAAACAGAAATTATTGCCTTTACCCAGCACGTGGCGGATAAAACAGAAGACATTTTTCCGGACGGTCTTGAAGTTGAAGTAAATATTAATTCCTCTGCCGGCCAGGAAGCGTTAATTACAAAAGAACCGGGAGAAGATATGTACGTTCACGTATACAATGAGTAATTTGTGAGCGCGGGAAGTGGGCACAGTTGCCCGCTTTCCTTTTTCTTTGATATGATCAGAGTATTGTCACGACAGAAGAACGACAGAAGCATTTAAAGGAGGAAAAACTGATGGCTCATATTTCAAAAGAAGACGTGGAGCACGTGGCCCATCTGGCACGACTTTCTGTTTCAGACGAGGATGTGGAAAAGCTGACCGAAGAGCTTGATGCGATCATTGGTTTTGCTGAACAGCTCGATGAACTTGATACGACTGACGTGGAGCCGACATCCCACGTACTGGATATTCACAACGTACTGCGTGAAGACACTATTCAACCATCGCTTGACCGGGAGGAAGCATTAAAAAATGCTCCGGACCAAAAAGACGGCCTGGTCAAAGTACCATCCGTGCTGGAGTAAAAGAAGGGAGATAACGTATGTCCATTTTGGAAGAAAGTGTAGCGTCGTTACATACGAAATTAAAAAACCAGGAAGTAACTGTCGCCGAACTGGTGAAAGCTTCATTTGCCCGTATTCGTGAAGTAGACACAGACGTAAAAGCGTTTTTAACGTTAAATGAAGACCGGGCCCTCGAGCAGGCTGAAAAGCTCGACAAGCAGATACAAAACGGCGGCGAGGTACCGTTTTTGTTTGGCATGCCAGCAGGCATTAAAGACAATATTATCACCGAGGACCTGCGGACCACCTGCGCGAGCCAGCTGCTTGCAAACTTTGATCCGGTTCATAATGCGACCGTGATGGATAAGCTTGGAGAGGCAGAGACGGTGACCATCGGGAAGCTGAACATGGACGAATTCGCCATGGGATCCTCGACAGAGAACTCCGGTGTGCAGGAAACGAGAAATCCGTGGAACACTGAATACGTTCCAGGCGGCTCAAGCGGTGGTTCGGCAGCCTCTGTGGCAGCCGGCGAAGTGCTGTTTTCGTTAGGGTCTGATACGGGCGGATCCATCCGCCAGCCGGCGTCCTACTGCGGAGTTGTCGGCTTGAAGCCTACCTACGGCCGCGTATCCCGGTACGGTCTCGTTGCATTTGCTTCTTCTCTCGATCAGATTGGGCCGCTTACCCGTTCGGTGGAAGATAATGCTTATGTATTGCAGCAGATCGCCGGCCATTCGGAGAACGACTCAACATCTGCAGACGTGCAGGTACCAGATTATTTAGAAGCACTTGGCAAGGACGTCAAAGGCCTGAAAATTGGTGTGCCGTCCGAATACATCGGAGAAGGTGTGGATGAAGGCGTTAAACAGCGAGTGCTTGAAGCTCTGAAAGTTCTGGAGGAGCAGGGCGCTGTATGGGAGGAAGTCTCCCTGCCGCATTCAAAATACGCAGTTGCCGCATACTATTTGATTGCTTCTTCAGAGGCTTCAGCCAACCTGGCCCGCTTTGACGGTGTCCGCTATGGTGTCCGCGATGAAAACGCGAAGGACCTGGTGGAAATGTATAAAGAAACCAGAAGCAAAGGCTTCGGCGAAGAAGTAAAGCGCCGGATTATGCTTGGAACCTTTGCTTTGAGCGCCGGGTATTATGATGCGTACTACAAGAAGGCTCAGCAGGTACGGACGCTCATCCGCCGGGATTTCGAAAAAGTATTTGCCGACTATGACGTCATCGTCGGGCCGACAGCACCGACGACCGCGTTTAAACTTGGGGAACAGCTCGATGACCCGCTCACCATGTACGCCAACGACATTCTGACTATTCCTGTAAACCTGGCGGGCATTCCGGCGATTTCAGTGCCTTGCGGCTTCTCGGACAATCTGCCGGTAGGCCTGCAGATTATAGCCAAGCCGTTTGCTGAAGAAACGATCTATACAGTTGCTCACGCTTTTGAGCAGGCAACTGAACACCATAAAGCCAGACCGGAATTATAGGGGAGGAACCAGGACCATGAACTTTGAAACAATCATTGGACTCGAAGTCCATGCAGAGTTAAAAACAAACACAAAGATCTTCTGCAACTGCTCAACCGAATTTGGTGCTCCTCCGAATACGCATACGTGCCCGGTCTGTCTGGGCCATCCGGGAGTGCTGCCGGTTTTGAATGAGCAGGCGGTTAACTTCGCCATGAAAGCAGCGCTCGCATTGAATTGCGACATTGCTGCAGAAACGAAATTCGACCGGAAAAACTACTTTTATCCAGACAATCCTAAGGCTTATCAAATTTCCCAGTTTGACCAGCCGATCGGAGAAAACGGCTGGATTGACATTGAAACAGAAGAAAACGGGCGGAAGCGTATCGGTATCACCCGTATTCATATGGAAGAAGATGCCGGAAAGCTCACGCACGATGAAGACGGAGGACACTCTCTTGTCGATTTTAACCGCGTCGGGACGCCGCTGATTGAAATTGTGTCCGAGCCGGATATTACGACACCGGAGGAGGGCTACGCCTATCTGGAAAAACTAAAGGCGATTCTGCAGTATACCGACGTGTCCGACTGCAAAATGGAAGAAGGATCGCTCCGTTGTGATGCGAACATTTCCATCCGTCCGGCAGGCCAGCAGGAATTCGGTACGAAAACTGAGCTGAAAAACTTGAACTCGTTTACGAATGTGCAAAAAGGGCTGGCGTTTGAAGAAGAGCGTCAGGAAAAAGAACTGCTTGCCGGCGGGGAAGTGCTGCAGGAAACGCGCCGGTGGGATGACGCGAAAAAAGAAACTGTTCTGATGCGTATCAAAGAAGGCTCGGACGATTACCGTTACTTCCCGGAGCCGGACCTGGTTACGTACTATATCAACGAAGACTGGAAATCACGAATCCGTTCATTAATTCCCGAGCTCCCGGACGCCCGGAAGAAGCGTTACATTGAGGATTTCGGTCTTTCCGAATACGACGCATCAGTGCTGGTGCAGTCCAAAGCAATCGCGGACTTTTTCCAGGAAACTGTGGATGCCGGAGCGGACAGCAAGCTCACAGCCAACTGGCTGATGGGCGAGGTAAGCGGCTATTTAAACAATAACGATATGGATATTGAAGAGACGGCGCTCACCCCGCAGTCGCTCGCCAAGCTGATTGAACTCATTGAAAAGGGCACCATTTCAAGCAAAATCGCTAAGCAGGTTTTTGCAGATGTAATGGAGCAGGGCGGCGATCCGGAACAGATCGTAAAAGACAAAGGACTTATGCAGATCTCCGATGAAGGAGAACTTAAGCAGGTCGTCGATGGTATACTCGATAACAATCCGCAGTCGATCGAAGACTACAAAAACGGAAAAGATAAAGCGCTCGGCTTCCTGGTCGGCCAGGTGATGAAGGAAACGAAGGGGAAAGCCAACCCGCAAATGGTGAACTCTTTAATTCTTGAAGGCATGGAACAGCGCTAATACGAAAAACCCCGCAACGTTAAAATTGCGGGGTTTTTGTATGCTCTATACCAGTACCGAGGATGGCCGGAAACCAAAAACGCGAGCGCATGGTATAGACGACATGATCGACGTAATGGTCATACAGCCATTCGGCATTGCGCACATATTTATATTTTTCAAAGCCGAGGCGCTCCGGGATCGAACGACTGGGCCGGTTGTCCGGAGCAACACAAATATCCACACGCCGGAGATGAATATCCCGAAAGGCGTAATCAGTCAATGTCTGTACTGCCCGGGTCATAATGCCTTTGCCCTGAAAAGGAGCGGCGAGCCAGTAGCCAATAACGGTGCGCCGGGTCCACCGGTACACGTGGTTGAAGCTGATCGCCCCGGCGAGTCTGCCTTTGTACCAGATGCCAAACGTGTAGGATTTGCCGCGACGGGCGAGTCTGGCCCGGTGCTCAAAAAAACGGAGTACATCGCGCAGCTCACGCGTTTTATCCACCCACGGGAGCCAGTGTCGCAGGTAAGAACGATTATCCTCCACCAGCTGCAGATAATCGGCGGCGTCCTGATCTTTAAACGGGCGAAGGTATATTTGGGAATCCACGGTAAACTCAGCCATTTTTTATCCCCTCCGTAAACTATAGGTGGAGAGTATTTTCCCGATAATCAGCTGAATATAACTCTTTTTCTGTTTAGGCAGAAAGCCTGGCCCATTCGTGCAGCCGCCAGCGCATATATACAAACTGGTTCGAAGAAATATGCTCAAACGTATCAACCAAAACTCCGTAGCAGACAGGCTCATCCTCAAGCGCCTCCTGAAGGATAGAAGGGCGCTTATACCAAAGTGTGCCCATCATTTCAATGTAAGGGAGGCGGGTACCGATAAGAGTCCCCTGTTCAAAAACACGGTCGCGGAGCTCACAGAGCTTAGCCGGATCATCCGCGTGATCCAGCTGGTGTAAAAATTGATCTACAAAATAAGCAATATGTTGGTCGGAATGCATGGCCGGGCCTCCTGTGTCGATGAATGGTCAAGCAATAAGTAATCAAAAAGAATCCCCTGCCAGCTAAACTGCAAGGGATACAAAAAATATAACAGGGGTAAGCTTGGTTAATGGTGTGAAAAGTGTCGAGAGTGACGGTTTACACTTAGAACTTAGATATTAAGCTACTCCAGGCAGGTTGACTAGAGTTTGGAAATCCCCAGTAGCAGCTGCAAATGATGCCATTATGGCAAAAGTTGCTATTTTACACAAATACGCTTTGGACATTACTGCATTCCTCCTAAAGACTAGTTAATCAAGCTCTATCCATATTATTACACAATTAATAAAAAAGTGTATTCCGCGAATTCGGGCTTTAGAGGTGATTAACTGCTTTAAGATCCAGTATTCATGATACAATAGAAATGTTAAGAACTATAGTACTTAACTGGAGGTTGTTATGGAAACATTAACTTTGGGTACAAAACTTAAGGACCTAAGACAATACTATGAAGTTAGCCAAAGTGAACTAGCTAAAAGTATATGTTCACAAAAAGCTATTTCTAAAATTGAAAGAGATGAAATGCAACCGACTGCGGAAATTTTAAATTTGATAGCTATAAAATTAGGGGTTAAGATAAGTTATTTTTTTGACGATCATGAAGCTCCACGATTTAATTATATTCGGGACACTAAAGATAAAATTGATAAGTTAATCCGTGACTATGATTTTATTGAGGCTATGAATATCATAAGAGAGGAATTAAAAAACCCTCTTTTCAGAAAGCCAGTGCACAAAAAGTTTTTATTATGGAAAAGAGCTATTTTACATTTTAAATTAACAAATGAAAAAGAAGAAGCCTTAGAATTATTGCAATTAGCTAGAGACCTTAAGACGGAAACGTTGAGTATTACAGAAGAAGACATAGGTATTATTATAAATTTTGGCACTATTTATATGGACACAAAAGAATTTAATAAAGCAGTTAAATATTTTGACGAAGCAAGAACTTTGTATAAAAAACTACCTATAGATCAATGGGGGCCGATGCAAACAAAAATATATTTTAATACATGTGTAGTTTATGCAAACTCTAATAAATTTAAAAAAGGGTTGAAAGTTGTTGATGAAGGAATTAAAAACGTATATGAGCAAGAATCATTATACTTACTGGGAGAATTATATTATCAAAAAGGAATATGTTTGTACTATTTAGGTAATATAAAAGAAGCGCTTCGTTGTATGGAGAAATCCTTATTTTATTTAGAAGAAAAAGGACAGACAATTTTTTATGACTTTATTCTCCAAAACTATCTGCGTTTTCAGCGTGCCGCTTTGGCGCAGCGTCCATATTTTCAACCTGGTAGTATCGACCCTACAACCGCTACTGTTTAATGAATTAACAATAGTATACAATTAATTAGTAACGCATGTAACAATGAGAGAAAAAGATAGTTCTTTTATATATTATACAAATGAATTGAAATCTTCGATGTAATAGGGGTTATAATATGCGAAAACGAGCAAGAGTGATCTACAATCCAACGTCCGGAAGAGAACAGATGGAGCGGCAGATGCCTTATATATTAGACCGGATGGAGCAGGCGGGTTACGAAACGTCGGCATTTATGACCCGTGGGGAAGGGGATGCCCGGGATGAGGCACGCCGCGCCTCCGAGGACAGGTTCGAAGCTGTGGTCGCTGCGGGTGGGGACGGCACGATTTTTGAGGTCATTAACGGAATCGCCGAACAGGAGTGGCGCCCGAAGGTAGGGCTTATTCCTGCCGGAACGACGAATGATTTTGCGCGTGCCCTTGGACTGCAGGGAAAAGAAATTAAAGAGGTCTGCGATGTATTTGCGCGCGGACGCACCCAGGGTATTGATATAGGAAAGGCGAACGGCTCGTACTTTATTAATATTGCTGCGGGCGGAAAGCTGACGGAGCTCACCTATGATACTCCAAAGGGCCTGAAAACGGCGCTGGGGCAGGCTGCCTATTTTATTAAAGGGTTTGAGAAATTCTGGTCCCTGCATCCGCAGATGACCACTGTTGAATACGATGGGAAGTTTCTTGAGGAAGAAATTACAATGTTTCTTGTGTCCAACACCAATTCCGTCGGCGGTTTTGAAAAGCTTCTTCCGCAGGCAGAGTACAATGACGGCTATTTTGATGTGATGATCGTACAGAAGATGACGATGTTTGAATTCAGTCAGCTGCTTCGCCAGGCATTGCGCGGCAGGCATCTCGAGAATCCTAAAATCAAATATTTTAAAGCAAAACAGCTTCGTATAGAGGCAGAAGAAGACATGCAGCTGAACCTCGACGGGGAATACGGCGGCCATCTGCCGGCGACGTTTGAAAATTTATACCAGCATATTGAATTGTTCTGTCCGTAAAAAACAGCCGCATCGCCGGCTGTTTTAATTATTTTTCCATTCTGTTTTTAGAATTGCGTAGATCATGACATCCCGCCGTTCCCCCTGAATCAACAAGGAACGGCGCAGTGTGCCTTCATGTACCATCCCGACCTTTTCCATCACCTTGGCTGAGGCTGTATTTTCGATAAAACACCGGGCTTCAATTCGGTGCAGGCCCATGTCTTCGAAGCCAAAGCGGATAATTTCCCGTGCTGCTTCCGAGCCGAATCCCTGATTCCAATGGTCCGGGGCGAGCGTGTAGCCAATTTCCCCGTTGGCATGGCCACGGTCCCAATGCACAAAATCGATGGTGCCGATTACTTTTCCGGAATCCTTGCGTTCGATGCCAAACGGCGCCCGGTCACCGTATTTATAGGAGTTCATCGTGATATCCAGAAAATCTTTTGTTTCCCCGCGGCTTTTGTGGGTGTCCCACAGAACGTTGCGGGAGACAAGTGGGTTGGAGGCGTATTCGTAAATATCTTCAAGGTCTGAATAACGCAGGGCCCGGAGCCGGAGCCTTGCCGTCTCCAGGGTGGGGAAGGGTCTGAATGGTGATGTTGATGAATGATGCATAGGCCTTCATCCTTTACTGTAGCGCGCCCTCAAACGGTGCTTATTTCTTTGTTAATTATAGAATAATAAGAAATACCCGAAATGACAATAGGCACACGAGGCAGAAAAAAGGCATTCTGCGCAAATGCAGAATGCCTGGACGTTTAAACAGTAGAATTTTGTTCGAGCTCTGTACGTTCTTCCTCAGAAAATACACGTGAGCGGGTTAAAAATCGTTTGCCCTCCGGACCTTCAAGAGAAAACATTCCGCCCCGGCCGTCGACAACATCAATAATCAGCTGCGTATGCTTCCAGTATTCAAATTGATCCTTCGACATATAAAACGGGGCCCCGCCAATATCGCCCATATACATGTCACTGTTGCCGGTTTTAAAGTCACCTTCCGGATAGCACATCGGGGCGCTGCCGTCGCAGCAGCCCCCGGACTGGTGAAACATTAACGGGCCGTGTCGCTTTGTCAGTCGGTTAATCAGTTCAAGGGCAGCGTCAGTAGCGGTTACACGCTCTACTGCCATGATAAATCCTCCTTTTTAAATGCTTCCGGCCAGCGGATTCTTAAAAGAATCCTTTCGGCTGTTCGCTGTAGCTGACCAGAAGGTTTTTCGTCTGCTGGTAATGGTCGAGCATCATTTTATGGTTCTCCCGGCCAATACCCGATTTTTTATAGCCGCCAAAGGCTGCATGAGCCGGGTAGTCGTGGAAGCAGTTGGTCCATACACGGCCGGCCTGGATCGCACGCCCGAACCGGTACGCGGTGTTCATATCGCGGGACCATACACCGGCGCCAAGTCCATACAGCGTATCGTTGGCAATTTCCATCGCTTCTTCTTTCGTTTTAAAGGTAGTTACACTCAGCACTGGTCCGAAGATTTCTTCCTGGAACACGCGCATTTTATTGTGGCCTTTAAATACGGTCGGCTGTACATAATACCCCTGCGAACGGTCTTCATCGTCGACCTGGGCTGCTTCGCCGCCGACGAGAACCTCCGCGCCTTCCTGCTTTCCAATATCGAGATACGAAAGAATTTTATCGAGCTGTTCCTTGGAGGCCTGGGCGCCCATCATAGTGTCGGTGTCGAGCGGGTGGCCGACGTTGATGGCTTTGACGCGTTCAATGGCCCGTTCGATAAATTTGTCATAAATGGATTCCTGAATGAGAGCACGGGATGGGCACGTGCACACTTCCCCCTGGTTCAAGGCAAACATAACGAAGCCTTCGATCGCTTTATCGAGATACGAATCGTCCTCAGCCATGACGTCCTCAAAGAAAATATTCGGCGATTTGCCGCCAAGCTCGAGCGTTACCGGAATAATATTTTCCGAAGCGTACTGCATGATCAGGCGGCCGGTCGTCGTTTCCCCGGTGAATGCCACTTTATCAATGCCCTCATGCTGGGCAAGCGGTTTGCCGGCTTCAACCCCGAATCCGCTCACTACGTTCAGAACGCCCGGCGGCAGAAGGTCTTCGACGAGCTCAAGCACTTTGTAAATCGACGCTGGTGTCTGCTCGGCCGGTTTTAGCACGATGCAGTTGCCGGCAGCAAGCGCCGGAGCGATCTTCCAGATGCCCATAAGGATCGGGAAGTTCCACGGGATAATCTGGCCGACGACGCCGAGCGGCTCGTGGAAATGATACGCTACGGTATCATCGTCAATTTGTCCAATCGTTCCTTCCTGGGCACGGATAACGCCTGCAAAGTAGCGCAGGTGATCGATGGCAAGCGGTATATCAGCGTTCAGCGTTTCCCGGACAGCCTTGCCGTTTTCCCATGTTTCGGCCACGGCAAGCATTTCAAGGTTTTCTTCCATCCGGTTCGCCATTTTATTTAAAATATTGGAGCGTTCTGTCGTGGACGTTTTGCCCCAGGCTTCTTTCGCTTTATTTGCTGCTGCCACTGCCGCATCAACGTCCTCTTTCGTTGAACGGGCAATCTGGCAAAAAACGGTACCGGTAACCGGGCTGACGTTATCGAAATATTCGCCCTGGGCCGGCGGCCTGTATTCGCCTCCAATAAAGTTGTCGTATTTGTTTTTAAAATGTACCAGGCTTTCAGGGGTGTTTGGTGCGTCGTATCTCATACAAAATCCTCCTTCGTATTAGAGAAAAATTGGAAACGCTTACACAAGTTCATTATAGCACCATTTAAAAATAAAGAAAATATAGAAGTTCTGTATATAAAAATAATCCCGCCGAGTGCGGCGGGAAAGTATTTAATGAAGCCCCGAGGTAACATGTTCGATTTCCTGAAGGGTGCTGTCGATTTCATCAAGCAGATTGTCCGGAAGCTCCAGCTCTGCAGCTTTTAAGTTTTCTTCAAGCTGTTCGGGACGGCTCGCTCCGACGATTGTAGAGCTTACGCCCGGCTTACGGAGAATCCAGGCAAGGGCGAGCTGGGAAAGCTTGACGCCGAGCTCGTTACGGGCTAAATTCTCCAATTTGACGACATTTTCGAGAATGCGGTCGTCCATGAAGCGTTCCATCGCAAAATTAATATCTGAATTGGCAGCACGGCTGTCAGCCGGAGGCTGCTCGCCCGGACGGTACTTACCGGTTAAGATGCCCTGGGCGAGGGGGGAAAAGACGACCTGTCCGAGCCCTTCGCGTTCGCTGATCGGAAGCACCTCTTTTTCAATGTAGCGTACGAGCATATTGTAGATCGGCTGGTTCGATACCGGCCGGTGAAGGTTTCGTTTATCGGCAATATGTGCTGCGTCGCTGATCTGGGCGCCGGACCATTCGCTGAAGCCGTAGTACAAAATTTTACCCTGGCGAACAAGATCATCAAGCGCCATCAGCGTCTCTTCGAGCGGAGTGTCAGGGTCATAGCGATGGCACTGATACAGGTCCATATAATTCGTACCGAGCCGCTGCAGGCTGGCATCGCACTGCTCCATGATGTGCTTACGGGAGAGTCCGCGGTCATTCGGTCCGTCTCCCATCGGAAAATATACCTTCGAAGCAAGCACGTAGCTGTCCCGGTTGTAGGAGCTTAAAGCTTTGCCTACGACCTTTTCCGCTTCGCCACGGTTATAGGCGTTCGCTGTGTCAAAGAAATTGATGCCGTTTTCATACGCGTGGTGGATAATATTCCCGGCGGTCTGATCCTCCACGGAGGAGCCGTAGGTAAGCCAGCTGCCAAGGCCGATTTCACTTACTTTTACCCCGGAGTTTCCTAATCGACGATACTTCATGCGAACACGTCCTTTTCATAAGTATAATGCACTGCGGCAAAGAGACAGGTTACTTCAGAATTATTCCTTTGTTTATGAAATTGTAAACAATCTGCAGGAGGGCAATGAAACAAACAAAAGAAAAACAGGTATGTTATTCTAGGAAAAAAAGCAGGATAAGGGGTAGATGTACGTGGACTATTACATAACAAGGATGCAAAAGGAGCATTGGCCCGAGGTCCGGGACATATATGAAATGGGAATCATGAGTGAGCATGCGACATTTGAAACGGAGGCACCATCATGGGAGCTGTGGTCAGCGACGCATGACCTGGCGTGCCGGCTCGTTGCCATTGACAGTACGACTGAAAAAGTGATTGGGTGGGCCGCCCTTGCGCCGATTTCCGGAAGGGAAGTATATGAAGGCGTAGGCGAGACGAGTGTTTACATTCACCAGGATGAGCGCGGACGGGGTGTAGGAGGGACGCTTCTGGAAGCATTAATTGAAAAAGCAGAAGCAGAAGGCTACTGGATGCTTCAGGCCGGCATTTTTCCTGAAAATGATTACAGCCTGCGCATTCACCGGCGTAAAGGATTCCGTGAAGTAGGTGTACGGGAGCGTATCGGTAAAATGCAGGGACGCTGGCGCGACGTGGTGCTGCTTGAGCGCCGCAGCCAGGTGGTCGGCGTGGAAGAGGAAGACAATTATGATGATTGATCTTCCTCTTTTTTGTAGCGCTCCTTCCACTTTTCGAGTGAAGCAATCATGTCATCCATTTCTTTGGGTGTAATCTTCGGGTAGCGGTTCAGCGTTTCCTGGACGTGCCGGGCTTCGGGTGGCAGCGTGCGTTGGTTCTGAGAGAAGAAGGCTGCTACAGTTCCGGTGATCACGCCTATCAGGCCGATGCCGACGATCATCAGAATGCTTGCAATAATCCGGCCGGCAGTGGTGACGGGGTAAAAATCTCCGTACCCGACTGTGGTAGTCGTGACAATTGCCCACCATAGGGCCTCCTCATATGTGTGAAAGTCAGGTTCAATCCAGCGCATGGAAAGACTGGCCGCAAACAGGAGCACGCCGACAATAATGACAGCTCTGTCTATATGGTATTTAGAAAAAAACACGTCGAACGGAGAATGCTTCCGACTGAAAAGTACAATCAAACGCAGAACTTTTAAGAGACGAACGAGCCGGGCAGCTCGGAAAATTTCCCCGAGCGGCAGAATGGCGATCAGCTCGAGCGGGTTGCTTTTAATGTACTGCCACTTATTGTCGCTCGCAACAAAGCGGACGCCAAAATCAATCACAAAGAGTACGTAAATAAATATATCGAGTGCCCGCGACTGATCCGGCGGCAGATCCACCGTTAAAGAAAATATTAGAAGAGCGGCAAGAATCAGCTCATAAATCGCTTCAAATGAAATACGCACAGTGTTGCTCCTTTCTACAGCAGCTTGGCCATCATTATTTCGTTAACATACGCTCCGTGGGCAAAAAGCGAATTTCTTTTGACACCCTCCTCCTGAAAGCCAAAGCGTTCGTAGAGGGCCCGCGCTCCCGTATTTTCTTCGATTACGGTCAGCTCCAGGCGGTGGAGGCTTCGTTCTACAGCCCACGCTTCGATACGCCCGAGCAGCCGGCTGCCAATGCCCAGGCGGTGATAGGCCGGCAGGATGCCGATAACGACAGAGGCGGTCCGACAGTTACGGGTGGTGCTGCCCCCGACGCCCATCGCGTGTCCAACGACCGCACCCGCATCCTCCACAATAAACAGTACAAGATGATCCTTCATAATAAACTCGTTCACCATATGCTGGTGCTGTTCGGCCGTAGGCCTGCGCTCCCCCGGCTCGAGCAGCATATACGAAGTTTCGTTATCGAGCTGCTGCGTAAACGCCAGGTGATCGTTGGCATCGGGCGGCTCGATCAGCCGAATATTCATATGTATCTCTCCGTTCCAAGCTGTTTGCTTTGTGTATTCCTACATTATAGCGTGCGAACAGACGGACGCCAAACCGCTCCTGTGTTACAATTTTGCTGACAGACTAGAATGAACGGAAGGAACGAAATAATGAGTAAGCAAAATAAGCCGGAAGCCCCGGTAGAAAAAAATGAATTAATAGAGACGACAATTGAAGATTTAACCCATGAAGGACACGGAGTCGGGAGAATCGACGGATATGCGATGTTTATTCCGTACGCCCTGCCCGGCGAGCGCGTAGAGGCGAAGGTGATTAAAACAAAAAAAGGCTACGGCTTTGGAAAGCTTATTACCGTTCTTGAAGAAAGCAGTGAACGCACGGAAGCGCCGTGCCCGATTTACGTAAAATGCGGCGGCTGCCAGCTGCAGCATATGACCTACGATGCCCAGCTCCGCTATAAGCATAAACAGGTAAAGGATGCGTTCGAACGGATTGGCGGCCTCGACGAAGCAGCGGTCCGTGATACGATCGGCATGGAGGCCCCGTGGCGCTACCGCAATAAGGCCCAGGTGCCGATCGGTGTAAAAGAGGACGGCCGGCTGAAAGCAGGGTTTTACCAGAAGCGTACACATAACATTATTGATATGGATGAGTGCATTATTCAGCAGAAGGAAAACGACGCTGCCGTCCAGCAGGTAAAGGATATCGCCGGCCGGTTTGGCATGAGCGCCTATGATGAAGAAAGTGGACGCGGCTTTCTCCGACACGTCGTAACGCGTTACGCACCGACCACCGGCCAGCTGATGATCGTCCTTATTACAAACGGCAAAAAAATTCCGGACGAACAGGCGTTTATCGAAGCTGTTCGAGACGAAGTAAAGGATACCGCAAGCATCGTTCAAAACGTGAATACAAAACGCACGAATGTCATCTTTGGCGATAAGACAAAAACGCTGTGGGGCGAAGACTACATTTACGATCACATTGGCGGCGTGAAGTTTGCGATCTCCGCGCGGTCCTTTTACCAGGTGAATCCGGTCCAGACAAAAACGCTGTACGATAAAGCGCTGGAGTACGCAGACCTGCGCGGTCATGAAACGGTCATTGATGCTTATTGCGGCATTGGTACCATTTCGCTGTTTCTCGCAGAAAAAGCCCGGCAGGTGTACGGCGTGGAGGTAGTGCCGCAGGCCGTGAGTGATGCAAAGCGAAACGCCCAGCTGAATCACTTTGATAACGTAACCTTTGCGACAGGAAAAGCAGAGGAAGTGATGCCGTGGTGGGTAAAAGCAAACGGGCTGCGCCCGGACGTCGTTGTTGTGGATCCGCCGCGGAAGGGCTGCGACGAACAGCTGCTGGATACAATGCTTGAGGTATCTCCCGAACGTATCGTATACGTCTCCTGTAACCCGGCGACACTCGCCCGGGATTTAAAGCATCTCGTGGAAGGCGGGTACGAGGTTGTAGAGGCCCAGCCGGTGGACATGTTCCCGCAGACAACGCATGTGGAAGTAGCCACAAAATTAGTGAGAAAGTAAGAGGGAACGATGCAGAAAGCATACCGGCCGCTCAACAGTATACTAAAAAACAAGGAAGGTCCCGCGCCCGGGGCCTTCCTTGTGTTATTACGGAGTCTCTTCGCCAAAGGCCTCCGGCAGCATTTTAAAGCCTTCGATCTCTGCGTCCTCTTCAATTTCAATCATAATGCAGCGTTTTCCCTGATAGTTGACCTGTCTCACATATTCGAGATCCTGCGGGCTGATCGAAATATTGGCGATCTTCGTGTTGATTTTAATGGATTTGGAGTTGTATTTCGGCACGATGCTGTTGGCTTTGAGTTCATACGTTTCGTTATCGGTCACCCGCTGAAAGGCCGTTTTTACTTTGTCGGTGTCCACCTGCTCGCCGCTCTGCTGCAGTACCCGTTCGACGTCCTTATAGTCAAGCATCGGCGGGGTGTCCTCTTCGTTTTCTTCAACGACCCGGTGGATTTCCCCGTAGACGTTCGCAAGCGTGGAGGGGTTCATCTGATCGCCAACTACGTCTCTTACAATATCCTCGAACACGGTTTTGTTTTCTTTGGCCGTGACGATTTCTTCGCCGTTCAGCACGTCTTCGATAAACCGGTAGTCCGGTTCGTTGGGCTTTGATGCCGCATAAAGGACACGGTTGACGTCAGCGGCTCCCTCGGTCATTGCGGGGAACAAAAAGCCGGCCAGCGGATGCTTAAGATCAATGACTGGATCGGCCTCGACCTTGTATTTAAATTCCTTCTCAATGTAGTCGAACTGCATTTCTTTTTTCGGCTCTTCTGTCTTATTAATACTGCAGAGAATGAAAGCATTGGAATACACCGCATCGCGTCCGCTCGTTTCTGCCTCTTCGCTCCGCTGTTTGGCCGGCTTTAAATACTCGGCACGGATAAAGGTAATAACGGTGTCCTTTTCATACGGATGGTCTTCGATCATTTTCTCGGTCATGCGAAGCATTTGTTCCTTCCAGTCTTCAACATTGCGGCTTAAGAGGCCTTTATGAAGAATGAACTGACTGGAGTCTTCTGCGTCCTGCTGGAATTTCAGTTCGAACAGCTTTTCATCCAGCTGCCCGGTGAGAACCTTTTTGAAATTGGCCATAAACAGCTCCTGCTGGTCGCTGTCGAGCATTTCGAACGGCTGGCTCTGGTGGTGATAAATATCGGTTGTTTCTTTCATTATGTAAACGTTAAAAATGTCGGAGATTGTGAGCAGGTCATTGTCTGTCTTTAACTGCCTGCGAAGATCGGCGATATCTTTTTTATCCATTGGTAGTCCACTCCTGAGCTGTTTGAAGGATTATTAGCTTATTTATTTTAACATATCACAGAGGTTCTGGTTCCGGCACGCATAAAAAAGCCCGCTGCAGTTAAGCAGCGGGAGTCTGGCGTTTATCTGTTCGACGGGCTGCCGAAGTGACGGCGGATTTCTTCGCCGTAATCATCGGTCAGCGTCATGGACGTTTCGTAATCAGGCGAATTTTCCACGGCTTCACGGCTCACACTGGCGGTGGCACTTTCATCCAGGGCATTGAATTGATTAAACCATTCCACCGGCACAAGAGAGTGGTTACTTGACAGGGCACCAGCGGTATCGACTTCAATAAACTGAACGCTCCAGTCGTTTGTATCAAACACCACGTCAGAGATAGTGCCGATGTTTTCACCGCTCACATCGATATCATAGCCGCGGAGATCCTTCGTACTCTGCAGATAGTAGTCTTCTTTGTTCCGGGCAGCTTCCATTTCATTTTCTTCCGGACCGGTGACAGCTGTGTCATGGGCAGGACGTGCGTTACTATCGTCGTCATCCATTGGGGCAAACGGCCCGCCTACGGGCATGACAGGTCCGGTGCCAGTGCTTCCGGCTGTTGGGATCCAATAAGGCTCCAGGTTGTAATAATTTAGCACTGAAGCTTCATAGGAACGGGAAATAGGTTCGTGTTCATCCGGCTTCGGACTGTCTTTAATCTGGTCTCTCGAAGCATTCATCTGAATGGCCTGGCCGGCCAGATTAAGGCGGTTAATCAGCTGGGGACTGAGCAGAACCTTTCCGCCGACAAACCACGTACGGGTGTCAGCGACGAGAAACCGTACCTTCCATTCGCCTCTGGAGTCGAAATAGACGTCGGAAATGGAGCCTATCGCTTCTTCATCGGTAGCTGAGATCCAAAATGCCTGAAAATCCTTTGTACGTACGAGCAATTGCTGCACCTCCTGATAATAGTTATTGATACCCGGCTTATTACCTGAGAGGGGGGTTTTTAAACTAACGACATGAACGGTCAAAGGCATGTGGCTATTAAGTCACGATCTGGACGAAGGAAAGGGTAATAGACCTAAACTGTTTCATCGGCCATCACCAACCTTTGAATCAATTCCGCAGCAGTTGTTGACTTTGATAATCATTTTCAATTAGTGTGTAAATTGTAATTAAGAGCTTGGAAAGAAGCTTTTATTTTTTTGGATTAATTGATAATGATTTTCATTATCTATAAATAACAGATAATGGAGGAGACGATATGCCGGTTGTAAAGGAAGAGTCACACACCGCATTTGATAATGAATTTCTAACCAACGTTGGTGATAAGGGCAAAATTCTTGAAATGTTAAGCCAGACTTCTGCCTATATAGCGGAATTTTTCAATGAAAGTGAAAGGCCTGTGCCTGCAGCAGCAGAGCCGCAGGTAAAGCAGTTCTTTCACGGCACAGAGAATGAACATGCTTTTGATAGTGTGCTTAAGGAAGTAATGGAACATATTATGAAACCCTCTTTAAACATCAGCCACCCTCATGCAATGGCGCATCTGCATTGTCCACCGCTTTTGTCCGGGGTGTGCGCGGATGTAATTGTGAGTGCTTTAAATCAATCAATGGATTCCTGGGATCAAAGTCCGGCAGCAACAACAGTGGAGACAGAAGTAGTGAATTGGCTGTGTGAATTGTACCAGCTGCCTCAAACTGCTGCGGGAACGTTTACGACTGGAGGCACTCAGTCGAATTTTATGGGGCTGATGCTTGCAAGAGACGAGTACTGCGCACGGAGATTGTCACATGATGTCAAAGCCAACGGCCTTCCTCCGGAAGCAGCTCGATTTAAAATTTTCTGTTCAGAGGAAGCACACTTTACAGTCAAAAAATCGGCAGTTCAGCTTGGCCTGGGAGAGCGGTCAGTAGTAGGCGTGCCGACAGATGAGCATAAAAAGATGAGCGCGGGAAAGCTAGAAGCCTTCATACAGGAGGCAAGGGAAGCAGGTGATCATCCGATTGCCGTAGTAGCTACTGCCGGCACTACTGATTTTGGAAGCATTGACCCGCTCTGGGATATTCAGCATACGGCCAATAAAGAGAATCTGTGGATGCATGTGGACGCAGCATTTGGCGGGGCATTAGCGCTCTGCAGTGATCAAACTGCCAAACTTGAAGGGGTGCAGCACGCAGATTCTTTGGCGGTGGATCTTCACAAATTATTTTATCAGCCGGTCAGCTGCGGGGCTTTTTTGGTCAGGAGCCGGAATAGTTTTCGTTTTATCAGGCATGGGGCGGAGTATTTGAATCCGGAGGATGACAGAGATGAGGGCTTTACGAACCTTGTGGATTATTCGATGCAGACGACCCGCCGCTTCGATGCACTTAAAATATTGATGACGCTCCGTACTCTCGGCACGGAAAAATGGGCGAAAATGATAGGCCATGGGTTAAAACAAGCCGAACGTCTCGCGGAAAAAATTAACGACGAGCCGGCGCTGTACCTGGTAATGAAGCCGGAAATGAATGCAGTGGTGTTTAAATACTGCACAGAGCATCCCTTTGAAAAAGTGGAGGAGGATGAGATCAATAGAGAAATTCAGCAGCAGTTATATGCTTCAGGCGAAGCGGTCATTGCCAAAACGAAAATAGAAGGCAGACAGTTTTTAAAATGCACGCTGCTGAACCCTTTAACGACAGAAAAAGATATTGATCATGTAATCCAGTCGATCATTGAAGCAGGACGGGAAATTGAAATTTTACGAAGGAGGAAAAGTGTTGAATTTTAAACAGAAAGCAGCAGAAGCTTCGATGCAGAGCTTTATCAATTGTTATTTGCGTGAAACCGGAAGCGGTGTCTGGGGAGAGGAGCAATGCCGCGTGGAGCTCTCCCATCAGAAAATCGAGCTGATTCTTCCAGTGAAATACCGGTCGTTGACCCACCGGCATATCTTTCGTTTTCCGCTTTATTATAAAACCCTGGAAAGCGGCTCCCTGCTTGAGCTTGATGTGCTGACCACCGGGGCTTTGCTTTTGAAGGAGCTTTCGCTTGAATACGGTGATAACGGAGGGAAAGAAGAGATGATGCAGCGGGTGCTGCAAAGCTTTGAGCTTACAGAGCTGTTTTTGGAAGCACGCAAGGAGCAGAAGGGAGAAATCGTCTCCCGCTACATTGATTCAGAACAGGGCCTTCTGCTCGGGCATCTGCTGCACCCGACCCCTAAAAGCCGTCAGGGAATGGAACGCGAAGAGGAAAGAGACCTGTATTCCCCGGAAACCGGCGGACGTTTTCAGATGCATTTCTTCCGGGCGCCATCAGAGCAGGTGGAGGAAGCATCGATGGAAAAAGAAAGTGCGTCGGCTATCGTGAAAAACGAGCTCCAAAACGCCCCGGAGACAGAAGAATTATTTAAAGAGGACTATTGTCGCTTGGATGATGGATATGCCCTGCTGCCGGTGCATCCGCTTCAGGCAGAGGCCATGCTCCGGCAGAAATCCATTCGGCAGAAGATAGACCGGGGAGAATTAGCGTACCTTGGCCCGGCTGGCCGGAGCTTTACAGCGACCTCCTCCATTCGGACACTTTACCATGAGCAGTCACCTTATATGTTCAAAGTCTCTATTCCGGTGAAGGTTACCAATTCCCTGCGTGTAAATCAAAAAAAAGAACTGGCGCGCGGCGTAGAAGTGGAAAAGCTGATGCAGAGCCGGATTGGAAAAGAGGCAGCACGGTTTTTCCCGGGATTTGAAATTGTTCGTGATCCAGCGTACATCGCCTTTAAAGGTGAAGAAGAAACAGGCTTTGAAACGATTATCCGGCAAAACTCTTTTCAGGAAACTATGGACGACCAGGTGTCACTGGCCGCAGGGCTAGTGCATGATGCTTACGGAGAAGGCAGTATGCTCGGCAATCTGATCCGAAGCCTTGCCCAGGCAGAAAACCGGAGCACTGCCGAAGTAAGCCGGGACTGGTTCCGGCGGTACTTATCAATCTCCCTGCATCCGATGCTTTGGCTGTATATGACCCACGGCATTGCGCTTGAAGCCCACCAGCAGAATTCCGTCGTGCGTTTTACCGGCGGCTATCCGCAGGTGTTTTATTACCGGGACAACCAGGGCTACTATTTTGCGCGCTCGAAGGAAGCCCACTTAAAGGAGTACGTACCGGAGCTGAACGCTTCAAGCGATACGGTATGCGCAGATGACATTGCAGACGAACGCTTTCGTTACTACTTTTTTATCAACCATTTGTTTGGACTGATTAACGGCTTCGGAGCTTCAGGATTGATTGAAGAGGCGGAGCTGCTGCGAATACTGCGCGAAGAGCTTGAAGATGCAGAAAAATCATTCGGCCGTTCCGCTTTAACCGAAAGCCTTCTTGAACACGAAACAATCCCTTCCAAGGGTAATCTGCTGACCCGCTTTTTTGATATGGACGAATTAATCGGCTCCCTTGCTGAACAGTCCGTTTATATTCATATTTCAAACCCGTTGACCGCAAAGGAGTGTTTGCAGCATGAAAGCCCAGCAATCTAATTCTCATATGTTTATCCGGGAGCCGGACGGGCAGGAAGGTGAACGCATTCAATTCCGTGCAGTTGATGAAACAGCCGACTTTCACCTGCTGCACGGCTGGATGCACCAGGCCCACGTGGTGCCATTTTGGCAGCTGAATATAAGTGAAAGTAAATATCAAACCCATCTGTACAAGGCGCTCACTGATGCCCATCAGACACTTTACATTGGAGAGCTCGACGGGCGTCCGGTCAGCTACTGGGAAGTGTATTGGGCAGCAGATGACGTGATCGGTTCCTATTACAGGGCGGAGCCTGCAGATCAGGGCGTACACCTCTTGATTGGGCCTCCGGAAGAAACAGGCAGAGGCTACGCCCTGCCGCTTTTAAAGGCTATGCTTTCGATGCAGTTCCAATACGCCCGGACAGCCCGGATTATTGCAGAGCCCGATATCACCAACGACAAAATGATTCATGTGTTTAAAAAAGCGGGGTTTGAGCCTGTGAAGTCGGTGAATCTGCCGGATAAACGGGGGCTTCTAATGGTTTGCAGACGGGAGACATTTGAAGGAGGGACAGACGGTGACAGCTGAAACAGAAGTATATGACGTAATTGGCATAGGCGTTGGGCCATTCAACCTTGGTATGGCAGCGCTCGTGGAAAACGTGCCGGAAATACAAGGCGTATTTCTGGATGAAAATGAAGCTTTTGAATGGCACGGCGGCATGCTGCTCGATGGCACCAGCCTGCAGGTTCCTTTTCTTGCTGATCTGGTCACGATGGCAGACCCAAAAAATCCCTACTCCTTTTTGCAGTATTTGCAGGAAAAGGACCGGCTGTATGCTTTTTATTTCTATGAAAAATTTCATATTCCGCGTCGCGAATACAATGACTACTGCCAGTGGGCAGCGGAAAAGCTTTCCTCCTGCCGGTTTGGCCGGCGCGTGACCAATGTATCCTTTTTAGAAGAAAGCAGCCTGTATAAAGTGGAAGCGGTACGTTCAGATGCTAAGACAACCGAATACTACTATACCCGGCACATCGTGACAGGTACGGGCACGAAACCGTCGCTTCCCCTCTGGGCAGAAAAGGGAGAAGATGTCTGTCATTCTGCTGATTACCGGTACCGCCGGAAGGAGCTGCTCCAAAAGAAGAGTATTACAGTGGCAGGCTCCGGACAGAGCGCCGCTGAAGTCTTTTACGATCTGCTAAAGCACCGGCCTGAATATGGATACAGTCTGCGCTGGTATACAAGGTCTTCAGGATTTTTCCCGATGGAGTATTCCAAGCTCGGCCTGGAGCATTTTTCGCCGGAATATATTAGTTATTTCTACCACCTTGATTCTTACACAAAGGAGCAGCTGCTTCAAAAGCAGGATCTTCTGTATAAAGGGATCAGCGCTGACACCATTGCTGCGGTGTACGATGAGCTTTATGAGCAGACGATCGGAGGGGAGAGCGAGGACATCATTCTGCAGGCGAATACGGAAGTGATGAGCATGGAGAGAACGCCGGCCGGCAAAATGAAGCTGTGTTTGAAAGAGATTAACTACGGTACGGAGTACACAGAAGAAACGGAAGCGCTGATCGCGGCTACAGGCTATCAGCCGTCACCACAGCCGTTTTTAAAGGGTATCGAAGCAGGCCTGCAGCGTGATAAACACGGGCGTCTGCAGATTGATGAAAAATACCGCGCTGTCCAGACTGAAAGGAACCGTCATGTGTTTATTCAAAACGGTGAAATGCACACGCATGGTGTCGGGGCGCCGGATCTCGGGCTTGGAGCGCATCGGAACGCGGTCATTATTAATCAAATCGTAGGCCGGGAGGTTTACCCTGTCCGGACTAAAAATGTTTTCCAGCAATTTGAGAGAGAAAAGACCGGGGTTTTCGTGTAAACCTGTAAGCCTAATCTTAAAAAGAAGGGAAGAAAGCAGATGAATCCATATACGGAGGAATCCTTTGGGGTCGCCCAACAGCGGCACTGGGAGGAAGCGAACCAGCGATTAACAGCGAAGATGCTGCAGGAATTTTTGTATGAAGCTATTATAGAAGCAGATATTGTAAAGGAAGGCGACCCCCAAACGCTTCAAGTAGAAGTCCCTGGAGCGGTTTATACATTTTCTGCACGCAAGCGGCTCTTTGACAGTGTCCATGTGTACCCAAAAAGCATCGTAAAAAAAGAACATGATGTAGAAGTACCTGTGCGGGCAGATGCTTTTCTGCTTGAACTTCAGCAAATGGCACCGATCTCGAGTGAGACAGCCGGCCATTTACTGAAAGAATATTACCATACCCTGACCGCGGACTGCTATTTGCTGGACAAACAAACGACAGCTGCCGAGCTTGCGGAAATGGATTATTTGCGGCTTGAAGGAGAAATGGGCGGGCATCCATGGATCACTTACAATAAAGGCCGCATTGGCTTCAGCTTTCAGGATTACCTTTCTTATGCCCCTGAACACAAGCAGAAGGTTCGTTTGTTCTGGATAGCGGTCCACAAGAAAACAGCCTCGTTTCAAACGGTACACGCTGATGGTTACTATCGTTTAATAGAAGAGGAACTGAAGGAGACTGAACGAAAACATTTTCGTGATCTTATAAACCGGGCCGGAAGAGAAGCGGAGAACTATTATTACATGCCGGTGCATGCCTGGCAGTGGGACAATCACATTGTGACGCTTTACGCTGAGTACATTGCCAAAGGATGGATTATTCCATTGCAGTATTCAGAAGACACGTACCTTCCGCAGCAATCGATTCGTACGTTCGTAAATACAGAGCATAAAACAAAAAAACATGTGAAGCTTCCGGTAAGTATTTTGAATACGCTGGTGTACCGGGGACTGCCCAGTGAGCGGACAATGGTTGCTCCGGAAGTGACGAAGTGGATTCAGACGGTCAAGGACAAAGACCCGTTCCTGAGAGATACGTGCAGGGTGGGACTGCTCGGGGAAACAGAAACGATCGATGTGCCGCACCCCGCGTTTCATCATCTGCAGGGAGTGCCGTACCAGTATACAGAAATGCTGGGGGCTGTCTGGAGAGAAAGTATTTATACGGCTGTGGAAGAGGAGGAAAAACCAGTAACGCTGGCGGCCCTTCTGCACGAAGATGCGAATGGAAAGCCTTTGGTGCTGGAATACGTGGAGCGGTCGGGATTAAGTACAGAAGCGTGGATCAAACAGCTGTTTGATTCCGTGCTTCCTCCGCTGCTGCATTACATGTATAAATACGGTACCGTTTTTTCACCGCACGGCCAGAATACGATCGTGGTATTAAAGAACTACGAGCCGCAACGGCTTATTATGAAAGACTTCGTAGATGACGTAAATGTGAGCGATCAGCAGCTGCCGGAGCTTGAAGGTCTTCCGGAGGACTTAAAGCAGGTTCTGCGGTGCGAACCGCCGGAAGGGCTCGTACAGTTTATCTTCACGGGACTGTTCATCTGCCACTTCCGCTACCTGTCGGATCTGCTTGCCCGGGAAAATTTACTTGCAGAGCATACATTCTGGAAAATGACAGTGGAAACAATTGAAGCGTATCAAAAACGTTTCCCGGAGCTCGCCGGACGCTTTGAGCTCTTTAATCTTTTTCAGCCAGCCATGGTGAAGCTTTGCCTGAATCGAAACCGCATGCTTGATTACGGATACGGAGACGGAGATGACCGCCCGCACGCTTCAGAGCATGGATTCGTGGAAAACGCGCTCTTTACAGTCCATACGCTTTACACTTAAGTCAGGGGATTCCCCTGGCTTTTTTGTATGAAAACGATTATTTGTATGAAAATACATACCAAATAAACATTTATACCATACTAAAGACACATGTATTGTTTGGGAAAAGGAAAAGTATTATAATAATTCTAATGTGCAAATCGCCCCCGCAATTAAACTAAATGTTGGAGGAACAAAAATTGCAAAAAGAATATAGTCTGGATTCGACCGAATTTCCATCGTTGAAATCCGTTTCGCAAAAAATGTTTGATTTAATAGCCGACCAACTCGATGTGAATACAGCGTATATTACAAAGCGCGGCAGCAATGAAATGACTGTCATCAGCACGTTTAATAAAAAAGAAGAAATTATTCCCGAGGGCTTTTCGGTAGAATACAGCGACACATACTGCAGAAAAATTATTATGAACGAGGAAGACGCACTCTGTACAGAGGACCTGACAAAAGACGTGATGACAAGGGAATTAGAGGTGACCTCCCAGCTGCAAATGAAGGGATTCCTTGGTGTCACGCTGACTGATCTGAACGGCAACGTCTTCGGAACGCTCTGCGTCATGGATCCGGAGGAAAAAGTATTCAGCCAGGAGGATGTGGATTACTTAAAAGCCATGGGAGAGGTACTTGCCCATATTATCGAGCTTGACCACACCCAGTACAACCTCGGGTTTTTAAATGTGCCGATCATCCCGGTCAGAAAAGGTATTTCGATTCTTCCGGTTCAGGGAATTATCGATGAAAAACGGGCTGAAATTATTACCCGGACTGTTCTCGAATACGCCGCGGCCCAAAAAATTGAGCACCTCGTGATTGATTTGTCCGGACTTGTGATTGTGGACGGTGAATTTCCGCACGTGTTTATTAACGTCATTCATGCCCTGAAGCTCATGGGAGTTAATATTTTGCTGACAGGAATATCCCCGGCGATCGCCCAGCATGAGTTAAGCAACAACGAAATTTTAAAAATGAACATCCATATTTCAAGAAATCTTGAAGCTGCGCTCGAACACATTGGTTTTCACCTGCAGTCTCAATAAAAAACCGGCAGAGCGCCGGTTTTTTTGCTATCAAAAGGATAAAGGAGGAATAAAATGAAACATGAGATCCTGATAAAGGCCTCCAGGCAGACAGTATACGATTGTTTAACGGATCCAAAGAAGCGGACAGTATGGAGTCCGGAAATTAGCGATATTACATATGAAGATGATCCGAGAAAAGAAGAAGCGTTGTTTACTCAGAGCCAAAAGGCGGGACGCTCTACTTATATGTTTAAAGGAAAAAATCTGGCCGTGAAGGAACCATCGATTTTCAGCTACGAATTGACTCTGAAGCAGATGCATATTGTCATAACCTATGAATTGAAAGAAAAATCGGCCTGGACAACAGTCACGCAAACGTACGAATCTTATCAAAAAAATCTTTTCGGACGATTGGTTGGCATACTCGCACGCCCACTCACGAATAAGCTTGCTAAAGATATACTGAAAGGGCTGAAAAGATGCAGTGAAGCATCATAAAGCTGCATTGTTTTTATAAAGGTAAAACCAACCCAAAATAGTAGAACTTTGGGCTGGTTTTAGTTCTTATGGGAATTTGAAAGCATCTCATGGATTTCTTCTTTAATCAGGCTCCAGGCATCGGTTTGTATATCGGTAAGCATAAAATGCTCTGCGTCTGGGAGTTCGAGATACCTTATGGAGCGGTAGCCGATTTTTGCTGCCTGGTGGTACTGGGCGCTGATGCCGACCGGCACGTTCACGTCGAGCGCTCCGTGCACGAGTATCTGGGGAACATCAATAGGGATCAAATCAAACGGCGATGTTTCAGTATAGCGCTCAGGGAATTCATCCGGGGAGCCGCCGAGTAGCTCTGCGACGGGGTCCATGGGTTCCTGTGCGCCGGTGATTTTGTTGCGGTAATCGTGTATTTCGTGCATCAGATGCATATCGAGCACTCCGGCGAGACTCACTGCCCCGTACATGGATAACGGCTCAGCGAAATGGGACAGTTCGCTGGTAGCCGGAAGGGACGGTCTGGCAGCGAGCCATAAGGCGAGCTGTCCCCCTGCGGAATGGCCGATGGTAAATACCTGTCGAATATCAATGGGATGAATGGCTGCGAGTTCTCTGACGTAGTCAGCGGCTCTGCCAACGTCGTTAAACGTTCCCGGCCATCCACCGCCAGCGTGGCCGACTCGCCGGTATTCGATGTTCCATGTGGCAATGCCCTCCCGGGTTAAGTCCTCCGCTGCGTCCTGAATAATATCGAGGCCGAAGGGCATTCTCCAAAAGCCTCCGTGAATAACGATCGCTAAAGGAAAAGGGCCTTCTCCTTCGGGCAGACGAAGGTCTCCAAACTGCTCCGGGTGATCCCCATAATAAATTCGTTCCATAATTTTCCCTCCTGTTCTCCTTTTATCATACCTGCTTTTGGTACAATAGATAATAGGAAAATGCTGAGGAGGAGAGACGTGAGGATAAAAACGTTTTACGCCATAAGCGATAAAGGACTCGACAAGAAGGTGAATGCTTTTTTGGACGATGCAGGCATTGAAGTAACGGATATCCAGTTTGGGATGAACTTCTTTTATTTCAGTGCGATGATTGTATATCAGAATAATAGGGAACAAATGGGGGATAAATAATGCAGCCATTAGTAAAAGCTATTGAAGGAGAGCAGCTGTATCTGCGTCCATACACGAAAGAAGAAATACCGGCGCTGTATGAAGCGTTTAACAATAATCAAATTGCCCGCCAGTTTACCGGCACAAGCCGTATCTACTCCCTGGAGGATGTGGAGCGCTATATTGAAGGCACCGACGCCCATGCAGATGTTCGTCTTGGCATTTTCATGCAGGGAAATGACCAATTAATCGGGGACACTTCGTTTATTGATATCGACACGCCGGCGAGCCGGCAGGCGAGGTTTCAAATGGTCGTGTTTGACGACTATATTGGTCAGCGCTTCGGCACTGAAGCGACAAAGCTGATGCTTGAATACGGGTTCGGAAAATTGAATTTCCACCGGATTGAACTCGAGGTGTTTTCGTTTAACACCCGGGCGATTCACGTATATGAAAAGCTTGGATTTGTGCATGAAGGAATGAAGCGCGAGTGCCGTTACTACGACCATCAGTACTATCACGCCGTAATGATGAGCATACTCGAACAGGAATACCGGGAAAAGCATCGCTGAACCGCCTGGCTGCAGGCGGTTTTTCACTTTGCGGAACTAGTTTTTATGTATCGGCGGGAAAATAACCATTTAATGAAGGTGACAATGTGAAGGAAATATACAGCAGCGTGGTGCAGTTTCGCGGCACCCATTACGAATTTGGCAAACACCAGGGAAAACTTCTCGCCGGATCGTTGTCCGTCGAGAACCGGGACAAGCAATGGAAAATACGAAAACCAAGGTTTCAGGTGGATATAGGGGAAACGAAGGAAGCGCTTATGAAAGTGGCCCCGGGTATCTGGGAGGAGCTTGAAGGGCTGCAGGACGGTTTGAAATGGAATATGGAAAAAATCATTATGCATTTTTCCGGCTATCGCCTTGAAATACCTAAATCGGGCTGCTCTATTATGACCGGAGACAATTATCTGGTGCGTAATTACGACTATCATCCAAAAACCTACGAGGGCAGGTACACATTGTTTCAGCCGTCAGATCAGGGCTATGCGATGATTGGCCCCTCACAGCGGGTAACAGGCCGGATGGACGGCATGAACGAAAAACAGCTTGCGATGGGCTACAATTTTATGCACCGGAAAAAGCCGGGGGATGGGTTCATCTGCTCCATGATTGGCCGCTTAATCCTGGAGGTGTGTGCATCGGTGGAGGAGGCGGTTGATATGCTGAAAGAAATTCCGCACCGTCATTCGTTCAGCTATGTGGTCCAGGACATGAAGGGCTGTTCTAAAGTAGTAGAGGCATCGCCGCGCGGGGTTATCGCAAGGGACGATCAGACATGTACAAATCATTTTGAAAAAATGCCGGAGGAAAACCGTCATTACTTAGTGGATTCGAAAGCCCGGCAGGCGGTTATGGAGAAGAAAAAACAGGTACTTCCTTCTGCAGAAGAGGCGTACCGGCTGCTGAATAATACTGGCGGCGGGGTGTTTTCAGATAATTATCACAGCTGGGCGGGCACTATTCATACTTCCGGCTACATGCTGCAGGAACAAAAAGCATGGTTCGCCCTTGGAGGAGACCGCAAGCCGTATGAAATTGACTTCTCCCGCTGGCTGAGCGGGGAGGACAACCCCGAGCAGTATTTGTATGGTCAGGTAGACACTAATATGAAGTTCCTTCACATGGATCAGAACGTAAAATAAACCGGCACGCGGCCGGTTTATTTTTTATATGCGGGCGTCCCAGTTCTGCTGTTCCTCCTGCTTCATCTGATCCTCCGCATCCTGCGGATGAGCCGTACGGAAGGCGTGATGATCTGCTTCGATCACTTCAACCATCTTGTTAATCATGTCGTCAGGGTCAAACTGGCTGTCGAGCATTTGCTCCATGCTGCTGATTGATTTTTCCGGAGTGAAGTTTTTTTCTGGGTCGTACCATTTCCACTTTTCTTCAAACATCCGGTCATTAAAGCCCGTTTCGTATGGGCCGGGGTTAATGGTGGCCACTTGGACATTGAATTCTTCAAGCTCTGCTTTCATCGCTTTGGCGATAGCTTCGATAGCGTGTTTCGTGGAGGCATAAGCGGCAAGGTAAGGCATCGCGACGACGCCGGCGATCGAACTGAGAAAAATTATTTTGCCCTGTTTTTTGTCTACGAATTTTTTAGCGGCAATCTGCGCATTTTCAAGCGTGCTGAACACGTTGGTTTCATAGATTTCGCGGACGCGTTCAACCGGTATTTCAGCGATAGGGCCACCTTCACCGATGGCTGCGTTTGCGACGAAAATGTCATAGTCGTAGTCGGCGATCAGCTGCTGGTCCCGTTTATTGGTGATATCAAGCTTAATCACTTCGAGATCCGCCCCCGCAGCTTCTGCTTCTTCCCGTAGACTTGTAATCTGTGCCATTATCTCGACTGCAGCGATCACGCGGTGGCCTTTTTTCGCCAGGCCAATTGCTGTGCCTTTCCCAAGGCCGGTGCCGGCACCGGTAATAAATATTGTTTTACTCATGAATCTTCTACCTCCTTATGGAAATCGTGGTTGTAATAGGCCGTTCCCGTTTGAATGAAGGGCGAAACGCTCAGTGCCGCCAGAAGGATCGGTCGTACTAAAGGGATGAAAAAGGAAAATGGACGGTCCCGGCGAAATAAAAATTAAGGACTGTATGTTGATTTTTGGAAATTTGACGGGCAGGACATACTGATTATGGAGAAAAAGGAGATATTCTATGTTTGTATATAAAATTAACGAGCGCCTGGAGCTGCTGCTGCTTCAAAAAGAGCACGCGGGGGAGTTGTTCGCCCTGATTGATAAAAATCGTGAACATCTAAAAGAATGGATGAACTGGGTGGACAACGTTCAGTCGGTCCAGGATACTGCTGCAAACATTGAAAGCACGCTCGAGCAGGCGGCAGCTGGAGGTGGGTTTCGCGCAGGGATACGGTTTAAAGGAGAACTTGTCGGCGTTATTAACTACCACGAAGTGGACTGGGGGAATAAAAAAACAAGCCTCGGCTACTGGCTTGGGAAGAAACACGAGGGCCAAGGCATCATGACTCAGGCAGTAGAAGCTTTTACACATTACGCCTTCGATAAAATGGATTTGCACCGCGTAGAAATCCGCTGCGCTGAAAAAAATAAAAAAAGCAGGGCGGTCCCGGAAAAGCCGGGCTTTCAACTGGAAGGAACACTCAAGGAATCAGAGCTTCTCGCAGGAGGCTATGTAAATCAAGTAGTCTATGGAATGGTGAAAACAGAAGATGCGGACAGCAGATAAATTTTAAGAGAGATCCAGGTGTTTACACATCAGTAAACCGGGGGAAAAGTTGTTAGGCAATCACGGTGGGGTTTAAAGCCGGAAAGAAAGCTTTTACTCTTTGAGGTTTATTTTGTATGAACGCTTTTGAAGAAAAAAGCATTTTCAATATACAGGCTAATTGGGTAAAGAGATAGTAGACAAAACTGGAGGGATACGAATGATTACGGCAGAACAGGAAAAAGCATTAAAAAATCGGCTTTTGGAAATGAAAGAAGAAAATGAAGAAAAAATTGAAGCGGAAGAAACAGGAAATGCTAATAACAATACAGAAACGATCGGTGAGCTTTCCGAGTACAGCAACCACCCGGGTGATCAGGGCACGGAGCTGCATGAAATGGAAAAAGACGCAGCGCTCAATAATCAGGCCCGGGAGCAGCTTGAAAACATTGATCATGCGCTTGAGGCAATGGAAAACGGAAATTACGGCAAGTGTGAAGTTTGCGGCAGAGAAATTCCGTATGAACGTCTGGAAATTGTGCCGGAAACTACGCGCTGTGTAGACCATGCAGGCAGCGAGGCTCCAGCCCAGGATCACCCCGTGGAAGAAGATGTAGTCAATCCCGGGCCGGAGCGTGAAAAAAGGGAAGAAAATGTAGCTTTTGATAAAGAAGATACGTGGGAAGCAGTAAGCGAGCACAGTACTTCCGAGACGCCTTCCGATGATCCGGAAATGAGCGGATATACGAGTGAACAGGAAGAAGAGGAAGAGCAGGAAGGACGGGTGGAAAAAGTAGAAGATGCCTCCGTCGCTGATATGGAAGGAGAAGACACCGGAAATACAGCCGATCAGAAGGAACAGTGGCAGGGAAGCAGGAATTCCGCTCGGCAGTCCAAGGATGAGAGTAGTAATTCGAAAAATAAAAAATAAACAAATGGCAGCCCGCTTAATGAAGGGCTGCCATTTTTCATGCAATAAACATTCATCTGCCAAAATACTAATTTACCAGTTTATTTCCTTTCATACTCATTAACTTACTTCGTAGATAACTATGGTAAGGGAATTCAATTAACCCTACCACAATTCCCGCAATAACAGCTCCTGTCCATGCTGCTGCACTGTTCCCGGCGAAGATAAGCACGGTCAGCAGTACTAATACAAAGACGAGACCGAAATCTGCGGCTACGGCCGTAGGATTTTTCACCCGGGGGATCATCACGAGGTCGCCCCCGTAGGAAAGCATAGTGAGCACTACAGCTAACACAATAATAGTCCAGCCGGATAAAAGCGAAAGAATAGGACCGAGCAGCAGACCGAGCGAAACCGCCATTGCAACAAATTTAATGAAAAGTGGAAGTAGATGCGGCAAAATGGTTTACCTCCTAATGTGAAATTAGCCAGAGACGATGTGTTTATAAAAACAAAAAGCCGGAAAAGAATAGGCATCTTTTCCGGCTCACAGGTCAGCTTTATTTCCAACCGTTATCACCGATAATATATTTATTTGAGTCTCCAGCTTGATAACATGAATCTACTATGTATGATAACCGGTAACGGGGAAAACGAAACGTAAGATAACATTTCAAATTGACAGCGTTTTCTTTTCGTGCTAAAGTCTTTTTAAGTTAATATATCGGGCTGAGTCGAATGAAAGCCGCACACTAAAACGTTCTACAGGGAGCGAGGTGTGCGGTTTTTTAGTCGTTTGAAGAAACGAAATGGCTGTAAATACTTATGTCTGTAAATTACAAACGCTTACAAAGGAGCTGGAAAGATGTCAATATACTTAGCGGAAGTCATTGGTACGATGATACTTATTATTTTTGGCGGCGGTGTTGTTGCAAACGTTAACTTAAACAAATCGAAAGCAGAAGGAGGAGGGTGGATTGTTGTTGCGCTCGGCTGGGCGTTTGCCGTAGCAATGGGGGTGTATGCAGTCGGGCAGTTCTCCGGCGCGCATTTAAATCCAGCTGTTACTCTCGGCTTTGCGTCTATCGGGGCGTTCCCATGGGCAGACGTGCCCGGCTATATCGTTTCACAAATTATAGGAGCGGGCATCGGCGGGGCCGTTGTATACTTGCATTTTCTTGGGCACTGGAAGGAAACAGAGAATGCCGATGTGAAGCTGGCGGCATTTTCAACAGATCCGGCGATTCCCAACCGGTTTGCGAACTTTTTAAGTGAGTTTATTGCGACAGCCGTATTTTTACTCGTATTAAACAGTATAGGGGCAAACGAATTTACGGAAGGCCTGAACCCGCTTATTGTCGGTTTCCTTGTTGGTGCTATAGGGCTGTCGCTTGGCGGTACGACCGGCTACGCGATCAACCCCGCCAGGGATTTGGGTCCGCGTATTGCGCACGCCCTGCTTCCTATTGCAGGGAAACGGGATTCCAACTGGCCATATGCCTGGATTCCGGTAGTGGGTCCAGCGCTGGGAGGCGTTTTTGGCTCTCTCGTTTACCGGGCCGGCTTTTTAGGAGAAGGCTACGGGGTGCTTACGCTATTCAGTGTTTTTGTCTTCATCATTCTTGGCGTTCTTTATGTGATGAATAAACGTGATACAGAGGTCAGTAATCCCGACGTGAAAAACTAATAGCTGAAAACTGCAGGCCCCGGCTTCGGGGTATTGCAGTTTTTTACTATTTGTATGATGCAGGATACAGTTGCTCGATGTATAAATATCATGATGATAAGTAAAAATTTGTAAAAATATGTAGCTGTTTAGACGTAACCTGTTATTTGTTCCGGCGACTAATATCAGTAAGAATTAAAATATACATATTTTCTTACTGAAAAATAAATATGATGCTTTGTATTTATGGAGGATAAAATGAAAAAATCAAAAGGAACTGTCCGGCTGCATGCACCGGCAGGAATTTACGAAGGCCGTTTATACAAACATGTTCAGGAGTATCTCGGAATAAAATATGCGGAAGCGGAGCGTTTTAAAAAGCCGCAGCGTTTAGGGGAATCTACAGAAGTGTACAGTGCCTTGGATTATGGCCCTGCCTGCCCGCAGAGTGTAGAAGGTCTCAAAAAAGGTACGGAATCGGAAGACTGCCTGCATGTAAACATCTGGAGGCCGGACGAAGAACCAGTGCACCGCCGGCCGGTGATGGTGTTTATTCACGGCGGCGGTTTTAACAGCGGTTCGAACCGGGAGGCGCTATATGATGGGACATCGTTAGCTGCCCGGGGAGAAGTAGTGATGGTGAGTATTAATTACCGGCTGGGGATGTTTGGTTTTTTGGATGCAGAAAACATTTGCGGAGCGGAATGCGCCTATATGAAAAATCTTGGTCTGCTGGACCAAATGGAAGCACTCCGCTGGGTACAGTCAAATATTGAAAGCTTCGGCGGAGACCCGGGCAATGTCACAATTTTTGGAGAGTCAGCCGGCAGCATCAGTGTAACAGCCCTGCTCGCTGCTCCGGCTGCCCGCGGGCTTTTTCAGAAGGTCATTGCTCAAAGCGGAGTAATTACCGGCCTGGCACGTTCGGTGGAGGATGCAGTGAATATTTCTGACCAGCTTATTTATAAGCTCGGCCTGCATTCCATGAATGACATCTGCACCACTCCGGCAGAAAACCTTGTAAAAACGACGGTGTCGTTCGTGGATAAAAACTTTACCTCAAACGGCCCATATAACGGCTCGAGAATGTTTGCCCCCACACCAGATGGAGAAATTATCCTGTTTGACGTAGAGCAGGCGATTCAGGAAAACGCGGGAAAGGTAAAGCTCCTTCACGGCTCCAATGCGAACGAAATGCATTTTTTCAAGCTGCTGATTCCAGAGCTGCGCAAGAAAAAATCGGTGGATACGTATGTATTATTTTATCTTCGAAAATACGAGCATATGTCAGAAGAAACAACGATGGCAGTTTACCAGGACTATAAGAAAAGATACCCGAATTGGAGCCGCTCGCAGATTTTTATGCAGATGTTTACAGACCGGGCGTTTCGTTTATATCATACAGAACTCAGCGAGCTGTATTCCCGGGCAGGGGGAAAAGTATATCAATACCGTTTCAACGTGGAAGCGCGCTGGCTGAAAGCCTGCCACGGCCTGGAGCTCGGGTATTTGTTTAATACAGTTAAAACAGCTTTTTCCCTCCGGAACCGGACACTTTTAGGCATAAATGAAAGCCCGGCGCTCACCCGGCGGATGCAGGACGCCTGGATTCGGTTTGCGAGGGAGGGAGATCCCGGGCATGGAGATATTCCGGAATGGAAACAGTACACAAAGGAGCGGCCGGAGACAATGATTATCGGGAAAAAATGGGTGCCCAAACGTCATGACCATGCAGAGGATGATTTTGCCTGGAGAGCCCGGCTTGCCGAAACCTATACACGTCCATCTGCGTATAGAAGCTACTAGTGCGCGTATGCTATACTAATATGAAACGTAATGCGGACACTTTCAGAGCGTCCGCATTTTACATAGTAAAAAGAGTTTGACCGCAGAGGAGAGCGTCGAGATGAAGGCACCAGCGATAAAAACACATTACCGGGCACCGGTGCAGCAGTTGAAGAAAAGACAGTCCCCGTGGAAAGAAAAACAGTACAGCTGCCGTACAAGGGAATGGCTCGGAGACGACCATGGCATAACCATCCGCATTGAAATTGGAGATGACCGGCTGCCAAAGCGTATTGAAGAAGAGTACTCTTTTATCGAATGGGCAGCGGGACGGGAATGGGAAAACCGGATCAGAGTACCGCTTCGTTTTTTCGCGGCAGATGTGAGAAACGGACGGAGCTTTTCGACGTTTGAAGGCTATGTGCCTTATGTACTGCTTGAAAAGCTGGCGACTGATATTCCTTTTAAAGCGATTGGCTGGGCGGTGCTTTCAAATAGGAAGGAAGGAATTCGTTTTCGCCTGAAAACCGGAAGAAGCGGGACAACCTGGCTGCAGAAGGGGACAATTAGTGTAAACGAAAAGGGCTGTTTGTTCAGGCCTGTACTCAATAAATTTAATAACCTGGAGCTGAAAGTCACCAGGCCCTCCGGAAAAAAAGTGAAGCTCTTTCCTGCATATCTGATGGACATAGAAGCAGTCGACCACGGTTGGTTATTGCTCGGCACAGCTTCAAAAAAGCTGCTTGAAGCAAACGGATGGCCGTCAAAGCTTCAATTGATTCTGAAAAAGCGTGGAGAGTCAAAGAAATATTACTACCCCGTTGAATGGCAGGACGATAAATGGTGGTCATCGACTGTAGAACTGGATGCTTCAAGTCATTTTACAGGTGTATGGGATTTTTATATCGCAGACGCCAGCGCGAAGCCATTATGGCGGCATCGTCTTCATATGCCGGCCAGGGATATGGCAAAAGCATCCAAGTGGTACGCCCCTCATTATGAAAAAGGGGCGGTCAGCTTCCGAGTGTACCGTACCCAGAATTATTCGGCTTCAGTTATGATTCAGACAGAAAACGTCAAACTGTATACGGTGCGCGCCAGTTATGAACAGAATATCATCCATTTCCGGGGTACGCTTTACTGGAACCGCTACAGCCCGGACGCATGGGAGCTCGTATGGAAAAACAGAGACACTAATGAAGAAGCTTCTGTGCCAGTGCGTGTATACAAGCTGCATTCCAAGCAGGCGCAATACGTTTTTCATGGAAAAATGACGAATTTATTTAAAAATGAAACCGGGAGAGGAAAACATCCCTACCGGCTTGGGCGGTCGGACCTCTACCTTCGTGTTACCAGGGATGGGGAGAAGATTGACTACCGGCTGCGTTCCAACAGCAGGAATCTGGTGAAAAATACAAAGCTTGAATGGTACCACCAGGACAAAATCTACCGCCACCAATTTTACCGGACGACAAGTAAACGTGTCGCATTCTCCATAGATGAAATCGACATTGCCAAGGACATTACATCGATGAAGGTGAAGAATGGGAAATTTATTATTGAAGGGCAGGCCCGTTTTACAACTTTGACACGTAACCTGCGGCCGAGACAGCGGGTAACGGTAGTGGTGAAAAACAGGGAAACAAATGAAGAGCATCACTTAACTATCAGAAACCAGCACCTGAAAGATAGCTGGGTACAATTTGAAGCGGAAGCGGCATTCAAAGATTTCCGCTCGCTTCACGGTGATAAGGCTGTGCTGGACATCTATATCCGCCTGCATGCAGGGGAGTTTGTACACGAACGAAAGCTTGGAAAAAAAGATTTTATTTATTATAAAGATGAAATCCTGCATTCGTGGGTGCTTGAAGAAGGAGATCGGGCGGTTTCCTGGTATGTCACCTATACGCCGCGGGGAAATGTGAAAATAGAAACGACCACTTATCCTCGTAAGCATTTCCTGAAGCTCCGGGAAGAAAATGCCAGAATGCAAAGGGCCGGGAAAAAGCCAGCAGTGTGGGTTATCGGGGAGCGGCCGGATACTGCACAGGATACGGGGTATCATTTTTTCAAATACTGCCGTACTGCCTATCCCGAAATGGCGGTATACTACGCGATTGAGGAAGATTCCATGGACCGGGAAGCTGTGGAGAGGCTTGGGAACGTGCTGATTATCGGAAGCGATGAGCACGTGGACGTTTGTCTTAAGGCAACTGCCTTTTTCGGATCACATGATATTGAATATTTTCTGCCGTTTAAAGGGTCGCTAATGGAATCCTACCGAAGCGGCCTGCGTGTCTTCCTGCAGCACGGCGTGCTTGGACGAAAACGCGTGGAATACAACCGGGAATACTATAAGTACCCGTTTCACCTGTTTTGTGTCAGCTCGAAAAGTGAAAAGAAAATGGTAATGAAAAAGATGCATTACGACGATGAAACAGTGCAGGTGACGGGCCTTTCAAGATTTGATAATCTCCTTGAGGGACCGCCGGCGGAGCGGAAAATTATTTTTATTCCGACCTGGCGGGAATGGCTGCATTCCAAAGAGACCTTTCTGGAGTCGGAATATTACCGCCGGTACAAAAGCTTTCTGGAAAACCCGAAGCTGCACCGGTTTTTGGAGAAAAATGACGTATTGCTGCAGTTCTACCCGCATTACCGGATGCAGCAGTACACGGACGCCTTTGATAAAATCAACAGTAATAAAATCGAAGTAGTCAAACTGGGTAAAAAAACAGTCCAGCAGTTGTTAAAGGAAAGCACGCTGATGATCACCGACTACTCGAGTGTCTCCTTTGATTTCACGTATATGCAGAAGCCGGTCATCTACTATCATTTCGATACGAAACGATTTTTCCAGAGTGGAAGCCTGCGGCCACTTGAAGAGACTTTTCTTGGAGATGTTGTGCATTCGGAGGAAGAGCTTCTAAAAAGTCTGAGGCGTCATTTGAAGCATGGATGGACCGAAAAGAAAACAGTAAGCGAAAACAGAGAAATGATTTTCACTCATTCAGATAAGCAGAATGCAGCACGCATTTTCCAGGCTGCAGAAGAGCTTGAACAAGAAAACAGATGAAGGGGCAGAACCATTCTGCTCCATTTTTTGTGAGTAATAGCAGTTCATAAACTATATTAAAATATCTTTAAATGTGTGAAAAAATGTGAAGGTTATCACTGCTGTCACATAGTTTTATAGAAAGTTCCTTTCACTTCCCATGATTAGACGACATATTTGGCCGGATATATGTGTTACAATTAACGCGTCAAGTTGATAAATGTAAATTTTTAATGAAGAATTTGTTGAGAAAATTATTTGCGTAGAAGAATAAAATACAGAATAAAATTAACGGAATATAGGGGGGCACTACTATGAAAAAAGTATTGACTTACGGCACGTTCGATTTGCTGCATTGGGGGCACATTAATCTTCTCCGCAGAGCTAAAGAGCTTGGAGATTACTTGGTGGTAGCAATATCGACTGACGAATTCAATGACTTGAAATCCAAAAAAGCCTACTATACGTATGAACAGCGTAAGCTGATTTTGGAAGCGGTTCGCTATGTAGATGAGGTCATCCCGGAAGAAAATTGGGAGCAGAAAATCGACGACGTACTCGACCACGACATTACTACCTTTGTAATGGGTGACGACTGGCACGGGAAATTCGATTTTCTCCGCCCATACTGTGAAGTAGTATATCTGCCGCGTACAGCTGACATCTCGACAACAAAAATCAAAAAAGAATTACTGCTCGTAAACTATTAATCTTCACTCAAAGAGGCTTCGCCTGCCTAAGCGGAGAACCTGAGCAGCCGGGGAGGGAGAGATGTTCTCTCCCTTTTTTTGTTGCCATCAAAATTAACAATGATTTACAAAAACTTTAGCCTGTTTTGTAAGTTTGTCGTTTTTGTTAAGCTCTTTTTTGATAGAATGGAACAAGATGCGCTGCAAAGCATCCAAAATATGAACTTTTAAAAAATTGAGGGACGATAATGGCAAAAAAGAAATGGACGAAAAAATACAAAAAGAAATTTAAACGCTCATGGAAAAATGCGAAAAAACGGGTAACGAAACGATGGAAAAAGATTAAAAGGCTGCGTAACGGTAAAAACTTTTATAAAGCGGTTCTTTCCGTACTTGGAAAGCTTCCTAAAAATGAAAACATTATCGTTTTTGAGAGCTTTTTCGGTAAGCAGTACAGCTGTAATCCGCGTGCGATTTATGAACAAATGCAGCAGGATTATCCAAAGCTCCGGTTTTACTGGAGCATTGATCACCGGTACAAAGAGCTTTTTGATGAACGGGGCCTGAAGACAATCAAACGCTTTTCTTTCCGCTGGTTTATTGTTTTGATGCGTGCCAGGTACTGGGTGTTCAACAGCCGGCTGCCAAAATGGATTCCGAAGCCGGACAAAACGGTTTATATTCAAACGTGGCACGGCACACCGCTCAAAAAACTCGCCAAGGATATGAATGAAGTGACAATGCCGGGTACGACGACGGAAAAATACAAAAGGAACTTCCTGTTTGAGGCCGGGCGCTGGGACTATCTTGTAGCCCCGAACCCTTATTCCGCCCAAATTTTCCGGAGGGCGTTTGAATTCAGGCATAATCTGCTTGAAACCGGATATCCAAGAAATGACTATCTTCATCATTATTCACATTCAGACGTAGAGCAGGTCAAGGAAAACCTGGGCATTCCGGAAGACAAAAAGGTCATTCTGTATGCTCCGACCTGGCGGGACAATGAATACCATTTTATTGGGAAATACAAATTTACCCTTTCGATGGATCTTGAGGAAATGCGCCGTCGCCTCGGAGACGAATACGTACTGCTTCTGCGTCTGCATTATCTTGTAGCTGATCATCTGGATGTTACCGGGTATGAAGATTTTGCGATTGATGCTTCTGCGTATGAGGACATCCGGGACCTTTACGTGGCCAGCGATGTGCTTATTACAGATTATTCCTCTGTGATGTTTGACTATGGCATTTTAAAGCGCCCGATGATATTTTATACGTATGACATTGACAGCTACCGGGACAAGCTGCGAGGCTTCTATTTTGATTTTGAACAGGAAGCCCCGGGGCCGCTTGTCATGAACACTGAAGAAATCATCGAAGAAGTAGAAAACAGTGGCACTATCCGTGAACGTTACCACAAAGAAGTTGCCGATTTTGAAGACCAGTTCAATCAGTGGGAAGATGGCTATGCGGCTAAGCGTGTGGTGGAAAAAGTGTTCAACGCAAATTAATTAGTTGGGCAGAGGATAAAAGAGGGAAACAATATGAATGCAGTACGAACCGTGGCGAAAGAATTATGGACGAGCATTCCGCTGATCAATCGGCTGGCGGTATATGAAACAAAAATTAAAAACAAAAGCAATTACCTTGGATCCTTCTGGGAAATTATCAGTCCGCTTCTGTTTATCGCCATCTATTGGTTTGCATTTGGCTATGGGATCCGCCAGCGGAGCGACGTAGATGGTATTCCTTTTCTTACCTGGATGCTTGCGGGCATTATTTTGTGGTTTTTTATCCAGCCGGGAGTAACCAATGGGTCAAAAGCTATTTTTTCAAAGATAAAAATGATTTCCAAAATGAATTTCCCAACAAGCATCATTCCAGCCTATGTGGTGATCTCGCGACTTTTTCCGCATTTGGCGCTGCTTGGGATTACGATTGTTTACATGCAGTTTGCCGGACATCCGATCAGCGTGTACTATATTCAAATTCCGTATTTTCTTCTGGCGGCTATTCTGCTTGTGATCAGCGTGGTAATGATCACCTCGACGCTTACGGTGATTGTCCGGGATTTTCAAGTATTTATACAATCTTCTATCCGGGTGTTTTTATATTTAACCCCAATACTGTGGCCGATGGATAACCGGTTGCCTGACTGGCTGATTCCTGTGATGAAGATTAATCCGATGTACTACCTGGTGGAGGGCTACCGGGCAAGCTTCTTTTACGGGGAATGGTACTTCATCACAAACGTCAGCTACACCCTTTATTTCTGGGCATTGGTTTTTGTGCTTTTTAGTATCGGAGCTGTGCTGCATGTGCGTTTCCGCCGGCACTTTGTGGATTTTCTGTAAACCGGCAGGACGAAGAGTTTTATTAATCACACAATTGAGGATAGAGACGGGGGAGAACAAATGAAAAAATCCGTCGTAGTCAAAAATGTCTCAAAAAAATATAAGCTGTATGATACGCATGCCGAACGGCTGAAGGACCTGCTGCTGCCAAAAAGCTACGGGGAAGAGTTTTACGCACTGCGTAATGTTTCGTTTAAAGCAGACAAAGGGGATATTATCGGACTTGTAGGAGTCAACGGCTCCGGAAAGTCGACGCTTTCCAATATTATCGCCGGGACCATTCCGCCGACGAAGGGTTCGGTAAAGACGAATGGGGAGGCGGCGATGATATCTGTTTCCACCGGGCTGAACGGAAAGCTCTCCGGACGGGAAAATATCGAGCTTAAATGCCTGATGCTCGGTTTTTCCAAGCGGAAGATACGGGAGATGGAGCCGGATATTATCGAGTTTTCCGAGCTTGAGCAGTTCATTGATCAGCCGGTAAAGTCGTATTCAAGCGGTATGAAGTCAAGGCTTGGCTTCGCTATTTCGATTACAGTCAATCCGGATATTTTTATTGTAGACGAAGCTTTATCAGTAGGGGACAAAGCCTTTGCGCAAAAATGCCTGGATAAAATGCACGAATTTAAGCAGCGTGGCAAAACGATGTTTTTTGTCAGTCATTCATTGACGCAGATGAAAGAATTCTGCAATAAAATACTGTGGCTTGAATTTGGCGAAGTAAAAGCTGAAGGAGAAGCCTCCGAAATATTAAAACAATATGAAGCTTTCCTTAAAGAATATAATGCTTTTACCCCGAAAGAGAAAAAAGCATTCCGGAACCGGGGCTTTGAAAAGCAGAGCGCTGTCCGGGCAGTAACACAGTAAGCAGCATCCCGGGCGGTGCTGCTTTTTGCTTTTGGCCCAGGGCCTGGAGTGATATGATGAACACATCTCATTAAAGGGAATGGAGCTAATACATTGCGGTTGACAGGAGAACAGTTTGACTTGGAATTGCTGCAGGAAAAACATACAGACTCATTGTTTGAAATAGCTTCAGAGCCGTCCAATTGGACATACATGACGAGAAAGATGCATAATAAACATGATATGAAGCGGATTATTGAAGAAGCTTTGAAGCTGCATCAGCAGGGAGATACGATGCCATTTATTGTGAAACGGAAAAAAGACGGCGCAATTGTGGGGTCGACCAGGCTTTATGATATTTCCCCGCAGCGGAAAACAGCAGAGATTGGATCTACGTATTACAGTGAAAGTGTGCGTTCGACCGGCGTAAATACGGAATGCAAATATTTACTTCTCACATATGCGTTTGAAACCCTGGGGGTTGTTCGTGTACAGTTTAAAACAGATGAACAAAACAAAGCCGCCAGAAAAGCCATTCAAAAACTGGGCGCCTCCGAAGAAGGCATTCTGCGTAATGAGCGCAAGCTACCGGATGGGCGTGTGCGCAATGCAGCTGTCTACAGCATTATAAAAGAGGAATGGCCGGAGGTAAAAGCGAAATTAACGGAAAGAATTGAAATCAAGAAAAAGGGGCACGAATAATATGGCATTGATGGATGATTTAGTAGAAGCATACCTGCAGCAGTTTGATGAATTTATGTTCGTTTTGGATAAAAAGCTAGGACTCGTTTTTGTAGAAACGGTGTCTGAAGACACACCGCTTTCCTGGAGTTCAGAGGAAAGCGCGAATCTTGTGGCTATCCCGACGATTACAAAAGCAGAAAGCACACGGCTGATGCAGGACTTTGCCTCGAAGCAGCCGGATGATAAAGAAGAGTCCCTAAAAAAAGCATTGGAACAAGAGGATCGTTTTTTATCCTTTGAAAAACAAGTGGAAGAATTCGGACTCGAAAATGAATGGGAGCAGTTCGAACGGGATAATGCCAAAAAATACGTACAGGACTGGCTTCAGCTGCTCCAGCTCGATTACAATGAGCTGAACGAAAAACATGCGATTCATGCAGCAGATGAGTAAGCGGGGGCAGATAATATGGCTGTGCACGAAGAACTGCAGGCAATTTTAGAAGAGCAGGAAAGCATGATGCAGATGCATGAGCTGACGCCGGTCGAGGCCCGGGGCCAGTTCAATGACAGTATTGACGTTATCACCTCCCATGTTAACGTCGATGAAGCCGGCGGTCTCCGGGATGTGATGACCACCGGGGAATACGGGGAAATACCGCTTCGGATATATTATCCGGATACTGAGATGGACCGCTACCCAACTATGGTTTACTACCACGGCGGAGGATTTGTGATTGGAAATATCGGGACCCACGACCACATCTGCCGTGCTATTGCCAAAGAGTCGGACTGCGCAGTGGTGAGCGTGGATTACCGGCTGGCTCCGGAGCATCCGTTTCCGGCAGCGCCGGAGGATGCGTACAATGCGCTGCTTTGGCTGGTCGAAAACGCGGAACCGCACCATCTGGATGCAAAAAGAATCGCTCTGGCCGGAGACAGCGCCGGTGGTAATCTGGCGGCAGTAACTGCTATACGTGCGCTGAAGGAAAACGGTCCGAGGGTGGCTACGCTGCTGCTTTTTTACCCAAGCGTCAGTGGGGAACATGATTTTCCTTCGGTTGATATGTTTGCTGGTGGCTACGGCTTGTCGCTCCGGGATCTGGAATGGTTTATGGAGCAGTATGCCGATGGGGAAGATGAGGAGAATCCTTATCTTGCGCCGCTCGCCTTTGACCGCCTTGGGGAACTTCCGCCTACTCATATCGTTACTGCTGAAAATGATGTGCTCCGGGATGAAGGAGAGGCATTCGCTAAAGCTATTGACCAGGAAGGCGGAAGGGTAAGCCTTCGCCGGGCGGAAGGCATGATCCACGGTTTTCTTCATTGGACAAGGGCATTTCCGGAAGTTGACGAAGAGCTTCTCGCCGCGTTAGAGCCTGTAAAAGACGTCCTGGCGGAATAACTGAAAAATAATAAGGAATTCCTCCTGTATAATCTTTATACAGGAGGTTTTTGTATTATATGTAAATTAAATTTACATATAATACAAAAAAATGTTGTTATTTCACAAGTTATTGCCTAATATAATAGTAGGGGATGGGTATATGTACTTAAACGAGGAGGAATTTGTGTGTCGAAAAAATGGTTAGTGAGTCTGTTTAGCGCCGGGATAATTTCATTGGGGATCACTGCGCCCGTGTCTGCAGACGATGAGAACTGTGCGGATTTTAGTGATGGAGAAGAAGTTTTGGCCTTTTGGGAAGAAAATAACTACGGACCAGAAAACGATCCACATAACTTAGACGCAGATAACGATAACCTGCCATGTGAAAATTTGACGGAAGGCATGGAAGGTGAATTTGACGCCGCAGTCTCAAATAATGATGAAACAACAGATGACAGTTCCTCCGCTGACACTTCAGAAGATACGACTTCTACTACGGAAGAAGAAGTGACAGAAGAAGAATCCTCTTCCTCCGACGAAGGCACTACAGAAGAAACGAACGCTGAAGAAGAAGCTGCTTCCACAGAAGCTTCTGATGAAAATATGACTGAAGAATCTGCAGAAGAAGGCGGCGAGATGCCGGAAACAGCTACAAATCAACCGGCCTGGGCTTTAGCAGGAGCTGCAGTAGCTGGTCTGGGAGCTCTTTTACTTGTACGCAGACGGGTGACGTCCCACTAATAAATAATCACATATCCTATTCCCTGACCGCTGTGCTCTTAGATACAGCGGTCATTTTATTACGTGTTTCATTTAAAGGAGTAAAAGGTATGAGGAATGTAGGAGAGGAGGCTCATAATGAAAGCAATTGTGATCGAACAATACGGAAGTGCTGAACAGCTTGTGGAAAAAGAAATGGAAACGGAAACACCCGGGGACAGACAGGTGCTTGTGGATGTGTACGCCACTTCCATCAACCCAATTGACTGGAAACTTCGGGAAGGCTACATGAAAGATGACATCCCTTTCGAATTTCCTATCATTTTAGGATGGGACGTAGCAGGCGTTGTCCGGACAGCAGGAAAAGATGTCACGGCCTTTGGGCCAGGAGACAGGGTGTTTGCGCGGCCGAAATTAACAGGACGCGGTACTTATGCAGAACAGACATTGGTGGATGAAGACCTGTTAGTAGCTATTCCTGAGCCTATGTCCTATGAAGAGGCTGCCGGGATCCCGCTCGCCGGAATGACCGCCCAGCAGTGCCTGCTCGAATTTGGAGAAATCACTGAAGGGAGTAAAGTGCTTATTCAGGGCGGCTCTGGCGGCGTCGGGCATTTTGCGATACAGGTGGCTAAAGATATGGGAGCCTATGTAGCGGCTACAGCAAGCGGCAGAAATCAGGAATTTTTGAAGCAGATGGGTGCCGATGTGGCAATCAATTATGAAGAAGAAAATGTAGTGGATATACTTTCAGACTATGATATGGTATTAGATACAGTGGGAGAAAGTGTCCATGAGGAAAGCTTCCGGGTGCTTCGTACCGGTGGAAAATTTGCTTCGGTTGCTGCCCCGCCTTCTCAGGAAAAAGCAGAAGAAGCCGGTATTACTGCCGGGTTTGTGTGGCTGCAGGAAGAGGGCGAAAAGCTCCGGCGCTTAACGTCACTGTATAATAAAGGTGCATTGCGTGTGGAAATTAACAGCAAGCACAAATTTTCAGAAAAAGGTCTGAGGGCAGCACATAGAGAAAGCGAAGAAGGGCGTGCCCGTGGTAAAATAGTCATTAAGGTCCGCTAGAGATTTAATGGGGCGTTTCTGTTTCCTGAGAGAGACAAAACGGCCTCTACATAACAGGGGGATAGCAGAGAAAAATAGGACTTTAATAAAGAAAAAATTTTCCTGCTATTGAAATATTAGTGCATAATATAGATAAAAGCTTTGGAATCATCGACAGACAGGGGCGATTCGATGTCAAACGGACAACACAATCGTTATACGCGTCTTGCTAGGATTACACGACTGATTAATGCCAATTTAGACATTAAAACACTTCTTGAACACGTCGTAACAGCTATATCAGAAGAAATTATCCAATGCGATGCGGTTGGTATTTATCTCCCGGAAGACAGGGAGCGTTACAGAGGCTATGTCAGTAAGCCGGAAGTGCTGAGCGGCATGACTATAGACCAGCATGTCGTCGATCCACAGGTGGACCATCTGGCCCGCGAAGTGATCGACTCCCGGCAGTCCATCTATATTGCTGATACGTCTAAAGATAACAGACCGGATGCCAGAACAATTGATTTCTTCCAGATCCGGTCGGTGCTTACAGTCCCGATCTCCCACGGGGACGAATTATTCGGACTCGTTTATTTGTTTGATTACGGGGTGCCGATGAATTTAACAGAATCTGAAATTGAAACAGTGGAAGCTTATGTACACATGGCTGCTGTAGCTATTCGTAACAGCCAGGCAATGCATAACATTGAGGAGCTCCTGCATGAAAAGCAGACTCTCATCGAGGTGATGGAACTGCTTGCCCATTCACAGACGTCTGACTCGGCGATTGATGTCTGCTTTAGTCATATCGGCGATGAGCTGAACAATCATAATGTGAGTCTTCATATCATTGATCCTGTTTCCAAAGAAACAGTCATGCCTTCAAAGCTCAGCCGAAGAAGCGACTTTGAGCAGAATGAATGGTTAAACATTCACGAACGAATGCAGATGGATCAGACGAACGACAAGCTTTTTCAGCAGGTCGTTCAAACAAAACAGCCGCTTTTTGTCGAGGATGTTGCAAAAGAAAATAGAATATTTCAGGAAATCTGCGACGTGTTTAATATCAAGAGTATTTTTATGGTACCGATGATTTCTGTCGGCCGTGTTCTTGGTGTGATCGTAGTTGCTCATCTTGGCGAACAGCCGGCCGAGTACACAAAAGCCCAGCAGCGCCGGGTGGAGTCCATCGTTAATGCCACTGCGCCAGTGCTGATTCATTTATACAACCTTGAGAGTCAGGAAAGCATCATTGCACGAAGGACTGAAGAAATACAAAGCAAGAATGAAGAGCTCCAGCGGCTGATTTTAGAGATGCGCAAAATCAATACGGAAAAAGAATTGATTATGAACACGGTGGATGAAGGCATCATCGGTTTTTCGCTGGAAGGAATTGTCATGTTTTCCAATGAAGCAGCTGAGCACATGCTTGAAGCAGACACCCAGCTATTTCACAGCATTCAGTCCTACGAGGAGATTCTGGAGCATATAGAAAACGATGAAGGAGCCCTTTCTGATATTTTTGCCTCTTACCTGTCCTCGGATGCCGTGCAGCCGGTGAGCGGGGAAGCGTATATGAGCCATCCTGAAAAAGGGCTGGTGACGCTTGAATACACTATTTCGAGCCAGATTGAAGAAGGCGTTGTGGTCGGGTACGTATTAACGGTCAGAGACGTGACGGTACGAAAAGAAATGGAGCAGCGGATTGAATACTATGCATATTATGATGGAACGACCGGGCTTCCAAACCGGATGCTCGTGCATGACCGCCTGAGTCAGACGCTTCGGGAAGCCAAAGAGCATGACCAGGAAATTGCTGTATTATTTCTCGACCTGGACCGTTTCAAACAAATCAATGACCGTTTCGGCCATGCCGGGGGAGACGAATTATTAACTGAAGTTGCCTACCGCCTTCAGGAGATGGTAAGCGGTGCAGCGACTGTGGCCCGCCAGGGAGGAGATGAGTTTATTTTAATTCTTCCAAGGCTTGAAAACATGGCGCAGGCTACGACAACTGCAGAACAGATTCTGCGCGTATTCCGCAACCCGTTTTATCTCGAAGGGGAGGAAGTGTATGTAAAACCGAGTATCGGTATCAGCTTCTTCCCATTGGACGGCCATTTAGCAGATGACTTGATTCAGAATGCCAATTCGGCCATGCATAAAGCGAAAGAAATGAACGGCAATACGTACCGGGCGTTTTCGTCTGAGCAGATGGGGCCGGACATGAAAAAAATCCGGCTTGAAAATGATTTGTACCGGGCGCTCGAAAACAAGGAACTTGAACTGTTTTACCAGCCGCAGGTGCGTTTAAGTAAAAACATTGTTATCGGCGTGGAAGCACTTGTACGTTGGAATCATCCGGTTCACGGAAAAATATCTCCTTCAGAGTTCATTCCAATAGCTGAAGACACCGGCTTAATTACAACCATCGGCGAATGGATTTTGGAGGAGGCCTGCTCCCAGGCGAAAAGCTGGCAGGAGCAGGGCCACTGCAGCCTGCGCGTAGCGGTAAATATTTCCGCCCAGCAGTTTCAGCGTGAATGCCTGGTCGATACCGTGAGAGAGGTACTTGACCGGACAGGGCTTGCACCCGAGTTTTTAGAAATAGAAATCACGGAAAACACTCTGCTGTTAAATACTGAAGAAACGGTCACGACCATGAAAAGGCTGAAAAATATCGGAGTCCGTATTTCAATAGACGATTTTGGCACCGGGTACTGTTCACTGCAGTATCTTAGGGAATTTCCGATTGATACGCTTAAAATTGATAAAGTATTCATTGATGACATTAAGACAGAAAACAGCTCCGCCCCTATTACAACTACGATTATTGCTCTTGCTCACAGCCTGGACCTTCACGTGATCGCTGAAGGGGTGGAAACGCTTGAACAGCAGAAGTTTTTGCAGGCGAATAAATGTGATTTAGTTCAGGGTTTCCTGTATAGTAAACCAGTACAGGCGAGTAAAATACCTGGATTTTGTAATAACTAGTAAAATTTAGTGGGGGGAATAAAACAGAATGAAAGCAGCTCAGTGGATAATTGATTATTTGCGGCAGGACGGCCTGGACTATGTTTTTGGTATACCAGCGGGATCGGTGAACGCACTTTTTGATAAGATGTATGAACATGGCGATATTACGCCGGTTATTACCAAGCATGAAGGCGCGGCCGGCTATATGGCTTCCGCCTACGCGAAGCGTTCGGATAAGCTTGGAGTGTGTATAGCAAGCAGCGGACCCGGAGCGACAAACCTTCTTTCCGGAGCAGCTAATGCAATGAGAGAGCAGACTCCCGTGCTTTTTATTACCGGCTCTGTGCCGACATCAACGGTTGGCCTGAATGCTTCCCAGGAGCTTGATGTTGTTCCGATGTTTACTCCGGTGACCAAATACAGCCGCCGGGTGGAAAGTATCCATGAAGTACGCGAAGTGTTCAAGGAGGCAGTATGTAAAGCATTCGCCGGCATACCCGGACCAGTGCACGTAGCGATCCCGATCAATATTCAATTATCTACGCTCGAAGGGAGCACTGAGCTGCTCGAATATCCGGCCAAGCGCCGGCTGTCTCCGGTGGAAAGCAATGTATCGGAAACCACCCGCATACTCTCCAGTAATCGCCAGGGGATCGTTTTCCTTGGACAGGGGGCAAAAGATGCCCTGCCTGAGGTTATGAATCTGGTGGATTATCTGGACTGGCCGGTCGTTACTACGCCTCAGGCGAAAGGGCTTATACCGTCAGATCACCCAAACGCGCGTGGCGTGTACGGATTTGCCGGGCACGAATCAGCTACGGAAGTAATGGAAAACAGCGATCACTCCATTATATTCGTTATAGGCTCAAGTCTCGGAGAAACAGCTACGAATAACTGGAATCCAGCTTTGGCCGCTGATCGTTTTATGATTCAGCTTGACTATGATCCCACGGTATTTGACCGCAAATATAAAGTGGATATTTCCCTGCTTGGGGATGTGCGCACAACGATCGGAGAAATAAACAGGCGGCTTCGTCTTCCAGCAGAAGGCAAATCCGGGCGTCAGCAGACAGGGGGGCCGCCGAAAACTGTAAACGAAAAATTCGAAACCCAGAACGTGCTTCAGCAGCTCCAGTCCCATATGCCGGAGGACACGCTTTTTACGGTGGATATTGGGGAGTTTATGAGCTATGTGATCCATTACATGGAAGTGAAAAAACCGGATACGTATGACATCAACGTCCATTTTGGTGCCATGGGTTCGGGAATTTCCAATGCGCTTGGCGCAAAACTCGCCGAACCACACCGTCCTGTTACAAGTATTACCGGAGATGGATGCTTTTTTATGCATGGGATGGAAGTACTGACCGCCAAAGAGTATCAGCTGCCCATTCTTTTTATTGTGATGAACAATGCAAGGCTCGGGATGGTGTATCACGGGCACCGGCTTCAATACGGAAGAATGCATGACCGGTTTGAACAATCGATGGTGCCTGTGGCAGCTATCGCAGAACAGATGGGGGTAAAGTATGCCACGGTCCGTTCCATGGATGATATCACCCCCGGGCTTTACGAAAGTCTCTGTTCAGACAATTGCCCGGCGGTACTGGAAATCCAGCTTGTTGATGAACAGACACCTCCGATGGGAGACAGGGTGAAATTTTTATCCTCCTTCAGCAAAATTTAAAAAAACACTGATAAACGAAGCGCCCCGTGCCTTATGAAGGCCGGGGCGTTTGCTGTGGTTCGGGCTGTTCGGGAAAATGAAGTTCTTCGAGCTCTTCGAGGACATCGTGAATAGATAAAAGGGCAAAGATAATAATAACGTCTGTAGAAAAATGATGATGATATTTTTTTATGTTCGGCCGCGATGCATGCTGGCGTTTTTTCCAGAAGCACCGGTCAAGACGTTCAATCAGCCTGAACTGCTCATCGGAGATGCGTTCTCCAAAGTGATGAATCGTTTGTGACATCGCCGGAATAATGTCGCCGATCAGCTGGACCTCTTCTTTTGTGAACGTGTAGTCATCTGTTTCGAAATTAAATAAACGATTAATGTGATAGCTTATGCGCTCTAAAAAATGGAGCTGGCGCTGCTCCTGGGTGAACCTTCTTGCCTCTGTATCCTTTTTCTTATGGTATTTCCATTCTTCCTGCTGGTAATAAGAAAGCTGAATGGCCCGCTCCAGGTCACTTTCGAGCTGATGATACTTTTCCATTACCTGTGCAGACGGACGCCGGCCGTTCATTACTTCTTCAAGCCGCAGCTCAAAAATTTCAGCGGTCTCCACAAACATTTTTCGATTCTGTTCTGCGAGCAGAGAAGAGAATTTTGGAGGCAGAATCGTTAAATTAATAACTGTAGAAATCGCAAGGCCGATAAATGTCGTGCCGACACGCTCTACAAAAGTTAAAAAATAATGATCGCTCGCTGTGGGAATCATTGCCACTGCCGTAATTGTTGCGACGAGCATTCCGTCCCGGAGCCGCAGCATATTACAGAAATAAAGTGTTAATACAGAAGCAATCATATACGTTACCGGGGTGGGCCCGAATAAATAAACGGTCATCATCGCAAGAGCTGCCCCAATGACGGTGGCAGGAAGCCGCTGGGCACCTTTACGTATGGAAGCTGCTGCTGTCGGTTCAAGAGTTACTATGGCTGTTATAACGGCAAAAGCCTGCGGGAGATCAAAAATGCCGCATATAAAGGCAGTGAGCAGAACAGCTATACCAGTCTTGATCAGTCTGCCACCGATGAACCGCCGCTTAATTTTTCTCCAGTAGTGCATGGTAAGCCGCCTTCTTTATAAAAATTTCAAGTCTTTATTTAGTGTAGCATGAACGTGCAGCGTTTTCATCAGCCTCTCCTGCACCAAAAAAGCTGCCCGCAACAGCAGGCAGCCAAAAGCATTTATATAGATTTTTCGACCTGTTCATATGCTGCCTGCCGTTTAACGGAGATTACTTTAAAAACGTACCAGGCAAGCACGAACACAGTCAGTACGGCCCCGATCGTCATGGAAAGGCCGTACGGAAGACCAAGACCTTCCGGGGCGTAAAAGATGTAGGAGCAGACGACAGCTGTCATAAACATCGCCGGCACGCCGCAGATGAAATGGTTTTTGCCGGCATAGAGCAGGTACATGCAGCCGGTCCAAAGCATCACAGTAGCGACGAGCTGATTGGTCCACCCTACATATCTCCACAAAAATGAGTAATCGATCATGGATAAAAACAGGGCCGGGATAACGACCGGAATAATAGTAAGAATTAAAAGCGGTTTTCCTTTTAGAGATACAGTGTTTGCCACGAGCTCTGCAAGCATCATCCTTGAAGAACGAAGGGCTGTGTCGCCTGTAGTAATAGGAAGCAAAATAACGCCAAGAACGGCAAGTACCCCGCCGAGTGTGCCAAGAAGGCTCGTAGAAATTTCGTTGACGGCGCCGGCCGGGCCTCCGGCGGCTATGGCTGCCTGAAGCCCGCCAGTACCTCCAAAGAAGGCCATACCGGCTGCGGCCCATATGAGGGTAATGATGCCTTCGGCAATCATAGCTCCGTAAAATACTTTCCGCCCTTCTGATTCCTTTTTCAGGGTGCGGGCAATAATCGGGCTCTGGGTGCTGTGAAACCCGGAAATGGCCCCGCAGGAAATAGTCACCATTACCATTGGCCATACCGGCAGCTCATCGGGATGAAGATTGGCAAGTGTAACGTTTGGAATCGTTACGTCAGAAAACACCAGGGCGCCGGCAATACTGACTGCCATAAAGATAAGTACCGCTCCAAAAAGAGGATATATCTTTCCGATCACCCGCTGAATTGGAAGCAGGGCAGCCAGTAAAAAATATGCAAAAATAGCAAAAATGGCGGTGAGAAAACTGAGCGGTGTCAGGCTTGCAATTAATTCGGCCGGCCCGGCGATAAAGGCGGCGGCTACGAGGATCATTAAACAAATGCTTACGATATTGATAAAGCTCTTCATCGGGCGGCCAAGATATCTACCTACGAGGGAGGGAAACTGGGCGCCATTGTGGCGAAGAGAAAGCATGCCGGAAAAATAGTCGTGTACGGCTCCAGCGAAAATGGTACCGAGGACGATCCAGAAAAATACGATTGGCCCGTACAGTGCTCCGAGCAGCGCCCCGAAAATCGGCCCGAGACCAGCAATATTTAACAGCTGGATAAGGCTGCCGCGCCACCAGCTGAGAGGAGCGTAGTCGATATGCCCTTCATTATGATAAGCAGGCGTTTTGTTGCGGTCATTGATGCCGAACGTTTTCTCCACGAAAGATCCGTAAACGATGTAGCCGGCAATCAGCAGGATAATAGCGATAAAGAAAGATAACATAAAACGTTCCACCTTTGCTGCAATGTACTAGAGAAAACCATTGTTATAAATTCTAACTTGTTCTTTCCAAAATGACAATCGTCTATATGGAAAAAACAAAACTTTTTTCACATAGCAATGAAAAGCGATTTTAACCATGTTCAAATGAAGCAAGTCTTACCCATGTGATGACCTTACCTATAATAGGGGTAAACCGTAGTATGAGTGTCCTATGGGTGGTACAATAGCGGTAAATAATGAACGGAAGGAAGGGCGGGTGATGACCATGGACCGTATTGAAACAAAAAAAATAGCTGAAGTCATCCGGGAAAAGATTGAGGAAATGATCAAGCGGGGCGAAGTGAAGCCTGGCGAAAAGCTGGACTCTGTCGTCGCACTCTCGGAAAAATTTGACGTCAGCCGTTCGGCCGTCCGGGAAGCATTAAGTGCCCTGCGTGCCGTAGGAATTGTAACGATAAGGCAGGGCGAAGGGACATTTGTGAATCAGTATGATTTTTCCACTATTACAGAAATGATGAACAGCCGTACCCTCATTTCAAAACAGGAAATGAAAGAGTTGTTTGAAGTCCGGCATGTCCTTGAAAAAGGGGCTTCCGAGCTTGCGGCAGTCCGGCGTTCAGAGGAGGATCTTGAGCGGATGCGTACTGCGCTGGAGCAGATGATGCAGGCAGCAGGCGGGACTGATGATCTCGGAGAACAGGCAGATGTCCGTTTTCACCTTGCAATCGTGGAGGCCTCCGGAAATACTTTATTAACACAGATGATGGGCCGCCTCTCCGACACGATGCAAAAAACAATGTATGAAACAAGAAAAGCATGGCTCTTTTCAGAAAAACGTTCATTCCGGCGGCTTCTTGACGAGCACCAGCGGATTTATAAAGCTATAAATGAAAAGGATCCGGAAGAAGCTGCTGAAGCAATGAGCGCTCATTTAACGAACGTGGAAAAAGTGCTGTCCAAAGGCATTGAGCATATGAACGACTAAGGCGTCCGGATCCGGACGTTTTTTTTGTATGAATGGGGAATTTTAAGCTCTCAAGCCTTTAATACTTGACGAGTAAAAGTTCAGGGGGTAAACTACTATATAGTTCAGGGGGTGTACTAATGAAGGATCAAAAAATGGAAGAAGCGGTGGAACTGTTCGCAGAAGTGATGATTCTCGGAAGGAACCGTATAACAAATGAAATACCCGATAATTTACTAAACCAGATTTCTCCGGAACAGGTGGAGCTGCTGGATTTTTTAATGAAATACGGAGCGATGACATCAACAGAAATACAAAACAGGATGCTCGTCGGAAAGAGTGCTTTGTCCAACCGCCTGAAAAAGATGGAAAACAATGGCTATGTGAAATTTGTACCCAGCAGCGAGGACCAGCGGGTAAAATATGTAGAAATTACGGATGAAGGCAAAAAATCTCATGAGCGGCATACACGTCTTGTAAATGAATATGTGTCTGATCTGCTTCAGGACATAAATGAAGAGGAAGTGGAGCAGTTTATCCAGACCTTTCATAAAATACGAAGCATACTACAAAAAGGTGGACAGCAAAAATGAAAACAATACTACAGTTTCGCTGGTGGATAGCTTCTTTAATATTAATCTTCACCGTGGTACTTACGGTCGTTTCCCCGAGTTTATCGAATTTGGCAGCTGACAAAGAAACGCTGCAAATACCGGAAGAGGAAACATCCTCCCAGGCCCAGGAGATACTGGATGATAATGGGGAGGGTGGTAACACCATCAGTGCGGTAATCCAAACAGAGAACCAGGTGGATGGAGAGGAACAGGAGAATATTCAATCGCTGATTACCTCCATCGAAGACGAAGACATTGAAGGTGTATCAGAGGTCACGGATCCATTTGGCAGTGAGGAGACAGAAGAACAGCTGGTTGCCTCGGGCGAAAATGTTGTCGTTATTCCGATCTCCATTGAAGGAAACAGTGACACGGCGGTTAATGCCGCCGAAGAAATTCGTGATTTGAACGAAGCTTCGGACATGGAAATGTATGTCACCGGAGAATCACTTTTAAACCAGCAGGTAAATGAAGCTAGCCAGGAAGGGCTGGAGCGTACGGAAGTTATTACAGTAGTGCTGATTCTTGCGCTGTTGTTTGTTGTGTTCCGTGCGGTTATTACTCCATTTGTACCGCTTGTGGCAGTTGGCCTTACGTATTTGATCAGTCAGTCGATTATCGCTTATTTAGTAGACTGGTTTAACTTTCCGGTTTCCAACTATACGCAGATTTTCCTTGTAGCGGTTCTGTTTGGGATCGGTACAGATTACTGTATACTTCTTTTGAGCAGATACCGTGAGGAGCTGGCTGCCGGGCTTGATTACAAAAAAGCCATCATACGGACGTATAAAACAGCCGGTAAAACGATGGTTTACAGTGCGCTTGCCGTGCTTGTAGGCTTTACGGCGATTGGCTTTGCAAACTTTTCCGTTTTTCAGTCCGGTGTTGGTGTGGCGGTTGGTATCGTCGTATTAACAGGCGTTCTTTGGACGATTCTGCCGTTCTTTATGCTGACATTGAAGAAGGCTTTGTTTTGGCCATCGAAGCTTCACAACGGTCATGCTGACAGTAAAATATGGAAATGGCTGAGCCGCGTGTCCGTCTTCCGGCCGCTGCTTGCCATTCTCATTGTTGCTGTCGTGACTGTGCCGCTATTATTAACATTTGATAATTCGCGGTCTTACGATACAATTGATGAAATTGACCAGGATACAGAAGAAGTTACCGGTCTGAACTTAATTGAGGAAGGCCTCGGTTCCGGACAGGCGCTTCCGATGCAGATTGTTATTGAATCAGATGCATCGGTGATGGAGCCGGAGACACTTGCGTATGTGGAGGACTTGAACCGCTCTGTTTCCAATTTGGATGAAGTAGAGGCAGTACGCAGTGCGACCCGGCCTGCCGGAGATGTTATCGAGGATTTTTATGTAAACAATCAGATCGAAGATGTGAGCACGGGTATTAGTGATGCCCGCGATGGCATTGAAGAGACTGAAAATGGACTGCAGGATGTTGAAGACGGTCTGGCCGCGATTCAGGAACAGCTTGGAAGCAGCGACACGGAAAACTCCTCCCTGCAGGATGCGGCTGATGGCCTCGGCGAGGTGAATACGGCGCTCGGGCAGGTGAGCACTCAGCTGGCGAATGCATCTTCCCCTCAAGAAGCGTCAGCTGCTTCGGAGCAGCTGACCGGGATCAGTCAGCAGATTACCGAGATTCAAAGTGGTCTTGAAGAAGGTCAGCAGGAGCTTGACCAGCAGACAGAAGAGCTTGACCAGCTCGCTGAAACGCTCGGCGAACTCGAAAACGGGGTGTCAGACTCCCGTGACGGGCTGACTGAAATCAGTGATGGCCTGGAAAGTGCTGAAACCTTTACCGGCGAGGTTTCTGAAGCAAACTATGTTGAGGGCACCGGCGTGTACCTTCCGGAGGATACCATCGAGGATGAAGATTTTCAGGATGGTGCATCCAATTATGTATTCGACAATGAAAACGGCATGACCATTGAAGTGGGCTTGAACGCAGACCCTTATTCCAAAAAAGCAATCCAAAGTGCAGAAGAAGTTAAAGAGGTTGTAGAAATGAATACGCAGGGCACGCCGCTGGAGGATGCGACGATTGAATACGGAGGCGTCCCAAGCGTGAACAGTGATTTGCAGTCGGTCAGCTCCAGTGATTTTGACCGGACAGTGCTCATCGTTCTTGTCGGTATTTTTGCGATACTCATTATTCTGCTCCGTAATATTATTCAGCCGCTTTATATTATCGGCGGGCTTGTACTAGCGTATTTTACAGCGATGGCTGTAACAGAGTTGATATTTGTAAACGGGCTTGGGTATCCAGGTATCGCCTGGCCGGTACCGTTCTTCGGATTTGTTATGCTTGTAGCACTCGGAGTGGACTATTCCATCTTTCTGTTAAGCAGGTATAACGAAGAAGCAAAAGCCGGCGTGCGCACAGGCATGCAGACGGCAATGATTAAAATGGGCACGGTAATTATTACCGCAGCAATCATTTTGTCAGGCACGTTCGCAGCAATGCTTCCGTCGGGAGTGCTTACGCTTCTCGAAGTAGCTACGGTTGTTATTACCGGACTGCTGCTGTTTGGGCTGATTGTACTGCCGCTGTTAATACCGGCGCTGATCAGCTTCAACTCGGAAGAAAAGAATCCAAAGAAAAAACAAAAGCAGCAGCGATAAAAAAGAAACTCTGCCTTTCAAACGGGGCAGAGTTTCTTTTGCGTTATAAAGTATGGCGGAAAACGTAGCTGGATGCCTTGTAGTCAAGCCGTTCATAAAAGCGATGGGCGTCAGTGCGCTGCAGGCCGGAGGCTAGAATCACTTCCGAGCATCCGTGTTTTTCTGCGTATTGATGAACAGCCTGGAGCAGAGTTTCGCCGTGGCCGTTCGACCGGGCGCTTTCCGCCGTCACAAGTTCATGAACCCATGCGTGTCTGCCCCAGGCGAGGCTTTCCAAAAGCTCGAGTCCGGCTACTGAGACTACCGCTCCGTCTTCTTTTAACGCGAACAGCTGATACGAAGGGTGGCGGGAAAGATAATCATTGAAGGCTTCCCAGCTGAGAGAAGGCCGCAGGGATTGAATAACTTCAAATGCTTTTTTGTAATCGGATCGTTTATTTAAAAATGTAGTAGTCACAGCCATAAGTGAGATATCCTTTCTGCACGAAAATAAGACCCGGAAGGCCGGGCCTTATTACGTAATATTAATTATGCGTGCTGCTCTAAGTTTTTTCTGGCTTCTTCTGCAGCACGGACCATGTTTTTAAGGGCTTCAATCGTTTCGGGCACATCACGTGTTTTAAGTCCGCAGTCCGGGTTAACCCAGAACAAATTGCTCGGAAGTACGCGCAGGGCCCGGTCGATCATTTGAGTCATTTCTTCGACTTCTGGTACGCGCGGGCTGTGAATATCATAAACGCCAAGGCCGATGCCTTTGTCATAAACAGCAGTTTCAAACGTTTCGATAAGCTCCCCGTGGCTACGGGACGTTTCAATTGAAATAACATCAGCGTCGAGCGCGCGGATTGACTCAATCATGTCCTGAAATTCGCTGTAGCACATGTGCGTATGGATCTGGGTGGTATCCTTGACAGAAGAAGTAGAAAGCCGGAAGGCGTGTACGGTCCATTCCAGGTATTCGTCCCATTCTGCTCTTTTTAGCGGAAGGCCTTCACGAATTGCCGGTTCGTCCACCTGGATCATTTCAATGCCTTCGTTTTCAAGCGCAAGCACTTCGTCATTAAGAGCCCGGGCAATCTGAAAGGCTACTTCTTTTTTCGGAATGTCATTGCGTTCAAAGCTCCAGTTCAAAATCGTCACCGGACCGGTAAGCATCCCCTTCATCGGTTTTTCGGTCAGGGTCTGCGCGTACTTGGTTTCTTTCACGGTCATTGGTTCCTTAAACTCAACATTTCCGTAAATCACCGGCGGTTTGACACATCGGGAACCATAGGACTGCACCCAGCCGTTGGAAGTGAATGCAAAACCGCCAAGTTTTTCTCCGAAGAATTCTACCATATCGGTACGTTCAAACTCCCCGTGCACGAGAACATCGAGACCAATTTCTTCCTGGATATCGACCCATTCCTCCATTTTATTTTGAATGTACGTTTCGTATTCTTCTGCGGAAATTTCACCCTTTCTCACCCGGCGTCGTTCGACCCGGACTTCACGCGTCTGCGGGAAGCTTCCAATTGTAGTGGTTGGAAGCTTCGGCAGCTGAAACTTTTCCTGCTGAAGCGGACTTCTTTCTTCGAACGAAAGCGGGCGGGACGAAGGAATGTCTGCTGCAGTGCTGCCAGCTGACTCCTGACGCCACGGGGCGTTTTTAACGCGATCAAGCTGGGCAGTGTTTTGTTCAAGCTCTGCCTTCGTATCTTCCCCATTTAATGTGCGTGTAACAAGGTTGATTTCTTCAAGCTTTTGGTCCGCAAAAGAAAGAGCATCCAGCAAAAGCGAATCAAGCTGGGTTTCATGTCTGGTTGTAACCGGTGTATGCAGAAGACTGCAGGAAGGCTGGATTTCAATATGTTCACTGCCTGTTTCTGCCTGAATATCCTTGGCGAAAGCGACAGTGGCACTCACATCCGCTTTCCAGATGTTGCGTCCGTCAATAACGCCTGCACCCAGCACTTTGTCTGAAGGGAAGCCGTGGTTTTGCACGTTCGCCCAGTTGCCATCCTTGCCGTGAACAAAATCAAGACCAAGTCCTGCGATCGGAAGAGCAATAATGTCTTTATAATGAGAAACGCTGTCGAAATACGTTTGCACAAACAAATCCAGTTCAGGTACTTCGCGATTGAACAATTCATATGCCTTCCGAATTAACGGAATATCTGTTTCAGGAAAAGACTGAACAAAAGCCGGCTCATCGATTTGGACACTTTTCGCTCCTGCATCCTGCAGCTGCTGCAGCACTTTCTGGTAAAGCGGCAAAAGGTCGTTAAACAGCTGTTCAAACTGATGTTCTTCGTAGCCTTTAGAAAGCTTCAGGAACGTATATGGACCGATTAGGTATGGACGTCCTTCAATACCTAATTCAGAAGCTGCTTCCTGATAGGCTTTTAATGGGTAGTTATCTACAAGGCGCGGCTTTGCGTTTTGAAGCTCCGGCACGATGTAGTGATAGTTGGTGTTAAACCACTTTGTCATCTCGCTTGCCGGCGATGCCTTCGTGCCCCGGGCTACTGCAAAATATGTAGATAGGGAAGAGTAGCCCGCAGAAGCGTCAAAACGCTCCGGGACAAGTCCGAACATCACGGACGTATCGAGTACATGATCGTACAGAGAGAAATCGCCCACAGGAATTGAATCCACACCGCGTTCCTTTTGCTTTTTCAAGAAATCCAATCGGAGTTCTCGGATTTGATGTTGAAAAGATCCCTCATCGAGCTTTCCTTTCCAGTATGATTCCAATGCTTTTTTCCATTCGCGTTTTTCGCCTAAGCGTGGATAGCCCAGGTTGCTGCTGGTCCATGTCGTCATTAAATTCTTTTCTCCCTTCCAGTAGTACTCGAGTGTCCTCTTATTCTTTATGTAAGAGGCAGTCATGTAGCCAAACTATATCTTTTTCTGAGTTAAAGTGTCAAGGTATTTTACAGAATATTTTCACGTTTAGAGCAGTAAAAAACACCCTCAGTCAGTGCTGAGAGTGTTTTTGCTTAAAATAGCAGTGGCTATGCTTTGCTTTCCTTCGTGTTGCTTTTGCTTCCGCGCACTTCGCGCTTTTCCATCGTATCGGGTCTGGTGTTTTTAAGAAAGAACGAAAGCACAAGGCCGACTATGGCTGCAATTAAAGCTACAAAGAAAGCTACATTAATGCCATGAATCAAAGCGCCGGTCTGGCTTGATACTTCTCCTGCCCTCGCCGCGCCGGAAGCGCTCTGGGACATGACAGTAATCAGTACGGCTGTTCCAATTGAGCCTGCTACCTGGCGAAGCGTGTTCGTCATCGCCGTACCGTGGGCAATCAGCGAATTAGGAAGCTGATTCAGTCCGGCAGTAGTCATCGGCATCATAACCATGGCAACGCCGAGCATACGAAGCGCAAACATAGCCGTTAAAAACGCGATGGAAGAGTCGTCTGTTAAAAACATATACGGTATGGTGCCGACCGTTAACAAGGAAAGTCCGGTAATCGCAAGTCCTCTTCCGCCGACTTTGTCGAAAATGCGGCCGGTAATAGGACTCATCAGGCCCATTAAAAGAGCCCCCGGTAAAAGCATCAGACCGGAATCCAGGGCGGAAAAGCCACGTGCGTTTTGAACATAAAGAGGAATAAGAGTCTGAGAGCCAACCATAGAAACAAAACAGGCCATGGCAACCACAACGGTCAGCGTAAAGATAGGGTTCTTTAATACACGAAACTCAAGTATTGGCCGTTCCACATGCAGCTGTCTCCATATAAACAGGAACAGGGCAACAGCGCCCACGGCAAGAGTGGTGAGCACGGTGGCACTTCCCCAGCCGCTGTTTCCGGCAGCGCTGAATCCATACAATAAGCCTCCGAACCCGGCAGTTGAAAGCATAATCGATAGTAAGTCGAGCTTTGGATGTTTAAGCTCCGTCACGTTTTTCAGCAAAAAGTACGCTAAAATAATGTCCACAATGGCGATTGGAAGAATAATATAAAATAGCGTATTCCAGGAATATGAATCCACAACCCACCCGGAAAGGGTAGGGCCGAATGCCGGTGCGAAAGCAATGGCGAGTCCGGCGAGTCCCATAGCCTGGCCACGCTGGGAAATAGGAAACATGGTCATGATGGACGTCTGCATCAACGGAATCATAATTCCGGCGCCGACGCCCTGAATAACCCGGCCGGCCATAAGCAGTCCGAAGGTTGGAGACAGGGCTGCAAACAGGGTCCCAATTGCAAAGGAACCCATAGCGAACAAAAACAGGCCCCGGGTGGTGAATTTTTCAATGAGAAAAGCGGTGATTGGAATCATAATCCCGTTAACGAGCATAAAAACGGTCGTTACCCACTGAGCTGTGTTGGCGCTCACGTTTAAATCAGCCATAATGCTTGGAATGGCCACAGCCAGCAGAGTTTGGTTTAAAATAGCGATAAACGCGCCAGTAAGAAATACTGCGATAATTAAATTTCTTGTTTTCGCAGGTACTTGTGTAGCTGCTTCTTCAGGCATGACAAGCCCTCCTTCAGTGTAATACATTTCATGATTATCAATTTTTATAAAACTAATTGGTTTTTAAAGAACTTTTTAGTTTTCATCAGCATATAATAACGCCAGCTACAGGAAAAATCAAGAAAGTTGTTTTGAAGAAAACAAGCATCTGATTTTTTGTGCTGACGGTTTGAGGCTTGACTGTGCAGTTATAAAAGCCGGTATAGCAAGAAAACCGTAACAAATGAACGATACCGGGACTGGGGAGTTACTGAATAATTTCCCGCAGGATATTAATATTAATTTGTAGGTCTTCCTTTTTTTCAAGAAAACAAAACAGGGATTCCATAACAATCATTTCAGGCTTAGATTCGTAGAACTCCTGGTTTAAGCGGTCTACTGCTTCCACCCACTGCTTTTTTTCATAGGAGGGAAAGCGGTAATGAATAAAGGCCCGCACCTGCTGAATAGTCCGGTCCCAGAGCTCCTTCTGATCGATCTCCCCGTAATGCCCCTGAAGATTAAATGGTTCCATATCTTCGCTCGAAAATACAGAAGCATAGGAGGATTTGTGTTTGATAATACTTTCAATATTAGTAACCAATACTTCGGCGAGCTGTTCGAAATCAAAATTGTAACGGTCAACTTTCTCAGCGAATGCAATCATTTCTCTGCTCATCCCCTGCATGCATATGGCAAGATCCCACACGAAGGGCTCTATATCGGCACCAAACGTCTCGAGAAGGGTATCTTTATGCCAGTTCACCATAATGAGCTGTCCTTGCTTTAGAAGGGCCTTGATATCATCAGACTGCTTGTTAATGGAAGCCGATTGATAAAGCATCCATACGTATTCCCGGTGCTCAACGAGACCTTCGATTTCTCTTGAGAGCTTGGCAATAAGCTGGTCCCTCGGCTGCTTGGACTGCTCATTGCGGGCGTAATTGGCACGGTGAATAATATGATTTAAATTGTCTCTTACAATTTGCGCGAGGATGTCTTCCTTGGATTGAAAGATTTTATAAATCGAAGCTTTAGACATTCGGCACGCTTCAGCAATATCCTGAACTGAGGTGTGAAAAAAGCCTTGACTGGAGAAAAGCTGCATCGCGGTCTGCTGAATGTATATTTTCTTTTCATCCATGACCACACCACCTTAAAACGATCGAGTTTTTTTAGTACCTTTAAGTTTCAACTGTTTAATAATAGTAGATTTTAATTAGAAAAGCAAGATCTTTGACTATCTTTAAAAATATATTTAAGATAAATAACGTAAAACTGACTAAAAAGATAGGAATGGGGGATTATCATGGCAGTAACAGTACAGCCCGTTTCCCAGCAGGAGACTGCCGAAAAAGCTTCCAAGAAACTGGGAGCACCGCAGAATAAGCTGGTTACTGGCGGGTTGATCGTATTTGCTATTTTAACGTTATATCTTGCATTAACCCAGTCAATCGTGCAGCCACTTCTGCTTACGATCGGCCTGCTTCTGGGATATACACTTTTTCATGCCAGGTTTGGATTTACCTCGGCGTTTCGCCGCTTAATGTCCGTCGGTAACGGGCAGGCGCTCCGGGCCCATATGGTAATGCTTGCAGCAGCGGTGACCTTGTTTGCACCAATTCTTGCTGTTGGCTCGACCTTTTTTGGCGGGGACGTGGCCGGATATGTCAGCCCAGTCGGTGTGAGTGTGGTCGTTGGATCGTTCATGTTCGGTCTCGGGATGCAGCTCGGAGGAGGCTGTGCTTCCGGAACGTTATACGCGGTAGGCGGCGGTCGGACGAACATGTTCATTACGCTGCTCTTTTTTATCGTTGGATCTACCGTGGGAGCATATCACCTTTCGTTCTGGACAGATGAAACTCCTTCCTTTGGTTCGATTTCACTGGCTACCTCGACTGGCCTTGGCTACACGGGAGCCTGGATAGTATCTTTACTCATTTTCGCTGCTGTAATTGCAGTAACATTAATTATTGATAAAAAGAAAAATCCGCCGGCAATGGCTACTCTGCCGACAGCGAGCGGTTGGAAACGCATTTTCCGCGGTTCGTGGCCAATGATGATTGCGGCAGTAGTACTTGCTGTATTAAATGCGTTAACTCTGCTTACGCGCGGTCAGCCGTGGGGCATTACTTCCGCCTTTGCACTCTGGGGGTCCAAAGCTGCTGAAGCTGTAGGTATCAATGCTTCGGGCTGGGACTACTGGAGCGGAGAAAGTGCGCAGGCGCTGCAGACGACAATTTTTGCTGACTCCACTACTGTGCTGAACTTTGGCGTTATTTTAGGCGCATTTATTGCTTCAGCCGCGGGCGGACTGTTTAAGTTTACGAAAGTAACGGTGGGTAATGCTTCTGCTTCCATTATCGGCGGCCTCTTAATGGGCTACGGGGCGCGGCTCGCTTTTGGGTGCAACATCGGTGCTTACTTTGGAGGCATTGCTTCCTTTAGTGTACACGGTTATGTATGGGCAGTATTTGCATTAGCCGGCACATTCCTTGCTTTGTTTTTGCGGCCGTTGTTCGGGCTTTCTGTACCAAAGCCAAAAGACACGTTCTGTTAATACGAAAAAACCTCCCTGAACGTGCACTGACCTAGAAATATGAGACAAGATAAAGCACCTAGCCGTTAGCCTTCTGCCGTCCGGTATTCCACCGGCGTGTGGAAGGCTAATTTCGTCAAGGGTCGCTGATAGTTGTAATAATACATGTACGTCTGCACGTTTTCTAGTATAATTGGAAATGTTAGGGGCACCCCTTTCGGGGTGCGGAATCCTTCCGACTTTAGCGAGGAATGGAAGGATTCAATGACGGCATTATCAAAGCAGTTGCCTCGGCGCGACATGCTTGTGATAATGCCTTTTTTGTGGGCAGCCTCCTGAAAGGCATACGACGTGTACTGGCAGCCCTGGTCGCTGTGCAACATCGT
>NZ_ATVM01000008.1 GCF_000420725.1 Marinococcus halotolerans DSM 16375 | reverse complement strand
AACATTTAAACGGCTTGACCCCGATAGAATACCGGAATCAAGCCGCTTAAGAGTTTTACTTATTTTCATTGTCTACTTGACGGGGGTCAGTTCACAAGCGGAGGGACTTTTTTATGATTTTGCTTTGATTTTTGGAAGAATTTTTGATTTATCGATATGAGACTCGGTGTCCCACGTGGACGAATCGTTTGGATCGTACTGGTCGATAAACAGGATGACTTCCTTCGTGATTAGCGTTGGTGTGGAGGCTCCTGCTGTAACCCCTACAGAGTTGACATTTTCAAGCCAGCTTAAATCGAGCTCGGTTAAGTTGCTGATCCGGTACGCAGTGGTGCCTGCGACCTGCTCGGACACCTGGGCAAGCCGGTTGGAGTTGTTACTTTTCGGATCGCCGACAACGAGAACGAGATCTACATCCTTTGCCTGTTCAGCTACCGCTTCCTGGCGGACCTGAGTGGCATTACAGATTTCATTGTGCACTTCTGCGTGTGGATAAATTTCTCTCGCCCGGTCCATAATGTCGGAAACGTCCCATTGGCTCATCGTCGTCTGGTTGGTCATAATGATCCGTTCCGACTGGATGTTTAAGCTTTCAAGATCATCAAGTGTTTCCACTAAATGCACGATATCCGGAGCGACACCGACAGCACCTTCCGGCTCCGGGTGCCCTTTTTTGCCGACATAGATAAATTCATAGCCCTGATCCCGCTTCTGCCGTATTAAGTCATGGGTGACGGTAACGTCCGGGCAGGTGGCATCAATGGTCGTCAGTCCTTTTTCTTCGGCAAGCTCGCGTACTTCCGGAGAAACGCCGTGAGCTGTAAAGACGACTGTACCCTTATCTACCTGCCGCAGTATTTCAAGCCTGTTGGGCCCGTCGAGGGAAATGACTCCTTCTTCTTCAAATGCGTCAGTCACGTGTTTATTGTGTACGATCATGCCTAAAATATAGATTGGGCGCGGAAGCTCCTGGTTGCCGGCGGCTTTTTTCGCCATTACCATTGCATCGACAACGCCGTAGCAGTATCCCCGTGGTGAAATTTTAGTTACTTCCATAAAGGCCTCCTGTTTCATAATTTGAACCGTGAGGTCTTGCGTGTACGCGCTGACTTTACGTATGCAGTCATGTAAAACGATTCTGGATTCATTATACTACCTAAGTGGCCGGTTGAAAAGAAAGGACGGTCGGCTGGAGGTATTCCTTTAATATTTTGTGAACAGAAGCAAAGGAGAAGCTATGGTTTCTATTTTAACTATGATAAAATATGGAGATGCAAAAAATGCGTAAATGAAAAGAGAGTTAGGTGAACAGCGTGGAAAATCGCTTTAAACAATACAATATTCCGGCATACGCCCTCAGGCTGCTGGATAAAAAACGAATTCAAAAACCAACGGATATTCAGGAGCGGCTGGTTCCTTCTGCGATTAACGGCAGAGATGTTATCGGCCAGTCGCAGACCGGGTCCGGAAAGACGCTTGCGTACCTGCTGCCAATCCTGAGCAGAATCAACACCTCCAAAGCGGAGGTGCAGGCAGTCATTACTGCACCTACACGTGAACTCGCCGGCCAGATTTTCGGGGTCCTGAAGGAAATTACGGATGAAGACGAAACGTCTTCAGTGCGTGCCAAGCAGGTAGCCGGGGGCACGGACCGCTCGCGGGTAATGGAGCAGCTTCGTAACCCGCCTCACATTATCGTAGCCACTCCGGGCCGCCTGAAGGACATGGTAGGAGAAAATGTTATCAATGTACACACAGTCAGCATGCTCGTCATTGATGAAGCGGACCAGATGCTTGATATGGGCTTTCTGGAAGAAATTGATCCGGTGGCCGGGAAAATGGCAGATAACCTGCAGATGATGGTATTCTCCGCCACAGTACCGGAGAGCCTGCAGCCTTTCTTAAGAAAATATATGAACAATCCCAAGCATGTGCACGTAAAGCCGGAGCATGCGACGCCGAAAGAAATGACGCATTACGGTATCGCTCTCAGGCACCGCAGCCGTCTTGATGTGACGATGGAGCTTGTGGACAGGCTGCAGCCGTTTCTCGCCATCATATTCGCAAGCACAAAGGACGAAGCGGATGAACTGGCGGGAGAAATGTTTAAAAAACAATACCCGGTAGAAGTGCTGCACGGCGGTCTGCCTTCGCGGCAGCGCAAACAGGTTATGAAACGCATTCAAAATCTTGAGGTCCAGTATCTGGTAGCTACCGACCTGGCTGCCCGCGGCATGGATATTCCCGGCATTTCTCACATTATTAACTACAGCCTGCCGAAGGAACTGGAATACTTTATTCACCGGACGGGCCGTGCGGGGAGAGCCGGGCTGACAGGGGAGTCGTACACTCTGATGGGAGAAGAAGACCGCAAAGCCGTGCTTTCTCTTCAGAAGCAGGGCATCCGCTTCACGTTCATGGACTTTCGTAAAGGAGCATGGACGGAGCTGTCCAAACCACTGTTTGCCTCCAGGCAAACGAAGCGAAAGCCTGCACCTGCTCCTGATTCCATGCCGGTGAAAAAGCCGAAAAAAGTGAAGCCGGGCTATAAGAAAAAAGCGATGGCAGATCAGACGGCTTCCCGCCGGCACAAACGAAAATAATAACTGAGGTGATGACTGTGCTTTTAGGCTCACATGTATCCATGAACGGAAAGAAAATGCTTCTTGGCTCAAGCGAAGAAGCGGCTTCGTACGGAGCGACAGCGATGATGATCTATACAGGAGCGCCGCAGAATACCCGGCGTAAGCCTATCGAAGAATTAAATATTGAAAACGGGCACGCCCACATGAAAGAAAACGGCATCGAAGAGGTGGTGGTCCATGCGCCGTATATTATCAATATCGGCAATACGACCAAACCGGAAACATTTCAGCTGGGAGTCGATTTTCTGCGCAATGAAATCAGCAGATCCGAGTCGCTCGGGGCAAAGCAGATTGTCCTTCACCCGGGCGCGCACGTCGGAGCCGGAACAGAAGAGGGCATTAAAAAAATTATTGAAGGCTTAAATGAAGTCATTTACCCCGACCAGAAGGTTCAGATCGCGCTTGAAACAATGGCGGGCAAAGGCTCAGAGTGCGGAATAAGCTTTGAAGAGCTCTCGGAGATTATCAGCGGAGTGACGTATAATGATAAACTGAGTGTCTGCTTTGATACATGCCACACGCATGATGCGGGCTACAATATTGTGGGGGATCTGGACGGCGTTCTGGAATCGTTCGACCATTATGTCGGCCTCGACCGGCTAAAAGTGCTTCATATTAATGACAGCAAAAACGAACGCGGGGCAGGCAAAGACCGTCACGAAAATATTGGTTACGGCTATATCGGCTATAACACGCTGGCAGACATTGTGCACCACGAGGCGTTTGCTTCTGTACCTAAAATACTGGAAACACCTTATGTGGGCACGGACAAGAAAAACAAAAAACCACCGTACAAGCATGAAATTGCGATGCTCAGACAAAAAGAATGGAAAGCGAACTGGCGGGATGAATTAATGCCCGCAGAAGTATAAATGTCTTTTGCATGAATGGGTCACGCATTCATGCTTTTTTATTTTGGAGCTTCAGGAAAAGGCACCATCTTATAAGAACAGTAAAAAGCACGCCCCGCATAAATAGATGTGCAGGGCGTGCTTTTTTATTCGTTGTTCATGTCAAGAAATCTCGATGCCCATTCAAACAACACGAGCTGGCTGTTAATGGCGGGCTCGCCGGACGCAGGCTCGACGTAATGATAATAGCCGCTGCTGTCCTGTTCTCTTGCCTTTACATTATCCTGCAGGATCAGCTGTAAAATAGCATTGAGCCTCTTTTTTAAAATGGATTCATAGACTGGAAACATGATTTCGATTCGTTTTTCCATATTTCTAGTCATCCAGTCAGCTGAGGACAAATAATAGCTGTCACGGCCGCTGTTGGCAAAATAAAAGATACGGGTATGCTCAAGGAAACGGCCAACGATGCTGCGCACAGTAATGCTTTCACTCACTCCGGGGATGCCTGGCTTCAGGCAGCAGATACCGCGCACAATGAGTTCAATGCGGACACCGGCCTGAGAGGCTTCATACAGTTTAATAATGAGCTCTTTATCTGTTAACGAATTCATTTTGGCGATAATGTGGCCGCTTGCGTTCTGCTGATGGCAGTCGATTTCCTGCTGGATCAGGTGGAGAAGTTCATCGCGTATACCGTCCGGAGAAGTGCTGATTTCATTCCAGGACGGCTGCTGGGAAAAGCCGCTTAAGTGATTAAAGAAGTTAGTGGCATCTTCACCGAAGGAAGGACGGGTCGTAATCATGCCCATATCAGTATACACTTTAGCGGTGGAATCGTTATAGTTGCCGGTACCAAGGTGCACATAACGCTTGATGCCGTCCGCTGTCTTCTTGACGATCAGCACAATTTTACTGTGGGTTTTCAGGGACGTAATGCCATAAATGACGTGAACCCCGGATTTCTCAAGCGTTTTCGCCCATTGAATATTATTTTCTTCGTCAAAGCGTGCTTTCAGCTCGACGAGGACCGTCACCTGCTTCCCCTGTTCAGCAGCTCTCGCCAGCGCGGCAATAATGGGAGAGTCGCCACTGACCCGGTAGAGGGTCTGCTTTATGGCTAAAACGTCCGGGTCGTCGGCAGCTGAGGAAATAAAGTCGATAACAGGCTGGAACGATTCGTAAGGGTGGTGCAGCAAAATATCCCGGTCGTCGGAAGCATCAAACACATCGGCTTCGGCAATCAAATCCTCCGGTGGCTGGGGAATAAGCGTTTCGTACACAAGGTGCTCCCATTCCGGCGCAAGTTCATCGCAGAGCGGAAATAAAAAGGTTAAATCGATCGGCCCCTTCAGTGTATATACGTCATCCGGGTGAATCTCGAGGGCTTCAAGCAGGAACTCAAGAATGTATTCATCCATCATGCCGTGCTGGCATTCCAGACGAACAGCGGCTCCCCATTTACGTTTTTTTAATTCCTTTTCAATTTCCCGGAGCAGGTCGCGGGCGCCTTCCTCATGAATGGTTAAATCTGCGTTCCGGGTGATCCGGAACGGAGAAGCACTTACGACAGTAAACCCTTTGAAAAGCATATGGATAAATTCCGCGAGCACCTGTTCAAGCAGAATATACTCCCGGCTGCCGTCGGATGACGGAAGCCCAAGGAAGCGGGGAAGCACCCCGGGCACCTGTACAATGGCGATACTCTCTTTTTCACCGCCGGCTTCTTTCTGCAGCCGGACAGCCAGGTTCAGGGACTTGTTTAAAAGCATGGGAAACGGACGATAGGCATCCACGGCCATCGGGGTCAGCACCGGCATAATGCTGGACATGAAATACTCCTGGACATATTCATACTGGCCGCTGTTTAATTCAAGCGTTGAAAGAAAGCGGATATTTTCCGAGGCTAACAGCGGAACCGCCGTTTCCGTAAAAAAATGATCCTGCAGCCGCACGAGCTCTGAATTTTTTTTAGTAATTTCTGCGAGCTGCTGCTTCGGCGTAAGTCCCGCTTTATTTTCCGGCTTATTAAATCCTGCTTTCACCTGGTCTTTTAATCCTGCCACCCGGACCATGAAAAATTCGTCCAGGTTGGAGCTGAAAATTCCTAAAAACCGCAGACGTTCAAGGAGCGGATTATTTTCATCAAGTGCTTCTTCAAGCACCCGCTCATTAAAAGCAAGCCAGCTGATCTCACGGTTGTTGTAATACGCTGGGTTTTCAAGGTCAATGTGTGTCTGTGTCGTTTCGGTCATGGTAGAATCCGCCTTTCTTTACACCCTGGTCACTCCTGGGCCAATTGTATCAACGAAATGTTAAGCGCATGTAAAGATTCACGAAAAAAGCATTGTTCAGCTGGAAAACGCAGAGACCGGTGACTGTTCGTGGAAATGAAGTACAATCTCGCGGTTGATCATTTTTTCCAGATGTTTTTTATACTTATCTGCTTTGGCTTCTTCAAAGGTGGAATTCATGCCTTCGCGGCAGTATATATGGAAGTGAAGCTCTTTGCCATTCCTTTCAATGCCAAGCCCGGAAACGATATTGCGGCGCGTGCGGTTGAGTGAGTACGAGAACTTTAAAATACTTCCGAGAAATTCGAGACGCTTCAAGCTGTTTTTCTGCATATACGGCCGGAATGGCTTCACAAACTGTTTGAACATCGATTTAGATTTAAAGGAAGAGACGAGCGACATGGCAATTCGTTCCTCATGAGTAATCCCGTCGATGGAACGGTTGGTTAAGATATAAAAGGTATGCTGGCTGCTTGCCTCCGAGCTGATGTATTCCCCGATGTAAAGAACCTGGGCCGCACGGTTCAGCAGGCGTTGGTTATCTTCATGCAGGTAGGATTTCGGGATATACGGCTCGAGGCTGTTGTACATCGAAGAAGCAATGTTTCCAACTTCATCCACATAATCCGGATTAATCTCAAATTCCCGGTTCAGCTGGTAAAAGCTTTCCTCGATCACATCCGGAAAATGAGGATACATTTTATCCCGGAGCAGCTCTTCAAACAATAGCCCGTCGCGCAGACCCTTATTGCTGATCAAATAGTAGGAGGCGTCGATATGTTTGTAGAGCTGGGAAATGATCCGGACCGCTGGAATAATGACGTCTGCCCGGTCTTTGGAAAGCCCTTCGATATTTTCCCGCTCGGATAAGCTCGATTTTTCAAGAAGCTCCATCGTTTCGGCAATGTCATCACCGGTCATGGAATACTGATGCAGGCCGGCCAGAGGATAGTTGATGGAAGCCTGATGCACAAGCACCATATTCCGGGAGCTGCCGCCGATACCGACGACCGGAAGGTTTTCCCCTTCTTCTTTCAGCCAGGGCACTTTTTGAAATTGTTTTTCAATCCATTTATTCATCTGCTTCAGGTTGCTGGACGTGATTTTGTCATCATTTGGAAGAAATTTCTGCTTTAATGTCAGGGCGCCGAAAGGAAAGCTGTGGGTGCGCACAAGCTCCCTGTTTTTAAACATGGTTACCTCTGTACTGCCGCCCCCGATGTCAATTGTGATGCCTTCAGAGAGGCTGGTGGAATTCACTACCGCTAGATAACCGTAGGAGGCTTCCTCCTCGCCGGAGAGAACACGGATGGGAAAATCGATGCGTTCTTCAATATACTGCAAAACCTCTTCGCGGTTGGAGGCACCGCGAATGGCTGCGGTGGCCACGGCATGAGTGGTCTGAACGTCGTGAAAGCGGAGGACTTCTTCAAACTGCTGCAGGGTATGCAGCAAAACGTCTCTTCCTTCTTCGGTGAGTGCATTCTGGTCGTTGATATGGTTGCTCAGTCGGGCGACGGTTTTTAAATTATGAAGCTCGCGGTATCCTCGTTTTTCGTCCACCTCATTAATTACGAGCCGGATCGAGTTGGAGCCTATATCAATAACGGCGACTTTTTCCTTCGCTTGAAACATCTGCATCATTCCTTAGAATTGGATTTGATTTCGTTTACCTGCTTTTCTACTAACTATCATACAAAGAATAACCATGAATTGTATATACGATTAAGCAAAGAAGATTTACAGAAGCAAAAAGGTTTTGTATACTTTTCCTATCAATAAATCGTAACGATTCCTAATTGTTTTTGGAAAGAAGGAGGCTTCCCGGTGGAAGATTCAACAAAGACGCTGCTTGAAGTGAACCATCTTTCGTTTCGCTACGAGTCAGAGCTCGTGCTTGACGATATTAATATGAATATAAACCAGGGAGATTTCGTAGGCCTGGTCGGGCCGAACGGATCAGGGAAATCTACGCTTGTCCGGGTTCTTTTAGGCCTGCACAAGCATTACCAAGGAGAAGTACGCTGGTTTGGGACACCGGTACGCCAGTTTCACCAGTGGCCAAAGATTGGCTATGTTTCTCAAAAAGCGAATCGTTTTAACGCCGGATTCCCGGTAACTGTATATGAAGTCGTAGCTATGGGGCTGTACGGTAAAAAGGGGCTGCTCCGGTTTTTGAATCGTAAAGACAAGCAGCGCATTCACGAAGCACTCGAGCAGGTGGATATGCTCGGCTACAAAAAGAAAAATATGGGCAGGCTTTCCGGAGGGCAGCAGCAGCGGGTATTTATTGCACGTGCCCTTGTGAGCGACCCGGAGGTGCTGATTCTGGATGAACCGACTGTCGGGGTGGATGCTGCCTCGGCCCAGGCGTTTTATGAGCGGCTGAGCCACTGGAACAGGGAGAAGGGGATTACTCTTATTCTTGTTACCCATGATGTAGGAGCAATGACCAAATACGTAACAAAGGTAGCCTGCCTGAACCAGCAGCTTCATTTTCACGGTACAACGCGGGAGTTTGAAGAAAGTGATCTTGCCGGCGCATATGGACACGACGTGCATATTATCCATCATGAGCACGATCACCATGCAGGAGGCGCCTGATGATTTTTCTGGAATTTGATTTTTTAAGATATGCGCTTATCATCGGCCTCATGATAGGCGTGGTCGCTCCGGTAGCGGGCGTGTTTGTGGTGGTAAGAAAAACGCCGATGATTGCTGATGCGATGTCGCACACAGCACTGACCGGCATCGCTTTTCACCTTTGGCTTGCTTCTTATCTGGTATGGCTCAGCGAATGGAATCCTCTTTATACCGGCATTTTATTTACGTTCATTGTTTCGTTTCTAATTGAATATCTGCGCCGGCGGTTTCAGGCGTTCCAGGAGCTTTCAATTCCGGTAGTAATGGCTTCGGCCATAGGGCTTGGAGTTGTGTTTATTTCTCTGGCGGATGGCTTTAATAATGATTTGTTTAACTATTTATTTGGAAGCATTCTTACGGTAAATGCTGCAGACGCAGTGGTGATTGGTATTATTTCTGCTGTATCACTGCTGTTGTTTCTGCTGTTTTATAAAGAATTATTGTTTCTGGCTTTTGATGAAGAACAGGCTGCTGTAAACGGCATCCCGGTGCAGAGAGTGAATTTATTATTTGCCGGCATCACAGCGGTGATAGTTGCTTCTTCCATATCTATTTTAGGAGTGCTGCTCGTCTCCGCTTTAATTACTCTCCCGGCAGCAGCAGCACTCCGGGTCGCTTCCACCTTCAAAAGCATGTTTTTATATGCCGTGGTTTTCGGGGAAACAGCCGTTCTTGCCGGCTTTTTTGCTTCATACTATTATGATCTGAGCTCAGGCGGCACGATCGCGGTCGTTTCATTTCTTATATGGACGATCATTGTGCTGGCTGAAAAAGTAGCCGGACAGAGGCGTCAGCGTCCATGGAAAGAAGCGAAATGGACGGACAAAGCAAATCAATAGCACAGAAAAGCGACCCGTGTGTAAAATAAAGAATAGAGAGTGACGGCTATGTTTGATATTAATTTTGTGGAACGAAGCATTATAGCAGCGGTGTTGATTGGGCTGACGGCACCTTTAATCGGCTCGTTTTTAGTCGTGCGCCGCTCCTCCCTGATAGCGGATTCTCTCGCTCACGTTACCCTTACCGGGGTGACGGCTGGAGTACTTGCAGGCAACCTCCAGGCTTTTTGGGACATCAATCCTTTGTATACCGGTTTTTTATTTGCGTTTGCCGGCTCGTTGATCATTGAGCGGGTACGGCATACCTATGGAGGCTTCCAGGAGCTTGCCGCCCCGATTTTAATGGCAGCAGCGGTAGGACTGAGCGCTGTATTTATGTCTATATCCGCTGATGGGGTGACGGAGTGGTACGGCTATCTGTTTGGGAGTGTGGTTTCCGTACAGATGGAAGATCTCTGGTTTATCGGATTAATGACGATTGCTGCTCTCGGGCTGCTTGCAGCGTTTGGCAGAGAACTGATGTTTCTCTCCTTTGATGAAGAAATGGCAGCTGCTGCCGGGATTCCGGTTAAAGTGTTCAATGTACTGCTTGCTGTACTGCTTGCGATTGTTATTTCAGCGTCGATGCAGGTGGTCGGTGTGCTGCTTGCCGGGGCGTTGATCACGCTTCCGGCAGCGGCCGCGATGCAGTGGGCCTCCGGCTTTAAACGGATGCTTCTGATTGCTGTCATTATCGGGGAAGCCTCCGTGGCGGCGGGGGTAACAGGATCTATCCTTTTTGGCATTGCTTCCGGCGGTGGCACTGTCGTGACAGCTGCTTTTATACTTTTTGCCACTTTACTCCTCAGAACATGGATCAATTGGAAAAGAAACAGGAGGCTTAAATATGAACGTCACCAAGGCGCTTAATATTATGAAAGAACAGGGATTTAAATATACAGCCAAGCGTGAAGAACTGCTCCAGCTTTTTTCAGATGAAAAACGCTATCTGACAGCGAAGGAAGTACTGAATTCCCTGCAGAAAAATTACCCGGGAATGAGCGTGGATACCGTCTACCGCAACCTGGCCATATTTGAGGAAATGGATATTCTCGAGATGACTGAGCTTGAAGGGGAAATGCATTTTCGTTTTTCCTGTTCAACGACGGCCCATCATCACCATCTTATCTGTCTTGAATGCGGAAAAACGAGAGAAATTGAAACGTGTCCGATGGACTGGCTGAATGAAAATGTCGACGGCGGCTTTGAAGTGACAGGACATAAATTTGAAATCTATGGTATGTGCGCGGAGTGTAAAAGGACAAAACAAAAGGAAGCAGCGCACGTATAATCGGAGCTGCAGCACTAGCAGGAAAAACAAAAAGAGCTCCGCCCATGAATAATGGGCGGAGCTCTTTTACGTCAAATGCTTAGTTTGTCAGCTCTTTTTCTTTGGCTTCGCGTTCTTTTTCTGCTTCTTTGGCGTAATGCTCTTCAGCAATTTTGTCGACCTCGATTTTCAGCTCTTCCACCATGGTTTCTTCCGGAACCTTCCGAATGATTTCCCCGTGGCGGAAAAGAAGACCTTCACCTTTTGCACCGGCAATACCGATATCGGCTTCTCTTGCTTCGCCGGGACCGTTAACGGCGCAGCCGAGCACGGCTACTTTAATCGGAGCTTTGATCGTGGAAATATACTCTTCCACATCATTAGCGATGCTGATCAGATCAATTTCAATACGTCCGCATGTCGGACACGAGATAAGCGTCGCGGCGTTGGAGGCAAGACCGAATGTTTTCAGCAGTTCGCGCCCGACTTTCACTTCCTCTACCGGATCGGCACTGAGTGAAATACGAAGCGTGCTTCCGATACCTTTACTGAGAATTGCTCCGAGGCCAGCCGAGCTTTTAACCGTACCTGCAAATTGAGTGCCCGATTCAGTAATTCCCAGGTGAAGAGGATAGCTGAATGCCTGAGCCGCTTTTTCGTAAGCTTCAATAGCCAGATGCACGTCTGAAGCCTTCATCGAAACGATAATGTCGTAAAAGCCGAGCTCTTCGAGAATAGAAATATGGTAGAGAGCACTTTCGACCATGCCGTCTGCAGTTGGATAACCGTATTTATCAAGGATCCGTTTTTCGAGGGAGCCGGCGTTCACGCCGATACGGATCGGAATGCCTTTGGCTTTGGCTGCCTCGACAACCTCTTCTACTTTTTCCCGCTTTCCGATGTTACCAGGATTGATCCGGATTTTATCAGCGCCGCCTTCAATGGCTTTTAAGGCCATATTATAGTCGAAGTGGATATCGACTACGAGCGGAATGTTGATGCGCTGTTTAATTTTCGGAATTGCTTCAGCGTCCCTCATCTGTGGGCATGCGACACGGACAATCTGACATCCGGCTTCTTCAAGGCGGTGGATTTCTGCGACGGTCGCTTCCACATCGTGGGTTTTTGTTGTGGTCATGCTTTGTACTACTACTTCATTACTGCCACCGATCGTCACATTACCTACTTTGACTGCTCGGGTTTCGCTGCGGTGGGTTATTTGGCTCATGTATCCATTCGCCCCTTTATATTGGTGAATTTATTTCGTGCCTCGTCTAATGCAACAACAATGGTTGATAGTGGTCTATAACACATCGTAATTGTATCAGTGGGTATGTACTCTTGGCAAGCAGTTGCTTCGAGAGAGGAGAAATCAGAAATACAAAAGCCGGGATTTTGTAAAATGATGAGAAACTAACAAAAGAGTGCAGACGATGTAACTTTTCCCCGGGGGTTACGACTATAGATGCGACGAATATAAATATATTGGTCATAAAAGTATAGGATTGGAAATGAAAGGGCATAAGAAGGAGAGTTGAACATAATGAAGTGGTGGCAGCAGACATTGGCAGCCGGGGTAGTGACGTTAGGAGTTCTTGGGGTGAGCCAGGAGGCGTCTGCAGACGCAGCAGCAGGAGAGGTGACTGTGACGCTTGGCCAGGACCTTTCTTCTGAGCAAAGAAGTTCTCTTCTCGAAGAGATGGATGTAACCGAAGGGGAAGTACCGGTGGTCGAGGTTACAAATGAAGAAGAGTATCAGTACCTTGGGGATTATTTAAGCAGCTCTGAAATTGGCTCGCGGGCGTTATCTTCTGCAAAGATTACTGCGGCTGAAGATGGTGAAGGTATTGATATTGAAACGAACAAAATAGATACAGTTACTGAAGGAATGTATGCGAATGCTTTGGCAACAGCGGGCGTAGAGGATGCAGAGGTTTACGTGACAGCTCCATTTGAGGTCTCCGGGACGGCCGCGCTGACCGGAATTTTAAAAGCCTATGAGCAGCAGAACAATGTCAGCATATCGGAGGATCAAAAACAGGTGGCAAATGAAGAGATTGCCAAAACATCTGAGCTTGGTGAAGATATCGGTAAAGAAGAAGCAACAACACTGATTACACAAATCAAGCAGGAAATAAACAACACAGAAATTAATAATACGGAAGATATCGGGGTCATCGTGCAGAATGTTTCAGGAGATATGAATATTGAACTGAGCGAAGAGCAGACAGATGAGCTCGTTTCCTTATTCGACCGGATGCAGAACTTAAATATCGACTGGTCACAGATGGAGAGCCAGCTTGATAAAGCTTCGGAAAACATCGACAGCTTTGTGAACAGTGAAGATACGCAGAATTTCCTTTCACGAATCGTCGCTTTCCTTGAACAGATGCTTGATTCCGTCCAGGGATGGTTCAACAGCAATTCTGAAGAATCTGCATAATATTAGATAAAAAAGAGGCCGCTGTGGTCTCTTTTTTTATGCAAAGAAGACGCTTTCAGCTGACAAGCGGCAGAAAGAAGAGTTACAATAAATGTGAAACGATTCCTGATGCTTACGCGTATATAAGGTTACCAGGCTTTTACGAGCCGCAATGATTAGTGAATACAGAAGTTTATGGAAGGGAGCATATACAATGGAATGGTTAGCGAACCCGAGTGTAGGCTTTATGGTCGTTTTTCTTGGGACGATGTTTTTAATCTCAGAGTTTCTTGTTAAGTCCAAAAGCTTATTTTTTATTCTGGGTACAGCCTTTATGGTCTTATTCTTTTCCTATCATCTTGAAGGGGCAGCCGGCATCTGGGTGCTTGTATTATATGCAGCCGGCCTTGGGCTGATCCTGCTTGACGGCAAGCTTATCGGGGATGGAACGGTCTCTATTGTAGGGCTTTTGTTAATGGGAGTCTCGATCGCTGTGCCGACTCCTACTATTATTTACGGAGTGCTCGTTATCTTCGGCTTCCTGGCCGGGGCCATCGCAGCGATGTTTTTCCTGAAGGTTTTCCCGCGTCGGGATCTGTGGTCGAAGCTGATGCTTAAGGACAGCTTAACTAGCGAACAGGGCTATAACTCGATTAACCAGACGTACGGTGGGCTGGTCGGTAAAACGGGGACAACCGTCACCCCCTTCCGCCCGACGGGTACGATTGATATTGAGGGAGAACGCTACAGTGCTACAAGCGGTGATCAGTGGCTGAATGCTGAAGAAGAAATTGAAGTGACGTCTGTGGACGGTACGCGCATCCGGGTGAAGCGCCTGGAGACGGCTGTAAAAGAACAGTAATTTCCATATTAGAGGTTATTTATGAAAAAAGAGGAAGCTTCGGCTTGCTCTTTTTTTGTTGGGAAAACCAAAAGTTAAATAACTTATGGAAAAAATAATATTTCCTTTACAAACCACTCAATTTACTTTAAAAATAGATTGGGTGCGGCAAAAAAACTGCCAAAATTCATAAAGCGACTAAGGGGATGTAGAGTTTGGATATTCAAACGATTTTGTTTACTTTTTTTGGTGGTTTGGGGATATTCCTGTTTGGAATTAAATACATGGGTGACGGTCTGCAGAAAATTGCTGGCGACAGGCTCCGGGATCTTCTGGATAAATTCACCTCCAACCCATTTATGGGCGTGCTGGTCGGTATTATCGTAACTATACTTATTCAATCAAGTTCAGGAACGACAGTACTTACGGTCGGTCTCGTAAGTGCCGGCTTTATGACACTGCGGCAGGCAATCGGCGTTATTATGGGAGCAAACGTCGGCACAACGGTAACGGCGTTTATTATCGGGATTAAACTCGAAGAATATGCTCTTCCGATTATATTTATTGGTACAGTACTGATCTTTTTCTTTAAAAATAAACAGGTAAACAACATAGGACAAACTTTTTTCGGCTTCGGGGCTCTGTTTTTCGGTCTTTCACTTATGGGGGACGGAGTAGCGCCGCTCGAAGAACTGCCGGCATTTAACGATTTAACCATCAGCATGAGTAACAACCCGCTTTTAGGATTATTGGTGGGGGTCATCTTTACAGTAGGACTGCAGAGTTCCTCAGCGACCATTGGACTGCTTCAGGAACTGTATGCTCAAAATGCGATATCACTGGATGCAGCTCTTCCGATCCTGTTTGGGGATAATATAGGCACCACCGTCACAGCAGTTATTGCGGCTATTGGCGCTTCTGTGGCAGCAAAGCGTACCGCTTTAACCCACGTCATTTTTAACCTGATCGGAGCAACGATTATCCTTATTCTGCTTGTTCCTTATACGGCTTTTATTGGTTTTCTGCAGGAGGCGCTTAATTTAAACCAGCCGATGACAATTGCGTTTGCGCACGGTATATTTAATATGTCGAACGTGATTATACAGCTGCCGTTTGTCGGGGTTCTTGCGTATATAGTAACCAAGCTTGTCCCTGGAAGTGACGAAGAGATTGAATACAAGCCGAAGCACCTGGATCCAAGCTTTATTTACCAGTCTCCGGCGATCGCTTTGGATCAGGCGAAGCTCGAAACTCTCCGGATGGCCGACTATGCGGGAAGAGGCTTAAGGAAAAGCGAAAGCTATCTGGAAACAAAAAATAAAAAAGACGCGGAAAAACTCGTGCGCTACGAAGAAGCCATCAATAATCTTGATAAAAACATTACGGATTATTTGATCGGTATTTCTGCACGGTCCCTGTCTAAAGAAAATTCACGTAAGCATTCTGTGGTGATGGACACCGTCCGTGACATTGAACGTGTCGGCGACCACATTGAAAATATAATGGAGCTCGTGGACTATCAACTGACCAACAAGGTAACGCTGTCAGAGGAAGCGTACAAAGATTTAAATGAAATGTTTACGCTGACGATCAGCACATTTAACCGTGCTGTTGAAGCGCTTGAAAAAGATGATTACGAAATTGCCCAGCAGGTTGCCAGACAGGAGGAAGACATTGATAAGATGGAACGGAAGCTTCGTAAAAAACACATTCTCCGTTTGAATGAAGGACGATGCTCCGGATCTGCAGGTATTGTGTTTGTCGACATGATCAGTAACCTTGAACGTATTGGCGATCATTCGGTAAACATTGCCGAAACAGTACTGGATGACCGGGAGGTTTCATAAAGAAGGAGGTGCTCCTCCTTCTTTTTTATTGATTATATCGGGAGATAAGCGGCTATAGAATAACAATATATCTGCAAAGGGAGGCACGTATGGAACTAATTTGGTATTTACTGGGGATTGCCTGCTACGCGCTGGCGCTTGTCGCGGTTGTTTACCCGATTCTTCCGGGCGGGATTTTTCACGCAGCTGCGGCCCTGATGTTTGCACTGGGCTACGGGTTTACGGATATTGGTCTTGTATACTGGGTGATTCAGGCAGTCATTGCTGTGCTGCTGTTTGTAATTGACTACGCGGCTAATTATTATGGTATCCAGCGGAGCGGCGGTACAAAATACGGCATCTGGGGAAGCCTGATCGGCCTGGTCGTCGGCCCGTTTATTATTCCGGTCGCCGGTATTCTGATCGGTGCGCTTGCCGGAGCCATTATTGGAGAGTTAATCGGCGGCCAGAAATCGTGGAAGCAGCTTGGTAAAATTGGTGTAGGATCTGTCGGCGGGTTTGTCGCAAGCGTTGTTATAAAGGGCGGTATATTGCTAGTAAACGCCATTTATATTATAATAATTCTTGTTTAAAAGAAATACAAAAATCTGTTTGACGCGTTTTTAGGGAAATGATATAGTAATTACTGTCGTAAAAACGGCAGTAACACATTCCGCAGTAGCTCAGTGGTAGAGCAATCGGCTGTTAACCGATTGGTCGCAGGTTCGAATCCTGCCTGCGGAGCCATGGCGGCGTAGCTCAGCTGGCTAGAGCGTACGGTTCATACCCGTGAGGTCGGGGGTTCGATCCCCTCCGCCGCTACCAATATATTTACATACTCATACGGCGGTTGTGGCGAAGTGGTTAACGCACCGGATTGTGGTTCCGGCATTCGTGGGTTCAATTCCCATCAACCGCCCCATTTTTTTGTCTGTAATGCTTTTAAGGACCCTTAGCTCAGTTGGTTAGAGCAGACGGCTCATAACCGTCCGGTCGTAGGTTCGAGTCCTACAGGGTCCACCACTTTAAGAAGCAGTGGGTAAACATGTATTTGGAGGAATACCCAAGTCCGGCTGAAGGGGACGGTCTCGAAAACCGTTAGGAGCTTTACGGCTCGCGAGGGTTCGAATCCCTCTTCCTCCGCCATACTTATTATTTTAAACATCAATTTTAGATAGCAGCGCAGCAAGCTTTTTCGTCCCGGACGGAAAAGTTTTTTTATTTTGAAGGCATTTCCGGCCGGAGCAGGGCGAGCAGGAGATAGAGCCGGTATTGATTGCCCGTTTTTTCCATATGCAGCGAGGCTGGCTGGATTTTTATGTTTAAAGAAGAAGCATACGGGAATAATCAACCGTGGCAGGCTTTCTAGTTTGAATAAAGCAGAAAGCCGATTTGAAAAATAAGAATTGTTTTGGTAAAGTGAGAGTAGACTAAGTGTAATTTTGTATACTAAATTATCACAAAGTCACTTTGGACAAATCGCCAGAACTTTCAAGGAGGGCATTTTTTATGAGTACACATCAACTACCAGATCTACCTTATGCACCAAACGCATTAGAGCCTCATATCGATGAGCAGACAATGAACATTCACCATGATAAACACCATAACACGTATGTAACGAAATTAAATTCAGCCTTGGAAAATCACAGCGACCTTCAAAACAAAAGCGTTGATGAACTGATCAGCGATTTGAACGCTGTACCTGAAGATATCCGCACTGCAGTGAGAAATAACGGTGGCGGCCATTCCAACCACTCCATCTTCTGGAAGCTTCTCAGCCCGAATGGCGGCGGCGAACCAAAAGGCGAAGTGGCAGATGCCATTAAGAGCAAATGGGGAAGCTTTGACAAGTTCAAAGAAGAATTCGGCGCAACAGCTGTTGGACGCTTTGGCTCCGGTTGGGCATGGCTCGTATTAAATAACGGCGAGCTTGAGCTTATGGATACGCTCAACCAGGATTCCCCGATCATGGAAGGGAAAACACCTCTCCTCGGCCTTGACGTTTGGGAGCACGCGTATTACCTGAAGTATCAAAACCGTCGTCCGGATTATGTAGCAGCATTCTGGAATGTTGTAAACTGGGACGAAGTTGAAAAGAACTATCAGGAAGCTAAATAATATATTTGAAGAATCCGTTCCCGGAAATCGGGAGCGGATTTTTTCTTTTTAGGAAGAGAGCAGAAGTTCGGCAGCGGCTTTTTTCTATGCTATACTTAACTGGAAACAAGCAAACTTACATATATTAAGAGAGGGATTGCGTGTGGCTTCGAGAAAAAATAAAAAACCTTCCATTCCTTTTCGGCTGAACGTTCTTTTTTTCGCTGTCTTTATATTGTTTTCAATATTAATTCTGCGGCTTGGATACGTGCAGATCGTTGAAGGGGATACGTATGAAGAGGACGTGAACGAAACGGCTTCCACGTCGGCGAGCCGGGTTGATGCCCCGCGCGGGATTATATACGACCGCAATGGAACAGAGCTGGTGGATAATAACCTTATTCTGACTTTAACGTATACGAACCAGAGAAGCTATGAGGATGAAGAACGCCTGCAGACGGCTGAAGAATTGGCTGAACTGATTGAATTCGATGAAGAGGAAACAGACCGGGACAGCATGCCGGAAAGAAATTTGCAGGACTACTGGCTTTTAACGCGTGAAAATGAAGCCGAGGAGTTAGTCTCAGAAAAAGAAGAAGAGCGGCTGATGGAAAATGATAAAGATCCATATGAAGTGCAGCTCGACCGGATTACAGATGAACAATTGAATGACATCAGTGACGAAGAGCTGGAAGTTGTAGCCATCTGGAGTGAAATGATTTCCGGGTACTATGACTCGCCGCAGCGCGTCAAGAGGGATTTGACAGAAGGAGAGGCGACGGCTATCAGTGCCCGTCTCGATGAACTGGAAGGCGTGGATGTAACCAGGGACTTCCGGCGTGATTACCAGTATACGCAGGCCTTCCAGAGCCTTTACGGAAAGGTAGGGTCTATTCCTGAAGAAACCGTAACCGAGTTTCTTGCTAAAGGCTATCAGCGTTCCGACGAGGTTGGCCAGAGCTTTCTCGAGGAATACTATGAAGATACGCTGAGGGGCAAAAAAGGAACCGTCAGCGGTGAGGATGATGACGCGGAGGAAACGAATAACGGAAGCCGTGGCAATGACCTGGTGCTGTCGATTGATATGGATCTGCAGCAGGAAGTGCAGACGATACTTGATAATCAGATGGGGCAGTCGGAGGGATCGTTTCCAAACGACCAGCAGGCCTATGTAACCGCGATCGACCCGAATACGGGGGAAATACTTGCCATGAACGGCTACGACGATCAGCTCGGGAACGTAACCAATACGTATGAGATGGGTTCGACGATCAAGCCGGCGACAGGCATGATCGGCCTTCAGGAGGAAGTTATCACAGAAGATACAAAAATTAATGACAGTCCGTTCAGTTTGCCCAATAGTCCAACAATTAGTTCTTCCCATGATATTGGCAGAGTAAATGTCGTAGAAGCTATCCAAGAATCATCCAACGTATTCATGTCCGAAATTGCGATGCGGCTAATGGATTACGAGCTTGGAGACAACGGGTTCAATAATGAAAAAGTGAACGAAGCTTATGCGACGATGAGAGATTACTACCATCAATTCGGACTGGGAGTAGAGACAAGCGTTGATCTACCGTCAGAGGCTACCGGGCTTAATGCAGGAAGAAGAGAACCAGGAAGTCTGCTTTTCTTCTCCTTCGGACAGCTGGATACGTACACGCCGCTGCAGCTGGCGCAGTATTCCGCGACTATTGCTTCAGACGGCAAACGGATGGAGCCTCACCTGGTGAAAGAAATTCGTGAACCAAACCGTAATACTGATGAAATGGGAGCGGTGCTTCACCAATTTGAACCAGAGATGCTGAACCGGGTTAATATTGACAAGAAAAACTTTGATATTGCCCAGGAGGGCATGTACGACGTGGTGAACACCGAGCTTGGAACAGCGGACAGCTACTTCACGGATGTAAATATGGAAATTGCCGGAAAAACAGGAACCGCCCAGCGCAGTGTCCGCAGGGAAAGCGATAATGAAGTGATAGAAGTAAACAACCAGACCTTTATCGCCTACGGCCCGTATGAAGATCCGGAGATTGCGATCGCGGTCGTCGTTCCTAACACTTATAAAAGTGAAGACGGGGGACGCACGGGTATTGCCAACAGCATTGCCGCCGATACGATGCAGGCATATGTGAACCTTAAAGAGGAACGTCCGGGCGCCGGAAGCAGCGAAGACGAAGCTGAAGGTGAAAATGAAGAAGACGGCGGGAACGCGGAAGACAGTGGCTAAGATGATGAAGAAACCGGAAGCGGCGAAGAAGAACAGTAATTCCTTCGGGACAAATAACTGCGGCATATCGGTGTGCTGGTAGCATTTTTCACTGATTTGCCGCTTTTACAAAAAATCTTCTTAACTTTCCTAAGAAAAACTAACATCACAGACTTGAAGCACAAATAGGAATCTGATAGTATTACTAAGTATGAAAAATGTACGAAAGTAGGGAGGGAATCACATGCGTGTACAAATAACGCTTGCCTGCACAGAGACTGGTGACCGTAATTACATCACCAGCAAAAATAAACGCACAAATCCTGAGCGTATCGAGTTGAACAAATATTCTCCTCGTTTAGGAAAGCACACTCTTCATCGCGAAACGAAATAAGCAGCAGGAGATTACATCTCCCAGCTGCTTTTTCTTTTGTCTTTAAAGCATTCTAAAAGGAAAAAGACACGGGAGGGGAAGGCAATTGAATAAACATATGCTACGGCAGCAGGTAAATGACATGTACCAGGCTCTTTCCGGAAATGAGCGTCTGAAGGCAGAAAAAAGGATTTACGAGTATTTATTCCAATGGAGCGGCTGGAAACAGGCGGATACAATTGCAGTTACTGTTTCACTCAAAAATGAAATAAATACTGGTCCGATTATTGAGACTGGATGGCAGCAGGGAAAGCGGATGTGTGTGCCTAAAATTGAGCCCGAACAGCGGGGAATGGATTTTTATGAAATACAGGAATTCGGGGAGCTTGAGCGTACTATCGGTCAGATATATGAGCCTAAAAAAGGTATGTGTCCGCTCGTGCCTCCTGAGCAGCTAGACCTTGTTCTTGTACCTGGCCTTGTATTTAACAGGCAGGGCTACCGCATTGGATTTGGGGGCGGATACTATGACCGCTTTTTAAACCGGGCAGATTTTTCTACGGCAGCTCTGATCCATCCTTTTCAGCTTCAGGATCGTATCCCGGTGGAAGCGCACGACGTACCGGTACAAACCCTCATCAGCAGCGAAGGTTTTATTCATGTGGAATGAAGCGGCACTCGGTTTAGCATTCGTGCTGTTTTTGCTGGTGATCTGGCAAAAGCGATCATTAACGCTTGCCGGCACGTTATCAGCCGGAGTGCTCGGCACGTTTATCTACATGTGGACAGGGTGGGCCGGAACAGCAGCCCTGATCACTTTTTTTGTGAGTTCAACAGTCCTGTCCCGTCTGAATAAACAGGAAAAGGAACAGCGGGACAGCTGGCAGGTATGGGCGAATGGAGGACCGATGCTTATATTTGCTGCTTTGTACGGCATTGTCTCGTGGGAAGGATTTTTAGCCGCTGCTGTTGGCGCAGCAGCGGCGTCAAATGCGGATACGTGGGCGTCTGAGATCGGCCGCCGGTTCGGGGGCAGGCCGCTTCACGTGCGCAGCCGAAAACGAATAGAAAACGGTTATTCTGGAGCGGTTTCCGGAGCAGGGACACTGGGGGCTGTCGGCGGCGCTTTTCTTGTGGGAGGAGCGGCCTGTTTCATCTCCTTAGAGGTGAACGTCTTTATGCTTATCGTCGTGAGTGTTGCTGGTGTAGGCGGCTGCTTTATCGATACGTTTCTCGGAGCTTATGCAGAAAGGCTGAATCGCTGCAGCGTATGCGGATCCTATACGGAAGCCGACGTTCATCATGAAAGGAAAACCATGCACGCCTCGGGCATTTCATGGATGACAAACAACGCTGTGAACGCGTTAAGTTCTTTTGGCGGCGGTATAGTGGTTATAGTGATGTACATTGTTTCTTTCTTTTCCTTTTGATTTCGCCTTTAGCGGGAGGTTGCTATAATAGAAGGAAGAAAGGTGGCACAAGTACATGCGCTGGACAACGATTTGTTTCGACCTGGACAATACCCTTTATGATCATGAAAAAGCTTTTCAGAAAACAATTAAAGCTGTGTTTGTTTCCATCAGACAGCAGCTGAATAGAGAAGTGCCGTTCGTTCATGAAGACAAGTGGTTCGAGGTATTTAAATATCACTGTGATTTGTTTTGGCAGGAATATGAGGAAGGCATTCTTACGCAGCAGCAGTACCGTATCAAGCGGTATTTAGAAACGATGAACGTGTTCGGGCTCCCGGGGTCTGACCGGGAAGCTCTGGAGTTTCATCATGAGTACGAGCGGCGGCTGCCGGAATTCAGCGAGCTGTTTGAGAGTGTACCTGATTTGTTGGAATCGCTCACAAAAAGCAGCATCCGCCTCGGCATCATCACAAACGGTTCAGAGGAGCTGCAGAAGGAAAAGTTTTATCAGCTTAAGCTTGATCGCTGGATCGACCACCGCCATCTTTTTATCTCTGAAACGGCCGAAGCCCCGAAGCCGAAAACGGCAATTTTTAACGAGGCGCTGCAGCTTTTGGGCAGCCGCAAAAAACGGGCGTTGTTTATCGGTGACTCGTGGGCCCACGATGTGCAGGGGGCAGAAAATGCAGGGTGGGAAGCTATCTATGTGAACACGCGCGGGGAAGAGGGAGGCCATTCATCGAATACAGTAAAAGAGTTTAGTGAATTTAATCAGGCAGCCTCATATTTAAAAGAAATAGTGAATGAAGGACGGCGTTCGGATGTCTAAACGGGAAGCTCACCAGTTTTGGAAATTTACAGAGCAGCTGATGGAGACGGAATCCTTCCGCCTGATTGATGTTGGTCCGGACCGGAAGCGGCTATGGCTTCAGGGGGATATCGACGGCCAACCGTGGATTGTGCGCATGGCGAGGGTGGAATATGAACGTCTCGGGCGGCTGGAAGAAGACAGGCACGAAGCGGAAAAAAGCTTTCATGGTTGGAGGCGGCGGCTCGCTTTAAGGAAAGCAAAATTTGCGAACGTATATATTACTTCTTATCCTCCGGCGGATATGACAGAGCCGATGAAAAGCGGAGACCGGGAAGCCCGTTCCTTTTTATTCGCCGATGACAACGGCCGGGGCCTGGCGGACGGGCCCCCGGCTGTCAGTACGCATCTAAAAACCAGTGAATGGACATGGGGCGGCATGGAAGAAGAGCTCGAACCCGAAGAACACGAACAAAGAGCCTCCTTTTACCGCCGTCAGGCAGAAAAAAAGCAGAGGGAGCTTGAGCAGCAGGACATGTCCTTTTTCTCGAGTGGGAAGCCGATTGTGACTTATACGGTGCTGGCGTTACTTGCTGTCATTTTTTTAGTGCTGGAACGCTCGGGAAGCAGTATGAACGTCAACACGCTCATTGAGCTTGGGGCGAAATATAATCCTGGGATTGTCGACGGAGAATGGTGGCGCCTGATTACTGCTATGTTTCTGCATATCGGTTTTCTGCATTTGTTTATGAACAGTCTGGCGTTGTTTTTTATTGGCGGTATCACGGAACGTATTTACGGCACAGCTCGCTTTATTATAATTTATTTTGCTGCAGGCGTATTTGCATCGACGGTAAGCTTCGCTATGAATGAACAGGTATCAGCCGGGGCCAGTGGTGCTATTTTCGGCTGTTTCGGAGCCCTTTTATATCTGGGGCTTGCCCATCAACGGCTGTTTTTCCGTACGCTTGGCATGAACGTGCTTGTTATCCTCGGGATTAACCTGGTATTTGGGTTTACTGTGCAGGCAGTGGATAACGGTGCCCATATTGGCGGTCTTGTCGGCGGATTTATCGCCTCCGTCTTTGTGCATCTGCCGGGACATCGCTGGCAGTTTGTGCGTATAGGAGCGTTTGCGTTTTTTGTTCTGGTGTGTGCTGTCTTTTTTGCGATCGGTATGTACCGGTGGAATTAATCAAAATACGTAGTAGAAAAACGTCTTTCGCTTGCTATAATGAAAGGAAGCAGGATAACTATGGAATCCATGACAGAAATCCGGATGTGGCTGCGCACGGTCGGCGCTTTCATCTATACGAAAAATCGTTTAATGGATTTAGATTTAATGGAAGAAGAAATCAGAGAGGCTTATAAAAACGGTCTTTTGGATGTCAGGACGTACCAGAGTGCTTTGTTAACAATAAAAAGAGAACGACGAATCGAGCAGGAAAAGGGGTAGACAAATGGCTGAAAAATACGTGCTAGGAATCGATATCGGCGGCACCGCGGTAAAAATGGCGCTTTTTGACCAGGACGGCGGCATGCAGCATAAATGGAGCATTACGACCAGCAAGGAAGAAAACGGAAAATACGTGCTTGATGAAATTGCAGCATCGATCGAGCATGAACTGAACGAAAAGAACATTCCGCTTACGGAAGTCGCGGGCGCCGGCGCGGGGCTTCCAGGCTTTATCGACATAGAAAACGGCATTATTGAATTCGCAACAAACATAGGATGGAAGGATTATCCGGTCGCACGTATTCTTGAAGACAAGCTGGGGTTTCCTGTGGCGCTCGATAATGATGCGAACCTTGCTGCGGCGGGCGAATACTGGAAAGGGGCCGGCACGGACGCCCGGGATATGATTTTTATTACGCTTGGTACAGGGGTCGGAGCCGGAATTGTGCTTAACGGAAATCTGGTGAATGGCAAAGATAATATGGCTGGGGAAATCGGTCATGTTACGGTGAAACCGGAGGGAGGCCGGCTTTGTAACTGTGGTAAACGCGGATGCCTGGAAACCATTTCTTCGGCAACGGGCATGGTACGAGGGGCCCTGGAGCATATCGACGAAGCCGAGGGCTCTCCAATTTATGATGTGCACCAGCGCGGAGAAGAAATTACGACCAAGGATTTGTTCGCCTTTGCTACGTCCGCCGATCCGTACTGTGCCGGGGTGATTGATCACGCCATGTATTATTTGGGGCTTGCCGTCGGTAATATTGCCAACACGCTGAATCCGGAGCGAATCGTGATCGGAGGCGGAGTGGCCGCTGCCGGAGATGATTTACTGCAGACGCTGCGTGCTCATTTTGATATGTTTGCTCTCGACAAAGTGAAAAAAGGAACGGATTTTGTCATTGCCGATCTCGGAAACGACGCCGGGGTGGCGGGAGCCGCATGGCTGGCGAAAAATCATTACATGAACGGCTGAGATAGAAAAAAGATTGTTAAAAAGGGGCTAAAAACATGGAAAACTACCGTGTGGAACGTGACTTTTTAGGAGAAAAGAGAGTGCCTAAAGATGCTTATTACGGCATACAGACGCTGAGGGCAAAAGAAAACTTTCCAATAACCGGCTATCCGCCGCACACGGAATTGATTAAAGGGTTCGGTTATGTAAAAAAAGCAGCAGCCACCGCTAACGCGGAAGTTGGCTTTCTGAATGAATCTATTGCTGAGGCGGTTATAGAGGCAGCGGACGAAGTGATCGAGGGCAAATTTGATGATCAATTTATTGTGGACTCTATTCAGGGCGGGGCAGGGACTTCCTTTAACATGAACGCAAACGAAGTCATTGCTAACCGGGCTATCGAATTACTGGGCGGAGAAAAAGGGGATTACCTGCGGGTAAGCCCGAACTCCCACGTGAACATGGCCCAGTCCACCAACGACTCGTTCCCGACAGCGATTCACATTTCAGCGCTGCGTCTTTCACAGGGCCTGGTCACTGCGCTCGATAATTTGATTGAAGCGATGGGAGAAAAAGAAGAAGAGTTTGACAATGTCATTAAAATGGGGCGTACGCATCTGCAGGATGCCGTGCCGATCCGTCTCGGCCAGGAGTTCGGTGCCTACCGCCGGGTGCTGACAAGAGACCTGCGCCGCATTAAACGGTCGGTGGATCATTTGTATGAAATCAACCTCGGGGCAACAGCGGTCGGCACCGGGCTCAACGCGATGCCTGAATATATTGGACGCGTGGCAGAAATTCTTGCTGAGCAGACCGGGATGCCGTTTTACAGTGCGACTGATCTTGTGGACGCGACGCAGAACACGGATTCCTACACCGAACTGTCAGCGGCTCTCAAGGTACATGCGATTAACCTTTCCAAGATGGCGAACGATCTGCGGCTGATGAGCTCCGGGCCTAGAACCGGCCTGAATGAAATCAACCTTCCTTCCCGCCAACCGGGTTCTTCGATTATGCCGGGGAAAGTAAATCCGGTCATGTGCGAATTAATTAATCAGATCTCCTTTCAGGTTATCGGCAACGACCATACGATCAGCCATGCTTCGGAAGCCGGCCAGCTCGAATTGAATGTAATGGAGCCGGTGCTCGTATTTAACCTGCTTCAGTCCCTTTCGGTGCTGCAGAACGGGCTGAAAGTCTTCCGTGAATTTACTATTGAAGGAATTACAGTCAATATTGAACACTGCCGGAACATGGTGGAACGAAGCGTAGGCATCATTACAGCCATTAACCCGCATGTTGGGTACGAAACAGCTGCGAGAATTGCAAGAGAAGCGATTGAAACGGATCAGAGTGTACGCTCGATCTGCATTGAACGGGGGATATTGTCTGAAGAAGAGCTTGATGAAATTTTGGATGCCAAGGAAATGACCAAACCGGGCATCGCCGGTTCACGATTCATGTACGGCGAGTAACAGCCGGCATGAAAATTCGCGGGCTTTCCTATCAGGGCGGCGTGTTTTTCTTTGGAGCATCCTTTATGAGCAGAGCCTATGTCGGCAGTGAAGGAAAGATACATGCCGAACTGCTTCCGCTTTCCGTGCGGTCTTATTTAAGAGCAGCAGCAGTGGTAACAGGGGCGATGCCTGTCTGGTACAAGCTCACAGCCGCTGTCTGGCTCATAGCGGCCATTTTTCAGCTCCTTCCTTTATATTCGTTTTTATTGTTTGTCATGGGAACTCATTTTATTTTTCCACAGCAGCTCAAAAAGTTTCACGGCGCAGAGCATAAAGTTTTTAGCGTTTTTAGCTTTACCGGCGTACCCGAAAAAAGCTCGTGGAAAAGAGTGGCAAGAGCATCGATTACAAACCATCACTGCTCCACCAACATTGTGTTTATATACTTCGTATTGTTTCTTGTAATGGCGTCGCCGGTTTACATTGTTTCTTCTCCGGGAAATGTTTTTATAGCTGTCAGTGCTTATGTATCACTGCCGATGGCTTTTTTGGCAGAAAAAGTGCTTCAGCGGCACTTTGCCGACAGCAGAAACACATGGCTGAAGCCTTCGTTCTGGCTTCAACGAAATATTACATGTTCTGTGCCGGAGAAGGTACACGTTCAAACTGCGATTACCGCATTTCGGGTGCTTGCTGAACGTGAATTCCCGCACCGGCCCGGAAGAAAACGAAAGGAGCAGTTATTTATGGCAATTGTTGATGTGACAGTCTCTCCTATAGACAAACAGGGAACTGGGATGTCGGATACGGTAGCAAAAATTCAGGACGTGCTTGAAAAGCACAATGATAAAATTGATATTGAAATGACGCCAATGAGTACGCTTCTCGAAGGAAATATTGATGATCTGCTGCAGGTTGTCAGAGAAATACACGAAATACCTTTTGAAGAAGGCTATCAGCGTGTATCAACAAATATTCGTATTGACGACCGCCGTGATGCAGAAGGCAAGCAGATGAAAAAGAAAATGGAATCAGTACGAAACGCGCGAAAGCAGTAACCAATACGAAAGCCGGCAGAGCTGACTCTGCCGGCTTTACCTATGTTCTTGGTAAGAAAGAGCTTCATAAACAGAGTCTCTCCAGTCTGGGGGATAAGACACTTCCCTGGAAAATCCCCGGCGGTGGCGGGCAGTGAATTTGACTTCACCGCTTTCTAATTCTTCCCATTCGACGGTACCGTCCGGCATCGCTACAGTGCCAGATTCAGAAGGAGCTTCAATATAAATATTTTCGGCATTGCGGATCATCCACTTTACATCCAGGGATCCAAACTCCTCGCTCTGCTGCAGAAGCTGAAGCTTTAAAAGTCCGGCAGCGAGTACCATAAATAAGAAAATGAATAAAAGAAAGAAAATGGTGGAGGGGAGAATAAAGCCGTCACGATGGGAAGAGCTTTTTCGTCGCTGCATGATAGGAAAGAAACGATTGAATATACTGCCCATCATTTAAAATCACCTCCACATCCGCCCCGTATTCTCCTGTCTTCACAAAAAAAGCAGAAGCTCCCTGGAGCATGATTTCAAATCCTTCATTATCCACCCGGCGGACGACCCGCCCGTTAGAGATAAAATATTCGTACGTATGCTGTGTGGATTTAATATAAAACCGTTGCTTCTTATATGTTAACGATTGAGCAGTCTGCATGTCTTCCTCCATCTGCTGAACAAATAAGCGTGCTTCAGTATCGGGAGACGGAACTTCAGTTAAAAGCAGGCTGCTGAATTTAGCAGCGGCCAGTGCCCACAGGCTGAACAGCAGCAGAGTAATAATCATTTCAGGAAGCGTGACCCCTTTACTGTTTCGCAAGGACATACACACACTGTTCGTTACGGCTTCCCTCGATCGAAGTACACACTTTATAGCCTTCTTCGTGCTCTTTAATGTGAACATGAATCCTTCCTTTCAAATAGGTGGAAGCAGTGACTGCGGCAGAGGCAGACTGGTGAATGCGCCCTGCTTCCTTTTCCATCACATACAGCTGCTCGTAATACAACTGCTGGCTGCTCCAGGTCTGATAATTCTGATGAAGAAGGGGGAGCATAAATAGAGTAACAGCGAACAGAAGGGAAAGGGCACTGACGGCTTCAATCAGCGTGAATCCATTACGAAGATGTCTCAACGCGGAGCCGCCCCCTTCCAATTTGAAATATAAACCGGTACGACCGGGACGGACCGTGAAGGGTTGCTGTGCCTGCTTTTTTAATGTTTCCTTTCTCCGTATATGACAATTCATAAAACTGGAGCTTAGAAGCAGTGGGAGCGAAAAAACCTTCGGGGATGGTGCGCTCGATTAAAGGTTCACTGCGGTCGTTGCTTACGAGGGCATAGTAATTCTCCTCTGCGTGCCAGTTGAGACGGGCGGGGGTATGGTGAGTATAAGCATAGTGCTGACTGTAAACGAGATCAGCCTCCAACTGCCGGACGAAATGATCTTCACGTGTGCTCTGATAGGCCGAAGAGAAATGAATAAATGGTACAGCGGCAAGTACGCTGAAAACAAGCAGAACTACGATAGCTTCCGGAAAGGTATAACCCTTTGAATTGAAGAGAAGCATCAGGATCCTTTACTTACGGCCCCGTTATTATATACAAGTGGAGTGTTGTCCGGGCAGGTGATCGTTTCTACATAGTCAGCTTCGACAAGATCCTGAAGGGAAGACGGTTCGCTGCCGTATTCAACCTCATAGGCAGCAGCCTGGGTTTCTAAAAGCTGGATGGTGGCGTCGCACCCTTTGGACTGGGCAACCTGGTTGTTTGTACCGATGTTTGGGATAGCAATTAAAAGAAGCACAGTAATAATGAGAAGTACAATCAGCATTTCCACCATAGTAAAACCTTTGTTGTTTTTAAGCATATGTTTTTTCCTTTCTGGAAGGGCGGGATTGGCGAAGCAACTGTAATAAAGAAGCAATGTCTTCTTCTTTATGCATTTCAAGGTCCGTCAAGCGTTTTTCAAGTAACGAGAGTCGTTCAGAAAAATAATCGTGAGGAATTTGCATGGGTGGACACTCCTTTTACTGTATGGAAGTAATCATGTGATACATAGGTAAAAATACGGCAGCGAAAAGACTTAAAATCAGAATGCCGACCGAGAAGAAGAGAATGGGCTGGGCAGTCATGGTCATCCGTTGGATGTCTGTTTCGAGTTTATGCTGTGTCTGGCTGCTGTATTGCACAAGCACCTGGCCGAGTGCGCCGATAGACTGGCCGTACTGCACCGCCTGGCCGAGGCTTTCAAGATACCAGGGCCGTCGGAACGTTTCGGGCAGAGGCGTGCCGGCAGCGAGCGTTTGTTCAAGGCGCTCTCCTTCTTCCTGAATTAATGGGGAATGCTTTTGGTTTTTTAACACCAGACAGCTTTCAGAGAGAGATAAACCATTTAATAGCAGGTAGCCGAACTGTTCAGCGAAAGAGGCCGTAGTCCTCATAGTAATAAAAGATCGGAGAAACGGCAGTCTGGTCCAAAAATAAGCTCGCGTTGAAGCAGGCTTCGGACGGACAGCGAAAGCATAAAATGCCCCGAGGCCAGTCAGCAGAACAAAAACAAGGGCAAAGAAGAAAGGAGCTGCAGAAATCATGTTCATCACCATTCGGGTGTAAAAAGGAAGCTCCATGCTCAGCTGTTCAAACAGCTCGAGAAACTGTGGAAAAAGGTAGCGGACAAATACATAAGCGAGAATAATCAGCAGCCATAGAAGAAATAAAGGGTAATACAGAACTTTACGGAAGCTGCTCCAGGCCTCCAGGCGGCTCATGTAATGATCACCCGCTGCAGTTAATCCTTCAGAAAGTCGGCCGGACTGCTCCGCGAAATAAACAAAAGCAGCAATATCAGATGGGAAATGGTGTTCAAGCAACAGTTCATGGAGCTCCCGGCCGCTGCGAAGGTGCCTTCGTATGCTGCGCAGAGAAGCAGTAACAGAAGCTGGCTGTTCCCAGGAAAGCATCTGTATGGATTGATCCAGATGATACCCGCTGCTGAGCAGCTCGCCAAGCTGTTGAAGAAATAATGCTTTTGCCTCCGGCTTCCAGGCTTTTTTTATTGGCTTGCTCATGCTCTGGCCTCAGCAAAGGCTTCCTTGCCGAATAAGCCGAGCGCATAGCCCCGTCTCAGCTGCTCATTTATTCGGGGTGAATCAAGTGGTTTATTGGAATCAAGCATGGAATGGATATCCTTTCGGGTAGAAAAATCAAATAGCGCGAGGCGCCCGTGGGTGGAAAGAGAAGAGGTGGAAATAAGCCGCTGATGGGCAATGAAGGTGGTGGTTTCAAGGAGGTCCGTTGTTGAAAGGCCAAGGTCCAGCAGTCTGCGGAGGACCCCGAACGTACTGCCGGCATGCAGTGTAGTGAGCACAAGATGGCCGGTGAGTGCAGCACGCAGAGCCAGCTGCGCTGTTTCAGCGTCACGTATCTCTCCGATCATGATCACATCGGGGTCATGCCGCATGGATGCCTTCAGAAGAGATGCATAGGTGAGCCCCGCTTTTTCGTTGACTTCCGTTTGGATACAGCCGGGCACCCGGAGCTCTACAGGGTCTTCGATTGTAATAATACGCTGCGGTCCTGAGGCAAGCAGATGCTCGAGCATGGCGTAAAGGGTAGTGGATTTTCCGGACCCGGTGGCTCCGGTCAATAGAACCAGTCCTTTGCGGGAGGCAAGAGCGTCTTCGAATGAGCGGGTAGTGGTGGAAGTTAAAAACAACTGCGGGAGAGTAAACTTAAAGGTCTGCGGAAGCAGCCGGATAGAGAAGCTTTCCATACGTTCTGAAGGCATGGTGGAAAAACGGAGATGTACGGGGGGATGAAGCGAGCGGTACGTAAGCGAGCCATCCTGCGGACGCCTTCGTTCGCCGATATCCATTCCGGCTCTAAACTTTAAGTGCGTAATAAGCCGGTGGGCGAAAGCCGCAGAATACGTATCTAAATGCTCGAGGCGTCCATGGATACGAAAATAGAGAGAAGCTTCTGAATAAGACGGCAGCAGATGAATATCCGATGCGCCGGCGGCCGCTGCCTGATGGATCAACTGCCGTGTAAATGATTCGATGTTGGTCAAGGCCTCACCTTCTTTCTGAAAAGTAATTTTATTATATGGTAAATCAAGGAAATAATCTACCATTTTTTTCAATATATTAATTTTTTGAAGAAAGCGTAACAGAAGCAGCGGTATGATAAAATATAAAAGACTGCCCAATATTCCGTCAGGAGTTTAAAACCAACTTGACACATAAGAATTATACGGATAAAATTGACCATAATAAAATGACCAGTTTATACACATGGATAAAATAAAGCTAAAGAGAAAATTATTTTGTCCTTAAAGCGATAAGATTGCAGTTAAATTTATTTGTGAGGTGGAGAGAGTGCAATTGCAGGTTACTAATAGTCCTTTTAGCCAGGAGCAGGTAGATTTACTGAATCAGCTCCTGCCGACATTAACAGAAAATCAGAAAATTTGGTTAAGCGGGTATTTGGCTTCCCAGGCGACTTCAGGCGCTGCACCGGCAGCAGCTGAAGGGCCGGCTGTCCAGGAAGCGGCTGCTCCCCAGACGTCCCAGGCAGAGGCGGCTTCCAAGGAAGTAACCATTTTATTTGGCTCCCAGACCGGTAATGGTCAAATGATTGCAGAAGACAGCTCAAGAAGGCTGAAAGATCAGGGCTACAATGTAACTGTAAGCTCGATGGATGATTTCAAGACGAAAAACATGAAAAAGGTGGAAAACCTATTAGTTATCGTGAGTACACACGGAGAAGGCGATCCTCCGGACAACGCTATTTCTTTTCATGAGTTTCTGAATGGGCGTAAAGCTCCGAAACTCGAAGATGCACGCTTTTCCGTACTCGCGCTTGGAGACACCTCCTATGAACATTTCTGCCAGACAGGTAAAGATTTTGATCAGCGGCTTGAAGATCTTGGAGGCACCCGTCTATATCCAAGAGTAGACTGCGATGTTGATTTTGACGACGATGCCGAAGAATGGATCCAGGGCGTCCTTTCGAGCCTGAATGAGCTTCAGGAAGAACCGGCGCAGGCGGCAGCAGCCCCTGCCGGAGCGGCTGCTTCGGCTGCTCCTGCCACGGAACAGCCGGCGTACTCAAGAACTAACCCGTTCCGGGCGGAAATATTGGATAACATTAATTTAAACGGACGGGGATCGGCAAAAGAAACCCGTCATATAGAGCTTTCGCTTGAAGGATCAGGCCTGACCTTTGAACCCGGGGACAGCCTCGGGATGTTTCCGGAAAATGATCCACTTCTGGTTGACCAGCTGATTCGCGAAATGGACTGGAATCCGGAAGAAACAGTAGTATTGAATAAGCAGGGCGATATTCGCTCGCTTCGTGAAGCACTCCTCTCTCATTTTGAAATCACGGTTTTAACTAAACCGCTGCTTGAAAAAATGAGTAAGCTGACAAATAACGAAAAACTCTCAGAGCTGCTGGAAACAGAACAGGCGGACGATTTGCGCTCGTACCTCGAAGGACGTGACCTTTTGGATCTGTTGAAGGATTACGGACCATGGCAGGGTGGAGCAGCAGATGTAGTGGGTAATTTACGGAAAATACCGCCGCGCCTGTACTCGATAGCAAGCAGTCCATCCGCCAATCCTGATGAAGTGCATTTAACAGTAGGGGCCGTTCGCTATGATGCTCATGGCAGACCACGGACAGGTGTCTGCTCCGGACAGTGCGCAGAACGCACGGACCCGGGAGATACGCTGCCTATTTATATTCAGCACAACCCAAATTTCAAACTTCCGGATAACCCGTCTGCCCCTGTTATTATGGTAGGACCGGGAACTGGAATTGCCCCGTTCCGCTCATTTGTCGAAGAACGCGAGGAAGTGGAAGCGGACGGCAAATCATGGCTCTTCTTCGGGGACCAGCATTTCCGGACAGACTTTCTGTACCAGACAGAATGGCAGCAATGGCTTGAAGAAGGCTCGTTATCAAAAATGGATGTAGCCTTTTCACGGGATAACGAAGAAAAGGTATACGTCCAGCACCGGATTCTTGAAAATAGTGGAGAAGTTTATCAGTGGCTGCAGGACGGGGCGTTTTTATACATCTGTGGAGATGAAAAGCGGATGGCCCATGACGTGCATGAAGCCCTGGTGACAGTGCTTGAACAAGAAGGAAATATGACACATGAAGCAGCTGAAGCATACATGCTCGATCTGCAGCAGCAAAAACGCTATCAGCGTGACGTATATTAATAACTACCGGGGAGGAACCAAACGCATATGGCAGAATACAGTAGTTTAAAACACATTCAAGACACTCCCTTGGACGGGATGGAGCAATTGAAAAAGGGCAGTAATTTTTTGCGCGGCACGCTTGTAGAAACGATGGCTAACCCCATCACTGCAAGCATCCCTGAAACAGACGCGAAGCTCATGAAATTTCATGGCAGCTACATGCAGGACGACCGGGACCTGCGCAACGAACGACGCCAGCAAAAGCTTGAACCGGCTTATCAGTTTATGCTCCGTGTCCGTCTGCCGGCAGGCGTCATAACCCCAGAACAGTGGCTCACGATGGATGAAGTGTCACATAAATACGGCAACGGCACTCTCCGGCTGACTACGCGCCAGACCTTTCAAATGCATGGAGTTCTGAAATGGAATATGAAAAAAAATCTGCAGGAAATCCATGCAGCTATGATAGATTCTGTGGCGGCCTGCGGGGACGTTAACAGAAACGTTATGTGCAATGTGAATCCGAATCAATCCGATGTGCACGGAGAAGTTTATGAGTATTCCAAACAGATTAGCGACCATCTGCTGCCCCGCACGACGGCTTACCATGAAATATGGCTTGATGAAGAAAAAGTAGCAGATAGCAAGGAAGTAGTTGAACCTATTTACGGCGAAACGTACCTCCCAAGAAAATTCAAGATCGGCGTGGCGGTCCCGCCGTCCAACGACATTGACGTTTTCTCCCAGGACATCGGCTATATTGCTATTGTAGAAGACGGGGAGCTGCAGGGATTTAACGTATCAGTCGGTGGCGGCATGGGAATGACGCACGGCGAGCCGGATACGTATCCGCAGCTTGGACGCGTGATCGGCTACGTGCCGAAGGAAGAAGTGGTGAATGCTTCAGAGAAGCTGCTGACGATTCAGCGCGATTATGGCAATCGTTCCAACCGGAAAAACGCCCGTTTCAAATATACGATTGACCGTTATGGGGTCGAATGGCTGAAAAGCGAATTGAATGAACGGCTTGGCTATGAATTAGAGGCTGCCCGTTCCTATGAATTTGAAAGCAACGGGGACGAGTACGGATGGATCAAAGGCAACGACGGTAAGTGGCATTTCACCCTCTTTATTGAAAATGGACGGATCAAAGATGAAGAAAACTATCAATTGATGACCGGTCTTCGGGAAATAGCCAAAAACCACACCGGCGACTTTCGAATGACGCCGAATCAAAACGTTGTCATATCCGATATAACAGACGATAAAAAACAGCAGATCAGCAAACTGATTGAGGATTACGGTCTGACAGACGGAAAGCACTATTCCGCTCTCCGCCGCAATTCCATGGCCTGTGTTTCCTTTCCGACCTGTGGCCTTGCCATGGCGGAGGCAGAGCGTTATCTTCCGTCGCTGGTCGATAAACTCGAGGTGATGCTTGAGGAGCAGGGTCTGCGGGATGAAGACATTATTATCCGCATGACAGGATGTCCAAATGGCTGTGCCCGTTCAGCGCTCGGGGAGATCGGCTTTATCGGAAAAGCACCGGGAAAATATAATATGTATTTAGGCGCAAGCTTTACCGGCGACCGCCTGAGCAAGCTGTACCGGGAAAATATCGGGGAAGAGGAGATTTTAAGTGAACTCAAACCGATGATTGGCCGCTTTGCGAAGGAGCGTTACGAGGGAGAGCATTTCGGGGACTTTGTCATCCGTGCAGACTATGTTAAAGCGACTACAGACGGCACAAATTTTCATGACTGATAAAAACGGGGGCACGCGTAAGCGGCTCCCGTTTTTCTATGAATTTAAAAGGGAGATTTTTTCCTCAGCGCTTTTGCTTTCAGGGTTGTATCCTGTTTGTATGTCCCATAAGATGAAATATAGTGCGGTAAAACAATTATATGCAAGGTAATAGAACTAGGCAGGAGGACGTCATGAGTATAAGAATAAGAACAGTAGAAGCAGAAGATATACCCAGTCTCGCAGAAGCCATGCAGACGTATATTGTGAACCATTACGAGCATCCGGATCCCGGCCTCGGCAAATTAAAAACGTTAATTAAGAAACTTCTGGCCCAGCCGGAAATCGGCATCCAGTTTATTGTGGAGCATTACGGCGATTTAATCGGTTTTGCTACCCTGTATCAGACGTTCAGCACCTTACAGGTTAAAAAAACAGCCATCTTAAATGATCTGTATATCTATCCAGAATTTCAGGGTCAGCATTATGGAAAAGAGCTTCTTGAGTTCGTTCTTTCTTATGTACAGTCGGAGGATTATGCCGGCATGGTGCTTGAAACAGACCGGGCCAATAAAAAAGCACGCAGGCTTTACGAATCGCTCGGCGGTGCTAAAAGCGCCTGGACGCATTACGAATGGGAATTTTAAATAACGCAAAATAGTTTACTCTGATAAAGTTTGAGCAGACTAAAGGATTTATGCTAAAATCTTCTTTGTGCGTTTAACCTGTATATGTACATAAACGATAAAAGAAGAGAAACGAGGGAAACAAAGTGGAGTACGCAGTTATAGTTTCAGTTCTGGTGTTAATTGTGCTCAGCCTCTTTCGCCTGAATGTCATTCTTGCACTGATGGGGGCAGCAGTAACGGCAGGGCTGCTGGCCGGTCTTTCTTTTACCGATTCCATTGAAATGCTCGTATCCGGTATGGGCGGGAGGGCTGATACCGCCCTCAGCTACATTCTGCTTGGTGTTTTTGCTGTTATGATTGGCTATTCGGGTATTACAGGGTTTTTAGTGACAAATCTGGTAAAGCTGTTAAAAAATAAACGGGCGGCTTTGCTTTTGACCATTGCAGGAGTAGCCTGTTTATCGCAGAATCTTATTCCGGTACATATTGCTTTTATTCCGATACTTATACCGCCGCTTCTGCATTTGTTTGACCATATGAAAATTAACCGCCGGGCAGTTGCTGTTAGTTTGACCTTCGGCTTAAAGGCGCCGTATATACTGCTGCCTGTCGGCTATGGGTTAATCTTTCAGAATATTATTCAGGAAAGCATGAACGAAAACGGCATGAACATTGCTTTCGGACAGATTTGGCAGGCGATGATTATTCCGGTCGGCGGCATGGTGATCGGTCTGCTGATAGCTGTATTCGTTACGTACCGCAAAGATAAAGAAACAAACACGGGGAACATAGATGTTACGGAAGCAGAAGCTTCCCTGAAGGATACGAAAAGATTTCAGCTGTCGCATTTGTTAACACTGATAGCGATTGTGTCTGCGCTGTTAGTACAGGTGTGGACAGAATCATTGGTAATAGGTGCACTGACCGGTATTGCAGCTATGTTTATTTTCCGGGTTGTTCCGGTGAAAGAAGCAGATCAGACGGTGAACGACGGCGTTCGCATGATGGGGATGATCGCCTTTGTAATGCTTCTTGCGTCCGGCTACGCGACTGTGCTGCAGGACACCGGAGCAGTAGAACAGTTAGTGGCAGTAACGTCTGATGTTCTTGGCGGCAGCCAGCTGCTCGGAGCAGTCGTGATGCTTTTGACAGGGCTGTTGATTACAATGGGGATTGGTTCTTCATTCGGGACGATTCCAATCCTCGCGGCATTGTTTGTGCCACTAAGCGCCTCGCTCGGCTTCTCTCCGCTTGCCACTGCAGCTTTAATCGGCACGGCGGGGGCGATTGGGGATGCAGGATCTCCGGCTTCCGACAGCACGCTTGGACCAACAGCCGGCCTCAACGCCGATGGCCACCATGATCATATATGGGACACCTGTGTTCCTACGTTCCTGCACTTCAACATTCCGCTGTTTATCTGCGGACTTGCCGCAGCGTTTCTTCTGTAGCAGTTTCGCAGCAAATGCATTGCAAAATTAGTCCAAAACAGGTAAAGTGAAACATGAATAAATAATGTATGTTTTATACGGACGATAGAAATTTTTAGACAATAGGGCTGAAAATAAGTCGTTGCCTCGCAGGAAATAAAACCCCGGGAGTCGTCTCAGGCGGCTCCCCGTAAAATTCAATAAGCAGTAAATGATGCAGGATCGTTAGACAATTGAGCTAAACGGTAAGCTACAAAGGATATTTTTCCTCTGTGGCTTTTTTTATGCTTTTATAAGCCTTCGTTTTTCCGAGGAAGGCTGGTAGAGCGAGAACAAAACAAGATGAGGTTTGGAAGAAAAGGAGAAGAATGTAATGTCAGAAGTAAAGGAAGTACAATCAGCGATAGCTGGATATATTGGAAAGGTTTTGAGGGAAAGCTTTGGAAAGGGACCTATCTCTGTACATACTACGTGGGCTCCGCCTTATTTTTGTGTTCACATTCGTGATTTTTTGGTGCCAATGGAACAAATTTTAATCCAAAAAAATGAAGGCAGAAAGGTTAAAGAGTTGAGAGAGATGCTGATGAGCGTTCTCTATGCTGATATAAAATCAGAACTCGAAGCGGTTACCGGCAAGGAAGTTCTCGATATTTATACAAACTGGAACCTGAGTCAGCGCTCGGGAGTAATTTTCGGTACAGTTGATGCCCCTGCGGAATCTGAAATTGTAGAAAAGTGGCAGGAAGAGTTAAACAGCGTGGTAAAAAGGGCTGGAGAAAACAAGGAAGGTCTCTCTGCTTTTGTGAATACAAAACCTTTAAATCACCGCGTAGTTCTGATTGAACGTACGAATGTATTAACTCCGGTAGAACGCCAGCTTCTTGAAGAAGGACATGAAGAGGAAATTGAAGCAGCAAAGACGACACTTGTGAAAGGTATTATCGAGGAAACAGATTTACTGGCACGAATGCCGCGGGAAGTCATCGATCCATTTATTATCTGGGATGTGGATAAAGACATTAATTATTTAATATTTATCTGCAGCAGCAGGGAACCCGAAACAAAATAACGCCGCTCCTTTTGATTAAAAGAGCGGCGCCGGTATTACAGGGAAGTGGGCTTCACGACAATTTCGTCTTTTTGGGCGGCGTATTCATGATACAAATGCTTTAAAGGGTGTCTGGTGTTTGGCTGCCACGGTTTTTCCGGGCCGGTAAAATGAATAACGGCTGGCTTTTCGGCAGCACTCATCACCTTTTTCCCCTGACGGGTGTCAGGTAAAGCCTTCAGAAACATATCGGTCATTGTATTCCATTTAGGATGAAGCTCGAACCAATGATTGTAAAGTACAGCGTTTAAGCCGTCCTGGTCATGATAAAGCATCCGGCTCTCGTGCTTTTGGATAAACTGGACGACCTGGTCGGTCACCTGGCGTTTTTTCCAATTCGGCACCTGAATCATCATGACTCCGGAATTAAAATATTTAGCTTCCGGCGGCATGAATAAATCATCGTTGCGGTAAAAGCCGCCGAAGTTTTCCGCTGCGGCAATAACCTGGTGCCGCAGAGGGATCTTCCACAAAATTGTAATGTCCTCCTGGATGATCGTGTCGCAGTCGATATATAATACTTTGTCTGCCTCTGTAAACAAGTACGGAATGGACAGCCGGTAATAGGCAGCGTTGGTAATGTGATAGGAATATTTGTGATTCGCCTGAAAAAGATTTTTATATCTGTCTGTGTCGATGGCGTGAAAAACGACACGGGATTTAAAATGAGCTCCGAGCTGCTCGAGCATTTGCTTTTGGTAGCTGATCCAGCCGGTTTCAATAACGTGAAATTCGATTCTTTCGGGTTTTGTGGTGTTCATAAGCAGAGATGTAAAGGAAACAGCTGTGTGTTCTGCATAGTTGGCGTCAGCTACAGTTGTAACAATATAGGGAGAAGAATAAGACATAACAAGCACTCCTTCGTGGGGTAGTAGTAATTAATCTGTTTCAGTCACAGAAGCACCCGGTGCATGTCTGGAACTAAAAAGAAACAGCTGGCAGGCTTTTTCTTTTCAGCTTATGATTAGCTCCCAATGGTCTAACTCATTGCTGCTGAAGCTGGTTATATTCACTTTTAAAAACCGGCGTAAAAATTTGCGGATAGCTATACATATATCCTTAATGCATCTTTTTGAAACAAAGTAAAGGCAAATGAACAAAAAATAAGCTTTTGGAACTAGGTTTAAAGCAGTTTAAATGGAAGATGCCTGAAAGAGGATGGCAAAAATCATATATCGGGGGAGGGCTGCATGTTAAAGTGGAGGAGAACAGAATAAGGAAGGAGAGAAAATGATGGAAATGAGTGAAGTCACCGCCAAGCTGATAGAAGCAAAAAACCGGAAAAGAGCTACTTATCAGGATTTAGCGGAAGCTGTGGGCCGTAATAAAACCTGGGTCGCTGCCGTAATTCAGGGTCAGGCATCAATGGATGAAAAGGAAGCAGACGCGCTCATTAACTACCTCGAGGTTCCTTATGAAGAAATCAAGCATAAACTGATGGCTGTACCGTACAAAGGTTCTCTAAGCGAAGGTACTCCGACAGATCCGCTTATTTATCGCTTTCACGAAATTACTCAGGTATACGGCACGACATTAAAGGAAATTATCCATGAGGAATTCGGTGATGGTATTATGAGCGCCATCGATTTTAAAATGGATGTAGAACGTGAGGAAGATCCGGGTGGAGACCGGGTGGTTGTCACGTTGAACGGCAAATTTCTTCCGTATTCAAAATGGTAGACAAATAAAGACAATAGAGCCGCCTTTCCATTTCGAAGGAAAGGCGGCTCTATATTTATAAAGCTTATAAGTAGATTAATCTACTACGGTTACTTCGACGCTTCGGCGGCCGAAGGAGTATGCTTCGGACTTACTTGGAACGTGAACGTCGATACGGTTTCCGTTTATCGCTCCGCCGGTGTCCGCTGCCGTATAAGTACCCATACCTTCAATTTGCACCTCAGAGCCGAGTGGAATGACGTCAGGGTCTACTGCTATTACTTTCGCGTAACGGTTGGTATTTAAATTTACACCAGTAGCTGTAATGCCACTGCAGCCTGCGCAGTCTGCTGTATAAGCAGTGGCCTCGACTGTCATGGACTCTCCTCCGCCGGAGGTGTCTGAAGAGCTGCTGCTTTCGGAAGTGGAAGCAGATTCTACTGCTTCATTGTCGCTGTCTTCCGCTTCGGAGCTTTCCTCAGTCTCACTTTCACTGGAGCTGCCGGAGCTTTCTCCATAAAGCGCAGCCTTTGTATTCGGGCCAATAATGCCGTCGACTGTAAGGCCTTCATCAGCCTGAAAATCACGGACAGCAGCTGCTGTAATCGAACCAAAAATCCCGTCTACTTCATAATCATAATATCCTTTATCATCGAGTACCGATTGGGCTTCGGATACAGAGTCATTGGAGTCTCCCTGGACTAACAGACTGTCTGATGCATCACTTACCGCTGGTGCTGCAAAAGCTAAAGCTGTACCAAGAACTGCGCCGCCGATCCAATGTGAAGCTTTCGTAGATTTCATCATGGTTGAAAAATTCCTCCCCGGAAAGTATAAAATTTTTTATTTAGTAAGCATTAAGGGTGAACGAACGTAAACAAATTAGTATTGGATGCGTATGTGAAAATAATCTATCGCACGTTTGTAAATTTAACTTGAAGGAGGAGAACTTTCAAGCGAATAGGACGAATGTAATGCAAACGTAACAAGATTAAGCTTTATGAAATATATGAGAAATTATGTGTAATATTTATAAAATCCCTATACTAAAGAGTTTTAAGGCATTTATACTTAAAATTTCGGTAAGGAAACGAACATAATATTACAAATGAAAATTGTGAGAACAAAAGCCTAATTTCGAGATTTCGTGAGGAATGAACTAATCTTTAAATTTTAGTAAATCCATAAAAATGCTGCAGAAAAAGAGCGGGAAAAAGGAGATGCAGCACTCACCCGGCACAACAAAAAACCCCCTGAATCATCAGGAGGTGTGCCGGAAGCTATGTGGAAAAATATAAATCGTGAGAAATTAGTTGTGCGTCAGTCGTTGCTTAAGTGCTGGTAAAGTGTAATTTTAAGTAAATCTGTCAGGACGGTTAAAGGAATATTGGACATCGACCAGCCCTTTTCCAGGGCTTTTTCCTGTGTTTTGTTCCAAATATGGTCGTCTTCGGCGACATCAATAAAATCATGGCCGGCAAATGTAATTTTAATATTATGGTAGCTTGTCACCTGCTTGCTCAGGGTTTTGTGCCGGGTAGCCTCGATCAGTCCTCCTTCGGTGAGCAGATACATGTAATAATCGGTTTCTTCGTTTTTAGATGTCAGGCTGAAGCCGGGCTTTTGCTCCTTCAAGTCGATCAAAAGCTTCCTGATTGATTCCATGTCTCTTTCCATAACCATTTTATCTTCCACCTTTTTTATACTTACTGAGATTATAATATCGGGACTGGTCTAAACGCCAGAAAAGATTTGCGCCTTCTGGTGCATTGGCAGAAAGAGCTGTCTTACATGCCTGTTAAAAAAGAAGCCGGTGAACGCCGGCTTCTTTTTCCGAATACTTATTTCCAGACGTCTTCGGCAAGAGAAACGACGTGCCGCACTTTCGCCCATTGCTCTTCTTCGGTTAGGATATTGCCTTCTTCGGTAGAAGCAAAGCCGCACTGAGGGCTTAAACCGAGCTGTTTAAGCGGTACATATTTTTCTGCTTCCTGCAGTCTGGATTTGATTAGACCAGCATCTTCAAGTTCAGGGAATTTCGAAGTGATTAAACCGAGCACCACCTGCAGATCGCTGCGGTTTACATACTTTAATGGTTCAAAGCCTCCAGAACGTTCGTCATCAAATTCCAGCAGGAGAGCGTCAACGTTTAATTTACTGAACATATATTCTGAAACGGCGTCATAGCTGCCGCTCGATGCATAGGTGGACTTGTAGTTGCCACGGCAGACGTGCATATAGATCCGCATATCTTCAGGCTTATCGGCAATCGCTTCATTGACGGTGTTTACAAACATATCCAGCGTTTCTTTCGGATCCAGGCCTCGTGCTTCAAGCAGACCGCCGGAAAGTACGAGGTCCTTGTCCTTTTCAGCGCCGAGAAATAAAGACCAGGTCGTATCATCAAACTGAAGATGGCGACAGCCGGCTTCATACAAAGCCTGTATCGTATCTTTGTAAACCTGCACCAGATCGGAAAACAGCTCCGCTTCCGACTGATAGACATTTTTTTCTTCTTCGGTGACAGTCCGGAAAATAAACATGCTTGGACTTGGAACGGTCACGCGGGCGGCGTGTTCATCTTTCAGGCTATGTAAAAATTCGTACTCACGGATAACTGGGTGGTCGCGGAAGGCTAATTTATCAACAACTTTAACTCCTTCGGCTTTTGTTTCCGTATTGTCGCTGAATACAAGGCCATGGTCGAGTTTAATAAATTCTGCCCCTTCGACCTCCTGCATAAAATCAAGATGAAACCATGCGCGGCGGAACTCGCCATCCGTAACGACCGGCAGGCCAGCTTCTTTTTGCTTTTCAACAAGAGCAGTGATCTCTTCGTTTTCAATGTCCCATAGTGCTTCGGCGCTTAACTCTCCCTCTGTATACTGCTGCCGGGCTTTTTTGAGTCTTTCCGGACGGAGAAAACTTCCTACGTGTTCTGCGCGAAACGGTGCTTTTGTCAAACTATCCACTCCTCTGTAATATGTATAGATTCAGAAATAAGACAGAAAAAAGCAGGGCTTTTAGCTTCTTCTGTATATACTTTGCCTACTAATAGTATATGGAAGCAGAGGATGGTTTGTCTACAGAAACCATCATAAGCAGGCTGTGCTTCCGGAAAAATGAAAACGGCCCGTGTACGCTCTGTTAAGGGCGACGCTGAAAAACAACCACCGGTTCGCCGCGATCGTTTGTGTGACAAGCAGTGTGGTAATTGGAAAATAAACGGTAAAGCCCGTTAAAGCCTTTCAATTTGATTACAAATACAATATCTTTCATGCTCAACTTTTCTCCAGTGAGAGCGTAAATCGTTTTTTTCGGACGAAAGCTGTTGTCCATTTTGTCAGCACTCTGCTTATCGATATCCTGAAAAACAAGAATACTTTTAAGCTGCCTGGCAAACTCGCCTTCTGCTATCATGGCAGCGGCCTTTTTCTTTCGCGCCCGGTTGAGCGCAGACGGTTTTTCCACAGGGGTCATTATAAAATCTCTCCTGACAATAATTTAGCTGCTTTTCTTTCCATACCCCGGCAGCCGTATCACTCAATCCAGTAAAACGTTATGGAGGGAGTTTATGAAAGAAGAAAACCGTGAATAAAACAATCATCTCCCGCAGAAAGAAGGAACGACCTGTGATTGAAATTTTGATTGAACATGTACCGAGTACTCTGCTGCACCTGTTGACCGGTGCAGTGGTTATGTATATATTTTACGGAAATTCGAATTTAACTATTTCGCGGCGTTTTAAGGTGATGGCCTTCGGAGTGATGGTGCTTGTGCCGGATATTCCGAAGCTGTTTGGCAACTATATTTTTCATACGCTGCTGACGCTGCCGTTTATTGCAGCAGCGTTCGCCCCGGTAGTCCGTCGCGCGCTCGGGGGGAGCTTTCCCAAAGCCTAGACTGCTTCATTTATTACACTGGCCATCGGCTCTATGCTGATTGACTTTCTGGGAAACGGGACTCAGTTTTTATTCCCGTTAACCTCGAAGAATTTTTCGTACCCGCTGCTTTACCAGGAGTGGTGGGTTATCGTACCGCTTGCAGTAGTTCTTGGGACGCTCGCTGTGCGTGGAAGAAGTGTTTCGCCCCGGCAGTCATAAAAATTGCATGAAAACCTCTTCAATTCCAATGTATATACTAGTAAACTTATAGTATATTCAGACTAGGAAATTTATTTGAAGGAAAAGAGGATGTCATGCGAAAACTTTATTATGGATTAACGTGCGGAGTCTTCCTTTTAAGTGGCTGCAGCAGCGCCGGGGAGTCCAATGGGGAAAATGAAAACTCCGAGGCACAGACAGAAGAAGAGCCTGAAAAACAGGAGCAGGAAGATGAAAGCATTACAATTGGAGCGGCGGGAGACGTTTTGCTGCACGGTCGTGTATATAAAAGAATGGAAGAAGACGGGGAATACGATTTCACCCCGGCGTTAAAAGCGGTCACTCCGATGCTTGAAGAACCGGATTATACGATCGTAAATCAGGAATCGATTCCCGGCGGTGAGGAGCTTGGCCTCTCAGCCTACCCTTCCTTTAACAGTCCATACGCGATCGTGGACGACCTTCAGGATGCTGGAGTGGACATGCTTTCCGGGGCCAATAACCATACGCTTGACCGAGGAATGGAAGCTGTAAACAATGCGATTAATCATTATGAGCAGACGGGCATGGACTATGTAGGGGTATATAAAGACGAAGAGGATGCCAATCGGCAGCGTATTATAGACGTAAAGGATGTAGACATGGGGGTGCTTTCCTATACGTACGGACTGAACGGCATCGAGGTGCCGGAGGGGCATGAATATGTTGTACAGGAAATTGACAAGGAAAAAATACAGGAAGACGTCAAAGCAATCAGAGATGAATCGGATATCGTGGTCGTGAATATGCACTGGGGAGATGAATACGAGCGGCTGCCCAATGAAGAACAGAAGGAACTCGCTCAGTTTCTTGCAGACCTGGAAGTAGATGTAGTCATCGGTCATCACCCTCATGTACTTCAGCCGATGGAACGGCTGGAGGGCGAGGAAGGCAATGAAACGCTCGTATTTTATTCTCTCGGTAATTTTTATTCCGGCCAGGACAATGATTATACCGATACAGGCGGTGTTGCCACATTCGATGTGGAAAAGGACGGGGAAGATGTGAAGGTTACAGAGCCAAACATTGATTTCACCCAGGTGGTCCCGGGACCTGAAGACCAGTACACTGTAAAGCCGATGGCCGAAGCAGATCATCCGGCCAATGGCGGCGAAACGGAAGAAGAACTGCATGAGCACGTGTATCAGTGGCTCGAGGATGAGCAATAATGCATATGAAAGTAAATCCCGCCTGAAAACAGGCGGAAAGCGTAAATAATTTCAATTACTGTAATGAATAAATAAAAAGACCTCTAGTTTTAAACAGAGGTCCTTTTACTTATTATGCGCCAAACCCATTAATGAACGGATTGGAGTCCATTTCGGCTGCGATATCGGTGAAAGGCCCGTGACCACAGGCTACTACCGTATTTTCCGGGAGTTCAAGCAGCTGTTCGTGAATGGAGGCTAGAAGCGTATCCATATCTCCTCCGTATAGGTCGGTCCGGCCGACACCGCCTGAAAATAATACATCGCCGGAGAACACCGTGTTCGTTTCTTTATGCCAGTAAGATATACTTCCTGGTGAATGACCAGGCGTATGGAGCCACTGGAATTCAAAGCTGCCGAATTGAAGCGTGCCTTCAGCCTGCAGCAGGTGATCAGCGGGTCTGGTAGTAAACGCAGCCTCCGGCATCATGCGACCAGACCCATTTTTCTGGGGATCTCCGAGCCAGTCACTTTCCTGATCATGAAGATAAACAGGAATATTATAGGCATCCCGCACAGCGTCAAGCGCGCCGATGTGATCAAAATGGGCATGTGTTAACAGAATGACGACAGGGTGCAGGTCGTTTTCCTGAAGATAGGTGAGCAGTTTATCGGCATCACCAGCCGGGTCAATAATAACGGCGTTTTTATCATTATCGTACAGAACATAGCAGTTTGTCTGCAGTGGTCCAAGCGGAAGCTGTTTCCAGTTCATAGTTTCCCTCCATTTTTTGTGCTGGTTTTAGTATAAACAATATTTCGATGAGAAGAAATGACTGATCCAAAGGGAGGCACGAATATTAAAGAAAAATTTGCAGGCAATGTTCGGTTTAATTTTTTCAGCATTGGTTTTTATCTGAATTAGTGATAGAATATGAGCAAATAACGATGTACATATAATGCGCGGATGATGGTAAGGGGAGAGACTGCCAGGCAGCGCCGAAGGAGCAAGCCGTAACAGGTGAATCTCTCAGGCAAACAGACTCTTACTGGACGCTCCTCTGGAGAGCGCTTCTTTTAGAAGCCACCCACGAAGACACTCTTTCCGTAAAACGGAAAGGAGAAACTTTCTGGTTATAGGACAGAGCTTCCATAGTTTATGGAGTTCTGTCTTTTTTATGCTTTTTTCTGTTTTGATTTTTCAGAAAACAATGAATGAGGTGATTTTCTTGGCAGAATTAAAACGAACCCCCTTGTTTCCCGTGTACGAGAAATACGGAGCAAAAACCGTCGATTTTGGCGGATGGGAAATGGCAGTTCAGTTTTCCGGCATTAAAAATGAACATGAGGCAGTGCGTACAAAGGTCGGTCTGTTCGATGTTTCCCATATGGGCGAGACGATCGTGGATGGCGAGGATGCTGCTGAATTTCTGCAGTACATGCTCACAAATAACATAAAAAATGCAGAGCCCGGAAAAGCGCTGTATACCGCTATGTGCTATGAAGATGGAGGCACGGTTGATGATCTGCTCGTATACCAGCTTGAAAAAGAAAAATATATGCTCGTGTTAAACGCAGCCAACATTGAAAAGGATCTGGAGTGGCTGCGTCGCCACGTAACGAAAAACGTAAGTATTACTGATATTTCAGAAGATACAGCGCTACTTGCCGTGCAGGGCCCGAGGGCAGAAACGGTGCTGCAGAAAGTAACCGATGCTTCTCTTGCAGAGATAATGCCTTTTCGTTTTGCTGCCGGCGCTTCCGTCGGAGAAGCCGAAAATATCATCATATCAAGAACCGGTTATACCGGAGAAGACGGTTTTGAATTATACTGCCCGGCTGGGGAAGCCATCCGCTGCTGGGAGACAATCATGGAAGCAGGAGAATCTGAAGGGATCCTTCCATGCGGTCTTGGCGCGAGAGACACCTTAAGATTTGAAGCAAAACTGCCGCTGTACGGCCAGGAGCTGAGCGCAGATATTACGCCGCTTGAGGCAGGCATTGGCTTTTGCGTAAAGCTGAAGCAGGAAGACGATTTTATTGGTAAAGAGGCTTTAAAAACACAAAAAGAAGCAGGCTTAAAACGTAAGCTCGTCGGCATTGAAATGGTTGATAAAGCAATCCCGCGCCCGGGTTACAGGGTGCAGGACGATGACGGAGCGGAAATCGGATGGGTCACTACCGGCACTCACTCACCGACGCTGAAAACAAACGTAGGGCTTGCACTTCTGAATATCGAATGGACGAACCAGGGTCAGGCTGTCGAAGTAGACGTGCGGGGCAAAGCTAAACGGGCGAAAGTGGCAGCTGTGCCTTTTTATAAACGGGAAAAATAAACAGAGGAGGCGTCAGAATGGATTATCGCTACCTGCCGGTTACCGGCGAGGATAAGGAAGAAATGCTTAAAACAATCGGTGTGGATTCGATCGATGAATTGTTTGAGGACGTGCCGGAAAATATTCGTTTTTCCGGAGAAATGGAGCTGCAGAATGCCCTTGGGGAAACGGACCTTCTAAAGGAAATGAAACGCCTCAGTGACAGGAATGCTAACGTGCAGGACTGCGTCTCCTACCTCGGAGCAGGGGTGTACGAGCATTATATACCGACAGTCGTTGATCACGTGCTCCGGCGCTCGGAATTCTACACGGCGTATACTCCGTACCAGCCCGAAATTTCGCAGGGCGAGCTGCAGGCAATCTTCGAATTTCAAACGATGGTCAGTGAACTTACAGGAATGGATATCGCTAATTCATCTATGTATGACGGCCCGACGGCGCTTGCAGAAGCAGCGCTGATGGCTGCAAGTGAAAACAGGGGGAAACGGCGTACCATTGTCGTCTCTGAAACGATTCATCCCGAAGCGCTCGACGTATTGAAAACATACGCTTCAGGTCCCGGGATCACAGTGAAAATTGTTCCCGAAAAGGACGGACAGACAGACCTCGATAAGCTTGAAGACATGGTTGATGCTGACACTGCAGGAGTGATCGTGCAGTACCCGAACTTTTACGGCACTATTGAAGATTTAGCTGCTGTAAGGAAGGCAGCCGATAAAGAAAACTCGCTGATGATTGTCTCGGCAAACCCTCTTGCGCTCGGCGTTCTGACACCGCCGGGACGTTTCGGGGCGGATATTGTGGCAGGAGACGCCCAGCCGCTTGGTATTCCAATGCAGTTTGGCGGCCCGCACTGCGGATTTTTTGCCACCACTAAAAAGCATATCCGGAAAGTTCCCGGGCGTCTAGTCGGACAGACGGAAGATGAAGACGGAAGCCGGGGATACGTACTGACGCTGCAGGCAAGAGAGCAGCATATCCGCCGGGATAAAGCAACCTCCAACATTTGTTCAAACCAGGCTCTGAACGCGCTGGCTGCTTCTGTGGCGATGACGGCTCTCGGTAAAAAAGGCCTGAAGGAAACGGCCGAACGAAATGTTAAAGGCGCTCATTTCTTTAAACAACTGCTCAAACAAAAGGGTATCCAGCTTGTCTATGAAGCCCCATCCTTTAATGAATTTGTGATTAATCTCGGCCGCCCTGTGGCAGAAGTGAACGAACAGCTTTTCAAACACGGGATCATCGGCGGGTATGATTTAGGGGAGGTCTCTAGAGATAAAAACGGACAGATGCTCGTATGCGTGACCGAACTCCGGACAAGAGAACAGCTGGAAACCTTTGCTAAACATTTGGAGGTGCTCGTACATGAAACAGCCTAACCAGCCGTTAATTTTCGAACAAAGTAAACCAGGGAGGGTAGCGTACTCACTCCCTGGGACAAATATACCTGAGCAAAGTCTGAGTGATATTTTGCCGGAGGGGAGCATCCGGGAGGAAGAGCCGGCCCTGCCGGAGGTGTCCGAGCTGCAGTTAATGCGTCATTATACGGCGCTTTCGAACCGGAATTACGGAGTAGATTCGGGCTTTTACCCCCTCGGGTCCTGCACGATGAAATATAATCCGAAAATCAATGAAGAAACGGCCCGTATGGCCGGTTTTGCCGCTACGCATCCATACCAGCCGGAGGCGCAGGTGCAGGGGAATCTCGAAATGATGTACGACCTGCAGCAGGCGCTTGCCCAAATAACCGGTATGGACGAAGTGACGCTGCAGCCGGCGGCCGGCGCCCAGGGAGAGTGGACCGGTCTGATGCTGATCCGGGCGCTTCACGAGGCTAACGGGGAAACAGAACGCACAGAAGTAATCGTTCCCGATTCTGCGCACGGAACGAACCCTGCTTCAGCAACGGTAGCAGGATTCGATCACGTAACGGTCCGGACCGATGCACGCGGCCTGGTGGACCTTGAGCATTTAAAAGAAGTAACGAGTGAAAAAACAGCTGCTCTCATGCTCACGAATCCGAACACACTCGGTTTGTTTGAGGAAGATATTATGGAAATGGCCGATACGATCCATCAGGCCGGCGGCCGGCTCTATTATGACGGAGCCAACTCCAATGCCATCATGGGGATCACAAGACCCGGGGACATGGGGTTTGATGTCGTTCACCTGAACCTGCATAAAACATTCACCGGCCCTCACGGAGGCGGAGGGCCCGGCAGCGGGCCGGTTGGCGTAAAAAAAGAGCTGATCCCTTATCTGCCCGGACCGGTACTTACGAAGGAAAATGATACGTACTACTGGGACAACGACCGTCCACATTCCATCGGCCGCGTGAAGCCGTATTACGGCAATTTTGGCATTAACGTGCGTGCCTATACGTACATCCGTACGATGGGTGCAGAGGGACTCAAAAAAGTGTCGGAGTATGCTGTATTAAACGCCAATTATTTAATGAGACGGCTCGAGCCGTATTTTGATCTTCCGTACGGCCGCCACTGCAAGCACGAGTTTGTGATTTCGGGCCGCCGCCAGAAGAAGCTCGGCGTACGTACACTCGACATGGCTAAACGCCTGCTTGACTATGGCTACCATCCGCCAACAATTTATTTTCCGATCAACGTCGAAGAGTGCATGATGGTCGAGCCGACGGAAACCGAGGCGAAAGAAACGCTTGATGCGTTCGCAGATGCCATGATCGGGATTGCCAAAGAAGCAGAGGAAGACCCGGAAATGGTACAGGAAGCACCTCACACCACCGTAGTAGGAAGGCTGGACGAGACGCTGGCAGCACGTAAACCAGTGCTGACATATAATACCGAAACGTCGCTCAAATCGATGAAATAAATAAGCCAATGAGGTCTTCGAACTTCAAAATACAAAAAAGGAAGAGCATCTCCCGCTCTTCCTTTTAACTATTTAACTATGCGCTTTTTTTCTTTTTGCTGATTTTTCCTGTCCAGCGCTTGAAGCCGCCTTTCAGGTGATAGATATCCCGGTTCCCTTTATGCTTTTTGATCAATTTTGCAGCTTGCTTTGAACGCATACCTGACTGACAGTATAAATAAACAGGCTGGTCTTCCCGGATCTCCACCATCCGCTGCTTCATCTGGGAAACAGGAATATTCCGGGCCCCGAGGATGTGGCCGCCGTCATATTCCTTCGGCTCCCGCACATCGATAAGCTGGGCTTTACGATAGCCTTTAATAAAATCTTCCTGTGGTAATGCAGTTAAGTCTTTCGGACCGACAAACCGGCGTACAATAAGAAAAACTAATACTGCAATAAGCACTACCCATAACCATTCAAATATCATATATATTATTTCACCTCTTTCCAGGTCGATTGCAAATTAATTATAACGCATAACCCTGTTGTTTTGCTAGATTTCTAATTAACGGGCGGTCATTTTTATATATGGAAAGCAGCGATCTCTGCTACAATGGAAATGGAAAAATCGAGAAAGAGAGATGAACATTAATGGCAAAAGATACTTGGCTTTTTATAGACTCAGGTAATCAGTCACCGGCCTACAACATGGCACTTGATGAAAAACTCCTGCAGTGGCACAGTGAAGGGCAGATTCCGCCGGTAATAAGGTTTTACGGATGGAATCCGCCGACGCTGTCGGTCGGTTACTTTCAAAAGGCGAAAAAGGATATCGATATGGAGGCAGTAAAAAAGCACGGCGTAGGCTTTGTACGGCGGCCGACGGGAGGCCGGGCGGTTCTGCATGATCAGGAGCTGACCTACAGCATCATCGTTTCAGAAGAACATCCGGAAATGCCGGAAACGGTGACCGAAGCCTACCGCGTGCTTTCGGAAGGCATTCTGCAGGGGTTTTTAAAGCTCGGTCTGGATGCTTATTTTTCCGTGCCGAAGACGAAGGAGGAAGAGGATTCATTAAAGAATCCTCGTTCGGCTAACTGTTTTGACGCCTCGTCGTGGTATGAGCTGGTCGTAGAGGACCGGAAAATTGCCGGGAGTGCCCAGACGAGACAGCGCGGCGTTATTCTCCAGCACGGTTCGATTATTCTTGATCTTGATGAGGATAAATTGTTTGATTTGTTTAAATACCCGAGCGGGCGCGTGCGGGAAAGAATGCAGAAAGCATTTAAAAACAAAGCTGTAGCAATTAACGAGCTGACGGATACACCATTTACACTCGGCGATCTGCGTGAGGCGTTTAAGGAAGGGTTTGCCGATGGTCTGAATGCGAACCTTGAAGAATACCAGCTGACCACTGCCCAGCAGCAAGAGGTTCAAAAACTGGCTGCAGAGCGCTATCAGGCAGAGGAATGGAATTTCAGGCGCTGATACAGAGCATAAAACAATGCAATCAAAAGACAAAAGACCGCTCGGGAGCGGTCTTTTACTGATTATACATAAATACTTAGTTATAGGTCACAAGCGGCTGGGTGTCGCCTGCTTCGAATAGTTCGACCTCTCGGCGGAATTCTCCAAGAAGCTCTCTCGTTACCGGAGAATCTCCGTACTCAGCTTCAAAGGAGCCCTGAATGGATCGCACAGGCACAATTTCGATTGAAGTGCTCGTCATAAACATTTCGTCAGCCTTTCGGGCCTCCTCAATAGTAAACGGACGTTGTTCGACGGGAATATTCAGCTGTTTTGCAAGCTGAAGCACATAGCGTTTAGTAATACCTTCAAGAATATAATTGCTCTGTGGATGGGTAATAATCGTTTCATCTTTAACAATAAAGGCGTTAGTGGAAGAACCCTCCGTAATAACGTCACCGCGGTGCTGAAGAGCCTCTGCGCAGTGGTGGTCCTCAGCGGCGCGTTTAGCAAGCACGTTTCCAAGCAGATTAATGGTTTTTATGTCACAGCGAAGCCAGCGGATGTCTTCAGTGGCGTACACATCAATACCGTCGGTCTGTTTAGCAAACGGCACCCCGGCCGTTTTTGTAAAGCCGGTTAACACAGGGGCGGTACCTCGTTCATACAAATGATCCCGGGCCTGGATCCCTCTGGTCAGCTGAAAGTAAATATAGCCCGTGGTAAGCTCGTTTTTGTCGATCAGCCGGCGGAGAAGCGATTTCATGGTATCGAGGGAATAGGGAACCACCAGGTCGAGTTTAGAAGCACTGTCCTGAAAGCGCTCGAGATGACCCTCCTGGAGAAACAATTGCCCGTTGTACACCCGGATCACTTCATAAATGCCGTCGCCGAAATAATAACCCCGGTCTTCGAATGAAATAGTGGCTTCCTCTTTTGGGATGATGGATTCGTTATACATCACATAGCTCATGAATGCTGCCTCCTTCAATACTTTATATTGTACAAGATTGCGGTGGCGAAAAAAAGAAAAGCTCTTCAAAAGGGAAAGAATTATTAAGTGAACAAAAAAGTTTCTTAAGGGCAATTTTGAAATAAGGGTTAATTATAAGAAAAAGAGGGTTTGTTTTTTAGAAATAGTTTCGTTAAAATGAAGAAAGCCAATTTTTTTGTGTGACGGTTTTTATCATATTTATTGGAGGGTCTCGATGCCGACTCCTAGTATGGAAGATTATTTAGAGCGGATATATCAACTGATTGAATCGAAAGGCTATGCGCGGGTCTCAGATATTGCAGAGACGCTCGAGGTGCATCCTTCTTCAGTAACAAAAATGGTCCAAAAACTCGATAAAATGGAATATCTGATTTATGAACGGTATCGGGGGCTTGTACTGACTTCAAAAGGAAATAAAATAGGTAAGCGCCTGGTTTACAGGCATGAACTGCTTGAGAAGTTTTTACATATTATCGGCGTGGAAGAGGATAAAATATACGCCGATGTGGAAGGAATTGAACATCATCTCAGCTGGGATGCGATTGACCGGATCGGAGATGTGCTTCAATATTTTGAAGATGACGACGAACGCGTGCAGGCGCTGCGCGATATTCAGCGTTCGTATGAATAAAAAGATCAGGCGTTTATTTTACGCCCGATCTTTTTTTCGGTTTTTGTTTCCCTGAATTACTTTCAGATTTGCATCGTTCCGCCGTTTGCTGGAGTTTTTAGCGGATTTTTTCTTCTGCTGCTTCTGGGCCTGCTTAAAATTTTTCGCCTGATTCCCTTTCGCTGCTCCGGGTCTTCCGGAAGCGGCATTTGAGCCGGCTTGATATTGGTTCATCATCGCGCGTTTCATGATAACCTTTGTGAAAAGAAAATATAAACCAACAGCGATAGCTGCACCAATAACAAGGTAGAGAAGCAGTCCGAGCGGATCTGTTACGAGCCGGTAACCCACCCCTAAAATGGCAAGTCCCAGCACAACAGTGGCAATGGGATTTTTCAGCGCTTGCTGCATGGAACACACCTCTCGTTTCGTTAAATTTTCAACCGTTATCAGCAGGCATGGAGAGCTGTATCGAAAATAGAGCAGATAGGACGTGAACATAGGAAAATTAGATACGCTCCGGCACTCTGCTGCCCGGATTGAACAGCTTCGATAAGAAGATTCATTTCCATACCCGTTAAGTAACACTGTAAAACTTTGTGTGGAGAAATGACAGCAATTCTGCAGGGGCATAAGGCGTTAAGGGGATTATAGAGTGTTAATAGAAATAGTACTTAAATTTTACAATAAAGATTTGAAATGTGCTACTTTTAAACATTCTCTCACGGTATTAATATCATTCCCATATTCCAACGAAAATACACATGATATATAAAAGAGACCTTCCCCGCTGCTGGTGTCTGTTTCCCTACCGCGCGTTGTGTTACGATAAATAAAGAAGCAAAGTTAATCCAAAAAGAGGTGTCGTTAATGCATGAGATCACAGCAAGTATCCGGGAAGACCTTGAACATAAAAAGCTTGACGCGCTCGTTATACAAAGCCCCTACAACCGCCGGTATGTGAGCGGTTTTACCGGTTCGGCCGGCACGCTGATTATCACAAAAAAATCGGCCCGGCTGATTACCGATTTTCGTTATGTGGAGCAGGCTAACGATGAAGCACTTGATTTCGATGTGATCGAGCAGAAGGGTTCAGTATGGGATATGGTTGAAGAAATTGCCCAAAGCGAAGAAGTACGCTCCATCGGGTTTGAAAAGCAGCATGTAACCTATGCCCAGTTTGAAGATATGAGAGAAAAATTGAGCGGCTCCCTTTCACCGGTATCAGGAATCGTGGAGAAGCTTCGGGTATACAAATCAAAAGAAGAAGTAGAAAAGCTGCAGACAGCGGTCAATATTGCTGAAGACGCGTTTGAACACATTAAATCGATCATTGCCCCGAACATGACTGAACTCGATGTAAGCAACGAACTGGAATTTTATATGAGAAAAAACGGAGCAGCGGGGTCGTCGTTTGATATTATCGTTGCTTCGGGATGGAGAGGTGCTCTTCCTCACGGTATCGCTTCCGACAAAGTGATAGAAGACGGGGAACTGGTGACGCTTGATTTCGGAGCTTATGTGGACGGTTACTGCTCCGACATTACAAGAACTCTCGCTGTCGGCGAACCAATTGATGACCTGAAAAAAATATATCAGACCGTATATGAAGCCCAGATGAAAGCCGTGGAGCAGGTTGGTCCCGGGATGACCGGAAAAGAAGCAGATGCGATCGCGCGGGAGCACATTAATAAAGAAGGGTTCGGCGAGCGCTTTGGCCACAGCCTCGGCCATGGTCTTGGCATGGAAGTGCATGAACAGCCAGGGATTTCTCCGAAAAGCGATGTAAAGCTTGAACCGGGCATGGTCATTACCATTGAACCGGGGATTTATGTGCCGGAGCTCGGCGGCGTTCGGATAGAAGACGACGTTCTAATTACCGAAACCGGCAGCCGGAAGCTCAGCTATTCTGCAAAAGAGCTCACGATTGTCGGCAATTAACCGGGAGTGCATATAAAAAACCGGACAGCTGTGATATAGTAATAATCGATCAATTGAAGAGTGGAGGAACGTTTATGGTTTCAGTTAATGATTTTAAAACAGGACTCACCATTGAAACAGACGGCGATATTTGGACAGTTGTCGAATTCCAGCACGTAAAGCCTGGAAAAGGGGCAGCATTTGTCCGCTCTAAGCTTCGCAGTCTTCGTACGGGCAACATCCAGGAAAAAACTTTCCGCGCTGGTGAAAAAGTAAATAACGCCCATATCGAACGCCGGAAAATGCAGTATTTGTATGCGAGCGGTGACGTGCATACGTTTATGGACATGGAAACGTTTGATCAAATGGAGCTGACAAGTGAGCAGCTGAAATATGAATTAAACTTTCTGAAAGAAAACATGGAAGTATCCATTACCAGCTATGGTACAGAGACACTTGGTGTAGAAGTGCCTAACATGGTAGAGCTCGAAGTTAAAGAAACTGACCCGAGCATTAAAGGAAACACCCAGTCCGGAGGATCGAAGCCGGCAGTGGTGGAGACCGGCTACCGTCTGCAGGTCCCTATTTTCATTGAAGAAGGCGAGCGGATCGTTATCGATACAAGAACCGGCGCATACGCTTCCCGTGCCTAAAAACAAACGGCCTGCCATTGGGGAGGCCGTTTTTTCTTGAACAATACACGCAGGCGGCTCTGGACCGGTGAAATTGCAGAAACACCGTGATATAATGGAATGGAATTTTGAGCGGTAATACGGAAAGAGAGGCTATTATATGGAATGGAATGATTTAACGGAAGGCGCAAAAGCGGTACTTGAACAGACCCGCAACATGAAAAGCGACCAGATACAGATCGTGGAATTTGAAATCGGGTTTGAGCACCAGTACGGAGAACCCGGCCATGAATATACGGTATCCATTCAGGAAGAGGATTACCAGAGCATTAAACAATTTGCTGAAGAAAACGAGTACGGAGAAAAGTATCATATGGCCCGGAACAAGGATATTGTCAAATTGATTCTGCTTGAAAAAGGAAAAATTCCTGATAATCTTTCCGAATATCCTGTCTTCCGCCAGTATAAATATGAGTACGTACAAAAGCAGAGAGAAGCGGAAGAAAAAGAAAGAGCAGAAGCAGAGGCGGAGCAGGAAGAATAAAATCATGCTGCATAGAAAGCGGGGAGCGCTGTGAGCGAATACACGCTGCTTACGATAGGTGAAGAAAAAGAAAGCCTGGGAAATATTGAGATCGCCCGGGACGTGATTGAAGTAGTGGCGAGCATTGCCGCGCTCGAAGTCGAAGGGGTATACGAACTGCAGGGCAGCATCGCCGATGATGTAGCAGAGCGTTTCGGCCGGAAATCATATGGCAAAGGCGTGAAGGTAGATCTGACTGAACGCGGTGCAGTGGTGACGATCAGCATGCTGATTCACTACGGAAGCTCTGTGCCCGTCACGGCTAAGCAGGTCCAGGAAAACATTCAGCAGACCGTACGGGGGATGACTGATATTCACATCGATGCGGTGAACGTACACATTATCGGCCTGCAGTTCCCTGAAGAAGAGCAGCCGTTACAGGAACAGGAAAAATGACCAGGGAGGGCTGTCCCGCAACCGCTTTTCGGGGGGAGCCGTCCTTCTTTCATTTACGAATACGGCTCCGGGTACATAGGAGAAAAGGAGAACACGAAATGAATCGACGTTTAGCCAGGCTTCGGTCCGTGCAGGCACTGTACCAGATGGATATTACAGATGTTGATGCGGACCAGGCAATAAAGAATTCCATGCTCGAAGATGAAGAAGCAGATGAATTTCTGATTTCTGCGGTGCATGGTGTATGGGAACACCTTGTAGAAATTGATGAACGGCTCGTAGATCAGCTTGAACACTGGACTCTTGAACGGGTTGGGAACGTGGACCGGGCTATTTTAAGAGAATGCGTCCATGAGATGTTATATGTGCCTGATATTCCGCTGCACGTCAGCGTCAATGAAGCTATTGAACTGGCCAAAGCATTCGGTGGTGTAGAGGCAGGGAAATTTGTCAACGGCGTATTGTCGAATATTTTAAGTGACTGTGAACGTGAAGGGAGAGAAAGCGAATGAGTGCCGAGCTGATCAGCGGCAAAGAAGTAGCAGCTTCTTTGCGTGAAGAAATCAAGCAGGAGGTCGCCTCCTGGAATAATGGAGAGCAAATACCGGGGCTTGCCGTAGTTTTAGTAGGAGATAATCCGGCTTCGAGGTCGTATGTCAAAGGAAAGCAGAAGGCGTCTAAAGAAGTCGGCATCCATTCAGAATTAAAAGAACTGCCGGAATCCGTTACTGAAGAAGAACTTCTGCAGATTGTAAAAGACTATAATCACAATGAAGATATTCACGGGATTCTTGTGCAGCTGCCGCTGCCGGATCACATTTCAGATAAAAAAGTAATTGAAACTATTTCGCCGGATAAAGATGTGGACGGCTTCCACCCTATTAACATTGGCCGGATGATGACCGGTCAGGAAGCATTTCTCCCGTGTACGCCGTACGGCATTATTAAAATGCTTGAATACGTCGGGGTTTCAATTGAAGGCAAGCATGCCGTTGTCCTTGGAAGAAGCAACATTGTCGGTAAACCGATGGGCCAGCTGCTTTTAAATCAAAACGCTACGGTTACCCACTGCCATTCGCGCACAAAGGACCTGGAGTCGTATATGCAGTCGGCGGATATTTTGATTGCGGCGATCGGAAAGCAGGAGTTCGTAAAAGGAAAAGATATTAAGCCGGGAGCCGTCGTGATAGACGTCGGGATGAATCGCAAGGATGACGGCAAGCTATGCGGAGACGTTGATTTCGACGAAGTGAGCGAGAAAGCCTCGTACCTTACGCCGGTGCCGGGAGGCGTCGGTCCGATGACGATTACGATGCTTCTTTACAACACGCTGCAGTCCGCTAAACGTTTTCACCGGCAGGAGGCGTAGTCGTCATGCAGTCACCTGCGGATAAATGGCTCTCCGTTTCCCAGCTGACAGGGGCCATCAAGCGCTCTATCGAACAGAACCCGGGGCTGCAGAAGGTATGGCTCCGCGGAGAAATCTCGAACTTTAAAAAGCACAGCAGGGGCCATATGTATTTCACGCTGAAGGACGAGCAGGCGAGAATATCGGCAGTAATGTTTGCCGGCAAAAACAAAAATCTTTCCTTTATGCCGGAAAATGGCATGAAGGTGCTCGTCACAGGCAGCGTTTCTGTGTATGAGCCTTTCGGACAGTACCAGATGTATGTGAACGCGATGGAGCCGGATGGTATCGGACAGCTGTACGTACGCTTTGAACAGCTGAAAAAACAGCTGGAGACAGAGGGGCTGTTCGCAGCGGAGCGCAAGCGCGCCCTCCCTCCCATCCCAAGACACATTGTCGTCATTACGTCGCCGACCGGTGCAGCCATACGGGACATCGTCTCTACGCTGAAGCGGCGCTTCCCGCCGGTGAAAATCACGCTCTTCCCGGTGCTGGTGCAGGGGGAGCAGGCCCCGGGATCAATCACCCGGGCGCTTGAGAGAGTTGAAAAAATGAACAGCGCAGATGTAGTCATCGTTGGGCGCGGAGGCGGCTCTATCGAAGACCTGTGGGCGTTTAATGAAGAAGTGGTCGCACGGGCCATCCGGAACGTAAGCGTGCCGGTTATTTCCGCTGTTGGACACGAAACAGATGTTACGATTGCCGACTTTACGGCAGATGTACGGGCTGCGACCCCGACAGCGGCTGCCGAAATAGCTGTCCCGATGATCAGCGAACTCGAAGAAAAAATCCGCCAGCTGCAGAACCGGCTGCACCGGCAGATGCATTATAAAGTTCAGGAGCAGCGCACCCGGCTTGCCAAGCTCCGTCGTTCGTATGCATTTAAATACCCGGCCCGCCTGTTTGAGCAAAAAGAACAGGATCTTGACCGGATGATGGAACGGCTCGAAAAGCAGGCGCTGCAGACAGTGAAAACAAGCAGGCAGAAGCTTGAAGAAACAGAAAAGCGGCTGATGCGCCAGCACCCCGAGCGCTTAATCGAACTTGAACGCCAGAGGATGCACGAGAAACGGGCACGGCTGCAAAAAGCGATGAACCAGCAGGTGGAGCGGAAAAAAGCTACTTTTACAAAGTCGCTGCAGGCGCTTGAACTACTGAACCCGCTGGCCATTTTACAGCGCGGGTACAATGTTGCTTACGACGAAAATGACAAGGTGCTGTCTTCGATTGCCCAGGCAGGCGAAGGAAGCAGCGTGCGAATGTATATGACGGATGGATACCTGCGATGTGAAGTTAAAGAAAAGGGGGAGGATGGCTTTGAGGCACTTTCCCGTCCAGAAAAGGAGCGGTAATCTTGGCAGAACAAGAACAATCATTTGAACAGGCGATGGAGAAGCTTGAACAGATCGTAGAACGGCTTGAGGAAGGCGAAGTACCTTTAGAAAAAGCGATCACGATGTATCAGGAGGGCATGACACTTTCCAACACGTGCCACGAAAAGCTGCAGAAGGTTGAGAAACAAATGGACGAAATTGTGGATGAGAACGGAGAGGTAACGCCGCTTGACAGCGAGGAACCGGGCGAATGAGTGAGGACCTCCAACGTTTTTTCGATACATACCGCCCTTCTGTCGACCGCGCTTTGACTGACCGGGTACGTGCGTTAAAAACGCCGGAGACGCTGAAAGATGCGATGCTGTATTCTCTCGAGGCAGGAGGAAAACGCGTGCGGCCGCTGCTTTCACTGGCTGTGCTTCAATGCTACCGCCCAGTGGAAGAAGAAGATCTTCCGGCCGCTTCAGCAGTGGAGCTGATTCATACGTATTCGCTCGTGCACGATGATCTGCCGTCGATGGACGATGACGACTGGCGCCGGGGCCAGCCGACGAACCATAAAAAATTCGGAGAGGCCGCTGCCATCTTAGCGGGGGACGCCCTGCAGACGACAGCCTTTTCCTGGATAGCGGAAGCGGGCCGGCCGGCATCTGCCGGCGCCAGACTGCAGCTGGTGCAGGAGCTGGCTGTGGCTTCCGGAAGCGAAGGCATGGTCGGCGGTCAGATGGCTGACCTTGAAGGGGAGAAGCAGTCCCTTACCCTGGAGGAGCTCGAATACATTCATCATCATAAAACAGGTGATCTTTTGACCTTTGCCGTGGTCTCCGGTTCATTAATAGCAGAGGCCGCAGACGAAGAGGTGAAAAATTGGCGCGCGTTTGGCCGGGAACTCGGTCTCGTTTTTCAAATCAAGGATGACATTCTGGATGTCGAAGGATCTCTCGAGGAAATGGGGAAGTCCTCCGGAAGCGATGAAACGAAAGAAAAAAGCACATACCCAAAACTGCTGACGCTCGAAGGGGCAAAAGAGAAACTTTCCCATCATATTGCGCAGGCGGAAATGGTGTTGGATCGCATGACGGTAGAAACATCCCTTTTAACAGCGTTTCTCCAATATATTGGACAGCGTAACCACTAAAACAGAACGAATTAGTTTTCAGAACAGGCAAACCATGCTAAAATAATTTTGAAAAGTTGAATGGTGCAGTATCCTAGTCGGTTCTCCATTTTCGAAGGCGGGCCTAAAAATCCGCTGAAGGGCACATCGATGAAGTTCCTGGCGTCGGCTTGCGGCGCCCAGCCCTGGGTCGGTGCTGGGAGTTAAGGCGTAAGGGCGATCCACAATGGCATGTGGGCGCGAACCCTTTCGCCGTGGAGGCTGCGGTGATGCATCCGGGTCATCCTGGAAGACGGATACCGTCCCGGATGCATGCTGCGGTAAGACCTGTTGCAAAGGCCAAGGGAAGGCCTTTCAACAGCGTAGCCTGCCTTGAGTGGAACAGTGGGGAAGTTGTTCAATTGGTATCATACCGGTCGGCCAACTGGTATGGGACCCAACAACTGAAACCTGTTCTGCAAAAGAGGATAAGAAAGTGGCACGGAACTGCCGGGGAAAACTCCTAGGCTGTTTGACGCACGTCCGGAGTGGATTGCAGTGTGGTCTAAGTGGTAATTCAGTCGAACTGCCGGTGACGGCGTTCATCAGGCATTAAAGGGAAACCACCGATTCGGCGACGAATTGGCTGCCTGGTGGGAAATCCTACTGGACCTAAGCCACAAGGTTTACGCTCCGGGCGACCATTCAACTTTATACATAAGTAGTTGAAGAAGCGCTGGCAGGCGCTTTTTTCTTTTACGTGAGTGTTTAGCGGCAAAGAAAGGAAAAAAGCTTGAATGTATGTTATTTAGGGTATAAACAATCAGGCCAGAGCATAAAATGATATTAAAAGAATAAGATGTACGTTATGATAAAAACAAAGAATTTGGTGATAAGCGAGCATGAATAGTTTATGGAGAAAATCGCTCCGGTGGAGTACGTTAATTGGGTTTGTCACCCTGATACTTGCAGCAATCTTTTCAGTAGTCTCGACAGCAGTGCTTTCTGGAGTTGGCTGGGCGATTGGCATGGTCGTCGTGCTGATCATCGTATTTACCGGTGTAATCTTTGACGTGATCGGCGTAGCTGCTACAGCGGCAAAGCCGAGACCATTCAATGCAATGGCTGCTAAAAAAGTTCCCGGTGCGTCCCACAGTGTATTTATTCAACGCAACGCCGACCGGGTGGCAAACTTCTGTGCCGATGTAATCGGTGACATCAGCGGGGTTGTAAGCGGGACGGCCAGCTCGGCCGTTGTCGTACAGCTTGGTATGACGATTGGTACAAATAACAGCTCTAACGGCCAGCTGATTCTGAGCACTATATTCACAGCTGTTGTGGCAGCGCTCACAGTCAGCGGAAAAGCACTTGGGAAAACATTTGCGATTACTTATGCGAACAATATTGTTTTTCAGGTAGGAAGAATCTTGTATTTTATTGAAAATAAGTTAAAAATTAAGCTGATTCCAAAGAAAAGAAGATGGAAATCATCAACAGAAAAACATAGCAGGTAGGGGGATTTAAATGAACCTGGAAACTATCCAAGACCCTGGATTCATGAAGCAGTACAACGATAAAGAGCTAAAAGCACTAGGTGAAGATATACGGGCTTTTCTGATTGAAAAATTATCCGTTACCGGAGGCCATCTCGGTCCCAATCTCGGAGTAGTGGAATTAACGCTCACCCTGCATCAGCTGTACAACACGCCCAAAGATAAACTCATCTGGGACGTCGGGCACCAGTCATACGTGCATAAAATCTTAACCGGGCGTGCGGATCGCTTTGATTCGCTGCGCCAGTACCAGGGGCTTTGCGGCTTCCCTAAACGCTCAGAAAGTGAACACGACGTATGGGAAACCGGCCACAGCTCAACGTCGCTGTCTGCAGCAGAAGGAATGGCGCTTGCAAATCAGCTGAAGGGCGAGGATGCCAAAGTGGCGGCTATCATTGGCGACGGTGCTCTTACCGGCGGCATGGCTCTCGAAGCACTTAACCATATCGGTCATGAGCAGACGGACGTTACCATTATTTTAAATGACAATGAGATGTCGATTTCTCCGAATGTAGGGGCCCTTCACAGTATGCTCGGCCGCATTCGCACAGCGGGTACTTACCGCAGGACGAAAGAAGACGTAGATCATATGCTGCGCAGAATCCCTGCCTTTGGCTCGAAGCTTGCTTCCTATGCCGACCGGATGAAAGACAGCATGAAGCAGATGGTTCTGTCCGGTATGTTTTTTGAGGAGCTTGGGTTTACGTATCTTGGTCCAGTAGATGGTCATGATCTCGATGACCTCCATGCTAATATTAAATATGCCAGAGATACTAATGGACCGGTGATTGTGCATGTACTGTCCAAAAAAGGCAAAGGCTACACGCCGGCGGAAAACGATGCAAAAGGAACCTGGCACGGACTGGGGCCATATAAGATTGAATCCGGTGAAGTGATCAAAAAACCGGCAGCTGCGCCTGCCTACAGTGCCGTATTCAGCAATACCCTGCAAAAAATAGCAGAGATGGATTCCCGCCTTGTGGCTGTGACTGCTGCTATGGCCGGCGGTACGAAGCTCGACGCGTTTGCAGATAAATTCCCGGATCGCATGTTTGACGTAGGTATCGCCGAACAGCACGCTACAACAATGTCCGGCGCGCTTGCGACGCAGGGAATGAAGCCGGTATTTGGGGTGTACTCCACGTTTTTGCAGCGGGGCTACGATCAGCTTGTGCATGATGTCTGCCGTCAGAATCTGAATGTGCTCTTTGGGATCGACCGTGCAGGCCTTGTCGGTGCTGACGGGGAGACGCACCAGGGTGTGTTTGATATTGCATACCTGCGGCACCTGCCAAATATGAAAATACTGATGCCAAAGGATGAAAATGAACTGCAGCACATGCTGTATTCAGCCTTCCATAACGACGACGGCCCGACAGCCGTCCGCTATCCGCGTGGTAACGGATTGGGAGTAGAGATGGACGAAGAGTTTCAAATGATTCCTTACGGCAAATGGGAAATCGTCCGGGAAGGCACAGACTGTACGATCCTCTCGTTTGGAACAATGCTTCCGATCGTAGAGGAGGCAGCTGCCGAGTTAAGCGGACAGGGAACCAGTGTCCGTATCGTTAACGCCCGTTCAGCCAAGCCTCTTGACGAAGCAATGCTCGAAGAATTAGCTGAAGAAGGCAAACCGGTACTGACAGTGGAAGAAGCAGCACTAAAGGGAAGCTTTGGAAGCGCAGTGCTTGAGTATATGGCCGACCATGAGCATGACTCGCTTCCAGTCCGCCGGATGGGCATTGCTGACTACTATGTCGAGCACGGAAGCGTACCGGAGCTGTATGAAGAACTGGGTCTCACTCCAGAGAAAGTAGTGGAAAAAGTGACGGCGATGACCAGTAAAGAAAGAACAAACATCCGCGGATGAATAAAGAACGAATTGATACACTGGTAGTGCAGAAGGGCCTGTTTGATTCCCGGGAAAAAGCTAAACGGGCAATTATGGCAGGCCTCGTACTGGCAGATGATGAAGTGGTGGACAAACCCGGGACAAAAATCAGTGATGAGGCAGCTTTGCGTCTGAAAGGCAAACAGATGCCCTACGTCAGCCGGGGCGGATTAAAACTGGAAAAAGCCATTCAATCGTTTCAGCTGAAGCTGCAGGACGCCGTGGTGCTTGATGTTGGGGCTTCGACCGGAGGCTTCACTGATTGTGCGCTGCAGAACGGAGCTTCTATGGTATATGCTTTGGATGTTGGCTACAATCAGCTCGCCTGGAAGCTGCGCCAGGATCCCAGAGTAGAAGTGATGGAAAGAGTGAACTTCAGGTACCTCGATAAAAGTCGTCTGACTCGGGGAGTACCTGGGCTTTTGATCGCTGATGTATCCTTTATTTCCCTGGACAAGCTTTTCCCTGTGATGCCGCAGGTGCTGGACGAAGGCGCCGGCTTTTGCGTACTTATCAAGCCACAGTTTGAAGCGGGACGGGAAAAGGTGGGCAGAAAAGGTATCGTCAGGGACCCATCGGTGCACAGGGAAGTACTGACAAAAACAATCCAGTCCGCCGAAGGCTTTGGTTTAGCACCGGAAGCGCTCGATTTTTCCCCGATTACCGGGGGAGACGGCAATATTGAATACCTGCTCTATGGCTCGGTATTAAGCGATAAATCGTCTCGGCCCGGGGAAGAGCGAATAGAGGCTGTCGTCCGGGAAGCACACGAGTCATTCAAGAAAAAATTGGAACCTTCGTAAACGCCGATACCTGTCGGCGTTTTTTATTTGAACTATGATTTTAAAAGAATTTCTAAATCATGGCATGCTATTTACTCATAAACTTGTATAATTATAATGAAATAGTTATGATGAAAGTAGTTTTGCACGGGAGGTTTCGGGATGAATAAGGGACAGAGGCACATAAAAATAAGGGAATTAATTTCAAATTCAGACATAGAAACGCAGGATGATTTAGTAGCAAGACTCCGGGGAGATGGCTACAACGTGACCCAGGCGACGGTGTCGCGGGATATTAAAGAGCTTCACCTTGTAAAGGTGCCGATGATCGACGGTAGATACAAATACAGCCTGCCTGCCGATCAACGCTTCAATCCTATGCAGAAATTAAAACGGGCACTCGTGGACAGCTTTGTCGGCATTGATCATTCGGAGAATTTAATTGTCATGAAAACACTGCCGGGCAACGCCAATGCTGTAGGGGCCCTGATTGATAATCTGGACTGGGAAAATATTATGGGCACCATTTGCGGGGATGACACAATTCTCATTATCTGTAAGCAGAAGGAACATTCGCCGGAGATTGTAAACCGATTTTTAGAAATGCTTTAATGCTAATTGGAAATGGGGTACAGAAATGCTTGAAGAAATTTCCATCAAGAATTTTGCCATTATCGAAGAGTTAACCGTTTCATTTGAAAATGGATTAACAGTATTAAGCGGTGAAACGGGCGCCGGGAAATCCATCATCATTGATGCGATCGGCCTGCTTATCGGTGGAAGGGGATCGGCTGAATATGTACGCCACGGAGAAAAACGGGCGGAAATGGAAGGGCTGTTCCGCCTGGAGGATAACCACCCCGCAGTTGAAAAATTAGAGGACGCAGGTATTGATATTGAAGACGATATGGTTGTTCTGCGCCGGGATATTACGCATCAGGGTAAAAGCATCTGCCGCATCAACGGCAAATTAGTAACGCTTGCTGTACTGAGGGAAACGGGCCACAGCCTCGTAGATATCCACGGCCAGCACGAGCATCAGGACCTGATGCATGCTGAGCGTCATCAACAGATGCTCGACCGGTTCGGGAAAACGGAGCTTGAAGAAGCCCTCGAAGACTATCAAAAGCGCTACCACCGTTTTGGACAGCTGCAGTCGAAATTAAAGCAGCTGAAGGAAAGCGATCAGGAAACGGCAAACCGGCTGGATTTTATTCAATACCAGCTTCAGGAAATAGAAGCCGCCGGCCTGCAGCCGGGAGAAGACGAAGATCTGGAAAAGGAACGCCACATCCTTGCTAATAGCGAAAAGCTGTTTGAGGCCATCCGCGGGGCCTATGATCACCTGTACGGCGAAGGGAAGGCCCTTGACTGGGCAGGCATGGCCGTATCAAGCACAGAGGAAGCCGCCGAAATCGATACTGATCTCGGAGAGCTTTCGGAGTCAATCAGTTCAGCTTATTACATGATGGAGGAGGCAACGTTTACGCTCCGGGATAAAGCTGATTCCATGGCGTTTGATCCGGAGAGGTTAAACGAAGTGGAGAACCGGCTCGATGAGTTGAATAAATTGAAAAGAAAATACGGCGATTCCGTAGAAGAAATTTTAGTATACGCCTCCAAAATTGAAGAGGAAATCGATTCACTTGCCAATAAAGAAGAGCGAATCGCCGAATATGAGCAGGCGCTTTCCCAGGCAGCACAAGAGCTGATTGCCGAGGCTAAAACATTAACTGATTTGCGCCGGCAGGCCGGCCACTCGCTTGCCGGAAGTGTACAGCGGGAGCTTCAGGCGCTGTACATGGAGAAGGCGACAATGGAAGTGCAGATCTCACCTCTCAGCCGTGGGAAAACCTATCAGACACCTGAGGGGGAGACGTGGGTATTCAATGAAAAGGGAGCGGACAAGATCGAGTTTCTTATTTCAGCCAATGCCGGAGAGCCATTAAAGCCGCTCACAAAAGTAGCTTCCGGCGGCGAAATTTCCAGAATCATGCTGGCATTGAAAACGATTCTTTCCGGCTTCCAGCACGTTACTTCCCTGATTTTTGACGAGGTTGATACAGGGGTAAGCGGCCGGGTGGCCCAGGCAATTGCGGAAAAAATCCATCTGGTGTCCAGAGGCTCCCAGGTGCTTTGCATCACCCATCTGCCTCAGGTCGCTGCGATGGCAGACAGTCATTTGTATATTCAAAAAGAAGAAAAAGAAGAAAGAGTCCAGACAATTGTCACACCGTTAACGGCGGACTATAAGATCGATGAAATCGCCCGGATGATTTCCGGAGTTGAAGTGACGGCCCTGACAAGAGAAAATGCGACTGAACTGTTAGAAATGGCCGAGAAAGCAAAAAGCAATGTATAGCCCCAATAGAATATGTCCACCCGAAAAAGACAACTGCCGAAGTTGTCTTTTTCTATGCGACACGCTATGGTAAAATAATATCGAGAGGGAAAAGGAGTGGAAAGAAATGATACGGGTTGTGGTGGCCGACGATAACAAGGAACTCGTCGAAGTACTAATCGAACATATAGAAGAACAGGAGGACATGAAAATAGCAGGTACGGCCCATAACGGGGAAGAAGCGCTCGAGGTGGTGGCACAGGAACAGCCGGAAGTCTTACTCCTTGATATTATTATGCCGCACCGGGACGGTCTTTCTGTATTAACGGCACTGAAAAATAAACATACTGTTAACACGAAAGTTATTATGTTAACTGCATTCGGCCAGGAGGATGTAACGAAAAAAGCGGTGGAGCTTGGAGCTGCCTACTACGTTTTAAAGCCATTTGATATGGAAGCGCTAATGGCAAATATCCGGGACGTGCACAGAGAAAGCCTAAATTCCCAGGTGCTGACTGAAGATGAGCCAAAAAAAGCTGCTGGCCGTCAGTCGTTGGAAGAGCTTATTAAAGACATTATTCAATATGTCGGCATCCCTTCGCATATTAAAGGCTATGTATATATGCAGGAAGCAGTGAAACTCGTAGTAGAGGACATGCAGATGATTAACGCAGTCACCAAGCAGCTGTACCCTGAAATTGCCCGGAAATTTCAGACGACGCCAAGCCGGGTCGAACGGGCGTTAAGGCATGCCATAGTTGTAGCATGGGACCGCGGGCATACGCAGGCGATTTCCGATCTGTTCGGCTGGAGCCAGGACGGGTCCTTGCCCTATAAGCCTTCAAACAGTGAATTTATCGCGGTAGTAGCCGATCGGCTGCGCACAGAGCAGATATAAATATGAGTTTATATAAAAAGGAGAACGAAAAATGGAATTGTTTGAACGTATGGAGCTGCACGATTATGAGCAGGTAGTGGTCTGTCAGGACCGGAACTCAGGGTTAAAAGCAATTATTGCTATACACGATACAACACTCGGACCGGCTCTGGGTGGTACAAGAATGTGGACGTATGAAAACGAAGAAGCAGCGTTTGAGGATGTGCTGCGCCTCGCCAAAGGGATGACCTATAAAAATGCAGCAGCCGGCCTGAATCTTGGCGGGGGAAAAGCTGTGATTATGGGAGACGCGCGTACAGATAAGAATGAAGAAATGTTTCGTGCTTTCGGTCGTTACATTGAGGGTCTTGCCGGGCGCTATATTACGGCAGAAGATGTTGGCACGACAGAGCATGATATGGATATTATCCATGAAGAAACTAATTTTGTAACTGGTATTTCACTGTCTGCTGCTTCCGGATCGAGCGGGAATCCTTCACCAGTCACCGCCCGGGGCGTGTATCAGGGCATGAAAGCAGCGGCAAAGGAAGCCTTCGGTACCGATGACCTTGCCGGCAGAACAATTGCGGTTCAGGGCGTGGGCCATGTTTCATTTGAAATGTGCAGATTTCTTCATGAAGAAGGAGCCTCATTAATTGTAACGGATATTCGGGAAGCTTCGGTGGAGCGTGCCGTTCAGGCCTACGGAGCAAAAACGGCGGCCCCAGAGGAAATTTATGATGTACCGTGTGACATTTTCAGTCCTTGTGCGCTTGGAGGCGGATTGAACGAACAAACCATTGCCCGTCTGCCGGCAAAAGTCGTAGCCGGAGCAGCGAACAATCAGCTGCAGACGGAAGAAGACGGCATCCGTTTAGAGGAGCGGGGCATTGTTTACGCACCGGATTACATTATCAATGCAGGCGGCGTCATTAACATCGCCGACGAGCTGTACGGGTACGACCGCGAGCGGGCCCTGAAGAAAGTCGACGGTATTTACGATAATATTGTCCGTGTATTTGAAATTGCGAGACGCGACGGTATCCCATCGTTCCAGGCTGCAAATCGGCTGGCCGAAGAGCGCATTGAATCCATCAAGCGTTCAAGAAAACAGTTTCTGCCCCACTCACGGCATATTTTAACGAACCGGTAAAGCAGCCTGAGCGCTGCTTTTTTATTTTAGCACCGAGGTCGACGAGCGAAGGGATATGCTATAATAATCTCCAAATATTAAAACTTCTCTTCACCAGATCTATTTTCGTGCTATGATGTAACGGAAAATTCCATTAAAATAAAGTAGAGATGAATAAATAAAATCCCGGGTGAAAGCCCGCAGGAGGAATTTTTATGGCTAAAGAATATGACCTGGTCATATTAGGAGCTGGTACCGGCGGATATGTGGCCGCTGTGCATGCAGCGAAAAGAGGACTATCGACGGCTGTCGTAGAAGCACGTGACATCGGCGGCACCTGCCTGCACCGTGGATGCATTCCAAGCAAATCGTATTTAAAAAGTGCAGAGGTATATAAAATGGTGAAGGAAAGTGCGGCCTACGGTGTTGAAGCAGATAATGTAAGCCTGCAGTTCGGAAAGGTCCGGGAAAAAAAGAACCAGACGGTCCAACAATTACATAAAGGGGTTCAGCAGCTGCTCGCAAGGCATCAGGTGGATGTATATTACGGGCATGGGCGCATCCTCGGGGCTTCCATTTTTTCACCAACGGCAAGCACCATTTCTGTGGAAACAGACACCGAAGGGGAAAATATTATGCTGCAGCCCAAACAGATAATGCTCGCCACCGGTTCCCGTCCGGCGACTGTGCCGGGATTCGATATTGACGGTGAATATATTTTATCCTCCGAAGAACTGCTTGAAGCAGAACAGCTACCTTCGTCGATTGTAATTGTCGGCGGAGGAGTCATCGGTGTGGAATGGGCTTCAATGCTTCAGGATTTCGGCGTCGAGGTACAAATGGTGGAGCTCGGCGACCGTCTGCTCCCGATGATGGACCACGCCGTATCGAAAGAAGCGGAAAAACGCCTGAAACGAAAAGGCGTCCGTATTTTTACAAATACACAGCTCGACCCTTCTTCACTTACGAAAAACGGGGAAATAACGGTCCGTACAACGTCCGAAGAGGCACTGGCGGCTGAAAAAATGCTCGTCGCTGTAGGAAGAACCGGCAATACAGGTGACCTGGGGCTTCACAACACGGAAGTCGAAGTAGAGAACAGCTTTATCCAGACATCGGGCATGTACCAGACGAAGGAATCTCATCTGTACGCTATCGGCGACGTCATCGGCGGTATGCAGCTGGCTCACGTGGCTTCACGTGAAGGCATCATTGCTGTAGAGCATATGCTTGGCAGTCACCCGGAGCCTCTCGACTATAAAAACGTTCCTTCCTGCGTCTACTCGGATCCGGAAATGGCTTCGGTAGGCTGGACAGAGCATGAGGCCACTGACGCCGGCCTGGATATCAAAACAAGCACCGTGCCTTTTCAGGCGATAGGCAAGGCCCTGGTGGAAAACGATCCGGAAGGGTTTATGAAAATGATTGTGGATAAAGACACTGAAGACGTGCTCGGCGTTCACATTGTCGGAAAAAAAGCGACCGAATTGATTAACGAAGGAGCACTTGCTGTCTATATGAATGCCTCGCATCTTGAAATACAGGGAGCCGTGCACGCGCATCCAACACTGGCGGAAATTTATGCTGAAGGTGCCCTGGCAGTAGACGGAAAAGCTATTCACCACGGGTGAAATAACGAGGAGGAACGAATATGATTCAAGAATACAGTACTCACCGGGAAGTAGGCTTGAGCGACGAAGAAGCGCTCACAATGTATGAGATTATGCTGCAGGCGAGGCGTCTTGATGAACGGATGTGGCTGTTGAACCGTGCCGGCAAAATTTCGTTTGTTGTCTCCTGCCAGGGCCAGGAAGCTGCGCAGGCAGCTGCAGCTATGGCGCTTGACCGCGATAAGGACTACCTGCTGCCGTATTACCGTGATTTTGGTCTTGTAATGGCATTTGGAATGACCGCGAAGGATTTAATGCTTGCGGCGTTTGCCAAGCAGGGGGATCCAAACTCTGAATCCAGACAGATGCCGGGCCATTTCGGCCAGCGAAAAAACCGCATCGTGACCCAGTCCTCTCCGGTTACCACGCAGATTCCCCATGCGGCCGGGTTTGGACTTGCAGCTAAAATGAAAAATAAGGATTTTGTTACGATGGTTACGTTTGGTGAGGGTTCCTCCAACCAGGGAGACTTTCATGAAGGCATGAACTTTGCCGGCGTCCACGATCTTCCAGTCGTGTTTTTCTGTGAAAACAACAAATACGCTATTAGCGTACCTCTAAGCAAACAGCTCGCCTGCGAGCATGTTGCTGACCGCGCAAAGGGATACGGTATGCCGGGGGTCACCGTGGAGGGCACACGGCCGTTTGAGGTGTATCAGGCTGTGAAAGAAGCGGTGGACCGGGCACGGGAAGGCAAAGGCCCAAGTCTTGTTGAAGCACTGGTGGCAAGACTTACACCGCATTCAAGCGATGATAACGATAAACTGTACCGGAGCGTCGAAGAAATGGATGAAGAAAAGCAGACGGACGCCGTCGTGGCTTTTGCGGATTACCTGAGAAGTGAAGGGATACTTACCGAAGAAAAGGAACAGGCGATGGAGCAGCGGATCCGCGAGGAAGTGGATGCCGCAACGGATGCCGCTGAAGCAGCGGAATACCCGGCTGTAGAAACACTTGGACAGTATGTTTACGAGGAAGAAGGGAACTAATATGGCAGTCATGTCTTATATTCAGGCAATCAATACAGCGATGAAAGAAGAAATGGCGCGTGATGAAAATGTATTCGTTCTGGGCGAGGATGTCGGCCTGAAGGGCGGGGTGTTCCGTGCGACCGAAGAACTGCACAGCACATACGGCGACGAACGCGTCATTGACACACCGCTGTCTGAATCAGCGATCGCCGGGGTAGGCATAGGAGCTGCGATGTACGGCCTCCGCCCGGTAGCGGAAATGCAGTTTGCGGACTTTATTATGCCTGCAGTGAACCAGATCGTGTCAGAAGCAGCGAAAATCCGTTACCGCTCCAACAATGACTGGTACTGCCCAATTACGATCCGGGCGCCGTTTGGGGGCGGGGTACACGGTGCTCTGTATCATTCGCAGTCGGTGGAGGCGCTGTTTGCAAACACGCCGGGACTGAAAGTAGTTATTCCGTCCACGCCCTATGATGCGAAAGGACTGCTGAAGGCTTCGATCCGGGATAACGACCCGGTGTTATTTTTTGAGCATAAGCGTGCGTACCGGATGCTCAAAGACGAAGTACCGGAAGAGGACTACACTGTGCCGATCGGGAAAGCGGCAGTCAAACGGGAAGGCACGGATGTCACCGTAATTACATACGGGCTGTGTGTGCATCTGGCCAACCAGGCCGCCGATACACTTGCCGCGGAAGGCATTGATGTGCATTTGATGGATCTGAGAACCGTCTATCCAGTCGACCAGAAAGCAGTCAAAGAAGCCGCAGCGAAAACAGGAAAGGTGCTGCTTGTCACCGAGGATAACCTCGAAGGAAGCATCATGAGTGAAGTGTCGGCTATCATTTCCGAACACAATTTGTTTGACCTCGATGCCCCGGTCCGGAGACTGGCAGCTCCCGATGTGCCGGCCATGCCTTACGCTCCGACACTCGAAAAAGAATTTTTAATGAATACGGATAAAATCACGAAAGCGATACGAGATTTGGCGGAATTTTAGGAGGGTATCAAGGATGCGCAAAGAAGTAACAATGCCGCAGCTAGGGGAAAGTGTCACCGAAGGCACGCTGTCCCAGTGGCTTGTAAAACCGGGCGATAAAGTAAAAAAATATGACCCGATCGCAGAAGTGCTGTCAGATAAAGTGAGTGCAGAAATTCCCAGCTCGTATACAGGCGAAATCAGCGAGCTCGTTGCTGAAGAAAACGAAACAGTGGCTGTGGGTACGCTCATCTGCTATATGGAAACAGAAGAAGCAGAGCCGGCCGAGACAAAAAAGGCTGAAAAGCCTTCGGCAGAAACGGAGCAAACGGCCCCGGCACAAACAGATGGGGAAGAAGATAAGTCGATGAAAAAAAGGTATTCGCCGGTTGTATGGCGGCTCGCCCAGGAAAACGGCCTGAATCTTGACGATATCGAAGGATCCGGCAGACAGGGGCGTATCACGAAAAAAGATGTTGAAAAAGCGATCCGGGAAGGCGCAGAAAAAACCAAGCAGGAGGAAGCTGCACCTTCGCCGTTTCCAATCTATTCAACAAAGCCTTCTGAAAATCAGGAGGAGCGTGAAGGCGACACCATTATTCCGGTAACCGGGGCAAGAAAAGCAATTGCAGACAATATGGTGAAAAGTAAGCAGGAAATCCCTCATGCCTGGACGATGATTGAAGTGGACGTGACGGATCTGGTGGCGTACAGGAACAGCGTAAAAGACGAGTTTAAACAAAAAGAAGGCTTTTCGCTTACGTACCTGCCATTTTTCATGAAAGCTGTTTCCGAATCCCTGCAGCTGTTTCCGAGTCTTAATTCCACCTGGGACGGCGACCGGATTATTCAGCGCAAGGAAGTGAACCTGTCGATGGCTGTAGCCAGTGAGGAAGCTTTATACGTGCCGGTCATCAAGCGGGCAGACGAAAAAAACATTCGCGGTCTCGCCCGGGATATGCAGTCTCTTGCGACTAAAGTCCGCCAGGGCACCATTAAGGCAGAAGAAATGAGAAGCGGAACGTTCACGGTGAATAACACCGGTTCATTCGGCTCGGTGCAGTCCATGCCGATTATTAATCATCCGCAGGCGGCCATTCTTTCTGTGGAATCGATCGTGAAACGACCGGTAGTCATGCAGGGGGATATGATAGCAATACGCTATATGGTTAACCTGTGTCTGTCTCTCGATCACCGTATTTTAGACGGCCTGCTGTGCGGACGGTTTTTAGCTGACCTAAAGCAGCGGCTTGAAAATTATAAAGGAACGGAAAACATTTAAGAGAAGCTTCCCCAGGAAGCTCTCTTTTTTTAGGTATAAAAAAGAATCATTCTTATTTACAAATGGATCCCCTTGCGCTAAAATCAATGTACATACAAAACGTAATCATTACGATAAAGAGGTGCAATGATGAAAAAACTATTTATGTTAGGGGCAGCCGGAGCAGCATTCGTTTCTTTAAGCGCCTGCGGTTCGGATGATAACCAGGAAGAACAGGGAAGCGAAAGTGAGGAAAAGCTTGAAGTGTATACCACGCTTTTTGCCTGGGAGGACTTTACTAAACAGATCGGCGGCGATCATGTAAATGTAGAAAACGTCGTACCGGCCGGGTCGGATGCGCATACATATGACCCAACGCCGCAGACACTAACAAACATTGCGGAGGGCGATATGTTTGTGATGACCGGAAACGGAATGGAAGGGTTTGCTGACGAAGTGGAAAGCACGATTGGCAATCAGGACGTGCAGATTGCCAGGGTGGCAGAAGCTGCGGGAGGGCAAGAAGAAGCCCATGAGCATGAAGAAGGAGAATCTGAGGAAGAACATGCTGAGCATGATGAAGAAGGCCACAGCGAGGAAGAGCACGACCACGGCGGAACGGATCCTCACGTGTGGATCGACCCGGTTCAGGCGAAGGAAGCAGCCGGAGTGATTAGAGACGAGCTGATTGAGGCGGATCCGGATAATGAGCAGGATTACGAAAATAATTATGAAGAACTGGCAGGGGAGCTCGATGAACTGGATGAGCGGTTCGAGACCCTTGCAGATGAAAGCAGTAAAAATCAATTTATCGTTTCTCATGCAGCCTATGGATACTGGGAAGAACGATATGGGCTGGAGGAAATTGCCGTTAACGGCGTGAATGCCCAAAACGAACCTTCCACGCAGGAAATCAATGATATTATCGATACAGCAGAACAAAATGACCTGAACGCCATTATGGTGGAGGAAAACATCCCGTCTGACACGACAAATGTTCTCCAGGAAGAAATCGGCGCAGAGGTATATACGCTAAATAACCTCGAATCAGCCAGCGAAGAAGAGATTGCCAATGGCGAGGACTACGTATCATTGATGAATCAGAATGTCGATAACCTTGAAAAAGCCTTGAACGAATAACTTTTCAAGCTTCTTACTTGTGATTCCCTGTTCTTATCCGCTACAATATAGGTATTCGGTGAAGGAAAGGAAGGATTTTAATGAATTTTGATTTTTACGTCAATGATATAGTACAAGCTTCCCGAGATGAAATCGAAGAAGCCGGCTACCAGTCTCTTCGTACCCCGGAAGAAGTCGATGAAGTATTGAACAAGGAAGGCACAACGCTTGTTATGGTAAACTCTGTATGTGGCTGTGCTGGAGGCATTGCCCGTCCGGCGGCAGCGTACATGACGAATTATGATACAAAGCCGGACCGTCTTGTGACCGTATTCGCAGGTCAGGATAAAGAAGCGACTGAGCAGGCCCGTTCTTACTTCACAGGATTTCCACCATCGTCTCCATCGTTTGGTCTTTTAAAGGACGGAGAACTGGTACGCATGGTTGAACGTCATGAAATTGAAGGCCATGAGCCGATTCAGGTTGTTCAAAAACTCGAAGAAGCTTTCGATCAATACTGCACAAAATAAAAAGTGCCCTCCGGGGCGCTTTTTTTGTTAAAAAAAGAGTTCCTCCCTGAAGGAGGAACCCATTGGATTTATTTTTCCAAATGATAAATATTGCCGTCCTGCTCTACAGTGGTGTCAACATCCGGAAATACAATTTCGCTCGTTTTCGGCTCAAATTCCTGGGAAGTTTCAAACCCAACCCGGAAGTCGTTACTTTTTGTTGAAGGACCCTCTTCCTTTGTCACGCTGTACCAAAGTGTTTTACCGTTGGAAGCGATCGTCGTCTGTGGTTCTCCTACATTAGCTTTAAATGTTACTTCTGCCATATGCTATCCCTCTTTCTTCGTGTAAGATCTATTAAGGTTTGTTCCCCCCACCGCTTTTGATTTAAACGTCAATTACAAAATTAAGAAAAGACAGGGGAGTGCCTTGACGCTCAGCTTTATATTCATGGTATACTGTTTCGGAATACATAAATGAAAAGGGCGGAGACAAATGATTCAGACGCACTATGAAAAAATAAAGGAATACTTAAACATGGACGAAGAAATTTCGTACGACGAGTTCCGCGATTACTACCAAAACGTCATCGATGAACTTGATGCAAACGCCTCCGGCTACGAAGAGGAGCAGGTGTGGAAAGCCTTGTTTATTACCGAAAGCATCATGTCCAACGCAGAAGACCGGGAGAAGCGGACGAAAAAAAAGCAGGAGTCCAAGAAGTTCGGAAAGATGCAGGAACGTTCCAGAGTGTATTCCCAGCATTTCACCAAACGCCTGAAGGAAGCAGGATACAGTGAAGATGATATCAATGATCAGTTTGAAAAAATGCTCGAAGGGTCTTCCGAGGAAGCGTAATTAAAAAATGGGTTGACTTTCATATTCGTTCATTGGTATAGTATTCATTGTCTTGTTAAAACATATGACAAAAGCGCCTATGGTGAAAGGGATATCACTCGAGATTCCGGTTCTCGCATTCCAGGTTCGAGTCCTGGTAGGCGCACCAATGAATAAATGTGTAAGCAAAGGAGCTATTCCTTTGCTTTTTTATTTGGCTTTTGGGCTGAAACCATCACAGCAGAGGGAACAGGGCCGAAAAGCTCCAGTCAGTTTCCCTCTGCCGGTGTTTACGATATAATATAAGTACGAATGAACAAACAGAGAGGTTTTTTAGATGGGGAGATTCCGAATTGGATATCGGACGCTGAAAACAGCAGTAGGCACAGCTATATCCGTATACATTGCCCAGCTGCTGCAGCTCGATTACTACATATCAGCAGGCGTCATTACCATTCTTTGTATTACCACGACCAAAAGGGGATCCCTGACTGTCAGCATCGAACGACTCGTTTCCTGTGTGATTGGGCTCGGGGTCGCGAGTGTATTCTTTGAACTGATAGGCTATAATCCGGTGGCCATCGCTGCACTTTTTCTGCTCAGCATTCCCCTCAGTGTAGCAGCGAACGCTGCGCGGGGTATCGTCACAAGCAGCGTTATCGTTCTTCACCTTTATACAGAAGAACAGGTGAGCGCGGGCATCTGGATAAACGAGCTCGCGATTATTTTTATTGGCATTGGGGTAGCTTTAATTATGAATCTTTATATGCCGAGCAGCGAAAAAAGCCTGGCTCAGGATCAGTTAAGCCTTGAAGACGCTTTTCGCAAAATCTGGGAGGAGTATGCAAACTACCTTCGTTTTGGCGATAACATCTGGGACGGGGCAGAATTTTCGGAGGCAGCCAAGATCATTGATGAGGCTAAAGGAAAAGCCCTAAGGGATATAGACAACCATTTCCTCCGGGATGATGACTACTTTTACCACTACTTCCGCATGAGAGAAAAGCAGTTTTCGGTACTCGAAAGCATCCTGCCGTTTATCTCTTCGATTGATCAGTCAGTGCCCCAGGGCCATAAAATGGCTGATTATATGGATGAACTAAGCGACGCCGTCTCCCCGGGCAATACCGCCGGCTATTTTTTATACCGTCTTGACGAAATGAAGCATGAAATCCAGCAGATGGAGCTGCCAAAAACAAGACATGAATTCGAAATACGTTCATCTCTGTTTTATATTTTGTATGAAATTGAAGAATACCTGCTCATTAAAAAAATGTTTAAGCCCGATCCGAAGCGTACCCATACAATATCGGGCAAACGATTAAACAGACAAATGGCACGCAGAAATAAATAAAAAGCAGAACGAGCGGGTATGAAAACCCGTAAGTTCTGCTTTATCCGATACATACAAGCATTGGCGTTTATTTAAAACATCACCGCTCCGCCCATTAACAGGCTGCTGCCGACAAGCGCAAAGATCATAATGTAAATAATGACTTTCTGCATTCTAACCCCCGCTTTCAATAGAAACTAATGCTCAAATTATAACACAGCAGGCGAAAAAATATATAATAAACCTAAGCAACCCGCAAAGGAGTTATAATAGTGATGGCAAATCAGGAACGTTTAATACAGGAATTTATTGAACTTGTGCAGATAGATTCGGAAACGAAGCATGAAGCGAAAATTGCAGATATAATCAAACGGAAATTCCAGGAACTCGGGCTTGAAACAAAAGAAGATAACGCCAAAGCTCTGACCGGCCACGGGGCGGGGAACCTGGTCTGTACACTGAAAGGCACAGACAGCGCAAAGCCGGTGATTTATTTTACCTCCCACATGGATACCGTTGAACCCGGAAAAGGCATTGAGCCTGAGGTGCAGGATGAATATATCGTTTCGAAGGGAGAAACAATTCTTGGTGCTGACGATAAAGCAGGAATTGCGGCGATGCTTGAAATGGTAAAAGTGCTTCAGGAAGAAGATGAACCCTACGGAGACATTCAGTTTATCATTACAGTAGGGGAGGAGTCCGGACTCGTGGGCGCAAAGCATCTTGATACCGGGCTGGTGCATGCCGATATGGGCTATGCGCTTGATAGTGACGGACCAGTAGGCACGCTCGTTACTTCAGCACCGTATCAAACGAAAATGCATGCGACTATTTACGGTAAAAAAGCGCACGCAGGGGTGGAGCCGGAAAAAGGTATTTCAGCCATCAGCGTTGCCTCTAAAGCGGTAACCAAAATGCCGCTGGGGCGAATTGATGAAGAAACAACAGCCAATATCGGAAGCTTTGCCGGAGGGACCCAGACGAATGTCGTATGTGATGAAGTCGTGATTTCTGCTGAAGCACGCTCCTTTAAACCGGATAAGCTGAGCAGGCAGGTAGCTGCGATGCGGGAAGCTTTCGAGGAGGCAGCTGAAGAAATGGGGGCCGAGGCATCCATTGACATACAGCCAATGTATGAAGGTTACGTGCTGGCCGAATCAGACAATGTAGTGCAGCGTGCTGTTCAGGCTGCCCACCGGCTTGACGTGGAGCCGAAAACTGTACAGAGCGGAGGCGGAAGCGACGCCAATGTAATTTCCGGCTACGGTATTCCTACCATCAATCTGGGCGTCGGCTATGAAAATATCCACACAACAGAAGAACGGCTGCTCATTAAGGAATTTGTAAAAGTACCAGCGTTTATGGCGGCTATTGTAACCGGGCCGGCAGACAATGCGTAAAGGAGGAAAATATACGCGTGGATATTCAGCGGCTTCAGGGAAATATTAAATCACCGCTCCCTAACGTAAAGGAGAGAAAAGCCGAAAAGAACCCGTTTTCGGAAATGATGCAGACGGAGCAGGCCAAAACGTTCAACCGGCAGATGGGCATCATGATCGAACAACTCGACCAGCAGGGCAGACGTTTGATGGAGCATCAGACCATTCCGGAGTTAAAAGAGTATAAACGTCTTGTAAGAGAAATTATTACAGAACTGAAGGACCACGGTTTGAATCTGTATGAAGAAAGGTCATTTGGCAGCGACGGCCGGCTCAAAACCCACCAGCTGATTGAAAAGATCGATAAAAAATTAGTGGAAATGACAGACCAGATGCTGCAGCAGGAACAGGAGCCCCTTTCCCTTCTCGATATGACCGGGGAAATAAAAGGCATGATTATACATCTCTACGGGTAAAGGAGAGAATCTATGAGTGTAAAGGTGTTATTCATCTGTTTAGGAAACATTTGCCGTTCGCCAATGGCAGAAGCGCTTTTTCAAAAGCATCTGCAGGAAGCGGGAGTGGAAAATAAAATCAGCGTGGATTCAGCCGGTCTCGGTGATTGGCATGCAGGCTCATCCCCGCACGAAGGAACGATCGGTGTACTCGAACAGCACGGTGTTTCTGCCGGTCCGGGAACGGCCCGGGTGGTGGATGCCGGAGAAGAAGCCGATTATATTGTAGCTATGGATGAGCAGAACCTTGAGATGCTTCAGGATTTTCACGTTTCCACTAAAGACGGAAGAGTATGGAAACTGCTGGACTTTCACCCTGAGCGCCGGAGTGAAGACGTGCCTGATCCTTATTTCGATAATAATTTCGGTCACGTGTTTGAACTGGTTAATACGAGTACCTTTCATTTACTACAATGGATTAGAGAGCAGGAGAATGTATAATGGAGCATATTCAAAAAGCGATACGGTACGTGGATCCACAGGCAGAAGTAACCAATATAGCAAGTCTCTCCGGAGGAAGCATCAGCTCTGCCTACCAGGTGGATACAAACCGGCGCTCCTATTTCCTGAAATGGCATGAAGAGGCACCATATGATTTTTTCCGTCAGGAAAAACGCGGACTCGAATTCCTGCGTGAATCGGAAGCGGTGCATGTGCCTGACGTACTGCACTGGTCGAAGAAATTTATTATTATGGATATTATTCAGGGGAGCGGGGACAGCCGTACTGATGAGTGGCTTGGGATCGATCTGGCCAATCTCCACCAGTCCTCCGGGCATTATTTCGGTCTTGAGGAAGACAACTTCATCGGAGAACTGCCACAGGAAAATTCCTGGGAAACGAGCTGGGTGCGTTTTGTAAGGGATCACCGCCTGCGCCCGCAGATGGAAATCGCCAGATCCCTCGGTAAATTGACCGAGGAACGGTCCCGCCGCCTGCGCTATATTCTGGACCATCTCGGAGAATGGATACCTGACGACCGGCAGCCGGTTAAACTGCACGGAGACCTTTGGGCTGGCAATTGGCTCACAGGAGAACATGGACGTCCGTATTTGATCGATCCTGCCTGCTGGTACGGAGACTACGAATTTGACCTGGCCTTTACCCGGCTGTTTGGAGGCTTTTCGGAACGGACGTACGAAGCGTACGAAACCATCCAGCCGGTGGAAGCTGAATTTGAAGAACGGATGCCTCTTTATCAATTATACTATTTGCTTGTCCATTTAAATGTGTTCGGAGAAATGTACGGGGCGCAGGTGGACCGGGTGCTTGCATTATACAGCAGAAGCAGCTGAACGGGGCCTTTCTTTTGGAAAGGTCTTTTTTTTATGCTTTTATAATGTCTATTTTCCCGGGGGTTTGGGCAGGTTGAGAATGCAAAAAAACGGGAATAAAACTTTGGACATGAACATAAGGTTTTGACAGAGAGGGGCTTTTTGGAGTGAGAGAGACAAGAATTGCGGTTATTGGGGCGGGCCCCGGAGGACTTACCGCTGCCATGCTGCTGCAAAGTCAGGGGTTTCAGGTAAGTGTGTTCGAAAAAGACGATAAAGTAGGCGGACGCACCTCCCATGTAGACGTAGACGGTTACCGCTTTGATAAAGGCCCGACATTTTTAAGCATGCCTCATATCGTTGAGGAGATTTTTTCAGCAACCGGGAAGGACCTGGCCCACTATATTTCGTGGAACTATCTGGATCCGATGTATGAGTTATTTTTCGAAGATTCAAGCTTCCGGCCGACTTCCGATAAGCAGGAAATGAAACGAAGGATTGCTGCTTCGTTTCCAGGCGATGAAAAGGGATATGACCGCTTTATGCATGATCTGGGCAAGCGGTGGGATGCGCTGCTGCCGGTACTTGAGTATGAGCACGGGTCGCTCCTGGACTATATGAAGCCCCGGACGCTTAAAGCCCTTCCCCACCTGGCGCTCGGCAAGTCGGTGTACGACGTGCTGAGCCAGTATTTTTCCGATGAGCGGCTGAAGCTTTCTTTTACCTTTCAGTCCAAATATTTAGGAATGTCCCCGTGGGACTGCCCGGGGGCTTTCAGCATCCTTTCCTACATGGAGCATGAATACGGGATTGTGCACCCTACCGGGGGATTGAACCAAATACCAAAAGCAATGGCTAAAGCATTTGAAGAAGACGGCGGACATCTTTACCTGAATACGCCAGTAAAAAGAATCCGCACGAAAAAACAGCAGGCCGTGGGAGTGGAGCTTGAAAACGGGGAAGTGTTTGGAGCAGATGAAGTGGTGGTGAATGCTGATTTCGCCTACGCAGCTACCGAATTGTTCGATGAACCGCTGAAGAAATGGAAAAAAGAAAAAGTGGCTGATAAAGACTATTCCTGCTCGGCGTTTATGCTTTATGCCGGCGTTGACGCTACTTACCCCGAAGCGGTCCACCATTCTATCGTTTTTTCCAATGATTATAAAAAAAATGTGGAAGAAATGATTCATGAAAAGATTGTATCAGACGATCCGTCGATCTATATTCATAATCCGGCTGTTACCGATGACTCGCTCGCGCCTGCAGGGAAATCACCAATTTATATGCTTGCCCCGGTGCCAAACAACCAGAGCGGCATCGACTGGGAGGCCAACAAGGACAGCTTTCGGGACCTGGTGCTTGACCAGGTGGAAAGCCGGTCGCCGTTTAAAGGGCTCCGGGATCATATTGAAGTGGAAAAAATTTATACACCCACAGACTGGCAGATCGACAGTAACGTGTACGAAGGAGCTGTGTTCAATTTATCCCACCGCTTAAATCAAATGATGTATTTCCGGCCGCATAATAAGTTCGAAGATGTCAGAAACTGCTGGCTGGTGGGCGGAGGTACGCATCCGGGCAGCGGTCTGCCGACGATTATTGTATCCGGCCGGATTACTGCCCAGGCACTGACGGCCAAATATGCCAGGGAGCGTGCGCAATGAAAAATATTATCGTTGGAAGCGGGATCGGCGGACTGGTGACAGCTCTTTACAGGACACAGGCGGGTGAAGAAGTAACGATAGTGGAAAAGGATAAAGAAGCAGGCGGAAGGATTAAATGGGTAGAGCAGGATGGATTTAAAGTCGATGAGGGGCCGACAATCGTTCTGCTGCCCGAAACAATTAAAGCGATATTAGCTGAAGCGGGCATGAACCCGGAAGTGCTTGAAATGGAGCGGATCGATCCATTATACCGTATGGTTTTCGCCGACGGCACGGAATTTTATAAATGGAGTGACCCTGAAAAACAGAAAGAAGAAATGGCCCGGGCTTTCCCGGGGGAAGAAGATAATTTTGAAAGATTCATGCGCGATATGAAGAAAAATTTCTTCCAGGGGGAAAGGGATTTTTTATCACGTTCATTTATGCGTAAACGGGAATTTTTCACGGCAGCCAATATTCGTTCCCTGTGGCAGATGAAAGCTTATCAGTCGGTTAGAACCCAGGTGGCTGATTACTTTACAGACCCCCGGCTCCGGGACGCGTATTCCCTGCAGACGCTCTACATTGGCGGAAACCCTGCCACTACTCCCGGTATTTACTCCCTGGTCTCCTTCAGCGAACAGTATCACGGCATTTGGTATATCCACGGAGGCTATGCAATGCTGATTGAAAAAATTAAAGAAGAGCTGGATCGTCGCGGAGTAATATTTCGCTTCGAAGAAACAGCATTAAGCATCCAGACAAAGGGAGAAACATTTACTGCCTTGAAAACGGATAAGCGGGTAGAGCCGGCAGAACGGCTGATCTGCAACTGCGAGCTTCCGGCGGCAGAGCAGCTGGTGGAAAATAAATCACAAAAAAAATACACTTCTTCATCAGGATGCTTGCTAATTTACTTAGGATTAGACAAAATATATACAAAGGCATCTATACACCAGTTTTTTATGGGCAGCAATTTTGACCATCAAATGAAGCAGGTTTTTGACACAAAGGAATTGCCAGAAGAGCCGAGTATTTATGCATTCCACCCGTCTTTAATAGACTCTGCCCTCGCCCCGGAAGGTAAGAGTGTACTGTATCTGCTCGTTCCCGTGCCATCAGGAGATAACGTCGACTGGGAGGCGCAGGAAGAGTTTATCCAGTCTATTTTAGAAACGGTCGAGAACAAAGGGTTCCCGCACCTGCGTTCTTCGATTCAGTGGATGCAGGTCCGGACGCCTCAGGAAGCCGGCAGATACGGGCTGTACGAAGGAGGCAGCTTTGGCATAGCTCCGAGCTTTGCCCAGTCAGGTGCATTCCGGCCGCAGCTTAAGCCGTTTTCTTACAGCAACGTATACGCGGTAGGTGCTTCTACGCACCCCGGCGGCGGTGTCCCAATTGTCATGCAGGGAGCAAGACTGTTAGCAGAGCATCTCGGGACAGGGAGAAAGCAGGATATGTTCTGATATACAACCCGGCAGGGGACCAGCCATCGCTTGGCTTCTGAAAAGCGGGAGAGGGGATGAGAAGTATGAAATCAACGTTAGAAGAAGCATACGAAGAATGTCATCGTATTATTACAATGCACAGCAAAACTTTTTCGAAGGCATTTGATATTCTGCCGCTTGAAAAAAGGCGGGGCGTCTGGGCTGTCTATGCTTTTTGCCGGACGGTCGATGATATTGTGGATGAAGGAGAAAACCCGGAGCAGGAATTAAAGGAATTTGAAACAATGTTTCATCAATTTCTTCGCGATCCATTTTATCAGCCGTCCCTGCAATGGATTGCACTAAGAGATACTTTCGAACGTTTCGATATGGAAGTCGAGCCCTTTTTGGACATGATCCAGGGGCAGTATATGGATCTGGAAAAAATTTTTTATTACGCACTGGAAGAAGTTGAAGGGTATTCCTATTATGTAGCAGGAACTGTAGGTCTGATGCTTCTGCCTATCCTTTCCCCGGAGCGTTTTGAACACCTGAAACCAGGAGCGATTGCCCTGGGAAAAGCGATGCAGCTGACAAATATTCTTCGGGATGTAGGTGAAGACCTGGAGCGCGGGCGTATTTATTTTCCAGTTGAAATACTTGAAAAGCATGGTTATACCACGAGGGATCTTTATGAGCACCGCCTTGATCCGTCATTTGTCCGGGCGTGGGAAGAAACTGCCGCGCGCGCAGAGGAACTGTATACAGAGGCACTTGAATCTATTGAACAGTACCCGAAGGATGCGAGGTATCCTGTCAAAGGCGCTGCTTACATGTATCAGGCAATTTTAGAATCGGTACGAAAAAATAATTACCAGGTGTTTAAGGAGCGGGCCTACGTGTCCAAACGGGACAAATGGAGTATTTTAAAAAGGCTGTCCTCCTAAAAATATCCAGCAGGGCTGGGAGAAGTCCAATTAAAAAAATCATTCAGGCAGAACCTCTGCCTGTTTTTTCGTGTATAGAAAATAAATTCTTAAATTGGTATTTTATGTATGTTAATATAGACATGAATACATAAGACTAAAACCGCGGGACGTAATTATAGCCGGCGGTTTTAGTCTGCTTATATACAGAGGCAGCAGGGGGAATTTCATGAAAAGAAGGACCAGGCTGCTGATAGCCGGTGCCATCATTTTCATCGCAGTGCTCAGCATTTATGTAGGTTATCCGTGGCTTAAAGAAATGGAAAAGCAGACAGCGGGAGCAGAGCAGGAAAGTGAAAACGATTCAGAAGAAGAGGCGGACGAGGAGCATCAGCTGACAGAAGCAGAAAAGAAAGTGCAGCGGGAAGGGGAAATGAAAAATTACATCGCAGCACGTCATGACCGTTGGAATGATCTGACGGGCTACGGGGGTGAAAAAATGGTGGAGGCAGAAAACATTCAAAAACCTGAAGAAAAAATAGAAAAGCTAAAGTCACTGGCCGCGCAGACAGATAACCCTGATTTAGCCAGAGATCTTCGTAATGCTGCCGCGTGGAATGAACGCTTTCAGCAGAAAGAGCAAACTGATACCGAAGAAGAACAAACGGCAGAGACCATTCACCGTATATTTCATGATCTGGATGTGTATTACAACGGCCACGGACAAGAGCCATTTGGGGTCACGCACGTAGATGAGGGAAAGTATGCGGAAAGGACTGATCTATGAGTTGGGCATAAGTTAAACCACCGGGCCTGCGCCCGGTGGTTTAGTTCGTTTTAGAAGTACTATTGCTTAATCCGTGGAGCCAAGCTTAGTTATTGCCTTTATTGTTTGGATCCAGCTGATTTTTTCCTTCTTCCTGTGGTTCAATATCTGCCTGATCATCTTTTCTTTTTATTTCTTCTTCCGGGGACTCCTGGATATTTTGGTTGGCACTGCTTTCAGAGGAAGAGGCGCTGGAATTATCAGAGGAAGAAACCTGTTCAGCTCCCTGTTTTGCCTGATCCTTCACTCCTTCAAGCTCCTGTTCAGCTTCTTTAGCTGTGTCAGCTACATCCTTCAGCTCATCACCGGCTTCTTTAGCTGTGGACACTACGCCTTCGGAATCTTTTTTCACCTGCTGGATCTGCTCAATAATGTCTTTACCGTAATCGTTGTAGATCTCCTGCAGCTGGGTCGTTGCCTGCTTGGCAAGCTCTACTGTGCGCTGGAAGCGGCTTTTCAGTTCATCCGTGTCGACTTCCTGGTTCGCTTTATTTACTTTATCCTTAATGCCTTCACTACTGCCACTCCCGCTGCTGCTGGTACTTCCGGAGCTTTTCGTATACCAGTATACGCCCCCTCCGATAGCAGCGGCTGAAAGTGCAATAATTGGCAGTGTCTTTTTGGTTGATGTGTTACTCATTATATCTACTCCTTTTTGTTTTAAAATATGGAAGTAACGGTTCGAAAAATTAAAAAAGTCAGCAAAGAAAAAGCTTTCTTTTGCTGGCTCATGAGTTAGCTTAGTATCCAACCATTACCGCCGTGCCTATTATGCAAAGTAAGAATGAACTATAAACATATATCCTTTATGCTTCTTCACTAAACATCCTACAGAATGTTTGTATAGACGTTGTGGTTAACAAAATTTCTGATAATAGCGTTCACTTCGTCGGCGGCTCTGGTAGGCAGCTGGTGAACTTTACCCTGAATATGAACATTATGCATACCGGGAAGATACGATTTAAAGTCGTGCTGATGTTTTTTTACAAACACATCGTTGCTGCCAAATATCGTAAGCACTGGGCAGGTGATATAAGGGAGAAGACCGCTGCTGTCATAATACCTGCCGTTCAAATACATCTGCTCCATCACGCCGGGGTCGCTGTTTTCAATATTTGTTTCGATGCGTGCCTGCTGGTCCTGCTTTTTGGTATGAGAAAAGGCGAGACCTTTACCGAGTGTGCCGAGCAGGTTTTCGTACGTGCTCCAAATGCCAAGGCGGAATTTCCCGGCCAACAGAAACGTTCGTACTTTTGGAAAGCTGCTGATTAATACGAGTGCTTTCGTCTTTTCGGGATACCTGTAAGCAAATTCCTGGGCGGGCAGGCCGCCAAAGGAATAGCCGCAAAGAATGACCTGCCGGGCCCCGAGATGAGAGACCAGGGCATACATATCCTCCGTCCACTGTCGGATAGTGCCGTCGGCAGTGTCTCCGCATTCGCTTCTGCCGTTACCCCGGGGGTCGAAGGTAACAACCTGAAACTGATCTTCAAGCGGATGCTGCTGTTCAAAGGCCGCACAGCCGAGCCCGGGCGGGGAAATAAATAATAACACGGGGCCCTGCCCCCGCTGTTCATAATAAAGAGAGGTATTTTTTGAAGTGAAATATGGCATAAGCAGACTCCTTCGGCTTTCGTCAGCCGTAAAATTAAGTTTCTATCCTAATTCTTTTTTACCTTCAATCTGTAGAAATAAACTTCCAAGCTTGAAAACACTGTAAAAAAGCACCTTCAAGCAGACGAAAGCTTAAAGGCGCCAGGTTTTATATGCAAAGCTGGTTCTGTGTTAGTAATTAACGTTCTTTGGCGGTTTCCTCTGCTGCTTTCGGACTGGATAAAAACCAGCCGCTGACCGCAATCACAACGAGGACAATATAGAAGGAGGCTTTCCACAGCGGTGAATGGGAAAATGCTTCGGGAATAATGTGCAGAGTCGGGTGACTCAAAGAATAGACTGCGAGTTTCACACCGACCCAGCCAACGATAACGAAGGCGGTAATCTCAAGTCCTGGACGCTTTTCCAGCAGAGTAACAAATTTACCGGCGGCAAAACGCATAATAACAACACCAATTAATCCGCCGAATAAAATGACCGCGAAAATACCGCCATCAAGCCCGCCAACGGCCGGAAGCCCGGAGGCCGGAAGAGTAATGGCAAGAGCAACACCCGCAAGAATTGAGTCGACAGCAAACGCGATATCTGCAAGCTCTACCTTCAAAACAGTTTTCCAAAAGCCGGGTGATTTAGTTTCCTGTGCAGCGGCAACTGCATGCTGCTGGCGGTGGCGGACCATATGCCTAATAATGTGATTAATGGCGATGTAGAGAAGATAGGCCGCCCCGATAGCCTGCACCTGCCACACACCAGCCAGAAAACTGATGATAAACAGCGATCCAAAGCGGAAAAGAAAAGCGCCAAACAAACCATAAAACAAAGCTTTTTTTCTCTGTTTTTCAGGCAGGTCCTTAACCATTACCGCCAACACCATCGCATTATCAGCTGCTAACACACCCTCAAGCAGGACTAGTATAACCAGAACCCAGCCGTATTCCATCAATAAACCTGCATCCATTTCTTTTCTCTCCTTTGAGGAAAAGCACGAAAAAAGCCTTTTCCCTGAATGATTCGAAGGAAAAGGCATAAAATAACCTTTTCCTCCCCGAAATTGTTGCGGAGAAGAAAAGGTCTCGCTTATAGTCGGATAACTACCATCAGCACCGGGGCGTGAAGGCCCGTCATGACGATGCAGATGCAGGAAAGCTACTCCCCTTTTATTCTATGTTAATCATATTCCGAAGCACAGATAAAGTCAATCTTTATTCGCTGAATATCAGAATAAAGCTTAAAAGTAATAAAAGACCCGGGTCCCTGCTGTGTAAACGGTTTTGAAATCTATAGGCAGAGACTATATACTATGGATAAAGCATTTATTTCACGGAAAATAAAAGGAGAAAGGTATGCCGGATTCAAGAAAAAACCTACGCTACTATTTTGAAGACCAACCGCTGCACGGAACCTTTTTCATTTATCGGATGGACAACACTATCGTAAACAGCGCAGCAGCAGACGTGAGTATCTGTGATCTTTCCGGCGGAGGCATGCGGTTCTTTTCCCGTTTGAATCTGCCGGTCACAGACCGGGTGCTTTTGACTTTTTCCTTTCGTTCGCTTCATAAAAACTTTATTCTTCACGGCCATATAAAAAGAAAGGAAAAACAAAGCGACGGCTGCATGTACGGCGTCTTTTTCCCGGATGAAGTCAACGATCAAAAAAATGACCTGGTGCGCACGGTCCATCAATTAAACCTTGAACAAAAAGCGCGCAAGCATTGAGACGACGGCACTGAAAATCTTTGTTCATCCAACATGTATATATAAGAGGAGGGTCTGTATGGATAACGATCTATTAAAAGAGCTGCTGCTCATCGCCCGTATTGCTGCTAACGAAGAGGGGACTATTACCCCGGATGACGCCAATGAAGAGGCTCATTTTGATTATTTGATCGAAGAAGCGATGCTCGAAGCAGAAAAAATAACAGACGACGAAGAAAAAGTCGAATATGTGGACCCGGTAGTTACAGAAAAGGGCAGCCGCTTTATCGATGTGTAACCTAAGCCCCCTTGTGAGAGAGAAATATCAAGATGGTATTTTAATATAAACAGACCCTCCAGCTTCAGTGCCGGAGGGTCTGTTGTCCAGGGGAGCTCGTTTTTTACTGGGCCGCCATACCGCCATCAATACGATACTGAGAACCACTAATAAAGCTTGATTCATCCGAAGCAAGGAATAAAGCGAGATTTGCAATGTCTTCAGATTCTCCGTAGCGGTTCATTGGGATCGCCTGCTCCTGCTCGGTACGCGCGGATTCAGCATCATCCGGGTTAAACCCTTTTTCAAGTGAACGCATCATTCGTGTATTTACCGGTGATGGGTGAATAGAGTTTACGCGTACATTGGAATCTGCCACTTCGAGCGCCGCCGTTTTGGTCAGGCCGACCACCCCGTGTTTAGAGGTAGTATATGGACTAACGCCCGGCGTACCCATTAAACCGGCAACAGAGGAAGTGTTAATAATGCTGCCGCTGTTTTGCTTCGCCATGACGGGCATTACATATTTTAAGCCGAGAAAGCTTCCTAATACGTTGACGTTCATCACCTTCATAAAATCCTCTGCCGTCTGTTCCGGAATAGGAGCTACTTTGCCTTCGATACCTGCGTTGTTAAAAAACACATCTACCGTGCCAAACTGCTGCACAGTCTGATCCACGTAATTTTTAACATCTTCTTCATTGGTAACGTCGGCCATCGTTGTTTCTACAGGACCGTACTCATCGAGTTCAGCTTTAACACTGTCCAATGCCTCCTGATTCATATCAACGAGCATCACGTTGGCGCCTTCCTGAAGGAATTTCTTAGCAGCAGCTTTGCCGATGCCTCCCGCTCCCCCAGTTATTATCGACGTATACCCTTCTAGTCTTTTCATGAGAAAAGCACTCCTTCCATGTGAAGGTTTATTTTATAAAATGATTCTTTTATTGTTTTTCCCTCAGTCTAAAGATGTAAAACTGAGATAGAGATGTGTCAGCTTTTTCTGCATCTAAAGGCCTGCCATTCATATAAACAGAAAAAAGCACGTGCTTGGCACATGCTTTGAAAATCAATGAGTGGTGTTAACGGTGTGGGGGAGAGAAGCGAGAGGCTCCTCCTGCGGCCTGGCGAAATAATATCCTTGAAACAGCTCGTAGCCTATATTGGCTAAGTAGTCGGCATCTTCTTTACGTTCAACTCCTTCAGCAAGCGGCTGGGATCCGGTGTGGGCAGCTACCTGCAGCAGCGATGCCGCGACTTTTTGTTTTTTGGGGTCGCGGCTTACGCCGTCAGAATATTCCCTGGCCAGTTTCACAATATCCGGCTCAAGATAGGACAGCTTTTTGAGATCATTAGCCCCGGTGCCTACGTCGTCTAAAGCATATTTAAAACCGTGCTCCCGGTAATAGTTTAGAATACCTTTTAAATGATCAATATCCTGGACTTCATCGCTTTCTACAACTTCAAAAACTACGTTTTCCGGCGGGATATTCATTTCATTGATCAGACGAATGGTCGTCGATAAACAGTGTTCAGGTACGTAAATAGCGGTTGGGATAAAATTGATAAAAATGAGTTTATCTTTAATGACGGCTGCATTTCTGACAGAAGCCATCCGGCAGGCGCGGTCAAGCGCAAACAGCCGGTGGCGGATGCGTGCCGCCTCGAGCAGGAAGAATGGGGCGATGGTACTTCCATCTGCTGCTTTTCCGCGGGAAAGCAGCTCGTGCCCAACAATAGTATAGCTTCCGTTCTCAGGCCGGACGATAGGCTGGTAATGCGAGTGAATCTGCTCCCGGTCAATAATGTCATCGATCCAGTCTGCTTCTTTATAAGCATGGAGGGCATGGAGCGGCTGTCTGTTAGCTTCGTCTTCTAAAGGGGCGTCCTTTTTCGCCCGAAAAATAAAAATCTCTTCTGGGTTGTAATGAATTTCCAGGTAATCCAGTAAATCAAAAGCAATGGGCTCCTCCATCCATATCGTCTGGTGATTTATTTCCTGCCATTGATTTTCCCCGTATTCATTGAAATAAGGCTTGAGCAGGGAAGGAGACTGGTCGTTTTCAAAAATGAAAGTATAGCCCTGGTGGGCGGGCATGCAAACGTCGCAACCGTTCTTCATAGGTGACCTCCAAATGATATCGTTTTAATAATAATATCGGCTAAAGAACGATGCATTCAAGTGTTAAATAAGAAGTTTCGCCTGAAAGAGGAGCAGCGGGAGGCAGATAACGTCTATTTGGACACTGATGTTTAAATCTTGCTGTGAAAGGTAACTAAAATAAAGTGATCATTGGCAAGAACCTGGATTCTTTATCGATGAGATGTATTAGACTAGCCAATTATATGTAAAAATAGGGATAATTTTATAAAGGAGGAAAGCGATTATGATTAATTTGAAGCAGGAAGGTAAGCTTGGCTTCGGTACCGCGCCACTTGGAAATATGTACCGTGATATATCCGAAGAGGAAGCTCATAAAACAATTGAAACAGCGTGGGAATACGGCATTCGTTATTTTGATACCGCTCCTTTCTACGGAGCAGGTCTTGCAGAACAGCGGCTGGGGAAAGCGCTCGCCAGGCATAATCGCGACGATTTTGTATTAAGTACGAAAGTTGGCCGTTATATTTCCGAAGAAACGGAAGAAAAAGAGGGATTGTTTGCCCACGGCCGTAAAAATAAAGTGATTGAGGATTATACTGCAGAAGGCACGCGCCGGTCGATCGAGCAGAGCCTGGAGCGCCTGCAGATGGACCGGATCGACTTTGTGAATGTGCATGACATCTCTCCGGATTTTAAGGGAGACGAATGGCTCGCCAAGTTTGAAGAGGCAAGAACAGGTGCCTTCCGTGAACTGACGAAACTCCGGGATGAGGGCGTCATTCAATCCTGGGGCATTGGAGTGAACCGGACGGAGCCGATAGAGCTGGCTCTCGATCTTGAAAATTCCAACCCGGATATCAGCCTGCAGGCAACCCGTTACACGCTGCTGAACCATGAACATGCTCTGCAGCGCTTAATGCCGGCAGCGGAGACTCAGGATGTGAGCATTATTGTCGGTGCACCGTTTGGCTCAGGTGTACTCGCCGGCGGCTCGACGTACGAATACTCGGATATCCCGCCGGAAATTGCTTCCCGCGTTGAGCAGATGAAATCCATTGCCGATCGTCATAATGTGAGTCTGATTGCAGCATCCCTGCAATTTTCAGCCGCTCATCCCGCAGTGGCAGCTGTCATACCGGGAGCGAGTCGTCCGCAGCGTATTCAGGACAACCTCGAAGCATTAAACGCCGATATTCCTGCAGCCTTCTGGCAGGAGCTGCGTAATGAAAAACTGGTTTCCCCCGAAGCACCGCTTCCAATTAAAGAATAATCAAGATTAAAATTTTAGCCGCCGTGCCTGTATTTAGGCGCGGCGGCTTTTTGATCCAAAGGAAAAATAAAAAAGCTGAAAAGCTCCGGCTTTATTGAACAATTAGGGTAGCGGTCATGTCTGCGTGCCCTTCACCGCATGGCACATTGCAGTAGATGTTATACTCCCCGGGCTCCTCCGGGGTGAACGTTGCTTCTCCTTCCCCCTGAATGTCGACATCAAAGCCATCGATAGCAAGGCCGTGTCCGCCTTCCTGGCTCGTTAAGCTGACGTTTACAGGCTCCCCGGCATTAACTGTATACTCTTTCTGGTCGAATTCAAAGTCAGTTGCGGTGACATCCATTGTTTGAGCCTCCGCATTTTCACTGGTGCTTTCAGAGCCGTTACCTTCATCACCGCCGCACCCGGAAAGAAAAACCATTAAGGCAAGAAAAAATGCTGATACAGGGAATTTCAACGTAAAATCTCCTTTCGATATTGTTATATGGTGTTTCAGACAAAAAATCGCGGAGAGACACCACCACTGAGAAGAAATATATCACTGACTTCACAGCTATTGTAAAACAAAATCATAATAAAGAACAAAAACTGCCTTATAGTTTGAAAGAGATTATTTAAAAATGACGGAATTTTTGTTATTTTCAAGACAGAAAAGTAGATTTAAAGACTTGATACCTTTATACTAGTTGTAGTTTCATTGATTCAGATGAGCGAATTTTTAGGAGGAGTTACTTATGGCAAAAACAGTCTGGTCCGTTGACCCTGTACACAGTGAAATTGGATTTTCGGTAAAGCACATGATGATCTCAAGAGCAAAAGGCACGTTTGATCAATTTGACGCTACGTTAAAGGTGGACGTAGAAGACTTAACAGATGCAGAAATCGAAGTAGTGATCGATGTAGCGAGTATTAATACGAGTGACGAAAACCGTGACGGTCATTTACGGTCTGCGGACTTCTTTGATGCTGAAAACTATCCCAACATGACGTTTGTAGGCAAAGAGATTAAAAAAACGGGTGAAAGTGAATACGACGTGACCGGAGATCTTACGATTAAAGGTATAACAAAGGAAGTTACCGTTGATGTCACGTATGAGGGACAAAGTAAAGATCCAATGAGTGGAAACACGGTAGCCGGCTTCAGCGGCCAGACTACCATCAACCGCAAGGAATTTGGTTTAACATGGAACGCTACGCTCGAAACAGGTGGAGTACTGGTTGGCGAAGATGTGAGAATTAATATTGAGATGGAACTGCATAAGCAGGACTAAAGCTTACGTAAATGATCATTTGAAAAAAGCCTTTTAGAGCTCCTGGGGAGATTTCTAAAAGGCTTTCCTTATTCCCTCTAGAGTGGGAAGGTTTATCCGTAGGCGCCGGCAGCTAACAGCACAAGAGCAAAAAATACTGCCAGCCCGACTGCGAGACCGAAATACAATTTGATAAAACGCCACATAGCTTTGATCGCTCCTTTCGAAGGGAAAGGTATATATTACTGCTGTAGAGCGGCTCTAATAAAAAACAACTGCGGGAAAACAGTGCACATACAGGCGGAGCATATAAAAATAATATTACCAAAAAGAGCAGGTTCTGCCCAGAAAAAGCAGACCTGCTCTTTTAATGAAAAGCTGTATCAATTACATGCTTCTATATTCTAAGACGCTGAGTCAGAGTGGTATATAAAATTTAGTTCAACTCTGTTTGTTTTCAAGAGGTTTGTTTAAATCTTCAAGGTCTTTCACATCTTTGTTGTTTCCTTCCCGTATTTCTTTCCGATACTTATCGAGACGCGCTTGTTTTTCATCCAGCTCGGCCAATACTTTTGGACAGTCTGTACTATTTTTCTTTTTCATTTCAAGCCCCTCTTTCTAATAGTTATCACTAAATTCAGTATGTTGGATTTTTATAGCTTTTACAATAGGTATATAGATGATAAATGGTTCATATGTTTAAAAATGGTAAATAAGCATGAGAATACACGAGGCTCAAGTTTATGAAAAGCAGAGACAGGGCACTGTTGAGATCATTTTATGGATAAAAAAGCAGCGCCCAAGGTGTAGGGGCGCTGCCTGTTAATCAATTGCTCTGTGTCGTTTTGTGATCCTCATTAAGAACGGTTTCCGCAATATTTACCGCGTGGTCTCCAATACGCTCTAAGTTGCTCAATATGTCAACAAATACGATACCTGCAGAACCGGAGCACTGGCCTTCATTAAGGCGCAGAATATGCTTTTTGCGCAGCTGCCGCTCAAGTCGGTCGATCTCTTCCTCCTGCGTCAGCACCCGTTCAGCAATATCATGATTATCCTGCTCGAGTGCTTCAATTGACTGAGAAAATGTGCTCGTCGTTAACTCATACATCTGATTTAAATCCTTGTATGCTTCCGGAGAAAGCGTTACTTTGTTGGACACCTGATAATCAACAAGCTCCATCAGGTTTTCTACATGATCGCTCACACGTTCAATATCTCTTGTGGTGTCCATCAGAACTGAATGCTGTCGTGAGCTTTCGGATGAAAGAGATCTTGAAGAAATGCCGGTTAAATAATTAGTAATATTTTTGTCGAGGTTATTTACGGCTTCTTCATAGCGGACAATGTTTTCCGCATTTTTTTTGTTTTTGGTTTCTAAATACGTTTCGCTTTGTTTCAGTCCCTTTTTTGCGTATGCTGCCATCCGCAGGGTTTCCAGTTTTGCCTGATCGAGGGCGATGGAAGGAGACTGCTGTATAAACAATGGGTCAAGGTGTTTTGTCTGGTAGTCAATTTCTTCTTCGCGACTCGGAATCAGCCTGGTTACGATATAGGCAAGCACGCCGACAAAAGGCAGCTGAATCAGCATGTTGGTGACGTTGAAAATTCCGTGCGCGAACGCAATCGTCATTGGCGGATTAAGCTGCAGGGTATCCTGCAGATAACTGATAAATGCGGTGTAAGGAACAAGCAGTATCAAAACAATTGCCGCCCCCAGGACGTTAAAGATTACGTGGATCATCGCTGCCCGTTTGGCTGCGACAGAGGCACCAATGGCAGCAATCACAGCCGTAATTGTCGTGCCGATATTGTCACCAAATAAAATTGGCAGTGCGGCATCAAGGGGAATGGCCCCCTGGCTGAATAATTCCTGAAGCAGCCCGATTGTTGCCGATGAGCTCTGTAGGCCTACTGTAAATAACACCCCGACGAGGACGCCAAGAAGCGGGTTAGCACTCATGCTGATTGTTAAATCGTTAAAGGCCGGAAGATTCTCTAAAGGTGCGACGCCTTCGCCCATCAGCGTTAAGCCATAAAACAGGGCTCCGAAGCCGAAAAAGGTCTGGCCGATATTGTTGGTTTTTTTGTTTTTAAAGAAAAAGATCAGTACCGTTCCAAGAAATAGAATCGGGAGAGCATAGGCTTCGAGGTCGATACCGATAATGAAAGCAGTAACAGTGGTTCCTATATTTGCGCCCATGATAACGCCGATGGCCTGGCGAAGGGTCATAAACCCTGCACTGACCAGCCCGACGGTTAAGACAGTAGTGCTTGAACTCGACTGAATGAGAATCGTGACAACCATTCCAGTAAGGACGCCCAGAAACGGATTACTTGTAAACTTATCCAAAAGGTTGCGCAGACCATCACCGGCAATCTTCTGGAGCCCGTCTCCCATGAATTTAATACCGAATAAAAAGATGCCCAACCCACCGAGAAACGTAAACAAAAGCGATTGAATATCCAAAACAATGATTCCTCCCCTTGATGTCTATCTAAAACAGGTTACTGCAATACCCTCTACAGTTTTAAAGCATGAGAACCCGTAGTGTAAATAAAGGAATTGTTAAGATTTTGTAAAGGCGGGGATGAGATCGGAGCAGAAAGGAAATTCCAGCGAAGAGAGGGAGAAGGCAGGAGAGAAGTATTCGCTTCTGTTCATTAAAAAACAGACTCTAATCCAAGAGAGTCTGTTTTGTTCATACGCATCTTTAAACATTATTATTGATAGGCGGAACGGCATGTTGAAACGTTGATATCATAAACCTCCCAGGCGGTTTTTAACGATTGAACGTCAGGAAGAAAACGAATGGTTACTCCTTGGACAGCAAATGGATGCAAAGCACGGAACAATACTTCGATATCCTCATGCAGCGCCACACAGGGTTCATCTGTAAACCAGGATAAACTTTCAGGTGTTCCTATAACAATTTCTGTGCCCTGGATGGCATAGCCGATAATCAGCGGGGTCATAGAGTGATCCCTCCTTAGATAAAGCCAGAAAGCCATCCCTCACTATTAAGCAGAAATGGCTTGAAAAACAGCTATTTTTCTATTATCCAAGCCAATTGGATTACTGTTGTCGTTGAGTAGTCTTTAGAATCCATCGGAAGGTCTTGCTGTCCAGGATTTCTACATGGTTGCTGAAAAATGAGGTTTTCTGATGGAGCTGCCAGTATTTCCGAAACAAATGCATTGTCCATTCTTCGAGGGAAAGCATCGTACGCCCGTCCGGCGGTGAGGAAGTAATACAGTAGGTGCCATAAAAGAAACGCTTAAGCCTTGGGTCTGCGTTAAGTGCAGGGGCGTCGAGCGCAATATAGGCGGCATAGTTCAGCGTTTTCGGTAAAGGGTCGTCAGTAAATAAGGAATAGTTCTGCCATTCGTGCGGATGGTAATAATACATATAAAAGGGAAGCAACAGTGCCATTTCAAAATCCTCTGCTGCCCGCTGGACAAATCCTTCTACGCTTGAAGGTTCTTTTTGTTCAAGATAACTCAACATCTCTTCATATACAGCATGCTTCATTTCGTATTTCATGAATGCTGCTCCTTTGTCCGGACCTGCAGCATTTCGGTGATAAAAAACTCATATGAAAGCATTAATAATTTTATAATCCAAGTGGGGAAACATCTGCATGCCCATTTTTTAAAACTATCATTTTTATATAAATATTTTTTCTGTTATTAATCGTATTTTCCCGATTGATGATTTTTTACTCATGCCTAAAGTTTTGTTTTTATAGTAGTAAAAAAGAGCATCATTTATACATATTTACGGAAGAAGAAAGCCTGAACAAAAGAACTTAAAAACAAGTGAAAAGTTTGGAAGAGTAAGGGTTAGCGTAAACCTTTCAACTAAACTCACATTAACGTCTAGAATCATGTACAGAAATTTTTCAGTAAATAAGCATATACTGAAGAATTTCAGTATCAACAAATTTATTATTTACGGTCTAAAGTACAAGAAAAAATACACGCCGAAACAATTGAAGGAATAAAATTTACTTGAAAGGGTTTACATAAAGAATTGAATTAATTACAATAAGTTTATATTACGAAAGCGCTTACTCTATTTTTGGGAGGTTAACATATGCAAAAGGTCAAAGTGGGTTTTTTGGGCTCAGGTTTCATTGCTTCTGTACATGGCTCTATTCTGCAGGAAGATGAGCGGGTGGAGATTACAGGAGTTGCTGACATTGTGTTGGATAATGCCAGAAAATTAGCGGAATCCCTGGAAGGAAATGTGCAGGCTGTGGAAACTCTGGAGGAACTGATTGCCTTAGGTGTTGATACTGTATACGTTACCACGCCGAATACCACGCATGTAGAGCCTGTTGTTAAATGCCTGGAAGCAGACCTGAATGTATTCAGTGAAAAACCGATGGCTGTAACCGAGGAGGGTGCTGAAGGGATCCGGACAGCAGCTAAAGGATCACAAGGTGTTTATAATTTAGGCATGAACCGCCGGTACGCAAATACGCACAAAAAAGTAAAGGAATGGATTGAGGAAGGAGCACTCAACCCCCATCTCGGCCAGTTCAAGCTCAACCGCGGAGAACTTCTGAAGCCTGCATGGACAGCAGACTCGAATAAAACAGGTGGATTCCTGTATGAAACGACCATTCATCAAATCGATCTGCTTCCTTACTTTTTCGGCCCGGTGAAAACCATACGGTGTGAAGCCAGACAAAACATTTCTGATAATGAATTTGATGATTTCGCAGTGCTGGTAACATTTGAAAATGGCGGTATTGCTACGCTTATTTCCTCCGCTCATTCCGGCTGGAGCTTCCCGTTTGAAACGATCGAAATTTACGGGAAATATTCTACAGCCACAACAGCAGAGCTTGAAACAGTTCGTTTGTCACCCGGACTGGAGCAGCAGATGATAGCTGAGGATTACACGCAGGTCCCATTTTATGAAAAGGGCGGCTATATCGAAGAAGACAGACTATTCATCGACGCGCTGATTAATAACACGGACCCGCCGGTGGATGTAGATGATGCTTATCAGTTAACAATGCTCATAAATGCTATTTATGAAAGCGCAAGAACAGGCGAAGAAATAGATTTTGCAAGCCGCGTAAAAGCATTAAAGGAAACATAAAATTTTTAGCAATTTACTTAAGCGCTTAAGTAAATGCTAAAAGATAAGCACAAACAATCCCCGAAAAGAGAGAATACATGGAGGTGGAGAAACAGTGGGTGAAGAAAAGAAAACGATTAATGTTGGAATGGTGGGCTATAAAATGATGGGAAGAGCCCACAGCCATGCGTACCGCGACGTTCCCTTTTATTTTGACAGTCCGGTAACGCCCAGACTCGATACGATCGTCGGAAGGGACTCTTCGCGGGTTGGGCCGGCCGCTGAAAAGATGGGCTGGGCTCGTCATGCCACAGACTGGCGTTCCCTTATTAACCGCAGCGATATTGATTTAGTTGATATAGTAACCCCCAATGATACCCACAGTGAGATTGCGATTGCAGCAGCAGAAGCCGGTAAGCACGTGCTGTGCGAAAAGCCACTGGCATTATCGGTGGAGGAAGCAGTCCGGATGCGTGATGCTGTGAAGAAAAACAATGTTACTCATATGCTCTGCCACAATTACCGGTTTGCCCCGGCAGTACAGTTTGCCAAACAGCTGATTGACAGTGGAAAACTGGGGCGTATTTATCACATCCGGGCCACGTTTCTGCAGGATTGGCTGATGGATCCGAATTATCCGCTTACCTGGCGCATGCAGAAAAATATTTCAGGATCGGGCACGCTTGGCGATCTGGGCGCCCATATCATTGATCTCGCCAGATTTCTGGTTGGTGAGTTTGACGAAGTAGCGGGGATGATGAAGACCTTTGTTAAAGAGCGGCCACTTGGTGATACCGTGCACAATCTCCAGACAGAGATTCGTGAAGGCGAGTGGGGCGAAGTGACGGTAGATGACGCCTCCGCTTTTCTTGCCACCTTCGAAAACGGGGCGATGGGCACATTTGAAGCCTCCCGGTTCAGCCGTGGCAACCGTGCGGGCAACCGTTTTGAGATCAATGGAGAAAAAGGATCCGTCCGCTGGGATATGGAAAACATGAACAATTTAGAAGTTTACTTTGAAGAAGACGAAGCCGGGATCCAGGGATTCAAAACCATCAACTGTACGGAAGCAGAGCACCCTTTTGCCGGGAATTATTGGCCGGCAGCCCATATCCTCGGATACGAGCACACCTTCGTCAATTTGATTGCTTCTCTGATGGACAATATTGGGGATCAAACGAGTGCAGCACCGAACTTTGAAGACGGGGTGAGGAATCAGGCAATCCTGGAGGCCGTCGAGCGTTCCGTAAACAAACGCGGGTGGACAGCCGTTTCTGACATTTATAAACCAGAAAGTGTTGAAATTAACTAAAGGAGGACGTGTCATGGCACAGCAGGATATACGAGTAGCAGTGTTAGGTCTTGGAAGACTGGGGATGTTTCACGCAAGCAACATGATGAATAAAGTAAAGGGTGCAGAGCTCACGCTGATTTGCGACCCCATCGTCGAGCATGCAGAAAGGGCTGCCGATCAGCTTGGGGTGCCGGCGTGGACCGCGGATCCGGAGGAAGTGTTCGAGAACCCGGACATTGATGCAGTAGTCATCGTTACCCCGACGAGCACGCATGCAGATATGATCAAGCAGGCAGCAGCGCACGGCAAGCAGATATTTGTGGAAAAACCGCTCACGTCCACGATAGAAGAAGCAGATGAAGTCATTGAAGCGGTAAAAAAAGCGGACGTCATCTGCCAGGTTGGCTTTATGCGCCGTTACGACCCGGGATACTTTGATGCCAAACAGCGTATCGATGCCGGTGAAATCGGCAAACCGATTTATTTTAAAGGCTTCACCCGCGACAGCGGTTCTCCGCCGGCCTCCTTTATTAAAAACAGCGGCGGTATCTTTCTGGACTGCTCGATTCACGATTATGATATCGCACGGTATTTAATGAGCTCGGAAATCTCCTCGGTTTCCGGACACGGACGGATTTTGATGAATCCATTCATGGAAGAATACAACGATGTCGACCAGGCCATTACGTACCTGGAGTTTGAAAACGGCGGGGCGGGCGATGTGGAAGCAAGCCGGAACTCCCCGTACGGTCATGACATCCGGGCCGAAATAATTGGAACAGAAGGAGCCATTTTTGTCGGTTCCCTGCGTAACAGCGACGTCACGGTTCAAAGCAGCACAGGGAGCAATCATGAAATTGTGCCGAATTTCCAGATGAGGTTTCGTGAAGCGTATGTGCAGGAGCTTGAACAATTTATCAAATGTGTTAAAGGCGAAGAAAGCCCGCGGGTGACATCAGTGGATTCGAAAATCAACATGCAGGTAGCGCTCGCAGCCACCCGTTCCTATATGAATAACGGGGAGCGGATCAATATGCAGGAGCTGTACCAGGATAAGGTATATGTACTGTAAAAGGTAAAAGGGGGAAAACAATGCTGTATGGATTAAACGGCTCTACAACGGATCAATGCACATTAGAAGAAGATATTCTCGTAGCCGAGCATGCAGGCTATGATGTAGTGGAGCTTAGGACGTATAAGCTTGAAGCCTTTTTGAAGAAGCATACGCTCGAAGATCTGACTAAGCTGTTCGAGCGGAGTTCCGTCAAGGCAGATGCCATCAACGCCATCGAATTCTTCAACCTGAAGCAGGGAGAGGAGCGGGAGCAGGTATTAAAAGATACAGAAAAATGGTGCCAAATCGCCCATGCAGCTGGTTCCTCCTATGTTATTGCTGTGCCGAGCCCGAGGCCGCCGGACGTGTCAGATGAAAAGATCGTCAAAGACAGCGTGCAGATGCTTCAGGAAATGAGCGACATTGCAGAAAAATATCAGGTGAACATTGCACTCGAATTTATAGGCATCCAGGATTTTTCGGTGAAAACCCTTGAAGCTGCGAGAAAGATTATGGATGAGGTTAACCGTGAAAATGTCGGTCTCGTTTTAGACGTTTTTCACTTTTACACCGGCGGCTCGTTTCTGGACGCTATCGATGACACGCCTTCAGAAAAAATATTTGTGTTCCATATTAATGATGCAGAACACGCACGAATAGAAGAGCTAGAAGATAAAGACCGTATCTTTCCGGGGCTTGGAGTCATTCCTTTAAAGGAAATCGGAGAAAGAGTGCAAAAAACGGGACAAATACGTATGGTCGGTCTGGAGCTCTTCCGGCCCGACTACTGGGAAATGGAGAAATACGACTTAGGAGAGCAGTCTTACCGGTATGTCAAAGAGGCATTGGATAAAATGTTTGCGTAAAGGTCAGATAATTCTTACAAATGACTTTTCATCAGTCAGTAAAAAGCTGACAGTGAATAAACTTCTTTCTCGAAACTACGAAAACGGAGACTCATAGGGAGCCTATTTCCTTTAAGGAAAGAAAGGAGGAAGGAAGGGAGCGCCTTTCCCTTCTTACATTCAAATGAAAAACAGCCAAAGATTTTATATTGTTTCAGTAGCGCTTGTCGCTTCATTGGGGGGACTGCTTTTTGGGTACGATACAGCAGTTATTGCCGGAGCGGAACAATCAGTGCAGCTGTATCTGGTGGACAGCTTAGGGCTGGGGTCGCTGGTCCACGGCTTGACCGTCTCAAGTGCTCTTGCCGGTTGTATAATCGGGGCTTTGATATCAGGCATAATAGCGAACAGTATCGGCCGGCGGAACACTCTGATTATTGCCGCGACTTTATTTGCTTTGTCAGCCCTGGGTTCTGCTTATCCGGAGCTGTTCTTTTTCACCCGGGGCGAACCGACATTATCTTTGTTAATTACATTTAACCTGTACCGTATTCTCGGTGGTATTGGTGTAGGCCTTGCCTCGGCGATCGCGCCGGTATACATCAGTGAAATGAGTCCTCAGCACATTCGGGGAAAGCTTGTGGTACTCTACAACATGGCCGTCGTTTTCGGGCAGACTGTAGTTTACATCGTCAACTGGTGGATCGTGCGGGGACAGTCAAGTGCATGGGTTGATGACACTGGCTGGAGACTGATGTTCGCCTCAGAGCTCGTGCCGGCAGCGCTGTTTTTCTTCCTGTTACTATTTATACCGGAAACGCCAAGGTACCTGGCTCTTAAAAATGCAGATACCCAGGCATATAACGTCCTGGAAAAATTACAGGGATCCAAGGAGGCCGCAAGCCGTACACTTTCAAGCATCCAAGAGTCACTCAACACCAAAACCCAGAAGGTTAATCTGTTTTACTACGGAAAACTAGTTCTGGTTGTAGGCTTTACCATTGCCGTTTTGCAGCAGTTTATCGGGATCAATATTATTCTTTATTATGCTCCGCGTATTTTTGAAAGCCTCGGTGCTGGACAGTCTGCTTCGATGCTGCAAACTATATTAGTAGGGGCTATCGGCGTCGTTGTTTCCTTAATTGCTATTCGCCTGATTGACAGAAGCGGAAGGAAATTCCTGCTTCTGCTGGGGTCTGCAGGATGTGCGATTTGTTTGTTTACTGTAGCGACCCTGTTTTTTACAGGCATCTACGGCGTGGCGACACTCATATTCATTCTAGGATTTGTGGCGTTTTTCCAAATGACCTGGGGCGCTGTTACCTGGGTAATGCTTTCAGAAATATTTCCAAACAAAATCAGAGGACAGGCTATGTCTTTAGCTGTGACACTCCTCTGGGGTGCTAACCTGACAGCTTCAGCTACCTTTCCGCCGCTAAATGCAGCCTTTGGTGTCGGTTCGTTTATGATTTACGGTGCTGTCAGCACATTCGCCTTTTTCTTTATATGGAAATTCGTGCCTGAAACAAAAAATAAATCGCTCGAAGAAATCGAGCAGATCTGGTTTGATAAAAAATCTAAAAGCGATCAGGATAAAGCAGATAAACAGGCCAAGTCTTCTTGATGCAGCGAAGATGCCAAGTATTTTTAAAAACATGCTGTCTTTAAATTAAAAGCGTAAGTTTGAAAAGCCGGATAATCTCCGGCTTTTCGCAACTGAAAAACACTGCCGGAAAAAGCTTGGAGGCAGGTCGTGAATAAAACGCAGGTAATTGAATATACCGCATTTATTTGTTTATAATTAACCGTCAATAAGTATAAATGATGAAGGAAAGAGGGAAGTCAATAAGGAAAAGAAAGAGGAGAAAAATGAAACCAACCATCTACGATGTGGCAGAACGGGCAGGAGTTTCGATTGCTACAGTGTCAAAAGTCATCAATGACAAAGCCGACGTCGGACAGAAAACAAAAAAACGAATACTAAAGATTATAGAAGAAGTAGGGTATCATCCGAGCATGGTAGCCTCCGCGCTCACAGGCAAGCACACGCATACCATCGGGCTGGTGATCCCTGACATTGCAAACCCTTTTTTCGCGGAGCTTGCAAGAAGTGTAGAAGACACCGGACACGCAAATGGATACAGCGTAGTTATATGCAACACAGATAACGATCCGGAAAAGGAAGTCCAGTATTTGTGGTGGCTTAACCAAAAAAAGGTGGATGGAGTGGTTCTTGGCACCGGTATGCATAATATGGAAGCCCTAAAGGAATTTATGAACCAAGACATCCCTGTAGTGCTGGTCTCCCGTGACATTCCGACCCTTGCTGTCAGCACTGTACTGGTGGATGATTTTCGGGGAGGCTACCTGGCTGCCCAGCATCTGCTTGGTTTAAAGCACCAAAAAGTACTGCTGCTGGTTGGCGATTTAGATAATTCAAGCGAACAGAACCGTTTGAGAGGATTTTATGCAAAATTTGAAGAGGCGGGAATCCCTAAAAAGAATGTTAAAATTATCGAAGAGCTGATGACTACCCAGCAGGCAGAACAGGCTGTAATGGAAGCGCTGCGAAAAGACATTAATGTCAGTGCGGCATTTGCTCTTACAGATTTTCTGGCGATAGGAAGCATCCAGGGGGCGAGAGGAATCGGAAAAAGCGTGCCGGAAACCTTTTCTGTAGTAGGATTTGATGATACGTTCATTGCTGTTTTAAGCCATCCGCCACTGACTACGATCTCCCAGCCAATTGTGGAAATGGGAGAAATTGTTACCCAGACGCTTGTAGACCAGATTAAAGGAAAAAAACAATCAAGCAGAACGATTATTTTGACTCCGGAAATAAAAGTACGGCAGACTACAGCCGAAAACAAAATGACTCTGCAGGAGCCTGTTCAATGAAGCACCAAAGCCTGGGTACAATAAAAAGCAATGCCTTTCCAGCTTAATGGAACGGCATTGCTTTTTTTGTGGCTAATTGCTTTTACTGATCTCAGCCTGCCGGATTTCGGATTTCGTTTGTTCGATCAATTTGTCACTCATATTAGCCATAGCCTGAGTATGAGGGTTGTAGCTGAAAAAGATAGCTGGAAGAGGAAAAGAGGAGTCTTTTGTTTCAGCCCAAACCTCTTCAATTTCTTCCGGCAGTTCATAAAAACCTACAGCCCATACGTCCGGGAGCACATGACAGTGGCTGTCCCGAAGGTTCACGCTTTTTCCATTACCAAACAGTTGTCCCCGGGTGTAGTGCCGTTCCACTAACGTGCCGTCCTTCTGAAGCATCACTGCCCGGTATTTTGTTTCTTCCATAGTAATTGACCTTCTTTCTGGGCGGTTAATTTATTCAATGCAATCTAAGCCTTATATTCCCGGTGAAAAGTAAAAATAAAAGTATTGATAGAGGAATATGGCTTTTAATGCCGGCTATGCTCCAGGTCTTTGTCTGAGTTGATAGGTTACACTTTAAGCCTGCAATTAGTGGCAAATAAAAGCAGTTTTCTTGTAATATTTTTGTAATGTAATGGTTTTCAAAAGCTTTTTTATACGATAGGATGGGAAAAAAGAACCGATAAAATCGTAAAAAGCAGACTCGCCAGGTAATCTGATAGTAGTGGAGGGGTAGCTCTTGCTGGAAAATAGAGAGTATCAACAAACAATATACGAGGGCGTTAATCCAGCAATTATAAGAGAGGTTGGATACGGGGAAGCGGTAATATACAGTGCGCTTGTAAACGAATTTAAAGATCAGACTGCTTATTTTGGATTTCTGGAGGATGGATGGTTTCACTGCCTGGAGGCTGAACTTGCAGCGCAGACAGAGATGTCAGAGCGTTATACGCGGAAAAAAGTTAGAAAATTACAACGATTAGGACTTGTAGAGAAACAAAAGCTGTATGGTGAGAATCTTAATTACTATCGTTTAGCCATATAATGAAAACGAGGAGGAAGTATATGCCTCGTAAAAGCGTATATGATGTAGTCATAAAGGAGCAGGATACATTGCATATCAGCAGTAGTTTTATCCAACAGACGAGTGTTGATCACGCTACTGTGCTCTACCAGCTGGTTCAGGCCCATGAGAACCATCCGGAACAAAGGTGGATCGCCCGGTCGCTCGATTTTCTTGCCTCAACGTGCAATCATTTTGTCACGAAAGAGGATGTAGAAAATATTGTAAACGATTTACGCTTTTGGGGATATCTTCAGACATGGGAAGAAAAAAAGCGGCTGTACTTTAAACTGAATAAAACAGAAGCCGGGTCAAAACGAAAGTGACACAGCTAAGTTTTTGTCTGGTTACAGGGGCATTTGTAAATGCTGCTCTTAAAATCATAAATACTGTAACAATCCCTTCGAGATTGCTTAACTCTTGAAGGGTTATTTTTTATGCCCGCATTAACGTCAGTCATCACTTTTTTTAACAGTTAAAAGCCTTTTTTAGTGATAGCTGTCTTGTTCTCCTCAGGAGAAAGGCGGCTGTTTTATTTATCGGCGGCTATTGAAAAATAGGAGTGAAAGGAAGTTTTGTACTTATTAAGTTTGATTTCGGGGTATATAAGGTAAAGGCTGTTAAACACAGGAAGAAATTTTTGGCAATTATTAATCTGTGCTAGAAATTTTTTAAAAATTTCCGGGAACGGGTGGGAAATGAGGGATAACCGATGGCTGTACGAGAATCAACTTCCGATAAGTTCCAGGAATCGGCAGTAGTCATCGTCGATAATGGGGGAATGGAAGAAAAGGTAAATCTTCGGGTTTTGAGTAATAAAGCTATTAAAGCATTGGCAAAAGACAGCGGCTTAAAAATTAAATCAACCAGAAAACAGGATATGATTGATGAAATTATGAATCAAACGGCCGGGTCTAAACTGACGATTCATAATGAGGAAACAGAAAAGGCAGAAAATACTTCCGCCAGTCAAAAAAATGAAGAGAATTACGCCGGGGTCATTATTACGAATAAAGATGGGAATGAAGAAGAAATTAACCTTTATTCCATGGAAAAGCCGGCGGTTAAAAAACTGGCGACAAATAGTGGACTGCAAATAACGAAAGAGGACAAAGAAGGCATGATTCAGGAAATTATGAAGCAGGTTAACGAGGCGGATCACGGGAGTGACGAAACATCTGCTGAGAATAATAACGAATCCCTGTCTGAAAATACAGTGCCGGAAAGTGAAGCAGAGACCGGCAGCAAAGAAAAATCGGCTCCAGCGTCCTCTTCTTTTCTATCGAAAGCTGCACATGAGAGGCTTGTCCATGAAGTTACACATACACTGGCTGTAGAATGGAAAAATGACATGTATACAGAAGTCAAAGAAGAACTCAAACAGCAGGTAAAAAATGATTTTATGGAAAATTCCTGGGAGACTTTAATGAAAGAAATTAAAGCCGACTCCGCGAAAAACAGCAAAAGCATAAAAAAAGCTTCGTCTATCAAAGCCCGTGCCGACAGATAGAGATTTAGCAGGGTCATTTAGATTCGGGCATTAAAGAAAGGGGAAAACATAATGACTGATAAAAAAGATAAGGTTACCTATGGGCTGATGGCAGCCGGAAGCTTGATCGGAGGAGCCATTCCGATGATTACGAAGGGAATAAAAAAGAACGACAGCGGGGAGGAATCGTCCGAAGAGCCGAAGGAAAAAACCGAAGCTTCGGAGGAAGAAAATGAAGGGAGGGCCTCTTCCTTTTTGAATAAACCGCTGAAAAAAGCTGGGGAAGCCAAAAACAGCGTAAAGCAGACCGCAGAAAAATCGAAAGCAAAGATTCCCGGCATGTCAGGCTCGTCTTCAGAGAATAAAAATGAAAAACAGGCGCCTAAAAAAGCAAGAATGGTTTCTAAAAATGAAGCCAGGCCGCAGTTAAAAAATGCTGGAAACGCGTCGGGCTCAGCCTCCAAAGGAAAGCCAGCGCCTTCTAAAAAGAAAAAATCCAAACAGAATGGCCCACGGCTTACCGAAGTAATGGACAGCGTCAATGCATTTTTCGAAAACTACGTAGCTGATGAACCAAAACGTATCACTTCTACAGAAGAAAAAGACGGTGTATGGCACGTAAAGATTGATGTGCTGAACAACGATGGCAGAAAAACAAAAGTAGAAACGTACGAAGCCACCGTAGACGAAGACCTGGAGGTTACTTCATATAAGCAGGTGAAATAAACCTTACTATAAAGATTCAACGGTGCACGTTCCCATGCAGCCTTCTCAAAAGAAGAGCTGCATGGGCTTTTTTAGTTATTGGCAGGCCGTAGAAAATCGTAAAAATTAGTGGATTTACCCCGTATCAGCAAATTTCAAAAGCATTTCCTTCATTTATTTCAAATAATGTTACGTAAAAACGGTCTTTTTGTAATAGTGGCGTAATATTTTAAATATAGTTCCCCAGGTGATGAGTACAAATACGGCAGTTTTACGTAGAATATGTGCGGAAAGCCCCTCTAATTTTACATAATATGAAAAACTATTAAGGTTAGATTACAACTAAATTAATGTTATTGCCATTTGGGCTTTTTCAAGGCATAATCGGTAGCGTTGTGTTTGAGAGACGGCACAAAAAAACAGCAGCAGTAAAACAATATGATAAGCAATGCAGTGACGACGTAAAGGCAAGTAAACATATAGGCAAACTTTTCAATGGCTTTCGTCATTAGGGCGAATAAACAAATTAATTATATTTTATGGGGGACGATTCACATGATGAAAAAAACATTGTTCGGTACAGCAATTACAGCAGGAGTAGTATTCGGAGCACCACAGGCAGCAGACGCTTCGATCGGTGATCATGGTTCTATGACTTACGGCGACGTAAACTCTTCTGTTGCAGAGCTTCAGGATACGCTGAAAGAAAAAGGATACTTCCACGGCTATACTGGTTCTACATTCGGTCCTAGAACGCTCAGTGCTGTAAAAGACTTCCAGGAAGCTAACGATATTTCTTCCCCAGCAGGTGACTACTTCGGCGTTGCCGGCCCACAAACACAGGCAGCTCTTGGCGGCTCTTCTGATTCCTCCAGTGAGTCCAGCGAAGAAGTAGCAGGAGCGTCGACGTCCGAGTCCTCTGAAAGCACTGGCGGCGGCGACACTATGACGATGGAAGCTACCGCATATACAGCTGAATGTGCCGGCTGCAGCGGCATCACTGCAACAGGCGTCAACCTGAACAACGACCGTGACGCCAACGTCATCGCCGTAGACCCGGACGTCATCCCGCTCGGCTCCACAGTAAAAATCGAAGGCATGGGCACGTATGAAGCAGCAGACATCGGCGGAGCGATCAATGACGACCGCATTGACATCCACGTACCAACGAAATCCGACGCATTCGCGTTTGGTCGTCAGGACGTTGAAGTAACAGTAGTAGACTAATTATCATAATAGCAGACCGAAGCTGGGGTTTATTCTCCGGCTTCGGTTTTTTTAGGCTCAAAAAAGGTTATAGCTTTTTTTGTATTGTTTTAATTGTTTTTCTGCGCTCATAAACGGTTATTATATTAATAATAATGATTTTAATCTTCGTCTAATAATGATAATCTATATTTGGTGTAAAATTATTGGAAAAGATGCCTCCCTGACGTGAACAAAATATGGCCGGAAGATTTCCGCCAAAAGGAGACGTCTTTTTCTATTATGTAGGGAGTAGGAAAGAAATGAATAAACAACAGGGTGAAAAAGACATCATTTTAATCGGGGCCGGTATTATGAGTGCAACATTAGGTGCACTGCTAAAAGAGCTGTCTCCGGACTGGAATATTAAAGTGTTTGAAAAGCTGGAAAAACCGGGTGAAGAAAGCTCGAATGAATGGAACAATGCAGGAACCGGACATGCGGCTCTATGCGAATTAAATTATACGAATGAGCAGCCGGACGGGTCTGTAGATATTAGTAAGGCCATCAGCATCAATGAAAAATTTCAGGTATCCAAACAGTTTTGGTCCTATCTGGTCAAAAGTGACTTGATCCATAATCCACACGGCTTTATTATGCCTCTGCCGCATATCAGCTATGTGCGCGGTGATCACAACGTCTCGTTTCTCCGGACGCGTTACGAAAAAATGTCTGCGCATCCGTTATTTTCAGGAATGGAATTTTCGGAGGATCCGGAAGTACTTGAAAAGTGGATGCCGTTAATGATGAAGGACCGTCAGATCGAAGAACCGATAGCTGCTTCTAAAATTGCAGACGGAACAGATGTGAATTTTGGCTCGTTAACGAGTCAACTGTTTAGTCATCTCGAAAAGAATAATGTAGAGATGAAATATAACCATGATGTGGATGATATTACGCGTAACGAAGACGGCGCCTGGGAAGTGAAGGTGCGCAATCATCAAAAAGAGACGCTTGAGCTGCACGAGGCGGATTTTGTTTTTATTGGCGGAGGCGGCGGAAGCCTGCACCTGCTGCAAAAATCCGGTATTCCAGAAGGGAAGGGCATCGGTGGTTTTCCGGTAAGCGGCCAGTTTATGGTCTGCCAGAATCCGGATGTCGTTAACGGGCATTTCGGCAAAGTGTACGGCAAAGCGCCCGTCGGCGCACCGCCAATGTCTGTGCCGCATCTGGATACCAGGTACATTAATAACCAGGAGACACTTTTGTTTGGCCCGTTCGCCGGCTTCTCTCCAAAGTTTTTGAAAACGGGATCATTGATGGATCTATTGAATTCCGTCAAACCGGATAACCTGATTACGATGATGGCAGCGGGAGCTAAAAACATTCCATTAACAAAATACCTGATCTCGCAGGTAATGCAGTCAAAGGAACAGCGGATGGAAGAGCTTAGGGAATTTGTTCCAAGCGCTAAAACCGAGGACTGGGAGCCGCTTGTAGCAGGGCAGCGGGTACAGGTTATTAAGGACACCGAGGAAGGAAAAGGCATTCTGCAGTTTGGCACAGAAGTGATCAGCGCGGAGGACGGCTCTATAGCTGCGCTCCTTGGTGCATCTCCGGGTGCATCTACTGCAGTCTCTGTAATGCTTGAAATCATTGAAAAATGCTTCCCGCAGCATCTTGATGATTGGGAGCCAAAAATAAAAGAAATGATCCCTTCATACGGTATTAACCTGTCAGAAAATCCGGAGATGATTGAGGAAATTCACAAGTCTACCGAGCAGGTGCTTGGATTAAAAAATCAAAAACAGCCGCAAATGACGTAACGGCGATGTTAATTATTTTTAAAGCCTCTTTTCAGTTTAAACAGCTGAAAAGAGGCTTTTTTTGATGGGCGGTGAAAGTAATCAGGAGATCATGTATTTAGAAAAAGTACTCCCGGTAATAATAGATTGTTATTATTAAAGTGAGAATGGTATACATAAGCGCTGCGAAGAAGGGCATCGAAGATCGGAGCCCGCTGCGGGCTTCTGCTTCCATTCGAATACCAGTTTCCCCTGAGTCTGCATGCGAACGGCATCCGAGGAGAAGCCGCCGGATGACGTGAACCAGCCAATCAAAATCACTGCGGCCAGTTCGATTAGAAACGAAAGTTCAATAAAGGCCACAGAAAAAAGGAAAGATGTGAGCCAGTTGATGGAGAGGATGGCTATCAGCGTTATCAAACCGGATAATAATTTCTTCATAGCAAAGTCTCCTTGGATAGTCATGGGCAGCCTAGTGCTTTTCATAAGGATAAACAAAAATTGGAATTTTGTAAATATTTCATGGAGCATTTGTAGGTATTTAAGCACCGGAAAAAAGTAGCTGAAAATAGGAAATTATATACCGGAATTTTAAACACTGGTTTGATAAGATTCTTTATATCAAAACAAAAAGAGATGATAATAAAGGATGGAGAGAAGAAAGGATGAATAAATCAACTGCATTTTTATTGGTAGTATCTATTATCGCAATTTCTTTTGCAGCGATATTTGTAAAATGGTCTGAAGCCCCGGCTACAATTCTCAGCATGTACCGCATGTATATTGCCAGTTTGTTTCTGCTTCCGTTTGTCTGGTTAAAGAGGCACGATTTCAAAAACATCAAAAAAGAGGAGTGGGTGCTTTTCGTCTTTTCAGGTGTTTTCCTTGGCATGCATTTTGCGCTCTGGTTTGGTTCATTAAAGCTGACCACGGTGGCAAGCTCCACCATTATTCTGGCCCTTCAGCCAGTAGTGGCTCTGGCTGGGGGATTTCTAATTTATAAAGAACGTGTCAGCGTGCCGCAGCTGATTACGATCAGCCTTTCGATTGTCGGGGTAGTCATTATTGGTCTGGGTGACCTTGGACGCAGCAGCAGCTCTGCATTAACCGGCAACCTGCTTTCCTTTTTAAGTGCGATAGCGGTGGTCGTCTATTTATTAATCGGCCAGCGTGTCGTGAAGCGGGTATCGCACTGGCTGTACAGCTTTATTGTGTTTTTTGTGGCAGGAATATCGCTACATGTTTTTAATGCAGTCTCGGGTGTAACGGTGCGGGGATACGGGGCTGAAGAATGGCAGATATTTATGCTGCTTGCGATTCTTCCGACGATTGCCCATGTTATTTACAATCACCTGTTGAACTTTATTAACACGTCCACCATTTCCATGACGATTTTAGGAGAACCGGTTGGGGCTACGATCCTGGCATTTTTTATTCTGGGAGAAGAAGTTGTCGCCCTGCAGATTATTGGTGGGTTTATCGTGCTCCTCGGGGTCGGATTATTTTTGATTCAGCAGCAAAAAGCATATCAGCTGTAGAAATGATAATTATAATTTAACGACCGGATAATAAAGAAGAATTGCTTGTTTATTTAGATCAGCTTTATTACCGTGAAAACTCTCACATCCAATGATTAATGAAGAACCGAAACGGAAATAAACGAAGAGAAGCAGTTATGTTTCTGCTGCTTCAAATCTTTTTGCACGCGAGTGTTTAAACAGGAGGAGTAATTTAATGGCTAATCAGCCGAAAAGTTTAGAAGAGCAGTTTGACGGGCAGGCCGAAGCAGAATTAATGCCGATTGCAAAGTATTACTTTGAATTAAAACGGCAGGACAAGAGCGTGCACTGGGAGATTTCCATCGTGGACAAGGACGATGAAGAAGATCTTTTTATTGGTTGGGCTGAAGAGTTGACCAACCGGAGCAATTACATTGAAGTAGATCCCATTCGGGCTGAGGACGGAGAAGACGCTACCAACCAGGTCATCCAAAAGATTAAAGAGCATATTTAACAAAGAAGTACAAAGAGAAATACTGAAAATAGGATAATCATCGAAATAAGACAAGACTGAACCAATTCCAGTCTTGTCTTATTTTATTAGTGAACGCCTCAGCAGCATCTTTATAATCATTCCCACTCATAGTTTTATCGAATTACGTATAAGCATAAAAAGTTATCGATCATCGATAAATTTAAGGAAGTTGTTTTGAAGGTATAACTTTTGGTTATATCTTTATCCATGATAAGTATGCCCTTCGCGGGTTCTTTTTAATTTTTCTCGGCCCAAGAGCCATCGCAAACACTCCGACGGCTCCGTAGACAGCGAAGGCCCAGGAATAATTAAATGCTCCGATTAACGCACCAGCAAAGAAAGAGCCAAGCACCTGACCGAGTGCAAGGAGCAAAAAAGGAGTGCCGATCCCAAGAGAAGCGTTGTTGATAAATACCCGGATCCCCCAGACCATTAAGACGCCGGTAATAAAAATGTAGGAGGAGCCAAAGCATGCAGCTGACAGGTAAACCAGCGCCCGTTGTTCAGGAAACAGGGTAAGCAGTAAGGAGGCGGCACCGATAACCAGACTCGCCCATTTGTAAGCAAAGGGGAGACCCAGTTTTTCGATTAAAGCACCGGAAAACCCGCCCAGCACCCCTGAAGCTCCGATAATAATCCAAAAAAGGGAGGTTTCGCTGCCGCTATACTGATTGGTGGAGGATAAAAAATCGACAGAAAATGTCCAGAAAGCAGCAGTGGAAATTCCTAAAATGGTGGAACAGACGACTAAAGGGGTTGCTCCTTCAACGCCTCGAAAAGAGAACTTTCCCCGCTCGAACATTACTTTTGGCTTTGGGCCGAGGGAAGGAATCATTATCGCATTCCATATAAATGCTATCAGAGCAATACCCGCATAGATCATATATGTCAGCCGCCATTCGGAGGCGAGGAAGAGAGCTCCCGCTCCTGAAAGCGCAAGGCCCATACTTGTACCGGAATTAATCCACGTGTTAGCTTTGCCCTGCTGCTTTTCCTTAAGCCAGAGAGAAATTGCAGCTCCGTATGGAGGCGAAACAAATCCTGTGCTGGCTCCGGCAAGCAAAACGCCAGCGCCAAGAAACCAAACGTTTGGGCTCACACTCATCATCACCAGGCCGAGAAAGGCAGAAGCGCCGGCAGCGAGGACCATCCCCCGTGGCCCTTTTTCCGTAGTAAATACCGTGGCAGCGACAATGGCAAAGCAATAGGAAAAATAAAATAGTGACGAAATGAAGCCGGAAGTAGAGGGGCTCATGTCCAGGTCTTCACTAATACCTGGCAGAAGCAGTCCATAGCTGAACCGGGCCAGGCCGTAAGCGACAGCAATCATAATAATTCCCGGGGCGACTAGTGCAGAAAAGCGCAATTTCCATAAACCTCCTTTTAGATAGAACGACCTTTATAATAAAGTGATAAAAAAATAAGGCAGTTAGGTAACTATTTTTTTTGCCATAGCTAGTGAATATTCGGTCGCCTGTTCAGCGCCTATGAGCGTTGTCATCGATGTTGTGCCTTCGAGCAGCAGGGTAAAGTAATGGGCGAAATCATTGTGATTTTCTTCACCAAGACGAACCGCTGACTGCTGTAAATATTGCAGTAATTTTTCTTTATGTGAACGTGCAATACTTTCAATGCTGTTATCTGTGCCGGCGTAGTCTTCAATGGCCCGCAGAAACATGTCCCCCTTATAGGATTCTTCCTTCAGCCAGGTTCCGTGTGCTTTGACGACAGTGATAAAGGGGTGATCATTCTCGTCACGCACGAAATTGTCCAGATAAGACCAGTATCTTTCTTCCCGCTGCTTCAACACTTCTTCAACTAAATGCTCCTTGGACGAAAAATGATTATACAGTGTCATCGTTGCAACGTCCGCCTCCTGAATAATTTGCTTCAAGCCGACGCCGCGAAAGCCGTGTTCATAAAAAAGTCTTTCCGATACTGTTAAAAGTGCCTTTTTTTTCGCAGAAATAGCCATTGGATGCTCCTTTATTAGATAGAACGTTTATTATAATTTAGAATATCATCCGAAGCGTTCATATGTCATTATTTTTAATTATTTGCGGGGAAGCCGAAAGACAATTTCCGTGAAATGATAAAATATAATTAAGGATTATGTTGAAATGCCTGAGAAATAACGAAAATTTTAGTTGGAAAATGATACTGGAGAAATAAAATTGGAAGGAGAGAAAAATACGGATACCGAAATAAAAGAAGCATTTGTATGATTACATAAAAGATGAGCAAATTAGAAACACAGCTTTTAATTTAATTGCACGCATAGATAATCCCGCGTACAAGAAAAAATATTTAACCATTTGGAAGTGAATTTTAAACTTTTATATAGTGATACATGTATTAAAATTTTTTAGTGAGTGGGAGCATGTTTCTGAACGAAGGCCACATCACTGTTTTTAGGTGATGTGGCAGAAAATATTGTGAGGGAGGGGGATAAATAGAAGAGCTACATTTTAATACAGGATTTTTGTGAAATTTGAAAATTAAGATTATTGATAAAATTTTCTTTTCGTCAGTTGATCTGTTAATTATTAATAAATTTTCCTGAAGATAAAGATAAGCACGGAGTGAAGAATCATAATTCCGGTAATCAAATACCACATGGCGTCCCTCCACGCATCTCCGTCCAGCGGAACCACGAAGTCCTCGATTAATCTGACCACCACCCAGCCAGCGAGAAACATGGGAAAAATAATCGAATACGAGCGGTTGATAATTTCACGCCCGCGTTCATCCTTGCCCTCTTCGCCGTGTTGAAAACGAAGCCAGACGAGGATAGAGAAAATGACGACGACTAAATACGGGTAGAAAAACCATTCCATGCTAATCCTCTCCTTTCAAATTGTATTGAAAAATATCTTCAATGCCAGTATCGAACAGGTATGCCAGTTCAAATGCTAATTTGAGCGAGGGGCTGTATTTGTTTTTTTCTAAGGAAATAATAGTCTGGCGGCTCACACCGATTCTCTTTGCAACCTCGGCCTGGGAATAGCCTTTTTTAGCCCGGAATACCGACAGCTGATTAGATAGTTCACCGAGTTCATTCATTCATCTATGACCTCCTTAGGTTTATGGTAATATATTTTTAACATAATGTCAAAAATATATTACATACGTATTTATATTTATAGCTGTGTGAGATTAGAAGGGGAGCAGATTTGGAGGGAGTTTTAATTAAACAAGCTTTATCAGGGTATGCTTATAATGACGGAAAGAGGGATATATATGAGAATATTTGATGCACACTTCCACATTATTGATTTTAACTTTCCCATTACCGAAAACCAGGACTACACGCCCCCGGAATACCTTGCAGAAGATTATCAGAAGGATACAGCCAAGTACGACCTCCAGGGCGGTGCAGTGGTATCAGGTTCGTTCCAGGGGTTTGACCAGGGTTATTTAATAAAAGTCCTTCAACAACTGGGGCCCTCGTTCTGCGGAGTAACTCAGCTGCCGTCGAGTGTCAGTGATGAAGAGGTTTTACAGCTGCATGAACGAGGCGTGAGGGCGCTGCGGTTCAACATCCGGCGGGGCGGGCCCGAAGACATTCCCAGGCTCGATTACCTGGCCCGGAGAGTGTATGAGACAGCTGGGTGGCACAGCGAGTTTTATATGGATGCCAGAGGGCTGCCGGAAATGGCCTTCATTATTGAAAATTTACCTGCTGTATCCATCGATCATTTGGGGTTGTCGGAGGAAGGGCTGCCTCATCTACTGAAGCTAGTGGATAAAGGCCTCAGAGTGAAAGCCACCGGCTTTGGACGCGTGGGACTAAATGTTGCAAATGCTTTAACATCTATTTATAACACGAATCCAGAGGCTCTGATGTTCGGCACTGACCTGCCATCGACAAGAGCCCCGAGACCTTTCCAGTACGAAGATGTTCAACTGATTCAAAATTTATTTGACGCCCAAGCGGCTGATAAAATTTTATATTCAAATGCGTTGAACTGGTATGGGAAGTAATTGAATCATGTGTGTAGAATCTACTGAATATGGACCTAATAAAATAATTAAAAGTAAACAAAAAACGGGGACCGTCAATAATTTTGTGTAAACGGCTGTCCTCTTCCAGCCTTGAAGTTAACCCTGCCGTTGAAACATCTCTTCCAATTGATGTTGGGCCTGGGCGAAGCCCAGGTGGCAGCGGGTGGAAAACTTTTGATTGTACGCGTCGAACCGGCTGACCAAAAACCGTTCGATGGATGCTTCATTCGGAAACTGTTCTTTGCGTTTAACGTATTTTTTCAGCTGCTTGTTGAACGATTCGATGAGATTGGTGGAATACAGGCTCCGCCAGATGGCGGACGGGAAATCATAAAAGGTAAGTAACGTGGGGTGCTCGTCGAGC
>NZ_ATVM01000007.1 GCF_000420725.1 Marinococcus halotolerans DSM 16375 | reverse complement strand
TCGGGGATCATGGGTTCCAAACTCATTGGAATCGGGAAGCTCTGTGTGTTATCATCGGTAAACATAAGAAATCATCCTTGTCGTATGGAAAGTGTCGTGACTTCACCATATCATCGAAGGATGATTTCTTTCTTTATTTGCGCACAGAAAAGGGGGCTGTCCTATTTTGGGACAGCCCCTTTTTATGATTCTAAGAGTAGGTATATAGTATCTGTCAAAATAGTATATACTTCACTAAATGCTGGCTTATATTCCTTGCAGCAGGCTTGTGTGGTAAAATAGAACTAATTATAAATGTGGACAATTTAAAGGTGGAGGCATGCCTGCTGGGTTTACCTCCGCCCTACATTTACGGAAACGGGGAATACAATTATGCTGAGGGGTTTTTATAATGCTGCATCGGGAATGACAGCCCAGCAGAGAAAAACGGATATGCTGAACAATAATATTGCCAACGCCAATACGCCCGGCTACAAATCTGATCAAAGTGCGATCCGGACGTTTCCGGAGCAGCTTCTGCACGCGGAGAATGCTGGAAGAGGGCCGCATACGATCGGTTCACTTGGGACAGGCGTTTACATGCAGGACCAGGCCCCTTCGTTTACCCCGGGAGAGCTGCAGGAAACGAATACCTCGTCCGATGTTGCCCTGCTTGAGGCAGAGGTTCCGGATGAAAACGGGGCGGTGCTGTTCACAGTCCAGGGGGAAGACGGAACGGCCTACACCCGCAACGGCAACTGGACAGTGGATGCAGAAGGATTTTTAACGACAGCGGACGGACAGTACATACTAAATAACGAAGGCGCTCCTGTGGAAACCGGAAATGAGAATTTTCAAATCACTGAAAACGGTACGGTTCTGCTTGAAAATGGCGAAGAAGCCGGGCAACTGGGGGTGGCGTATGCACCAGATACCAATGATTTAGTTAAAACCGAAGCGGGAGTTTTTGAAGCAGAGGAGGAGCTTGGCGCTGCAGATGACAACGAAGACGTCCGCTATCAGATGAAGCAGGGATTTCTCGAACAGTCCAACACTGATTCCACCCAGGCGATGACGGAGCTGATGGAAGCGTACCGGATGTTTGAATCCAACCAGAAGGTGATGCAGACGTATGACCGCAGCATGGAAAAGGCTGTGAATGAAGTTGGACGCCTCGGTTAAAACAAACTAAAATACATAATTCAGGAGGAACGCAGCATGTATTCGGGATTACGCATACCATTTCAGTCCATGGGATCGGCCCAGCAGCAGATGGACACCATCAGCAATAACCTCTCCAACGCGGAAACAGCCGGATTTAAATCCAGACAGGCGACGTTCAGCGAAATGATGTACCAGCAGGAGGACAATATGCCGATGCCGGAAAACGGCACCGGGCGCCTTACTCCGCCAGGAATACGTACAGGCGGCGGAGCAGCGATCGGCCAGACAGCACTTCGCATGGAGCAGGGATCGCTGAAGGAGAGCGAACGGGAACTCGATTTTGCTCTTGAAGATACGGATGCTTTTTTCCAGGTAGAGGCAGAAGACGGTGCGGTTGAATATACAAAGGACGGACAGCTGTATTTGTCAGAGAACCCGGCAGTGCCCGGCAGCTATACGCTCGTTGACCAGAACGGCGGATTTGTATTAAACGAAGCCGGAGGAAGATTTGATATTCCTGCCGGAGCTTCGGAGTTTTCGATGCAGGAAAACGGGGAACTTACAGCTGTAACGGCAGCCGGTGATACCGTGAACCTCGGGGCATTTGGCGTGGTGCAGGTGGAGCGTCCGCAGGCGCTGACATCTATTGGAGGCAATCGGTATCGTTTTGAGGATTTAGATGGACTCGGAGCAGCGGAAGATGATATGGTTATAGAAGCTGACCCGTCCAGCGTAAAGCAGGGAATGGTCGAGCAGTCTAATGTGGATTTATCGAATGAATTAGTAAATATGATGAATGCCCAAAGACAATACTCGTTTAATTCCCGTGCGCTGACGCAGGGGGACCAGATGCTTGGATTAATTAACAGTATTCGATAAGTCTTTGCGGTTAAGGGAGCATAGATAGTACATATGAGCAATCAGGACAACCATACAAGGACTTCTAAACCGGATAGGAAGGCACAGCTGAAAAGAGGGGCGCAGAAGGTGCGTGCACGTCTTCAGCACCTGCTCTGGTGGCAGTGGCTTATTATTATTTTAATTCTGGCTTTTATCTGTTCGATTATTGGCCTGATGATCGGCTATGCGGTCGGTGGAGGCAATCCTTTTCAGGCTTTAAACCCGTCGACCTGGCTGGAGATTTATCGGTTAATTCGAGGAAATTAGCATAAAAAGTGAGGAAAAATGATGCTTTCAATAGAACAAATCAAAGAGATTATTCCCCACCGTTACCCATTTCTGCTTGTCGATAAAATTATTGAAGTAGAACCCGGGGAGCGGGCGGTAGGTATTAAAAACGTCAGCGCCAATGAAGAATTTTTCAATGGTCATTTCCCCGACTATCCGGTGATGCCGGGAGTACTTATCATTGAAGCGATCGCCCAGGCCGGCGGCGTCGCACTGATGCAGCAGGAAGACATGAAGGGAAAGCTCGCCTTGTTTGCAGGCATTGATGAATGCCGGTTTAAAGGACAGGTGAAGCCGGGAGACCAGCTGCGTCTCGAAATGGAAGTCACCAAACAGAGACGATCCATTGTTAAAGGAAAAGGCACAGCCTCCGTGGACGGCAAAGTCGTTGCAGAAGCGGACCTGATGTTTGCAATTCAATAACAAAAAGGACTGCAGCCAGAGCGGGCTGCAGTCCTTTTTTGTTATCTGCTGCTATTCGTCATTTTCCTCTAGCGCATCTTCAATGTGTTCTTTAAGAGCTGGCCCCATCGTACGGGAATAGAAGGTGGAAATATGGTGGTTGTCCCGGAAGGTAATGACGTTGCCGATCACAGGGTCACACGTGTCGTCATCACAAAAGTAAGGAGACATATCAGCAAAGGTTACATTGTCTGGAATGTTTTCCTCTTCTGTGTTTTCCCACGGAGGGTTTTCAGATAATACTTCATCTCTTGGTACAGCACAATCGGCTGGATCGTCACTTTCTTCCAGGCAGGAAGGGATCTCCTCCTGCATTCTCGGATTATCCCGTATCGCGAATATTTCCGTATGGCCTTCGAATTCTTCCCAGATTTCAAGGTAGCCTTCCGGTATGGTGCCCCCAGCATTTACATTGGCGGTGGTGAAAAGTAAATCAGGATCGTTTTTCTTCAGAGGTTCAATGGAATCTTCATTCCACTGCATACATGAGTCAGACAGGGTACCGTCAAAATCATCGGTAGAAAATCGGCAGCCGTCTTTATTAAACACGTCGATCTGCAGGCTCAGCTCCTCAGACATTTTTTCAAGGGCCGGAAACCAGTGGCCGGAATGAGAACCGCCCACCAGGGCAATGGTATATTCGGGGTCGGTCGTGTCCCCGTAAGAACACATGCTGATTTCCGTCTCTTCAAGATTGGAGTAGCATTCGCTGTCGGCATAAAAAGCCGGCATCTCACTTTCGGCCTGTGCCACATTTTCGAGAGGATCGATATCGGGATTTGGTTCAATATCCTCTGATATTGCGCGGGCCCCGGGATAGTCAGTTACTGTATAGTCCTCCCCGATGCCTGACTGATTTTTATCCACGTAATTGTCCCAGATACCGGCAGCTGTAAGGGCAGGAAGCAGAAACAAGACCAGGGCAATTACTGCTTTTCCCTTTGATTGCTTAATATTTATTTTGCGCAGCGGCGTTTCAATTATTTTGACAGAGAGTGCCGCAGCGGCGAAGGCAAGAACTATAATGGCAATGCCGCCCTTGATCGATACCGTCGTATTATCGAAATAGGCAAAATAGAAAATAAGAATCGGCCAGTGCCATAAATAAAACCCGTAGGAAATGCTGCCGAAATACAGAAACGGCCTGGAGCCCAACAGCTTGTCCACTCCGAAGCGGCTGCTGTTTTCAGCTGCCGTGATAATTAGGAGAGCCCCTGTGGTCGGCAGTAAAGCAGCAGCGCCGGGAAAAACAGTAGAAACAGGGAGGAGAAGACCTGTAAGAGAAATAACTGCAAGCCCGAGCCAGCCAAGAACAAAGCCGACGGATTTGTTCATTGTTAAATAGGGAAGGAGCAGCGCTGCAAGACCTCCGAGGCTGAATTCCCATACCCGGGCAAATGCGTCAAAGTAAGCCCAGGGCTGATTGGCAGCGGTAATGTAAATAGAATAGCTGAGTGAGAGAATGAACACAGCAGCAAGTACCCCGCACAAAGTTTTACGTACAGGAGTATTAAATGTTTTTTTTGCAAGAAAATAGGTTAATAGTATAAGGAGAGGCCATAACACATAAAACTGTCCCTGAATGGAAAGAGCCCAAAAATGCTGAAACGGACTGGCTTCGTTGTTTTGAGCCAGATAGTCGACCGCGCTGGTGGCGAGCTCCCAGTTTTGAAAATACAGTGCTGAAGCAAGCATTTCTGAAACAATCTGTTCCCACTGTGACTGAGGAAGAAAGACAATGGAGCCGGCCATCGTAAACAAAATAACGATTACAGCAAGAGGCAGCAGCCGGCGGCCGAGGCCAAGCAGGTATTCAGGCAAGTTAATGGTTCCTTCCCGTTCTAATCTCGACAGCAGCGATGTAGTAATTAAATAGCCGGAAACGACGAAGAATACATCCACCCCGCCTGAAACTGAACCGAGCCAAATATGATACACAGCTACTAAAAATGCAGCTACAGCCCGCACCCCTTCAATTTCCGGCCGGAATCTTTTCTCAGGTGTCCGCAAATCATTCATTAAATATTCACTCCCAACCTTCAAATTCCTTCTAAAAAGCGGTGATTTTTAAAACGTTTTAACGTTAACACAATATGTAAGTAGCATATATTTTAGCACGGAAGGTGGAAAAATATGCTTTCCTTGAGATATTTGTCATGAAATGAGTCTAACCTACCTGAGCTTATGACGGAAAAATGGAGTTCGCCAAAAAACGCAGATACCTCCCGGCATTTTGACTAGTAAAGGCACAGGTAGAAAATGTACAAAGAAGGTACTATTTATTGGTTTTTAAGCATTTTCGGGTTTTTCTGTTTTTTCTAAAACAGAAATGATAAAATGACGTGAAACTGCCTTTTTAAAGTCTAAGTACTGTATTATACATTCTTGGCTCAGAGAAACCTTTTATGTGAAGAAACGTCTAAACGTATAGGGATTTTTAGAGTATGATGAGTCTAGGAATGTATAACTATGGAAAAAAGGTGTCATTATCCGTATTTGAACGTGAGTGAAATATTCATATAAAACGTTCTTCAACAGGGGGACCACAATGGTTACTGCTATTGCGTTAATAACTAGTTTTGTAGTGGCCTTGCTAATAACGCCTTTAGTGAAAAAGCTGGCGTTTAAAATTGGTGCTACCGACCAGCCGAACGCCCGAAAAGTTCATACTGGTCAGATGGCCAGAATGGGCGGCCTCGCTATTTATATTGCTTTTTTAGCAGGCGTGCTGATTTTACGCCCAGAAAACGAAACATATTTTTATATCCTTGTCGCTGGAACTATTGTAATAGCTACTGGCGTTTTGGATGATATTTATGAATTAACGGCTAAAGTAAAGTTTTTGGCCCAGATTGTTGCAGCTGTAATCGTCATTATTGGTGGTGTGCAGGTAACCTTTATTAATCTTCCGTTTGGTGGAGAGCTTGAGCTGGGCATTTTCAGTATCCCCATCACACTGCTATGGATCGTCGGGGTAACCAATGCGATAAACTTAATCGACGGTCTTGATGGTTTGTCAGCCGGAGTTTCTGCTATCGTTTTAACAACTATTTCGGTGCTTGCCATTCTGCAGAATGATATCTTTATTGTAGCCTTAAGCATCGCCCTTCTTGGGGGAACGCTTGGATTTTTAGTGTATAATTTTCATCCGGCTAAAATCTTCATGGGAGATGCCGGTGCACTGTTTTTAGGATTTATGATCGCAGTTATTGCACTGATGGGCTTCAAAAACGTGACCGTGTTTTCTTTGATCGTGCCGGCGCTCATACTGGCCGTTCCAATATCAGATACATTTTTTGCGATCATCCGGAGAATTGTGCATAAACAGTCTTTATCCGCCCCCGACAAATCTCACCTGCACCACTGTCTTCTGCGGCTTGGGTATTCCCACCGGGAAACAGTGCTCATTATTTACTGCATAAGTGCTATATGCAGTATTTCTGCTGTAGCGTTCACCCTTTCTACGCTTTGGGTATCGCTCATTCTGCTGCTGGTGGTGCTGATTTTGATCGAAATCCTGGTGGAAAGTGTCGGACTTGTGAGTCAGCAGTATCGGCCGTTTTTAAACTTTATCAAACGGTTGTCCGGCTCCATGAAAGAATAAATCAAGAACTAAAGTTTATGTATAAATAGATCCGCCGCCAGCTATCTTTCAGCTTTTGGACCGGGTCTATTTTATTTAGATGTGTAAACTACAGTGAAGGTGGCATAACCATGAAAATATTGCTTGTTTCTAATATGTATCCAAGCGATAAATACCCTTCGTATGGAACATTTGTAAGAAATTCAGAAAAGATGCTCGAAGAAAATGGAATAAAAGTGGAAAACGCTGTATTAACAAAACACCAGAGGCCTGTCTCAAGGTATTTGAATTATGGATTATTCTACGTCAAAACACTGATAAAAGCGCTGGCAAACAAATATGATGCTGTTTATGTACACTACCCGTCTTTGTCTTCTATACCTGTGCTGGTCGCGGGATATGTAAAAAAGCTGAATGTTTACGTGAACATTCATGGAAGCGACGTTGTACCGGAAAACATGAAGCAGAAAATTATGAATAAAATAACAGTGCTTTCGTTGAAGCGTGCAGATAAAATCATCTGCCCATCTGAATACTTCCGCGATTTAGTGATACAAAAACATAAAATTCCCAAAGAAAAGCTGTACGTTTTTCCGTCTGGTGGTGTAAATCCGGAAGTCTTTTATGAAAGAGATAACATCCCGGCGTTAAAGCAAAAATATGGTTTGGCCGAAAAATATACATATATTGGATTTATAAGCCGACTAGACTACGGTAAGGGCTGGGACACTTTTTTGGAGTCAATAGCTCTGCTCCGTAAAGACAATCTGTCTGTTAAAGGGATTGTTGTAGGTGGGGGCGGGGAAGTAGATCAGTTTTGGGAAAAAGTAAACGAGCTTGGAATCGGAGAGGCTATTATTCATTACGGAGCTTTAAAGCAGGAAGAAGTTGCCGAGCTTATGAATTGCTTTAAAGTGTTCTGCTTTCCGACTGAAAGAAAGGGAGAAAGCCTGGGACTGGTAGGACTCGAAGCACTGGCTTCAAAACGGCCAGTGGTGGGAAGCAGTATTGGAGGTCTGAAGGGCTATATCCGTCACGGTGAAAATGGCTATTTAGTGTCTCCGGGTGATAAAAAACAGTTTGCTTATTATCTTGGAAAAGTAATATATGCAGATGACGATGAGTACGAATGCATGAAGGATGAGGCGTATAAAATGTCTAAAAAATACGTAATTGATAATATTAAAGACCAGTTTATCCGAATATTTCGTGGTAATCAATAAACCTCTTTAGAAAGTAGGAAGTGTACAATGAGTTTCCCAGAGTTAATCAGCGTGATTATTCCAACAAGAAACAGGCGGACACTTTTGCAGCAGGCCGTTGAAAGCGCGAGAACCCAAACATATACAAACATTGAAATTATCGTGATAGATGAAGCATCTGAAGACGATACTGCTGCCTATTTAAAAAGTATTGATGAACCCAGGCTGAAGGTGATTACACACAGCACTCCGCAGGGAGGAAACATTGCCAGAAACAAAGGACTCGAAGCAAGCAGCGGCGCCTACGTTGCTTTTTTGGATGATGATGATGTGTGGGCAGATACGAAGCTCGAAAAACAGCATGACGCATTTAAACGCGACAGTACTGTCGGCATCGTAACCTGCAGCAGTCTGGTTGTTTATCAGGACCTGCAGATTGAACGTTACATGAACAGGGGAAACAACTACTTATATAGTAACGAAGAGGCATTCGCTAAAATATTGACGGAAAACTTTATAGGAGGAGCTTCCTTTCCGCTTATAAAAAGAAAATGCCTTACGGAAGTGGACGGATTTAGGCCGGGCGTGGTGAGTGCGCAGGAGACAGATTTGTATTTACGTATACTCGCAAACGGTTATAAAGTCTATGCAGTCGAGGATGTATTAATACTGTACCGGGTTCACTCGATGAACCGAATATCTGACAGCTTCGAGCCGAAAGTAAAAGGTCTTGAACAGCTGTTTGAATATAAAAAAGATTATTTTTTGCCTCAACGTCCAGAGCATGAAGCAAAAAAAATTGAACAGACACATATCGTGGAAGTGAGTAAAATTTATACAAGAAACAGAAGATATAAAACCTTTTTCCAGTATTTTAACGAACAAAAGCAAAAATTAACTCCAGCCAAAAAAATACAGGTGTGGAGAAATGCTTTTGTGCACACACCCCAGGTGCAGTTATTTAAACAGGTAGTGCAAAAAGGAAAAACTAAAAAACTGAATAAAGAGTGGAAGCAGTACATGAGCAAAAACTTTAAGGGAAGCTAAGCAGCATATCTCTACGCAAAGCTTTTCCTTGCAGAGTTTTTAACTAAACAAGTGAAGCTCTATATCAGCAAGCTTTGCATCAGCTGAAAACAAAATGAGTAATGATTGGGGCGGTTTAGATACTTTTCCCTCTAGTGGAATGGTATAATATATGATAGTATTCTCGTCGTGAGAATACGTGCAGCTGCACTAATATTATTTGTCCTTTTTAGGAGGATGCGACTTGATGGAAAGAGCTACAAGCCTTAGGTTTGAGAATATTGCCAGAATTGTTCTTTTAACTTATTTACTGGTACAGCCGGTTTTGGATTTATTAATATTTTTTGACACGCCGTTCGCTTCCCAGTTCCGTGCTTTATTTATTGGCGCAGGTCTGATCTATTTATACTTTTTTTCTACAGGATGGTTAAGAAAGCTTTTATTCATTTATATTCCTGTATTATTCGTGTACTTTGCGATTAATTTCGGCGTCAATTATTTCGTGAAAGATCCGTATTTTCTTTCAATCGAAATGACAAATATTGTAAAGTCTATTTATTTCCCAATCATCGTTTTTACCTATTTAACGTTCATTTACCAGCAAATAAATGAAGGTTTACATAAAAAAATCATTCCGTACATTTTAGGAATAAATATGCTCCTGATAGGAGTTGTGGTGTTCCTCGCTGATATTACCGGGACAGGCCGAAGAGCGTATGGCTTTTTAGCAAAAGAGGGACACACAGGCTGGTTTTTCTCCGGCAATGAGATAAGCGCTATTACCGCCATGGGCTTCCCCTTTGTGGTGCTCGTGTTAATGAAAACAGAAAAACTATGGAAAAAGATAGCAGTCATGGCAGGTGCGCTACTCATCGTATGGGCGATGATGACGCTAGGCACCAAGGTTGCTTTTGTCGGCCTTATTGCAGGCCTTGTGCTTGGAGTCATATATGCAATAATAATGCTGTTTCAGCGAAGATATCTTAATTTCGTGCTTTTGGCTGTCGTTTTCATTCTAACTGCCGTAGCCACTCCGGCCATGCCGATAGGCAATAACCTTGGTCTTGCCGTTACCGAAAGCATGAATGAAGAACCGGAACCTGCCGAAGAGGAAGAGGAAAGTGCTTCTGCCGAAGAGCAGTCAGAGGATACGGACAATAAAGAAAGCAAAAGTGAAGAAAGCAAAAGCGAAGAAAGCACAGGCGAAGATGCGGAAGAGCCAAAGGAAGAGGAGCCAAACGAGGAAATTTTAAATACTATTAACAGTATTCCTTACCATTCTGCTATCCTGAGCGGACGGGAAGAGCATTTAGCGGAGGCCTTCCATCAATTAAATGAAGCTCCGGTTGTTCAAAAAATCGTGGGAATGGGTGTGTATCAGAATTACCCTAATGAAGAAGCAGCGGCCCCTATTGAAATGGATTTGTTCGACTGGTTTTTCGATTATGGATTTATTGGCCTGTTGATTTTGACGTTTCCGATATTTTTAACAGCGTATTTGATTATCCGAAACCTCCTTAAATATAAAATGGCGGCCCTGAATATTTATTTTTTCTTTGGGCTGATCAGCATGGGGCTTGGCATAAGTGCTTCTATTATTGCAGGCCACATCCTGTATTACCCGGCAGCTGCCATCTATCTGGCAGTGGCGATGGCGTTGACCGTAAAATATTCTGAGCCGGAGCAAAATAATCTATCGTTTCGCAGCAGAAACAAATATTAATAAAAAGGATTCTATAAAATGAAAAAAGTAATATTTATTTCGTCTGTCGGCGGTCATTTAACCCAGTTACTGCAGCTCGAACCACTGTTTTCAGAATACGATTATCATGTGATCACAGAAAAAACAGATATAACAGTAGATATGAAAGAAAAGTACCCGATGTCCTTTTTAGTATACGGAGCCAGAAACTATCCGTTCCGGTACTTGTTTAAGTTTTCCTACAATATCGTTAAATCGCTGTTTTTATTTTTAAAGCTGCGTCCTGATGTAGTAGTTACCACAGGTGTTCATACAGCGGTGCCGATGTGTTATATTGCAAAGCTCTTTCGTAAAAAAGTCATCTATATTGAAAGCTTTGCTAAATCACATTCGCCCAACCTGGCGGGGCGGTTAGTGTACCCTATCGCGGATTTGTTTATCGTTCAGTGGGAATCGATGAAAAAATTCTATCCGAAAGCAGTAAATGGAGGGAGTATCTATTGATACTAGTAGTGCTCGGAACCCACGAGCTTCCTTTTCATCGGCTTCTGCACGAAGTGGAAGCATTAATAAAGGAAGGGTATATTCAGGACAACGTCGTTGTACAGAATGGCAATACAAAATTCGAAAGTGAACATATGACGATTCGCCGTTTTATTCCTTCAGAAGAGATGGAAAAACTATTTCGGGAGGCAGAACTTGTTATCAGTCATGCAGGCACCGGCTCGGTCACTACAGCACTGAAGTACCATAAAAAAACCATCGTCGTACCAAGACTGAAAAAGCACGGGGAGCATAACGATGACCATCAGCTTCAGTTAACTGAATCTTTTACAAGCAAAGGCCATGTTATCTCGATGACAGGAGAAAAAACGCTTAAGCAGGCAATGGATGAACTGGTATTGTTTCAGCCGACACCGTTTCAGACCGGAAATGATCAGATGCTGAAAACGATTAAAGATTATATTGATTCCGTTTAAACACAGTTTTGTTCCTGCAATCTGTGTTTTTTAATGCTTAACAATCAAAAATTACGGGAAAAAGGGGGATTGAACGAGATAACGAAAGGAGAGTCAATGTAATGGGATTTATACTATTTCTTATCGTCGGCGGCCTGATTGGCTGGCTTGCCGGTTTAATACTGGGCAAGGACATCCCGGGCGGCATTTTGGGTAACATTATTGCAGGTATTATTGGTGCCTGGATCGGCGGGGCCATCTTTGGTTCCTGGGGACCGGTCATCGGCAGTATTGCGATTTTCCCGGCGTTAATCGGTGCGATTATTTTCGTCGTAATTCTAAGCTTTATTTTAAAAGCGATCCGCTAAACCATAAACGAAGCCGTCCTTTTACCGGGGCGGCTTCGTTTTATGACAGGGCGCGGTTTTTACTGATCTGCTGAAGAGCTGTATTGATGCCGAGCACCTCTGTCGCGATATGGCCCATGCCGGGAAATGTTTCAAGGGCGGAACGCTCGATATGGTTGGCAAGATAGACTGCATGCCGGAGGGGGATAATTTCGTCTTCCTCTCCCGCCCAGATATAAGCCGGCGTATCGATGTTTTCCAAATGGTAGGCCCATGGCGTCATCAGCGTCTGGAGGTCCCGGAGGAAGCCTTCCGCAGAATGGGCGGATTCCTGGACCGCAAATCTCCATTTATCCAGAATAAACGGAGTCACATATTGCTGTTCTTCTTTGGAAAGCTGCTCGGACTCCGTCTGGAAGATCTTATCCTCCATATTCGTCTGTTCCCACCGGCTGCGCAGTAGCTCCGGCGCTTCCTGAATCGTCTGCAGCGGTGCTTTTAAGGAGGTATCGAGCAGGCGAAACAATTCAGGGTCCTCTGTGGGGCCGAGCGAACCGACCAAATGGAGCTCGCTGATTCGTCCCTTCAAAAGACTGGTGCTGGTCGCTGCGTAAGGGCCTCCGCAGCCGACCCCGATTAAGGAGCAGCGCTGAATTTCAAAATGATTCATTACTTCATCGATGTCCTTGGAAAACTGCAGAAAGGTACCATGAGGATCGGGAGTGGAAAGACCGTAGCCCGGGCGGTCAACAGAAATAATACGAAGAGAGTTGGAAGCAGCAGCTTCTTCTCCGATTGCGGCTTCAAGCCGGGAGCTTCCGACTCCGTGTACATAAAGGACAGGTGTTCCGTCCGGATCACCGAACATAGCAATACTAAGCATACGGCCATCGCGTAAAGAAAGCGCTAATTGTTTCAATCGTCCCCTCCTCCTCTTTCCGTGCGGTATCACTTGTAAATGATGTGTAGGTATATTTTAGCATACAATAAGAAAAACGGAAGAATTTCATTCAGAATAAAACGGCCCTCCGTGATGGAGAGCCGTTGTTTATTACTATTATACGGTGCGGGTCCAGTGTAGGACGTCTTCCTGATCCCCGGTTTGAATACCGGTGATTGTATCGTACAGCTGTTTGGCAAGAGGTCCAGTTTCTTCATTATTGATTTTGTAGGTCTGGGCGTCCCAGCGCAGCTTGCCTACTGGAGAAATGACCGCCGCTGTGCCTGTGCCGAAAATTTCCTCCAGAGTGCCTGCTTCATACGCAGTACGTATTTCTTCCATGTCGATGCGGCGCTCTTCCACAGGAATATCCCAGTAATGCAGGAGTTCGATGACGGAGTCACGGGTAATTCCTTCAAGAATGCTTCCATTCAGCGCAGGCGTTACAACCTTCCCGCTGATTTTAAAGAAAATATTCATGCTGCCGACCTCTTCAATATAGCGCTGCTCTACGCCGTCGAGCCACAGCACCTGGTCGTAGCCGGCGCTTCCGGCCTGCTCCTGGGCCTTCAGGCTGGCCGCATAGTTACCGGCCGTTTTAGTGAAGCCGACGCCGCCGCGGACACTGCGGACGAATTCGTTTTCCACATAAATGCTGACCGGCTTCATGGCATCTCCGCCGCTGCCGTAGTAGGAGCCGACAGGAGTTAAAATAATCAGAAGCTTGTAGGAGGAGGATGGCTTCACGCTGAGACTTGCTTCCGTCGCAATCACAAATGGGCGGATGTACAATGACTGTCCCTCGCCGCGGGGAATCCAGTCACGCTCAAGTGAAACGAGCTCCTTTAAAGAATCTATCAATAACTGCTCGTCGACCTCCGGAATACTCATCCGGCGGTTGGACTGGTTCAGGCGTTCGAAGTTTTTTTCCGGGCGGAAAAGCATAATATTGCCGCCCGAGTAATAGGCCTTCATCCCTTCAAATACAGCCTGGCCGTAATGAAAAACAAGACTGGAAGGGTCCATGGTAAGCGGCTGGTACGGCACAATTCTTGGGTCAATCCAGCCCTCTCCCTCAACATAATCCACAACAAACATGTGATCGGTAAAGTTTTTCCCGAAAGCGAGCTGAGAGAAATCCGGCTTCGTTTTCGGAGATTTTGTACGTTCAATGGTCAATGACTCAGCCACAATAACATCACTCCTATGTATTTATCGTTCCATTTATTTCTCTACTGGTAACAGCATTTAAATTGTATCATACAAAGAAAAGTTCTATCCACTTGCAAACCGGCTACAAGCGCTGTCCACCTTCTGGTTAGAAAAGCTTTCTCCACCTGTCGCCGGTGGTGGAGAAAGCTGGACAGCGAAAAAACTCGAGCCGGTGAAGAATAAGGCTATTAATCCGGCTGCTCTTCTTCAGCGTATGCACGGAGCTTGCGCAACGCGGATTTCCGCCATGATTTGACTGTAGAAGCCGCTACCCCGTGTTTTTCGGCAATATCACGTATGGGAAGGGAATGGACGGCGAATTCGGTGAGCCAGGTTCGTTCCCGTTCTGAAAGAAGGGGGAAATAAGCTTCAAGCTCAAAGCGGTCCTCCATTTCCGACGACTGCTCAAAGGGCCGGTGGTCATCAAACAGCTGATGCCGCTCGGAAAACCGGACTTCTTTGCGGAGCATCATCAGCATCTCCCCGCGCACAAGCATAAAAGCGTATCCCGGAAAAGCACCTTTTTCGGGAGAAAAGGTAGAGTATGCCTTCCATAACCCTACATATCCGGCCTGCATATATTCCTCCTGCTGCTGATAAATGCGGAGGCGTGTAATCATACGTTTGACGAGCGGAGTGTATTTTTCATATGCTTCTTCAAATGAAGCAGGTATCGTATCAGTCAATGGTCTCTCCTGTGAAGCCGCGCGGTTCTTATTTATTCCATGGTAGACTCAGCATATATAAAGACGGGGAATGCTGCCGGCGCGCTATGTATGGATAAACCTTGCACAATGCGTTGTATTATAGAAAGGGACAAAGATTCCAAACTATAGGCAAAGTGCAGCCGGTATATGAAAAAATAAAGCAGATCGGTTGAAAGCAGATAAAGAAAGCGTACAATTGAAATAAGAATGATTACGATCAGGCAGGTGAATAGAAATGCCAAATGAAGACAAAGAAGTACAGGCAAACGTGGAATGGATTCAGCAGCAGATTCAGGAGCGGTCGCTTGATATCATGACAGACATGCTGAAGGGGCTCGCTGACGGCAAGCGGATGCAGATCGCCCAGGCGCTGGCCCTGACACCGGAATTGAGTGTACATAGTATTGCCGAAGTGATTGACTCCTCCATTGCAACGGCGTCCCATCACCTCCGTTACATGCATAAGCTGGGGCTGACGAAGTTCCGGAAGGAAGGAAGAACCGTATACTATTCCCTTGATGATGAACATGTGAGACAGGTGGTGGAGCTCGTCGTCAGCCACCAGGCAGAAATTATAGAACGGCAGGGAAAAGAGGCGTAGCGGCGTCTCTTTTTTTATTTGCAGTAAACAAATGTTTACAGAAAATACAATTGCAAAAACCAGCTGAATTTATGAAAGCGGAAACAATATCTTAAAATCAACGATAATTTACAAATGTTTAGTTGACGAACGAATGAAATGAGGCTATTATGTTTACAAAGGTTATAATATAGAACAAATGTAAAGGAGGCGTTATTGTGACGCAGGCAGACTGGATGTGGGAAGAGCCAAAAGAAAAGCTGGTCGACTGGCTCGAGCAGATGTGGACCGTCCGCTGGTTCGATGAAAAAGTAGATGAATTTTTCGCTAAAGGCATGATACACGGCACGACCCATCTATGCGTGGGACAGGAGGCTTCGGCCGTGGGTGTATGTGCGATGCTTGAAGATAAAGACAAGATTACGAGTACTCACCGGGGCCATGGGCACTGCATCGCTAAGGGGGCAGACCCGGACCGGATGATGGCAGAGCTGTTTGGCCGGGAAACCGGCTACTGTAAGGGCAAAGGCGGCTCCATGCATATTGCGGATGTTGAAAAAGGCAACCTGGGCGCAAATGGTATCGTCGGAGGCGGGATTCCTTTAGCTGTAGGAGCAGCACTCACATCAAAGATGCGCCAGGAAGGCTATATTACCGTCTGTTTCTTCGGAGACGGGGCGGCAAATGAAGGCAGCTTTCACGAAGCAGTGAACCTGGCCGCTATTTGGGATCTTCCGGTCATCTTTGTCTGCGAAAACAATCAGTACGGCATGTCAGGCCCGGTAAAGGATATGGTGAAAATCGAAAATATTGCCGACCGTGCGTCCGGCTACGGCATCCCAGGGCATGTCGTTGACGGAAATAATCTTCCCGAGGTAATGACGGTCATGAAAGAAGCTGTGGAGTATACAAGAAACGGGAGCGGCCCGGTCCTTATCGAGGCGAAAACCTACCGGTGGAAGGGCCACTCCAAAAGCGATGCTAAAAAATACCGGACAAGAGAAGAAGAAAAAGAATGGAAGGACAAAGACCCGATACGCTTTTTCCAGGATGCCTTGATTGAGCGGGGCATCATTACCGAAGAAGAAGCAGATACGGTGAAAAAAGACACTAAGGCACGTATCGAACGATCAGTGGAATTTGCGGAACAGAGCCCCGAACCTTCTGCGGACACGCTGCTTGAGGATGTATACGCTTAATACAGAAAGGAGTGCCTGACGATGCAGTCGAGCGCAGTAAATTCTTCAAATAACAAGGAAACGACACGGAGCATTACCTTTGCTGAAGCCGTCCGCGAAGCGCTGTCGCAGGAAATGCGGGAGGACCAGGATGTTTTTATTCTCGGGGAGGATATCGGGGTCTACGGCGGTGCCTTTGGCGTCACCCGCGGAATGATTGAAGAGTTCGGCCCGGAACGTGTACGTAACACTCCGATTTCCGAAGCGGCAATCACTGGTGCTGCAATCGGCTCGGCGCTCACGGGTATGAAGCCGGTCGTCGAGCTGCAGTTTTCGGATTTTATTACAATTGCGATGGATCAGCTGGTCAACCAGGCAGCGAAGCTCCGGTATATGTACGGCGGCAAAGGCAATGTGCCAATGGTGCTGCGGACGCCTTCAGGCTCCGGAACCGGAGCTGCAGCCCAGCATTCACAGAGTCTGGAAGCCTGGGTAGCCCACGTTCCCGGCTTAAAGGTAGTGCAGCCCTCGACAGCTTCAGACGCAAAAGGGCTGTTAAAGGCCGCTATTGCTGATCCGAATCCTGTAATCTTTTACGAACACAAATTATTGTACAAAACACAGGAGCACGTACCGGAGGAGGCGTATACGATTCCTCTTGGAGAGGCGGACGTAAAGCGTGAAGGCACAGACGTGACGATCGTTGCGACCGCTGTGATGGTGCATAAAGCACTCGAGGCAGCAGAGAAGCTGGCAGAGGAAGGAATTGACGTGGAAGTGATTGACCCGCGGACGCTCGTACCGCTCGATGAGAAGACGATCGTGGATTCCGTCAAAAAAACCGGAAGGGTGATCGTCGTGCATGAAGCCGTCAAAAGAGGCGGATACGGCGGTGAAATCGCCAGCATGATCGCAGAAAGCGAAGCCTTTGATTATCTGGATGCCCCTGTTCGCCGGCTCGGGGCGCTGCCGATTCCTGTGCCATATAATCCGGCACTCGAAAAAGCAATGGTTCCGCAGATGGATGATATTATGCAGGCGGCGCGCGACAGCGTCCACCGCCGGTAAAGGAGGGCAGCATTCATGGCGAAGGAAGTATTTATGCCCAAATTAAGCAGCACAATGGAAACCGGAACGCTTCTGCAGTGGTTTAAGCAGGAAGGAGACCCGGTGGAGGTCGGAGAGCCGCTGCTTGAGGTAATGACCGATAAAATAAATATTGAAGTAGAAGCCTATGAAGAAGGCGTCCTGCTGAAACGGTACTACGACGAAGATGAAGAGGTGCCGGTAAACGGCATTGTCGGCTATATTGGCGAAGAGGGCGAGCAGGTGCCGGAGGAAAGACCGGGAACCGAAGATAAATCAGAGCCGGAAAGCATTCGGGAAACGCCGGCCCAAACAGCGGCGGAGCAGACAGCGGGAACTGAAAAAGTGGAAGGCGTGCGTGCCACACCGGCAGCACGGAGGCTCTCACGGGAGAGCGGCGTAGAGCTGTCGCTGGTGCAGGGGAGCGGAGCGAAAGGGCGTATTCACGCTGCGGATGTTCACGCGGCTGCAGACAAGCAGCACGTGCGCAGTACGCCGCTTGCGAAAAAAGAAGCACAGGCAAATAGCGTAGACCTGTCTGCCGTGAAAGGAAGCGGAAGCTACGGCAAAATCAGACGGGCCGATGTCACTTCGCAGTCCGCAGAAGAGGAGCTTCGCTCCGAGCCGCTCCAGGGCGTACGGAAAGTGGTTGCAGAGCGTATGCAGCAGAGCGCGGGCGAGGTTCCGCACGTGACGCTTCACACCGAAATTGACATGGAAGCTGCCATGGAACTGCGCACCCAGCTGCTTCCAGTAATTGAAAAGCAGACCGGCGAGCGGCTGTCGGTGACAGAGCTGTTGATGCTTGTAGGCAGCCGGGCGCTTCAAAAGCATCCGGCCGTTCATGCCTCCATGACAGACAACCGGATTACAAAGCAGTCGTCTGTGCATATGGGGCTCGCTGTAGCCACGGACCGGGGGTTGCTGGTGCCGGTAATCCGCAATACAGAAACAAAGGGACTCGCAGAATTAGTTGCTGAAACCAAACAGACAGCGGCCGCGGCCCGCAACGGTACCCTCCCCGGCAAAGAGCTTTCGGGAAGCACGTTTACGATTAGTAATTTGGGAATGTATGCGGTGGATCACTTCACCCCGATTATTAATCAGCCGGAAGCGGCTATTCTCGGTGTTGGGCGCATGCAGGAAAAGCCGGTGGTCATAGACGGGGAAATCGCAGTGCGCCGGATGATGGCAGTAAGCCTGTCCTTTGATCACCGTATTATAGACGGAGCTCCGGCGGCTGCATTTTTAACAGATTTTAAACAAATGCTTGAACAGCCGTATCAGCTGTTTGTCTAAAAGGAGGTGGACCGATGGAAACGTTTGACCAGGTAATTGTCGGCGGAGGGCCGGCAGGCTATGTAGCTGCGCTCCGGGCTTCGGGCCTTGGCCAGTCCACCGCCCTCGTGGAGGAGCGCGAGCTCGGGGGCACATGCCTGAACCGGGGATGCATACCGTCTAAAACACTTCTGCAGAGCGCAGAAGCAGTAAACTACGTACGAAACGCTTCAAAATACGGGATCCAGGTGGAAGGCTTTCATCTGCGCTACGAAGAGATGCTTGAGCGGAAGAACCAGGTGATTCAGCAGCTCCGCCAGGGTGTTCAGTCGCTGATGAAAAAAGGCCGCATCCAGGTATTTCAGGGGCGCGGGGCGGTTCATTCGAATAAAAAGGTGACGGTCACCGGCACGGACGGAAAGGAAACAGTGGTGGCCGGAAGAGCGGTAATCATTGCTTCCGGCTCCGTGCCGGCGGTTCCTCCTATTCCGGGCCTTGAAGAGAGCGAGTATTACACGAGCGACACCATTTATGAACGCCATTCACTTCCGGCATCGATGACCATTGTCGGAGGAGGATTTATTGGTACTGAATATGCCTGTTTGTATCAGTCGCTTGGCGTGCAGGTGACGGTTGTTGAAGCAGCTGAACGACTGATCCCGCAGGAGGATGAAGACGCTGCAAAAATGCTGGCCGGGGCGTTGGAAGAGGCAGGGGTGACTATTCTTGCCGGCACCTCGGTTACTTCTGTCAAGCAGCAGGGAGAGCAGGCAGTCGTCAGTGTGCAGGACGCCTCCGGGAACAGCCGGCAGCTTACCACAGATCTGCTGCTCATCTCCACCGGACGTGCGCCGGTTATCGCTGCTGCTGAAGATCTCCATTTACGTATGGACGGCCGTTTCGTAGCGGTTGATGGTTCTATGCAGACATCAGTGCCGGGAATTTATGCTGCAGGAGACATTGTCGGCGGCTGGCAGCTTGCCCATGCGGCAAGTGCCGAGGGCGTTATTGCAGCGGAGCATGCTGCAGGCGCGGCTCCTTCCATGGATCTCTCGCTCGTGCCGCGGTGCATTTACACCTTTCCGGAAATAGCCTCGGTCGGGCTGTCCGAGCAGGAGGCAAAGCAGATGTACAGCGATGTTAAAGTAAAAACTGTGCCGCTGCGGGGCAACGCCAAAGCAATGACGATGGGAGAGTCCCGGGGCTTTGTTAAAATCATTTCCCGGGAAATGTTCGGTGAAATTCTCGGAGTGGTGATGGCCGGCCCGCATGTTACCGAAATGATTGGAGAGCCCGCAGCCTATATCCATCTGGAGGGCACAGCTGAAGAATGGAGCAGTCAGGTGCATGCGCATCCGTCGCTCTCAGAAGCAATGTTTGAAGGGGCATCTGCGCTTGTCGGACGTCCGATCCATCAATAAAAAGCGATGTAAGCGTATATAGTTTTTTGGCAGGGAGTGATATACTGGCATCAGATGAATTTATGGAATAGAGGGAAGAATTATGCTCAACTGGGAAGAAAAAAGAGAAACCGTAAAAGTAGCAAAGCTGTATCATTTTGACGGATGGACCCAGGCGCAGATCGCCAAAAAGCAGGGCGTTTCCCGCCCGGTCATTTCCAAAATGCTGCAGCGGGCCCGGGATGAAGGCATTGTTGAAATATATATTAAAGATGAAAGTGTGCATACCGTCGACCTGGAGCAGAAGCTTGAAAAAAAGTACGGGCTGAAAGAAGCGGTGGTTGTCTCAACGACAGGATTCACACCTGATCTCGGTAAACGCCTGATCGGAAAAGCGGCCGCTTCCTATGTGGCCAAGAGATCGGAGCAGGTAAAGCGGATCGGCATTTCCTGGGGCACAACGCTTCGCTCACTGATTGAAGAGTATCCGTACGTCGAGCATCGAGACATTCAGATTACGCCGCTGATCGGAGGAATGGGAAACAAATACGTGCATCTGCATTCCAATCAGCTGGCGTTTCACTTTGCGCAGAAAATGAATGCCTCCTGCTCGTATCTGTATGCCCCGGCCATGGTCGAAACCGACGACCTGAAGGAACGCCTCGTACAGTCCAAGGACATTGCCCAGGTGCTTGAGGAAGGCAGGAACGTAGAGCTTGCCCTCGTTGGCCTCGGCAACCCGCTGCAGCATTCCACAATGGAAACGATGGGATACCTGCAGGAGGAAGATATCGTCACGCTCCGAAAAGCCGGAGCAGTCGGAGACATCAGCTCGAAGTTTTTCGACGCCCTCGGCCACGGCGTGGATCACCCGATCAACAACCGGGTCATTGGCCTCACGCTTGAGGAAATCAAAAGTATTCCCGAAGTCGTCGGCGTAGCCCAGGGGTCCCATAAAGTTCTCGGTATTGAAGCTGCATTAAAGGGCGGCTATCTGGATGTGCTGATCGTGGATAATCAAATTGCAGAAGCCTTAACCGAATAACGTGCGCCTGGCTCCTGTCAAAGGAGCCATTTTTTTATGCCAATAAAGCCGTTGGCATATTTTTTTAATATATGTATGAACAAATGTGTAATTAAGAACATATGTAAAATAAAAGAAATAATTGCCAATTATTCCGGGAAACCCGCACAAAAATAAATTTTTAAAATATCTGAAAAATAGATTGACGGCTGTATGAAAACGCTTTAATATGGTTACAAAGGTTACAAGTTGTTACAAATGTAAAGGAGGGGTGAGGATGTGGGGTTATTTTATCGCTGCGTTTGTCGTCATATGGCTGATTCAATTTTATCTGACCTTCCGCCAGATGAAATACTATAACAACATGATTGCTTCGATGGGCAGACGCCCTTCAGGATATCTCGGTACAGGCATTGATAAACGCCTGCTTGGCATTGGCACGGTGCTTCTGCTCGTAACCAATGAGGCAGGAACGGTGATCGATGCCAGGATTATGAGAGGAGTGACGGTGTTCGCCAGATTCGCCGAAGCGCCGGAGCTGATGGGTGAAAGCATCCATGACTTAAAAAAACAGTGGGAGGCCGAAGGCGCTGCCGGGAAAAAGAAGCATCCGAAGCGGGCTCATCTGATGGCAGCCCAGCAGATTCTTGCAGAACAAAAGCGTAAACACAAAAAGGGGGATAACAAATGGATTTCTTAGTAACGCTCGCAGAAGGCTTTATCGGCATGTTCCAGGCAGGCGGTGAAACGTTTGTCGGGCTCGTTACAGGTATTATTCCGACACTCATATGTTTAATTCTTGCCGTGAACGCCATGATTAAATTCATCGGCGAAGAACGGATTTACTCGCTGGCCCAGAAGAGCACCAAATATTTCTTTCTCCGCTATACGCTGTTTCCGGTCCTGGCCGTGTTTTTCTTAACCAACCCGATGTGCTACACCTTTGGACGCTTCCTGCCGGAGCGTCAGAAGCCGGCGTTTTACGACTCTGCCGTATCGTTTGTGCATCCAATTACCGGTTTGTTTCCTCACGCGAACCCGGCCGAGCTTTTCGTCTACACAGGAATATCAGCAGGTATTACAACACTTGGTCTGTCTGCCGGCCCGCTTGCTATCCGCTTCTTTATTGTCGGTCTGATCGTTATATTAATCCGCGGCGTGGTAACCGAATGGATCACCGCCATTATGCTCAGACGTCAGGCAGCTAATACAGAAGATGGTTCCACGGAAAAAAGCGCCAGCGCATAAATGAAAATTTAAAAGAAAAAGCGAGGGAAGAATAATGGCTGAATATAAACCGGTAGAGGTAACGAAGGGAAGAGGCGGCTGGGGAGGCCCGCTCGTCATTCATCCAAATGATCAAAAAAGGTATATTATGTCGGTAACCGGCGGCGGTATTCACCCCGTCGCCGAGCGCCTGGCGGAGCTCTCAGGCGGCGAAGCGGTGGATGGGTTCAAAGCCTCCTATGATAAAGAAAACATCGCCGCAGCGGTTATTGACTGCGGGGGCACCGCACGCTGCGGGGTCTACCCGAAAATGGGCGTGCTGACGGTCAATATTCACGGCACGTCACCGGCCGGGCCGCTGGCGCAGTATATTAACGAAGAGAATTTTGTCTCGGGTGTAGCTGAAAGAGACATGAAGGCTATCAGTGAGGACGAGGTGCCGGCTGCCGAAGCGGAAGCAGAGGACAAAGCTTCCCCGTACAGCTCCTTGATGGACCGGGACGTGGCCAGGCAGGTTAAAGACGACGCAAAAATGAAAGCAAAGGGAACGGGGCCGAAAAAGGCAAATATTATCGAACGTATCGGCCGTGCCGTCGGGAACGTGGTAAGCGTCTTCTTCCAGGCGGGGCGTGAAACGATTGATACAGTCATCCGGAACATTCTCCCGTTTATGGCTTTTGTCAGTACGATTATCGGGATTATCACATTCACCGGCATTGGTGACCTGATCGCAAACTTTGTATCGCCGCTTGCCAGTAATATTTTCGGGCTGCTGCTTTTATCCTTTATATGTGCGATTCCAATTTTATCTCCGCTGCTCGGTCCTGGTGCTGTTATTGCCCAGGTGGTCGGGGTGCTTATCGGTACCCAGATTGGCATGGGAAACATTCCGCCGGCGATGGCGCTTCCAGCTCTTTTCGCCATTAATCCGCAGGTGGGGGCGGACTTTGTACCGGTTGGCCTGACGCTCGGCGAGGCGGAGCCGGAGACCATTTCCGTCGGCGTACCGGCCGTCCTGTTTTCAAGGGTTATTACCGGCCCGCTTGCCGTTGTGATCGCTTATCTTTTCAGCTTCGGCCTGTATTCATAAAAATAAAAACGGCGGGCACGTGCTGCCCGCTCTGTATTTCTTAGGAGGAGTGACCGTGCAGATGAAAACAGAGGTATTTACAGCCACCGTAGTCGGCATTGGAGAGGACGCCCAGATGCTGATGGACGATGGCATGATGATTTTATTCAACGAAACAGCCCCCAAGGATTTGTACGACATCAGCTTTGTGCATAACGCCGAAGGGTTAAACGGGGATCTGGAAGCCGGGGATGAGCTGGTCATTGACGGAGAAGTGTTTTCCCTGACGTTTGTTGGCGGTAAAGCGAACGAAACGCTGCGGGATCTCGGGCATGCGACCTTTCAGTTTAACGGGGAGACAAATTCAGATCTCCCGGGGACGGTCTGTATAGAAGCCAAACCGCTGCCTGCGATACAGGTGGGAAGCACCATCGTATTTCGTAAAAAATAAAGCTGGATAGGAGTGGAGAGCAATGATAGGAATTAACCGGAAGCTGCAGGCGCTCGAAAAAGAGGGCCGCTACATTAAGGTGGGTCTTGTCGGCGCCGGCCAGATGGGACGCGGCATGATCGCGCAGATTGAAAACATGAAGGGCATGCGGGTTGTCATTACCGCGGACATAAATGAAGATAACGTCATTAACGCATACGGGCATGCCGGCATTGAGCGGGGAAATATTGTTTCTACTAACGATAAAGAAGAAGCCTCGCAGGCTATCCGCATGAACAAAGTGGTGGCTTCCACCAAAGCACTGCTCGTATGCGCACTCGAGGAAGTGGACGTTGTCGTGGATGCGACCGGGGTGCCGAACATTGGAGCAGAAATTGCCTGGAACGCGATTTTGAGCCGGAAGCATATCGTCATGCTGAACGTCGAGGCGGATGTTACTGTCGGGCCGCTGCTGAAGCGGATGGCGGATGCAAGCGGCGTTGTATACACCGGGTCGGCAGGAGACGAGCCGGGAGCGATTATGGAGCTGTACGATTTTGCCGATGCAATTGGCTTTGAGGTGGTGGCGCTTGGTAAAGGCAAAAACAACCCGTTAAATGTTGAAGCGAATCCCGACACCGCAGCAGCGGAAGCCAGAGAGAAGGGATCGAGCCCAAAAATGCTTGCCTCCTTCCAGGACGGCACGAAAACGATGGTGGAGATGAATGCTGTGGCGAACGCCACCGGCTTTGTGCCGGAGAAGCCGGGCATGAACGGCTTCGAAGCCGGGGTCGCCGATCTGCCGGAGCTCTTCCAGCTGCGGGAGCAGGGAGGCAAAGTCGACAAACAGCATATTGTGGAATACATTAACGGCATCGCCCCGGGCGTGTTTGCCATCGTTGCTTCTGACATGGAGGAAGTGAACGCGGAAATGAAATATTTAAAAATGGGAGACGGACCAAACTACGTGCTGTACCGGCCGTATCACCTTACGAGCCTGGAAACGCCGCTTTCTGTGGCACGGGCGTTCCTGGACGGCCAGGCGACGATCGCTCCCGACGCCGGCCATATTGCTGAAACAGTGGCTGTGGCGAAGCGCGATCTGGAGGTGGATGAGCATCTGGATTCGATTGGCGGCTTCACCATTTACGGCACGGTAATGGAAGCCCGGGAAGCAAAGGAAAAAGGGGCGCTTCCAATTGGCCTGGTGGACAAAAATGTACGAATGACCCGTGCTGTAAGAAAAGGGGAGGTTATTACGTACCAGGACGTGGAGCAGACAGTAGAATCAACGATCTGGCGTCTTAGGAAAATGCAGGATCACGAGTGGAAATAAATTGAGAAGGAAGCGCTGCTGAAATTAGCGGCAGCTTCTTTTTACGTCTTCAAATCGTGGTATAATAAAAGAGCAATAAGTAAAGGAGGGGCTGAAGCGATGAAAAAACGTAAGGAGCTTATTTACTTACAGTGCGCTCATTGTAAGGAAGAGACGCCCCACAACGTGGAATATATTAATGGGGATGTGTACAGCATGGAATGCCGCACGTGCGGCCGGGAGCTCACACTAAACCGTGATATTATGAAGGAATGGTACAGCGAAGTGTATGACCGCGTGACTACGAAGCCTACTCGTTTAACAGAGGAGTACAAGGAAAGCAGAACTCCGTTTGTCGTACGGATGCCGTTCCGGCTGGCAAGCAAGCCCTACCGGCTGATGCGGGATTTAAATGATACCCAGAAAACCCTGCGCTATTATAAAAATAAACAAAAGAAATCTTCCTGACCACGCGCGAGTGGGAAGGAAGATTTTTTATGAACAGAGATATCATCCACTGACGAGTTGTTTCCGGGGCGTGGGTGCTGCTTCGTATGCGCGGTTGAACTCCAGCAGAGGACAATCCGCGCAGGCTTCTGACACTCCCGTGCACGTAGCAACAGAGTCAAACACGCCGTCTTTATAAACGTAGGATAATTCGTGAAGCACCCTTTGTTTTGTGATCGAGCAGTAAATAACCTGACGCGACATGGAGTAATCCATCGTATTTCACTCCCTCGGCGTATAATAAATAACATGAATAAGAGCGGTATATACTAATTGACTTAAAGACTATGTACCCGCAACGGCGTTAAAGAAAACCAGAGGTTATAAGCAGATAGTCATAAGCGGGGAAAGTTTACACCGGGCGGTATGCGGGAAAATAATATCTCTGACAGCCCATTTAACCTTAAACAAACAACCAGTAGACAGAGACGACGTATATAAACAGATGAAAAACACTACGGCTGCATAAAGAGAGGGAAGAGAAAAGGGGGAGCATCCATGAAACAAAGGTATATGCTGATTGCAGTAGACCAGGACGGCCATGAGATTTCACTAAAGAATTATAAAGGCCGTGAGGCGAAAGAGGAATTAATCTTGGAAGGAAAAGACTGCGCAACGACAATGTATGAGCAATTAAAGGAAGAGCTGCACCCAAACTCGGTGAAAATGCTCAGTCTGTAAAGCTGATATTAGAAGCCCCCGGCGGTAAATGCCGGGGGCTTTTTACTACCTTTCAATCAGTTCGATGCGGTTGCCAAACGGGTCCTCCGTATAAAAGCGGGGAGAGCCGTTCAGCGGCTGTTCGGGCTTTACGGGCCAGTTAAACTCCTGCAGGCGTTCTCTGGCAAGCTCGAGGCTGTGCACGCGGAGCGCCGGATGGGCCTTGCGGGCCGGAGAAAACGGCTCTTCGACACCAATATGAACCTCGAGGCCGCCGCAGTCAAACCAAACACCGCCTCGTTTGGCTAGATCTTCGGGCTTTGGTATCTCGGGCATGCCGAGGATGGTATGAAAAAAGTGGCGGGCTTGTTCCTCGCTTTCCGGCGGGGCAGCAAGCTGTACATGATCAATACCGGTAAACAATGTCATAAGAGAGTCATCCTTTCACTTTTCGGGCTATCGTTTTTCCGATTTCAAGCGAAGCTGTTGCCGCGGGCGACGGGGCATTTAATACGTGCAGGCTGCGGGCTCCTGTAATGAAAAAGAAGTCGTCCATCAGCGTCCCGTCTTCCTGAAGGGCCTGGGCGCGCACCCCTGATTCGCCAGGTACAAGCTCATCGGCTGTAAGAGAAGGAATCAACTGCTGCAGCTCTGCGGTAAATGCCTGCTTCGAAAACGAACGCACGTATTCCCGCGCTCCTTCCTTCCAGTACCGGGAAGCAAGCTTCATCAGTCCGGGGGACCGGAGGTGCTCCCAGGCCTCTGCCGGATTTACAGCCATTTTTCCGTATCCTTCCCGCTCGAAGCTTAATACGGCATTTGGTCCGGCCTCTACGCCGCCCTGGCTCATACGGGTGAAATGAACGCCGAGAAAAGGAAAGGCCGGATCCGGTACCGGATAGACGAGCCAGGAGACTTTGTGTTCCGCCTCCGGAGCAAGGGTGTAGTATTCCCCGCGGAACGGGACAATACGGACATCTGTATGGTAACCGGCCATGCGGGCAATTTTATCACTGTGCAGCCCGCCGCAGTTGATGAGCTTCCGGCCGGTAAAGGTCTGGTCCGGGGTAGTGACGCTCACGCTCTGTTCGGCTTCCTGAATTTGTTCGGCCTGCTGTCCGATCAGGATATCACCGCCCCGTCTGCGGATTTCGGCCGCAAGAGCCTGGGCCACCTCGCCGTAGTCGACGATGCCGGTTTCGGGCACAAGCAGCGCGTGCTGGGCGCTTACGTACGGCTCTCTTTCTGCAAGCTCTTCAAGCGACAGGTAGCGCGGCTGCAGGCCGTTTTGTCTGCCGCGTTCATAGAGCTTCCGCAGCTGCAGTAATTCATTTTCGTCCCTGGCGGCAATGATCTTCCCGCAAATAGTATAGTCAACCCCGTGCTGGTCGCAGAAAGCAGCGAGCGATTTCCGTCCCTTTTCTGTAAGAACAGCCTTCAGGCTCCCGGGGCGGTAATAGATGCCGGAATGAATAACGCCGCTGTTCCGGCCTGTCTGATGCGAGGCCAGATGGGATTCTTTTTCTAAAACGACTACTCCGGCGCCGGGTTCTTCTTCAAGCAGCGCATAGGCTGCAGCAAGTCCGATGATTCCGCCGCCGATAATGATATAATCGTACATATCGAAGCTCCTTTAAACGACAATTTTTTCACAGAAACTGCTTACGCACTGCATACCCGTTTTTTTTAAACTTACAACGGGAGCAATTTCTTTAAAATCGTGTCTCTATTATAATGGAAAAAGAATGTACCGGGAGAAGAAAATTGGAAGTTTACAGCGCAGTATAAAAAAGGAATAGCAGATATGAGGTACATAATAAACACTTGAACTGGGAAAGGGCTGCACGCGTCATGGATGAGTTTAACGATGATGTCTTGGAAAACTCGTTAATTTTAAAAGCGATCGATCATTCGAAGGTCGGACTGGTTATTACAGATCCGAACAAGGAGGATAACCCTATCGTTTATGTAAACCGGGGCTTTACCGATGTTACCGGTTACACATATGAAGAAAGCGTAGGGTACAACTGCCGGTTTCTCCAGGGGGAAAACCGGGACGAGCGGGCAATAGAAAATATGAAACGGGCCGTGGCTGCCCGGGAGGAATACGTCCTTGAGCTCGAAAATTTCAAAAAAGACGGCACGCCGTTTTGGAATGAAATTTACATTGAGCCCATTTATATGGAGAACCGTCTGTATTTTCTTGGCGTCCAGCGCGACATCACCCGGCAGAAAAAATACGAAGACGACCTGGACAGAAGCGAACGCCAGGTAGACCGGCTCTCAACGCCAATCGTGCCGATCACAGAAAAGATCTCTGTGCTACCGGTGATTGGGGATTTGTCCTATGAACGGTTTGAAATGATCTTTCACAAGATTTCTGAAACGTACGGGAACATTCATTATGAAAAACTGATTCTCGATCTTTCCGGCATGGACGAGTATGACGAACAGGTGGCCGACGGCATTATGAATCTGCATCATCTGCTCCGCCTGCTTGGCTCGGAGCTGATTGTGACCGGGATCAGGCCGGAGCTTTCAATGGCGTTCACGTCGCAGAACATTTCGCTTTCCTATCTGCGGACGGCCGCTACGGTGAAGGAAATGCTGCAGGAGCTCGGAATATCGTAAAAAGCCGGAATGCTTAGGATTCCGGCTTTACCAATACTGCTTATTTTTCCTCGTTCTGCCTCTTGGCGTCGCCGGCTTTGTTCTGCACTTCGCCTTTTACCTTATCTTTCTTGGCGTCGCGCTGCATTTTCGGATCGTCCTTGGCATTGCCTGCCTGATCCTTTGCTTCACCTTTTACTTTATTAACAGCGCCCTTTACTTTATCGCTGAAGCCTTTTTTATCTGCCATAAATGAATACCTCCTGTATTAGGTTCGTACTGGGACCATTCCCGGTGAAGCCCGGGATAAAACAAATGCTTCAACAAAAAATACGTACGCAAAGGAGCATATCTGCATGTCTGTTATTATTGCCTATACGAATCCCCCGGAGCATGTCCGGAAGTACCTGGAAGAAAACGCAGAGCTTCATGTGATCCGTCCGAATAAAGAACGCGAAAAATTTATGGAGGTGCTGCCAAAAGCAGAGGCGCTTATCGGAGCGGGTCTTCCGGTGGATCAGGAGCTGCTGGAGCAGGCACCGGAGCTTCGGGTAGTAAGTAATGCTTCAGCCGGCGTGGATAACCTCGACGTCGGTCTGCTGACAGAGCATGGTATTGTGGTCACAAACACTCCGTCGGCGGTTGTTGATACGATGGCAGACACAATGTTTGGGCTGATGATCGGCGCTTCCCGGCGGCTGATGGAGATGCATGAACTTGTCAAAAGCGGCCAATGGGACCGGAACGCACCGAAGGAGTGGTTCGGCTTGAACGTTCACCATAAAAAGCTCGGCATCATTGGCATGGGCGGCATCGGAAAAGAAATCGCCCGCCGCGCAAAGGAAGGCTTCCGGATGGAGGTCAGCTACTATAACCGTTCACGGCACGAACAGGCAGAAAAAGAAACCGGTGCCGTCTATGAACAGCTCGATGATCTGCTCGCTTCGTCAGATATGGTAATGGTCCTGCTGCCGTTAACCAGGGAAACAAAGCATATGATCGGTGCAGAGGCCTTTCGGAAAATGAAATCTACAGCGGTATTTCTAAACGGCGGGCGCGGGTCTGTCGTGGATGAACAGGCGCTGATCAACGCCCTTCAGGAAAAAGAGATTTTCGCGGCAGGCCTTGATGTGTTTGAAGAGGAGCCGCTGCCATCGGACCATCCATTTTTCACGATGCCTGAAGTGACGCTGCTTCCTCATATTGGCACCGGCACGACAGAAACCCGGGAAGCTATGTACATGGAGGCTGCAGAGCAGTGCGTAAAGGCCCTTAAAGGAGAAAAACCGGAAGCGCTCGTCAATGAAAAGGCCTGGGGCAAAGGCAGCCAGTAGGCGTACGGGGAACATGGAGGAGGCGGTTTTTGGACATAAGAAGAACCGCCCTCTGTGTGCGAGAACGGCTGTCTTTTCAGCGTTTATATGAGCGCTTCATAATTTCAGCGCTTTTGTTTGCGGTTTTTCCACCATTTTCGTACATACGGATAAACAAAAGGTCCAACTTTGACAGCCATTTTAATTAATTTTCTCATAGTAGTTAACGTCCTCCATCTTCAAATTCTTATTTAACAGTTACCCTGTTGAAGGACGTTGTAATCATGAAGTTCGGCTTCAGCTGCTTTTGCGCTTACGGAATTTCCGCTTTGCGGCCTGCTTTGGTTGTTTGACCTGCTGTTCTCCGTTTTTGACAGCGTCTTCCTGCATACGTTTGCGGGCTTCAATAAATAACATGAAAATGCCCCTTTCTTTTGAATATTGTACAGGGACTATTCCCAGGATGAAACGAAGATAAAACATCGTTTTAAAAGAAAATGAGTGTATAAAGGAGAAAACAGTGAACAATCAGTGAAAATCACTGAAAATGGAGCGAAAGGAGAATATGTATGGAAAAACCAATAGTCGTGGCCTACAACCGGGTCAGCAGAGAAGCCCGTGAAAAATTAGCAGCAGCGTGTGATGTCCGTTACTTCGAACGCAGCGAAACGCTCGACGATCCTGCGTTCCGCGAAACGATGGCTGCGGCTGAAGCCATTATCGGTATCGAATATGAAATCGATGCAGCGTTTCTGGAACAGGCCCCTCATCTCCGTATTGCCGCCAACGTCTCTGTTGGCTACGATAATCTGGATCTGGAGGCTTTAAACGCCCGGGGCGTATATGCCTCCAATACGCCGGAAGTATTAAACGACACGACCGCAGACGCTATTTTCGGCCTGATGCTGGCGGCAGCCAGACGCATTCCGGAAACCGACCGCTACGTGAAAGACGGAAGGTGGCAGAATACGCTCCCGGACGATTATTTTGGGGTGGATGTGCACCACCGGAAGCTCGGCATTATCGGCATGGGGCGGATCGGGGAGGCTATTGCCAAACGGGCCCATTTTGGCTTTGACATGGACGTTTTATATTATAACCGTTCGCGAAAGCGCGAAGCGGAGGAAAAATACGGGGCAAAATGGACAGCACTTGAGCCGCTGCTCGAGCAGTCGGATTTTGTCTGCACGATGACGCCGCTCACAGAGGAGACGTACCATTTAATGGACGAAGCAGCGTTTCGCCGGATGAAGTCGTCTGCTGTATTTATTAATGGGTCGCGGGGAGGCGTGGTGAATGAAGAGGCGCTTGTCGAAGCGCTCCGGAACCGGTGGATATGGAGTGCCGGTCTGGATGTATTTTCGGAGGAACCGGTTCCTTCCGATCATCCACTGCTCGCGTTTTCGCATGTGGTTACGCTTCCGCATATCGGCTCCTTCACGGAAGAAAATGAAAACAATATGTCGCTTCGGGCAGCAGAAAACGTGCTGCAGGTATTAAATGGCCAGAAGCCTCAGGATCAGCTGTAAAGCAGGAGGGGGCTTCTGTTTTTCAGCATAATTGGTATAGACAACTATATTTTATACTGGTACGATATAGAAAAGGAGGGGACTCGTAGTGGAAGATACTATTATATATTCAGCGACTATTGTAAACGCAGACCGTACCTCAACCGGGCAGTTCATCTGGATCCGCGGGCAGGAGATTCACCGGACAGGAGACATGGACCGCCTGCAGGAGGTGCCGGAGGAAACACGCCGCGGGGCAGTTATGGTGGATGGTTCCCGGGGCTTCTTTATACCGGGAATGATTGATATGCATATTCACGGCGTGCAGGGAGCAGACGCAATGGACGGCAGCGCGGAGGCACTGGAAACGATGGCCCGGGTACTGCCGGCTGAAGGTACAACGACGTTTCTTCCCACTACGATCACCCAGAAGAGCGAGGATATTACAAAAGCCCTGGAAGCGCTCGCTGACCACCGGCGGTCCATGCCGGCGGCCGGGCAGGCGGAAATTGCAGGCGCGCACGTTGAAGGTCCTTTTTTTGAACCATCCAAAGCCGGGGCCCAGCCGGCTGAATTTATGGTTCCGGCCTCGGTGGATTTGTTTGAAACGTGGCGCCGTGCATCCGGCAATGCGATCCGGATTGTCTCCCTGGCTCCGGAGCATGACCCGGACTTTGCGCTGACTGCTCACCTGAAAAACATTGGCGTCGTCGCTTCTGCTGCACATTCGAATGCCTCTAAAGCGCTTGTAGACGAGGCAGCAGAGAACGGGCTTTCGCACATTACTCATCTGTACAACGGCATGAGCGGGCTGCATCACCGGGAGCCCGGCATTGCTGCTGCCGCGCTGTTAAACCCGGGTCTTACTGTTGAAATTATCGCAGACGGTGTCCACAGCCATCCGGATATGGTCAGGCTTGCCTATCAGGCAGCCGGGCCCGGCCGGCTCTGCGTCATTACGGATTCCCTGCGGGCTAAAAATCTGCCGGAAGGCTCGTACGATCTCGGCGGCCAGCAGGTAACGGTGGCCGGAGATAAGCCGTATCTGGCTGACGGCACGATTGCCGGCAGCATGCTAGCTATGGACCAGGGATTCCGCAACATTCAGGCGTTTACAGGGTGCAGCCGCGAGGAAGCAGTGCGCATGACCTCCTGGAACGCCGCTCATGAAATAGGACTTGCAGAGCGAAAAGGCAGCATTCAGGCAGGTAAAGATGCCGATATTGTCTGGATGGACGACAGTATGCACGTGCAGAAGGTCTGGTGCCGCGGGAGCGTCCCTGCGACTGAAAAGAAAGGAGAAGTGAAGCCGTGAAGCTTATCCGCGTGACTGACAGAGAAGCATTGAGCGTGCATGCGGCGGAAATGATCGCCGGGAGAGTGCAACAGAAGCCGGACAGTGTGCTTGGTCTTGCTACCGGCGGCACGCCGGAGGGCACGTACCAGCAGCTGAAGAAAATCTACGACCGCGAAAGCCTCGACCTTTCCCGGGTTACGACATTTAACCTTGATGAATATGCCGGCATGCCGGAGGACCATCCGCAAAGCTATCACGCCTACATGCAGCACAAAGTCTTTCAGCCGCTGCAGCTGCGTCCGGAACAAACGCATCTTCCGGACGGGACAGCCGTTGACCTGGAGCAGGAATGCAGGCGCTACGAACAGCAAATCGCTGCAGCGGGAGGCATTGATATGCAGCTTCTCGGCCTTGGCGAAAACGGACACATCGGATTTAACGAACCCGGCACCCCCTTTTCGAGCCGGACGCATGTGGTACAATTGAAGCCGTCAACCAGAGAAGCCAATGCCAGGTATTTTGAGCGTATCGAAGACGTGCCAAAGCAGGCGGTAACCATGGGGGTTGAAACCATTATGGAAAGCCGTGAGATTCTTTTGCTTGTATTCGGCAGACGTAAAAAAGAAGCACTTCTTCGCCTGTTGGACGGTGAGGTGCAGGAAGATTTCCCGGCTTCCGTACTGAAAAAGCACTCCAGCGTAACAGTGATTGCTGATGACGAAGCGCTGGAGGATGTGCCTGCAGAAGTGATGCGGCGATTTACCGGGTGAAAACGTGAAAACGGGAGGGTGCCGTATATGAAAATTAATAAAAAATCCCCGCTTCCAATCTATTACCAGATACAGGAAATGATCCGCGGAAAGCTTGAGAGCGGCGAATGGCCTCCGGGCTATATGCTTCCGTCCGAGCGTATTTTTGCTGAAGAATTTGATGTGAGCCGTATGACGGTCCGCCAGGCGGTCACAGAGCTTGTAAGCGAACAGCTGCTGACGAGGGAAAAAGGCAAAGGAACGTTTGTAGCTGAGCATAAGATTGAACAGATGCTTCAGGGCCTCACAAGCTTTACCGAAGATATGAAAGCGCGCGGCATGAAAGCAAGCAGCGAGCTGCAGCTGTTTCAAATGGAGGAAGCGGACGCGGCAACCGCCAGACTCCTTCAGCTGAAAGGCGGGTCGGTCTACCGGATGGAGCGGCTCAGGCTCGCCGATAATAAGCCGATGGCGCTTGAAAATTCCTATCTGCATGCAGAGATGTTTCCGGGGCTCGGCAAAGAAGCGGCCTCAGGCTCTATCTATAACCGGCTCGAGCAGGATTACGGCATTACGATCGGCTCGGCGGATCAGTCCCTTGAAGCTTCCCTTGCGTCAGAGCGCGAGGCAGAGCTTCTTGGCATCGCCCCGGGCGCCCCGGTGCTGTTAATTTCCCGGACTACCTACACTGCGGACGGAGAACCGTTTGAACATGTTATTTCCTCCTACCGCGGAGACCGGTATAAATTCCGGATTCACATGCCGCGGTAGGAGCGGCCGAAGCGGCTTTTCTGGTTTTCTGGGCTGATTTACGTTAAAATGCTCGCAGGATAACGATTAGCTGATAATGAGGGAGGCCGCACAAATGGATGATCGATTGTTTAAAGCAGCCATGGGCAAATTTACGACCGGTGTCACGGTACTTACGACGGAGCTTGAAGGGACAGTCCACGGCATGACGGCAAACGCGTTTATGTCTGTTTCACTTGAGCCGAAGCTGATCCTCATTTCCGTTGCGAAAACGGCATCGATGCACGAATACATGCAGGAGGGAGATCAGTTTGCCATCAGCGTTCTCGGCAACGGCCAGGAGGCAGTCTCGCGCTATTTTGCCCGCCAGACAGAAGAGGACGCAGAAGTGAAGTTTGAGCGTTTTGAAGACCGCCCGGTCATTGAAGGGGCTATCACCCAGCTTGCCTGCACGAAGTATAATGAAGTCGACGCTGGGGATCATACGCTGTTTATCGGTTCCGTGGAAAACGTAACCGTCCAGGATGAAGCACCGCTCGTTTATTTTGAAGGCAAATACCGCTATATGAAATAACTCATCCGGCCAAAAGCCGGATGTTTTTTTATGTTCCGGCTCTTTTTTCTCCAGGCAGGGCGTGCTACATTATACATAAGAAAACGCTTTCAAAAGAGAGGTGCGAATCGTGAATAAAGCGGAATGGAACCGTTGGTCGGAGACGGGAATACTGGACCGTACACGGATGGAAAAGCGGATCGCAGAGTCATGGCATGCATGTACGCAGGAGGGAGTCGATCCAGCTGGAGGGATTGGCCAGCTGCCGGAACGAAAGGAGTGGCTGGCCTACAAAAAAGAACGGGAAATGTATTTGGAAGCGGCAGATCCAATGCTCCGGCAGCTGCAGGGGTTTTGTGAGGACATGAAGCTTTTGCTTCTGCTTACAGATGAACAGGGCAAAGTGCTGTACATCAACGGGCATCAAGCCTCTCTTGCTCATGCCTCGAGCATTCACTTTGGGGAGGGCGTTGCCTGGACCGACCGGGCTGTTGGGACAAATGCCATCGGCACCAGTCTTTCTACGGGGGAGCCGATTGCGGTTGTAAAAGACGAGCATTACGCAAAAGCCTCCAAAAGCTGGGAATGCGCAGCCGTTCCTGTATACGACGGCAAAGGAGGCATCCTCGGCGTACTTGATATGTCGAGCCCCTTTGGTTTTACGCAGAAGGAACAGATTATGGGCACCGTCGTTTCAGCGGCATTTGCGATTGAGCGCTCCTGGCAGGAAAAGCTCCGTCAGCAGGAAATTGAGCTGCTTCAATACGCCCTCGCAAACGAGCATACGTTCACCCCGTATTTACTGACAAATGCTTACGGAACCGAAGTGTACCGCCATCCAGAATGGCAGGAGGAGCAGGGAAAAGAACCGGCGGTCAGCCGGCTGGCAGTTCCAATCTATTCTGCAGCCACCCGCCGGCTGCTCGGCTACCGGTATCAGCCTGTACGCCCGGAAGTGAAAAAGAAGAAGATTCCGGCAGCACAGCCTTTCTCCCGCGGAGAAGCCGTAGGGGCAAGCCCGGCCTTTGACCAAACGATCACTGAGGTGAAAAAGGCTGCCAAACAGTCAGTGTCCGTTCATCTTTTCGGTGAGACCGGCACCGGCAAGGAAGTGATGGCAAGACTCGTGCATGACAACAGTGAATACCGAAATGGTCCGTTTATCGCCGTCAACTGCGGGGCAATTCCGGAAAATCTGCTCGAAAGCGAACTCTTCGGCTACGATGGAGGTGCTTTTACCGGGGCTAAAAAGGGAGGAACCGAGGGGAAAGTCCGGGAAGCGAAAAACGGCACTCTCTTTCTGGATGAAATCTCTGAAATTTCCCCGGCAGCCCAGGTGGCACTTTTGCGGGTGCTGCAGGAAAAACGGGTGACGCCGGTTGGGAGCAGAGACTCTATCCCGGTTAATTTCCGGCTTATTACCGCAAGCAACAAAAATATTACCGAACTCGTTCGGGAAGGAAAGTTTCGGGAGGATTTGTATTACCGCATTTATGTGTATCCGCTCATGCTGCCGCCGCTCAGGCAGCGGATGGAGGACCTGCCGGAGCTGATCCGCTACATTTCGGAGAAGCAGGGATGGAGCACCATCTGGCCGAAACAGCTGCTCGCCCAGATGGCCGGCTACGAATGGCCGGGCAACATCCGGGAGCTTTTTAATGTACTGGAGCGCATGTATACGTACTATGAAGGGAGTGTGCCGATGGACGTGCTTCTTGATCCTTTTCTTTCCGCTCCGGAATCCCGGCAGGTCAAGGCGAGCCGGTTTACGTACCGGGAGCAGATGGAATACGGTCGGATCGAAAAGGCGCTTGAGGCCTGCAGCGGCCGGGTGGCTGCTGCAGCCAGACAGCTTGGAATGGCGAGAAGCACGCTTTACCGTAAGCTGAAAAAGTACGGACTGGAATAATTGCGACAAAATGGGACAAACCGGGGCCTCGTGCTCCAGATTGTCCCATTTTTTAATGGAGGCAAAAGCCTGAAATCTAAAGCGAATGCCTGAAATAACGTTAATATTGTTGGCACAAAACTTGCAAGTATGTAGAGCAGGAAGACCCGCAGGCTTCTTTGCCTGCAATAAATGAATATTAAAGGAGGAGCAGTATGGAAGCGTCCAACACTAGAACGCAGACAATGGATTCCCATCAGGCCATGTGGATGTACCAGAAAATGTCTGAAATTCGGCATTTTGAAGACACTGTCCATGAAACGTTCAGCAAGGGAGTGCTGCCAGGATTTGTTCATTTGTATGCAGGGGAAGAAGCGGTGGCCGTCGGCGTCTGCGCGCATCTGAATGACAAAGACAGCATCACAAGCACTCACCGCGGGCACGGGCACTGTATCGCAAAGGGCTGTGACCTGAACGGCATGATGGCGGAGATTTATGGTAAAGAAACCGGGCTCTGTAACGGTAAAGGCGGCTCGATGCACATTGCTGACGTCAGTAAAGGCATGCTCGGGGCAAATGGCATCGTCGGCGGCGGATTTCCACTCGCGACAGGCGCAGGTTTGACAGCGAAGCTGCAGGACACCGGCGGCGTGGCGGTCTGCTTTTTTGGAGACGGGGCCAACAACCACGGCACATTTCATGAAGGCATTAATATGGCAGCCATCTGGAACCTGCCGGTGATCTTTGTAGCTGAAAACAACGGCTACGCCGAAGCAACCCCGTTTTCCTACGCTTCAAGCTGCGAAAATATTGCCGACCGGGCAGCCTCCTACGGGATCCCGGGAGAAATTGTTGACGGCAAGGATGCAATGGCTGTGTATGAAGCGGCAGAACGCGCAGTCACGCGGGCAAGAAACGGCGAGGGTCCTTCTCTGATTGAATGCAAAACGTACCGGAACTACGGGCACTTCGAAGGCGATGCCCAGAAATATAAAGGCTCAGAGGAGCGCGAAGAGCATTTGAAGGACAAGGATGCGATTTTACAGTTCCGCCAGTATATGCTCCAGCACAACCTTTCCAATGAAGAAGGGCTGAACAAGCTGGATGAACAGGTGAAAGCCTCCATCCAGGCCGCCGTCGAATTTGCCGAAAGCAGTGATTACCCGGATGCCGGGAGCTTAATAACGGACGTGTATGTGAATTACACGAACACAGGGAGGGAGTCGTAATGGGACGGACCATCAGCTTTTCCGATGCGATTAATGAAGCACTTGCCGAAACGATGCGCCGGGATAAAAACGTTATTTTAATGGGCGAAGACGTAGCCGGCGGCGCGGCTGTCGATCATCTGCAGGACGAGGAAGCCTGGGGCGGGGTCATGGGTGTAACGCAGGGACTGGTGCAGGAATTCGGAAGAGACCGGATTCTCGATACGCCGATTGCAGAAGCAGGATATGTCGGAGCGGCCGTCAGTGCAGCGGCAACCGGCATGCGGCCGGTGACGGAGCTGATGTTTAACGACTTTATTGGCAGCTGCCTCGACGAAGTCATGAACCAGGGGGCCAAGCTGCGCTACATGTTCGGCGGCAAAGCGAAGGTGCCGCTGACGATCCGGACAATGCACGGAGCGGGCTTCCGGGCAGCAGCCCAGCATTCACAGAGCCTGTACGGAATGTTTACCGCAATACCGGGGCTGAAAACGGTCGTCCCCTCCACGCCGGCAGAAGCGAAGGGGCTCCTGATTGCAGCGATTGAAGATGATGACCTGGTCGTCTTTTTTGAAGATAAGACGCTATACAATATGAAAGGTGACGTGCCGGAAGGCTATTATACTACCGACCTCGGCAAGGCGGATATCAAACGCGAAGGCAGTGACGTTACGATCGTTGCCATCGGCAAGCAGGTGCATACCGCGCTTGAAGCAGCGGAGCAGCTGGCAGCTAAGGGCATCCAGGCGGAAATTGTCGATCCGCGCAGCCTGTCACCGCTGGATGAAGATACGATTTTAGCTTCGGTGGACAAAACCAACCATTTAATTGTCGTAGACGAAGCGACTCCGCGCTGCAACGTAGCGACCGATATTGCTGCGATGGTGGCAGATAAAGGATTTGATTCGCTCGATGCACCGATCAAACGGATTACCGCCCCGCATTCACCGGTGCCGTTTTCGCCGGTCCTTGAGGATCTGTATCTGCCGTCTGCGGACACGATTGTCCGGACCGTCATGGAGCTTACCGGTGAAGATACCGCAATGACTACGTAAACGAAAGGAGGGACAGTATGGCCACAGAGATCGTCATGCCAAAGTTTGGAATGAGTATGAACGAAGGAACCATTGCCGAATGGCTGAAAAAGGAAGGAGACGATATTAAAAAAGGGGAGCCGATTGTCACGGTCAGCTCGGATAAAATCACCAATGAAGTGGAGGCGCCTGCAGACGGCCGGATGCTCAAAATCACCGCCGCAGAAGACGAGACACTGGCGGTCGGTCAGGTGATTGCCTACATGGGAGAGCCTGGTGAACAAATAACAGAAAGCACAGCAGCCGAAGAAGGAGCAGCACCGGCCGCCCCGGAACCGGCAGAAGCGGTCGCAGAAGAGCCGGCTATTTCCCGGGAAATAACGCATGCGCCCCAGGCTGAATCGCGTGTGCGGGTGTCTCCGGCAGCCAAAAAGCTGGCCGCGGCTCACGGCATTCCGGTAGACAGCATTGAAGGCACGGGGCCGAAAGGAAGGATTACGAAGAAGGATGTGGAGACGCTAATAGAATCGGCTGGCGAGGAGGAAAGCACTGCTCCGCCGCAAAACGAGCCGGCCTCCGCCAATCCATCGCTCGACACCACTCAGGTGACGGCTGTTAAAGGAATGCGTAAAGTCATCGCCGAGCGTATGCAGCAGAGCCTGCAGGAAAGCGCTCAGCTTACGCTGATGAGAAAGGCAGATATTACCGGGCTGCTGCAGATACAGAAGCAGGCGAACGCCGAGCTTGAGCAGAACGGGGAGGCGAAAACGATGACACTGACGGCGTTCATTGCCAAAGCAGCGGTGCTGGCTCTCCAGAAGCACCCGGCGGCGAACGCTTCGTTTCAGGACGGTATGCTTTACCGCTACGATCACGTGCACCTGGGAATAGCGGCTGCGTTAACAGAGGGTCTCGTTGTGCCGGTCATCTTCCACGCCGAAGCCAAATCGGTGCGGGAGATTGGAGAGAGCATCCGTCTGCTCGGACACGGAGCGAGGGAAAACCAGCTGGCGTCTGAGGATATGCAGGGGTCCACGTTTACGATTACGAACCTCGGTGCGACCGGAGTTGAATACTTCACCCCAATTTTAAATACTCCCGAAGCGGCTATACTGGGCGTCGGCGCCGTGCAGGACGGGGTCCAGTTTTACGAAGGCACTCCGATGGAGCGAAAGCTGCTGCCGCTAAGCCTGACGTTTGACCACCGGGCCCTGGACGGCGAACCAGCCGGCCGGTTTCTCGCGGAGCTCACCGGTATTTTAGAGCATCCGCACCGGCTGTTTTATTAATATTTTTCATCCCTTACAGGGTTAAGCCGTTTCCATAATGGGAACGGCTTTTGTATGACAAAGGAGGGAGATTATGACGGGAATCACCCATATCGGTTTAACCGTGCCGGATATCGACGCTGCTGTCGAATGGTACACAGAGGTGCTGGATTTTGAGCTTCTGGCCGGTCCGTTTACGGCGAAAGCTGAGCAAACGGACGATGCTTCCACGAATATGACGATGGATCTTCTCGGTGAAGAAGTAAAAGAGATGCGCAACGCGCATCTGACCACAGGTAATCAGGTAGGTCTCGAGCTGTTTGAGTTTGTTGATCCCCGGCCTGGGCCGCAGGACAGCCCGCCATGGCAGCAGCGCTTTTTTCACCTCTGTCTGCTCGTCTCCGGCATTGAAGAAACCGCCGCACGCATAGAAGCGGAGGGAGGAAAACAGCGGAGCCGGATATGGAGTCCCCGGGAAGGAAAGCCGTACCGGCTCGTATATATGGAAGACCCGTTCGGTAATATCATCGAGCTGTATTCCCACAGCACAGAAGTCACCTATGGAAACATGGACAGCGGTTAAGCCGCCTGCATGAATACGGTGCCCTTTCCGGCTGATCAATGTTATTCTATACAGATGAACAGAACGGACGGGGATGTCAGCAGGAGGCAGAGTATGTATCACGCAGAAACGATTAAAGAGAAGCTGCGGCTGTTTATGGTTATTTTAGGACCCATTTTGATTACGCAGCTGAGCTATTTTGGCATGAATTTAATAGATACAATCATGTCCGGACGGGCGGGGACAGACGACCTGGCGGGCGTGGCGATCGGGGCGAATCTGTGGATGCCGGTATTTACAGCGGTGAACGGCATCCTTCTCGCCATTACACCGATCGTCTCCCAGCAGCTTGGTGCTGGAGAAGGAAGAAAAATTGCCGGCACGATTACGCAGGGGCTGTATCTGGGTGTGCTTTTCGGAGTGCTTGTCATTACGCTCGGAGCGGCGGCGTTAAGCCCGGCTCTTTCGTTTATGTCGCTCGAGCCGGGCGTCGAACGAATTGCTTCGCATTATTTAATCGGCCTCGCTTTTGGAATTATTCCGTTCTTCTTATCGATCGTGCTCCGGAACTTTTTTGATGCTCAGGGCCATACGCGGATTACGATGGTGATCATGCTGGGTACACTGCCGTTTAACGCGTTCTTTAATTACGTATTAATTTTTGGCAAATTCGGCTTTCCGGAGCTTGGCGGCATCGGGGCCGGCTACGCTACGGCGATTTCCTATTGGCTCATTTTTGCGTTCAGTATTATGATGACGTTCCGGATTCCGGCTATGAGGCAGTTCCGAATCTTTTTGGATTGGTACAGGCCATCCTGGCAGGCGTGGAAGGAACAGCTGCGGATCGGCGTGCCGATGGGGATGTCGCTGTTTTTTGAATCGAGTATTTTTTCGGCAGTAAGTTTATTGATGGCGTCGCTGTTCAGCACCGTTACGGTCGCTGCCCACCAGGTGGCGCTCAGCTTCACGTCCCTGATATTTATGGTGCCGTTAAGCATTTCCATTGCGCTGACGATCGTGGTTGCCTTTGAAGTCGGCGGCGGCTACCTGGAAGGGGCCAAAGCGTATACACGCCTCGGGGTAGCTTCAGCTATGGGAATATTGGGCGTGGCTTCCATAGGAATATTTCTGCTGCGCGAGCCGATCGCCTACATTTACACAACCAATGAAGAAGTAGTACAGCTTGCTGCCCAGTTTTTCCTGTTTGCGATCGTCTATCAGATTTCAGATGCTGCCCAGGCGTCGCTTCAGGGCGTGCTTCGGGGCTATAAAGATGTGACCGTGCCGTTTTTCACGGCGCTCGTGTCCTACTGGGCGCTCGGACTGCCGGCGGGATACCTGCTTGCTGTCACGACACCGCTCGGCCCTTTCGGCCTCTGGCTCGGGATCACTGTCGGGCTGACAAGTGCCGCCATCGGATTTTTCATCCGGCTGAAAATTGTGGTGAAAAGGCATGAAAGAGGTTGTGAGGTCTCTTAACCCCGACTGCCTTTAAAACCCAAGACGGTCCCGGTATTTCTGCAGCCACTGTTCGTTTTGGGCATCCCCGCCGTCAGCATTGCCGCTCGCAAAAATAGGCGGGGTTTCTCCGCGGTCCGCCGTTATTTCGATTGCACGGGCAATAGCTGCCTGCAGCATGGCGGTTCCTACTGCTGTAGAGCTTGAGGCAAAAGGAGTCGGGACATGTGGATGCGTCAGCAGGGCGTCGCCGGGCGGAGCATGGTTATCGAGGACGATATCGACGACATCCATCAGCCTGAAGCCGTCTTTATGACGGGAGGGCTGAGCCGAAGAATAAGCAACTGATGTGAGACCGGCGACCGCAGCGCCGGCTTTTTTGGCGTAGAGGGCGACATCGACGGGTACAGGGTTTCTTCCGGAGGTGGAAATAACGATCACGGTGTCCTCCGGCTGAATATTTTCATTCACTAAAAACTTAGAGGCGTAATCATTTGTCCGTTCAAGCTCCGAGGAACGCAGAGCCCCTTCGTGAAGCATCACCGGCTCGTGAAGAATGGGGTGGATCGGCACGAGCCCGCCGGCCCGGTAGTAGACTTCAAGCGAAAGAAGATGCGAATGCCCGCATCCGAATAGGTGAATGATCCCGTCCTGCGCGAGCGTGTTGGCGATCGCTTTGGCACAAGCCTCCATCTGACTGTATTCCTGTTCTTCCACAGTGTTCAGCTGCTCACGAATTTGGGAAAAATAGTTCTCTATCATCATACATCTCATCCTTTCTTCACGGTAAAAGTATACCTGTTTTTTGGCAGAGAAAAAGCCCCCGCCTTTGAAACGGGGGCAATGGTTATTCTGCCTTGGAATCAGGGTCCTGGGTACGCATAGCGTCCGCGACAAACTCCACCTCAGTGCCAATAATGACCTGCAGGTTGGTTTTATCTACTTTTACGACGCCGCGTGCGCCGTTTTGCTTCAGCCTGTCTTCATCGACTTCGTCCATATCGTTCATTTGAAGCCGCAGCCTCGTCACACAGTTATCGATCGATTGAATATTGGAATACCCGCCGAGGGCAGCTACGTAATTTTTGGCGAGCGATTCATATTTGTCATCGCCGCTGAACGTATTGGTGGTGGTGACCGTTTCTTCATCCTCGCGGCCTGGTGTTTTAATATTCAGCAGCCGGATCAGCGCTGAGAAGATCACGAAGTAAAGAACACCGAATATTAACCCTACCCCGAGCAGCAGCACCGGCTTGGTCGCAATGCCGAAGTTGAGCAGGTAGTCTATGAAGCCGGCAGAAAAACCAAAGGCGTCCAATATTCCCAGCTGGAATGTTACCATCATTGCAAGCCCGGTCATGAGCGCGTGCACGACATAAAGCAGCGGGGAAAGAAACATAAATGTAAACTCAATTGGTTCTGTAATACCGGTCAAAAAAGAAGTGAGGGCCAGGCTGCCGAGCATGCCGGCAACTTCTTTGCGGCGCTCGGGCTTCGCGGCCATGATCATAGCGAGACACGCACCCGGAAGGCCAAACATCATAATCGGAAAGAATCCGGCCGTATAGGCGCCAGCGTCCGGGTCACCGTTTAAGAAACGGGTGATTTCCCCGTTATAGCCCTGGAAGGAACCAAAATCAAACCATATATACACGTTGATAATATGATGAAGACCGGTTGGAATCAAAAGCCGGTTTAAAAATCCGTACAGCCCGGCTCCGGCGGCTCCAGTTCCTGTAATTACATTGGTAACCTGATCAATACCGGTCTGCACCGGCGGCCACACATAACCGAATATAAATGCAAATACGAGCATCGTAACGGCGGTGATAATAGGTACGAACCGCCTGCCTCCGAAGAAGCCGAGGAACTGCGGCAGCTGAATGTTATAAAAGCGGTTATATAAAAGTCCGGCCGTAATACCTGCGATTATGCCGCCAAACACTCCCATGTTTATATCTTCGTTTATCCCTTCCAGTCCCCCAGTTAAAATTAAATAACCGACAACGCCCGCAAGTGCAGCGGCGCCGCTGCCGTCTCTCGAAAAACCAATCGCCAGTCCTACCGCAAACAGCAGTGCCAGGTTATCGAAAATAAACTGGCCGGCGTTGGCGACAAAGGCGATATCGAGCAGATCCTCCTGCCCGAAGCGAAGAATAAGAGCGGCAGCCGGCAGGACTGCGATCGGGAGCATTAATGAACGCCCGAGCTTTTGGAACTTGCCCATGATTTGAATGTTTCCAAGCATAAGTAGATCCCCCTTTTATAGAATGTATGATGAAAATGTACCTTATTTTAGTTATAGATGTCTATACCAATTTTCTTAAAAATTTAAAAACTCTGTCAAAGAATCTGACGACATCGATAAGGTAACGCTTACAAACATAGTAACACATTATATATAGATGTCTATACCATTTTTTCAATAGATTTTTAACACAGGCATGGTACGATAAAAAGAAAAAGAAAGGTGATCAAAGTGAAATTTGACCTTCATAATCATCACGTTCGCTGCGGACACGCAGAAGGAACGATTGAGGATTACATTCAGGCAGCGATCCAAAAAAAGCTCGACGTAATTGGTATTTCCGACCATTCCCCGTTCTTTGCAAGCGACGAAGAGCAGCCGCATCCACGCATTACGATGGCTAAAGGAGAATTCCCGGCTTATATTGAAGAAATCCGGCAGCTGAAAGAAAAATACATAAACGATATTGAAGTGCTGATCGGCGTGGAATCCGACTATTTTCCTGACCAGGAAGCACCTTACCGGAAGCAGTACGGGAAATATCCAATGGATTATGTGATTGGTTCGGTTCATTTTGTAAACGGCATCAACATTTTCGATACGTCCAGATGGGAAGGCATGGATGATGCGGGTATCCGCCAGGTAAAGGAAGAATATTACCGTCAGATTGCTCTGTCCGCCAAAAGCGGTATGTTTGATATTCTGGGCCATATCGATGCCCTGAAGGGATATTTTCCATATGCGTCAGAGATCGATACCCCGGAGGTGGATAAGACGCTCCGAATAATCGGGGAAGAAGGCACAGCCATTGAAATTAACACCTCGGGCAAAACCAAATACTGCGGAGGCTGGTATCCGTCGGATGATCTGCTTGAGCGCGCCCTGTATTACAACGTTCCGGTGACGTTTGGCTCCGATGCGCACGTACCGGAGAGAATCGGGGAAGATCTGGAAGAAGTACGGGAGCGCCTGAAGCAGATTGGCTACCGTTCCTGGAGGTTTTTCCGAAAGCGCCGTCCGGTGGATGTTACACTGTAAGCTGCATATTGTATATATAAGCCGGAAAAGAGCAGATTCACGCTTTTTTCCGGCTTTTTCATGTTTATATGAAAATAATTAATAAATGCAGCTGTAAATATCGAGAATGAAGACCGATGAAAGTAGTAGAAGAATAACGTAAGATAGAAGAGGTCCGTGTGAAATTTATAATTATACAGTAAAAAAGTATAGACGCCGGAACGCCAATATGAAAAAATGTATTAAGTATAATTCAAATGTTTAATTATTTTTGCACCTGTGCAGCTAAATGAATCAATATCTATACAGGCGCAAAAATGATTAATATTACGGAGCCCGTCACTGAAGAAAGGAGATTTACCCTTAATGGCAGCAAAATATGAAGAACAGTTACAGGAAATTCTGCACGAGGCGATCCAGGACCATAACTACGACCGGGCCGAGCAGGCCGTGCACCATATGCGTAACCTCGAGCGGATGGAGGCCTTTATCGCAGGAGAGGACGTCAGTTATCCGGAGCGAAACGGAGCAGAGACTGTAATGCCCGGGGAAAACGGATTAGTCGACTTGTCCGCTCCGACAGTCTCGTTCAGAGAGCAGCCCCGGGTGAACGGAAACACCATTTCTGCAGGACGGGGGAGGGAAACGCTCCTTTTATACTATATTGAGGAAGAAGGACTGCTGAAATTTAAAAAAGCCCCGCAGACGTATGCCGTAAGCGTTGATTTTTTCAGAACGTTTTTGCAGAACCTGGTCTCCTGGGAAAATAAGTCTCCTTTTTCCTCCAAGGATTACTTTGAAGCCTTCGGTGATTCACTGAAGGAGAAATCCACCTACCAGGCCTCGACGCTGCGACAGTTTATAACACTTCTGTTCCGCTATTGCGTAAAGCTTAATATTCTTGAAAAGCCGGAGGTGCATCAGCGCAGCAGATATATTCTCGCAGACGATATAAGCGTTGAAGAGGTCATTGACTATATTAAAGAACATAGAATACTGCAAATGTAATATAAAGATAAAGCTTCTTCCGCCAAACTGCAGGCGGAAGAAGCTTTTTTTAATTCGCTGAGTCTATTATAACGGGTATAAAGTTTTGAGTAGGTCCAATATCACCAATAAAGTTACGTATTTGTGTGCAAAATTACAGTTGTGTAACAAAAGTTCTCGTTCTATTGAATTAGTTATATCGCCAACATATAATACGAGTAGCTTATAAAACGGAAAAAACATATTAAATAACTCAAAAATAAAATAACAGGAGGTGTAATCGTCTTAAACTCTTAATAATAAAAAATATCCCTTTTATTACATATATTTCTATCAGATGCTTTTTTCTGAAACTTTAGAATCACAACATACCCACTCCGGATATTAAGAGACCTTACAGACGAAAACATGATGAAAAAATTCTTATTCAGCGCTGCCCTCGCAGCAGGACTTCTCGCCACACCGACTGTTGCAGACGCAGCGCTCGGAGACCAGACATTGAAAGCAGGCCACCGGAATTCCGATGTAAAAGAACTGCAGGAGTATCTGCAAAGCGAAGGCTTTCACACCGGCGCAATAGACGGCGTATTCGGCCCGGTAACAGCGAGTTCCCTGAAATCGTTCCAGCGCGCAAAGAACATTGGTGTGGACGGCGTAGCCGGACCAATCACATTCAGTAAAATGAACCTCGGCGGCGGCAGCTCCTCCTCCAGCGTTTCTTCGAATTCTTCAGGCTCTTCCAGCTCGAGCGTATCTTCCAGTCTCCGCCGGGGCGACCGCGGAAGTGAAGTGAGCAGCCTGCAGAGCACGCTGAAAAGCAAAGGATTTTATAGCAGCGCTGTGGACGGTGTGTTCGGACCTGTAACAGATGCAGCAGTAAAAGACTTTCAGCGGGCAGCCGGCATTGGCGTGGACGGTGTCGTCGGGCCGGTAACGAGAAAGGCATTAAGCAGCAGTGTAACAGCTTCCTCAGGCAGTTCAAATTCGAGCAGTGCAGTAGCGGGTGTATCGACAGGTTCTTCGTCAGCGGTAGTCAATACAGGCAAACAGTACATCGGCACTCCGTACGTGTGGGGTGGCACTTCTCCGAGCGGGTTTGACTGCAGCGGCTTCGTGCAGTACGTGATGAAGCAGCACGGTGTGACGACGAAACGGACAGTTGCACAGATGTGGACGCAGGTTTCGAAGGTGTCGAACCCAAGCGTTGGTGACGCAGTATTTTATGAAACAAGAACCGGTCCATCGCACATGGGCTTCTACGTTGGAAACGGCAAGTTTCTTCATGCCGGCGCCTCGACAGGTGTCACTATTTCCGATATGAACAGCTCCTACTGGAAATCCCGTTACATTGGCGCCGGCCGCTTCTAGATAAAATAAATATCCGTAAGGCTGAAAAGCAGAGTAGTTGCTTTCAGCCTTTTTTTATGATAAAAATCAAAGGGTTTAGTGAAAAAAGAACTAGGTTCATATCACTTTTTTCTGTGATTTGTGCTATCATTGTACTACGAAATTATTTTGCAGAATTAAAGTCGGGGAACTTGGTTAAAAGGAGTGGAAGAATTGATTGACATTAACAGCTACATCTTAAATGATGAAGATGAAACGGCGGAGAAAGAAAACAATGTCAGGCAATTACTCGCAGAGTACAATCAGGCAGGAATAACGGATATAATTGCTGCCCCGAAGCAATGGCATGGTAACGACAAACATCCGGGAGACACGATTCCATTTTTAATTGAACAGTTTCAGAAGCAGTGGCGCGGTGAATTAGGCGCTGTCCGTATTTATCCAGGGCAGTGCGTGCGGCTGACGGAGACACTGGCAGGTGAATTAAAAAGGGAAGAAGCATTAACGCTGAACGGCAGCCGGTACGTGCTTGTGGACTGGAGTGAAGAACTGTCCTACCATCAGATGCACGCGCATTTACATGAGCTGCGTATGGAAGGGTACATGCCGATTCTTGCCGAACCGGAAAAGGAAACCGAATTCCAGCAGCATCCTGATGAGCTGTACCGGCTGATTAAAAATGGTTCACTCGTGCAGGTGAACGCGGGGAGCTTCAACAAATCCGCCCCAAAGCCGCAAAGGCATCTGGCTGAAAAAATGGTTCAGTACCGGTGGGCACACATTGCTGCAAACGTAACCATTGATTCCTTTGAAGGGGATCCTTCCATGGAAACCGCCTTCGACAGTATAGAAAAGCTTGCCAGCGGAGAGTACGCCCAAATGCTGAAGGACAACGCAGGATGTGTACTGAATAACCGGTACGTCAGTACTGAAGAACCTTTTCCATTAAAAGCAAAGCGAAAATGGTTTATGCCAAACCGCTCCAAAGCCAAATAAAAACGGTGTCCTCTGTTGAGGGCACCGTTTTCTTTATTCTGCGGGCGCTTCTTCTCCGTTTTCAAGCTCAAGGTGTTCGCGGAGCGTGTTCGAGATTTCCTGCACTTCGGCCGGGTCCTGTTCCATGTAGTAAATACCGTCAATGGTCCGGTCCTGCCCGTTTTCAAAGTTGATGTTTTCAATATCGTTCCGGGCGCCAAAGTAATTCGAACGCAGATCCTTCATGTCGTCAAAGGTCATATTTGTGCGCACATTTTCTTCCACAACGTCGAGGTAGTCTCCGATACGCGTAATGGACGTAACGCTCTGCCCCTTATTCGCCACGGCTTCGAGAACCTGGCGCTGGCGTTCATTGCGTCCAAGGTCTCCGCGCGGATCTTCTTTTCTCATGCGCACGTAAGTGAGTGCTTCCTCGCCGTCCAGCTCAATTTCCCCTTCAGGGAAATCATGGCCGTTATCGCTAAAAGCAAAATCGTTTTCCACGGTGACGCCGCCAACAGCGTCTACGATGTCCTCAAACCCTTCGAAGTTGATGGTAGCATAGTAGTCAATCGGTACGTTGAGAAAATTTTCCACCGTGTTCATGGCCATGTCAGCCCCGCCAAATGCGTAGGCGTGCGTGATTTTATCCTGATTCCCGCGGCCAATTATTTCCGTATACGTATCACGAGGGATGCTGACCATTTTGGTCGATTCTGTTTCCGGGTTGATGGTTGCTACAATCATTGTGTCGGTCCGGCCTGAGGTGCTTCCGTTCCGGGCGTCGACGCCCATAAGCAGAATGGAAATCGGCTCGCTCGAATCCATGTCCACGTCCGCATCACGGAGGTTGCTCTGGCGGTCTTCGCCTTCGTTAATATTTTGTGCGGTATCTGCCACGGAGTCATAGAGATACCAGGCGTAAATGCCGACTGCTATAAGGAGCGCCAGAAACAGCCCGCCAATAATAAGTAATGCTTTTTTCATATGTGTTCATTTCTCCTGTCTGCCTAGTTATGTAGTATTGCTTCATTTTATAGTTAATTCAGCAATAGTTCAATAGGCTGTAATTATATGATATTTGCTACAAATGATAGTCGTCTAAATGACAGGGAAGTTACAAAAAAATCCAGACAATGTAATTGCCTGGACTCGTTTCGTTATTTTTTCAGCCCTTTAATAGATTCCGGTGTAGCACCGGCCGTCATCGCACAGAAGGCTTCCTGTTCTTCAGGGGAAAGCGTCTGAATAAAATGCTGCAGCTGCTCGTCATCTGCCTGTCTGCGAAGCTTCTGAACCTCCTCGATATAAAGGCGGCGTACAGAATCCGGCAGAGCCTCAACGTCAGCCGGGAGGGTTCCTGACGGCTGAAGCAGCGAGCAAAGGCTTTGATAGCGGAGCTGCAGCTTGCGGGTCAGCTGAACCGCATGTGTCCAAAGCGTATACAGCTCTTCGTTGTTGTGCCTTAATGCGCTTCGTTCTTCATCGACGCTCCGGAGCGTTTGAATACTAGTTAACGTGATCATACTGCGTGACCTCCTCGTGTTCATCCCATGGTTTTTCCAGTGTAATGAATTTCGCAAGCTCCTTGCTTTTCTGCCGGTGGTGCTTGCGGTCAATTTCGCGGTCTTTGCCGGTTTCAAACAGCGTTTTTTCTTCATCGGTTTCCGGAATGATCCCTGGCACCGGTACTGGTTTGCCGTGATCGCCGAGAGCGACAAAGGTTAAAAAGGCAGTAGCTGCAATGCGGCGCTCCCCGCTCATCATGTCTTCTGCGATGACCTTGCAGAAAATTTCCATCGAGCTTGTGCCGGTGTAGGACACAAATGATTCAATGCAGACCGAATCCGTCTGGAAAATCGAACAGAGAAAATCGATGGAATCGGTCGAAGCGGTAACGCATTCCTTCGCGCGGGAATGCCGGCGGGCCGACAGCGTGGCGCAGCTGTCGAGTTTTTTCATTAGAACGCCGCCAAAAAGGGAATTGTAATTATTTAAATCGTTCAGCAGTACCTGGTCAGTGTTGACGATACGGCTTTCACGCATTTTCCGTGCCTGCATAATGAAGTCTCCTTTCATTTATAAGGATACTTCATATGAAACCATAATAAAAATGAATGGTTAATATAATTATCATAACCTGTGTCTATGTTAAAATCGTTAATCCTCCTGCTTCATTTGAGATAGCACTGGAATGGAGAAATCAAGCCACTCTTTTGCGATAAACGAAAGGTAGTGCTCACGGTGCCAGATGAGGCCGAGCCTCCAACGGAGTGATTCTCCGGCAAGCGGCCGGATAACGACCTCGCCGCCAAGCTCCCGGCAGATACTTTCGGGTAGTAAGGTAATGCCGAGACCGCTCGCAACCATTTTCTCAATAAAATCCCACTGGGAGCTTTCCGACAGAATGCTGGGTATAAACCCGATATCCCGACAGGCGGTAATGATCTGCTGGCGCAGAGAGAAATCCTGGTTAAACAGAAGAAAACGGTCACGGCTAAGTTCGGTCAGACTGACATCGGGCTGGGCTGCAAGCTCATGGCGGGCAGGAAGCACGACCTGGAGCGGTTCGTCGACAAACGGGTGGGTATGAAAAAGCGATTCCTCGGTCGGCAGGACCACGGCCCCGACGTCGAGCTCGCCGTGCAGCAGAGCCTCTTCAATTTTTTTCGAGCCGTTTTCTTCAAGATGCAGGGTGATTTCCGGATATTTTTCGTGAAAAGGAGCGATCACCCGGGTGAAAAAGGAGGAGCTTAAGATCGGCGGCAGGCCGATGCGGAGCTGCCCACGCTTTAAGCCGCGGAGGGCATCGAGCTCGTGCTCAAGCCCGTGGTAGGCGTGACGTATTTTTTTTGCCTGCTCGAGCATGACTGCGCCGGCATCGGTAAGGGTCAGTTTTTTACGCGAACGGTCAAACAGCGTTACTCCCCATTCCTCTTCGAGCTGCCGCAGCATCTTGCTGATCGTTGGCTGGGTAACGTACAGGTGCTCAGCGGCGCGGGTGATGCTTTCGAGCCGGGCAGCCTCCATAAAATAGACAAGCTGGCGGTAGTCCATGTAATCACTCCAATCATATAAGTCCCAGTATAGAGAATAACCATGCAGAAAAAAATAAAAATGTGATAAGCTGTTGATATGGAAAAAACGTAAAGGAGCAAATGATTATGATTGATTTGCATTCACATATACTCCCCGGCATTGATGACGGGGCCGGTACCATTCAGGACAGCATCGAAATGGCAAGAGCCGCGCAGTTAAACGGCATACATACCGTCGTTGCTACACCGCACCACAAAAACGGCGCCTGGGACAACAGCGGCCACGACATTCCGCACCTGGTGGACTACGTTAACGAGTCACTGAAAAGCGCCCGTATTGACGTGAAGGTGCTTCCGGGACAGGAGAACCGGATTAACGGCGAACTGCTCAATGATTTAAAAAAAGGCATTTCGATCGGTCTCAATCACAGCCGCTATGTGTTTGTGGAATTTTCAAGTGCGCAGATACCACGGTACGCGAAGCAGCTGATGTTTGAGTTGCAGGTGGAGGGCTATGTGCCGGTCATCGTACACCCTGAGCGGACGAAGGCGTTCCGCGAGCAGCCGGATCTTTTGCATGAATTCGTGAAAAACGGTGCCCTCACGCAGGTTACCGCCCACTGCTTCACCGGTAAAGTAAACAAAAGCATCAAGCAGTTTGCTGAAGACATGGTCACCCACAATTTAACGCATATTGTGTCGACGGATGCCCACAACATCGATATGCGCCCGTTTGACCTGCGCGAAGCCTATGATTACATCGATCATTATCTCGGATCAGAGTACGTGGAAACCTTTTTGGATAACGCCGAACGTATTATTGAAAATAAAGATCCGCTGCTTGATGAGCCGTTAAAGGTCAGGCAGAAGAAAAAGTTTCTCGGCCTGTTTTAAATTAAATATGAAAAGAAACGGGGTTTTTGATTGCCTAAAGTAGTTATCATCGGCTCACACTTACAGGACAAAGGCGGCATTGTGTCCGTGCTGAAAAATGTCCTTTCCTCTTCGCTGGTGGAAAAATATGATTTTAAACTGATCCCTTCTTATATCAATAAATCAAAAGCTGTCCGGGTGAAAATGTTTATCCGTGCTTTTTATCAGCTGGTCAAGGAAGTAAAGCATAACAGGCCGGACATCGTTCACCTGCATGCCTCGGTGGCAGGGAGTTTTTACCGCAAAGCTCTGTTCGTTTTATATTTGAAAAAGAAAGGTATTCCGACCGTGCTCCATATTCACGGTTCGAGGTTTGAAAGCTTTTATACGGATATGAATTCGTTGGAAAAAAAGCTGTCGCAGTACATTCTTCAGTTAAGTGAACGGGTAGTGGTGCTTTCCGACTACTGGAAGGAGTTTTTCCGTCATATTGTTCCGCTTGAAAAAATTGCAGTTATAGAAAACGGCATCGCCTTAAAAAACTATACATACGACAAAAGTGAAAAGCCGGTAAACTTTCTTTTTATGGGGCGCCTTGGAGATAGAAAGGGTGTGTATGATTTAGTGGAGGCATGCGGCCGGATCGCAGAAACGCACAGCGGCTTTCATGTACATATTGCCGGAGACGGTGAAGTAGAAAAGGTGGCAGCCCTGGTGAAGGAAAAAAACCTGGAGCACTGTGTGCATGTGCTTGGCTGGGCCGGGGAAAAGGAAAGAGAAATGTATTTGCAAAAAGCAGACGTGATGGTGCTTCCTTCATATAATGAAGGCTTTCCGATGGCGATTTTAGAAGCGATGAACTACGGAACAGCGGTTATTTCGACACGGGTCGGCGGCATTCCGGAGATGATCACAGAAGGCACGGACGGTTTTATTATCGATCCCGGTGACGTAGAGGCTCTGACAGCCCGCATGCAGCTGCTGCTCGAACGTCCAGAGCTTCGGGAGCTGATGGGTAAAAATAATATGCAGAAAGTACGTGAACAATTTGATGTCGAAGTCCAGGCCGCAAAAATTGATAAAGTGTACCAGAATATTCTAAACACTTAGTGCTACAAGCTTAAGAAAGAACGCAGCCGGGTGCTGCGTTTTCTTTCGTAGAGCCCATAGTCTCATTAACATACTCTCATCTGTTTACAGGCGGAGTATGATAAGATAAAAATGTTGCGTAAAAATACAATTCTATACAACGAACTGAAAAGGAACGTATAAAATGAAGAACCAACAGACACGGCCGCGCAGTACCGTATTCGATATTATCACTTCATTTGGGACAAGAATACTGCTGCTGTTTGGCACGTTCATTTCCTCCGTCATTATGGCAAGAGTGCTGGGGCCGGAAGGGCAGGGAATTGTAACTGCTGTTTTTGTCCTGCCTAATATTATTTACTCCCTGGCCGATCTCGGAGTGCGGCAGTCGGCTGCATATTTTACCGGAAAGCAGATATATTCAGTAGATACAATCAATTCAGCTGTCTTAAGCATATGGCTGTTTACAACAGCTGCGACGACGGCTGTTGTCGGTCTGTATTTTTATTTTTCCATGAGCGATGAATACGACTGGCTCGTGCTGCTGATTGCTTTAGCTTCTTTGCCGCTGAAGCTTTTTCATGGTTACTATAAAGGCATTCTTCACGGAAAGAATAGAATAGGAGCCATTAATCTCGGTGAAATTATTAAAGCGAACGTGCAGTTTTTCGGTGTCATTCTGCTTGTGGCCCTGCTTGGTTTCGGGGTGCGCGGCGGAGCACTCGTGCAGTTTTTGATTCCGCTTGGCATCTCACTGTACTTTCTCATCCAGGTAAATACATACGTGAATTGGAAGTTCCGCCTTGATTACCGTGTGATATGGAAAATATGCAAGAGGGGGATCCCGTACGCATTGGCGTTATTTTTATTAACGCTGAACTACAAAATTGATATTTTTATTCTGCGGTATTTAGTGGAAGACGATCAAATCGGGCTGTATTCAGTGGGAACGAATATGGCAGAGCTCGTCTGGCAGCTGCCGATTGCAATTGGATTGGTGCTCTTTGCCAAAGGGGCTACGAGCACAAATGAACAAGCAACGGTGCGTCGGGCGGTGAAAGTCCTGCGGGTCTCGTACCCGGTGATTATCGTCATTTGTACAGGTATCATCGTGCTTGCCCCGATTTTGATACGGCTGCTGTACGGAGAAGTGTATGTGCCGTCGGCGACTGTGCTGCAGCTGTTAATGCCCGGCGTCATAGCGCTCTGCGTGGCAAAGGTACTGCACCCGGATATGTCCGGCAGGGGGTATCCGCTGTATGCGATCAGAGCTTTTACATTGCCGCTTATTATTAATATTGTTTTAAACTTTATGCTAATCCCGGGTCTCGGCATTAACGGAGCAGCGATTGCTTCCACCATAAGCTATATTATCGGCGCTGTCGTTTACGCCCGCCTGTATGCCCGGAAAGAACAGCTGAACATAAAGGACATTTTGATCATTAAAAAAGCAGACATCGCAGAAATAGCAGTGTATGCGAAGAAAAAATATGCTGCCATGCGCGGAAAATCATGAAGCAGGCGCATAGAGAACGAAGTGATTCTACAGCTGGAAAGCAGGGGGAAGAAAATGAAGTTACTGCTGAAAAACGGCCGCTTTAGCGGAGGAGCTTCCTTTTCGTTACTGGAATATGCCAAACTGGGCAGACGGATGGGTCATGAGGTGACGGTCCACGGGGAATTTACGGACGGCACGGAAAAATACCGGGATGCCGGTGTCGATCAGCTGTTTGATATTGATAAATTTGAAAGCCGGAAGCCGCTGAAAAACCTCAGGCTGCTTAAGCATTTTCTGCACCGCATCCAAACAGAGAAGCCTGATGTTATCATTGCCATCACAGAGATGAACGTGTACTTTACCAGGTTCATTACTATGTGGACGGGAACACCGGCTTTATATTTAATTCCCGGGAGCAGTGTCTTCCCTCAGTTTTCGGTTATTATGAAACGCGATGAAGTCATCGTGTTCAGTGAAGAAAATAAGCAGGATCTGCTGAAATATCACTTTCCTGTGGAACAGATTCATGTGTTCCCCCACCGGCTGGACTTCACCTACTATCCGGAACCTGATTTTGGGACGCTTCCGAAACAGGAGAAAAAGCTGAACCTTCTTTTAATCAGCAGGCTGGATTATGATAAAATTCATTCCGTATATAACGTTTTTAATACAGCGCTCGAATTGAGCCGAAGCACCAGCCGGGAAGTGACACTCACGATAGCCGGGGAAGGAAAGAATGAATTGGAAGTCAGGCAAAAAGCCGAGGAATGGCAGAATGCATACGGTTTGAGCGTGCATATACTCGGCCACGTGCCGAACGTACATGAACAAATCCCGGACTATGACATGGTCGCCGGAAAAGGCAGAAGCATCATCGACGGCTTATATTTGGGAAAGCCAGGCATCGTAGTCAATGAATCATATCAATTTAAATTAGTGACCGAAGACAACATCCAGGAGCTTGCTGCCTATAATTTTGCCGGCAGAAACATTGAGTCGTCCACTGATTACGATGAACTGCTCGAATACTTGAGGGTGGATGCGGAAACAAGGAGCAGAATCAGGGATTATGTAGTGCAGAACTATGATATTAACGCCGTCTCCCCGCAGATTGAAGCTATGATAAATGAACGCGCGGAAAGCCGAAAACAACCGTCATGGCTGCAAAAAGCGAGAGCACTGCTATTTTTGGCCAAAATGAATTATTACGTATTTAAACTCGAACTGTGGCCGGTTATTCAGGAAAAGCTAAAAGAAAAGCGCCGGAATAAATTCGGCTGATGTCTCAGCATTGGAGGTAAAGAATGTCATTTGTATTAGAAGAGCATAAATCATTGGAAAAAATGAATACCTGGAAGCTTCCGGGCACGGCGCGGTATTATGCTGCTCCGCGTACAGAAGCAGAAGTGTGCGAAGTGGTGCGTTTTGCAAATGAGCATGATCTGCCTCTTATGACCATGGGCAACGGCTCGAACGTTTTCGTGGACGAAGAATGGTTTCCGGGGATTGTGGTTCATTTGAATAAGCATTTAAAAAGCATTACCGTGGATGAAGAGCGCGGAGAAGTGTTTGTTTATGCCGGCATGGCTCTTCCGGCACTGGCGACCAATATGGCCGCCAGGGGAGTGGAAGGGTTTGAGTTTTTCGCCGGGATCCCGGGGACAGTTGGAGGCGCGGTGGCAATGAACGCCGGCTGTATCGGAAAAGAGACAAAAGGCATACTGCGCACTGTAACGTATGTGAATGAAAACGGGGAAATTATTCACGCCCCGGGGGAGAAAACGGATATGAATTTCCGTACCAGCATGTTTTTGCACCGTTCAGTCGTTATATTAGGCGGTTGTTTTCAGTATAAATATGCCGAAGATCCCGAAGCTGTCCGGGGGAAAACGAAGGAAGCAATGGAAATCCGGAGACGGAAATTCCCGAAGGGTGTGGCTACGGTGGGTAGCACGTTCAAAAGCCCGCCCTCCGGACCATTTCCCGGGAAATTAATCGAAGAAGCCGGCTTAAAAGGGTACGAAAATAACCATGCGAAGATTAGCGATAAGCATGGAAACTGGGTGATAAACACCGGCGGTGCTTCTGCCAAATCAATGTCGGAATTGATGGAGCTGATGCACGCAAGCGTCTTAAAAGCCTATGGCGTGAATCTGGAGCCGGAAGTCGTATGGATGAGTGGCTATAGATCCGGATGCTCTGAAGACAGTCCCCCGAAAGGAGAAAAAGAATGACACCAGGCATGGAACAGCGTAAGACATCCGCTTTTTCAACGGCCGGCTCCCCTTACTATGAGATCGAAGGCGGAAAACCACTCACAGGAGATGTTTATGTGCCAGGAGCGAAAAACGCCGTACTCCCGGCATTGGTGGCAGCTTCCCTCACCGAAGAGCCGGTAACTCTGCACAGTGTTCCTGTTGAACTGAACGATGTTCGTCTCATTATGGAACTGCTTGAAGAACTTGGAGTAGACATTCAGCGTTCGGGAGCGGATTCATTAATCGTCCAGAAGAGGACATGGGAAGATCAGGGGATCGACCGGACAAAAGCAAGCAGGATCCGGCATTCACTGCTGCTTCTTGGCGGCAGCGCCCGGTGGGGAGAGTCTTTGTTTTTGCCCATCCCGGGAGGCTGCAATATCGGCAGCAGAAAACACGATCTGCATACCATGGCTTTAAACACGTTGGGACACAAGGCAGAAGAACTGGATGAAGGCATTGTTTTCAGCTCCAGAGCCTCCGCTGAAGACAAGGACATTGAATTTCACTACCCAACGTTTGGCGGCACGCTAAACGTCATGTTTGCCGCGGTGGCGAGAGAGGGGAGCCGGACAACGCTGAAAAATGCAGCCATTAATCCGGAAGTGATCGACGTTATGAAGCTTTTGAATAACATGGGAGCAGATATCGGATGGGAGAGTGAATCTTCCAATACAATGATCATCAATGGGGTAAAAAGCCTTCATGGCACCACGCATCACGTCATGGGCGATCGGATCATTGCTTCTACAGTGATTGCGGCAGTGGGTGCCACGAAAGGAAATGTACGCATTCACAACACAGGTGCCCATTTCCTTCAAAAAGAAGTGAACGTATGGCGCGATGCAGGTCTTCGCATAGAGGACCATGATGACAACTACCTGGATGTATCGTGGGAAAAGCCTCTCGAGCCAGTGTCGATTGAAACCTCGGCCTACCCCGGCTTCCATACAGATATTCAGCCGCTTCACGGAGTGATGATGGCAAGAGCCGAAGGAAACAGCTCTATCAAAGAAACGATTCTCGACGGGCGATTTCAATACGTCTGGGAGCTAAATAAACTTGGTGCTTCAGGTACGGTCGAAGACGGGGGCTTTCTATGCGTGAACGGGGCGGAAGGCCAGGTTGCTACGTTTACAGGCACCGGAGACTGGACAGGCTCGGAGGAGCTGGTAGCACGTGATATCCGGGGTGGGGCGGCGGTAGTTATCGGTGCCCTGGCAGCTGAAGGCCGGAGCTGTATCACAAACGTCTACCAAATCGAACGGGGCTACCAGGATCTTCCTGGACTCTTTCGGCAGATGGGCGCCCGTATCACCCGGGAGCTTTCTTAAACATTCAGTAAATAAAAATCCCCGCGTTGTAACCGGTTCTGCCAGTTAAATACGCGGGGGTTTTTTGCTATTCTTTTTCTTCAATACGCATAATGTTGGAGTCCATTTCATTGGAGTCCACGGCGCTCCGGAACTGGTCGCCGGATAAAGTAATCGTCTCTTCTTCCATAACGACGTTCATTTCCTGCAGTCGTTCATTTTCCATTACTGGCCGGAGAGCAAGGACATCCCCTTTCTCCTCCTCCTGGAAATATTCCATGCTGGAAATGTCTCCGGTGGAGAAGGATTCTTCCCAGCTGACCTGCGCATAAGAAGAACCATCATACGGATCCTCCACGCCTGTCAGGTAGTCAAACTCACTGCCCCATACGTTTTCTGCATCCTCGGTATGGCCGCTTGCTGAGGCGGAATAAATCCCTTCCACAAGCTGCCCGTCATAGGTGAGTACAGTACCGCTTGTGTCATGGATGGCATCCAGAATCATCGATTTATCCTGAGGGCCAGTAGGAATGCCGTGATACACCTGGGAGCGAGTATCGTCGTATACATCGAAATTACTTTCCGGGGAAGCCTGGGTGAAGGCATAGGCCCGGGCGGCTACGGCCTGAACTTTAAATGCCTCGGGCTCATCCCAACTGCTGTACATTTCGTAAGGAACGACGCCTTCGAGATAGTCATCGATGTCGACATGGTTGACCACATCCATCACCCAGCTGCTCTGGATGCCATCAATGTCCGATTTCTTGAATTGAAGACTGCCTCTATATTCGGTGCCCTCGTATTGGAACGTTCCGTCTCCCTCTGTGGATATCGCTTTTTCGGTCGTTGCGACCGTCTCTCCGTTAGTAATAACAAATTCGCCGCTCCCATCGGAGCCGTAAGAAATCTCTGTAGTGCCTTCCAGATCTTCAAGCACGGGCTCGCCGTCTGCATCCACGATGTCGTAGCTTTCGCCGCTTTCGATCGTGGCGGAATTCTGGTCGGTCTCGCCGAGCAGTACGCGGATATCGCGGTTCTGGTAGTCACTGCTCGTGGTAACGTCAATGTCAGTATAATAATACTTGAGAATCTCTTCGTAGCTATTACCTTCCTGGGCCATGCCGTAAGCTCCCCACTGGGTCATGCCGACGCCGTGGCCGTTCTGGTCTTTACCGTAGAAGTCATAGGTTTTGCTTTCCATTTCAAGCAGAGATGTTAGTGTGGCAGCATCAGCTGTGCCGGTGACGGCAAGCTCCTGCTCCTCCTGATATTCCTCCACCCGGGCCGTCATATCCGAATCAAAGCTGTCGCCTGAGTTCGTTTCAAACCCTGCGGCTGTTAAATGCTGTTTCAAAAGCTGGACGTCGTCTCCTGCGTCTCCTTCCTGCAATTCATGCTCGAAAGGAGAAGGGAACGATTCGGCTGCTAGTTCCTCCAGGGTTTCCTCTGTAACGCTGTCATATATGCCAGTCGCAGGGATACCCTGCTCTGTCTGGAATTTCTGAAGAGCTTCTTCTGTAGAATCATCAAAAGATCCGTCTGGATCTTCTTTTGCATTGTAGCCAAGTGCGTTCAGGCTGGTCTGCATTTCTTCGACGCCTTCACCTGAATCTCCGCGCTCCAGGGCATTTTCTGTCTGATCGATATAGGCTTCCAAGGTCTCCATGGTTTCGCTGTCAGCTGTGCCTGTTTCTTCAAGGCCGTAAAGCTGCTGGAATTCACGGAGCGCTTCTTCGGTTTTTGGACCAAAGTAATTAGTCGTGTTATCCGTCACGTGGAAGCCGGCATCATTTAATAGCTGCTGCAGCTCCTGGACCGAAGCGTGGCGCACGCCATTTTCAAGAACCTCCGGGGGTTCGCTGGCTGTTTCCAAAACCTTTATGGTTTCATCATCAAGAATGCCAGTAACCGGAAGACTGTATGACTGCTGAAAGTCCTTTACAGCCTGCTCGGTCAGCGGCCCGAAGTAGGTGGTCGGTTCATCGGTCACATGAAACCCGGCATCGTTCAGCATCTGCTGGTACGTTTGGATGTCCTCGTGCTCCATGCCGTTGGCATAGCCTTCCGCGTCCTGTTCAAGCAGCTGCAATGTGCTTTCTCCGGCGATGCCATCCGCAGAAAGTCCGGCCGATTTCTGAAAATCCTTCAGGGCAGCCTCTGTCCGCGGACCGAAATACATCGTTGGATTATCCGTTACATGAAAACCTGCCTCATTTAATTGTTCCTGAAGGCGTTGTACATCTTTATGCCGGTCTCCGTTTTGAAAGCTTTCGGGGGAAGAGGCAGCATACTCCAGAGCCTCGACCGTTTCCGCGTCCAGCATGCCGCTGATCTGGATGTTGTAGGCCTGTTGAAAATCTTCTACAGCCTCCTGCGTTTTAGGACCGAAGTAGGTGGTTGGGCTGTCGGTCACATGAAAGCCGGCCGTATTTAAACCCTCCTGATAGGCCTGAACAGCGGCGTCGCTGTCGCCCCGCCGGAATCCGTCTGCCAACTCGTTGGAAAGAACGTCAATGGTCTGTGTTCCCGCTTCGCCGGTCACATCAAGCCCATTAGCCCGCTGGAAATCCTCTACCGCACTTTCTGTGAGTGGGCCGAAATAGTCGGTGGGATTATCCGTCACATGAAACCCTGCTTCATTTAAGTCCTGCTGCAGCTGAAGCACGTCTTCACCAGAGGAGGGTTCGCTTAATGGCAGACTGTCATAATTATACGCCTGAACCTCCGATGGTCCAGCTTGCCACAGGTAAAGAGAAGCAGACCCAACTACAGTGCTGAACAATAAAAATTTACCTGGCTTAAACAAATAAAAACTCCTTTTTAGGTATTTATAATTAGTTCTTTATGTATACAAGAGAGTCTATGCAACACAGGTATGTTTTGCAAGGAATCCTATGAATTTCCATTCATTCAAAGGTAAAAAGATGAAAAAGTTGGTGTAACATTTGTAATATTGCTGAGCACATCATCATTAAAGAATACAATTTGGAACTATTGTGACCCCTCTGCAGTGTCGATAGAATGGACGGGCAGTACAGTTTATTACACTAATCAGGAGGTATGAGATATTTCAACACGCAGGTATTTGCTGCCAATCGGCACAGCTTTGGTTCTTGCATCAATCTTCCCGCTGTATGCCCAGACGGCAGAAGGAGCAGGGGAAACGCTGGAGGAAGGAGATTCTGGAGGAGACGTAAAGGAACTGCAAAAAACACTTAATGGAGCTGGCTTTGAGGTCACAGAAAACCCAACTACATATTTTGGTCCCAAAACAAGTGGAGCAGTAGAGGAGTTTCAAAAGGAAAATGGTTTAATCGTTGACGGTATTGCGGGTCCCAACACCTGGGAGGCTTTGGGCGAGACCGACGAAAGCAGTGCAGCTTCCTCGGATGAATTGCAGGAGGGCGACAGCAATGAACATGTTGCCGAACTGCAGCGGGATTTAAATGAAGCAGGATTTCATGTCACAGATACTCCTACTACATATTTTGGCCCCAAAACAAGGGAAGCCGTTCAGGAATTCCAGCGTACATATCAGCTTCAGGATAATGGAACCGCAGACGAAGGAACCCTGGAAGAATTAAATACGGTTCTTAATAATAGCGGCAGTGCCTCTGCTTCTGGCACATATAAATCAGGTGACGACAGTGAATACATAAAAGAACTTCAGAAGGACTTAAATGAAGCCGGGTTTCATGTCACCGATGAGCCGACAACATATTTCGGCCCTCTTACCGAAACGTCGGTAGAAAATTTCCAGAAGGCCGAAGGGCTTACAATCGATGGGGTAGCCGGGGCGAACACCCTTGAGGAACTAGAAGAAGTCGGGGGAAAACCAGAGTCTGAAAGTGAACCGGAAAATGAAACAGAAGAAACTGAGGAAAGCGAAAATACGGCTTCACTTTCCATAGGGAAGAGCAGTGAGCGTATTCAGGCTCTTCAGGAGGACTTAAACGAAGCCGGTTTTCACGTTACCGATGAGCCAACCACTTACTTTGGCCCGAAAACCGAAAAAGCGGTAGAGGAGTTTCAGGAAGAAAACGACCTGACCACCGATGGCGCTGCCGGCACGAAAACATTATCCGCTCTGGAGGGAGTTCTGGAAAGTAAAGAGGAAGCAGAGGAGGAAGAATCAGAAGAAACAAACACTTCAAACGATCTTCTCAGTATTAATGATGAGGGAGAAGAAGTTCAGGCGCTTCAGGAACAACTGAACGAAGCCGGCTTTCATGTAACAGATCAGCCGACCACGTATTTTGGTCCTCAGACAAAAGCAGCGGTGGAGGAATTCCAGCAGGAATATGAACTGTCAATTGATGGGGTGGCCGGGCCGGAAACGCTGACTAAGCTGGATGAAGTGCAGGAAGAAGAGGAAAACACAGATCCCGGGGTGTTGAAAGCAGAAAGCACCGGTCAGGCAGTGGTTGATCTGCAGAAGGACCTGCATCAGCTGGAATACTACCAGGGTAAATACACCGAGGAATACGACAGCGAAACATCGGACGCGGTAGCGGCTTTTCAACGGGAGTATGGGCTTGCGATTGATGGCATCGCCGGTCCTAATACGCTAGAAGCAATCGACGGGGAATTGAATCAAAGCGCTCCCGGCACGCTTCGGGGCAAAACGGTGGTCATTGACCCGGGCCACGGCGGCTATGACGGCGGGGCAGCAGCGAACGGCCTCGAGGAAAAAGACATTGTACTAGACACCGGGATGAAGCTGAAGCGCGATTTGGAGGCAATGGGAGCGACCGTTGTAATGACCCGGGAGTCGGATCGGTACTTGTCACTCGATGAACGGACACAGGTGGCGAACAATGCAGATGCGGACGCGTTTGTAAGCGTCCATGTAAATGCCGGCGGAGGTGTCGGCGATGAAAGCTACTGGTACGGGGAGCACGAGGCTGAAAGAAGCGAACGGCTGGCTGAAGATGTACAGGAACGGTTGATTGAGGCTACGGGCGCTGTGGATCGCGGAGTCCATGAAGGCAACTTTCAGGTGATCCGTGATACGGATATTCCAGCCATTTTGGCGGAAATTGGATTTATCGACAGTTCAACGGATGCAGCTAATTTAAGTGAAGAGGACTACCTGGACGACACCTCTGAAGGACTAACCGGCGGGGTGGACCAGTTTTTTGAAGAGTAATAAAAAGGGAGCATCTCGTATTTAGAGAAGCTCCCTTTTTATATCTTTAGTTGATTTCCTTGATGCTTAAAATGTTCGATTTCATGGCGTTGGAGTCAACGGCGCTCCGGAACTGGTCACCGGTAAGAGTGATTGTTCCTTTTTCCATGATCACACCGATGCTTTGAAGCCGTTCGTTTTTCATCGTTGGCTGCAGGGCAAGCACCTCACCTTTGTTTTCATTTTTAAAATAATCAACAGCCGAAAGCTCTTTTAACGAAAAGGATTCGGTCCAGCTCACCTGGTTATATACTGACGGGTCGTAAGGGTCCGGGACACCGATCAGGTAGCCGACATTATTTCCCCATACATCTGCTGCGTCCACGGTGTGACCGCTCGCAGAAGCGGAGTAGACGCCTTCCACCAGCCGGCCGTTGTAGTGAATGGCCTGGCCGCCTGTAGACTGGATGGCGTTTAGAATGGTCGGGCTATTATGAGAGCCGGTCGGTACGCCGTGATACACCTGGGAACGAGTATCGTTGTACACATCAAAGTTGCCGGTTGTTTTCATTTTAGTCATCGCATACGAGCGGGCGGCAATCGCCTGGGCTTTGTATGCATCCGGTTCATTCCAGCTGGTGTACATTTCATATGGAACGACGCCTTCAAGATACGTATCGATATTCACGTGGTTAACAACGTCCATCACCCAGCTGCTTGTGTACTTACCGTCTACGAGGCTCTTAGGGAAATGAATCTCTCCCTTGTAGGTAACATCGTCGTATTCGATAGTACCGTTGCTTGCACTTGCTGCGTAAATCGGATCAGTGGTCATTTTTTTCGTTCCGTTATTTGTGACGGTATATGTTCCGTTCCCGCCTGAGCCGTATTTGACGCTGGTGGAGCCGGAGACGTTATCGAACAGCGTGTCTCCATTCGTGGTCACAATGCTGTAAGCGGAGGAGCTTTCGATATCAGCTGAGTTTTTCTGGGTGTCTCCGAGAAGCACACGCATTGTTTTATTTTTATAGCTGTCGCTGCTCACTACGTCGATGCCGGTATAATAATGCTTTAAGATTTCATCGTAGCTGTATCCCTGCTGGGCCATGCCGTAAGCACCCCACTGAGTCATGCCGACACCGTGGCCGAAGCGCTGCTTTCCGGAGAATACGTACGTGGTGCCCCGCTTTTCAACGAGGGAGCTCAAGGTCTGGCCGTTCGCTGATCCGCTTGCAGAAAGCCCGTTGGCGGACTGATAGGCTTTCACCTGGTCAGCGGTCACCTGGTCATACGTGCTTGAGGTGTTGGTGTTGTAGCCGGCAGCTTCAAGGTACTGCTTTAGCATGATGACACTGTCTCCGCTATCACCCTGGCTCAGCACGGAGGTAAATGGTGATGGGATAGATTCGTTCATTTCAGCCTCCAGAGCTTCTGCTGTTCTGCTATCGAGCATCCCAGTCACCGGAAGTCCTTCTGCACGCTGGAAATCCTTTAAAGCGGCTTCCGTTTTTGGCCCGAAGTAGTTGGTTGGGTTGCTTGTCACTGTATACCCGAGAGCGTTCAGGGTCTGCTGCAGGTTTTTGACCTCAGAGCTGGAATCATAGCGTTTCAGTGCATTGTTCCGCTCGGTAACAGCTTCGTTTAAAGCGTCCATTACATCCTCTGTTGCAATGCCGTCTGCTTTCAGTTTGTACGTCTGCTGAAAATCTATTAAAGCGGCTTCCGTTTCTTCACCAAAGTAATTGGAGGCGTCCTTGTTTATCTGGAATCCAGCGTCATTCAACAGCTGGTGCAGCTCTTTTACACTGGAGTGACGGTCGCCTTTTTCAAGGCGGTCGAGTGGCTGACTTGCAGTTTCGAGCTTCTGAATAGATTGCTTATCCAGCACACCGGTGACTGGCAGGTCATACGCCTGCTGGAATTCCTTTACTGCGCTTTCCGTTTTTGGCCCAAAGTAATCGGTTGGATTATCTGTTACGAAGAAGCCGGCATCGTTAAGCATCTTCTGGTACGAACGGACTTTTTCACTGCGAGTGCCGTTGGAATAACCGTTAAGAACTGCGTCTAAAGCTTCTACCGTAGCTGTATCAGCTTCGCCTGTAACGGGCAGGCCGTACAAGCGCTGCAATTCTTTGACCGCACCTTCGGTTTTAGGTCCGAAATAATTCGTGGTGCTGTCAGTCACGTGGAAACCGGCCTGGTTCAGCTTTTTCTGAAGCTTCTGTACGGAATCGTGCCTTGTGCCGTTTTTCAACGTGTCAGGTGGTGTGTCATTAATTCCTTTAAGCAGTTTGATGGTGTTTTGATCCATCGTTCCAGTTACAGATAAATTATTTGCTTTTTGAAAAGCCAGGACAGCCTCTTCCGTTTTTGGCCCGAAGTAGGTGGTCGGATTGTCTGTGACATGGAAGCCGGCGTCATTCAACAGAATCTGCAGTTCTCGGACTTCTTCACCTCTATCACCGCGGGAAAAATCTGAAGAGGTGTCTTCCTGCTTTTCCTCTTCTTTCTGCGGCTGGAGAGCTTTTTCTAAAGCAGCCAGTGTATTCGGCCCGGCAATCCCGTCAACAACCAGGTCGTTGGCACGCTGGAAGTCTTTAACGGCAGCTGCCGTTTTTGGCCCGAAGTAAGTGGTCGGGTTATCGGTCACCTGAAAGCCAGCGTTGTTCAGCTTTTGCTGCAGCAATTGTACCTCTTCTCCGCGGGAACCTTCTCTTAAGGTACTGCTGATGCTGCTGAGACTTTCCGTTTCTTCTGTATTTTCATCAGCGGAATCTTTGTTCAGTGCTTCTTTGATCTTTGCGAGCGTCTTATCGTCAGCCACACCATCAGCCGTTAAGCCGTGATCCTTCTGAAAGGCAATAACGGCTGCTTCAGTCTGCGGCCCGAATTTGCCATTCGGACTCGAGATGTCCAGGTAGCCGAGCGTATACAGGTCTTCTTTCATGGCCTTGGCTGCCGGGCTGTCCACGCCGTCCTGCAGAAGGCCGTTGTCGCTCGAGCTGCTGTCGTCGTTGTTGCTCTCATTCAGCACCTCAGCAAGCTTTGTGAGCGTGTTCGGTCCGGCGACGCCATCGACAACGAGGTTATTGGCACGCTGGAAGTCTTTAACGGCCGCTTCGGTTTTCGGGCCGAAGTAGGTGGTGGGATTTTCCGTGACGTGAAAGCCTGCTGCGTTTAGGTTTTCTTGCAGCTGCTGGACGTCACCACCCGATACACCAACTTTCAATAGACTGGTGCTAAGCGATGCCGGCTGCATGGAAAAGGTGCTGAAAGAAGCAACAGCTGACCGCTGATTATCATCAGTAATTTCCTCATCTGCCTGCTCTTCGTCCTGAGAGTTTTCTTCCTCAGTATCTTCTTTATCCTCAGGTTCAGCTTCTTCCGCAAGTGCTGTTACATCGGAGGAATCGCTTTCTTCGGTATCCTGCTCTTTGTCCTGAGAGTTTTCTTCCTCAGTATTTTTTTCATCTTCTGATAGTATTTCTGTTTCTTTTTGAAGTTCTTCTTCAGGCTCTTCTGTTACTACGTTTTCTTCCGTTTCTTCAGATTCAGATTCAGCTTCATTAGCTGGTTCTGTTTCGTCAGATGACTCGGGAGCTTCGGTGTCCTGCTTTTCCACTGAATGGTCGGCTTCTTCTGTCTCAGTAGCTTCGTCTTCTGCTTCGGTATCGTTGGACTGCTCCGTGGATGCCGAAGTATCTGAATCTTCTTCAGTAACTTCTTCAGTATCCTCTTCAGTATTCTGTTCGTCATCTGAAGCTTCTTCTGATGAATCCGCTTCCGGCTCCTCTTCAACAGGCAACGTATCTTCAGCCAGCTGTTTCAATGTATTGAAGGTTTCTTCATCGACTGCACCGGTAATTTCAAGGCTGTTTTCCGTCTGAAATGCTTCCACCGCTTCAGTTGTTTCTTCATCATAAATACGATCCGGAGTGACTGCTATGTAATCCAGAGTTTCGAGGTATTCTTCGATTTCTAAAACAGTGTCATTTGCTGTTCCTTCTTCAAGGGGAATAAAGGATGTTTCTTCTTCCTTCTGTGTTTCTTCATCGGAGTTCGCTTCAGCTACAATTGGCGGGGCTAGTGTATAGCTAAGGGAAGTGGTGCCAACTAAAGTCCCGAAAATGAGAAACATTGTCGATTTATTCATTCATCAGACGCCCTTTCAATTTTGTGAAAAATAGTCCTTTTTATCTATAATGAAAGTGTATGAAATGGCTAATGAAATTACAAGCAAATTTTAACAAAGAAAATAATTATGCATAAACAAGTAACAAATAACTACCGTGAAAAAGCGTTTATGAAATTTTTAATGGTCATTAAATACTGATTTAAAGGTAATTTCATTCTGTAACATTTGTAACAAAAATGTAATGTTTTAGAATGAATGTTGTTTAAAAAGGGTTTATTTAAGTAAAAAAATGTAATAATATGCAATATGTAAGTTAGTCCCATTGTAGGACGTAAGTATTAGCATATAAAATGTACATGTACCACAAATTTATCAGTAATTATAACGAAAGGAGAGAATAAATCATTTTCCACCTCAAAAACTACATACTACTCGCAGCTGCGTTCGTACTTATAACGTCCTTACTATTCCCAACCCAGCAGGCAGATGCTGCTTCATCTCTAAGAGAGGGGGACAGTGGAAGTGCAGTTCAAGAGCTTCAGAAAGATTTGAATGAAGCAGGCTTCCACGTTACCGACAACCCGACGACTTACTTCGGTCCAAAAACGGATAGTGCCGTAAGGGCTTTCCAAGAGGATCAGAATCTGGTTGTTGACGGCATTGCCGGCCCAAACACCTTATCAGCGCTTGAAAAGGTGCTTAGTGCTAAAAACAGCAGCTCGGATAGCGGAAGCTCAGGCGGCGTGATGAAGGAGGGCGTGAGCGGGTCGAACGTGCAGCAGCTTCAGAAGGATTTGAACGAAGCAGGCTTCCACGTCACCGACAACCCGACGACCTATTTCGGTCCGAAAACGGACAGTGCCGTCCGTGCCTTCCAAAAGGCGAACGACCTTTACGTTGACGGTGTCGCCGGCCCGAACACACTCGCGAAGCTGAAGGACGTGCTGAGTGAAAGCCCGGCTGACGATAGCAGCAGCGACGACAGCAGTCCGAGCAGCAGCGTCATGAAGGAGGGCGTGAGCGGGTCGAACGTGCAGCAGCTTCAGAAGGATTTGAACGAAGCAGGCTTCCACGTCACCGACAACCCGACGACCTATTTCGGTCCGAAAACGGATCAGGCGGTACGCGACTTTCAGGAGCAGTACACACTCACCATTGACGGTGTAGCTGGTTCAAAAACACTCGCAAAGCTTGCGGAGGTGCTGAGTGACAGTTCAAATGACGAGAGCAGCGACGACAGCAGTTCGAATGACAGCGACCTTCTGAAGGACGGCGTGGACAGCCCGGCGGCCAAGGCCATGAAAGAGGACCTGTATACGCTTGGGTACCTGGACATCTCGAGCCCGAATGGCAAATTCGGTCCGCAGACTGAAGCAGCTGTTAAAGAATTTCAGCGCGATTATGATTTGTATGTCGACGGTGTAGCCGGTCCGAAGACACTCGCGAAAATCAGCGAAGTTCTCAGCACTAAAGAGAGTGATGATGAAGCGGGTGATGACGATACAAACGACGTCGGAGATCCAGGAAACTACGGTTCGATTTCGATCATGAAGGTAGGCACGACTCATGACGGCGTGGTACAGCTGAAACTCGACCTTGAAGCGCTTGGTTTCATGAGTGTAAGCAATCCATCCAATCAGTTCGATTCCGCCACCGATCAGGCAGTAAAGGATTTTCAGCGTTCTAAAAATCTTGCGGTCGACGGTGTAGCCGGTCCGAACACAATGAAAGCTCTTCGTGCAGCATTAAACGTAGATGAAACATATCCATCTGAATCCGCTGTAGCCGGCAAGACAATTGTGGTAGACGCCGGGCACGGCGACCACGATCCAGGCGCACAGGGAAATGGATTAAAAGAAAAAGATATTAACCTCGAAACATCTAAATACCTGGCAAGTAAATTACGTGCAGCCGGAGCTAACGTGGTGATGACGCGTGAAAGTGACAAGTATTTGTCGCTCTCCCAGCGTTCTTCGATCGCAAACAATGCAGGCGCGGATGCTTTCCTTAGTATCCATACAAACGCCGGCGGCGGACACGGCATTGAAACTTACTGGTACAGTAAATATGAAGGTGCTGAAAGTAAAGAGCTCGCAGAAGAAATTCAATCAGGCATCATCCGGGAAACCTCCGGAAGAAGCCGCGGGGTGAAGGAAGGGAACTTCCACGTCATCCGCGAAACGAAAATTCCTTCTGTACTAGTGGAGCTTGGTTTCATCGATAACTCCACAGAAGCTTCCTATCTGAAGCAGAGCTCCTACAGAGAAAAGCTCGCTGAAGGAATTTATCAAGGTACGAATTCTTACTTCAGCAAAAATTAAGAGTGAAGAGTTGCCCGTCTGGGCAGCTCTCTTTTCTTTATAGGAAGGAAAAACTACTGCCTGTATTATAGAAGAGGAAATCATCTTTTCACTTAATTGGAAGAAGTGTACAATAGAGCGAGTGATTCATACATAACGAACGAGGGACACAGAGAGAAACTTAAAAACTATTAAAGCAGGTGCTGAAAATGCTGAAAGGCAAAAAAAATAATTATTTTATTATTGGTCAGGAGCGTTGGGACTACGCGGCAATCAAATACCGCAGGCACCGCATTGCTGAACGTCTGGCGGACCTTCCTGAAACGAATCAGGTGTACTGGATCGCCCCGTATCAGACAACCTGGAAAAAAGCGTTGAATTTTAACCGTCACATCAATGTCCGAAAGCTTGATAACGGCATTATTCAATTAGAACTGCCGGAATATAAAGGAATGATCGGACAGGCCGGTATTCTGCCTATCCGGAAGCTGATGCAACGATTTTTCACGACAGGAACCAACAATTACATATGGTATACGTATCCGGCTTTTTGGAAACTCGCAGCTCCGTCACAGGATGAAGTAGTGTATGATTGCAGCGATTTATGGGGAAGCTCCAACTGGTCGGCAGAAGGAGAAGAGCCACTCTGGAAAAAGAACGCGTACCTAAAGCTGATCCGTTTTGCTGAACAGAAAATTGCCCAGCGCAGCGATCATCTATTTGCCACCTCTGAGACACTTGGCAGTCATCTTTCAGCGCTTGCCGGCCGGCCAGCAGAAGTAATTGAAAATGGGGTGGACCTCGAAGGCTACAATGCTCCAAGGCAGGCTGCCAAAGAAGCAGCAGACATCCCGGAGCCAAGGCTGGTATTTTCAGGGGGAATTAAAAAGAAGATTGATCTGAAGCTGGTACGGGGGACGGCAGAACGCTTTCCAGGTGCAAGCGTTGTAATGATCGGGCCGGTTGCAGATGAGCGGGACAGCGACGTGGCGGCGCTTCAGGCGATGAACAATGTACACTTTCTCGGGGAAAAATCGTCAGCCTCTATTCCGGATTATCTGCAGTATATGGACGTCGGGTTAATGCCGTACAAAGATATTGATTATAACAAAGCGGTGAGCCCGTTAAAGCTGTTTGAATACCTGGCCGCCGGACTTGGTACGGTCGGTCACGGCGTACCTACAACAAAAGGGCACCAACAGCCGGGCGTGTACGTTCACTGCGAGTCGTATGAAGCTTTTTTTGAACAGATAGAAGCAATGCTTGCTCAGGCTGAGACTCCTGAACTTATCGAGCAGCGGAAGCAGGTCGCTGGGCAGCACGGCTGGGCGGAGAAAATTGATTATATCATTAGCGCCGTGCACGGGGAGTAAGTGACTATACCATCTATAAAGGAGCATACTTATGCAGGCAATTATTACAAGCGCAGTCATTTCGATTGCAGTGGAAGCAGGACAGGAAATCATGGAAGTGTACAAGCGGGATTTTACAGTCGAGCATAAAGAGGATGACTCCCCGCTGACAGAAGCGGACAAGCGTGCCCATAATGTAATCGCCAAGGGCCTCCATGAAGCGGATCCGGAAACACCGGTTATCAGTGAAGAAGGAAATACGGTGAATTACGAGCAGCGCAAAGACTGGAAATCGTTTTGGCTGGTGGACCCGTTGGATGGTACGAAGGAATTTGTGAAGAAAAACGATGAGTTTACAGTTAACATCGCAAAAATTGAAGGACAGTATCCGGTCATGGGCGTCATCTATGTACCGGCCCAGGACGTGCTGTACATCGGCAGTCAATCCTTTGGGGCCTACAAGGTCACCGATGTCAGCTCCAGGCTGCCGCTCAGTGAAGAACTGCTCCAGCAGCATGGCGAAAAGCTGTCGGCTTCCGAGCCTGAAGGGGAAGTGCATGTTGTCGCCAGCCGCTCACATATGTCAGCGGAGACCGAAGCGTTTATTAACGAATTGAAGGAAACATATAGCGGGGTGGATGTAGTATCTGCCGGCAGCTCGCTGAAGTTTTGCCTGATTGCAGAAGGAAAGGCCGATTTTTATCCGCGCTACGCGCCAACGATGGAGTGGGACACCGGCGCCGGGCAGGCAATTGTAGAAGCAGCCGGAGGTACTGTCGCCAGATACGAAGACAATGAAAGATTCTTCTATAATAGAAAAGACCAGACTAATGGCTGGTTTGTAGTGAAGTCATTTTAAGTCGTTTTCTTATTTACGGCATAAAAAATGAACGGGGAATGAAGGTGTAATAGTGCTTGGTAGTTTAGCGCGTTTTAAAGATATGTTTTTTAACGCCGGATGGATTATGTTTGAGAAGTTCTTTCGAATGGCGGCAAACTTTCTTGTCGTTATTATGGTTGCCCGTTTTCTAGGCCCTGACCAGTTCGGCATTATTAATTACTTAATGGCAATGATTAATATTTTAGGGCCGATTACTGCGCTTGGCATGGCCGGGGTGCTTGTCCGGGATCTGGTACGCAATCCGGATCAGCAGAATGAACTGCTCGGCACGAGCTTTGTATTGAAGTTTCTGGCAGCACTCATCAGCAGTATCGGGCTCGTCATATTTGCGCTCTTTTATGAGACAGATCCAATGCTTATCTGGTTTACGGTCGTATTTTCGTTATCGCTTTTGTTTAAGCCGTTTGAAAACGTTAAGCTGTACTATGAATCGATTGTAAAGTCCAAGTACGTGGCGCTGTCAGAAAGCCTGGTACTTATCGTATTTTCCGTTTTGAAGGTAGTGTTTGTGCTCCTGCAGGCAGAGCTGCTTTATTTCGTAATTATCTATGCCGCAGAAGTAGCGATGACCAGCCTGGCGAAAGTGATCTTTCTGCGTAAAAATGAAATGTCCCTCCTCGACTGGAAGTACAGGTCCAATCTTGTTAAACCGCTGCTGACCCGGTCCCTGCCGCTCATTTTTTCGAGTATGGCAGCAGCGATCTATATGAAGGTCGATCAGATTATGCTCCGGTTTATGGTCGATGAGACAGCTGTCGGCGTGTATGCAGTAGCGGCCCGTATGTCAGAAATATGGTATTTTATCCCTATAGCAGTGATTACCTCGGTTTTTCCGGCGATGATCAAGCTGCGGAGCAAAGACACCGCCCGCTATCACCGACGTCTCCAGGCGGTATTTGATATACTCTTTCTGCTTGCCTTTTCGCTGGCAGTCGTAGTGACATTTATAAGTGAACCGTTCGTAAATATTGCCTTTGGAGAAGAATACAGGGCCTCTGCTGCCATATTGTCTATTCATATATGGGCGGGCATTTTCGCCTTTATGCGCCAGGGGCTCAGCAGATGGCTGATCAACGAGGATTATCTTCGTTTTTCCCTGTACAGCCAGGGTGGCGGAGCGATCATTAATGTGGCACTGAATTTTATGCTTATTCCGAGGTATGAAGGAATTGGAGCGGCCATCGCGACGATCAGCGCGTTTTTTATTTCTACTTATCTTGTCTGCTTTTTCACAAAAAAAACCCGGCCGATTGCGTTTATCATGACCAAATCATTTACAGCGCCGTTCCGGGTAAGATCCATTATCAAAAATTTAAAAAGCTAGAACTGAAAAGAGGCTCCCGCAGCGGGTCTCTTTTGCTGTATAATCACTCCTATAAGAATGGTAGGAAATAGAGGGGTACATATGACTATCGAAATGGGTGTCGTATTAATATTAATCGCAGGAATGCTCCTGGCGCTGTTTTTTGAAATCGCACGGCCGGATATGATCGTGTTTACCGTGTTGGTTATTCTGCTGATCAGCGGTATCCTGACGACAGAACAGGCCCTGGTCGGGTTTTCCAACGAGGGGATGCTTACGGTTGCGCTTTTGTTCATCGTCGCCGGGGCAGTGCAGAAGAGCGGGATCGTGGAACGGTTTATGACCGGCTGGCTGCAAAAGAGCCGTGGACCGGTATCATCAATGGTACGGACCTTTGTGCCGATATCCGGCATGTCGGCGTTTTTAAATAACACTCCGATTGTGGTCGCGTTCACCCCAATTATTAAAAAATGGTGCGAAGACCGCGGTTATGCACCATCCAAATTTTTAATCCCTCTGTCGTATGCGACGATTATGGGCGGAACAATTACGCTGATCGGCACATCGACCAACCTGGTCGTGCATGGGATGCTTCTGGATTACGATATGGCGGGGTTTGGCATGTTTCAGCTGGCGATTGTCGGCCTGCCGCTTACGGTCGTCGGATTGATTTACCTGTTTACTGTCGGCTACCGGGTACTGCCATCCTATGAAGGAACGCAGAAACGGATGGAGGATGAGGCGAAGGAGTACCTGTGTGAAATGAAGGTCGAGCCGACGTTTCCATACGTGCGGAAAACCGTTCAGGAAGCAGGGCTCCGGGATTTGCAGGGAATGTTTTTGATCGAAATTATCCGCCGGGATGAGCGGATATCGCCGGTAAGCTCCAATACGATTGTGCAGGCGGGGGACCGTTTAATTTTCACCGGTGTAATCGAAAAAATGGCTGACCTGCAGCGCACAGCGGGGCTTACGCTGAAAACTGGCACCGAGCTGACGCTCGATGATTTGCAGAACGGATCGAACCAGCTGGTGGAGGCAGTTGTCTCCCACCAGTCCTCGCTTCAGTCCAAGACGATTAAACAGGCGCAGTTTCGTTCGTCCTACGATGCAGGCGTAGTTGCGGTACACCGTAACAACGAACGGATCCAGAGTAAAATCGGGGACATCCGCCTGCGTCCCGGGGATTCGCTTTTGTTGCTCGCCGGCTCGGATTTTCTGCAGAAGTACAAGCGCTCGAACGATTTTTACGTCGTTTCTGCCCTGGAGACCCCGGGATCGATCAGGGAGAGGCCCGCGAAGGGCTGGTTCTCGCTCGGGGTGCTGCTGGCGATGATTGCGATTGTCACGATTGGGTGGCTCAGCATGTTTCAGGCAATGGCACTGGCAGTGCTCATTTTCTTGGTGGCACGTATTATTACACCCGAGGAAGCGAAGCGCTACGTACAGTTTCAGGTGCTTCTGCTGATTGCGAGTGCTTTCGGGGTGGGGTCGGCGATGACTGAAACCGGACTCGCTGCCTGGATAGCGAAGGGGTTGCTTGCCTTCGGGGAGCCGCTTGGAATCATCGTTATTCTGTTTTTCATTTACGCTCTGACGAACCTGTTCACCGAACTGATCACAAACAGTGCGGCGGCGGTGCTGATGATTCCGATCGGCCTCAGTATTGCTGAAAGCCTGAATGCCAATCCGATGGGGTTTGCCGTTACAATTGCGATCGCTGCTTCGGCAAGCTTTGTTACGCCGATTGGGTATCAGACGAACCTGATTGTGTATGGTCCCGGCGGTTATAAATTCTCCGACTATATTAAAGTCGGCCTGCCGCTCACGGTCATTGCGATGGTGATGACCGTCGGCATCGTGCATACGTTTTATTTTTAAACAGAGAAATGGCTCCGGAGCTGATGGCCCCGGAGCCTGTTATGTTCTATAGCAGGTAATCCTGCTGGTCGAGGGTTTTTAGTTTTTTCTCAATGGCGGCTGATTCCTGCTCCCACTGATTGTATAAAACGTCCAGCTGCTGCATCACTTTTTCCGTCTGCAGGCTGGAGATGTCTACGTGGTAGCGTTCCTGGTGAAAGTATTCCAGCAGCTCCTTATATTTGGCTGCCCAGCCGATCACAAGCGCCGGGGTGGAGGAGCGGTAGGCGTGAATAATGGAGTGGTACCGGGAGGCGACAATAAATTTCTTGTTGTGCAGCTCTTCCTCGGCGTTTTCGGACGTGACCTCGACGACCGGGATCTGTTCAGCTCTGCTCTGGTCGGAAAGAGATTCGAGAATTTCCTCGCACAGCTCTTTGTCCTCCCGGGAATGGTATAAAAGAAAAATGTTTTCCTGCTTGCTTTCGAGAAAGCCGATAATGCTGGAAAAGTAAGCAATGACATTCTCTTTTGGCTGGTAATTGAGCAGCTTCTTGTTTGGAACTAGCGCGACCGCATTCCGGCTCACCTCATGTTTGGACTCCGGCGCTTTATTGGTGAGGACCAGGTCCATGGCCGGCGTGACGTCGTCCGGACGAAAGGCGGAAATATGCCCACGGCTTTCGCTTTCTCTCGCAAACACCTTTTCCGGGTAGGAGAGTGCTTTTCGAAGCAGATAATGCATGAAGGGCTTCAGCGTTTTGGAATAGGTGAACGGACCAAACGACTGCGGCAGAAGCGCTGAACGCACGTTATACTTTTTGGCAAGTAAAAGGTTCAGCAGATAGCTCCACTGGTGCCGGAGCGTAAACTGGTTGGAAAGCCCGAATCCGCTGATGTCATAAATCTGATCGGCTTCAAGAAAAGCCCTGCGCAGCTTGTCCATGCGCTTTCGGATCGATCGTTTTTTCGTTACACGGTACATGAGCTCGTACAGCGGAGTTAAATGAAAATAAAGCACGAGGCGGTCATAGAACGATAGCGTAATTAACTCGTACGGAAACTCGCGGACGTCCTTTTCGTCGTGTTCAATATTGGTCAAAAGAAGAATATGGTGTTCGGGATACTTGTTTTTCAGCTCGCTTGTGACCGTATAGATCATTGCTTCTGAGCCTTTGTTGTAAAGCTGCGCCCCGGTAATAATAATATTTGGCATAAGTAAGTTCATCTCCTGTGATGAATAGTGATTTAACCGCTTAAATTAAAAGTATAGACCAAAAGGAAAGGAGAAATCAATCCGCCTTCCCTTGCTGTTTTACGGCTGATTATTCGTGCCTCTGCTTATTTTACGGAGACAGTTGTACGCCTTTGCAAAAACACTGTATAATAACGATAGAATTATTACAAATACAGGGAGAAGATGTATGAAAAGTACAGTTAAAAAAATAATGCCGGCAAAGGCCGTTCGAATAATTACGGGAAAGGTTCCCCAGGCAAAATTAAGCTTGTCCATTAAAGTGGTTGAAGTGTTTTCGCGCACGAAGTTTTTAAGCAGTGTCTACTACATATTCAATCCGGAATTCCGCCGCGAAACGCACAGCGTGATGAAAGGAAAGCTCGAGCATCTTAAAAGCTTTCAGGCGGAAACGTCGAATTATTATCTGCTCCGGCGAAATATTCACCGTCTGGAAAAGGGACTGCTGATGAGTCCCCGGAGAGACATTTTTGGCGCTTCTTTTATTCTCGAAACCGTCAAATGCTTTAATTATTTAAAGGACCTGTATCCAAAAGACGAGCAGATCACCTGGGCCAATGATGTATTAACAGAATATTTTGCAGTAACGGTCTCGCAGAAGGACCGTGACAAAGCGGAACGGCTTTTTCAGCCGCTTGAAGAAAGGGAAACCAATAAAAAGCCGTACCAGCGGAACGGGGACATTGAACTCCGCACATCGATTGAAGACCTGCAGGTGCTTGCCCAACACCGCCGTTCGGTCCGGTGGTTTCGGCCGGGCAAGGTAGAGCAGGAAAAAATCGATAAGGCGATGCAGGTGGCTGCCCAGGCTCCTACTGCATGCAACCGCCAACCTTACTACTTTAAAATTATTCAGAATGAGGAGCTGCTAAGAAAAGCAGTGGATATACCGATGGGGACGAAGGGATTCAGCCATAATATCAATAACCTGGCCATCGTCATCGGGGATCTGTCCGCGTATCCGTTTGAAAGAGACAGACACCTGATTTATATTGATTCCTCTCTTGCTGTTATGTCCTTTCTCTTCGCGCTTGAAAGCCAGCAGGTAAGCTCGTGCGTATTAAACTGGCCGGATATTGCCATAAAAGAAGAAGAGGTCAAGAAACAATTCAATTTGAAGGATTCCGAGCGGGTCATTATGTTTATCGCCTTCGGGTATCCGAACTACGATGAAAAGGTTGCTTTTTCACAAAAGAAAGAGCTCGACCGGTTGAGAACGTTCAGCTGACACATGTATGTAATACACCCAGGGAGGCGTACACTATGGGTTTTCCCCCGTCTGCATTTTTGATCGGTGCGCAGAAGGCAGGAACAACGACACTTGCGAATCTGCTCGGTCAGCATCCGGATGTCAGTCTCGCAGAGCCGAAGGAGCCGGATTATTTGTCCAATCAGTACGGCCAGGGGCTGGAGTGGTATAAGGAGCGGTTTATTGACCCGGAGGCAGAGGTGCTGCTCGATGCTTCGACATCGTACACGCTTGCAAGCCCCAAGTATGAATATGAGGATAAAAGCATACCGGAGCGGCTGTACGAGCTGAATCCGGACGCAAAGCTGATCTATATTATGCGGGATCCGGTGGAGCGGACGTATTCCGGGTATCTGCACAGCAAACGGTACGGCAGAACAACCCAGAGCTTCAGCGATCTGATTCGCAACAAGGAGTTTCATCATATTTATACGAGCGATTACTACACACAGGTCAGCCGCTGGTTGGAGGTTTTCCCAAGGGAATCGCTGCTTCTGTTATTGTTTGAAGACCTGAAAGAAGAACCGGAAGCCACCGCCTGGCATTGTTTGGAATTTCTGAGACTGGACAGCGACATAGAGCTTAGCATGGATGTAAAAATGAATGAAAGCTATAATACGACAGCCGCGGGAGGGAAACTAAACGGGCTGCTGCGTAAATACCGTTTCATCAATGTTAAATGGATACCGCAGAAGCTTCGCAGGCGACTTATGAAAGCGTTCATTGTGAGCAAAGAGCCAGTCGAAAAAATGAGCGACGAAGACCGGAGCTATCTGCAGGAGCATTTCCGTCTGATGAACGAACAGCTGAAGCGGGAATACGGGGTAAATACGAACAAGTGGAGCTGAAAAAGGTACCGGAAAAGAACTGGAAACGGGAGCAGAGCCAGTTCTTTTTTATGGAAATTTCCGGATTTCGTCTTTACAATTTGGAAGGTTTTCGTAATACTTAAAAATGGAATAATGAGCAGGGGGACATCTCATGAAACGATCAATTGGGTTATTTATCCTCGTCCTGATCACCGCTGTGGTGCTGGTTGCGGGCTGGATGTACTACCAGGACCGCATCGATAACGCCGGGGGAGCAGACAGCGGCAGCGGGCAGCAGAACGGCGGCAGCAATGATTCTTCCGGAAACGGCTCGGAGAGCGGCGTCAATGCTGAAGGGCTTAATGCCGGGCTGCAGAATCAGCTCGAGGAAGCGGAGCAGTCCGGGGATGCGCTGCGGATCGTTGTAGCCGGCTCGAGCGCAGTGACCTCGGAGGGCGACAACAGCTTTCCCCAGCAGCTGGCCGATCGGATCGAGGAGAACTGGAACGGGATTGACACGGAAGTAGAAACGATTACATATGATGACAGCACGTCCCTTGAGGTGCTGAGTGAAGGCGGGCCGGAGGAAATGGCCGGAGCCGAGGCTGATTTGTTTATCCTTGTGCCGTTTGCGGTGAGTGATAACGGAACGGTCAGCAGCGACGATACCATTTACGCCACCCGTGAAATTACGGAAGCGGTGCAGGAAAACGACAGCGCGTACTATATCAGTGCGCCGCAGCCGTGGTACGAAGCGCAGTATTACTTAGAACAGCTCGACGCTGTGGAGGAGTATGCCGACGAGGCCGGGGTCACCTATTTGAACCACTGGAGCGCCTGGCCGGCAGTGGATGATGAAGAACTGATTGACTACGTCGGGGAGGACACGCCGGTGCCGACGGAACAGGGACACACAGCCTGGGCAGATGGCATCTGGCAGCAGTGGACGGAAAACGGGTCATAAAAAGGTCCTGCTTTTTGGAAAAACGGACCAGGGCCCGTTTGAATATGCTATACTACGTCTATAATGAATGAAGCCCCCGGCCGATACAAGGAGTAATGGACAGAAATCAAAAGGAGTGTGCGCGTTTGGCACGAAAAAAGAAGCAAGAGACGAACACGAATCAGCGGAAGCTCATTACCTGGCTAAACAGTAAATCCCCGGTTTCTGAGCAGTATCGTACGGTTCGTACTAATATTCAATATTCCTCCGTGGATAAAGACATGCAGACGATGGTGGTGACATCTCCAGGGCCGGGGGAAGGAAAGTCCACGACGGTGGCGAACCTCGCGGTAACGATGGCCCAGCAGGAAAAAAAGGTGCTCCTCGTGGACGCCGACCTGCGTAAGCCGACCGTGCACTACACATTCCGCCGCATGAATACCCACGGGCTGATCAACGCCCTGACAAATCACGGGGAGTACGCTTCGTACGTGCAGGAAACGGAAGTGCCGTACCTCGATATTCTGCCGAGTGGCCCGATTCCGCCGAACCCGTCCGAGATTCTCGGCAGCCGTTCGATGGCGCACCTGGTGGAGCTCGCCCGCGAGCAGTACGACGTGATTTTGTTTGATGCGCCGCCGGTGCTTGCGGTGACGGACGTTCAGGTCATCTCCCGCCACTGCGACGGAAGCATTCTCGTCGTCAAAGCCGGAGAAACCGAAAATGACGCTGCCCGGAAGGCGAAGGACCTGCTGGAAGTAAGCGGTGTGCCAATTCTCGGCTGCATCCTGAACCAGAAAAAAGGCATGGATCAAAGCTATTACTATTATTACGGATAAACAAAACGAACCGGCTCCTGCATTGCAGGAGCCGGTTCGTTTGCGCTTCAGGGGATTAGTTTTTGGGTCGAAATGAATCAGCTGTAGTCCGCAAGGGGAAAAAGCGTTTGAACATTATATTTCTCCATCTCTGTAAGTATATCCCCGGAGACAGGCTCGTCTGAAATAAAATAATCAATTTCATTTAAAGAGGCAAAGGAAGAAATAGAGCTTTTGTTAATTTTCGAATGGTCGATAAGGGCGACGACTTTACTGGCCTTGGCTACCATATGTTTTTTTAAATCGACTTCGTACACATTAAAGTCGGTGAGCCCTGTATTAACTGTAAAACCACTGGCAGAAGTAAGCATGAAATCGACATGAATTTTATCTAACATATCAATTCCGAGTATCCCCTCCAAAGAACTGGAGCCGTTCCGGACGACCCCTCCTAAAAGAATGACTGTTAAATTAGGATTTTCTCTTAATTCCAGCGCGGTATAAATACCGCTGGTGACTACGGTAAGACGCATCTGGCTTTCCTTCAGCAGACGGCCGAATTCAAGCGCCGTGGAACTGGCATCCAAAAGTATACAGTGGCCGTCTTCAATCAACGTTATCGCCATATGGGCAATCGTTATTTTTTCGGCTTTATTTTTCTTTTCCCTTGATGAAAAATTAATTTCGTTTTCTTCTGCGTCTGGTAGAACAGCCCCGCCATGAGTTCTGCGAAGGAGTCCTTCATTTTCCATATCCTTCAAGTCAGAGCGAAGCGTCACTTCTGATACCTTCATTTTCTCAGCCAGGCCGCGAACAGTAACGCGGCGGTCAACATTTAAGTGTTCGAGGATTTTCTGCCGGCGTTCCGCTACAAATAATTTAGTCATCGTTTCACCCTTCGACTCATATTCTCTTCCTCATAGTAGAAGAAAAATTCACTTTTAGCAAAATATTTAACTTAAATTCCTTCATAGTATTTCGTTTAGTTTTGTTATGTCGCACATTTGTTATTAATTTTATTATAAATGATTAATTTCGAAAGTAAATAAAAATAAAAATTGACAATCAAAAGTAAAAGTGCGAAAATTTAATCAAATAATAACAGAAACGGGGACTGAAAATATTGAAAATAGCTATTGGAAGTGATCACGTCGCCTACGACTTGAAAGAAACGATAAAAAAACACGTGGAAGAGCTGAATCATGAAGTCATTGATTACGGCTGCTATAACTGCACAGAAGTGGATTACCCGGATGTTGCATTTGAAGTGGCGGAGGATATTAACGATAATAAAGCTGACCGGGGGATTTTGATCTGCGGCACCGGTATTGGGGTAGCCATCTCGGCTAACAAAGTCCCGGGCATTCGGGCTGCTCAGTGCCATGACGCCTACTCTGCTGAACGGGCCCAATTAAGCAACAATGCCCAGATTATTACGATGGGCGCCCAGGTCATCGGTCCGGAGCATGCCAAAAAAATTGTGCAGACGTATTTAAGTGTAGAATTTCAGGGAGGCAACTCGGAGCGGAAGGTTAATAAGATTTCGGAAAAAGAAAAAGAATTTATGAAAAAATAAATTTCAGGAGGCGTAACGGTGAAAAAGTTAATTAATAACCCGGATGTGGTTGTCGAGGAAATGCTGAATGGTTATTTGAAAGCGCATTCTCATCTTGTAAGGGGCGTAGAGGCTCATTCGAGAACGATCGTTCGCACAGACGCTGGCTTAAAGCAGAAGGTCAGTTTAATTATTGGAGGAGGATCCGGCCACGAGCCAGCCTTCATGGGTTATGTAGGCAAAGGAATGGCTGACGGTGTCGCGGTGGGCAATATCTTTTCTTCTCCTCCCCCGGATCCAATCGTGGAGGCAATAAAAGCAACACATACCGACCAGGGCGCTCTCCTCTTGTACGGCAACTACCAGGGAGACATTATGAATTTCGGGATGGCAGCCGATATTGCAGACATGGAAGAAAACATAGAAGTAAAGCAGGTCATCGTAAAGGATGACATTGCGTCCGCCCCAAGGGAGGAAGCGGAAAAACGGAGAGGAATCGCCGGAGAATTCTTTGTGACGAAGGTAGCCGGGGCCGCAGCGGAGGAGGGTCTTTCGCTCGACGAGGTGTACCGTATAACCGAGAAGGCCAACCAGAATGTAGGCTCCATGGGCGTCGGTCTCTCCCCGTGCTCCCTTCCGCAAACCGGGCAGCCTAGTTTTAATCTGGAGGAGGATGAAATGGAAATTGGCCTCGGCCACCACGGGGAGCCGGGCGTGGAAAAAATCAAGCTGGCTACATCAAACGTGGTCACTGAGCGTATTTTAAACAATATTATTGATGAAATGGACATTGAATCAGGGAATGAGGTATCGGTGCTGATTAACGGCCTCGGCTCCACAACCAGAATGGAGCTTTACATCATGTATGACAAGGTGGAAAGCCTCCTGAATGAAAAAGGAATAAACATATATACATCTTATGTGGGAGATTATTGTACGTCGCTCGAAATGGGCGGGTGCTCGATTACACTGTTAAAAATGGATGAGGAATTAAAGCCATTTATTGATGCTCCGGCCCAGTGCCCGATGTATACACAGAGTTAAGCAGGAGGGGAATATTGCATGCAGGCAGAGGAATGGAAAAATTATTTTGAGAGCGCTCACATTGTACTTGAAGAAAACAAAACCTATTTATGCGAACTGGACCGGGCGCTCGGAGACGGCGATCACGGCATAACAATGAGTATCGGCTGGAAGGCCGTGCAGGAAGCCCTTCATTCAAAGCTGGCGGACGAAACAGATTGCGGGAAAATCGCCATGACAGTGGGACGCTCCTTTTTAAGCGCTGTGGGCTCATCGGTAGGACCGCTCTATGCTTCTGGCTTTATGGCCGGGGCAAAGGCCGTTAAAAACAAAACAGAGCTTTCCATGGAAGATATGAGACAGTTCTGGATTGAATTTATCAATGGCGTGCAGGATAGAAGCCAGGCGGAGCCGGGAGATAAAACGATGATGGATGTTTTATACCCTGTTCAGGCAGCTCTGCAGAGTGAGGAGGGCACGGTGGAGGAAAAATTTCAGCAGGCCTCAGAGGCGGCGAAAAATGGAATGGAGGCCACCAAAGAGATGAGCTCCAAAAAAGGCAGATCGAGCCGGCTGGGCGAGCGCTCCATAGGTCATCAGGACCCGGGAGCTACATCGATGCAGCTCCTGTTCTCCACCTTTGTCACGGAAGCATTAAATTTAAAAACTGTTAAAGAGGAGTATTAAAAATGGTCATGAAATTCGGATGCCAGGGTTCCACATGGGTGCTGGACTACGATGTAGAGGCAGACATGATGGACCAGATTATGGATGATGTGAAAAACGGCGGGCTGACCGGCCTGGATATGCAGATCTCGCTGCTTGGAAAGTATAAGGACCAGCCGGAGCGCTTCAAGGAAGAGCTGGATCGAAGAGGCCTTCAATTAGCTGCACTGACGATCCCGCATGCTTTTGAGGGCGGAAAGCCCTCCGATCAGGAAAGGGAGCTGGAAAATTACTATTTTGACTACCTGAAGCACTTCCCGGAGGCAGTGATGAACGTGCCTTCAAGAGTCGGGGCCAGCAGGGACAATGTACGGCAGCGGCAGCAGGAGATTATTAAGGGGGCCAATGAACTGGGCAAACGAGCACGCGAAGAGCACGGCATTGTGACCTCGCTTCATCCGATTTCCTACAAAACCTCCTACTGGAAATCCCGGGAGGACTATGAAGTCCTTTTCGACGGCCTTGATGAACGATACATGGGATATACCCCGGATGCCGGTCATATTATGTTCGGGGACATGGATCCGGTGGACATTTTCAGGGAAGCCCTGCCGTTGATTAAGCATGTGCATTTTAAAGAAGCTTCAAAAAATCACGAGTGGAAGAAAATGGGCGAAGGCGATATTGACTTTGTAGGGTGTATGCAGGTCCTGAGAGACGGCGGCTACGACGGCTGGGTGATGCTAGAAGAGGAAACCGGGGCAGCAGAACCGGATACAGGTAAAGTCATTCGAGAGCTTGGCAGCTACGTCAATAAACACCTCCAGCCTGTCATTCAGGGAAGCTGAAAGCATTTAGCGTTACCAGAATCTATTTAAATACTGTTGTATGGAGGCGTGTCGTATGAAGGTTGGATTTATTGGCTTAGGGATCATGGGCAAACCAATGGCCAGGCATCTTATCAAGCAGGGGTTTGAGACGTACCTTTTTGATTTAAACACGGAGGCGGTCAACGAACTGGCAGCTTTAGGCGGTCATGCGTGTAAAACAGGCCAGGAGGCAGCAGAAAAGAGCGAGGTCATCATCACGATGCTCCCGGAAGGAAAACACGTCTCCCAGGTGTTATTTGCAGAGCCGGGGCTCGCTGCGGTCAGTAAACCGGGAACCATTATTGTTGATATGAGCTCGGTATCAACGGAAGAATCGAGACTGTTTGCCAGTAAACTGGAAGCACTGAATCTTCACTTTATTGACGCTCCTGTCAGCGGCGGAGAGCCGATGGCTGTTGAAGGCAGACTCTCCATCATGGCAGGCGGGGACGAAGACCACTTTCATAAAGTGCTGCCCGTATTTGAAGCCATGGGAGAGAATATCGTTCATTGCGGAGCGAATGGAACCGGTTCGGCAGCAAAGCTGGCCAATCAAATCATCGTCAGCGGAAACCTCGCCGCATTATCGGAAGCCTGTGTGTATGCAAGCCAGGCAGGCATTGACTTAAACAAACTGTTTGAAGCTATTCACGGCGGCCTGGCAGGCAGCGCTGTCATGGAAGCCAAAATGCCGCAGATCATCGAACGGAATTTTGAGCCGGGTGGCCGCATTGAAACGAATTATAAAGATTTAAAGAACATCCAGTCCTCAGCGAATGCGATCGGGGTGCCGCTTCCGGTCACCAACCTGGTGAAAGAAATTTTCCACTCCGAAATTGCTAACGGAAACGGGAAAAAAGACCATTCCCACATTATTAATTTTTTTGAGAGGATGGGGAACTGCCAGACTCCGAAGGGAGGGTGAACTGCCTCTACATCAAGATTTTCTAAAGGCTCAGACCGTTATTAGTTTATCCAGCCGACAAACATAGACAGGCGGCTGGATGAAAATAAACATGAAAGGAGCTGATTCATATACTAAATATTCATCATCGTTTTTCTTAATATTCAGTTTTTATTATCCATTTAATGTAAGCGTTATCAATTAAAAAGAGGAGTTGATTGAACGTGAATTACAAATTTTCGATGGCAGCAATTTTACCGGCATTTCTTATCTTTGCGGCAGGGTGTCAGCCTGCAAACCCGGAAAGTCCGGACGGGGAAGAGGCTTCTTCGGGTGAAAACAGCGGCAGCGGAGGAGAAAATTCAATTGAAGTATGGCACATTGAAACCGGAGCAGGAGAAGAAGTACTTCAGGATGCGGCAGAGCGTTTTGAGGAGCAAGAAGGAGTTGCGGTAAATTTAAAGCAGTATCAAAACGATCCTTACAAACAACAGATCAGTACTTCTATGGGCGGTAATGCAGCTCCTGATGTTTTTCATTCCTGGGGCGGCGGATGGCTGGAGAATTTCGTGGATGCTGATCAGGTTGTAAATATCACTGACGACGTTGAGTCAGATAGATTTCTGGAAGCAGGCTTAGGTACGGTTACCTTTGATGAAGAGATTTACGGTGTGCCTATGGGCCTTGATTTAGTGCCTGTATGGTATAACAAAGAAATCTTCGATGAATACGGTCTTGAAGAACCAGAAACATATGATGAACTTTTAGACATTGTCGATACATTAAATGAAAACGACGTCATTCCATTTGCTCTCGCAAACCAGACCCAATGGCCGGGTGCTTTCTATCTGATGTACCTTGCTGAAAGAGAAGGCGGAGAAGATTTATTCGCTGATGCCTTTAGCCGCGAAGGAAGCTTTGATGATGAAGCATATATCGAAGCAGGGGAAAAAATCCAGGAGCTGGTGGACGAAAATGCATTTCCGGATGGCATCAACGGCAGCGACTATGACACAGGCCAGTCCCGTCAATTAATGTATTCCGGGGACGCTGCGATGGAAATTATGACCAGCGGCGCGATGCTTAAAAACGTGGATGATGAAATGCCTGAATTTAAAGAAAATCTGGATTACTTCATGTTCCCTGAAATCGAAGGCGGAGAAGGCGCACAAAATCACCTTGTGGGCGGAGTAAGCCCGGCATTTTCCGTGTCAGAGCAAAGCGATAACAAAGAAGCTGCTATTGACTTCCTGAACTTCATCTCCGAGCAGGAAACGGCAACCAACTTTGCTAATGAAAGCGGCGCTGTGTCTCCAGTAGAAGGGGCGGAGTACGAAGACGAATACATTAAGCGTTTGAGCGAAACCTTGAACGAAGCTGATTTTGTACAAACGTACTATGACCAGACCCTGCCTCCAGCGCTTGCAGAAGTTCACTTAGACACGACGCAGGCATTGTTTGGCGGATCCATTACACCAGAAGAAGCGGCAGAAGAGATGGAACAGGCTGCCGAGGAAGAGCTGGAATAATTAACTTCTATATCAAGCCGGTGCTGCCGGCTTGATGTAGTTAAAAATTGAGGTGAATGTTGTTGGCTACCAACGTCCAAAATAAAGTGAACGCAAAATCCCGGGAAGCTTTCAAGAAAAAAAATCGCAAGAACTGGCTTGTCATATTAGGATTTATGGCTCCGGCGCTCCTCTTCTACGGAGTGTACGTGGTTTATGCGATTGGGATGACATTTTACTACAGTCTGTTTGACTGGAACGGCATCGATTCCAATATGGTGTTTATTGGACTGCAGAATTACTTTGAAGTCATCCGGGATGGTGTGTTCTGGCAGGCCTCCGGAAACAATGCGCTGCTGATTGCTGCTTCACTGCTGACGCAGCTTCCTCTCGGCTTAATTATGGCCCTGCTGCTGTTCAGCCCGATCAAAGGGATGCGGCTGTTCCGTACCGTTTATTTTATGCCCTTCTTAATGTCGACAGTGGCTATCGGTATTTTATTTATCTATATCTTTGACGCCAATTACGGCCTCGTGAACCAGTTTCTTGGCGCGGTTGGTCTCGAATCATTACAGCGCGGATGGCTCGGCAATGAAGATACCGCCATTTGGGCAGTTATTATCACCATTTGCTGGCAGTTCGCCCCGTTTTATATGATTTTATTCCGGGCCGCTATTGTCGGAATCTCGGAGGATTTATATGAAGCCGCTGATATTGACGGAGCTTCAGCCTGGAGGAAGTTTTCAGGCATCACCCTGCCATTACTGCGACCGATCATTATCACCTCTGCCATTCTTTCCGTCATTGGTGCTTTAAAGTATTTCGATTTAATTTATGTAATGACTGGCGGCGGGCCGAACAACTCAACGGAATTAATGGCTACGTATATGTATGACCAGACTTTTACAAACTTTAGCATGGGCTACGGCAGTACCATATCCTCCATGATGTTTATTATTGCATTTATAGTGACACTCGGCATCATTACAGTGGATAACAAAAGAAAGGCGGATTTTTAAATGATAAATAAATTAAGACAAACCCCATTGTATATCGTAGCCATTGCTCTTCTTTTATTTACCGGTCTTCCTTTCTTTGTAATGATCAATACGTCCTTTAAAGGGCAGGCGGAATTCGCCACGGCTCCCTGGGCGCTGCCGGAGGCTTTATCCTTTGAGAACTACACCTTTTTGTTTGAAACAAACTTCTTTCAATACTTTGGCAACAGCTTATTTGTAACAGTAATCTCGGTTATCTTAACGATCATATTTTCTGCGATGGCAAGCTATCCGCTATCGCGCATGAAATTTAAATTAAACAGACCAATCCTGCTGCTGTTTATGGTAGGGATGATGATTCCTATCCACACAACACTGATTCCTATTTTCCTTCTTACCCAGAATATGGGATTGTACAACACCCTTTGGGGCCTGATTGGTCCTTACGTGGCCTTTGCTCTCCCAATATCAGTAGTGATCTACACTCAATTTATGTCTGATCTGCCAAAGGAATTAATCGAATCGGCAAAAATCGATGGCTGCGGGCATCTGCAGTTATTTTGGAGAATTTTATTCCCTCTATTAATTCCAGCGACCGCCACCGTAGCCATTTATAACTTTATTCATATATGGAATGAGTTTATTTTCGCTCTCGTATTAACGAACTCCGATGACGCAGCGACGCTCCCCATCGGGCTGCGGGAATTTTACGGGGAATTCTCCATAAACATTCCAGGACTGATGGCTGCCCTGACGCTGGCGAGTGTGCCGCTGTTGCTCGTATACTTTGTCGCCCAGGAAAAAATCATCAAAGGACTCGCAGCAGGCTCTGTGAAGGGATAACTTTATGAAAAAATAAATAACCATGGAGACTCACATATGAAAACTGGTGATCAAGGTCTTGTAAGAAAAATTAATAAGTCGATCGTATTAAATAAAATTCAGACAGAAAGTCCGGTGTCCCGGGCTCAAATTTCAAAAATTACCGGATTAAACAAGGCTACAGTTTCGAGTCTGGTCAGTGAGCTGATGGAGGAGCATTTTGTCGGGGAAATAGGAGTGGGCCTTTCAAGCGGGGGGCGCAGGCCGACAATGCTGTTCTTTAATAAGAATGCAGGCTATTCCATTGGGGTGGATCTTGGTGTTAATTACATCCTTGCTGTCATAACAGATCTGCAGGGCAATATTATCAATAAACAAAAAATTGAAACGGAGGAGACCGAGCCTGAAATTATTTTTCTGAAAGTAAAAAATTTGATCAGGCTGCTGCAGAAGGAAGCTTCCGGAAGCCCATACGGCCTCGTCGGTATCGGCCTCGGGGTGCCCGGCATGATCGATAACAACGGCCTGATATTATTTGCCCCCAACCTTAACTGGCACAGGGTTGATTTAAAGGATTACCTGGAAAAGGAATTCCGGCTGCCTGTGACGATTGAAAATGAAGCAAAGGCTGGAGCTCACGGGGAAAAAATATACGGCGCTGGGCAGAATATATCTGATTTGATTTATGTAAGCATAGGCATTGGTATCGGAGCAGGCATCATTATTAACGACAGGCTTCACAAAGGATCGACGGGTATTTCCGGGGAAATCGGGCATGTGTCGATTGACTCCCAGGGGAAGAAATGCCTCTGCGGGAACAGGGGATGCTGGGAAATGTACAGCTCCGAGGCAGCGTTAATGGATAAAGTAAGACCCCTTTTCCCGCCCGGCACCAGAATCAGCCTGGAGATGCTTATTAAAATGGCTATGGAAAATCACCACGGGGTGCTGAATGCCCTCGATCAGATTGGTGAATATATTGGCATTGTCTTGACTAATATAGTAAACACTTTTAATCCGGAGCAAATTATTATCGGCAACCGGTTTGCGGTATTAGAGCCGTGGCTTCGCAAACCGATTCAGCGTGTTCTGCAGCAGCGCCTGCTTCCTTATTATCATGATTCGTTTGAACTGAAATTCTCCGAGCACGGTATGCTGTCATGCGCACTCGGCTGTGCTGCATTTTCAATTGAACAGTTTTTCTCGGAAAGCAGGGTCACCGTAGTATAAGTAATAATAGATACGATGCAAAAGGAGCAGATACAATGGCTAATGAATATCATGTGGCAAAAGATGGATCAGATAATCAGGAGGGAACAAGGCAGAGCCCCTTCCTGACCATCAACCAGGCAGCCACTGTAGCAGCAGCAGGGGATACTGTGATTGTGCATGAAGGCGAGTACCGGGAATGGGTAAAGCCCAAGCATGCAGGACTGAGCAGCACGAGAAGAATTACGTACCAGGCGGCGGACGGAGAAAGGGTCGTCATCAAGGGATCGGAGCAGATAACAGATTGGGAGCAGGTGGAAGGAACCGTCTGGAAAACAACGCTGCCAAACGATTTCTTTGGAGAGTATAATCCCTACAAAGAAGAAATCTTCGGGGACTGGGTGAAATACAATCCCGGCAGGCACCTGGGGGATGTGTATGTGAACGGAAGGTCGCTCTACGAGGCGGAGCATATGGAGGAATTGTACAATCCGACGGTAGAGACGGAGATCGTGGATCATTGGACGGAACAAACAGTCTCCGTTGAAGATCCGGAGCAGACGAAGCACGTATGGTTTGCAGAGGTGGACCAAAATACAACGACGATTTATATGAATTGCCACGGGACGGATCCCACGCAGGAGCTGGTGGAAATAAACGTGCGCAAATGCTGCTTTTACCCTGAACAGACAGGTATTGACTACATTACTGTCAGCGGCTTTGAAATGGCGCAGGCAGCGACTCCGTGGACGCCGCCGACGGCTGACCAGCCGGGGCTTGTGGGACCGCACTGGAGTAAGGGCTGGATCATTGAAAATAATATTATTCATGATTCCAAATGCAGCGCCATCAGCATAGGGAAAGAGGCATCGACCGGACAGAATCACAGCACAACACGAAAGGACAAGTCCGGATATCAGTACCAGGTGGAATCAATCTTTCAGGCCCAGCAGGCCGGCTGGACGAAAGAAAAAGTCGGCTCACATACGATCCGGCATAATAAAATATATGACTGCGGCCAAAACGCTGTCGTCGGGCACCTCGGGTGTGTGTTCAGTGAAATATACGACAATCACATTTACAATATAGGCGTGAAGCGCGAATTTTTCGGTCATGAAATTGCAGGGATTAAGCTGCATGCTGCCATTGATGTGCAAATTTATCACAATCGTATTCACGACTGCTCCCTTGGTATATGGCTCGACTGGCAGACGCAGGGCACAAGAGTGAGCAGTAATTTATTTTACCGGAACAACCGGGACCTGTTTGTGGAAGTAAGCAGTGGGCCTTACGTGGTCGACCATAATATCTTAACCGCGGATTATGCGCTGGATAATCATGCCCAGGGCGGAGCTTACGTTAATAATTTGATCCGGGGGGAGATGGTCCATAAGAAAATGCTGGACCGCGCTACGCCGTATCATGTGCCGCACAGCACGGAAATGGCTGGGTTTGCTGTTACCTATGGCGGGGATGACCGCTATTTTAATAATCTATTTATAGGGGATAAAGGCCTGACAGGCGTAGGAACGGCTCATTATAACGGATATACGGCATCGCTCGAGGAGTACATTGATACAGTAAACGACTTTTCTGCCGACCATAAAGCGTTCAATAACGTCGAGCAGCCGGTGTATATTAATAACAATGCGTATTTAAACGGAGCAGAGCCCTTTGAAAGAGAGGCACAGAAATTAACGGCAGAGGAGTTCGATCCCAAGCTGGAAATTATTGAAAAAGAAAACGAAGTGTATCTCTACTGTGAGCTGCCAGAGGATTTCGAACAGCTGCGCACAGAGGTGCAATCAACGGAAACATTGCACAGAACCCGTATCGTTGACGCCGATTTCGAGAATCCGGACGGAAGCGAATTAATATTGGACAAGGACTACTACGGCAATATGAAAGGGGAAAAAGCGGCCGTAGGTCCGGTGAATGACCTGCAAAAGGGAGAAAACTACATTAAAGTGTGGGGCTGACCAGCAGCCCCGCCTAACTGCAAAACGAACCGGCTCCTAAACTCTAGGAGCCGGTTTCTTTATGCCGCCGCTGAAAATAGGCAATTGCCTCGCGACGGTTGTGGACGCCGATTTTCCGGTAGATGGCGGTTAGGTAATTTTTGACGGTGCCGAGCGTTAAAAACAGCGTATCTGCGATCTCCTGGTTGGAGTAGCCTGCGAGCAGCAGATCCATAATCCGCCGGTCCTGCAGGGAAAGACCGGTGGTGTCCTCGGTTTCCTGAAAATGCGGGGCGCCGTCCTTGCGGTTGCGGGCGGCGAGCTGGTCGCTCAGCGTCTCTGAGACGGATGTCGGAAGCACCATCTGGCCGCGGGCCACCTGGCGCACGCAGCGGACGAGCTCATCGCTTTCCCAGTCCTTCAGGAGAAACCCCTTCGCGCCGTTGGCCAGTGCCTGAATGACGTTTTCGGCATCCACATAGGAGCTGAGCATAATAAACTTCGTCTGCGGCGACGTCAGCTGAAAGTCCGGCAGCCATTCGATGCCGTTATTGCCCTCTAAGTACACATCAAGCATCACCACGTCCGGAAGCTCGTTTGTAAGCATCATTTCTGCTTCTGCCCCGTTTTTCGCAATACCGACGACTTCCAAATCCTCTTCAAGCTCCATGATCATCGCCAGTCCGTCCCGGACAATGGCGTGGTCATCAACAATCCCTATCCGAACGGTTTCCATCTGCAGATCCTCCTTCTTATACGTATCCTGAGATTTACGCGTACAAATAGTCAGTTTCATATTATGACGGGGTGTAAGGACTCCGGTCCTTCACCGGCAGGCGCAGTTCAAGTGCCATGCCGTTTCTGTCTTCTGCAATTGCTTCGAAACGAAGCAGGCCTCCGAGCTCTTCGGCCCTCGCCGACAGCCCGCGCAGGCCGAAGCCGTAGCTGACGTTTTTCGCGGCTGTGCGTCCGTTGTCCTCGAGCCGGGCAATCAGCTGGCCGGGAACCTTCGTGGACAATGTATAGGAAAAATACGTGCACCCGCCGTGGCGGAGGCCGTTGGTGAGCCCCTCCTGAAGCATCCGGTACAAAAGCATCTCCTGCTCCGCCCGGAGCAGGGGCAGCGGTTCATCAAACTGCCACTCAATCCGCACATCCGACGTGTCACGGGTGGAGACAAGCAGCCCCTCGAGCGCAGCCGAAAGGTCAATGAAGCCGTCGGTATGCGCCATGGAATGCGCCGTTTTCCGGATTTCCTTCATGGTCTCCTGCACCTGGTGCTTGGACGTCTGCAGCTGGGTGCGGGCCTTTTCGACTTCGCCTTTTTCAAGCAGCCGTTTGGCTGTTTCAAGCGCCATCATGGAGGTGGTTAAGTAATGGCCGGCGCTGTCATGAATGTCCCGGGAGAGCTTCAGCCGCTCCTGCATGATGGATTTGTCCTCCATCTCCCGGTGATACAGGCGGAGCCGGTCATAGGCCCGCTGCAGCTCATTGCGCTGCTCGGTGGAGCGCTTGGCCAGATAGCTGAACCCCCAGAACAGTACGTATTCAATGGAACGCGGAAGCACAAAGAGGAGTGCCGAAGCAGTCAGAGCCCCTTCGTGAAACGCCGAAGCGCTTGCAAATCCACCGAAGCAGAGAAGCATAAACGGAAAGCTGAAGCGCCTCGGTGCCCGGTACCCGAGCTCGGCAATTAAAACGAAAAAGAGCGTCTGGGGCACAAACCCGCCGGCAATCGCCTGGACCGCCCAGGCAATCAGGAACTGAAGGCTGATGACCATCACCGAGGAAAAGCGGGCAAGCGGTATGGTTAATAGCACGAGACGGGTCACCTGGATAATACCAAATACCCAGCAGAGGCCTGCAGCAAGCCACCGCTCGTCCGGCGATTCTATGTATACGAACAGTCCGGCTGCGATGATGGCTATGAATTGGATCGTATACATGAAGATTCGCTGGCGGCGGTTCATTCAGGTTCACTCCCTTTCGCCGGGGTAATACCGCGCGGGGTCCCATCTTCCTAGAAAAGGTCATATGACTATTAACATTTGTGTGATTATTAATGACTAGGTAATTACTATTAATAATTATACTGGACTATTAATATAAAAGAAACGGCAACAGGCAAAATATTCTAAAAAATATCACGTAGGACATTTGCCTTACTCAAAGTAAAAGAGGTGAGTACATGATTGAGATGCACGCCCACATTCTTCCCGGCTTTGATCACGGACCAAACACGATGAAGGAAAGTCTGGAAATGGCCAGGCAGGCAGCGGCCGCCGGCGTCAGCATTATTTACGCAACGCCTAGATACCGGTATCCGTCGTATGATTTTGGGGCCGTTTTTGTGACAGAGGCAGTAAAGTTTCTGAATTTTCAGCTCCTGAAAGCCCGGATTCCGGTCCGCGTCCGCTCGGGTCAGGAAATCACCCTGTACGGTGGAATGGAAATCGATTTGGAAAGAAAAAGGATTCTGCCGCTTGAGCATACCAATTATGTACTCATTCATATGAATGAAAGCCACAGCTTATTGTACGTCCGGCAGATGCTCAGAAAACTGTACAACCACGGGTTCATTCCCATTCTTTCATCGCCGGAGCGGCTGCAGATCTTTCAGAAAAAGCACGGGGGGATTGAGACGCTTGTGAATGAAGGAGCAGCCGTACAGGTCAGTGCCGGAGCGCTGCTTGGCCGCGATGGAAGAAGCGACAGGCGCTGGGCGAAATACTTTCTGAAAAAGCGGCTCGTGCATTTTATCGCATCGAACGCCTGCAGTGCATATGACCAGCCATTCTGCCTGGACCAGATGCACCGGCAGTTTGTCAGGATGAACCGGCTCGATGAATGGGAGCGGATGCAGAAAAATACGCATCTGCTGCTGGAAGGGGGAAGGGTCACACCGCCGGCACTGACGCTGTAATCGTGCCGGCAAAGAACATAATCCGTATTGACGAGGGGACTGAAGGGGGAGATGGTTTTGCATCAACTAGTAACATCCAAAACAAGACTGCGGCTCGTAATGAAGTTTTATCTGACAGAGGAAGAAACGTACCTGCGTGAGCTCGTGCGCGAATGCAAGGAATCAACGAACGCGATCCGCCTCGAGCTGCGCCGGCTGTATGACATGAATTTAATTACCGACCGCTGGGTCAAAAACCGCCGCTATTATAAAATCAATAAAAATTACTATCTGCACGGGCAGATGGAGTCGCTCATTAAACAGTACTTATACTGGGACGAGCTGCACGAGCAGCTGAAGGGCATCGACTGGAGGACCATCTACATTACGCCCGATCCGAAACGGAGCTCGCCGGTGGAATACGTGATCGAAGTGGAGGAAAATTCTCCGCACTGGGGCAAGCAGTTTTATCTCGGAGAGGGAACGACGGTAACATTCGCAACTACTTCCATGCTGAATCATATTGAGCAGGTGCTGATCAGCGTAGGCAGGCAGAAAGAAAAAGTATCATAAAAGGAGGCCGACGGGTTGGATAAACAGGCGAAAATTTACGTAACCAATCATCAGGAGCGGGCAGGCAGCGCCATTTATCACTACCTATTAAAGCAGGGATACGAAAACGTGGTCGTGCGCTGCGGCATCGATACAGGGAAGGAAAGCATTCAGGCCATGAACACCTTTTTTGCGAAGGAAAATATCGAGTATGTGTTCATGACCGACGGCTATGAGTATGCGGAAGCAAAAGCAGAGCTGCAGGCGAGGCGCTGGCAGCAGGCGAATGTGCTTGAAGCCTCCGCCCGCTACAACGTAAAAAAGCTGCTGTACATCGGTGATATTCACGTGTATCCGAAATACACCCCGCAGCCGCTGAAGGAGACATTTCTGCAAAGGGGCATCATTGACGAAGTATATGCGGAGCAGACGCAGGTGACCCGGGAGGGCATCGCTCTCTGCCGGGCCTACAACCGGACCTCCAACACGAATTTCCATATTGCGGTGGCGCCGCGGATGTACGCCGTGGAGGATATGAACAAACGGACCGGCATGGTGGCCGATGCGATGCAGCGGTGCATGCAGGCCCGGGATCAGTGGCAGGCGAAGGTGGAAATTCCGGAAAAAGAACCTGCCTTCCAGGAGCTTATCTACGGCGATGATCTGGCGTCCGGCTGCGTGTTTGTGATGGACCATTACAATGAAAAGGGGCCGATCAATATCGGAAACGAGCGGGAAGTCAGCGCGAAGGAGCTTGTCATGCTGATCAAGCGGATTACCGGCTACAGGGGCGCCGTATTTTTTACAGGCTCGGGATCCGGTGGGATGCGGAGAAAAACGCTCGACACGTCAAAAATCAACCGGTACGGCTGGTACCCGGAAGTATCGCTTGCCAAAGGGCTGCAGGCCCTGCATCAATGGGAGACAGAAAGGGACCGCGCCGGCCGGGCGTAGAGGCGATCCCCGCAAGGAATGCACCGAAACAAATACCTGGGGGAACGCCGCATGATCGATATACACACACACATTCTGCCAAAGCTCGATCACGGGCCGGAGGCGGTACACGAAAGCATTGCCATCGCGAAGGAAGCCGTCGCAAACAACATCCAGACGGTTTTTGCCACGCCGCATTACCGGCCCGGCGTCTATGAAAATGAAGGCCTGACCGTGAAGGAAGCCGTGCTCGATTTTAATACGCAGCTCCGTGCCGAAAGCATTCCGCTTCATGTAAAAAGCGGCCATGAAATTACGCTGCATCAGGAGATGGTAGGTGACCTTTTATCCGGGCAGCTGCTGCCGCTTGAAGACACCAATTACGTCCTCGTGGAAATGCAGACCGGCGATACCTTCGGACAGATTAAAAGGCTGTTTTATTCCATGCAGCTTGAAGGGTATATTCCAATCATGACACATCCGGAGCGGCTGTTCGGATCCACAGAGACAGACGATTCTTTGTATTATTTCATTTCCCATGGGGCGCTGTCGCAGGTGAGTGCTGAGGCAGTTGCCGGGAAACACGGCCGCAAAAAGCAGCGGTTCGCCCTGAAGCTTCTGCGAAAAAACCTGGCTCATTTTATCGCCTCACAGGCTGACAGCGTGCCTTTTCGCCTAAAACCTGCCTACGAGCAGACTGCTGCAGTGCTCGGCCTGAACAAGGCTCTGGATCTGCAGGAAAACACCAAGCGCCTGCTGGGTGGTTTGCCGGCGTTTGTCGACCAGCCCGAACCCATGCGAAGAAAACGTGCTTTTCTTAAACGAGCATAAGGGGATTATACCCAAAATTGCAGAAAAAAAGGAGGAAGGCAGATGCGATTAGTCCTATTATCCGGAGGGTCGGGAAAACGATTGTGGCCATTGTCCAACGATACGAGAGCCAAACAGTTTCTCAAAGTGCTCGACGGGCCGGACGGCCAGAAGGAGTCGATGGTCCAGCGGGTGTGGAGACAGCTTGAAGCATGCGGCCTTGCCTCATCGGCGGTGATCGCCACCTCGGAATCACAGAAGGATCTGATCAGGCGTCAGCTCGGGGAAGAGGTGCCTCTGGTGATGGAGCCATCGCGCCGCGATACGTTTGCGGCTGTGGCCCTTGCAGCGAGCTACCTGTTTTCTGTCGAAAAAGCGTCCCCGGAGGAAGTGATTGTGATGCTGCCGGTAGACGCCTTCGTAGATACTAATTTTTTTGAAAATTTTGAACTTTTGGAGCAGCTGATTCAGGAGGGCACGAGTGATATGGTACTGATGGGAGTGCGGCCTGTATATCCGTCCACTAAATACGGCTATATCGTTCCAGGCAGCCTGAATGAGCAGACCGGAGCTTTTACCGTCAGAGCCTTCACGGAAAAGCCGGACGAAGCAACCGCAAAGCGGCTCATCGATAAACAGGCGCTCTGGAACTGCGGCGTGTTCGGCTTTACGATGGATTATCTGCTTCGGATTCTCAAGGAGGAGCAGCTGCCGTTTGAGTACGAGCTGCTTAAAAGCCAGTACCACACCATCCCCGAGATCAGCTTTGACTACCGGGTCGTGGAGAAGGCGGAAAAAGTCACCGTTTTACAATACGAAGGCGACTGGAAGGATCTAGGCACGTGGAACACGCTCACCGAGGAGATGGCCGCAAACCAGACCGGGAAAGGTATTATTTCCGAAAGCTCGGTCAACACACACCTCGTGAACGAGCTCGACATCCCGGTTGCGGTCATCGATGCCAGCAATATGGTGATTGTGTCGAGTCCTGATGGCATCATCGTCGCAAATAAAGAATCAAGCTCGCAGATTAAAGAGCTGATCAAGGACTTCCGATATCCGCAAATGTACGAGGAGCGGCTGTGGGGTTGGTCGCGGGTGCTCGACTACGCCAAGTACCCGGACGGCCAGATGATGATCACAAAGCGCATCCTGCTGGAAAGAGGAAAAAACTCGACGCTGCACTACCACCATAACCGTGATGAAGTATGGACGGTCGTGCGCGGGGAAGGCGAGGTTGCGGTCGACAACCATATGTACCGCATCAAAGCAGGCGACGTTGTGCACCTGCCGGCTGGCACAAAGCACGCACTCCGGGCCACCATCGACCTGGAAATTGTGGAGGTGCAGACCGGCGTGGACATCAGCGACGAAGATACCGTCCGGATCCATGACACGTGGGAGGATGTGCTCCGCGCCCACAACGGCTCCGCCGCCAAGTTCATTAAATAGCTTTCCTGAAAAATTTGCGGTTATGTCTCCTGCCCCGGTGTCACGCGGAGGTACTCGGCAGTGCTAAGGGCTTCTTTGGAGGCCTTAGACGTTGATCGTCAACAGCGCTGAGTGAGGAGAGGTTCAATGCCTCCGATTTAAGTGCGGCAGCTGCGGGGTTCTGTCTCTTTTTTATTGATAATAGGAATACTTGTTAGTAAATCTGCAACATAAGAGGTAGAAAATTTCTAAAAGGTAAATAAACTTCATAAATTTCAAGATACACCTTTAGAAACCCATAAAAGCAGCCGATGCAATAAACAGGAATTAAAAAACGAATTCAAGTATTTTTCCGCTCATTTGAAGATTCATTTTATTATTATAGCCCTTGGAGGAGGAAAATCATTGCTACATCAATTAGTAACATCGAAAACAAGATTACGTTTGATTGTGAAGTTTTTTTTATACGAGGAAGAAACGTATTTACGAAGAATTGTTCGCGAGTTCAACGACTCGGCCAACGCAATACGCGTGGAACTAAACCGGCTAAGCGAGATGGAGCTTATTATCGGCCGCCCAGTGCAGAATCGTCGCTATTACCAGGTGAACAAAGGCCATTACATGTACGAAGACATGAACCGATTGATCCGCAATTACGTGCAGTGGAATCCAATGCAGCAGCTGCTTGAAGAAACAGAATGGCAGAACATGTACATGGCATCAGAAGAAAAGCCACCGTATGGGCTGGAATATATCGTCGAGGTAAAAGAAGATTCCCAGGACGCAGGCAAGCAGGTGATGCTCGAGGAGAGTATAAAAGTCACCTTCGTGACTCCAAATACTGTACAAACGATGGATCAGACGCTGATTATGGTCCAACGTTTTGATCTAGGAACAGCTAACGTTAAGCCGCAGTTATCATAGATTTTTCTGCTGAAGACATATATAGAATATAAAAAGGAGACGGCCGATAAATAATTTTTTCATGCTTCAACAAAAATTTCACGCATCGGTTTCGGGAAAGAGATTGTTCGAAGTCATTTTTGAGCGTGTGCTGATGGTAGTTACAGCCACCAGTTTTTTAATCTGTCCATATTTTATATCGAGCCCCCTAGGTGAAAGCAAATACCAACAAGAAAAATTTGAACAGTTTCATCTGCGGTACCTATTACGTGAAGTTGGAAACCGAAATCCATCGGGGCTACGAAACCCAAGGGAAAAAATCCCTTCCTCCCTATAGCCGTCGGTGACTGCTATAAAACCCGGCCATTGCTCATCTGCTTCGCGAGCAGGCCATTCGTCCGGTCATGCCTTATACCCGTTCCAAGGGCCCACCGGAACGCTTGCGCAAAAAGGACTTTGTGTATGATACCTATCTGGACGAAGCCGAACACCTTCGGCATGCCCTGTGGAACCGGAGGACCTATGCGAAACGAAAAGAAACCCTCGAACGGATTTTCGCGGATCTCAAACAAAAGCATGGCTTGCGCTGGACACTCCTGGCCGGAGGGCAAAAAACAACGCGCAGCCGATGCTTGTTTATGCGGTGATGAATCTCAAAAAACTCGCCACCTGGCGGTGGCGACAGACGTGCACCGGCCGTTGGAGGCTTCTTTTCCCCTCGATGGCACAGACAAAGGCCTCCGAAATTCATTTTCGGAGGCCTTTGTCTACAATCTGGGACTGACAAAGTCTATTTTAAAATAATAATATAAATTGAATCAATGATAGGATACATATCTCCCCCATAAAGAAAGTAAGAATCCGCTTAATATTAAAATTCCAGGTGAAAAATAATTAAGTAGAAGCAAAAAAGAAGCTCAGTAGTTTCCCAAAAATTAGAATTTAAAGGTTGAAATAATTGCCAGCTAGAGAGAAAATAGTTATTGTACGATTATTAACATCATAAGCAAAATTGCTATTAATTGCGAAATTTTTTTGTGATTAAGAAACATATATATGAAGAACCATTCGTGATTTCAAGAATTTGATCTGGGCTCTAATTTTAGCGTTAAAACGGTTAAGTGAAATATAAAAGAAAATTGACAAAATTTAGAACTATAATGTATTATAAAAAGTTATTGAAAAAAGATAACGCTGAATTTTTCTGCAGTTTTTATATATAATTGCCAAGTTATTTACTCATTCAGAAAATAAAATTGTGTGATTTTGACTATTGAAGTTCATTTAAACGTATCACACGTTTAAATGAAGACGAATAGGTTTATGGATACGGACTTGAAGGAGGAATAATGAAATTGTTGAGAAATTGCTTTTGAATTTATAGTGATAGTCAACAGCGTTTTTAAAGAAAAATATTTAAAAAATTGAAGAAAAATTTAAACAAAAGTTAATAAAATTCGAACCAACTATATAGGGGGTCTTTGTTTATGCAAGAAAATAATGTAGAAACTAAGTCGGAATTTAGAACTAATAAACAAATTCGCTATAACCAAACGATAAAACGCACTATGGATCTTTTTTTATCCACTATAATTTTAATTTTACTTTTGCCTTTTTTTATACTTATTTCATTAACGTATTTATTTGAAGAGAAAAAAGGGGCGATACTCTTTAGGCAAAAACGTGTGGGGGAAAATGGGAAAGAGTTTTATATTTATAAATTTCGATCTATGATAATAGATGCTGAAAAAAAATTAAAAGAAAACACTGATCTATATAAAGAATTCATAAGCAACGGATACAAATTAGAACAAGATAGAGATCCAAGAATAACAAAAATTGGCTTTTTCTTAAGAAAAACTAGTTTAGATGAACTACCTCAATTGTTTAATGTTATTAAGGGAGAGATGAGTTTAGTTGGGCCCAGGCCAATAATTGAAGAAGAATTAAAAGAATATCAACATAGAAGAAATGAATTTTTATCTGTTAAACCTGGTATGACAGGGTTATGGCAAGTTAGTGGGCGGAGTGAGATAGCTTATCCTGAAAGAACAAATCTTGAGTTGAAATATATCAAAAAACAATCTTTTTTATTTGATATGAAAATTTTATTTATGACAGTAATAACTGTATTAAAGAAAAAGGGAGCAGTTTGATTCAAATCATTTTAATATAGATAGGGGTAGAAATATATGAAGGTTCTTCATATCAATACCAGTCTCGATAGCGGTGGAGCGGCTAAAAGTGTGAAACAGTTAAGCGAAAAGTTAAATGAATTTGGTGTAACTTCTGATATTTTAATTGGATTCCAAGAAGATTCCGGAGAAAAGTTTTTTCTATACAAGAGATTTATGAAAAACATTAATGTTTTAATCACTAGATTTACGGGTCTAGATTCAGTTTGGTATCCTTTCAGTAAGAAAAACAAATTAAAAAAAATAATTGCGCAGTATGATTTAATACATATTCATAATTTCCATGGTTATTTTATGAAGATGGACTACTTAAACTTATTTAAAGACAAACCAGTGATTTGGAGTGTTAGAGATTTTTGGATTATTACTGGTGGATGTGCTTTTTTCCTGGATTGCGAAAGGTGGAAAATTGGTTGTGGAAATTGTCCTCATTTAGAAAGGTATCCTAAAAGTAGTTTTTTTGATTTCACAAATTTCATGTTTAGAAAAAAAGAAATGTCTATAGGAGAATTAAACAATATTACATTTGTTACATTAACCGATTGGGTAAAAGATACTTTAGAAAAGTCACATCTCAAGAATTCAAATATATATACAATTAATAATGGATTTGATCCAACTATCTATAACACTAATTCAAAAAAAAGCACAAATAGCAATTATAAAATTTTATTAATGGCTAATGTATTAAAAGCTGAAAGGAAAGGAATAAAACCGCTATTAGAAAGTTTACAAGAAATCCCTAATAATGAAGATTATGAAATTCATATCGTTGGAGAGGGTTTAAGTAATGAATTACGAACAATCATTAATAATTATAAAGTGATAGAATATGGTTATGTAAAAGACCCTGTTCAATTGAGTGAAATATATGCTTCGGTAGATCTATTTGTGAACCTTAGCTCAGCGGAAACATTTGGAAGAACTTCAGTAGAATCAATGCTTTGCGGAACTAGAGTTTTGGCTTACGACATACCTGTAATGAAAGAAGTGTTAGGTGATTTTGGGGTTTACATAAATGTAAATTCCAATGCAAAAGATATCGCAAAAAAAATAGAAAATTTCATGAGAGACTACAATAAAGATCCAATGACAGTGAGAAACTTTGCTATGAAATATTCAATTGATAATTCGGTAAGTAAACACATTGATCTATACAAAAAAACACTTTTAAATAAAGGAGATTAAAGTGAAAGAAAATAAAAAGCATCCCAAAATAGCAATAGTAATTTTAAATTGGAACAATGGTGAATTAACTAATAAGTGTGTAAGTTATCTTAAAGAAATTAAATATGAAAACAAAGAAATCTGGGTTTTAGATAATGGTTCTACTGATAATTCTTTGGAATTTCTAAGAAAGCTTGAAGATATCTATTTAATTACTAGTGAAAAGAATCTTGGATTTGCTAAAGGATTAAATTATGGTGTAGGAAAAGCTATAGATAACGGTGCAGATTATATTTGGGCTATAAATAACGACATAATTGTTGAAGATAAACATATATTAAATAAGTTTTTAAAACATGCTCTAAGATTGGAGAATTCTTTTGGAGTTCTTGGAGCAAATATAAAATTAAAAGATAGAACATATGATAAGATTTCTGCACGCAGAAAGTGGAGGTTGAAAGACAGGTTTTTGACAAATACCTTATTTGGAGTTTTATTAAGGAAGGCTCCTTTATTTAATAAAGAATTTAGAAAAATTTATTATAATTATTTTTTAGATAAACCCAATAACATAAATTTAATCTTGGTAGATGTGATTTCAGGAAGTGCTTTGTTCTTTAGCGAAAAATCTTTTAGGTTAATCAATGGGTTTGACGAAAATACTTTTTTGTATCAAGAAGAATATATTTTGAGTAAAAGAATAGAAAAATTTAATTTAGTTAGTGCAATCGCTTTTGATTGTGAAGTTATTCATCTTCATGGTCAGTCGACTCAAAAAATTGGTTCTTTTTCTTATATTGAATACATTAAAAGTGAATTATATTATCTAAATGAGTATACAGCACATTCAAATTTAACAGTTAATGTTTGGAAAATAATCAGAATTTTTGATGCTTTTTTAAAGGAAATTATTTTTCATAAGTTAGAGAAGGGAACTACAAAAGCAATTCTTAAATATTACTATTAAAAATCCAAAGGAGGTAGGAATGACTCAATTACTATGCTTATTAATTCTCTCTATAATTTGCGGTTTTATTACATTTAGAACTAAGGATATTTTTAATCCTGTTAATATAGTTTTTTTAGGTATTTTCTTCCATCTTATTATTGCTACTTTTAGATTCTCTAGTTTACAAAACGATTACTGGGTTACGGATACTATATTTATTTTTATACAAGCTTTTGTTATTTTGTTTATTTTTCCAGTTATTTTGTTGCTAATAAAAGCTCCCCCCAAAAAGAAAATAAACTATGATGTACTAAAGTATGTAGGAATTATACGTATTATTTCATTAATAGTATTAGGAATTGGTTTGATAGAAAATTTTATTATAAGTGGTAGTTTTTTACCTTTTTTGAATGCAACTGCAAGCTTACACAAAGATAGTGTGCCTGGATTAGATTTTTTTACAAGCACGGCAAGTGGAATCATAGGAATATTTTTAGTTGTTTATTATTTTAAAGAAAAAAATAAATTCGACTTACTTTTAAGTTTTTTATTAATAAGTTTGCCTTTACTTAAATTAAGTCGGATAGATTTTATTTTAACTGCTTTACTGGTTATTGTTTTATTTACATACTTAGTTAAATTTAATTTAAAAAAGATATTGATGTTGGTTGGCGGTGTTTTTTCTTTACTATTTTCTTTGGTTTTTATTGCCAACTATCGTTCGACAGCAGGTTATTCATATAATATAGACTACAGTGAAAGTATAATGTATACAGGTCCCAATGACCCATTCAATTTAATAGCTTATTATTACGGTTATTTTCCATTAAGCTTTGAGAATTTTGATTTATTAGTTAGAAATACAACTAACATGGGAGATTCTTTTTTAACATATGGTTTATACACTCTGAGACCAATAACTTTAGGAATATTTCAACTGAATAATATTATAGAAAGTTATCCTCAAACTGATTATTTTGCTTCATTAACTAATCCGGCATATAAAGCTGAAGTAATAGCTACTTTATTTGGTTATTACTATGTAGATTTTGGATCTTTGTTTATAGCGCTCCCTTTACTATTAACAATTATCCCTTTTTTATATTTGTATTATAAAAAACAAGATGATTTGTTTAAGAATCTATTATATGCTTTATTAGCTTCAAGCATACTAATGGGCGGATGGTCTAATTTTATAATCTCTCCATTAATATTACAAAAAATTATATTATTAATGATTTTCCTTAAATTGTTTTCTGTGAAATTTGTGATAAAGAAAAACACTGGAGATATTAAAGTGAGTTATGATGAAATAAGTCGAGAAAAAAGCAGAAGTGAGAAAAATGAATACTGAAAAAATATCTTTAAATACAGGAATAACTTTTGCAGCTTTATTGATAAGTTCTTTCTTTTCTTTTTTGAACTTAGCTTTAATAGCAAGAGCAATTACTTCGCATGATTTTGGTATGTTTACTTTTTTTCAAAGTATTTTGTTATATTTATTTATATTAGCAATGGGCGGAACAGAACAAACTCTTTTGAAGTTAATTCCTTTAAAAATTAAAAGAGGCTTAGATTCTTACTATAGTTTATTAAAATCTACTCAGTTTTTTTTAACTATAACTTCTATTTTCACTGTATTAGTATTAGTATCGATATTTCCTTTTGTGGAAAATTATACACAATTTGATAATGTTTATATGTATATTTTACCTTTAACTCTCATAATACCAGCGCAGACTATCATATTGTATTTTAAAACATTTAATAGAAGTGAATTTGCTTACATAAGATCAGTAATACCTGAAAAAATAATCAGGCCAATTGCTTTTTTTATTATACTATTAATTTTTAATTATTTAAATTTAAATAATATCGGTTATATATTTTTTGGTTTTTTCCTTAGTTATGCTATAGGTGCCTTGTTTTCAATTTTATTTAATAGAAAAACATTAATCAAAAAAACAGTGAATTTTAAATTTGATTCCGAGATAATTAAACTAGCCCCATCATTTACTTCAATTAGATTATTGAACCAATTTGGGCCCGTGGCAATAGTATTACTATTAGGTATTTTAGTTTCAGGCGAGGAGGTAGGTTTTTTTAGAGCTCCCCAACAAACTTCAAGCCTTATTAATATGGTTATTATGTCAATGAGTATGGTTTTTTTTCCTATAATGTCTAATTACTATGCTAATGAAAGAAATAATGAATTAGAGAAAATGTATAAAATAAGCACAAAGTGGACATTGATATTAGGAGGTTTTATTTGTTTACCAATGTTAATAGCTCCTGGAGAATTACTATTATTGTTTGGTGAAGAATTCAGCCAATATGGTTATGTGCTTCAAATTTTAGTAATAGGTCAATTGATTAAAATATCTACCGGTTCTTGTGGGAATTTACTTCTAATAATGGGGGAACAAAAAAAAATGTTAATAAATACCTCTATCCAAGTATTGTTAACATTGATTATTGCTATTTCAACTATACCTTATTTTGGGCTCTTTGGAGCTGCTCTGTCTATAACTTTAAGTGTTACAATTTTGAATATTATGTTAGTAATTTCTCTATGGAAAATTAGTGAAATGCATCCTTTTACAAGAAGCTATTTTGGTGTATTTATTTCTATATTGATTACAGTTGGAGTTGTGAATTTAATTTTTGTGAATGTAATTATAGAACCGAATTCACTTAGTATGCTTCTCAAATTTTTATTGATTTATTTCGTTTATTCTGCGTTAATATATTTTACTGCTTTAGACAATAATGAATTAGATGTACTAAAAAATAAAATCAAAAAAATATTTTAAAGGGGTATTTCATGAAACAACAAAAAAGATTAGAAGAATTATCACCAGTTATAGTAATTGGTATGCACCGATCTGGAACAACTATGTTAAGCAAACATTTAGAAAAAGCAGGTATATTTATGGGTGAAAAAAAAGAAAAAAATAATGAATCACTTTTTTTTCTAGAATTGAATAAATGGATCCTAAGACAATGCTATGCACGATGGGATGAAGTAGAAAGATATTATGAGTTAGAAAAGCACCCTTCATTAAAAAAAGAAATAATAAATAAAATGAGTTTTGATATAAAATTTTATAAGAAATTAAGGTATCTACATAAAAATCTGAAGTTCACCAACTTAGGTGAATTTGGTTGGAAAGACCCTCAAAACACTTTTACTGTTGACTTATGGAAAGAAATTTTCCCGAAAGCAAAAATCATTCATATTTATAGGAATCCCATAGATGTAGCTAAAAGCCTACAAAATAGAGAAATTAATAATATAAAAAATTTCGAGAGTAGTCTTAAAAACAGAATAAAGAAAAACATTTTAAATAAAGATATTGATTATATTAATTCATTCAAAGTTTTGAACTTAGACGGAGGAATTGATTTGTGGGAAAAATATATGACAAAAGCTAAATTAGTAGAAAAAAAATATAAAGGTTCTGTGTATTCTTTCTCTTACGAAGAATATTTAAGAAATCCTAAAATGTATTTAAAAAATATTTCTCAGTTTTTAAAAGTTGACTTTGAAGATAAAGAATTAAATTTTATAAGTCAAAATTTAGATCAAAATAGGGCTTTTGCATTCAAGAAAGACGAAGAGTTAGTGAATTATTATAAAGAAATACGTAATAATAAAATAGTAACTGATTATAATTATTCAAATATAGAATTGTAGAGGGAGAGAGTTTATTTGAAGCCAAATTTCATTATTGTTGGAGCATCTAAAGCTGGTACAACTTCATTACACCATTATTTAAGTCAACATTCAGATATATTAATGAGTAACCCAAAAGAAACTCATTTTTTTGAGGTAGAATCAGATGAAAAATCTTATGATTACTATATAAAAAAATATTTTAAAAATTGGAATGGTGAAAAAGCGGTTGGGGAAGCAACTCCATCATATTTATATGTTCCATTTGTACCTAAAAAAATACATCAATTTAACCCTGAAATGAAACTCATTATTATTTTAAGAAATCCAACACAAAGAGCTTTTTCAGCATGGTGGATGCATCGTCAAAAAGGCAGAGAAAATCTAAGTTTTAAATCTGCGATAGAAAATAATTTTAATAGAATTAATAAAGAGAATACTTTTGTGGGTGAAAAAGGAAAAGAAAATTGGAAAAATAATTTTGAGGCTTTAAAACAAAACAAGATTTTATATAGAACTTATATAGATATGGGATATTATTCAGAGCAATTGCTAAACTACATGCATTATTTTGAAAAAAATCAAATGCACATCATTTTATTAGAAGATTTAATTTCAGATCCTGAAAAAGAATTAAGGGAAATATTTGAATTTTTAGGCGTGGATAAAAATGAGAAAATAGATGTAAATAAAAAAAATGAATCGTTATCTAGATCTGCTTTTCCTATATATAGATTAGTTGGTACTAAGAACGTGCAAAAAATAGCCAAGGTTTTGCCAAGTAAATTAAAGAAAGTATTAATTATTTTTTTAAGAGGAAAAAGCAAAACTGTAAATATAGACGAAGAGACAAAAACAAAATTAGAAAAGCATTATTATAAATATAATCAAACCTTAGAAAAATTATTAGATAGAGAGTTAAAAAATTGGTCTAAAGGAAAAGATAAAAATGAAAATTAAAAAATCAGTTTTTTTTAGAAAAACAAATAAAGTAATTATGAAATTTAAAAAAAATATTATAATTGGTAATAAAAAAGGTGAAGGTTCAGTTATAGTAAATTCTTTTCCCAAAAGTGGAACACATTTATTACTTCAAGTTATCCAAAAATTCCCAAATGTAAATTATCAACATGACTTCATAGCCTCTCAACCATCATTAACATTTAAAGAACTAAACAACTGGAAAATTAATAAGAAAATAGAAAATATTACTGATCATGAAGTAGTTCCTGCGCATTTAATGTTTAATAGTGGTTTTGAAGAGATTATTAAAAAAAAGAATATTGTTCATTTTTTTATCTATAGAGATTTAAGAGATGTAGTTATTTCTGAAGCTTACTATTTATCAAAAATGAATAAATGGCATAAATTAAATAAATATTTTAAAAATTTATCAATGGATGAAGCAATTTCTTTAGCTATAAATGGTCTAGATGAGAAAGGAATTTACTATCCTGACATTGGTACAAGATTTGAAAGGTACAAAGAATGGATTAATAGAAGTAACACTTTTTCTTTAAGGTATGAAGATTTAATATCAAGCAATAAACATGATACTATTGAGAAAATGTTAATTTATTACTGTGAAAAGAATAATATAAATTTTGATTCAAATTACGTAACAAAGGCTTTAGAAAATATTAATCCTGCAAAGTCACATACATTTAGAAAAGGAGAAAAAAATAGTTGGAAAAACAATTTCTCAGAAAGAAATAAAAGAGACATGAAAAAACAGGCCGGTGAGTTATTGATAGAATTGAAAATGGAGAAAGACTTAAAATGGTAGTAACTGCAACTTAAATATAAGGAGGAGGGAGAAAATTGAAAGGGATCATTTTAGCCGGTGGTAATGGGACGAGGCTTGCACCGATAACAAAGGTAGTTTCAAAACAGTTATTACCTGTATATAATAAGCCGATGATATATTATCCACTATCCGTATTGATGCTAGCTGGCATAAAAGAAATTTTAATTATATGTTTGCCAAGAGATATCGAGTCATTTAGAAGTCTTCTAGGAAATGGAGATTGGCTAGGTTTAGATATTAAATATAAAGTACAAGAAGAACCTAGGGGTTTAGCTGAAGCTTTTATAATAGGCGAAGAATTTATTGGAAAGAGCAGCGTTGCCTTAATATTAGGTGATAATATATTTTATGGTCATGGATTGACTAACTTAATAAAGAAAGCAAGTGGAATTGAGTATGGAGCTACTATTTTTGGTTACTATGTAAATAACCCTACTAGTTTTGGTGTAGTAAATTTCGACAAAAATTTAAAAGCTGTATCTTTGGAAGAAAAGCCAAAAGTACCTAAATCGAATTACGCTGTCACAGGCTTATACTTTTATGATAATGATGTTGTTAGAATAGCAAAAAATGTCATACCTTCGCATCGAGGCGAGTTAGAAATTACAGATATAAACCAAGAATATTTACAGCAAGGAAAGCTTAATGTTGAATTACTTGGAAGAGGTTATGCATGGTTAGATACAGGTACACATGAAACCTTATTAGAAGCTTCTCAGTTTATTGAAACCATAGAAAAAAGACAAAGTTTAATGATAGCTTGTATTGAAGAAATAGCCTACAGTGAAGGTTTTATAAGTAAACAAGACTTGTTTTCTTTGAGTGTAAATAATCCTAAAAACCAGTATGATATGTATTTAAAAAAATTAACTTCAATTATAGATTGATTAAGAGGTGGCTAAATGAAAAAAAATTCGAAGATATATGTAGCCGGCCATAGGGGATTAGTTGGCTCTGCTATTTATCGTAAACTAGAAGAAGAAGGGTATTCGAATGTGATAACCCGAAATAGCAAAGAGCTTGATCTACGGGAAAAGCATGAGGTAGAACAATTTTTTGCTGAAGAAGAAGTTGATTATGTATTCCTGGCAGCTGCTAAAGTAGGAGGCATAGTAGCAAATAATGAATACCCTGCTGACTTTATTAGAGATAATTTATTGATTCAAACAAATGTTATCGATGCTGCCTATCAAAACGATGTTAAAAAACTGATGTTTTTAGGAAGTACATGTATCTACCCAAAACATGCGGAACAGCCCTTAAATGAAAAGGCTTTGCTTACAGGTGAACTAGAACCTACAAATGAGCCTTATGCTATAGCAAAAATCGCTGGCGTGAAGATGTGTGAATCTTATAATAGGCAATATGGAACGAACTTTATTCCAGTAATGCCAACGAATTTGTATGGTATTGGAGATAACTTCGATTTAGAAAAATCACATGTATTGCCGGCCTTGATGCGTAAATTTCATGAAGCTAAAGAAAATAATGAAGGAAGTGTGGAAGTGTGGGGAAGCGGTACACCATTAAGAGAATTTCTTTATTCCGATGATTTAGCTGATGGCTGTCTGTTTTTAATGGAACATTATAACGACAGTGAAATCATTAACATTGGGGTAGGGAAAGATATTTCGATTAAAGAAGCAGCGTTATTAATGAAAGAAGTAGTTGGTTTCGAAGGAGACTTAAACTTTGACACTTCTAAGCCGGACGGTACACCAAGGAAACTAGTAGATACTACTAAGATTAATGACCTTGGTTGGAGCGCTAAAACAGATTTAAAAGAAGGTTTGGAAAAAACATATCGCTGGTTTTTAGAAAATCATGAAAAAGCTATTGGAGGAAGAAAATGAAAATAGCCTTAATCACTGGAGTAACAGGCCAAGACGGATCTTATTTAGCCGAATTATTATTGGAAAAAGATTATCAGGTCCACGGCATCATTCGCAGGAGTTCGTCCTATAATCTAGATAGATTGGACGAAATACATATTGAAGGAGTAAAGAAAAACGAAAATTTCCATCTCCATTACGGAGATATGACTGATTCAATGAATGTTATTCGTTTAATCAGCGAAACGCAGCCGGATGAAATTTATAACCTTGCTGCTCAGTCTCATGTAAAAGTTTCTTTTGATATGCCGGAATACACAGCGGATGTAGATGGCGTTGGTACTCTCCGTATTTTAGAAGCAGTGCGTATTTTAAAGTTGAGTGAAAAAACTAGAATTTACCAAGCTTCCACGTCTGAGCTTTATGGTAAAGTGCAGGAAGTTCCTCAAAGTGAAACAACTCCTTTTTATCCACGTTCTCCTTATGGCGTAGCAAAAATGTATGGTTTTTGGATTACCAAAAACTACCGTGAATCGTATAATATGTTTGCAGTAAACGGTATTCTATTCAATCATGAATCCGAGCGTCGCGGAGAAGAGTTCGTTACTAGAAAGATTACCTTGGCAGCCGCTCGTATAGCATATGGTAAGCAAGAAAAGCTCTACTTGGGCAATTTAGATGCAAAGCGTGACTGGGGTTACGCAAAAGATTATGTAGAGTGTATGTGGTTGATGCTTCAACACGATACACCGGAAGACTTTGTAATAGCTACTGGAGAAATGCATACAGTAAGAGAGTTTGTAGAAAAAACCTTTTTAGAAGTAGGAATTAATATAAAATGGGAAGGGGAGGGCGTTAACGAAATAGGAATTGATTTGAAAACCGGAAAAACTATTATCAAAGTTGAAGAAAAATATTTTAGACCAGCTGAAGTAGAGCAATTAATGGGAGACCCTTCTAAAGCAGAAGATTTATTGAAATGGGACTCAAAAAAAACTTCATTTGATGAATTAATCAAAAAAATGGTAGCTTTTGATATAAAAAAGAAAAACCTGGAGGTATATGAGTCATGAAAATACTGCTTTATAGTATCAATTATGCTCCAGAACCTACGGGAACAGGGAAATACAACGGAGAATTAGCTAATTGGTTAACAAATCAAGGACATGAGGTAGAAGTTATTACTTCATTACCGCATTATCCCCAATGGAAAATTCATGATAAATACAATGAAAAAAAATTTTATTATGAAGAAATTGATGGGGTGAAAATTTATAGAACACCTCTTGTAATTCAAAAAGAATCAACGATAAATGCAAAAGGCAGGATACTTATGGAAATGTCTTTTTTAGTTTATTCTATAAAGTATTGGATGCCAATTTTATTGAATAAAAAAAAATATGATGTAGTTATAGCAGTATCCCCCCCATTATTAACAGGAATTTTTCCAACTCTTTATAAGAAATTCAGGAAAGTCCCTTGGGTTTTTCATATACAAGATTTGCAAGTGGATGCGGCGGAAAAACTAAATATGCTTAAATCAAAATCGTTAATTCGCTTTTTATACCTAATTGAAAAAAGAATTCTTAGTGAAGCAAATAAAATTACCACTATTACAGAAGCAATGAAAAAGAAAATTGCAAAAAAAGGCTTGAAAGAAAATAAACTTAGCTTGTTTCCAAATTGGTCTAATGTTGGTAGGTTTAGTGATGATCGAATGAAAAATTATTACAGAAATTTATGGAAGCTAGACTCTGATGATGTATTGTTTATGTATGCTGGAAACATTGGAGAAAAGCAAGGATTAGACATATTGCTAGATGTAGGAAAAAATATTACAGAAAAAAATATTAAAATAGCCATAGTTGGAGAAGGTTCAGGAAAAAAACAATTAATAGATAAAGCAGAAGAGCTTAATTTAAAAAATATTCATTTTTTAAATGTACAACCTGTAGAAAAATTGCCAGAATTGTTAGCCGCAGCCGATATTCATTTGATCATTCAAAAAAGAGAAGCTGGAGATTTGGTAATGCCTTCTAAATTGACAAATATTGTTGCTTCAGGGAAAGCAAGTATTATAACTGCGGATGAAAATACAACATTGCATAATATTGTAAAAGAATTTGGTTTTGGAATAGCTACGCCTTCGGAGAATTCTCAACGGCTACTTGAAGAAATGCTTAAACTAGCTAAAGAAACTGATTTAAAAAGAAGTATGGAAGACTGCGCTTTAGAGTATTCAAAAAAATACGTTAACCAAAATACTATTTTAAAAACTTTTGAACAAGAGCTTTACACTATGATAAAAACCTAAGGTGGTAAGTATGCACTGTATTTTGCTTTCAGGCGGATCTGGAAAAAGATTATGGCCACTCTCAAATGAAACAAGATCTAAACAATTTTTGAAGTTGTTAAATAATTTCAAAGGCGAAAATATTTCTATGGTGCAAAAAACTTGGAGTCAAATTGAAGCTAATTCGATGGCGGATAGTACTATAATAGCAACTTCAAAGTCTCAAGAAGATATTTTAAAAAATCAGTTGGGTTCCAAAGTACCTATAGTTATAGAACCAGAAAGAAGAGACACTTTTCCAGCCATTGTACTTGCTCTATCTTACTTACAAAATGAAAAAAATCTATCAGACGATGAAATAGTCACCGTTTTACCCGTGGATTCTTACGTTGAAGATCATTTTTTTGATGTCATTAAAAATTTAGAAAAGGATTTAACCAATAGTGAATTTGACTTAGGTTTGGTAGGAACGCCGCCTACTTATGCTTCGGAAAAATATGGATATATAATACCGGAAAGAGTCGGAGTGGAAGTCTCAAAAGTTAAAAAATTTGTTGAAAAGCCAACTGAAAAAGAAGCCGCGATACTCTTAGAAAAACAAGCGGTTTGGAATTGTGGGATATTTACTTTCCAAATTAAATTTTTAAGAAAAATCGTTGAAAAAATTGGATTGAATTTTGATTATTCATGGTTATCGAGAAATTTCAATTCTTTACCACAAAATAGTTTTGATTATGAAGTTTTAGAAAGGGGTTCTAATTTTATAGTCAGAAATTATAATGGTTTTTGGAAAGACTTAGGTACTTGGAATACTGTTACTGAAGAAATGGCTACTAATCAAGTTGGCCAAGGTCATATAGATGAATCATGCACTAATACCCATTTAATTAATGAACTAGATATACCGGCAGTAGTATCCAATATCCACAATGCTATTGTAGCTATTAGTCCTGACGGTATATTAGTCAGTGATAAAAATAGTAATAAAAATATAAAAGAATTAATCAAAAACTTTAATCAACCTATAATGTATGAAGAAAGAAGGTGGGGATGGTCTAAAACATTAGAATACTCAAAATATGATGAAAACAATGAGATGGTAACAAAAAAAATTGCTATTAATAAGGGAAAAAATTCTAGTTATCATTATCATAATTTTCGAGAGGAAAGTTGGACTGTAGTTAAGGGTGAAGGTGAAGTAATTATCGATGGGAAAATTGGACTAATTGAAAGAGGAGATATAATAAAAATTCCTTTAAATACAAAACATGCTGTTAAAGCTACTACAGATTTAGAAATAATTGAAGTCCAATACGGCGTTCATATAAATAGTGAAGATATAAGTAGGTTATCATTTAATTGGGAGACAATACAAAATTCTTAGATTAATATATAATGCGCACCTTTAAAAGAAAATAAGTGGAGGTTTTAAAATTAAAATATTACGAACAGAACATCCAGAAGTTTTTATTTTAGAAACTAAATATTTTGCAGATAACAGGGGGTTTTTTACGGAAAGTTACAACAAAAAAACCTTTCAAGAGTTAGGATTTAATCATGATTTTATTCAAGATAATCATTCGTTCTCAGTTGAGCCTCACACAATTAGAGGACTTCATTACCAAGCTAATCCTAAGGCTCAAACGAAGCTTGTGAAAGTTATAAAAGGAGCCGTATTTGATGTAGCAGTAGATTTAAGAAAAGATTCTTTAAACTATGGAAAATATGCTACTTCTATATTAAGTGAGAATAACAAACGCCAGATGCTAGTCCCCAAAGGATTTGCACATGGTTTTTGTACATTAGTTAAAAATACCCACGTAATATATAAAGTTGATGAGTATTATTCAAAAGAACATGATAATGGAATTATTTGGAACGATGAAAAATTAGCAATAAATTGGCCAACAGATTCTCCCATATTATCTGAAAAAGATAAAATTAATCCAAATATAACTAATATAAATTAAGGAGCTTAAAATGAATATTTTAGTTACAGGTGGAAATGGATTTATTGGAAGTAACTTTATACGTTATGTGCTAAAAAATTCTGATTATAACGTAGTGAATTTAGATTTATTAACCTATGCTGGAAATAGAAATAATTTATTGGATGTAAATAGTCATAAATATGAGTTTATATATGGAGATATAAATAATGAAGATTTAATAAACTTGATCATTAATAAATTTAATATAAATGTTATTTTAAATTTTGCTGCAGAGTCACATGTGGATAGAAGTATAGAAGGTCCTAAACTTTTTTTTGAAACAAATTTAATGGGAACACAGAGTTTGTTAAACCAAGCTAAAAAGAACTCTATAGATAGATTTATTCAAATATCTACTGACGAAGTTTATGGGTCCATAGAGAACGGAAATCATTTTAGCGAAAGTTCTCCTTTAAAACCTAATAGCCCTTATTCATCTAGTAAAGCTGGAGCAGATTTATTGGTTAGGTCCTATTATAAAACTTATGATTTTCCAGGTATAATTACTAGATGTTCAAATAATTATGGACCTTACCAGCACCCAGAAAAGTTAATACCTATGGTAATAAAAAAAGCCTTGCGTGACGAAAAATTGCCAGTATATGGAGATGGAAAGCAAATACGCGATTGGTTACATGTAGATGATCATTGTAAGGCTATATTTACAGTATTAAAATATGGTAATGAAGGTGAAGTTTATAATATAGGCGGAAATAATGAAATTGCTAATATAGAAGTAATAAAAAACATCCTTAGATATTTGAACAAGTCTTACGATTTAATAGAATATGTAAAAGATAGAAAAGGTCATGATAGAAGATATGCTATCGATTCTTCAAAGCTCAAAAATGAACTTGGATGGGAACCTGAACAAACTTTTGAAAAGGGTATAAATCATACATTAAATTGGTATTTAAATAATGCTTCTTGGGTGGAAGATGTTGAGAAGAATCGTTGTTAGGAGAATAATTAATGGGAAATAAAGTTTTAATAACAGGAGGAAACGGCCAACTGGGTAGGGCTTTAAAACAATTGTTTGAAGAAGATTATGAAGTAATTAGTTATGGTAAAGATGAGTTAGACGTTTCAAACTATAATGAAGTAAAAAAAGCCATAAGATTGAATTTACCAAATATAATTATACACACTGCTGCCTATACAGATGTAGAGGGGGCAGAAGATTTAAATAAAAAAGAGTTAGCATATCTAGTCAATTCTTTTGGAACTAGAAACGTAGCTATTGAAGCTGAATACGCCAATGCTAAATTGATTTATATAAGCACTGATTATGTATTTGATGGCGAACACATAAAAAAAATTAATGAATTTACTTCAACCAATCCATTAAATTCTTATGGACTATCAAAATTAGAAGGGGAAAACTTTGTCAAAAATTTTCATTCAAAATTTTTTATTGTGAGAACATCATGGGTTTTTGGACATGGTGGGAAAAATTTTGTTAATACTATGTTAAATTTATCTAAATCAAAAGACGAATTAAGAATTGTAAATGATCAAATTGGCTCTCCAACATATGCAATTGATTTAGCTAATAGTATAAAACAATTCAGTTCCTCAAATTTGTATGGAACTTATCATGTAACTAATAGCGGGGAATGCTCATGGTATGAGTTTGCAAAAGAAATCTTTAGAATTAAGAATATCGAAATAAATATAATACCGGTGACTTCTCAAGAATTTCCAACTAAAGCGAGAAGACCTAAATATTCAGTGCTAGAAAATTTATCATTAAAACTAAATAATTTTGAAGCAATGCCACATTGGAAAAATGCTTTATTAAGGTATCTTGAATAATAAAGAGTAAATTTAGAAGTATGTGTTTCAGTGTTGGAGGCAAATTTTATTATTTACACAGGATAAAGATTATCAATGAAATTTTAAGTCAAAAATAAATTAGTTTATTAATTAGCATTTTAGCATGGGAAAAAATTTAAAATTATCGGAGGATTGTATGGAAGAAACAATTAGTCTCCAGGAATTATTTCAAACGCTAAAGAAGCGTATAGGCTTAATTATTGCTATTACACTTTTAGGAATTATAATTAGTGCTATAGTTACGTATTTTATTATGACTCCCCAGTACCAGGCTTCAACACAAGTTTTAGTGAACCAGTCTCAAGTAGGAGAAGAACCTATTACTTCGCAAGAACTACAGTCGAATAGAGAGTTTATAAATACATACAGTGTCATAATGGCAAGCCCTACTATTCTAGAACCGGTAATTCAAGAAATTGGACTTAATGATTCTGTGGGAGAACTAAGAGAAAAAATTACAATTTCAGCAGAAGAGGAATCACAAGTAGCTAATATAACAGTAGAAGATTCAAATCCTGAAACTGCTGTTACAATTGCTAATACATTAGCGACAATATTTGAACAGCAAATTCCTGAAATTATGGATGTTGATAATGTAAGTATACTATCTGAAGCACAAATGGAAAATAGTAACAGTCCTATTTCTCCTCAACCAACATTAAACTTGGTATTAGGTTTTGTGATTGGTTTAATGGTCGGTATTGGGCTAGCATTTTTATTAGATTTTCTGGACAAAACAGTCAAAACTGAACAAGACGTAGAAAAAGAAATCGGTTTGCCTATTCTAGGTATCGTGCCGATTATGTCAGATAAAGATTTGAGTAAATTTCCAAATGAAAATATTACTGAGAGGAAAAATAAATAATATCAAAACCGAACTTTTGTTCGATTTTGCCGTCAGGTTCAAGGTGCGGCACATTTCTTCAAGGCGCTTAATCATGGCTGTTCTCTCAACGAGAACTGGTCATAAAACGTCAACGAACGTGTGTCGACATCCAGGGAACGCATAGAAACAGATAGCCGGGGGTCAGTTCATGACCCCCGTCAAGTAGACAATGAAAATAAGTGAAACTCTTAAGCGGCTTGAATCCGGTGTTTTATCGGGGTCAAGCCGCTTAAATGTTCCTGTTTATCATCGGCTTTAACAAATCGAACTAATACGCTTTGAACTGTAGACATAAAGCGAATAATAAGATAATCTAAATATGTCCTGTAGGGACAGTAGAATACATGTGCATTCTATCTAGCAAAAAGGCAGCCGTGCAGGAGGCTGTCTTTTTGCGTGGCTAATTGTTTAGTGCAAAATGGAATTGGGTCTTATTGTCAAGGCCGGTCGATCTTTCCCCAAAAACGACGGAATAAAATTCCCCAGAAGGAAGCTTAGTCTTCCTTCTGTTTTTCTTTCATTCGGTAGCTTTCTCCTTTCATGTTGAAAATATGGGAGTGGTGGAGCAGCCGGTCAAGCATCGCTGTCGCGATGATGGAATCGCCCATGATTTCTCCCCATTCGCCAAAGGCTTTATTCGACATGAGGAGAATCGGTCCGCGTTCGTACCGACGGGCGATCACCTGAAACAGATAATGAGCGCTGCCTGGATCCAGCTTCATATAGCCCATTTCATCAATAATGAGCACCGATGGTTTGACCAGGCTGCGGATCTTTTTCTCCAGCCGGCCTTCGGCGTCCGCCTTTTGGCACTGAAGCACGAGCTCGTGCGCTGTCACAAAATACGTTTTGTAGCCATGAGCGATGGCTTCCAGCCCCAGCGAAACAGCGAGATGTGTTTTTCCAATGCCCGGAGGGCCAAGGAAAATCAGGTTTTCGTTCGCCTCGATAAAGGATAAAGTGGCACATTCCTGCATACGCCGGTGATCCACGGAGGGCTGGGCCGGGAAATCGAAATCATCCAGGGTCTTTCGAAACGGGAGGCGGGCAAACTTGAGGAGTGTCTGCACCGACCGGGCATGCTTGGCTGCCACTTCTTCTTCCAGAAGGTTGTATAAAAACGTCGAATAGGCTATATTATCGGTGGAAGCCTGTTGGGCCATGGCGGACCATCGGTCCGCGGTGACTGGCAGGTTCAAGGTGCGGCACATGGCTTCAAGGCGCTTGTTCATGATTGTTCTCCCAGCGAGAACCGATCATAAAACGTCAACGAACGCGTGTCGACATCCAACGAAGATAGGGAAGCAGATGGCCGGTGGTCAGCCGGGGCCATCTGTTTCTTTTTGTTGTAGTCTCCCCATCGAGAAGCTGACGGGCCGAATCGCTGAAACGAAACCGGCGAGCCCTGACAAAACATCGATAGGTCGCCATGAAGCGTTTCTTTAATCAATATATCTTTGCCCGCAAAGGCGGAGGCAAGCATCCATTTCTCTCCCCGGTAGGACAGCGAGCCATCCCAGTGCGATTTTCGGTACGTATGATAACTGGTATCGTACCGTTTCACGGTATGTATCGGCCGCAGCTGTTCGTCGGCCCAACGTTCCTGAGGGGAGATGCCTGTCGTTTGATGAATCTTTCGATTGCCGGTCTGGTCCAGCCATCGTAAAAGCTCCAGATTCGTCTGATCCAGGGAGGTAATCGGTCGGCCCTGAAGAAAATGATTCTGCAGGTATTGAATCGATCGCTCCACCTTGCCTTTCGTTTGGGCCCGGTAGGGTCGGCAGGCCTTGGGAATAAATCCGTAATAATCGGCAAAGGCCGCGAATCGTTCATTCCACAACACCCGTCCCTGATCTCTGCCATGGACCACTGTCTTCATGTTGTCGAACAAAAGGCGCTGCGGGACTCCGCCAAAATACTCAAATGCTCGAATGAGCCCTTCCATCACATGCTCCAGGTCCTGTTTGTCGGTTAACCAGGCATACTTCATGCGTGAATACCCCAAAATCACCACGAATAGGGACAGTTTATGCTGGCTGCCGTCGATCTCCACCAGGCCAACGTCTTTCCAATCCACCTGCATTTGTTCGCCCGGCCGGGTTTCATACCGCATTGTATACTTTTTCTTGGCGGCAGCCCGGTAGGGCTTCATATAATCCTTCAGAATGGTAAGACCTCCGTCGTAGCCCTTCACCTCAATCTCTTCGAACAATTTCACACTATTCCATACCTGATCTTCCAACATGCGCTGGTCCAGATACGGCTTGTAGGGATCGAGTTTACTGGCTTTCTGTTTCCGTTTGGATGGTACCGGTGCTGACGGAGCCGTGAGATATTTTCGTACGGTTTTTCGGTCCATGCGAAGCTCGCGGGCAATATCGGAGATCGACATCCCCCGTTCTTTCATTTCCTTAATCATAAAAAATTCCCCTTTCGTTTTCACAAACCACAGCACTCCTTTCTTGGCTATGGTTTGTATTGTACGTGGGGAAATTTATTCCGGCTATAATGGGGAGTTTATCATCGGGGCTGTCCCAAAATTCGAATGATAGCTCTTTAAGCGGAAGCTGGAGATGTTTCTCCGGCTTCTTTTTTCGTATTTTCCGCTTTTTTCCGTAAGTTATGGGCGACGGCCAACAATCCAAATTCCGTGGTCACCTTGGCGGTGCCCCGCAGGGCAAACCGGCGAAAGCGACGATTCGCTTTCAAGTGCCCAAAAACACTTTCGGCTTCGATCTTGCGCCGGGCATAGGTGGACGCTCCCTCGTCGCTCGTTAACGCCCGGCGGGCGATCGCCTTGCCCTCTTCATATACCGGGTTGATGCGAACCTGCCGGTTGCCCTCGGCGGTGGTGCATTGGGGTTTCAACGGACACTCGCTGCAGTCTTCGCTTTCATACCGT
>NZ_ATVM01000006.1 GCF_000420725.1 Marinococcus halotolerans DSM 16375 | reverse complement strand
ACCAGCTTCCGCAGCCGGTCGGTTTCACTGTCCTGCGGGCTAGCTCCGTAGATATTCGGACGGCCAATGGGCTGGTCGAGGCGATGCTCCTCGCCGTTCTGGACCCACTTGGCCCATTGCTTGATTTGGGACACATTCTTGATGCCGAAGGTATCCATAAGGGCCCGGTTGCTCCACCCTTCCTCCCACTTGAGCCGAAGGACTTCCCGTTTCACTTCTGCTGGATAACGTCGTTTCTTTTCTCCCATAAGAAAAACACCTCCATTTGTCGATCTTACTACGAATACGACGTGGGAGGTGCTTTTATCTGTCTCATTTATTTAGGTCACTTCAAATACCATCACCTCCTTTCCAAAAAAGTATAAAAAAGGCCCCGGGGCGCCGGAACCTCTGGATGTATGATCATGTTGGGTGAAAGTGCCTCAGTTGTTTATAGTATCGGCAGAAATTCGCGGGAGTGTAGTACTTAAGATAATACGTACGGCTGAAAATGCTGCTCCAGCTCACGTTGCAGCTTCTTTACGTTGGGAATTAAGGTAAATTGGAAAATTTCCTGCAGTCTGGCGTAGGAGTGATTTTCTAAATGAGTAACGACCAGATCTAAATTTGAGCGAACGTTGTTGAAGTATTTCTCTGTGTCTACAGTGTTATCAATATTTTTCAGTACCGGCCTGGACGATCGTTCTACTGCAGTGAAACCAATAATCATATCTTCCATAAGCTGAACTGCTTCGGGGTAGTTCCTTGTGCTAAGTTGCTTTTGGACATGGGCTAGGCCCTTCATCATCGTATCGATAACATTTAGGTTTTGTTTCATGACATTCAGATAGTTTTCCATAAGAGACCTGCTTTCTAAATTAGTTTTTAAGTTCTAAGGTCTTTTAAGATATTTTTCTAACATAAATTCCATCGAAACCGATCGACATTATTAACACGGGGCTTCCGTATAATATTAATTACCTGATTAAAGAAAAGAGACCCTAGCTATAATCACTAGAGCCTCTAAGTTGTTCAAAAATATTAACCAAGTAATTGAAGTACAGATTGCGGCTGTTGATTTGCCTGTGCAAGCATCGACTGTGAAGCTTGGGAAAGAATATTATTTTTCGTCATATTCATCATTTCTTTGGCCATATCAACGTCACGGATACGAGACTCTGCTGCAGTAAGATTTTCAGCCGAAGTGCCTAAATTATTTACCGTATGATCTAAACGATTTTGCACTGAACCAAGTTTTGAACGCTCACTTGACACATCTTTAATAGCATTATCAATAGTAGTAATAGCTTCTTTTGCATCTGCTTGAGAGCCGAGATCGACACCATCTATACCTAAAGCACTAGCACGCATATCACTAATGCCTAATTCCATTTCTTGGCCTTCATTTGAGCCAATTTGGAATTTCAGAGAATTATTTTGTTGATCAGTATTAACATCAAATGTCGTTTCTTCCCCACCGGTGATGTCTTCTGTTGCAAATGACAAGCCTGTGCCATCGATATCAATACGTTTTTGATTGTTTTCAATCAACTGTTCTGCAACAATTTCACCTTCACTATCTTTTAAAATAGCTGAAGCTTGACCGCTAGACTTAACCCCAAAACTAGCTTCTCCTTCTAATAGTTCATCAGCGAAGTCTACTTCTACGGTCCCCGTCTCAGAATTTCCAAGAGCTACTTTAGTATCGCCTTTATCAATATCTACTGTATCGCCTATAGCACCTCCAGCAGAATCTCTTAACGTAGCTTCAAATTGTGTCGAACGACTTACAGAATATACATCTCCAACCTCGACTGAAGAACTATTTAATGTAAATTCAGCTACGCCACTTCCGTCGTCTCCAGTTAAATCGAAAGCTAAAGTTTCTTCCGCGCCACTATAAGTTGCATTTGCTGTTTTCTGCTCCCCCGCTTCATCCGTGAACGTTAACGTTGCATTAGTATCAGTAGTAAATTCAATCGAATAGTCTCCATCGGCTAGCCCTGTTTCCTCATCTGTTAAGTTAGAGCTAACAGAATCAGAATCGATCCCAGTAGTATTTTGAGTTTCAGCAGCCGTAATGTTGCTAGTGATATCTACAGTATACTGTCCTTCTCCCAACTTCGTGTCTGCTGAAACTTTTACTCCTTCGACTCCTGCAGTATGACTTGCGTCAGATAATCCGTTGAGTACTTTAGAATCTTCTACGGTAGTCAAAGTATAAGAATCAGCTTTTAACTGAGAAGAAGCCTCTAAATTCAAGTTTTTCATACCTTCTCCATAAGCAACGTTTGAAGAAGTAGCAACTTTTGCATTTTCAGACAGCGATCCATCTAAAAGATTTTTTGTATTAAACTCAGTATTATTACCAATACGATCTACTTCTTCAATCAATTGAGTTACTTCTTTTTGCAGTTCAGCACGGTCATCTGCTGTATTCGAATCGTTAGATGCTTGCACAGAAAGCTCTCGCATACGCTGTAAAATACTGTGAGTTTCATTAAGAGCTCCTTCAGCTGTTTGAATCATGGAAACGCCGTCTTGAGCATTGCGATTGGCTTGCTCCAAACCACGAATCTGCCCACGCATTTTTTCACTGATTGCAAGACCAGCTGCGTCATCGCCGGCACGGTTGATTCGAAGCCCAGAAGATAGTTTTTCCATAGAATTGCTCATATCGTTTTGATTTGAGCTCATTTGACGTTGCGCATTCATCGCGCCTAAGTTGTGGTTAATAATCATTGTAAAATTCCTCCCTGAATGTGTAAGTACTTTCCACGTCCTTGTGGTAAGCCTATATCACAGAATCTGCTTTAACGCCCGTACGCTGCGTTTTGGCACTTCCTGCTTACATTCCTTATATCGGCTGCTCGGTTTATGTATTTAGTATTTCCTGTAATTCTCTTAAAAATATTCTTTTAGTTATATTATGCAAAAAGTACTAGTTATTTTTACATAGCATTCGTATACTTATTTACGTGCAAGGGAGTTGTGAAAAATATTGGAATAGGAGCGGGAAATATGAAAAAGATAATGATGTTGGATGAGTACGAGGTAAATGAAAAAACGATGGCTATTGTGCCACATTTTGAAGGAGAAGCGAAAAGTATTATATGGGAAAAGGACGGAGCACGTATTCCGGCTTCATGTACACCGACCGCTATTATTAAAAGAGGGTGCCTACGGGGAGGATCTTCTTTTAAAGGACGAAGCGAAGCGGTAAAGTATTACTTACATATCCGCAAGAAGCTGCCGGTACCGGTAAATCCGTCGGAAGGTATTTATGCTTTTCCGATTTCATCACTGCGCGATCCGGAAAACATCTGGATTTTTTATAATCATGTGCAGCCCGGACAGTTTGTCACTTCTGATGATGGAACTATGATTCAATTTACAGACGGAGCGTCGCTTCCAACCAAAGCGAGTACTTTTATGATCCAGCAGCAGTTGTTCCGTACGGGCCACTGCCAGAGCATGTTTACCGCCTAAAAAACAAAAAAACAGAGCTGGGAGTATAGGGGCTCCCGCTCTGTTTATGCTTGGTTAGAAAAGTATAATGCTTAAAAAGTTCAGCGACGTTGCTGTCTAGCTACGATGCTATAGTACTAAGAAGTCATTTCAAAGTTGCGTAAGCATGTTCGCTAATAATACTAAAAATAATGCCGTGCTGGATTATAAAGCATGGCATTATTTGATGCTTCAAATCTAGAGTTTGCTAAAGCAGATAAGTTCGATAGTTCACAAAAAGGGGTAAATCTCATCGGTCTTATCTCATCAAAAAGGCAAAGCTTCTAACGCTGTCCAGCTCCGAGCGTTACCACCCGAGTCCATTCGCTGTTTCGGATCGTTTGCGACTTCGTCACAAGCCGACCGAAAGCCGCGAGCCGTCCCGGGTGGTGAACGAACGCTCTCCGCTTTTCTGTTACGTTATAAACTCGACCCAGTTTTCTTCGATCGCGCGCTTTATGGTGTGCGTGCGGTCGTTGGCCTGCATCTTTTTCGTCAGGTGGCTGACGTGGTTGTTCACGGTGGCGACGGCCAGAAAGCATTCTTCGGCAATTTTGCGGTTGCTTTTACCTTCGAGGATTTTTTCCAAAATCCGGATTTCTGCTTCGGACAGCGTGCCGCGTGCTTTATGCACGTCGAGTTCGAGCTGCTGTTCGGGTGGTTCTTCCTGCAGCTGATTCATGCGGCGGTACCGTTCGACGACCTGCGGCTGAAACACCGGGTCGATGTACGTCTGAAACTGGGTGGCGCGCATAAAATGCTTGCGCCAGTCGTCTTCGTCGCGCTCGGCGGCGATAAGCATCGTCACATCCTGGCAGATGAATTCATCTACCAGGTGCCTGAGCCGCTCCGGCAGGTTCACACCAATCCTGCACGCGGACCCGGCCCGTTTTGCTTCCTGAAGACGCACAAACGCATCCAAATCACTGCACGCTGTGTAATACAGCGTATCTTTCTGCAGACCGCGCTGCATGAGCGTGGTCCACTCTTCCCCATTCGTGCGCACAGCCAGCTTCCCCATTGATTCTGCTGCCTGTGGCAGTACTTCTGATCCCTGCAGGTCGATAAATAAAATCGGCACCCTGCTTCCCGGGATGTTGCGACTGTAAGTCCTGGCCATTATGTATTCCTCCTGAGACCTCACCGAAAGTGATGTTTTTTATTGTTGAACACACTTTCCCCAAGCATGCCCTCTGCGTTTTTGTCTGTTGATTTCTCTCTGTAAACTGCAGCAGGACAACCAATCCCCTGAACTCGAACGACCGTATACAAATTCTACCTTTTTTTCACAAGTTCCGACAAGAAGCCCTATGACCCTAGGCATTTTCCACTTATCGTAAATTAATTATATCATAAATATGAATAAAGAACTATAATTTTTCCTTATTGTTCATTTTTTAGATACATTTACATATTTTTTAGTATATTTATTAGTTCGTTAGTTGTACGTAGTGAATGAATAGTCATTTAATTATTTTTTGATATTTTCCGATAATTTCTGCAAAAGCGTAATGTCTCCTGCGAGCGACTGCCGGTTTTCCTGCTGGATAGAGACATATACTTCCTGGCGGTGTATATCAATATGCTCCGGGGCATCGATACCCAGCTTCACCTGGTCCCCTTCAATTCCGAGTACAGTGATCGCGATATCATCCCCGACACGAATCGATTCCTTTTTCTTTCGTGTGAGTACTAACATGATCCTGTGCCTTCTTTCTTTGCCCGCTGAAACAGCAGATGCTTCGTTTCATACGGCGACTGCGCCATTGGCCACTGCTTGCCGAGCTTTTGTTCGACGTTAATAATCAGCGGTGCCTGCAGGTTTGCCGTACTCTCTTCGAGCGTGTTCGCAAGCGTCAGTGTGACATACACCAGTACCTGTTCCGGGTTTTCGATATGCAGCTGCTCCGTGACAGCATCCGGGACTTCAAGCTCGTAGTCCGGAAAAAATACAAACGGATCGGCGGTAATAAACGCAATATGCGCATGCTGTACCGACTGCATAATAAACAGGCTGCCGCTGTCGTCAAACGGAAGAAACACGAAGTCGCGTTCGTCTTCAAACGCCGGAATGCCCTGCGGAAAACGGGTAATATCTCTTTCTTCAATCGTGACAGCACCTAAATGCTTCGTTTCGATTTCCACACCTTTGCCCCCTTATAATTGAATACGTACACGAAACAGATAAACAGTCACAAAGACCAGTATACTGAATCGCTCTTCATAATAAAACAGATTTTCCCACATTTTATAAATTTTTTACCTTAAAAAGTCCAGAAGTGTCGTCTGCATAATCCGTCCGGCCGAGGCGAGCGCCGCCTGATGCACGGTCTGCTGGTTCGTTAAATTAGTAATCACTTCTTCGAGATCGGCGTCTTCATTGTTGGACATAATTTTATTGGAGATGACTTTTTGGTCGGCGAGCCGGCTTTCAATCATTTCAATCCGGTTGGATCGGGCGCCGAGTTCGGCCCGTTCATTCACGATGCTGTTCATCTGTTCGTCAAGCGTGCCCAGATATTCCTGCACGTCCTCGCCGGTCGTGTCCGGATTTTCCAGGTCCGCCTGCAGCTGTTCGAGTTCGTTAAACAGCTCCTCGTTAAACACCTCGCCCGGCGCAGAGCTGACATCGATCTTGATGCCCTTCATGAGCTCCATTTCCACCGCATCGCCGTGGCCGGTGAAGCTGTCCGCTGTCACTCCGTTTTCGGTGGCGTTTTTATCAATTGGCGGGTTGGTCGTGTTGGAGCCGTTAAAAATGTATTTGTCCCCGACCTTGGAGTTAGCGGAGCTGATCAGCTGCTCCTTCAGCTCACTGATCTCTTTGGCGATGTTGCCGCGCTGTTCGCCTTCGTACGTATCGTTTGATGCCTGCGTGACAAGCTCGCGAACCCGCTGGATCACCTGGGTCGCTTCCCCGAGCGCGGCGTCGCTGGAGTCGAGCCAGTTGTGCGCTTCGCCGACGTTGCGCTCAAACTGCTCCACCTCTCCGACCTGGGAGCGGTAGCGCATTCCATTCATCGCCACAACCGGGTCCTGGGAGGCCCGGGTGATTTTTTTGCCGGTGGACAGCTGATCCTGCAGGTTCATCATCTGATCATAGCTCTGGCTGATGTGGCCGGTGGAGCGCTGGGTCATCATCTGCTGGGTGACTCGCATATCATTTTCCTCCTTTTCTTAACGGCCGACCAGACCCATGTTGTTAATGATGCGGTCGAGCATTTCGTCAAATGTCGTTACGCTCCGGGACGCCGCATTGTAGGCGTGCTGGAACTGAATCATGTTGGCCATTTCCTCATCCATGCTTACTCCGCTCACCGACATGCGGCGCTCATCGGCGCTTGAGGTCAGCGACTGGGTGATGTTTGTTTTCTGGTTCGCTTCGCTTGCGTCAACTGCCATCTGGCCGATTACGCCCTGGTAGAATCGCTGCACGCTTGTCGAGTTTTCGTTCCCGTCCCCGAAGTTCAGGGCCGCATCCTTCACGTTCGCCAGGTTTAGCGCGTTGGATCCGTTGCCGGCATAGCCGGTGCCGTTTTCCGACGCTGATGCTGCAGCGATATTGTTTAAATCGGCTTTGACGTCATCGCTCACGCGCAGCGCACTCGCTGCTCCTTTATTTTCAAGCACCGCCGGATCAAAGCTAAAAAAGTCAATGCCGGCGCCCTTGGTACCCGCTTCAACGTCGTTCATCGTCCACCCTTCCCGGTGGGTGTCGTTCAGCGCATTCGCAAAGGTGGTGACCATCGTGTCAATGTTACCTAGCATATCCAGATACAGGCCTTCCACCTCCCCGGAGGCTTCGTTCATATAGCCATACGCCTCATGCAGGCCCTGCATGCTGCCGCTCGACTGCATAAACGCATTGCTACTGTCAGAAGGGTTATCAATATTAGTGCCCGCTTTGCCGTTCGCCCACTCAAAGCTTGCCGTTTCTACGTGCCCGTTACGGCCGCCGGATTTGTCCACGCTCACTTCCTGGTAGGCAAGAACGTTGCCGTCCACAAGCTTCTGCAGACGGTCGCCGGTATCGCTCGTCATGAAAATGTCGACGGTGCCTTCCGCGTTACTGTTTGTCTTCCCGCCGCTCGGGTTGCGCTTCACTTCCACAGTAGCCATAGACGACAGCTCGTCAATCAGCCGGTCGCGTTCGTCATACAGGTCGTTTGGCACCTTGCCGTGCGGCTCCACGCCCGCAATCTGTTCGTTCACGCTGCTGATCTGGCTGAGAAGCGAGTTAAACTGCCCGGTTTCGTTATCAATCTGGGCGTCGAGGTCGGTTTTATTCGCCTGCAGCGAATTGGATATGTAGGAAAAAGTGTCCACCATTGCTTCCCCGCGCTGACGCACAACCGAGCGCGCCCCGGAGTCCTCCGGATTGGCCGACAGGTCCTGCAGCGACTTCCAGAATTCATCCATCGCATTGGCGACGCCTTCATCAGTCGGCTCGTTCATCAGGTCCTCCATGCGGGAAAGGTTTTCGTTTTTCGTTTCCCAGTAGCCGAGTTTCGCGTTTTCGCCCCGGTACTGCACGTCAAGGTACTGGTCCCGGATGCGTGCGACCGTGTTGGAGTCCACGCCGGTGCCCATCTGGCCCGGTGTGCTCGGCTGGTTCATGCCGGCTTTTGAAAAAGCATCACTCTGCTGCAGGTCGACCCGCTGCCGCGTGAACCCCGGCGTATTGGCATTGGCAATGTTATGTCCTGTCGTCTGCAGCGCGTGCTGCTGGGCAGTGAGTGCCCGTTTCGCTGTTTCAAGCCCCATGAATGTTGAACTCATGCATTTTCCTCCCCGTTTCTATGTACCTGCTGCTTATGCCCGTGAATCAAAGACCGAGTACTCCCGCTTCGTGCGCTGCGGGGCCAGGCCCTGCCGGCCGTACTGCGCCGACTCCTGCGGCTGCATGGCGCCAAGCATCACCTGCGTGTATTTCATGGCGTCCTCAAGCATCGCACGGTTCAGCTCCTCCTGGTGCTGCAGAGCGGTCATCACCTGAATCAGCTCGTACTGCAGCGCTTCGAGACGTGCGCTCTCCTTATCATCGGCAAGCGGCTTTAACGCATCGATGGATACGGCGTTTTCGGGATTGGCCCCTGCAAGCGCTGCGGCCTGCTGGTGGCGCTCCCGCTCGATCCGTGTAATGCGCTGCACCTGGCGGCGTTCGTCGCGGATGAGCTGCTGCAGGGCTCCAGCGTCATTTTTTTTCAGCACCTGCGTCTTTCGTTTGGACATACCAAGCAGTACCCGGTGTTCCTCGATCAGGGCGCCAAGCTGCTCTACTACTATCTGTACGCTCATGCAACCGCTCCTTTAGGTATATGTATCAACAGGCCGGCTGGCGGCCTGTTACTGATTGTTCCAGTAGTCCTGCATTTTCTTTGCTGTCTGCTCCGCCCGTACTTCGTACGTGCCGTTTTCAATCTGGGCTTTCAGCTGTTCGACCTTTTCCCTGCGGGCCGGGTCGATCGCTTCCGACTGCTGCAGCTCCTTGGCTGCGCTTGAAATTTCGACGGAATCCTTTTTCCCCGCCTGCTCGCCCTGCGGCGGCTTCTGCTGCTGGGCGGCCTGGCTGCGGTATATGGCATTAGCGGAATGCGCGGAATGAATTTTCATCTGTGTGGTCCCTCCCATCCGGACGTTCTGCTCCGGCTGTTTTGTTACTGTTTATATCGGTCATTCCGCTAGTGTTTTCCTTGGTACTTAAGACTTAAATTTTAACACACATATACGCTTTTTGACTCATTCCTTATTCCCACGCCCGGTACGTGGCCCTTGTGTCTTTAATCTGTCTGGCCTCCCACTGCTTCTGCTTCTCCTCTGCCTCGAGCCCCGAAGAAATACGGCTGGTACACGACCGGCAGAGCCGGCGCTCCCGAATCGGTTCGCCGCAGCCCTCGCACGGATAGCTGAAGTTCGGCAGCTGCGCCAGATTCAGGCGGCCTTCACGGATGTATCGGAAAATGTCTTCCTCGCTGACCCCGGTGGCCTCGGTGACCTCGAGAATGGTTGACTGGCGGTGCTTGCTTTTTCTTACGTGCGTGTATACCTTCTGGAACCGTTCCTCCTCCGCCCGGTGGCATTCCGGACAGACAGCCCTTACCGCCTGTACAAACAAATTGCCGCATGACGGACAGTTTTTTAATTCACCCATAGTTCGTTTCTCCTTTGATTCATTGTTGCTTATTATATCGGCACCGCCGGCCCGGAGTTTAAGCACGGATCAATGTGAGCGAAGCTGTCGAAGCAGCTCCAGCCGCTTCAAGCACTTGCGCCGATTCGCGGACCGTGGCACCGGTCGTGTAAATATCGTCAATGATCAGAACATTTCGCCCCGAAATGATTTCAGGAGCGGGAACGGTAAATCCGCGTACGGTCTGCAGCCGCTCCCTTTTCGTCTGCTTGCTTTGTTTTCCGCCCTCCCTCTCCGGGCGTTCAAGTGCCAAAACGTAAGGCACTTTGAGACCGGCAGCAAGCACCTCTGCCTGATTAAACCGACGCTCCTGCATCCGCAAAGGCGCAAGCGGCACCGGAACCGGCACAAAACCGCGGAAATGCTGCCTGTACGCCCGGCGGAGACCGTAATAAAAAGCCGCAGCCATTACTGCGTCCCCGCGGAATTTCCAGCGGGCCGTCCACGCCTGCATCCAGTCGTCGTAGTGAAACAGCGATACGTTTTTCACCCACCGGACGTCTTCGGACCGCCGGCGCCAGCTGAGGCAGTCGGCACACACTTCCACGTGTTCCGGTGCCGAGCATTCCGGACACGCCGGCCCGGTAATTGTTGGAAGCTGGCCGGTGCACGTGTCGCAAAGATGCGCCGCTCTCCACGCAAACAGGTTATTGTACGTCCAGGAGGTCTGCAGGCGTTCCCCGCAGGAAAGGCAGTATCCGCGTGCAAATGATAAAAGAGAACTATCATTCATCGGGCGCTGCCTCCTCCCGGTTCATCGTTTGGATGTGGCGGACCGTCTGCTGCATCGCTTTTGTACGGCCGTAGTGGAAGAAAACCACGTCCCCCTCCGGCCGCTCCGGATTCCTTCCGGCTCTGCCGGCGATCTGCACGAGGGCGCTCTCGGTGAAAATGTCATCATCGGCCCCAAGCACGGCCACGTCTGCTTTGGGGACCGTGACGCCCCGCTCCAGAATCGTCGTTGTAACGAGAATATCGATCTGTTCTTCCCGGAAGGCCGTAATTTTTTCTTCACGCTTTTCGTCCTCCGCGTGCACTCCGTCGCAGCGAAAGCCCTCCGTCCGGAGCACTTCCACCGCCGGGCGAACAGCCGCTACCGACGGGACGAACACAAACAGCGGATAGGCAGTGTCCCGCGACCGGCACCACTGCAGCAGCGCAGGCGGCAGACGCCCGCGCGAGAGCTGCAGCCTCCAGTTCCCGGCCCACCGGCATTCCGGCACCGGAAGCGGATGACCGTGAAACCGGCGGGGCACCCGCACATACGAGAGCGCCCCGCTCTTCATCCGCTGCTGTTCCTTCCCTCCAGGCGTCGCGCTTAAATATATTACCGCCGCATGCGGAGAGCACGCTTCCCGCACAGCCTGCTGGAGGCCGGGGTCAAACACGTACGGAAACGCGTCCACCTCGTCAATTATCACTACATCAAAGGCGCCCTTAAACCGGCGTGCCTGATGGGCCGTTGCGAGCACAAGGCGTGCCTCGGGCCTGGCCTCGGGACTGGCGGCATACCACGCTGCAGCCGGCACCCCGGGAAACACTTCCGCAAGACGCGGGTACAGCTCACGCACGACATCCGTCCGCGGCGTCGTCCACAGCACCCGTTCGCCTCTGGCAAGTGCCTCGGCCACCGCCTGAAACATCATTTCGGTTTTTCCGGCGCCGCACACCGCCCAGATGTAGAGCTCCTCCTTCCGCAGGCCGGCCGCGGCAGCGGCACGGGAGGCCCGCTCCTGTCCGGAAGACAGCCGGCCGCTCCATACGAGCGGATCGGTAAACACTCCGGAAGCTTTGGGGCCGGTCCAGTAGTAGAGTGGCGTGCAGGCTGAGACCCGCCCCATTTCCAGACATTCCCGGCAGTAGACGCACCGCTCGCGCCCGCACGCACATGCGTGGACACCGAACAAACCGGGGTTTTTGTTGCTGCATCGCAGGCACCGCCAAAGAGTGCCCTGCTTCGTGATGGCAGGCACCTCCTGCAGCATTCCTGCCTGCACGTAGGCTTTAATTATTTTTTGATCGTGCGGCATTTCCTGCGCCAGAAGCGCCCGGCCGCTGCAGTGGACCTGCATCTTTGTATAATCTGGTAAGGGTATGGCGGGAATCTCTGCATCAGAAGAAAAGGAAGGAAACGGCGAGGCCGACTGGCTGCTGCCGGTAAACCAGGTGGATAGCATATTCATGGGAGGTGGTTCCTTTCGTGGGAGGGTTTAAAAAGAGGAGGCGGCCTGGCGGCCGCCGGCATTACCTGGAGAGGGCTTCTGGGCGGTACCAGGCGAGCCCGATGGCGTTTTCACCAAGATGGGTACCAATCACCGGGCCGAGGTGTTCGAGAATGATCCGGGACTCCGGCGAGGCTTCCTGCAGTTGCCTGCGGAACGCTTCCCCGGCCTCTTCAGCGTTTGCGTGGAGGACGCTTGCTTCAAGCGGACCCTTGGCGGCTTCCTCCAAAAAGAGGGACTGAATACGAGCAAGCGCTTTTTTGGAGGTGCGTACTTTTTCATACGGTACAATCTTTTTGTCGGTAAATTTGAGCACCGGCTTAATCCGCAGCATGCTGCCAACCATTGCCTGCGCACCGCTCAGCCGGCCGCCCCGCTGCAGGTGGCGCAGGTCTTCGACGATAAAGTACGCCCGCATCGTTTCTTTAATTTTATCGAGCTCGGCAAAAATAGCTGCCATATCGTATCCTTCCGACGCCATCCGGGCGGCGGTTAATACAAAATAGCCCTGGGCCCGGGCACTGATTTCCGAATCATAGCAGTGCACGTGGACCGTATCCTTAATGTCATCAGCGACGGCGACAGCTGTCTGGTGCGTTCCGCTGATGCCGCTGCTTAAATGAATCGAAATAATTTCATCAGCCTCCCGGGCAAGCTCCCGGTAAAGGTCCTCCATTTTTCCGGGCGATGGCTGCGACGTGGTCGGAAGCGTTTCCGAATTTCTCATCGTCTGATAATATGTGGCAGCGTCCCAGTCGGTCTCCGGCATCGTTTCTTCATTCACCACCACATTGAGCGGGATTTCATGAATGTTCCACTGCTTGAGTTCTTCACGGTTCAGGTACGAGGTGCTGTCGGTAACTACGGCGATATTTGGCAAGCAGACCCTCTCCTTTCGTTCTGTCTGTAGCAGGCATGTATGAGTTCGTTTTCATTTTACGGACTTCCCGGCGGAAGTCAATGCCAAAGCGCAAAAAAGCTGCCGATATCAAACCGGCAGCCCTTACTCGTTTAGCGGACTTTGACCCAGCCCTTTTTAATTGATTCGACAACCGCCTGCGTCCGGTCGTTCACATTCATTTTCTGCAGAATGTTACTTACGTGGTTTTTCACGGTTTTTTCACTGATATAGAGTGATTCCCCGATCATCCGGTTGCTGTAGCCGTCCGTCATCAGCTGCAGCACTTCGCACTCGCGGCGCGTCAGAATATGGAGCGGCTTACGGTATTCAACCTCTTTATAGCCGATTTCGGTATCGTCTACGCCGTGATCGTCGCCTTCATGGGCAAGGCGGCGGTATTCGTTAATCAGGTTCTGCGTCACCTTCGGATGAATGTAGGCGCCGCCGGAGCCGACAACCTTCACTGCTTCAATCAGGGCGTCCGCATCCATTTCCTTCAGCAGGTAGCCGGAGGCTCCTGTTTTCAGCACGTGTGTCACGTACGACTCATCGTCGTGAATGCTCAGGATAAGCACCTTCAAATCCGGATGGCGTTCGATCAGCGTTTTGGTCGCTTCGACGCCGTTAACACCCGGCATGTTGATATCCATCAGCACAACGTCCGGATGATAATCGTCGACAAGAGTAAACGCTTCTTCTCCGTCGCTGCCTTCTGCAACAATCTCAAAGTTTTCTTCCATATCCAGAATGCGTTTGACGCCTTCACGGAAAAGCTGATGGTCATCAATCAACAACAATTTGATTTTTTCATCGATACGTTCTTGCATACGTTCTCATCCTTTCTTCGCTTCACTTATCATTTGGTTATTTGATGCAGCCTTTGTTTTTAATGAACCGGCACGAACACCTTCACTCTCGTGCCCTGCCCGACCACGGAATCAATCGTCAGCTCCCCGCCGAGCGCGTTCACACGCTCTCTCATGCCGAGAAGGCCAAATGATTTGTCCCGTTCTTTATTCACGTCGAACCCTTTGCCGTCATCCTTGATTAGAATCGTGATGCTCGTCGGTCTCTGCTCGAGCTGCACCCGGAGAAGGTCCGACTTTGCGTGCTTGTAGGCGTTCTGGGCCGCCTCCTGTACAATACGGAACAGTCCGATCTCAAGGTTCGGGGCGACTCTTGCTTCTTTCCCCTTCGTGGTAAACTCCGTCACCATGCCTGTGTTGTCTTCAAGGTGACGCAGATACTTCTGAAGCGTCGGCACGAGGCCGAGATCATCAATCGCCATTGGCCGCAGGTCATAAATAATCCTGCGTACTTCCCCGAGGCTTGAGCGGATCAGAACACGCAGCTCCCGAAACTCCTGGATGGCTTCCTCTGCGCTTTTTTCCCGGGAGATTTTCTCGACAAGCTCTGAGCGGAGCAGCACATGCGCGAGCGTCTGGGCCGGGCCGTCGTGAATTTCACGCGCCACCCGCTTGCGCTCGTCCTCCTGCGCCTCAATAATCTGCAGGCCGAATTCATGCTTTTCCCGGGCATTTTCGACAAACTCCCCGACGTCCTGGAGATCGCCGGCAAGAAAGTTATAAACAATGCCTACCTGGGATACAAGCGTTTCAGCCCGTTCAATGGTTTCATCCAGTTGAATCAGGCGGCGTTCGATATTGTCCCTGCGGTCGCGGAGGCGTTTTTCCTCCTGGCGCACCACAGCGAGATTTACCTGTGACTCGTTGGCTTTTTCATACACCTTCTGCACTTCTTCATCGCTGAACTGCCGAAACCGTTTGCTTACCTCTGCCAGCTGATTCCTTGCGACTCTGGCTTCAACCTCCAGCTGATCAGAGCGTTCAATCGTTTCAGAAATGTGTTCCTGTATTTCCTTCAACTCTTCCTGGAGTGTGTGAAGTTCTTTTCTGGAGGTTTCACTGATCTCAAAAATTTCTTCTTTGCTTTTCTCTACTGTCTGAAGCATTTGCTCAATAATTTGATCTAAGTCTGCTGCGTTTCGCAAGGCCACCATCACCCTCTATACTTGCCTGCGAATTTTCAATACCGTTTGGAACGGTTCATGAATAGTTTAGCATATTCTTTTGGACCTATTCCGCTATGTAATGAAAAATCACAAATTTACATATTTAACGCTTATTTTGTTTCGTTTTCGCCCATTTCCTGTTATATACTGGCCAAAATGTTGCAACCATTACAATCATATTATACGGTAATGACATTACCTAGGAGGAATGTTACCGTATGCTTACTTCATATCGTACCATCAAACAAAGCGGAGATCATGAATTTACCATAAATAAATCGCGCTTTATTACTCATATTACCCGCGCAGCAGACGAAGTAACCGCTCATTCGTTCATTGAGCAAATAAAAAAAGAGCACTGGAACGCCGCCCACAACTGTTCGGCGTATTTGATCGGCGAGCAGGACCATATTCAAAAAGCCAATGATGACGGCGAGCCGAATGGCACCGCCGGCGTACCGATGCTCGAGGTGCTGAAAAAACGGGAGCTCAAAGACACCGTAGTTGTTGTCACCCGCTATTTCGGCGGTATCAAGCTTGGCGCCGGCGGCCTGATCCGGGCCTATGGCTCCTCGGTTTCCGAGGCGCTGAACCATGTCGGAATCGTGCGCCGTACCTTGATGCAGGAGCTCGTGGTCTCCGCTGACTACAGCCTGCTCGGCAAGCTCGAATACGAAGCCCGGCAGTCCTCTTATATTCTTGATTCCATTGACTACGAAGAGCAGGTGAAGCTTCATCTTTATACACCAGTGGAAGAGGCAGAGGCCTGCCGGGAGTGGCTTGTAAATATAAGCAGCGGGCAGGCCGGCATAGAAGAAGGAAAACAGGCCTTCGTGGAAACCGATGAGCCCTCGTAGTCCTTTCATTTATTTCCCCGGTAATACGTTTACGGCAGGGAAATAGTTTTCGTTCCGGGTGTATATTTTGTTTACTATCGTTTCTGCCTCGGCTACAATGAAAGAATACAATGTTTTTCAAAATGCTCCCATTTTAGCTGATTTTTATATAACAGCGTGTCCGCAGACGCTTTTGGACGTTTTCTATGCCACGATCATTATACAATCTAAAGGAGAAGTGCCGACATGCCAAGCTCAACGTCTCAACGGAGAAACCTTCGGAAAAGAAGAAAGAAAGCCTTCATCTGGAAAACCACAGCTATCGTTGCTTTACTTTTTCTTCTGCTTGCCGGAGGAGCTTCCGCTTACTTTCTCCAGCAGCTGAACAGCGTCTCCGCTGATACAGAGGAAGAACTAGAACGCGGGGAAAAATCGGACATGCGGGACCAGGCCGTCGATCCGTCGGAGGACAGCTTTTCGGTTTTATTCCTTGGAGTGGATGACCGTGAAGACGGATCCATGGACGGACGCTCCGACGCGATGGTCGTCGGTACATTCAACAAGGACTCCAAAAAAGTGAAGCTGGTGAGCATCCCGAGGGACTCGCTCGTAAATATTGAAGGAAACGGCGAAGACAAAATCGCGCACGCCAATGCTTTTGGCGGTACCGACCTGGCCGTCCAAACTGTCGAAAATACACTGAACATCCCGATCGACTATTATGTAAAATCAGATTTTGCGGCCTTTACCGACATTATTAACGATCTCGATGGCGTCGACGTCGACGTCCCGTTCGATTTCTCGGAGGAAGGCACAGAGTTTAAAGAAGGACCCGCAACGCTGAACGGTGAAGAAGCACTGAAATACGTACGGATGAGAAAAGAGGACCCACGGGGCGACCTCGGGCGCGGGGAACGTCAGCAGGAAGTGCTTGAGAGCCTAATAAAAAAAGCCGGGTCCATTGAGTCCATCGACAATTATGATGACGTCTTTGACAGTGTCAGCGAAAATGTCAGCACCAACTTCACGTTCGGTAACATGATCGCCCTGCAGCAGTACGCCGATTCATTAAACGAAATTGATTCCAGCCAGCTGCAGGGCTCGGACACGACGATCAACGGCCTCTATTACTATCAGCTTAACCCGGAGGCGACGCTCGAAACGTCCAACAACCTGCGTGAGCAGCTCGATCTCCCGGCTTCAGAGGAGCCGCTGGCCCTCCCTGGTACGCAGGTGAACACTGAAGCACCGGCTGAGGAACCGGCCGCTGAAGAAGAAGCGCCAGCCGAAGAATCCTACGAGGAGCCGGCTGCCGAGGAAGAAGCGCCGGCCGAAGAATCCTATGAGGAGCCGCCTGCGGAAGAAGAAGCGCCGGTCGAGGAATCCTATGAGGAGCCGCCTGCGGAAGAAGAGGCGCCGGCTGAGGAATCCTACGAAGAACCTGCAACGCAAGAAGAAGTACCGGCCGAAGAGGAGTCGTACGAAGAAGCTCCAGCTGAGGAAGAAAGCTACGAGGAAACAACACCGTAAACTCAAGCTTAAACGCATAAAAAAAGCCCGGAAGGAGAATCTACTCCTTCCGGGCTTTTCTATAACTATTTCCGGCCGATACCGTGATAAATAAAGCCGGCTTCCTTAAATTCTTTTGCTTCAAATGCATTTCGGCCGTCAATCATGACCGGCTTGTTCATGATGCTTTTTAATTTCTCCGGTGTCACCTGCAGGCATTCATCCCACTCTGTTACAAGCATCGCGGCATCTGCACCTTCGCAGGCATCGAGCGCATTTTCCGCGAAGTAGATGTCTCCCTCGAGCAGCTGTTTGGCATTATCCTCTGCTACCGGGTCAAAGGCACGCACCTTCACACCGTATTCCTGAAGCGAACGGATAATTTTCAGCGACGGGGCTTCCCGCATATCGTCTGTGTTCGGCTTGAACGCCAGGCCAAGAAGCGCCACCGTAATATTGCGAATGTCTTCGTTAAAAATTACATTCAGATGGTCCACCATGCGCAGGCTCTGCTTTTCGTTCACGTCGTTTACAGCCTGCAGCAGCTGCGGATAATAGCCTTTAACCTCCGCCAGGTGTTTGATTGCCTTCACATCTTTCGGGAAGCAGGAGCCCCCGTAGCCGATGCCCGCGTTCAAAAACTTCGGCCCGATCCGGTTGTCCATTCCCATTCCACGTGTAACCGCGTTAATATCTGCCCCGTAGTAATCGCAGATGTTCGCCACTTCGTTCACAAAAGAGATCTTCGTAGCAAGAAAGGCATTGGAGGCATATTTGATCATTTCAGAGCTGCGAGGATCCGTCACGACAATGTTGTCTGTGAGCGGCTGATGCAGCTCTGTTAAAATGTCCGCTGCTTTGTTGGAATTGGTGCCGATAATAACGCGGTCAGGATTGAATGTATCCTTAACAGCTGATCCCTCCCGGAGAAATTCCGGTACGGAGCATACTTCGACCTGGGCATCCGGATTTTTGTCCGCAATCAGCGAGCGTACGCGGTCTGCGGTACCCACCGGCACGGTCGATTTATTCACCACCACGCGGAATTTATCATCATTCACCGCTTCCCCGATTTCATCCGCTACGCCGTACACGTAGGACATGTTGGCAGCTCCTGTTTCCGATTCCGGGGTGCCGACGGCAATAACAACCACGTCTGACGCCTGGACGGCGGGACGGAGCTCTGTGGTGAACTGCAGACGTCCGGCTGCACGGTTGGAGTCCACTAATTCCTTCAGACCCGGCTCATAAATCGGGATCTCCCCGTTATTCAGCCGGTCCACCTTCTCTGGAATTTTGTCCACACAGATTACGTCATTGCCAAGCTCTGCAAAGCTTGTGCCTGATACAAGGCCGACATAGCCAGTACCTACTACTGTTAGCTTCATACGTTTTCCCAACCTTTAATTTATGTATTTTCGTACTTTAATATACACGTGAATGTGCGCTTACCGTTTAAGCGTGATTAATCAGTTTTTATTGTATCATATTTTACCAATTATTCTACATTCACTTCTGCATACATGTTAAAGGTCCCGGTCTTCGATCTGTGCACGTAGCGGCATACCGGTCTGTGCTCCTGCTTTTTCGACAGAAATCGCTGAGGCAGCGTTGGCAAACCGGCAGGCATCTTCAAGAGACATCCTTTCAGCCACGGCTGTCGCAAACGCCCCGTTAAACGTATCACCGGCCCCCGTCGTGTCGCGCACATCTGCCGTCCGAACTGGAATGACCTCCTCCGTGCCGTCTGCACGAAAGACCGATACTCCCGCTGCTCCCTTTGTCACCACTACATTTTCACGGCGGCCGGCAATCGCCGGGTACTCGCTTTGCAGTCGTTCAAATTCCTGCTCGTTCGGTGTCAGATAGGCGGCTTTACCCCAGCACGCCGGGGCGAGCGGCTGCATGGGCGCCGGGTTTAAAATAACCGGCGTCTGCTCCTCTTCGGCGGTCTGAAGCACCTTTTCCACCGCTGGTGCCGGAATCTCAAGCTGTACGAGCACTGCGTCTGCCTCTCTCAGGAGCGAACGGCTTTTTTCGATGTCATCGGGACTAACAGTAGCGTTCGCCCCCGGCGTTACAATAATGCAATTGTCTCCTTCAGATACAATAATTGTGGCAACACCGCTCGAAAGGCCCGGCCGCGTGCGGACGTGCCCGGTATTGATGCCTTCGGCTTGCAGGTACTCCAAATATTCTGTTCCGAAAGCATCGCTTCCAACCGCTCCCACCATCGACACCCGGGCGCCGAGACGGGCAGCGGCCACCGCCTGATTGGCCCCTTTTCCGCCAAAATATGTATGAAAGCCTTCCCCGAGGATCGTCTCTCCCCGGGAAGGCATGCGTTCTGCTGTTGTGACCAGACCCATGTTAATGCTTCCCACAACCACTATATTTGCCGGCATTCATCTATCACTCCCTGCTTGGACTAACAAAATTCTGCGTATAAAACGGACGGTTCTCATCGTCAAATGCTACACCAACGCCGAGCCCGTCGTAATTGCCGAGCATCGCTTCGCGGTGTCCTTCGTACGAATTCATCCATCCGGCCGTCGCATACAGCGGCGAGCGCTGACCCGAAGCAATGTTTTCGGCAGCCTGCACGTATCGGATACCGTCACTTTCCAGGCGGTCAAACGGAGACTGCCCTTCCGGATTGACATGGTCGAAAAACTGATTGTCAGCCATGTTTTCACTGTGCTTTTCTGCCACAGCTGCCACCGGCTCATTGTAGGCGAGCGTGTCCCGGCCGAGCTGCACACGCTGGGCATTGGTTAGATGCCATACAAGCCGCTCATACGACTCCCCCGCTTCTTCAGACTCTTCAGCATAAAACGAAGAACGTCTCTCTACCTCTTTATCCACCAGAAGCAGGGCATTCACCCTGTTTTCCTCATGGACGTCGTAGAAAAAGGTCGCATAGCCTTCCTCCACCTCGTAGACACCCTGCTGCTGTTCATTCGTTTCCGTGCGGATGTTTCCGCGGGTTACCGTTTCCATCGATTCTCCGTACGTATCCTGGATCACGCTGCGCCCGGTGCCCCAGCCGTTTCCTTCATCGTCCTGCCACGTCTGCTGGTTGGAATAAAGCGCCACCACGCGCCCATCCTCAATCCCGTACTGGGCATACTGCTCATAATCGTCGTCGTAATAAATATGCCAGTCGAACGAATAGCTGCCGGCCTGCACGTCCTTCGCTTCCCCGCGTGCCGCTTCCACTTCTTCAAGGCTGTCTCCAAGGCTTACACCTGCAACCTCCCAGTCTCCCGTTCCTTCAGGCACCTCCGTGTCTACGGTTCCTTGCTCCGGAGCGCCCCCGCTGCTTTCATCCGCCTGCAGATTTTCACCGAGCAGGTTGGATAAAAACAGCGCCATTCTTTCGCCCTGCGTGTCCGTTTCTTCGTACGTTGTGCCGCCAGCTTCTTCGAGACGCTCCTTTACCCCACTCCAGGAAGAATCCGCCGGGCTGTAAACTATGAACGCTGCCACCAGAGCCACTAACACCGACGCGCCGATCAGACCCTTCATGTGCATAACTCCTCTATTTGTTCATTTATAATCAGCTTTACTTATATATAGTAATTGTACAGGAAAAAGGCCCGGGGGAATATTAACTTGCATTTGGAGATTTCCCTTAAAAGTCCTCCGCCAGAATGATATACTAAAAGGACGTACAGACTATCTTTAACGTTGGTATATTTATATAACGAACTTTATAACTATGACATTTATAAAAGGGTGAAAAAGTATGGCTTTATTCGGTAAAAAAAAGCAATCATCCCAGGGTGACGCTGTTAAACCAGAAGAACTGGCAGAACAAACCCCGGCTGATGAGGAAACCATAGACGAAGCACACGATGACAGTGGGCGCACCGTAGAAACGACTCTCAGCCTGCACCCGGAAGCCGAAATTCCGGAAGAGGATGAATACTACCTGCGCTTTTTAAACGGGGAAGCGCCCCGCCTGAAGCCCGGACAGGTGGCGCTTTCCGGCATAAGCGCGCAGCGGGATGAAAACGGGCTGATGCTTGTCACCGCCTTTATCCGCAACGGCGCAGAAAAAGCCATCCGGTTGAAGCAGTCCACGGTCCTCCTGATGAGTAATGACAACCGGGTCATCGCGAAAAAGAAAGTAGATTTAAGCGGAGTCGGCGACATTCCGCCAAGAAGCGCCCGGCCGTGGAACTTTTATTTCGCGCCCAAGGAACAGCTTCAGCAGGAATTTCCTAAAGACGGATGGAAAATCGGCTTTCACGTGGAAAAACCAAAGCGCGAACACCATCTCGATCTTGCCGACAGCTGGAAAAACGCGCTCAGCGACCAGCAGGTGGACAAGCTGAAGGACATGATCCGCGACATGAAACCACCGCGTCCCGGCGAGGTCAACTTTATGGGCATGCGTGCTGTGCAGTCGGAGAATGGCGACCTGCACGTGACTCTTCTCATCCGCAACGGAGGCAACAACGAGCTCAAGCTCGACAACGTGCCGCTGCAGGTGGAGGATGCGCACGAAGAAGTTATCGCCCGCGGCGGGTTTAAGCTCGACAATTTTGCCGTTCAGCCGTTCTCAAGCCGGCCATGGACTTTTGTCTTTCCACAACGCCTGCTGAAAAAAGAAGAGATCGATCTTTCTAAATGGAGAGCATATCCGATTAAAAAGAAACAGAACGAAGATAACGCGTAACGAAGGAGCCCCGTGCGGGCTCTTTTTTACGCAAAAAATCCGCCGGGACAGCGCCCGCCGGACATTTCGTCTAGTATAATTACTTTTTATCCGTTTGCAGAATATTGTTCTGCAGGTAATCCTCAAGTGGTTCACGCAGGTCTTCGCGGTCGAGTGCGAAATCGATCGTCGCTTTAACAAAGCCGAACTTATCGCCGACATCGTAGCGGACACCGTCAAATTCATACGCCAGCACGTCCTGGCTTTCATTTAGCTTCGTAATCGCATCTGTCAGCTGAATCTCATTGCCGGAGCCCGGCGGCAGCGTTTCGAGAATGTCGAAGATTTCCGGTGTCAGCACGTAGCGCCCCATCACCGCGTAGTTCGACGGCGCGTCCGCAAGGTCCGGCTTTTCCTTTAAGCCCTGGACTTTGTGCACCCCGGGTTCTTCTTCGCTTTTTGGGTCGATGATACCGTATTTGGAAACGTCCTGGTCCGGCACCTGCTGGACACCGACGACCGAGCTCTGGTACTTATCAAAGACGTCTGTGAGCTGCTTCATGCACGGCTCGTCCGAATGCACAATATCGTCACCAAGCAGAACGGCAAACGGCTCATCTCCGATAAAACGGTGGGCACACCAGATGGCGTGGCCGAGACCCTTTGGCTCTTTCTGACGGATATAGTGAATGTTAGCCATATTGGAAATTTGCTGGACTTCCTCGAGCTGCTTTGTTTTGTTTTTCTTTTCAAGCGTCTGTTCAAGCTCGTACGAAACGTCGAAATGATCCTCGATCGCACGCTTGCCGCGCCCGCTTACGATAATAATGTCTTCAATGCCGGCCGCAATCGCTTCTTCTACTATGTATTGAATAGTGGGTTTGTCCACGATCGGAAGCATTTCCTTCGGCTGTGCCTTTGTCGCCGGCAGAAAACGCGTTCCAAGCCCTGCAGCCGGAATAATTGCTTTACGTACTTTCATCTTTTTTCCTCCTTGATAACTGTGCTGCGTGCCCTGCACGCATGTCAAATACAAGACAAATCAAGCTGTATTCAACATACCATAATGAATAGGAAATACAAATACATGAAACAAAATCAGCCTGCTTAAATTTTCCAAAAGCGGGGTCAGGACTCCCAAAGTGTTGTCACATTCTGCTTCTTCCTTTTGTTGGAATATATGGTATAGTATTTATATTCTACCATGAAAGGAGGCGCAACCGCGTTTTTTTCTGCTCCCCGGGCCCTGTTTGCGGCCTTTTTTCACCAACCCCCCACCTCTTGGTGAAACATTCCCTATAAACTATTACCCGAAAGAGGTGTATGCCCGTGCCCCGGGAAGAACGCCTTTGGTTTCCAGGCACCGTCTATTACATTACTGCAGCCGGGGCTTCCAGCCGCACGTTGTTTCCCAGTGAAAAAGACTATAAACAATACGTATACTTATTAGCCAAAGTAATCAACACCACAAAGCTCGACCTTCACGCCTACTGTCTGCTTCCAAACAGCATTCATCTGCTGGCCGAGTCCACGTACGTCTCCATCTCCACTATTATGCGGGAGCTGCATGCGTCCTACGCCATGCACTACCGTCGCCACTACGAAACCAGCGGCCCTGTCTTCCAGGCCCGTTACTATTCCGAACTTCTTCCGGACGAAACGTCCTTTTTTGAACAGAGCCGCCGGATACACCTGCTTCCCTCTGAGAAGCTGGACCATCCCTATCCCGGAACGTACCGGTGGTGCAGCGCACGCGACTATCTTGCGCCGCAGCCTGAATACGCCCCGAGACACCCCTTTTTATCCCTCGAACGTACCCTTGCATTTTTTCCTTCTCCAAGACATGAATACTTTCACCGATTTTTATACCACACGTCTGTAACCCAGACCCACTAACTATTCAGGAGTGATTACATGTTTAACCAGGTGACGCTTGTCGGCAGATTTACCCGCGATCCCGAATTAACCTATACGAAAGACGGGACCCCGGTATGCAACTTTACCCTTGCGGTCCAGCGATCCTTTCGTAACCAGGAAGGGGAATACGACGCCGATTTTGTGCCTGTCACCGTATGGCGGCGCCAGGCGGAAACGACGTGCGAATACTGCCATAAAGGCGCTATGGTCGGCGTGAAAGGAAGAATTAATACCCGGCTGTACGACAACAAGGACAATAAGCGTGTACAGGTAGTTGAGGTAAACGCTGAAGACGTCCGCTTTTTAAAGCTGCAAAACAGCGCTACAGACGCCCCACCGGAAAGCATCGGCTTAAACACAGAGCCATTTCCTGCCGGCATGTAGCAGCCTTTCTCCCCGTATTATCTTCCCCGATTTATTCCCTCTATTAAAAACAGGGACCCCCGCACTCCTCTGCAGGGGTCTCTTTACATAAACCGCGAGCCGTATCTCCACAGCCAGCCCAAAACAACAATCACCGCCGCCGCGGACACCCCGGTCATGTCGAGGACAACGTCCTGCCACATGCCGTGCCTGTCCGGGCTGAAATGCTGCCGGAATTCGTCAAGCATCGCAAACATAAATACAAACCCGTAGGCCCCTGCAAGCTTCCCCCAAAACGGGAATCGGTACGGGTACACTGCGAGCAGAGCCGCCAGAAATATGGCGGTGAACATAAACACGTGGCTTGCCTTCCGGATAAAAAATTCCACATAGCCTTCCACGCCGGAGGCAGCTATACTTACCGGATCCCCGCCATAGGAAAAAGATGGGACGGACACATAAGGCTGCAGCAGCTCAAACGGGATGTACCCGAGCCATGGGCGAATGTCCTGCTGCTCGTACGGCATGGAGGTTGAAATGAGAATGATCAGTACAGCACCTGCAAGCGGCAGTGCAAACAGCCATTTATGCGCAAACAGACCTTCCGCACGTATTTCCAAGGTGCTTACCTTCTTTCTTCTTTATTTTTAGTATAAAAAACCTGCCGGCGCTTTTCCAGCTTTTAACCCCAGACCGTCCATGTAATACTGATCGTAATGACCATAACAATCAGACTCACCGGCACGCCGATTTTCATAAAATCCGTGAACCGGTAGCCGCCCTGCGTATATACAAATAAATTCGTCTGGTAGCCGATCGGCGTAATAAAGCTCGCGGACGCTGCAATCGCGACAATGACCGCAGCCGCGAGTGGAGAGACAGATAAAATATCCGCTGTTTCGAGTGCCACCGGAAGCATGACGATGGCCGCCGCATTGTTGGTTACCACTTCGGTAAACACATTTGTCAGCACGTACAGGGCTGTAAACACCCCGAGCACTCCGAACGGCATAAACCAGTCAATCATCCGCTCCGCAAGAAGCGGGGCGGCTCCCGTACTCATCATAGCTTCTCCGAGCCCGAAGGCAGCAGCAATGACAATCAGCACTTCATATGGAAGATACCGGTGAGCATCAGTCAGCGAAAGCGATCCTGTGAGGAGCAGCCCGGCGACAGCGATCAGCGCTGCATAGAAAATAGGAATAATCTGCAGGGCAGCCAGGCCCACCATGAGCATCATCATGACGAGTGGCAGCCAGCTTTTCCACCTCGGTCCCTTCAAAAAAGGATTTACGCTGTTTTTCAGGACATGAAAATCATTATGAGAGCTCGTTCTTTGTTCAAATTCCGGTCCGGCCAGAAGCAGCAGGGTGTCCCCGGGCTTTACCACCATTTCTTTCATTTCCGGCGAATAGCTCTCATCATAACGATGAATGCCGATAATCGCAGCATCAAACCGCTGGTCAAAGAAAATGTCCTTCAGCTTCGTAAATAAAATGTTGGAGTAGTGGGTTACCATGACTTCCATCAGCTTGCGGTCACCCGGCTCTTCAGCCGTTTTGTTTTCACTCGTTTCTGTTCTAATATTGAGACCGTCCGTATTTTCGAGCATCGCTATTTGAGTGAGGTCTCCGTATACTACCAGACAATCGCCCGGCTCCAGAATGTGGTGTTCGCCGGCTTCCCTGCTTTCTGCCTCCCCATTTGGCAGTAAGGCCAGCAGCTGCAGCGACGGATCATTAATAAAACCCGCCCGCTTCAGCGTGTCTCCGACATGCTTATAGCCCGGAGTGATTTCGAGCTTGAGCATATATTTCCGGCGCCCTTCCTTCTGATAAAACAGCGGCGGCTTCCGGTCCGGCAGAATCTTTATACCAATCGTTAAGATAAAAATAGTGACAGCAATTGTTGCGGGTATGCCTATTAATGCGAGCTGAAAAAAATGAAACCCCGCGTATCCCCGTTCCAGCAGGAGCCCGTGCACGACAAGGTTGGTGGACGTTCCTATCAGTGTAATCGTGCCGCCGATAATTGTGGCATAGGATAAGGGAAGCAGAAATTTGGACGGCGCCAGATCATATTTCTCGCACCACCGTTTCACAAGCGGCGAAAATGTCGCTACGATCGGCGTGTTATTCAGAAAACCACTCATCAGCGCCGAGGGAACGAGCATTTTCATTAGCGACCCTCTCGGGGTGCGCCCTTTACTCAGCACCCCTTCAACGAACCGGTCCACGATGCCGGTCTGCTGGACAGCACCTGCAACAATACAAAGAAGGCCTACGGTCAGCATGCCCTGGTTGGCAAACCCCTTCAGCCCCTGTTGTGGTGTAATGATCCCTGTGATAAGCAGCAGAGAAAGAACGAATAAAAAAATAATACCCGGCCGAGCTATTTCTTTCATCAACGCCCCAATCATCGCCAATACGATAATCAGCACCCATACAATCTCCCAGGACACGCCGTCACCTCCCCTTTTTTATAATTCATAGTATTTTAATATGTTTAATCAATTTTAGACTCACAACCTATTATACTTATCGCCAGGTAATTGTAAAGGAACACTATATGTTTTACACTAGAGAAAGAGAGGTTTCTTACTAGGCGCTGGCTTTCTTCAATGGAGAGACAGTTTTTCGGCGCGTAATCATAAATCTCTTGAAATACTTTGAAAAGAGGTGAACCAAGATGGCATTCGTCATTACATCGCCATGTATAGAGGAAAAAGCAGGGGAATGCGTGGATGTTTGTCCTGTAGACTGTATTGAAGAAGGAAAAGAGCAATTTTATATTGATCCTGACGTCTGTATCGACTGTGGTGCCTGTGTAGTTGTTTGTCCAGTAGAAGCCATTATAGAGGATACTGAACTGACACCGGAAACAGAACCGTATCTAGAAAAAGCAAAACAATATTTCGGTACAGAATAAATCGAATCCCGCTTTCCATCAGCGGGATTTTTATATTTTTACAATTAGGCAGGTTAAATCGGGGGAAAACGGGTATACCATTACTACCCCACCCCATACCTCGATTATTGGACCATTCGAAGCCGGCAGTATCTGCCGGCCCGGTTCATAATTGTGCCACTTCCCGATGTCCGCAGGCAGATGCCTGCGGGCATTTGGTATGTATGAAGACAAAAATAAAACCGAAGCTCCTGAGAGCTCCGGCTTATCGTTATACTTATTCCTCTGCTTCAAGGTCTTCAATGGAATCAATGTCCATGTATTCCGGAACGACCAGGCCGGTAATAGCACCTTCGAGGTTCGCACCAAGATCTTCATAGTCATCGCCGTATTCTTCCATCTGGCTTGCGTGTGTATTCGGGAACCAGCCGGCAACCATGCCGTCTGCTTCGCCGTCAGCAACAGCCGCAAACATTGGTCCAGCTTCAAGCTGCGTTAACGTTACATCGTAGCCAAGATCGGTAAGTACTTCTCCGACCACGTTGGTGGAAGCAATTTCAGAGTCCCAGGCAACGTAAACGAGTTCAATTGCTTCGCCGTCGACCTCTTCCACGCCGTCGGTCCATTCAGATACCATATCTTCGTTTTCATCCACCCATGTAGCAGCGGCTTCAGCCGGCTCGGTGCCATCCTGAATTTCTACCATAATCTCTTCCATGTTTTCTGCTTCCCACTGGAACTGATCGAGGAATTGATATGCTCCCGGCATATCCTCTTCAAGTCCCTGACGTACGACGGTATGAATATCGTCCCCGTCCCCGAAGGAGCCTTCCGGATCCTCCAGATATTTCAGATCATATTCCGCAAATTTCCAGTGCGGCGTCCAGCCGGTAACGATAATCGGCTCTTCATTTTCAATTGCATCGCCAAGTGCACTCGTCATCGCCGCACCGGAACTCTGTTGCAGGTCCCAGTTGCTGAGGCCGTAATCTTCGATGGCCTGCTGACTTTGAGACATAATACCAGCACCGGCATCGATACCCGTAATTGTGTAATCCACTTCTTCACCAAAACCACCGCCGGAAGAGGATTCTTCACTCGATCCGGAATCGTCGGAGCCGCCGGATTCTTCTGAACCCCCGCCGCCACCGCCGCATGCGGTCATTACTGCTGCCATTGAAATTCCGGCTGCGCCTAAACCAGCTTTTTTCCATAATTTTTCCATGTGAATTACTCCCCTTTTGTTCTTAATTGTATGGTTACTCCCTTTTCCGGGAGGTATACCTATTTTCGTTTACTTGCTCCAATGCCCTGCGTCAGCCGGTCGAGAATGATCGCCACAATTACGATCGCAAGCCCGGCTTCAAAGCCGCCGCCGACGTCGTTTCTGCCAACTGCAAAGTACACGGCCGTTCCGAGACCGTCCGCCCCGATCATCGAGGCAATGACGACCATTGACAGTGCCAGCATGATCGTCTGGTTAATCCCGGCCATAATCGTCGTTTTCGCCATCGGCAGCTGCACCTTGAACAGCTTCTGGTTGCCCGTCGACCCGAAGGCCTCCGAGGCTTCAATGATTTCGGTCGGCACCTGCCTGATTCCCAGATTCGTAAAACGGATTGTCGGCGGCATCGCAAAGATGACCGAGGCGACGACGCCCGGCACCATCCCGATGCCGAAAAAGGCAACGGCCGGGATCAGGTACACAAAGGCGGGCATCGTCTGCATAAAGTCGAGCACCGGCTTGATGGTGCCCTCAACCACCGGGCTCCGCGACATCCAGATGCCGACCGGCACTCCGATCACAATGGAAATCACTCCGGCGGTCAGCACAATCGCAAGCGTCAGCACCATGTCCTCCCAGTAGCCCAGGTTCCAGATCAGGAGCAGCCCGAGCAGGACAAACACCGTCAGCCCGATTTTCCGTCCGGCAAACCAGAACGTTAACCCGACCATAATCAGGAGCAGCAGCCACGGCGGAAAGATGCCGAAAAACCATTCAAAGCCGCTGATGATATAGCCAATAAAGTCCGTAAGGGGGCCAAAAATAAATTCCGCCTGGGTCAGCCATTCGACAAACGCATCAATCCAGGCAGCAAGCGGCAGTGGCGTCATGTTACTCAACGGCCGACACCTCCTTGCCGGAAAGCAGTGCCATCACGGAGCCTCTTACAACAATGCCGACAATTTTGTTTTCTTCATCTACGACGGCTACTGGTGTGTTTTTGTATGTAAGCAGCTCGATCATTTCCTTAACCACCGTATCCTTTTGAACTGTCGGTACATCTTCATGCAGTACGCTCCGAATGTCTTCGGATCCCTGCTCTGCCAATTCCGATACTTCATCGGCGTGGACAATTCCGAGCAGTGTCCGGTCTTTATTGGTTACATACAGGCTCGAAATGCCTTCCTTTTTCATGCGCTGCAGGGCCACCCGCGGCCCGTCCTTATCGATCGTCAGTACCTCCGGCCGCTTCATGACGGCTTCTGCGGTAAATACCTTGGAGCGGTCCACATCTTCCACGAATTTGGCAACGTAGTCATCAGCCGGGTGCTGAAGAATATCCTCCGGCGTGCCAATCTGAACAACCCGCCCGTCTTTCATAATCGTAATACGGTCGCCGAGCCGGAGCGCTTCATCCAGATCGTGGGTAATAAACACGATGGTCTTTTTCATCCGGCCCTGCAGCTCGAGCAGCTCATCCTGCATTTCCTTGCGGATCAGCGGGTCGAGTGCCGAGAAGGCTTCATCCATCAGCAGAATGTCCGTGTCTGCGGCCAGTGCCCTGGCCAGACCGACGCGCTGCTGCATCCCGCCGGACAGCTCATCCGGATACATGTTGCCGTAGCCGCCAAGACCGACCAGCTGCAGGGCTTCATCTGCTTTTTTCTTTTTTTCCTGCTCCTCGAGCCCCTGAATTTCCAGGCCGTACGCCACGTTATCGAGAATCGTCCGGAAGGGAAATAGTCCGAATTGTTGGAAAACCATGCTCATTTTTTCCCGGCGTACCTTCCTGAGCCCTTTGTCATCCATACGGGCCAGATCATCCCCGTCCACCCAGACGCTTCCTTCGGTCGGATCAATTAACCGGTTCAGAAGTCGCACGAGCGTCGATTTTCCACTTCCAGAAAGTCCCATGATAACAAAAATTTCTCCGGCTTCCACCGAGAAATTGCTCCGGTTCACGCCGACCGTGCAGCCGGTTTCTTCAAGAATTTCATCCTTCGATTTTCCCTGCTCCAGCAGTTTAATCGCACGGCCTGGGCGTTTTCCGAAGACCTTGGTTAAGTTTTCCACTTGTATCTTCGCCAACGTTTCACACCTCGTTTACTATGTCTGTCTCTATATTTGTTATCACTCTTTCACTATATATTATTAGGCTAAAAGTTACAAAACTTTTATCATGCCATATGGGGCTGTTTTAGCCGTAAAGTATATACTGTACATACATTATATACTTATATCTATCATTATCTGCTGTTTAAAAGGTCTAACGATCGAATATTCAATTTTTTTATTGTTCAGCAGTTTGCTAAACTTTAAACATACATGCAAAAAGGGGGCCCCGTATGGAAAGGGAACAAAAAAACATTCAGGACAAGCTGGACGAAGCGAGACACCAGTTCATTGCCACAATTGCCCAGAACATGGGCTTATACGGCGTTTCCGATACGAATGGACGCCTGTACGGCACCGTTTTGTTTGCCGAGCGTCCCATGACACTCGATGATATGAGCGAAGCACTCGGCATGAGTAAAATGAGTATGAGTACAGGAATACGGGCCCTCATGGATGCAGATATGGTCGAACGGGTGTGGGAAAAAGGGGTCCGGAAGGATTTGTACCAGTCCCACGATGACTGGTATCAATCGTTCACCTCCGTCTTTGTGAACCGGTGGCGGGAGGCGGCGGACAATAATCAGAAAGCGGCCCGCCGCGCCAAAGAGGAATTTGAAGCGTTTTTGGAGGAAGCGGAGGATCCCTATCTTATCGACGTACTTCATCATGATCTTGAAAAAGTCAATTATGCGCTAGGTTATTATGAATGGCTCGATGAAGTGATCCGTATTTTTGAAAGCGGTGAAATTTTTGCGATGATCCCCCCGAAGTAAGTGCTGTTTTAAATTTCGAGCAACGGAAGCCGGTGCTCAAGCCGGAGCTGTTCCCTCACTCTGACCGCCGCTTCGGCAGATGTGCCAGCTTTTTGCCAAAGAAGAGCATATTGATACAGGTCGTGCCATTCCAAAATATTCGCAAACTGCTGCAGCGAAGGCAGCGGTATGCTCTGTACGCTGTCATAGCCGGCGAGGAGTTCATTAAAAACCATTCGGGCAAAGGGCTGGTAATCCCCTTCGCCGGAAAAGGCCAGCAGAATGCTCCGCAATAGCGCCGCAAGATCATATAAGCTTACATGAACCCCCGGCATCGCTCCCGGAAACAGCAAACCTTCTCCCGGACCGCCCTGCTTCCAATTCATTTCCCTGAAAACAAAACCTGTGCCGTCCGGCCCGCGGACCGCACGCTGCACTACAGGAAACAGGGCTTCGATGCTTTGTCGGATAACCGTCTGGCCTTTCGGAAGCAGCATGTGCATCTGCCGGTATTCTGCCTGTACAGTGTGCTCTGCCAGCGAGAGGCTTTCTTTATCGTTCATCGGCAATTTCTCATGCCAGCTGCGGTGCTTTACTGCCAGTGAGGCACCAAGCTGCCGGTAGTCTGATTCTTCCATGCGGGCGCTCCCATGGTTTCCCGATTTCTTCTCATACATATAGGCCAGGCCTCTCTCCCCGGCGTCCGCCAGTTTATCTCCCTCTACTGTTTTTTTTATGCTGATATCACTCTCAGCTTCAAGCCACCGGGCCGTCTCGCCCTCCGGCAGCACAGGCTCCCCGGTCACAAGCAGCCATTCCAGGCCCTCCCCGTCCCGTATGCTGAAGCTTTTGGCTCCGCATCGCCCGAGCGAAGCTGCTTCTATGTCGTACATCTGATATATCCAACGATGCAGCGATTCTGTGTTCATTGATCTCCCCCCATTTCATTTACTGTAGATTTTTTCGTTTTTCTTTTACACTGGACTAGCATAGAAAAGCATTCTGTTTAGTTGGAGGAACGCGCATGAATATCAGTATTCTTGATCAGTCACCGATTGCAGAAGGTGAGACTCCCGAAAAAGCCTTCGAACACACCCGTGAACTCGTTCAAATGGCAGAGAAATGGGGCTTTCACCGTTTTTGGGTAGCCGAGCACCACAGCACCAGCGGCCTGGCCGGCTCATCGCCGGAAATTCTAATGTCCCACCTGGCAAGTGTCACTACAAGTATCCGTATTGGCTCGGGAGGCGTCCTGCTGCCGCAGTACAGCCCGTACAAGGTAGCCGAAAACTTTAAAGTGCTTGAAGCTTTATTTCCCGGCCGGATCGACCTTGGCATCGGAAGATCACCCGGCGGAGGCAACACGATCCGGGAAGCCTTGACAGACGGCAATAAAAAGAGCATGTCCGCCTTCCCCCGCCTTCTTCAGGAGGTTCAGGGGTTTATTGACCGCTCCCTGCCCGGCGATCACCCTTATGCCTCAATTAAAGCCTCCCCGATGAGCAGATCCCTGCCTGAAACCTGGGTACTTGGCTTGTCCGAACGCGGGGCCCGGGATGCCGGAAAGCAAAGTGCCGGCTTCATGTTCGGCCAGTTTATCAGTCCGGACCAGGGCATAGAGGCAGTCCATAAATACCACTCTTCCTTTGTGCCAAGCAGCCGGCAGCCCCAGCCGGTGACCGCTGCCTGCGTATTTATTGTATGCGCGGCTACTGACGAAGAGGCGGATTTTCTGGCGCTCAGCCAGGATCAGTGGCTGTTAAATGTCGAAAAAGGCGCCAATACGAAAGTACCTGCCCCGGAGAGCGTAAATCCCGACTCCTGGACACAGGAAGAACGGGAAAAAGCTCAGGAAAATCGGCGGCGAGCTGTTATTGGCTCCCCGGCCACCGTACAGAAACAGCTGCGTGAACTGCGGGATAAGCTTGAGCTCGATGAACTGATGGGCATTACCAACATTTATGATTTTGAAGCAAAAAAGAAATCTTTCCAATACGCCGCCGATATTGCCGCCAATCTTTAAATGAAAAAATCCGCATGCTCGTTCCCGAGCGTGCGGATTTTTTCGTTTTTCTAGTAGGAATCTGTGGCCGGGACTCCCTGTCTTTCTTCCTGCGTTTCTTTTTCGCTGGAGCGAAACGACAGCCACGAAAGCATGAGACCTAAGAGCGTAATAACAGCGCCGGCCATGCCGATCAGCGGCAGGCTCAGTCCAAGACTGATCACCATACCGCCGACCCAGGCCCCAAAGGCATTCGCCAGGTTAAAGGCAGAGACTGCGGAAGCACTTGCGATCGAAGGCGCTCCCTCCGCTGCCCGGATAACTGTTGTCTGCAGAATAGGCACGGTACCAAAGGCGCCCATACCAAGCAGGAGCACTGACACCGGTGCAAGCCATGCGATCGTGCTTGTTAAGGTGAGCGTCGACAGAATGACGGTCAGGGAAGCCATTACGACCATCAATGGCTTCAGCAGAGACTCTGCGTTCAGACGCCCGGACAGCATGTTCCCAAGCACGCCTCCGACACCGAACAAAAAGAGGGAAAGCGTTATACCTGCCGGACCAAAGCCTGTTATATCCTGAAGCAGAGGCTCAATATACGTGTAGGCAGTGAAAACGCCTGAATAGCCGAACACTGTAATAGCGAGCGCAAACAATACCTGTTTTCTTTTAAAAACGCCGAGCTCTTTTCTCATGGACGTTGGTTCTTCAGCATTCATGTTTGGTACATAGAAGATGATCCCGAGCAGACTGATAATACCGAGTCCAGCGATGCCGGCAAATACGATGCGCCAGTCAAACAAATCTCCGATATAGGCACCGAACGGCACCCCGATCATTAAGGAAATCGTCAGTCCGCCGTTAATGGCAGCCACCGCTCCGGATTTTTTCGATGGAGGGACAACCTCGCTTGCCATAACCATCGCAATGGCAAAGAACGGCCCGTGCATCAATGCAGAAAAGACGCGTGCCCACAGCAGTACCGTATAGTTTGGCGCCAGGGCGCTGGCCACGCTGGAACCGATAAACAGCAGCATCAAACCGATTAATACATACTTCCTTGGAAATTTCACCAAAAGAGATATGGCAATTGGCGAGAGCACGGCAACGCCGAGCGCATACATGCTGACAATCAGACCCGCGGCAGAAATCGTGATGCCAAAGGAGTCAGAGACATTCGATAAAATCCCCATGGCGACATATTCAGTAGTACCGATAGCGAACGTAGAAATCATAAACATGGCAATCATCACCATTGGGCGGAACGTTTGGCCATTGCGTACGATCATTGTTATCCCTCCTTGATATATTGATTAATATTTTTTCATCTCATTTATCCCACAACGAGTTCTTATTCTATAGGCTGGCCTGTTATACGTCTAGACTGTAAAACGCTTACGACACAAATTTGTCACATTTTTTCTATTGATTTTTTTATTTTCATCATGTAAGGGTTATCATTTCCTATTTATCAACTTTTATATTTATATTAGAAAACCATCTTTATGATGTTTTTTATACAATTCGCTTTTATCGGGGGTTTGCGCGGAAATCAGCAGGGGTAAACCTTTTTTCGTGCACGTTGTTCAAAACGTTTCGACATACTTTTACAGCAGGAAAGAAGGGACATCATGTTTTCACTTTTTACATTCATACTTATTACCATTGCTATTGCCGGCTACGCCGCTTACCGGACGAAAAACATTAATATGCAGAGCCAGGAGGGGTACTTTCTCGGCGGCCGCAGTCTGATGGCGCTCACCATCGGTTCATCCACCCTCCTTGCCAATCTCTCCACCGAGCAGCTTGTCGGACTGAGCGGACAGACATACACCGGCTCGATGGCTTCAATGGCCTGGGAGGTTACCACGCCCATTGCGCTCATTTTTATGGCATTTATGTTTTTACCTAAATACTTACGGGTGGGAGTAACTACCGTTACCGAATTTCTTGAAAAACGCTATGACCAGAGGACAAGGCAGATTGTTTCGTTACTTATGCTGCTTGGATTTGCGTCTTCATTCCTGCCGACAGTGCTGTATTCCGGCTCTCTCGTGCTCGATCAGATATTTGATATTTCGAGTGTGCTCGGCACGAGTCAGTTTTTTACCGTCTTAATTGTTTCTGCCGGTATCGGGCTTGTCGGCATGCTTTATATAGTGTTTGGCGGCCTGAAGGCTATCGCCTCTGCTGACTCGCTGTACGGGGTCGGATTAATTGCCGGCGGTCTGCTTATTCTTGTACTCGGGCTCATCGCGCTCGGTAACGGCAATATGTTTGACGGCGTAGGGACGCTCACCTCAGAGCATACAGACAAGTTAAATGCCATCGACGGCAGCAATGACGCCCAGGTGCCCTGGCCGACGATATTTATGGGGCTTTTGTTTAACAACCTTTTTTATTTTTGTATCAACCAGGCCATCGTTCAGCGCCCGCTCGCAGCACGTAATTTAAAAGAAGGCCAGAAGGGTGTCATGATTACTGCCTTATTTAAGCTGTTTGGCGCCTTTTACCTCGTGCTCCCGGGCGTGATAGCCTATCATTTGTACGGCAACAGCCTCGCAAACGGGGACGCCGCCTACCCGACGCTTGTGACCGACCTGCTGCCGCCGGTACTGACCGGTGTGTTCGCAGCTATTTTGTTTGGCGCGGTCCTGAGTTCGTTTAACGGAGGCATCAACAGCGTCATTACGCTGTTTACGCTTGATTTGTATAAACCGTTGTTTCATCCGGATGCCGATGAAACAGCTCTCGTTCGTGCCGGACGAAGGTTTGCAATGGTTGTCGCTATTGTATCCATCTTTATTTCACCCTTTATTTTGTTTGCCCCGTCCGGGCTATACAATTATCTGCAGGAGATGTTTGGCTTCTTCAACATACCCGTGCTTGCCATTATGGTCGTTGGCTTTTACACAAAAAAAGTGTCGCCGTTTGCCGCAAAGGTCGCTGTGCCGGTGCACATCATTTTGTACGGTGCAAGCAAGGTCTTTATCGGAGAGCTCAATTTCCTTTATGTACTGAGTGTGCTGTTTCCCCTCAGCGTTATTGTCATGCTTGTTGTCGGGAAATTTAAACCGATGGAGGAGCCTTTCGAATTCAAAAATGAAGCGCCTGTGGATATGGTGCCGTGGAAATACGCCAAGCCGGCGGCAGCCGGCCTCGTTATCGGTATCGGTATCCTTTATGTAATCTTTTCTCCTCTCGGAGTCGCTTCCTGATCTCAAAAAAGAGCACCGCAGCCGGCTCCGGCTGCGGTGCGTTTTTCATTTACTCCCAGTGTTCAAGAACAATTTTCCCGATCGTTTTACCTGATTCCACCCGCCGGTGCGCTTCTTTCATCTGTTCGGCGTTCAGCGGTGTCAGCGTCTCTGTCACCGTCGGTTTGATGGTCGACTGGTCAAACAGGTCAGCCAGTTCCCCCAGAATAACGTGCTGGCGGATCATATCCTCTGTCTGATACATCGGCCGCGTAAACATAAACTCCCACATAAAGGCAGCGCTTTTTGCCTGCAGGTCGGTTAACGGAAGCGACTCCTCTGTTTCTACAATAGAACAAATGGTTCCCTGTGGACGAATGCACTCGACCATTCCCGACCAGTGCTGGGCCGTATCGGTAAAGCAGAGAATATAGTCAACCCCTTCGTAGCCTGCATCCTGAAGCTGCTTGAACAGAGGCTGATGGTGGTTAATCACTTTATCTGCCCCCATCTGTTCACAACAGGCAGTTGTTTCTTCACGCGAAGCCGTCGCCACTACGTCAAGACCGGCCCATTTAGCGAGCTGAATCGCAATGGAACCAACGCCGCCTGCACCGTTTAACACGAGTACGGACGCGCCGCGGTCCCGCTCCGGTACAATTCCAATCCGGTCGAACAACGCTTCGTACGCAGTAACAGCGGTTAAAGGCATCGCAGCACTTTCAGCCATTGAAAGCTGCACAGGCCGTCTTCCCACTACCCGTTCATCCACCAGCTGATATTCCTGATTGGATCCGGGCCGCAGATTGCTTCCAGCATAATATACTTCATCACCAGGCTGGAACAGCGACGCCTCTTCGCCCACCGATTCCACGACACCAGCTGCGTCAAAGCCGAGAATCTGCGGCTCTGCTTCTTCCGTTCCTTCATTTCCTCCACGGATTTTTGTGTCCACCGGATTTACAGAGACCGCCTGCACACGCACAAGCAGATCCCGGCCCTTCGGTTCAGATTTGGCGATATCAAACATTTCAAAGCTTGCCTCTTCTTCAATGGGAAGATGTTTTTTAAACCCTATTGCTTTCATTATAGTCCCTTCCTTCCTTGGTTAAATCCACTCTGAGTTCTCATACCCGCCCCATTCCATCCGGCAAACAAACCCACAGCCATTTATGCCTGTTCGAAACTCTGCTAAAAATAAGTTATAATGAAGAAACTATTGTTAATGAAAGAAGGCGGCGTATGCAGGATCAAACCCATACATTCACCAAACGGGAGGAATTCGCTAACGCAGTCACGCACGGCATCGGCGCTTTGCTGAGCGCTGCTGCGCTTATTATTATGATTGTTTTCGCTTCCATGAATGCTTCAGCCCTCCATGTGGTCAGCGTTTCTATTTTCGGCACGTCCATGCTTCTCTCCTACGTATGCTCCACCCTGCTTCACAGCTTTTCACCGGGCAGACTGAAGGATTTATTTGAAGTCTTTGACCACTCTGCCATTTACCTGTTCATCGCCGGCACATACACTCCGTTTCTGTTTCATGCCCTCCACGGCACCTTGAGTTGGGTTTTATTCAGCATTGTCTGGGGCATTGCTGTCATCGGCATTATTTTTAAAGCATTCTTCACTAAACGGTTTCGTATTTTGTCGACTGTTTTTTACATTGGCATGGGCTGGATCATTATTATTGCCTGGCCGGCGCTTGTAAGCGCTCTGCCCACCGGCGGCCTGCTGCTGCTAGTTATTGGAGGCGTATTGTACACCGCCGGCACCATCTTCTATATGTGGCGGAGCTTTCCCTACCATCACGCCGTCTGGCACTTTTTTGTCCTCGCCGGCTCCGCCGCCCATTTCTTTGCCGTGTTTTTTTATATCATCCCTTTATAATTAATCCTCCTTCGTCTCCCCTGGCCTGGCCGGTGGGAGACTTTTTTACCAACATTCCCTTATGACATTATTCTTTGTTTGAATCATTCTTCTGCATGGGTAAAAGCTAATATTAAATACAACCCGAGTGGGGGAAATAATTAATGGAACGAATTTTATTAGGAGAAACAGATATAGAAGTGTCCCGCGTAGGCTTAGGCACATGGGCAATGGGAGGCGTAATGTGGCAGAATGAGCCGGACGAGGATGCCGCAGTGAAAACGGTCCGGCAGGCGATCGATTCAGGGATTACGACGATTGATACAGCACCGGATTACGGGCTCGGAAACTCCGAAGCGTTTATCGGCAAAGCATTAAGACAGGCCGGTATCGCAAGGGACCAGGTACAATTGTTTGGCAAACCCGGCGTTAACTGGAATGAAGATAAAGAGCTTTTCCGGGACATGCGCCCGGATAAAGTAGAAACGGAAATAGATAACACGCTGCGTCGTTTGAACACGGATTATTTGGATTTATATCAAATTCACTGGCCGGACCACGAAACCGGCATGGAACAAATGGGAGAAATAATGAACAGGCTTTATGAAAAAGGAAAAATACGCGCTGTTGGTGTAAGTAATTTCACTCCGGACGAGATGGAGGAATTACGCCGGTACGTTCCGCTGCATACCACGCAGAATCAGTACAATATGTTCCAGCGGGAACTAAAGCCATGGTTTGAATATGCAGAGCGTAATCATATTGCCGGCATTACCTGGGGCACGTTCGCCCACAGTCTTCTGACCGGCAAGGTGGATGCCCAAAGCACGTTTACTGATGAAGACATTCGCGCGAGTCTGCCCTTGTACCAGAACAACAGCAGAAACTACTATTTGGCAGCAGTCAGAGAGCTGCAGGAGTTTGCTCACGAGCGAAACAAAACGATCGCCCAGCTTGCAGCACGATGGACGCTTGAAAATCCCGGCATCAGCATGTGCCTCTGGGGAGCACGGACCCCGGAACAGATCAAGGAAGCCGAGGGCGTCGACGGCTGGATACTTGATCAGGAGGAAATGGAGCATATTGAAGATATTCTCGCTAAACACGTTCCTTCGCTTCAGGACAATCAATTAAATATTTATGCTCCGCCTGAACGTTCAGACGTATAGCTTTAATTTACAAACAAAAACAATCTATCGCAAAAGAATCCGCCTAAAATTGGGCGGGTTCTTTTTACGTTACATAATGCTGCACCTATTTTCCCGACTAAGCGCAGTAAAACCTCATGCCTGGACGAATATTAATTTGTTATAATAGATACAAATTACGTCAAAAGGATGTTTTGCTTGCCGACACGCGCCCACACCTACATTAATTCTGCTCTTGCGGTTCTGGCTGTCTATGCCGTCCTGCTTACGATCCGGCTTTTTTTCACCTCCAGCGAGCTTCTTGCCTACATCACCCACCCTCTTGTCCTCATCCTTCCTGTCAGCCTCACAGTGGCAGGGCTGAGGTATTTCATCGTTTATACCGAAGAGAAAAATAAAAAACGCTTCCTGTATTCGCTGATCGCTGGAAGCATCGCTCTGTTTCTTTTATTTTTATTGTTTTTATATATTATTTCACGCCTCGTTTCTCTCTGAAGCAATTTACTTCTATTCAAAATTTTGATAAGCTTCAAGATATTTCATCAATGGTTTTTAAAGGAGAGAGAGTATGGCACAATCAGCATCCTGGCGGACAAAAGCTCCCTACCGGGCAGACCAGGTAGGAAGCCTTTTGCGTACTGCCGCTATTAAAGAAGCACGGGAAAACTACGCGAATGGATCCATTTCCGCAGACGAACTGCGCCGTGTAGAGGATAAAGAAATCGAGCGCATCGTTCAGAAGCAAAAAGAAACAGGGCTTCAGGCTGTCACAGACGGAGAGTTCCGCCGCGCCTGGTGGCACTTTGACTTTCTTGAAGATTTAATTGGCGTGGAAGCCTACGATAAAGACTCGGGTATCCAGTTTGAAGGCGTGCAGACGAAGGCCCGCGGTATTAAAGTGACCGGGAAAATTGATTTCAGCGATAAGCATCCGATGCTCGAGGATTTCCGGTACCTTCATCAGATCACCGGCAGCACCGAGGCAAAATTTACGATCCCAAGTCCGAATATGCTGCACCTTCGAAGCGAGATTGAAACCGACCTTTACAGCGGTCCGGGAGACATGATCGACGATCTGGCGAAGGCGTATCAAAAAGCGATACAGACGTTTTATGATGCCGGCTGCCGCTATCTGCAGCTCGACGACACGTCCTGGGCATATCTGTGCTCCGAGGAACAGGTGGAGCGGATGAACCAGGAGGGCATCGACCACCGTTCCCTGGTGGAACGTCATGCACGCGCGGTCAACGAAGCCATCGCCTACAAGCCGGAGGATATGACGATTACAATGCACATCTGCCGGGGCAATTTCCGTTCCACATGGATCTCTTCCGGCGGCTACGAGCCGGTAGCTGATATTTTGTTTGGCAGCGTCAACGTGGACGGCTTTTTCCTCGAGTATGACAGCGATCGTGCCGGTGATTTCAAACCGCTCCGCTTCATTAACCGCGAGGATGTGCAGGTCGTGCTTGGCCTGATTACCTCCAAAAGCGGAGAGCTTGAAAATGCGGAAGACGTGAAAGCAAGAATCATGGAAGCCTCCGAGTATGTACCGCTTGAGCAGCTGTGCCTGAGTCCGCAGTGCGGGTTCGCTTCGACAGAGGAAGGCAATGTTCTGACTGAAGACGAACAGTGGAAAAAGCTCGAGCACGTCGTAGCCATCGCAAAAGATGTGTGGCGGGGATAATACAGAATAAAAAAAGCAGGGCCGAAAATTTTTCGGTCCTGCTTTTTAGCGTATTTAGTTGCTTAACACAGGAGCTTCCCTGGAAAAGTCACCCGCCTCAAGCTGTTCGTACAGAAAATCCACCAGCGTCTGGCGGTAGAGAGTGTTTTTCAGGTCATGCCGTCCCGGATAGCCTACGGTCGGCGCGTTTTCCCCGGAAGGTTTATCGGAAAGCACCGGCACCCGCACCAAGGTCCAGTCCAGATTTGACTGCCGGATAATATCAGCGGCTTTCGCATTTTCATTTGAACCTTTAAATTTCGCCATTTTCCAGCCGGTCGTGAGCAGGCTGAACCGTTTGGACGTGCCGTCCTGCGGGGTTTTCACATCCGAGCTTGTAACTGCCACAAGACGGCTGATGCCCCGCTCCTGCATCGCGTTCACGATATGGGACATGCCTGTGCTGAGCGGTGTGCCCTTCGCCGCTTCCTTGCGTCCGAGCAGGCTGACCACGGCATCAGCGTCTTTCAGGGAGTCATAGACATTCTGGTAATTCGTAATTTTTCCTTCATGAACAGTTAAATTTTCGTTATCAATTAATAATTTTTCCGGCTGACGGGCATAAACCACTACTTCACTGCCCTCTTTTAATGCTTTACGGACAAAACGTTTTCCGCTATTGCCGGTCGCACCAAATACAACTATTTTCATGCTGGGTCCCTCCTACTTGTTTCACACTGCAACCTCTATTGTACCGGAGATGGAGGGCAAACCCAACCGTAGTCGGGCAAACACAAATAAAAGGAGAGCGATTGAGGCCCCGGTTGCTCAATCGCTCTCCTTTATATCCATCGATGTGCTACTCTGCTGCCAAAAGCATCTGTTCGCTTTCTTCTGTAAGCTCCGTATAAACGACGAGCCGCTCATCATGTGTCCCGTGTTCCTGTTCGAACGTGCCGCTGCAGGTAATCAGATTCAAATTCCGGCTGTCACTGCTTCCGAAAATCTCCTCAATCGGAGCTTCCTCCCGCGGATAGCTCACGACACGCCTGACTTCAAACAAGAGCTCCTGGCCATTTTCGTTAGTAACCTGGACCTCTTCCCCCGCTTTTACGTTTTCGAGATCGTAAAATACAGAAGGCCCATCGATACTATCTACATGTCCCGCCATGACAGCATTACCCTTCTCTCCCGGCTCCGGGCCCAGCTCGAACCAGGCTACACCGTTTTCCGTGGAGGGGACGCCCATCTGCCCATTGTCCAGCACTCCTACCGGCTCTAAAGGAGCCGAGACATCGATGGATGGAACAGATAATTTCTCAGGGTCGGAGAGCGATAAGTCTTCTTTTTCAGCAGAAACAGCTGTTTTCTCTGCCCCGGCTGTGCTTTCTTTTTCTGCCGGGGCTTCTTTTGTTTCTGCAGCTTTTTCTTTCTCCGCCCCTTCCCCCGAAAGCACTTCTGTTTCCGGCGGCGGAGAAAATACAGGAAGGACGGCGGTGACCCCAAAGCCAACAGCGATAGAGACTACAGCGGCTATAAGCACTGCTGGTATCCATTGCTTCATACCGCCTGCCCCCTTTACCTGCATGATTCTTTTATGCAAGAACTACTCAGTTTACGAACGAAGTTTTTGATTGGATCACTTTTTTTCAAAAAAATTTTAAACCAAATAAAAAAGCCTTCGTTCGAAGACTTTTTACATCAAATAATCCCAGGCATTTTTAGCGATTAAAGCAATCGTCACAATGATAAACAGCATCTTCACGTAGGCCGAGCCTTTCTTAATGGCGACATTTGCCCCGGCGTATGCGCCGGCAATCATAGCAATCCCCATTGGCAGGCCGTACGCGTAATGTATCGAATCAAACCAGATAAACGTAAGCAGCCCGCCAATGTTACTTGCAAAATTAAGCACTTTGGCGTTTCCCGCAGCTTCGACAAAGTTAAAACCAAGAAAAATAAAGGCAAACAGCAAAAATGAGCCCGTCCCAGGCCCAAGAAAGCCGTCATAAAATCCAAGGACTACAGCGACAAGTGCACCGACGAGCCACACCTTCCGGGTAATGCTCTGAAAGGTGGACAGGCTGCCCAGATTTTTGTTCGCAAGCGTATAAATCGTTACGACGACAAGCAGAATTAAAATGATCGGCTCCAGTATATCGGGAGGAATCCGCTGCACGACGATTACGCCGAGGACCGAACCTACAAACGCCAGCGGAAAAAGCGTAAACACAAGACGCTTATTAATCTGGCCGTGCCGGAGAAAGGAAATCATGCTCGTCCCGGAGCCCATAGTGCCCGCGAGCTTATTTGTACCAAGCGCCGTCTGCGGCGACATGCCGGTAAAAAGAAGCGCCGGCATGGCAATCAGCCCGCCCCCGCCGACTACCGCATCGACAAACGCAGCGAGAAAACCGATCACAATCAAAAACAATAAAATCGATAATGAAAACTCATCCATATGTATGCAGCCCGCTTTCTGTGAAAACCAAAGATGTCCCTGCTATTTTACCGATTTCCAGCGATCATTTCCACCCGTTTCCATCCACTAGTGCTTCACGCCTGACAAACTAAAAAAGCAGCCACTCGCGGCTGCTTTTACGTTCTTTGCTCAGATGCTTTTTCCCGTTCGTTTTCCGGCGTCTCGTCCTCTGCTTCGTTGTCCTGCTCTTCGTTTTCGTCATTCTGGCCGGTGTTTGTGATTTCACCGGCATCGATGCCGTCTTCATGCAGCCACTTGGCAATAAAGATAAACCCGACAACGGCAATAAAGCTCATGGTCCACGAAAGCACCTGCCGCAGAATAATCCCTTCGTCAAAGGCCTCCACACCGTAGCTCTGCACAAGCCAGATTTTAACGAACGCGAGAATAAATTCCCGCAGAGCGAAAAAAAGCGTAATCGCCTGGAAGACCCATAAGTATTTGCGCACGTAAAACTGCTTTTTCAGCTGCTGGCGGTCTCCGCCCTGAAGCTCCATAAAATCCACAGTGAAAAAGAGCCAGATCGGCCGCATAAAAATAACGGTTAAAATAAAAAATGCGCCCATAACAAAATCGTAGTAGATATTATTCCACAAAAGCTGTAATCCGCCGCCGGCAATAAGATCGAGAACAGTGCCGATAATCAGGGTAGCAATCATATAAATCCCGAACGTATTCACCTTTTTCAGCAGTACGAAGCGGTACACTGTATAAATAATCCCCGGCACCGAGGATATAAGCATCGCTATATAATCACCTGTATAGTCCCGCGCCATGTTCCAGATGAAGATTGGAAAGACGACGTAAAAAATAATGTCAAACCACATGATGTGCTTCTGCTGCACACGCCCCACCTCCTTTATATATCCTATCACAAGTATAGAATATTTCGCGCCCGGGTATACAAAAGTCAGGACGTATGCAGGAGGAGACGCACATGCTGCCAAGAACCGCAGTGATAGAGGCGAAAAAAAGAATGGAAGGCCACCGGTGTGAAGGCTTTCTCGATGGACCAAACCCGGTTGATCCTGTTGTCATGATGATCGGGGAAGCGCCGGGAGAAACGGAAATTACGGGCGGCGGCCCTTACGACGGCCGCGCCGGAAGGCAGTTTCTCTCCTATTTAGAGCTTCTTCCATACCCGGTGGAAGACATCTACGTCACCCGGACAATCAAAAGCCGTCCGTACCGCTGGGGCACCACACCGTCCGGCGCCCCGCGAAAGTACAACCGCACACCAAACCAAAAGGAAATTATGGCCCATGCCCCGCTGCTCGACGAAGAAATCCGCTCGGCAGCGCCTAAGATTCTATGTCCGATGGGACGCACCCCGTACTGGCGACTGCTCGGGCGTTCGCCGCGTATGCCGGAGACCGCAGGCATACACTTTACATCCCCTATCCGGCAGGTGAGCGCTTCAGGGAAGGAGTACATATGGAGCCAGGAGCACCACCTGATTTTTCCCCTGTATCATCCGGCAGCGAGCCTGTATAACCGGTCACTTGAAGCCGTGATTCGAAAGCATTTCTGCGGCCTCGCCCGTCTCCTCTCTGCGCTCTCTTAACCAGCTGCATGTTTTCTTTTCCCTTTCTGTGTTATAGTGATTGGGCGAAATTAATGTATTACACGCGCATATTTTCACGTGTGTATTCACGATGGAGAAGTTCGGAAAATTCGGGCAATTCAGATACTATGGTAATGATCCACTCCTGCATCCGGTAGCTTTTTACGGCATTATACAGTTCAGCATTGTCGCAGCAGAGATAAACCATGTATCCTTTTTTCCTTAAATAATCCAGGTCCGTTTCACGCCCGACAATAACTTCACTTAATTTTCTATTGCACCAATACGCGTACCGAAGCTCCATAATTTTCATCTCCTCCAGAGGGTAGTGAAATAAAAAGCCAGCACCAAGAAAGCTCTTGATACTGGCTGTGAAGAAAAAGCGCTCTGTCTTTTCTCATGCGGCCGATAATATAGAAATTTTGACGTTCCTGCTTTTGCGTAAGACAAATGTCACGACCCATCAGCTTCATTTCTAACGGTCATATGATTAATATATTAAAATTATCATATAAATAATGAAATATCTACCTTTTTTATGATGAATATTATAAAATTTAAAAATAAAGGGGAATTCCAGTGATTGATATTCAGGCGAAGCAGAAGGACATCGCAAGCTACGTCGGCCGGCTGCTGCGGGACTCTTTCGGAAGAGGACCGCAGGCAGCCTATGTGACGCTCGGAGAGACACACGCCATTATTTTCCTGCGCGAATTCATGTCTTCCATCGAGGAGCACCTGCTTGAAGATAAAGGCACAGAAGCTGTGCATGAACTCCGGGAAAGCATGATGAAAACAATTATTCCCGAAGTGAAGCGCTATGTGGAAAGCACGACCGGCATCGAATTAAACGAGCTGTTTTACGACTGGAACATGGACCGCCGCTCCGGCGTCATTATCGGATTAAAGCCCGAGTCCTATAAAAATGCCGGCAGGGCTTCGGAGCCGATTGAAAAAGACTATCCAAACAAACAAAGGCTCGAGCAGGTGATCGGGGAAACAAGCAGCAGGGCAGAGCGCGTGCCCGACGACGTTTCCTCAGTCCAGGTAAACAACCGGACGACCCTGATTGTCCGGACCGGCATCCTCGTCCCTATCGAAAAAAGGCTGATTGCTCTCGGCTACGACAATGTTTTAAAAATTGCCAAACGCGAGCTCGAAAAAGAACTATTTATGGAAGAGGATTTGTTTACCGACCTTTTAGGGGCAGAGGTGCAGGACATCTTCATCGACTGGAATTTTGAAAAAGACAAAAGTACAATTATTATTGTAACTGCTCCCGTAAAGTAGATTTTTTTATTACACACCGAAAGGCCTGATGTTTGTGCTTCCTATTACGTTTCACCACGTGCATACTCCGGGAACGCTCATCGAAGACCACCGCAATTACCGTCACTATCATTCCGAAAAATGGAAGGATCACTTTGACAGCAACTTTATTTCATTTAAACAGATGCCGGATCCTGATTATTTCCAGGAGGTCGAAGCCTACCTGCGCAACTTTCACAGGACCCGGGGCTTAAAACATTTAAAATTCCATTTTCCGCCGAATACAGAGATGCCCCGGGCGTTAAATCAGTATCTGCACAGCTCCCTCTATGATGTAAGCGTGATGGAGCTGTATGCCATCCGGCCGGATGATTTTCCGCGAAAAGCTGCCCCTGAAGGATGCGATATCCAGCGTGTCGACGTTGAAAACCTGCCCGTATTTCTCGCTATGCAGCTTGAGCAGGACCTCCCTCTCGGCGAAGCGTACGCCGCCCAAAAGCAACACATACTCGAGCAGCAGTTTCATGATGCTTCGTTTATCCAGCTGATCGCCTACTACCACGGCCGCCCGGCCGGCTTCGTAGAACTGATTGCCGGCGACCATGCGGTAGAAATGGATAATCTGTTCGTACACGACGAGCTACAGCGAAAAGGCATCGGCCACGCCCTGCAGCAGTCTGCCATGAACCTTTTCCCGGGTAAAGCAATCTTTCTTGTGGCTGATCAGGAGGACACTCCCCGCGACATGTACCGCATGCAGAATTACGAACGGCTCGGCTTTCAATATACCGCTATTTTTCAATAATATAAGCATATGTAAAAAGACGCCCGCAAAAGGCGTCTTTTTTCTGATCATAAAACTACTTTGGAGGATATTTTATAATAAGAACACTTTAACTAGTACTTAATAAAAGCATAGTTTTCTGTGTACTATGACGCATTTTTTCTTCCTTGCGTTTATCCTTTCATCAAAAAAGGAAAGCCCTTACTAATACTCAACCTAAAGGAGAGATAATAATGGCGGAAGATCCAAAAAAAGCAGAACAGTACGTCGATAAGCTGGACCAGGAAGACAAAGACCAGATCATGCAGAACTTTAATACCTTTAAAAATTATCTGGGCGACCAGGTGAAAAAAGGCGAAAGCATCGGCCTCGGGGAAAAGGGACTGGCAAAAGCAACCAAACGCGTCGCCGAACACCTTTCCAAGCATGAAGAACCGCGCAACCGGGAAGAGAAAGTATTAAACGAGCTCTGGCAGAACGCCGAAAAGGATGAAAAAGACGCCATTGCCAAAGCGCTTGTGCGCATGGTCGATCAAACGAACAAAGACGATAACGAAGAAGAATAAAAAAACCCCGCTTTCAGCATCCACTGAAAAGCGGGGTTTTCGTTTAATCATTGTCAGCCGCCCTGTATAGAACGGTAAATGAAATAAGCAATCACAAGTACTATGGCCACCGGCAGAATAAATTTAAAGAAACAGCCGGCCATACGAATAGCCAGGAAAACGAATACGACGAGCAGCAAAATACCTATAATAAATTCCATGAATACAGCCTCCCTTCCAAACACAGCTATCTATCAAACATCATTAAATAATTTTCGCTTTAATACTGCTAACATTTATCATTCCACTGCTGCTGTTTCGTAAACGTTTCTCAGTATTATTTCGATATTATTACATATTCGCGCAAGTAAAAAAAGCCCTCCTGCAAGGGCTTTTTACTTACTGCTATGCGGCTTTTGGCGTTTGTTGCTCTTTAGGTCTGCGTTCAATTTTTTCTTTCACAGCTGGCACAAAGCGGTCGAGACCGATTTTACCGGCGTTACCTTTTCCAACCAGGAGAAGGATGGCAAGAATAAGCATGATCGGGTTAGTCGACACTGTACCCGCCAGCAGAAATGCCATATTCATCGTACCGCCGAAGAAGGCGGCAGTGGTGGTAAACAAGCCAACGATTAAGCCGGCACCTACCAGTACTTCACCCCACATAACGAGAAAGCCAAACAGTCCGGCATTTGGAATAGCGACATTTTCCAGGAAGGCAGTGTACCATGGGTAAGCTGCTGCTGTGCCTCCGCCCTGCATAACCGGTTCAGCGACCGCCCCCTGCAGAAACCCTCCAGGATTAAAGCCTTCTGTTATTTTACCAAGCCCCGAGGTGAGCCACGTCCAGCCTAAATACAGGCGTGCTATCAGAAACAGTACCGTCGCAATCGTCGATTCCTTCAAAAAACGAATAATCATTATGAATCCTCCTTTTGTGAATGTATTCACATATTTCTTACCTTTAATATATCACATTTTCTGTTTTTGTGAATATTTTCACATGAATGGACACAAAGTGTTCATATATGAAAGATGATGAAAACGATAAGCAACATTTTCGCGAAGTCCTTTTGGATCGTGCTATAGTGTTTTGGCAGAAGGAGGGCTTAAGCAATGAACGAAAAATATACCCCATTATTTCAACCATTAACATTACCGAATGGAGTTACACTAAGAAACCGCTTTGTATTAGCGCCATTAACCCACGTGTCCTCCAACGAGGATGGCACCATTTCCGACCAGGAGCTTCCTTATATTGAAAAACGGTCGGAGGATGTCGGCCTTGCTATTACAGCAGCAAGCAATGTGACAGCTTTAGGGAAAGCATTCCCAGGACAGCCGTCCATCGCGAGAGACTCGGATATCGAGGGCCTGCGCCAGCAAGCTGCTGTCATGAAAAAGAACGGTGCAAAAGCCGTCGCCCAAATTCACCACGGCGGGGCCCAGTCTCTGCCTAAATTGACTCCCGGAGGCGATGTGGCAGCACCAAGTGCAATCGAGCTGGCAAGCTTTGGCGAACCGCAAAAGCACCAGGCACGCCCCATTACGAAAGAAGAAATCGAAGAAACGATCCAGGCGTTCGGGGAAGCGACGAGACGTGCAGCCCAGGCAGGCTTTGACGGCGTGGAAATCCACGGCGCCAATCACTATCTCATTCAACAGTTTGTGTCTCCGTATTATAATCGCCGGGACGACGAATGGGCCGATCCATTCAAGTTTCCACTGGCCGTTGTGGAGGAGGTAACCGCCTCAGCCAGAGAACACGGCAGCGACGACTTTATTGTTGGATACCGCTTCTCCCCGGAAGAAGCCGAGTCCCCGGGAATTACGATGGAATTAACGAAGGAATTAATTGATAAGCTGGCTGATCAGCCGCTGGATTATTTCCATGTGTCTCTCATGGATATTCATTCCGAAACGCGGGAGGGCCCTTATTATGGACAGAAACGGATCCAATTGATCCATGACTGGATTGACGGCCGTGCTCCGCTAGTCGGGATCGGCTCCATTTTCACGGCAGATGATGCCCTGAGTGCTCTGGAGACGGGCACGGAATTGGTCTGCCTCGGACGGGAATTGCTGCTTGACTATCAGTTTGTACGAAAAATTCAGGAGGGCCGCGAGCACGAGATCAATGCCACCTTTGATCCAAACGAGCCGACGAAATACCATGTTCCAGAGCCGCTATGGCAGCAGCTCTACAACGGATTTTATCCGCTTCCCAGGAATGACGGCTGATACCTTTTAATAGACGTGTGATACAGATTTGTTAAAAGACACAACAAAAAACCGCTCCCGAACATGAAGTTTTTCTTACCAGGTTGGGGGCGGTTTTTCCTATATCCAGCTGGTTTTAAAATCATCAATATACATCCTTATATCTGTAGACTCTTTCGATGTTACTTTCTGATAATCATGTTTAATTCCCTTTGCAAGTCCCAGCTTCGTGGGAATGTGAATTCCAATGACAATTTATTTTAATACCGGAAACCTTTTCAAAAACCGCAGCCCGTTCACCATCAGTATCCAGTTAGGTCAGGCTCTGTTTTTCTGTCCACGGATTCGATGTTCTGAATAATATCGGATACTGCATATGATGCAATCGCGGGAGAGGCAGTTACCCCCGGCGAGTCCAGCCCGGCCAGATGAATCAGACGCGCATGCTTCTCCGATGGCTGGATATAGAAATCCGGGTCGGTAATGCTCGATCGGATACCGGCGTAGTGGCGCTCTGTGAGTTCATAAGGAATTCCTGTTGCAAGCATGTTGACTTCGTTTTGAATCTGCTCCATCCCTTCTTTTGTCGGAAGAGCGAAGCGGAAGCTGTTTTGTTTTATATCTGTAGGACCGAGCCGAATCGTTCCGTCTGGCTGTGGAATGATCAGGATACCCTTCGTCCGGCTTGTCGGCGGTGGATAGATAATATGATTAATAAATCCTGAAGCCTGTTTTCCAAGCACCATATATTCCCCGCGCCTCGGCACCGGTTCAAACGGCACTTCGTCCTCAATCATACCGGCAATAAATCCAGCAGCTGCACCTGCCGCGTTGATTACAAATCTGCTTTGAAAAACTTTCCCATCTGTTGTTTCTACTTCAAATCCATTTTCCGATCTCCGCAGATCCACGATTTCAGTGTTCACATAGATCTCCGCCCCATTGCGGCTGGCATTGGAGGCAAGCCGGTCTGTAAGCACAGCAGTATCTGCACTCATGGCTTCCGGCATAAAAAGGCCGCCTTTGAGCTCTGGGTGCAGGTTTGGCTCTCGCTCGAGCATCTCTTCGCGACTTAACATTGTAATTGTGTGAACGCCTTCTGCCTCGCTCTGCCGCTTCAGCCAGTGTAGTTTTCCAAGCTCTTCATCGGTGCGTGCCGTCGCGATCGCTCCGTGTTGAAAAACAGGCACATCAAAGCGTTCCGCCAGTATCCGGTGAAGACGGCTTCCGTTTCTGCCAAGCTCAGACTTCATTTTCCCTTTAGCAGCGGGCATCATTGCAGGGGGATGCACAAGCGCGCTGTTATGCGTCGACTGGACCCCGGAGAGCGTACGTCCTTTTTCCAGAACCGCCGTTCGTCCCCGGTAATGGGAAAGTTCATGTGCGAGCGCCGTACCAACAATACCGCCACCGATAATCAAAAAATCAATCATCTGCCTCACTCCTCTTTTGGAAGCTTATTCGCGTTGCCGAAAAACAAGTTATACGCTTATTCTATCCGTGGCGAAAAACAAATGGCAACTTATCTGTCTTTACAGGAGCAAAAACTAAAGCCGGAGCATCCGCCCCGGCTTTAGCCAAATGAATGATATCTTATTTTTAGAGCTCTTCCCCGTTCGTCTGAATCACGTTCTGGTACCAGTAGAAGCTGTCTTTTTGCTGCGCTTGTTGGATCCCTGGCCGTAATCGTCCCGATCCACGTATACAAAGCGGATGCTTAGGCTTCATTTCCTGACTTTAGATTTTCGTTGCAGCCTCCCGCATCGTTCCTTCCCTCTGCATCTGCACGTGCCAGGAAAGGGCCTCTTCCAGCAGATGCGGCGTCTGGCCGCCGGCTTCTTCACAGGCGCGTTGGAAATAGCTCCACAGCTGCTCCCGGTAAAGCGGATGCGCGCAGTTCTGAATAACTTCTGCAGCCCTCTCCCGCGGGGCAAGTCCCCGGAGGTCGGCATAGCCCTGCTCTGTTACGAGAATATCAACATCGTGCTCCGTATGATCCACATGGGAAACAAACGGTACTACGCTGGAAATATCGCCGTTTTTAGCAATTGATTTAGTTACGAAAATAGCTGTGCGCCCGTTGCGGGCGAAGTCGCCGGAGCCGCCAATGCCGTTCATCATATTCGTGCCATTTACATGAGTCGAATTAACATTACCGTAAATATCTGCTTCGAGGGCCGTATTAATGGAAATCAGGCCGAGGCGCCGGATGATTTCCGGGTGATTGGACAATTCCTGCGGACGCAGGACCAACTGATCCCGGTAATCTTCAAGCTTCGGAAATACTTCGTTCATCTTCTCCCCGGAAAGAGTAATCGAACAGCCGGAAGCAAACCGGACTTTGCCAGCGTCCATCAGATCAAACACGGCGTCCTGAAGCACCTCGGAGTACACCTCCAGATTCGTGAATTCCGAATCCAGCAGCCCGTGAAACACAGCGTTTGCTACTGTGCCGATGCCGGACTGCAGCGGTGGAAGCTCTTTTTCAGCATTTCCGCGTCCGTGTTCATCCTTCAAAAAATCGATAAGGTGTCTGGCCATCGCCTTTGTTGTTTCATCCGGACTGGTGACGGTGGACGGCGAATCCAATTCATTCGTGATGATGATGCCCTGGATTTTTTCCGGATCCACAGGTATGGCAGTGGTGCCAATCCGGTCCTCTACGTCCCTTAGTGGGATCGGACCTCTCTCTCCCTGCCGGCCCATATGGTAAATGTCGTGCATTCCTTCCAGTTCGGCAGGCTGGGCCGTGTTCAGTTCCACAATAATCATATCAGCCTCTTCTGCAAAGACCGCCGAATTGCCTACTGAAGTGGAAGGCACGAGCCATCCTTCTTCGGTGATTGCCACTGCTTCTATGATCGCAGCATCAATGTGGTTCAGCGACCGGTGGCGCACGCCTTCTGCAGTGTGGGACAGATGCTGGTCAATAAACGAAATATTACCCTGGTTGATCTCTTCGCGCATCCGCTGGTCCACCTGGAAAGGTAATCGCTTACAAACAATGCCGGCATCAGCCATGATCTGGTCCGTATCCGAACCGAGCGAAGCACCAGTATAAACGTCAAGGCAGAAATCTTCATGCTTCGCTTTTTCCACGAGAGCCCCGGGCAAGGCTTTTACATCTCCTGCACGTGTAAACCCGCTCAGACCCACGGTCATTCCATCCTTAATCCACCCTGCTGCTGTTTCACTATCCACAATACGTTCCTTCAGATCGTTGTGCCGGAGCACCTGCTGGAGTTTATTGTTCACGGTAAACCCTCATTTCTTTTTGTACAGCGTAGCAGGATGTGTCATAAGATTCTTTCAATTATGCACAAACGACCGGTATTTATGAATAAACCAGCATATATGCGGATGAATTAGAACTGCAGCCGCCACCGGAAGCTGCTTGCATACGTCTGTCCGACCGGCACCCGGGAACCTTCCTCCATAATGAGCGTAAAGGTGGAATGCGAATCCGGCTGAATGTCCCGGATTTTGTTTATATTCACGATGAATGAACGGTGACAGCGGATGAACGTCTCCTCCGGTAGCAGCCACTCCAGCTGATGCAACGTAAATTTGTTTGTGCCCCTGCCCTCGTTCGTCTGCATCCATGTTTTCCGGTCATATGCTTCCAGATAGGAAACGTCGTTGTAGGGAACAGGTTTCCAGCCATTTTCATGCTGCATCGTCAATATTTTGAGTTCTCCCGGGGCTTCGCCTGGCACAGTAATTGCGGTTAAACAGCCTACGAGTTCATTTTTTTGAATAATTGGCACCGACGTTCCGTAGTATGGGACGCCGAATACGTGACTGCTCACATGACGGGATGTTTTCTTTTTCCCGACCAGAGAATGATAGCTGACCGTATCCTGCACTACCCTGTCGCCCGGGGTAATAGACAGGTCGACCGACCGGCTCGGCTTGTAGTAGATGAACGCCTCTGTACTCGCAGCAGCGAATGAGGTCTCCTTTGGAAATAATTTCTTAAAGCTGTCGATTAACGGCGCAATGGATGAGCTGTCCATGCTCTTCCTCCTTTTTTTGAAAAATGACCTTCTCCCTATTATACGGTCATTTGCTGCCACAAAAGATTCTGTTTTCGAATAAGCTTCATGCCCTGCTTCTATTTCCCCCGATTATTTTTTAACGAGCTGCACCCCAGCTTCTTTTTCAAGCACGAGATCAAAGCCTGCTTTGCCCTTCTTCAGCACGGCCTGTCTCCAGCTTTCTTCGGGCGGGTCGAACAGCTGATGAAATTCCTTCTGCAGTTCACGGGCGTCTGCTTCTTTTTTCGCCCCGTACCAGTAGTACTGGTTTTCATGCACGACAATATCGAGCGCCCTCATCTGGTCAGGCAGCCGGTTGCCGATCGTGCCAAACTCAAGCAGGCAGGAGAAGATATATTTTTCCGGATGCCTCTGGCTGTAGACGTCCTTTACGTATTCTGCATCCTCGCCTTTAATCTCCCTCACCTCCGTTTTTTGCACATCGTTTACCTCAGGGTGCCCGAACTTTTTTTGAAGCTCTTTTTCCTTACGCGGGTCTGAATGCGGCACCTGCAGCCACAGCTGTTCAGCAGGCCCCAGCCCGGTATGAATGTCAATATGGACGACCGTTTCATACTCCTTTACCCATTCATCCATGCGTGACAATAGCTTTTCCACCGGCTCTTCATAAGCTGCACCGCCGTAAAAAATACCGGTCGGGTACTGGTACTGCCCCATCGTTGCCGCTTTTTCCAGGCCGGAGACACCGCGCTTAAATACCTTTGCCCCGAGAGCGCCCAGCAGATCGCGGCGCTGTTTTTTCCAGCTTTTGACCGGCCCCTCCGGTACGAAGTGCTTCTTTTCTTTTTCGAAACGCTCGTTCAGTGAAGCGGGCACGCTGCTCCAATCTTTAATAAAGTTACGGTTCAGGTCCACGTTGTTTTCACTCACCCGCCGCCGGTTTTTCATTCCCCACGGATTCACAGCATGCACAAGGCGTATCCCGGTAGTATTCGGATTCAGCTGCGTCAGATATTCATCAATAAACAGCTGCAGAAGCGCCGAACCGGCATATCCTTCAATTCCGTGTACGCCGGTGGTGACTACAATCAGCGTGCTTGAATGGTATTTGGCGTCTGCTGCAATAATATCGGTCGTGTTATCTTTTTCCGGCTTTCCGACAGCATACTGGGTCAGCGAGGCCTCCGGCCAGACTGCCGCTACATCAGTGCTTCTTTTCCGAAAGGCTCTTCTTGCTTCTTCGTACGTCGGAAAAAAATATTGATGGGATGATTTCATTTCGCTTCCTCCCTCCTCAAAATTAGTCTTACGCTCATTATTCCTCGCCATTTCGGGTACAAACCTATTAGAGACAAAGAAACTACAAAAAGGATGATAACTATGCAGCTGCCTGATTCTTTAGTACAACTCGCCAACGAACGTATTGAACCATTCGACTGTGAAGGATTTCTGCCGGGCGCCGGGCCGGCGGACGCCACGATCATGTTTGTCGGGGAAGCTCCGGGCGAAACCGAAATTCATAATGGCATCCCCTTCAGCGGCAGGGCAGGAGTCATTTTTGATTCGTACCTCGATGACTTGAACATCAAGCGGGGTGATATTTATGTTACAAGCGCTGTGCGCAGCCGGCCGTTCAAATGGGGCCAGACCAAAGCCGGTGTGCGCCGGAAATACAATCGCACACCGAACCAGAAAGAAATTCAGGCCCATGCGCCCGTGCTTGATTACGAAATCTCTCATGTGCAGCCGCAGTGGCTCGTGCCGATGGGGAAAATCGCCTACCAGCGGCTGCTCGGGAAAAGCCCCCGACTTGGCGATGTGACCGGAAGAATTCAGACCTCTCCGGTACAGCAGTGGGATGAAGAAGCCAGCTCGTACATCTGGACGAAGGAAAATTACAATATTTTTCCGATCTATCATCCAGCCGCGATTCTATATAACCGGAGCCTCGAACAGACAATGAAGGACTACCTGAATACACTCGCCACTCACGCGCTTCATGCCTAAAAAAGCTCCGGAACACAGGCTTTCACCTGCGTTCCGGAGCTTTGTATTAATAGACTTCGTACGTCTGGCCGGTTTGTTGGCCTTCGACACTTTTTTGGTATGCAAGGGCAACTTTATCTCCCGGCACAGGGTCAAAGCCGCGGAAAAAGCCGCCAAGCTTTTCTGCCGATTCGGCCAGCAGGTTCGGACTGATGTTATTAATCCGGATCCCTCTTGGCAGTTCAATAGCAGCAGAGGTGACGAAGCCTTTCACGGCTCCGTTTGCCATTGCAGCGGACGTTCCCTGAGGAATCGGATCGTCCATCATGATGCCGGATGTAAGCGTGAAGCTGCCACCGTCATTTACGTATGGAATTCCGAGCAGCACCAGGTTGATCTGGCCCTTCATTTTACTGTTGATCGCCGTCTGGTTCTTTTCCGGAGTCAGCTCGGTAAGCGGTGCAAAGCCGGCACTCCCGGAGGCTGTAATAACTGCATCCACGCGGCCGGTGGATTCATACATTTGGCGGATACTGTCTTCATCCGTAATGTCCACCTGCACGTCCCGGCCGTTCCGCCCGGCACAAAGAATGTCGTGCTCGTCCCTTAAGCGTTCGTATACTGCACTTCCGATCGTTCCTGAAGCTCCAACTAACAATATGCGCATGAAAATCTTCCTTTCTGTCTCCAAAATTCTCTACGCTGTATTGTTCCACTTTTTACCGGCTTACAAACACCAGCACGTTCCATCACGCCCATTGCAGAGGACGGAGCTTCCACGCGTCGACATGAAAAACGGCTGGCTCCTCTGCTGAAAATTGGAGCTCTCCTGCTCCCAGCGCCGGAAACAGGCGGGAGGTAGAAACGTATTCTCCGTCGTTTACGAAAACTTCTGCCGAAGAGCAGTCAAACAGGCAGCGAAGCGAACGCACATCGTTTACCCGGCTGGTTCGTCGCACCGGCTCGCCGGTGACCAGATCCGGCCGCTCAAAGGTAAGCGTCTGGCCGCCGGCCTCATAGAAAATATGAAAATAGCGGCGCCAGGAGACGGTCCAGCTTTTATCTTTCTCCACCTCCAGATAAACCTCTGCCGTTGGGGCATTCCATGACTGCCACACCAGCGCCTCATCATCCACAGCAACGACCGCCGAAGCGTGCTCCCCCCGAAGCTGCCGGTACTCTTCAATCGGCTGCTGATGCAGATGTCCGTTTTGCATCGTCAGCTCCCGGGGGACCGTCAGACAGTGAACCCAGCCATCGGCAATCGTCGGATGCGCCTGTTCCTGCTGGTCCGGGACGCCCATCCAGCCAATCAGCAGACGCCGGTCCTGTTCATCCAGAAACGTTTGCGGGGCGTAAAATTCAAAGCCCAGGTCCATTTCACGAAACTCCCCGTGGGAAAACGTACCCGTTTCCGGGGAGAATTTGCCGGAAAAAATGCCGGTCTGATATTGGTTCTGATACCGGGCCGCTTCTGCTTCAAGCCCCTGCGGAGACACGAGCAGCACCCGGGAGCCGCCCAGCTCGAAAAAGTCCGGGCATTCCCACATATAGCCAAAGGAAGCGCTAAGCGTAACGTCCTTTCCGGCGAGCGGCCCGAGAAATTCCCATTCCCGCAGGTCCGCCGAGCGGTACAAGAGCACCTGCCCTTCCAGATCGTGACGCTGGGCACCGATGACAAGCCACCACATCCCGGCTTCAAACCATATCTTTGGATCGCGGACGTGAGCGGTATAGCCTTCCGGTTGATAAATCACCGGGCCGTGCTTTTCAAACTCCACTCCGTCGCTTGAAACCGCAAGACACTGATAGCTCGTCCGGTTCCCGTGTTCATCCTTGACGTTGCCTGTATAAAACAAATACAAAAGACCCTCATGTGCTACCGCGCTGCCGGAGTAGCAGCCGTTTTTCTCAAAATCGTGCACCGGTGCGAGCGCCGGGGGCAGAAGCTCCCAATGGACCCAGTCCCGGGTCGCCGCATGCCCCCACCATTTGCTGCCGTGACCGGTATGAAACGGCATCCACTGGTAAAACACATGGTTCACTCCCTGCCACTGCACAAGCCCGTTCGGATCATTCATCAACCCTGCAGGTGGCATCAGGTGAAACTGCTGTCGAAAGGGGCCTGCCGCTTCGATTGTTTGTATTATTTGCTCTGCTTCTTTTCGAAGAGCCTGCTCCTCTTTCATCGCTTCCTCCTTATACAGCTTTTTCTTCGCTGTCTTTTTCTGTTTTTGTTTCTTCTTTCTTCGGCTGTTCTTCTTCCTGCCAGCCGAGCAGCCACGCTGCCGTAAACGCGCCGCCCACAGCGACCAGTATACCGATGGCATAATTAATCGGGTCGTTTGCGATCGCAAACATCGGCAGCCCGGTCACCCCGATACCGTTCGCTGTAACATTGGTAATTGTTACGTACGCCCCGCCGAGAGCGCCGCCAATAGCAGCTCCGATAAACGGACGGCGGTAGCGGAGGTTCACCCCGAAAATGACTGGCTCCGTGATACCGAGAAAAGCTGCAAAGGCCGAAGGCCCGGCGATTTCTTTCATTTTTTTACTTTTCGTTTTTACCCAAACAGCGAGCCCGGCGCCGCCCTGGGCCACGTTGGCCATCGCCCAAATAGGTAGCAGGTAGTTAAAGCCGATCTGGCCGAGAATTTCTGCCTCGATCGCGTGAAAACTGTGGTGTACACCGGTTAGAACGATCAGCGAATACAGGCCGCCAAAAACGAGACCGGCAAAACCGGCACCGGAATCATATAAAAACGACAGCGATGTGGTTACACCTTCACCGAGCAGACGGCCAAGCGGACCTACAACCATCAGTGCTACAAAGCCGGTGGTCATGATCGTTAAAAATGGTGTCACAAGCAGGTCTACCATGTTTGGAACAACCTTACGGAACAGCTTTTCGAGCCAGCACATCACATACACTGTAAGCAGTACCGGAATAACCGTTCCCTGATAGCCGAGCAGTTCAATATTCATGCCGGCAAAATTGAGCATCTCCGGCTCGACGCCGCCCTCCTGAAGTCCCCACGGATTCAAAAGAGTCGGGTGAGTCATAATCCCGCCGACCACAGCTCCTAAATAAGTGTTTCCGCCGAATTCACGTGCAGCGCTGTAGCCAATCAAAATTGGGAGAATAATAAAGGCGGCCGAGGAGAACATATCCAGCAGAATATACAGGGAGCTGTCTCCATCCGCCCACCCGAACCGGTTCATTAGATTCAGCAGCCCCATCAGCATACCAGCTGCAACAATGGCTGGAATAATCGGTACAAAAATATTGGAAAGTACTTTCGCAAATCGTGATACCGGATTCATTTTCTTTTTTACAGCTTCATTATGATCCATTTGTTTTTGTTTATGCTCTGCGGACTCGTCATCAAGACCAATTTCCTCGGCAAATGGCTGAAATACCTTATTGACTGTACCGGTTCCGAAGATAATCTGAAACTGGCCGGAGCTGGAAAAGGCTCCTTTTACGCCTTCCAAATCTTCAATTTCCTGCTTATTGATTTTACTTTCATCGTCAATAACCAGCCGGAGCCTTGTGGCGCAGTGACTGGCACTGATGATATTATCTTTTCCGCCAAGGAGCGGCACCAGTTCTTTTGCTATTTGTTTATGATCCATCAGGAAACTCCCTCCCCCAAACTAACGGAAGCTGTTTTTAGACATAAAAAAGACCCAAAACGAGAAGGGTAAACGTGTGCCTAGGATACACGTGTCCTGTTCTCATTTTGGGTCTTGCCTGCTCGAAGCAGTAACAACTCCCGATATGTGTAATGTACGAAAAGTATACAAAAAGAAAAGATTCATGTCAACGCTTTCTTTTCATTTCTATGAAATCGACTGGTTCGATAAAATGCGCTGAATATGAAGCGCAATATAGCCAATTTCCGGCAGAGGAAACGGCAGTCCCGCCTCCTGTTTAACATAATCAGCCAGCTCGTATGCAACAGCATAGGCCTTTTCATATTTCGTCTGGATCAGCTCGAGCATCTCAGGGTCCATGTCATCAAACACTTTTCCGTCCTCTGCTCTTGAGAGTGCGAAGTTTAAATGAACGACGAGCCGGTGATACGACATACCACGGTCCGCAAGCTCGAGTCCGGCACGGTCTTCCACGATTTGAATCAGCTCCTGGATCAGTGAGGTTCTGTGCATCGTCTCCTCCATTGATCCGGTCTGCAGCTTCGCCGTATGCAGATGCAGCGCAATATGCCCTGCTTCATCCTCTGGCAGCTCGACCCCCAGATCTTTTTTGATCTTCTGAATGGCCCAGACGCCGATACTGTACTCCTCTTGATAAAGAGCCTTAATTTCATGAAGCAGCTTATTTTCTATGGTAAACCCCTGCTTAATACGTTCGAGTGCAAACGCCAGGTGATCGATGATGGAAATATGAATGTGATCGCTGAGCGGCAGATGCATTTCCCCTTCCGCGTAGCTGATAATTTCTTCCCCAACTTCAATAACTTCAATTGGAAGAGTCTTCAAAAGCTGCTCAAATTTTGGCGTCTCTTCCTCCATGCTGAAAATCTTTTCTATTTTCTTCTGGTTAACAGGGTCATTTTTGCCTTTTTGAAATCCGACCCCCGGTCCGAAAATGATCTTCTCCCGGTCTCCGTGATGGACGACTACTGCATTGTTGTTCAGTACACGCAGGATCTTCATGCACCGGCCTCCTTTCCTTCGATACTATATCACCCTCCGGCCGATATTTCACGCGGAAGTATATACGTCTTTCCTGGAAAAGATAACACAAAAAGCCGCCGGGCGTATAACCTGGCGGCTTTCGTGAACGGGCAGATGAATGCTATTTCAGGCCGTGCTCTTTTTTGTACGCTTTCGCGTACTGATCGGCTGCCTGCATGGCGCTTACCACGTCATAAGGCGTCAGCGCAAACGGCATATTATGGCTGCTTTCTCCTTCGGTTAAGGCCGCTTCTGCCACTTTCATCAATTCATCCTCCGAGGCGTCTCCAAGATGCAGATCCTCAAGCGTGATCGGCAGCTCCAGGCGGTAATACAGATCCACATATTTTTCGAATTCCTCTTTCGAACGGTTCTCAAGCGTCAGCTGGCTCAGGGTGCCAAAGGCTACTTTTTCCCCGTGCGTCATGTGGTGCACCTCTCCGTCGAGAACAGTAAATCCGTTGTGAATCGCATGCGCAAGCGCAAGACCGCCACTTTCAAACCCGAGGCCACTCAGAAGCGTATTGGCTTCGACAATCTGCTCAAGAGCATGGGTGACAATCTGTCTTTTGTTGGACTCATAGGCGAGGAGGCCATACTGAAACAGCGTTTCTTCACATTTTTCCGCGATCGCGGCGCCGGCTATCGTGGAAAGCCCACCGGACATGGCGTTGGCGTTCGCCTGAATCGCCATACGCGCTTCCACCCATGTAGCCATCGCATCCGCAATGCCGGAAGCAAGAAAACGCGGCGGAGCGCCGGCGATGATTTTGGAATCCATCACGATTAAATCCGGATTTTTCGAATAAAAACGGTACGATTCAAACACGCCTTCATCTGAATAAATGACGGACAGAGCGCTCGTTGGGGCGTCTGTGGAAGCCGTTGTCGGAACAATGACACAATAGGCATCCGGAATCTGATCACGTACTCCTTTTGCTGTATCGAGCGTCTTACCGCCACCTACAGCAACGATCATTTCTGCCCCAGCCGATTTGGCTTCTTCCGTAATACGGTTAATTTCTGCGGTGGAGGCTTCGCCGTTAAAGGTGATGTTTACAGCGTCGATGCTCTGCTGCTTGAGGCTGTCGACTACTCGATTGCCGGCCAGATCCCATACAAATTCGTCTGCGATCACAATTGCTTTACTTCCCATTTCTTTAACATAGGTTCCTACTTCGTCAACAACGTCGACGCCCTGTACATACTTATTCGGACTGATAAATACTTTGTTTCCCATTTCTATCCCTCCCGCTTTAATTTTCTATTCTTTATTCCTATTCCCCTGTGTATAATTTTTATTCAACTAATAATAGGAACAAATGTTCTTATAAAGGTTGTCATTTTTTACAGAAGATGTCTTTTATACGTACAACCTAAAAGGAGGCATCCATATTGACGGCGACCTTTCATCAGCAAAAGCTCATCCAGCATTTCTTTGAGTCCTCGGACCATCAATATTTTTTGGAGCATGGATATACAGACAAGCTCGATGAAGCCTTCCGTGCCTTTTTCCTCGATGTGAAAAAGCGGGTCTTCATGCAGAAAACAATTTACTGGGCAGCGGTCCACTATGATAAACGGGAAAGGAAGCACCGGGACCGGTTTCCGCTTGCTGTGGATACAGAGGAGGACACGTCTCAGGCGCTCGTTCCGGCTGTTGCTTTCACAGATCAGGCCCGGAGCTTTTCCCATGATCTCGCCGGACATATTGAAGACCCGGGGCTTTACGATGTTATTCAACAGCGGCCGGAAAAGGAACAAGCGGTATTATATGCCTTGTTTGTTGAAGGATCGACAACGGCGGAGACAGCCCGGGCGATGAACGTCTCCCAGCAGGCCGTTTCTAAAATCAAGCAAAAATCCCTTCGCGTCTTAAAAACTCATCTGGAAAACTGTCATTGATGAGCAATTTAAGTTTTTTCCTGTCATCATTTACAGGAATTCCTTGAAAACAGTGTCGGAGAGCCTTTGAAAAATGTATAATAGATGCAACCTTAATTGAAGGAGGATACATATGGGAAATTGGTTAACAGCCGATACTTGGTTTTATAACCTTGTAGGATCTCTCAGTGACGTGATCTGGAGTTACTTGTTAATCGCACTTTTACTTATTCTAGGCGTTTATTTCACTATCCGTACCGGCTTTGTTCAGTTCCGGATGCTTAAAGAAATGTTTGTTCTGTTATTCAAGGAAGGGACCGACCGTTCCGGTTTTAAAGAAAGAAAAGGCACGAGCGCCTTTCAGGCATTTGCGATCAGTACCGCTGCCCGTGTCGGCACCGGGAACCTTGCCGGGGTAGCCCTTGCCATCAGTGCCGGCGGACCTGGCGCTATTTTCTGGATGTGGGTCATCGCTATTATCGGTGCCGCTACCGGTTTTGTGGAAAGTACGCTTGCACAGATGTATAAGGTAAAGGATAAAGACGGCTTTCGCGGCGGACCAGCCTATTACATGGAGCAGGCGCTGAACGCCCGCTGGCTCGGGATTATCTTTGCTGTTTTGATTACGCTTTGCTTTGGCTTTATTTTCAACGGCGTGCAAACCAACACAATTGCTCAGGCGTTCAACGGCGCTTATAATATCCCAACGGTTTACGTCGGGATTGCTATCATGCTTTTAATTGGTGTCATTATTTATGGCGGTATCCGACGTATCGCAGTAGTAGCTGAAATTATCGTTCCAATTTTCGCTTCGCTTTACGTTATTGTAGCCGTCATCATTATGATTATTAACATTGCCGACGTTCCCCAGGTGTTCGGGCTGATTTTCGGTCAGGCCTTCGGGATACGCGAAGTTGCCGGCGGGACAGTCGGAGGCGCTCTCATGCTCGGTATCCAGCGCGGTCTTTTTTCCAACGAGGCTGGTATGGGTAGTGCGCCGAACGCGGCAGCGACAACGTACGTGAGCCACCCGGTTAAGCAGGGTCTCGTTCAGTCTCTCGGCGTTCTGACGGACACGCTCATTATCTGCAGCGCGACAGCGTTCATCATTCTGCTTTCCGGTACGTACGCAGACGCCGGGGCAAACATTGAAGGCATTCAGCTGACCCAGCAGGCACTTGCTTTCCACCTGGGAGGCTGGGCGCAGACATTCGTATCGCTTGCGATCTTCTTCTTTGCCTTCAGCTCTCTGCTCGGGAATTATTACTACGGAGAAGTGAACGTGGAATTTATTTCTCCCAAACCCATTTACGTTCAAATCTTCCGCGTCTGTTTCCTGTTGTTCGTTCTTTTAGGTGCAGCAAGCGGCCTCGAGCTTGTCTGGGCAATGGCCGACCTTTTTATGGGCTTAATGGCAGTCGTCAACCTTATAGCGATCGCCCTGCTTGGTCATATAGCTGCAGCTGCCCTCAAAAACTATATGAATCAGCGCAAACAAGGCATTGATCCAGTCTTTTACAATGACAGTATCCCGGGACTCAAAAATTTAAAAGTCTGGGGTAAAAAACGATAACTCCGCTCCATCCGGCCTGCATCTTTTAAAAAGGATGCAGGCTTTTTGTGCATTTTTTTCTGTATATTCCGTCTCTCATGGTACGATGAAAATATAATCACATAATTATCCTCCGTGCCGGGCACGGGTTTGAAAGGAGCACGCCTATGTCAGACCGTTCCACCGCCATCCAGCCTGTCGTCTCCTATTCGCCGGAAGAGGGGCTTTACGCAGCAGAAGACCAGGTTGCCCTGGAAAAGCCGATGACAATTGTCGTAAATGAAGAAGAGTTCGCGACGCTTGTATGCACCCCCACTCACATTGAGGAGCTCGTCGTCGGATTTCTCGCATCCGAAGGAGTTATCTTATTTTACCGGGAGATTGAGTCGGTTTCTCTCGACGATGACCTGGGCTTTGTCTACGTTTCCATCAACTCCAACCGGGTTAAGGAAGCCTCTTTTTACTCCAAGCGCGTGATTGGTTCCTGCTGCGGAAAAAGCCGACAGTTTTATTTTCAAAGCGATGTCCAGACAGCGAAAACAGCTGTGACCAAACGCACACTCACACCGGAGCAGTGTCTCGGATTTATGAAGGAGATGCAGGATAACAGCGTCGTGTTCAAAAATACCGGCGGCGTGCATAACGCTGCCATCTGCGATACAGAAGGCATCATCGTCGACCGTTCTGACATCGGCAGGCATAATGCCCTCGATAAGCTGTACGGATACTGTTTGATGAACGGCATCCAGGTTCGCGATAAAGTACTTGTTTTCAGTGGGCGGCTAAGCTCGGAAGTACTGACAAAGGCGGCCAAAATGGGCATGGGTATTATTTTATCCAAATCTGCCCCGACAAACCTTGCGATCCGTCTTGCAGACGACTTGAACATTACAGCTGTCGGGTTTATCCGCGGCTCCACCTTTAACGTTTATGCGCATGCCGAACGAATCAGCGCCGACGTTCCCTCTGCGACAAAATAAGCACCGGCCCTTATGGGTCAGTGCTTATTTTTTAGCTTATTCAGCTTTTTGTGCAGGGACTTTTTCCATTCCTCTGAGAGGGCAGCACACTCCAGCGCTTCTTCAACTTCTGCCGGATCTTCTGAATGATAGGTGATCCGGTTTACGCCAGCGACACTTAACGAGGTCGTTCTTGTTTCCAGATGCAGCGGCTGACGTTTTTCTACGTTACCCGCCTGGCGCACCCGCAGATAATAGCCGGAATAGCTTGTTTCCCGAACGTAAAGAGGCAGTTTTTTAATGCCGTGGCGTTTCGCAATTTTATAGCAGGGCTCCCGGGGCTGGCTGATTTCCACGACTGCTTCTCCCCAACGGAAAACATCGCCGATCATCACATCCTCCTCCACCCCGTTCTGCACCGTAATATTTTCCCCAAACCCTCCGTGCGGCAATGCTTCCTCGAGCGTTCTGTTCCAATATGCGTAATGCTCCCACGGATATACACAAACTGCTTTCTCCGGGCCTCCGTGACTCTTCTTATCGGCCTGTTCATCTCCCTCCAGGCCGGTCTTCGATAAATACAGGGACTCTTCGGAACGCTTTGTTTTATTAATAGCCGAGAATACAGGCTTTTCTTTTTCAGCTGATATGTCCTCCGGCTTTCCCGTAAACCATTCCATTACGCGGATGTTCATGCGCTCGCCCTCCTATAATAGTATACATTGGTTTTTAAGACTGACGGTTTAAAGAAGCTTTTCCCATTATTCTGCCCACCAGTGTATCACCGTAAACCGTAGCAATAATCGCCACAAAAACGAGCACAATGCCAAAGGTCTGCCAGAGCGTAAAGGAATCACCAAAAACGGCCACGCCAATTATAATCGCCACCACCGGCTCGATAATGGAAAGAATGGAGGCCCGCGAGGATTCCACATGAGTGAGGCCGGCTGTGTATGCTACATAAGCGACCGTTGTCGCTGCCACCGCAAGTCCGATGCCGTTCCACCATACCCCGGGCTCCGTAAAAGCTTCCGCCTTTTCCCACAGGCGGCTTGCTGGAAGTAAAAACAGACCGCCGAGGATCATGGAATAGGTCGTGATGGTAAGCGGATGATACCGGCTGCTTAAAAACTTTCCAAAAATACTGTAGAGCGCGTAAAAGAAACCAGAAGCAATTCCGAACAGGACGGCTGCAGCAGCGATACTGTCAGATCCAAGTGGAATCAGCCCCACGGCATACATGCATCCGGTAATCATAATCACAAGCGCCGCTATTTTTCCCGCCGTCAGCGTTTCCTTAAAAACGAATTTAGCAATAACGGCCACAAACAACGGTCCTGTGTACAGCATCACCACTGCAAGAGAGATACCGGAGACCTCCATCACGGAGAAAAAGAAAAAGTTAAAAAAAGCAATACTGATAATCCCCGTGCCGACAAACAGCGGCAGATCCTGCCAGCGGATACGCAGCAGGCTTCTCTCCACAATACTTAAAAACAGGGTAATAATAACCGCTGAAAAAATCAGGCGGATGCCCACTACTTCCCACGGCGTGAATCCATATGTATACAGGTTTTGTACAAACAGCCCCGTTGTACCCCACAATGCCGCCCCCGCCAGGACGAGCAGATAAGCTAACCGTGCCGGCATGATCCTCTCTCCTTTTGTATGCTTCACTGCATTATTTATATGAACTAAGCTTATCATATCCCACGGCCAAGCTGACAAAATCTGCATAAAAAACAGAAGACCATATGGCCTTCTGTTTCTTTTTACATCGCATGCTTGATGCCTTTGTCGACGAGCCACCAGTTCACCGGATAGCTGGTTAAAAATCCGATCACCATCGCGATCTGCATCATAAACCAGAAGGTCGGGCCGGCCGGACTCGGCGGAGTCGCAAAGAACACAAAATGAACGAGCGCCATAAAACCAAACATGCCGATCTGGTACGCGACAAGCGACAGCGTGTCCGCCTTGGCGGCCTGTTTGATGCCATGGCTTTTGCTCATGTTTTCATGCATTGGCAGGATGGACGCCAGCTGAAAGAAAATCCCGAACGTGTAGGCGAGGATAAATTCCACGATATAATCGGCAAACAGCCGGGTCCCCGCAATTGTCCAGCCTAACGCCACGACGATTGGAATACCTACGATATCCCCAAGCGCGCACCCGGCACCGCAGTGACTGGTGGATGCCACCGTGGACTGCCACATCGGCTTGTCGCCGTGGCCCTTCCGGCCGATATAGTAATAGAAAGCCAGGCCGAGCGGCCCGGAGTAAAGCACGGTGAGCGGCCAGACAATATTCATCACCATCATCGGCTGCGGATTTTTCCGGACGTCTACGATCACGATCGCGGTAGAAATGAATGCAGCTGCCAGTGAAACGACCGCAATAATGGAAATCGTGTCCATCGTGTTTCCCCCTTTCTTTTTATTCCATTGATATCGATACCCCGTAACCGTATATTTTACACATCTGTGATACATAAAAAAGACTTTCCTTGCTGGAAAGCCTTGTCTGTTTATACTTCTTTATTACGGCCGGCGCCCATACCGGCGCCTACCTGCAGAATCGAAACTATCATTAAAATAAGCAGTGCAGGCATCCATGTTTCCCAGGCATCAAAGGAAGCTCCTACGAGGATCGGCCCGAGCGCAGCCATAAAATAACCTACCGACTGGGCCATTCCGGATAAATCTGCAGCCCGCTGCGGCGTCGAAGCGCGGATGCTCAACAAAGCAAGCGCCAGACTGATGCTTCCGCCCTGCGCTAGACCGATAAACAGCACCGCGATCGTGAGCATGAACGTTGATGTATTTGTCATAAGCAGCACCAGGCCGAGCACCGCAACTACACCGATCACGACAATAATCCCCTGCTGATTACGGAATCTGCCGGCAAGAATCGGTGTTAAAAATGTAGCCGGAAGACTTGCGATCTGCATAAGGGCCACAAGCCAGCCCGCAGCTGCAAGCGGCATGTTTCCAAGGTTATTTAAAATATCCGGCAGCCAGGTGATGGTCACGTAAAACCCGATGGATTGAAGGCCCATAAACAGTGTCACCTGCCAGGCAAGCGGCGACTTCCAAATGGATCCTTCGGCCTTGCTTCGCTCCACCGCCCTCACGCGGCCCGGCATCTGCAGCTGCCTGTTTTTCAGCACAAATCCCCAGCACAGCACCGCTGCTATCGCGGGGATGACCCAGAACAGGAGCGACCACTGCCACCCCAGCCCGGCGCCAATTGCAAGCGGCACCGAAACTCCTGACCCGATGGCGGCCATTAATACCATTGTAGTTGTGTAAATACTGGTCATTACACCGACGTTATGTGGAAATGACTCTTTAATGACGCCGGGCAGGAGCACATTCAGCATCGCAATGCCTGCTCCTACAAGCAGACTCCCGGAAAACAAAAATACAGCCTCGGGCACGTAGCGCATGACAATACCCGCAATGAGTACAATAACACCAACCATCAAAGCCCGCTGGTGCCCGATTTTTGATCCGATTTTTGGGGCCAACGGCGAAACTGCCGCAAATGTAAGCAACGACAGCGTCGTAATCAAACCAGCCGTTCCTCTTGTCAGGGAAATATCCTCCCGGATTAACGGGATTAACGGGCCGACGCCTGTTAATGCCGGCCGGAGATTGACCGCGAGCATAATGATTCCGGCAAACAGAAGGGCAAGCTGTGCTGTTGATAGATGCTGTCCCCGCTGCCGCAGTCTTTCTCCTGTCTGTTTATTCTGCATGCTTCTCTCTCCTACGAACGCTTTTCATATTGGTTTACTCTACATCCTTTTTCATTGTACAACAACCTTTCTCTGCTTTTCTTCCTGTCGGCGCTTCGATTCTCAATTTCGGAACAAGAGATCCTTTATGTTAAAAAATAACGCCGAATGTCTTCCCAGTGATCAACTCTTGTATAAGAAGTGTCATAAATATTATGCGGAGCCGTATACAAAATCCCTTTGCCGGCAAAACGTTCGAAGTGCCTGGCGTTATCATCTATCAAATAATCTGCATGAATGATACTTTTATCACCGCAGAATACAAAATTCATGTCTCCCAAAAAAGAAAGATTATGTTTCAGCCACTCATATTTTGCCGCAAATGATGGTGGAAATTCCATCGCTGCTGTCGTAATAAACACTTCATACTGTCCGGCAAGCTGTTCGATTACTTCCGGTGCCCCCTCCATGACCTGCAGATAACGAAAAAAAGACGGCTCGTAGAAATAAGCTTTAATCTCATCATGAAGCTCCGGGTGCAGCGCTTCAAGCTTCATACCTTTGAGGTCTTCAGCGGTAACACTGTGCCCGTAATCCTTATTAAACCTATGTAGCAGCGTGGGCAGCGTATTTACCGTTACTTCATCCATATCAATCGCTATTCGTTCCATGTGAAACCTCCTTTTTTACATTAAGAAGAAGCCGCGCATATCTGCGCAGCTTCCATCTGCTATTCAAATGTGATTACTGGTTTGATCGTTTTACCTGCTTTCATATCTTCAAGGGCCTGCTCAAGATCTTCAAATGGATACATGGTGATCAATTTATCGAAAGGAAATTTGCCCTGCTTGTAGTATTCCACAAGCATCGGAATGAACAGCTTCGGCACGACATCTCCCTCCACGACACCTGACATGGTGGCGTTTGGCACGATGAAGTTCTGATGGACGTGAAATTCGGTGTCCGCACCGGCACCAACGACGGCCGATTCTCCCTTGTAGCGGAGCACCTCCATCGCCTGCTTTGCCAGAGCAGCTACTCCGGTGGATTCAAGCGCGTAATCTGCCCCGCCATCGGTCCACTCCTTCACTTTTTCAACCACGTCTTCCTTTTTACCATTGATCGTATGCGTTGCTCCGAGCTCTTTCGCCATCTCCAGACGTTCTTCATTGACGTCTACGGCGATGACCTGCAGGGCTCCGGCGAGATGTGCGGCCATAACGGCACTCATACCGACTCCTCCGCAACCAAAAACGACTATCGTATCGCCGACGCCTACGTTCAGGCGGCTGAGAACCGTTCCTGCACCAGTCTGGACACCGCAGGCTAAAGGGCCAAGCAGACGGATATCTACATCACTGCGTACTTTTACCACATTATTGACGGGCGTCACAGCGAAGGTGGCAAGCGAACCCTGCCCGAACAAAGAAGACACTTCACTGTTTCCACTGTGAAGACGGCGGGTGCCGTCGTTCATCGTGCCTCCGAAGTTTAAGGCATTAAAATTTTCACATGCCCCGGGATGTCCTTCCCGGCAGTTACGGCACGTTCCGCAGTGCGAAAATGTGATAACCACGTGGTCGCCGGGCTCTACGTCCTGGACTCCGTCACCGACCTTTTCCACTACGCCTGCTCCTTCATGCCCTAAAGCAATCGGAAGCGGTGTCGGGATCTCCTGCTGCTGCACGCCGAGATCGGTATGACAAATGCCGGCTGCAGCAATTTTCACTCTCACTTCTCCTGTTTTCGGTTCATCGAGTTCTGCTTCTGTATGCTGAATGGCGCCAGCTTTTTCACTGACCACCGCTGCCTGAATTTTCATTGTTATCCCTCCTGCTTCGTTCTTCCCTGTAAAATACAAAGGAAAACCAAGGTCTAGAAGTGGACATTCATCCAATTTTTACCTTCTAGATACCTTGCCACAAGCATACTTGAAACATTATCGCCCGCAACATTTACAGTCGTCGCGGGAGGATCAACAACAATACCAATGGCAGTAATAATAGGCAAGGCTTCGATAGGCAGGCCATAAAGCGTAACAATCATAATTTCTCCAATAAACCCTCCGCCGGGCACCCCACTCATCACCATTCCGCTTAGCAGGGCAATGCCGATAGCAGTTAAATATGTATCTAGGCCGGTAAATTCCATTTGAAAAACACCGAATACAAAAGCTATTTTTAATATGGCGGATAAGCAGGAACCATCCATATGAATGGTAGCGCCGATAGGAAGTATTGTTTCTCTTATATCTTTTGGCACACCGGCATTTCTGGCTGCATTTAAATTCACCGGCAGAGATGCTACGCTGCTGGCTGTACCAAGTGAAGTTACTGCAGGTGCAAAGATATTTTTCCAAAAACGTCTGAAGCCCTGCCTTCCTCCAGCCACCCACGCATAAAAAGAAAAACCAACAATAAAATATAAAATAGCGACTGGATAATAAACTGCTACCGCCTTAGCATATTCACCAATCAATTGGGGGCCGTACTCCCCTACCAATGCTGCAAAATACGCCCCTAACCCAATTGGTGCGTAATAAAGAACCAGAGCCACTATTTTCATGAACACTTCCGAGCCGCTCTGTAAAAAACGGGCAAATGGCTTTCCAGCTTCCCCCGATAAACCTGTAGCCACGCCAACAAGCATTGCAAATATAATTAGAGCGAGCATATTTTCAGTTGAAAAGATATCTATAAAATCAGACACTGTGAATGTTTCTACAAGCTGATCAGCAAACGAGCCCTCTTCCTCCTGCTGAGATGGCTGCTCTTCGCTCACACTTACGTTTTCTGCAGGAGGAAAAACTACAACAGCTGCCAGCATAAGGCAGGAAGAAATAATGCCGGTTATAATAAAAACAATCATCATTGAACCCAGAATACGGCCGAGCCGCTTCACCGAATCCATGACCGCTACGGCTGAAGCAATGGAGAAAAATACCAAAGGCACTACAATAGTAAACATCATATTTAAAAACAAATCACCGAGTGGCTGGACTACCATGGCGTCTTCGCCCCAAACAAAACCTGCTATGCTTCCAATGATAATAGCAATAAGCATAATTACCGGAAACCGGTATGCTTTCCAGGATCCCATGCTCTCACTTCCCTTCCATTTAAACTTTGAGATAATAAATAATATTATTTATTATACGGAAAGCTGAAGTGGAAAACTATGGAACTTTAAATATTTTTTAATTTTTTAAAAAACGAACCATCCAGTGCTCGTCCTCGTATTCGTCTGCTGTTTTCATCGCTTCTTTTTCTGTTGAAAAAACAGAAAAGCCGCAGGCCTCGTACAGTCGAAGCGCAGGCTTGTTTTCACTCACAACGGTTAACTGCACCTGTTCGACTCCGTCTTTATCTGCCTGCTTCAAAGCAGCTTCTACGAGTAGGCTTCCAAATCCGTGTCCCTTGAAGGCAGGCTTTACATACATAGCCAGAATCGTCGCCTTGTGCTGAAGCTTCTGCATCTGCATCGGGAGCAGGGTGATGACACCTGCAAGCTCGTTTCCCGCTTCGATGCCCCATGTAAAAGACTGGCTCCCCTCCAGCCTTTCTTTATATTTCCGGACCAGGTCCGGATTCTGTCTTTCCTCTTCCATGGTTGAAGCAAAAGCCTCCGGACTCTCCTTCAAAGCCTGCATCCGAAGCTCTGCATATGCTTCAGCGTCTTCGCCCCCTAAAACCTTCAGCTCTGCTTCCTGCATTCGTCTCACCGTCCGTTCTCTTTTCCGAAGTCCTTCGCCGTAAAGTCTCCTCCTTTTTTCGGATGGCTCCCTGCCTCCACTTCACCGGCGTAATCCTCTGCATTCTCCCCTGGCTCGTAGCCAATCTCTTTTGCCCGGGTGTTTTTAAATTTCGCCCGGGTGTTGTTTGAAATACCGTAAACAATCAGATACTCAGGCAATGCGCATGTGAGCGCTGCTTCAAATAAGCGTTCTGCATCACGGGGACTGAACCAGTTTTCCAAATCATGTTCGGACGCCGGCCGGTCCTGAAAATTACAGATCCGCACCCCAATGCCTTTCAACCCAAATTTATCGTGATAATAACGCCCGAGCGCTTCCCCGTAAGCTTTACTGACTCCATACAGCGTGTCGGGCCGCACTGGTGAGGCTTCGTCCACCCATTCGTCCGCCGGGTAAAAACCGACCGCATGGATACTGCTCGCAAAAATCAATCGTTCGACGCCTGCCTCGGCTGCTGCCTCCATCACGTGAAACGTACCTGTTATGTTCACCTGCTCAATTGATTCAAAGTCCACCTCAACCGGGATACCTCCCAGATGGATAACCGCATCCACCCCGTGCATCAGCTCGCGGACCTCCGCTTTATTCGTAATATCTGCTTCCATGAACGTTTCTTCGCTTGTTAAATCCTCCGGAGCTTTCGCATCTGTCAGTACAATGTCAAAACGCTTCGATAGATAGCTTCTGAGTACGGTACCGATCGTTCCTGCCGCTCCTGTAAGTAATACCTTCTTCATGTGTAAGCCTCCCGTTTTATCGCATACTCTTCCATAGACCTTTTCCTTTTATTTGAAACCTGCTGCAGGCAATTTTTTTGCTTTTCCTTTTTTTATTTTTTATCCTCAGGGAAAGACTTTTTATAAAGAAGGGATAAGTTATGGCTATCGAACAATTCCATTTAACGGCGGATTGGCCCGGCGGCCGCAATGCCGTCGGCTCCATTGATGCCGGCCAGCTGAAAACGGATATTTCTATTCCCAGGGAAATGGACGGGCCGGGGATTGGCACAAACCCTGATGAAATGCTCCTGGGCGCTGCAGCCACGTGCTATATCATCACGCTCGGTGCCATGCTTGAACGAGCAGAGCTTCCCGTAGCCTCTATGGCGCATACGAGTGAAGGCCTCGTGGATGTCACAAACGGCGTGTTCACGTATAAAGAAATCATCCATCGCCCGGTGATCACCCTCGAAACCGACGCTTCCGACAAACAGATGGAAAAAGCGCAGAAGCTGATTGAAAAAGCGGAAACAGCCTGTATGATTTCCCGGGCCATCCAGGGAAACGTGGAGCTTACGCTCGAACCAACGCTCGGCCGCGCAGAAAAAGCCCGTACCTGAAAAGGCACGGGCTTTTTTATGAGGATCGTCAGCACTGCTCGAGCAGATTAGTGAGTTCGTATACGACCAGCTTTTGATAATCGGCGTCGTCACCGTATCTCGAAAAAATACTTTCGTATGCTGCTGAGCGTTCATCTGCGTACGTTTCATCATTTTCTGTCAGGCCAAGGCTTTTAAAATGCTTCATCGGCTCCTGGATAAAGGCGGGCCTCGGCCCCCAGCTGAAATAAACCTTTCCATGTTCGTCAGAAACGACCACTTTTGGCACCGATGTGCCTCCGAGGGTCCGGAATTGATCGATAAAATCCGGATGTTCCTCCTGAATAAACACTTCCACCGGGACGCCGGCTTTTCGCATCACTTCCACAATTACCGGAAAGTTCCGGTGCACGTCCCCGCACCAGTCGGAGGCGAGAATAGCGCAGTGCAGGTCATCCCGCGACTGCAGGGCGAGCAGCTTATCCTCCGGGTGATGCTTCCAGGAAAAAGCAGCCTGCCAGGGCTCCATTTTCTCCCGGTACGTGGGGCGCATGCGTTCAACAAAATCGTCTACGGCCAGACCCTGGCCTGTTTTATCTGAAATATCAAATGCGGATGGCATAATTATCGTCCTCCTTGATAGTTCTCTACCTCGGCTGCCGTTTCTTTAAACAAATGTATTCTGAATATAATCCATGCTTATACGTACGCTTTCCAGCGGTTTCCGCCGCGAAGCGTCCTGCTCCACGATCTGCCAGGAAGCCCCGGATTCCTCTGCTTCTTTCATAATAGCTTCAATATCCATTTTTCCTTCGCCTAGCTCAGCAAAAAATTCCTCGCCGTCTGCAGTCATATCTTTAATATGCACAAGTGAAAGCCGGTCCCTGAGCCGCTCCATCCAGACAAAAGGATCTTCCCCTGCCTTCTGTACCCAGTATGTATCAAGCTCCACCTGCACGTGCTCCGGTTTCATTTCCTCAAGCATTACTTCAAACGGCAGGCGCCCTTCAAGCGCAAGCAGCTCAAAATCATGGTTATGATACGAAAATGTGATGCCTTCCTTCCTGCACGCTTTTCCGATCCTGTTTAGTTCCTTTGCCGTCTGCTTATAGGCTTTCAGGCTCGAGCGTTTTTCTTCATCGAGATAGGGGCACACAATGTGGCGGCATCCAAGCGCCAGATGCTTTTCTATTACCCCGTCCAAGTCATCCTGCAGCTCCTCAAACGGCACATGGCTTGATACTATCTGCAGGCCAATATTTTTCATCGTTCCCGCGAGTTCCTCCGTACCGAAGCCGCCGTTCTGGCCGGCCAGCTCCACCGCTTTGTACCCCATGGTCCTTACCTGCTGGAGCGTACCGATAAAATCCTCTTCAAGCTCGTTTCGAAGCGTGTAAAGCTGCAACGCGATGTTCATAGCTTCATCTCCTTTTGGTAATCGTTTACATATAGTATATACGGTTTTACTGTTCTATACAAAAAGTCCCCGGACCAGAACTCCGGAGACCTTTCTCATTACGCTTTTTTTGCTTTGGATAAACCGTTTCCAAGCCCTGTCCTTTCACAAAACAACTCATATTCCGTATTCCACGCAGCGTGCTCTTTCGGGGAAAAGGCGTTTACTTCTACTGCTTTGCGAATATATTTGCGCGCCTCGTGGCGGTTTTTAATTTTTCCCGCCGCGGTCAGCTGCACCGTAATATTACCGAGGGCACTCGCTTCCTTCGGTCCGGCCCACACGTTACGCCCCAGTGCGTTCGCTGTAAACTGGGAAAGGTAGGTGTTTTTAATGCCGCCTCCCACCATGTACAGTCCGGAAAAAGACTGGCCGGAGAGCTGCTCCGTGCGCTCGAGCACATGCCGGTATTTCATGGCGAGACTCTCCATAATGCACCGCACGATTTCCCCTTTGGTTTCAGGTATTTTCTGGCCGGTCTTGCGGCAGTACTCCTGAATTTGGGCAGGCATGTCTGCCGGATGCAGAAACTGAAGGTCGTCCGGATCAATATAAGACTGAAAGGCCGGTGCCTCTTCCATCTGTTCAAGCAGCGCTTCATGGGAAGCATCATCGCCGCGCCAGGCGCGCCGGCACTCCTCGAAAATCCACAGCCCCATAATGTTTTTCAGCAGCCGGAAGGTCCGCTCCACGCCGCCTTCATTGGTGAAATTCCATTCAAACGCTTCTGGAGTTGTATTTGGTTCTTCGATCTCTGTGCCCATCAGCGACCACGTACCGCAGCTCAAATAAGCAAAAGAGGAGGATTCTGCGGGAACCCCGGCCACCGCTGCCCCCGTGTCATGTTCAGCACTTGTATACACAGGAATTGCCGGCACCTGCAGCTCCTGCTGCAGATCTTCACGCAGTTCTCCCACCCGTGTGCCCGGCATCACCACATCAGCCATCCATTCCCTGGGGATTCCGATGGCCTTTAACAGATCTTCGTCCCAGTCCATCGTCCGGGGGTTAAACAGCTGAGTAGTGGTCGCATTTGTAAATTCGCTCTTCATTTCTCCTGTTAAAAAATAGCGCAGCAGATCAGGAATCATTAAAAGCGTCCGCGTTTCCTTTAAAACAGGGGAGTTGGCCTGCACCATCGCTTCAAGCTGATAAATAGTGTTAAATGGCAGAAACTGAATGCCGGTGTGTTCAAAAATAAACTCCTTACCGATACGCTCCGTTACCTGCTCCATCACCCCGTCTGTATGAGCATCGCGGTAATGGTACGGGTGACGCAGAAGCTCTCCGTCTTTTCCTACACAGCCGAAGTCGACCGCCCAGCTGTCGATGGCGATGCTTTCAATGTCCTGCCGCTCTTCGTAAGCCGCACGAATGCCTTCCTTCAACTCGTGAAAAATACGGTAAATGTCCCAGTGAAACCGGCCGTTTACCCGTACCGGTTCATTTTTAAAACGGTGCACATCCATGGTTTCGAGACGCCCGGCTTCGATCCAGCCAAGCACGGCTCTTCCGCTGCCTGCCCCTAAATCGAACGCGAGTACACTCACCAGCTGGCACCACCTTTGCCGCGGGAGAGGATTTTTTCTCCGTAGCCGCTGGCGTGATAAGCGTCCATCGGCTTCACCGAAGCGCCCTTTTCTTCACGGAACGCTTCGAGAAGCGGTGTAACATCAGCTTCAAAGGCGGACCGGATCGCGCGTTCGGCCCCGAGTACATCCTGTTTTTCCTGAGCGGTCCTGAGCTCCTCCAAATTCACCAGGCACGCCTTGGCATACATTGTCTGAACGTTTTCAATTGAACGGATCATGGCCGGAATTTTCGGTTCCAGGTTGTGGCACTGGTCAAGCATATACGCGATGTTTTCTGCGTTTTGACGAACTGCCGGGTCCGGGTCTTCCTCAGCCTGCACAATCTGCTGAAGAATCAAGAATACTTCATACGGATCATGGGCACCGACAATAAGATCGTCATCTGCATATTTGCGGCTGTTAAAGTGAAAACCGCCCAGCTTCTGCTCATCGAGCAGGTATGCCACAATGTGCTCAATGTTAGTCGCCTGCGGATGGTGTCCGGTATCCACCAGCACTTCCGCTTTGCTGCCAAGTTTGTTGGCTGCGTTAAATGCCATACCCCAATCTGCAAAATCAGTATGATAAAATCCCGGTTCGAAAAACTTGTATTCAATCAGCATGCGCATCGAATCATCCATCGCATCATACATGCTTTTCAGCCCTTCAAGCATCCAGTTTTTCCGCTTTCGAAAGTCCGCCTGTCCCGGATAATTGGTGCCGTCGGCAAACCAGAGGCTTAACACATTAGAGTCTACTTCCCGGGCGATGTCAATGCATTCAAGCAGATGATCGAGCGCCTTCCGGCGGATCGACGGATCAGTATTGGTCAGGCTCCCGAATTTATAATCGTCATCCTGAAACAGGTTTGGGTTCACTGCTCCAATACTTACATCAAGACTTTGTGCGTGCGCTTTCAAATCTTTGTAATTATCCACTTTATCCCACGGAATATGAATCGCCACTGAAGGGCTTGAACCAGTGTGCTTGTGCACCTGGGCGGCGTCCTCTAGTTTTTCAAAAGGATCGCGGGGTATGCCTTCCTGCTGGAATACTTTAAAACGGGTGCCGGAATCTCCAAAGCCCCAGGAAGGGGTTTCGACCTGCAGCTTCTGAAGCTTCTTTTTCACTGCTTCGAGGTCAATGCCCCTTGCCTGCTGCTGTTCTTCGAATAATGTATAATGACGATCACTCATGTGTTATCCTCCTATCTCTATTTCAAAAACGGACCGCACCAGTGCCATTCCGCTGTCTCTCTTCTTTTTACAAGAGGGGCAGGCCCGCCGGGGGGGCCTGCGGGTCGCTCCTTGTTTCCTTTAGCGTGTAAAGGCCGCTGGTACACCGCCGTCTACGGTCAGCATGCACCCAGTCGTTTTTTCTGATTTCGTTGAAGCAAAGAAAGCAATCGCTTCTGCAATATCCTCCGGATAAATATTAACGAGAAGCGTTGTGCGCTTACGGTAGTGCTCATCCAGCTCGTCGGGATCAATACCGTAGGCCGCCGCCCGTTCTTCCTTCCACGAAGAGGACCAGATTTTGGATCCCTGCAGCACGGCGTCCGGCAGGACAGAGTTCACGCGGATACCGTACTCCCCGCCTTCGGCTGCGATGCAGCGGGCAAGATGGGCTTCAAGCGCTTTTGCCGAGCTGTAGGCTGCCGCATTTTTTCCGGCGTATACTGAGTTTTTAGATCCGACAAACACCATGTTTCCACCAGTCCCCTGGGCCTTCATCTGAGTGAACGCTTCACGGGCCACCAGGAAGTAGCCGGTGCCGAGCACATCCATATTCAGCTGCCACTGCTTCAGCGTCGTTTCATCAAGCGGGCTTGAAGAAGCCAGGCCGGCGTTATTCACGATGATATCCACGCCTCCGTACTGCAGAGCCGCTTCTTTAAAGGAAGCCGCGACAGCTTCTTCAGAGGTGACATCCATTGCTACAGCATAGGCTCTATCTTCTCCGTACGCCTGAGTGTATTCCTCCGCTTTTTCCTTAGCTCCGTCAGCGTTCAAATCGGCAATCACCACATGAGCACCGTCTCCAAGCAATTCGCGGCAGGCTGCCGAACCGATTCCGCCGGCTCCTCCAGTAATAAATGCCACCTGTCTTGAGAACTCTGCTTCCGGCGGAGCAAGTGAAAGCTTATAAAGCTCGAGCGGCCAGTACTCCACGTTATAGGATTCATTTTCCGACAGGGAAACGAACGATCCAAGAGCCGTGCTTCCTTTCATGACAGCAATCGCCCGGTGGTAAAGCGCTCCGCTTACGTTGGCCATTCGTTTGTCCTTGCCGGTATTGACCATGCCCACGCCTGGAATCAAAATCACCCGGGGCGCCGGCTCAAACATTGTGTCGCCTTCATTTTTATTTCTTTCAAAGTACTTGGTGTATTCCTGCTTGTATGTCTCTACTCCTGTTTTTATTTTTTCAATCAGGACGTCTTTTCCTTCCGATGGTTTCCAATCAACAAACAGAGGTGTTCGTTTCGTGTGCACGAGATGGTCCGGGCAGGCAGCCCCCACCTGGGAAAGCTCAGGTGCGTCTTTACTGTTCACAAACTCGAGCACCGCTTCATCGTCCGAGTAAGAAAGGATCATTTTTTTATGGTCACTTACTGCTCCGCGAATAACCGGCATGACTCCGGCAAGCAGTTCTTTTCGTTCTTCCTCCGGCAACGCCTTCGTATGTTCGCCTCCAAACACAGTCTGTTGACTTTCCTGCGTTTTTACAATGTAGTCTTCTGCTTCCTGAATTACTTCGATCGTCTGGTCGTAACTTTCTTTCGAGGTTTCTCCCCATGTAACCAGACCGTGCTTTTCCATCAGCACCATTTCTGCATTCGGATTGTTCTGTACGCCTTCGGCGATCATTTTGGACAGTGTGAATCCCGGGCGTACGTATGGCACCCAGACAAAACGGTCCCCGAATATTTCCCGGGCAATATCCTTGCCGTTGTCTGCGCAGCAAATACTGATGATGGCATCCGGGTGCGTATGATCTACGTGTTTAAAAGGCAGAAAAGCATGGAGAAGCGTTTCAATGGATGAACGCGGATGGCCTGGATCAATCATGCAGTGACGCAGGTAGGCGACCATCTCCTCATCCGGCATTTCTTCGCGCTCCATTAACGGGCGGATATCTTCCATGCTCAAAGCGGTAAAGTGTTTTTCTTCCATCGTTGCAAGGTCCGAACCGCTCCCCTTTACCCACATTACTTCAATATCCCGGCCCCGGAAATCTTTTTCCGTGGTTTTTAATGACGCATTTCCGCCGCCCCAGTTGCATACCGAACGATCCTGTCCCAATAGGTTGGAACGATAGCGAAGCTGTTCTACGCCGGTTTTAAACCTGGATGCTTCGTTCTCGTTCCAGAGGTTTTTCACCTTTTTAACGTTTGTAATCATTTTTCACCCTCCATTAATCTTCTTTAAGCGTTTTCATACATTCATCCTATCATAAATAACGGCAAAAACAAACATAAAACAAAATAAAACAAATGAAATTCACTATATATTTATTGGTATCAATTTTAAGGCTTATTTTATTACTAAAGCAGCCCTGCTTTACGCAGAACTGCTTTGCACGCTGTCATTCCACCAGGCCGAACAGCCTTGGCAGGAACAAGCTGATTTCTGGAATGAATGCCACTAAGACCAGTGCTGCGACAAGCGGCACATAAAACATCATCAGCTTTGGTATAATTTTTTCAATTGGTACTTTACTGACACTGCTGCCGATAAACAGCACAGTTCCAATCGGAGGCGTCGTAACCCCGATTGCAAGTGCCATTGCCATAATCATCCCAAAGTGTACCGGGTGAATGCCCATCTCTGTGGCCACCGGGAACATGATAGGTGTGAAAATCAGCAGGGCCGGCGCTACATCCATAAACGTACCAACGACTAACAAAATCAAAAGCATAATAAGTAATAAAATGATGGTGTTGTTAGTGACGGAAAGCATGGCGTTAGTGAGCGACTGCGGAATCTCCGCGTACGCAAGCACCCAGCTCATGGCCGTCGACGCACCGATCAAAAGTAGGATAATGCCCGAATAGGAAACAGTCTCCTTCAAAATCTTTGGAAAATCAGAGAGTGAAAGACTGCGGTAAACTAAGCAAAGCAGAAGCGCGTAGAATACTGCTACTGCTGCGCCTTCTGTAGCTGTAAATATTCCACCGGCAATACCGCCGATCACGATTACAATCAAAAACAAACTCGGCACGGCCTGCCAGATAATTTTTACCGCTTCGCCGCCTCCTGTTTTATCAGCGACGGGGTACTTCGCCCGCTTGGCAAGAATATATGCAACAATTATTAACAATCCGACCATCAGGAGTCCCGGCAGGTATCCGGCGATAAACAAAGCGCCAATGGATGTTCCACCAGTTAACAGCGAATAGATAATCGGCATACCGCTTGGCGGAATGATGAGCCCGGTCGGCGCCGAAGCAATATTAACTGCCGCAGAATAGGAAGAAGAATAGCCTTCTTTTTCCTGCTGGGGGTGCATGATTCTTCCCATCGAAGCCGCAGCGGCAATTGCCGAGCCCGAAATGGCCCCAAACAGAGTGTTACCGATAATATTTGTATGAGCAAGCGAGCCGGCCATCCGCCCGCCGATCAGCTTTGCCAGGTTAATCAGCCGTAGAGCAATACCTCCGTTGTTCATAATGCTTCCCGCAAGCATAAAGAATACAAGAGCGAGAAGCACGGTGCTGTCCACCCCGGTAATTAGCTGCTGAGACACCGCAAGAAGCGATGCATCCACCGATAAAATCAGCAGCGCAGCGGCAAATGTTGCGGCTGCAATGCTTACCGCGATTGGCACACCAATAAATAAGAATAAGAAAAACAATCCAAATAGTATAATGCCGGTCCAAACAGCTACATCCATTTATGATCCCCCTTTTCTTCAATACGGGGCGCTTCCACTTCCCGGCGGTTCATCATGTTGTAAATTTGATAGAAAATAACGATGACCCCGCTTACCGGAAGTATGCCGTAAATCAATCCCATTGGAATTCTCAAAATAGGTGAAAGCTCCGCCATCGTCGCGCTTGCGATCGTATAGCCGCCAATCACCAGAACAAACAGCGCAAAACCAATCACAATCAGGTCAATCAGCCACCGGAGCCCCAGATGGGCTTTTCCGGTAATTTTGTCTCTTAAAAAGGAAATGGCTAAATGCTCGTCCTGGCCAAAAGCGTACGCTCCGCCTAAAAAGGCAATCCAGATTAATGAAAAACGCAGTACTTCTTCTGTAATAATACTCGGATCCCCAAGCACAAATCTCGTGAATACCTGCCATATCGCTGCTACAGTCAGAAATATAACCAGGGCGCTCGTAATAACTAAAAGCACCATGTCGATACTCTTTTTTACTGCCTGCATGCTCCTCACCCCTTACCTGTCCACTTATTCTTCTTCCATTGCCTCAATTTCGCTGATCACATTATCAACATCCGGACTTTCCGACCGTCGTTCCTCAATGAGAGGCTCTACCTTTTCCCGGAACGGTTCCTGATCAGGATAAGAGAATTCAACGCCCATTTCCTCTTCTGCCTGCTGCATGCTTTCTTCAATCATCTCATCCCAGCGCTCGTTATGCGTTTCCGTCGTTTCCTCCCCGGCTTCCTGGATGGCCGTCCGTTCTTCCTCACTTAATTCCTGCCACGTATTATCACTCATAATGAGAAAGTCCGGTATACGTGTGTGCTCATCGAATGAAAACTGCTTTGCCACTTCCCCGTGGTTGGCGTCCGTTAAAGCAATCGGACTGCTTTCCGCTCCGTCAATGACCCCCTGCTGCAGAGAGGTGTAAACTTCAGTTGCCGCAAGCGGCGTCGGTGAGGCTCCAAGCATTTCCATTGTTTCGATCGAAGTGACGTTGGTCATTGTCCGGATTTTCAGCCCCTGAAGGTCCTCCGGGCTTTCTACTTTTGTATCCCGTGTATAAAAGCTCCGGGCCCCTGCATCGTAGTAAGTAATACCGCGGAGCTGGGCTTCTGATAAATCGTTGTACATATTGTCAATTGTATCCGTTTCCATAAATGAGCGGAATTGTTCGTTGCTTGAAAATATATACGGAAGGCTGAAGACAGAGAACTGCTCATCAAAGCTTTCCACGACCCCGCCGTTCACCTTGGCAAAATCAATAACCCCGTTCTGCACCAGTTCCATTACTTTCGTTTCTCCGCCAAGTACCCCCTCTGCGTAAATATCCACCTCTACGCTTCCGTCAGTTTTTTCTTCCACTTTATCGGCAAAATCTTCAAGGCTTTGATATACAGGACTTGCATCGTTGTGAATATGTGCAAGTGTTAATGTCTGTGTTTCTTCTGCATTCGCTTCTGTTGATTCTGATGAAGTGCTTCCGCTCCCGCCGCAGCCGGCAAGTGTCAGCAGTGCCGAAGAAGTTACTGCTATTGTTCCAGCCCGGGCCCATTTCCACTTTTTCATATAAGAAACCCCTTTCTATTTTTTCAGCAAGGAAACATCTGATCTCTACTGCTTTGTTATCATTTTAAGCGCTTTCAAATCGTAAGTCTTATTAATTTAAGAAATTCACTCTCAATTTCAGAATAAACCAAAGGGACTATACTAAAATTCATTAAAAAACAACTCCTTAGGAGTTGTTTTTGTTTTTGCTATCGTGTGTTCAATCGAAAGGTCGTAGAACTTTGGAAATGTTTTTCTGCCTTAAGATATGCAGTCGGCTTTCCTAAATGAGCAAAATCCACCGGCAGCTGCTGGGTTTCGATGCAGATGCCGCGGTACTTTTCTCCGGGACCCGCTTCAAAATCCTGTTCAGGCATACCGTTTGATGTATACACTACAGCTCCCGGGGCGCTTGTGATAATATCAAGTCTCCGTCCTGAAGACTCATCCCATACACTTGCCTGTGGTTCTTTCCCTTCTTCGAGGATAAAGAAATGGTCGATGCCGCCAGCTACGTCACGCACCTGCTCATGAGAGCTGTTAATATGTTCGCCTAGCGGTTTGTCTCCGTTTAATTCAAAGGGCGTTCCCGCTGTTGGAAGAAGCTTTCCTGTAGGAATCAGCTCTCTATCAAGCTCCAGAACCTCCGAGGCATGAATCTCAGCGTACTGTTCTGTGACCGGACGCTTGTTATTTCCGCTCAGATTTATGTACATATGCTGGGTCGGGCTGAACCACGTATCAGTATCTGACTCTCCTTCATACTCGACGGTAAAATCGCCGCCAGCGTCCACAATGTATGTGACAGAAGCCTTCACGTTTCCAGGGTAGCCGTCAGTGCCGTCCGCTCTGGAGATCGAAAAACGTACCCATGCCTGCTGCTCGTTTTCACCGGGCTCTGCTTCCCAGTAGACATTGCCAAAACCGCCGTCTCCTCCGTGCAAATGATGCCTGCCTTCATTTGTAGTTAAGGGATACTCTGCATCGGCTGCTTTCATACGTCCTTCGGGAATACGACCAGCCACCGGGCCGACGACTGCACCGAGAAAGATGTTGTCCCGCTCGTACTGCTCCGCCCCTGCGTAGCTGAGCAGAATATTTTCTTCAACTCCATTACGGCCCTTCGCCCATATCCGCTGGACTCTTGCCCCCAGGTTTAACAGTTCCACCCTGGGGCTTTTTCCTTTTTGAATTATCCATTTTCGCATTTTCTGGTGCTTTAGCTCTTCTTCCTGAAGCATGCTTTTGTCCCCCTTGTATAACGCATATTCAATACGGATAGCGGGCGTCGTTAATGCTCAGCATTTTCTTTTCCCGTGCCCAGGCTGCTGTAGTTTCCACCGGAAGCTTTCTCTCTGCGTAACAGGTTTCAAGCACCTCGGCAAGTCCCGGTACATACGTCAAACCGAGGGAGGCGTCCACTTGTTTCTCCTCCTCTGCAAACGCATAGCTGTCCGGAAACGCCTTATGCACGCTTTCAATGGTCAGCAGATGAGAGTAAGACGCTTCCAGGCCGCAGCGGATATCCTGGGAATGCCCGAGCACCGCATCGATACATACATCCAGTTTATGCATATGTTCACTCTCAGGATCATTATAGCTTTTTTCTGCCCCGCTGTGCCACAACGCTTTCACCGGGCTCCCCCATTCGTAGGAAATTACCGCATCTTCAAACTCCATATAAAAGGAAGGATTCACTTCTTTTTCAACCGCATGTGAAGCAAAAAATGTCAGATCCACATCTTTATCAGTTACCGCCCGGAGTGCACATGTATCAAATGTCTCAATCGGGTTGGCACGGTACACTTCCATCTCCAGAGTATTTATTTTTGCGCTTTCGTTTTTTGTATCCCCGAGCACGTAAAACAAATTATGCATAAAGTGGGCGGTAGCGTTATTTGCCACGCTGTCAAAAATCGGAGCGCCGCCTGCCCCAAGCTTTTTGCCGGCCCAACTGGAGCGGCCGTAATACGCTTCATTTCGAGGCCAGAGCACCAGGGCACTGCCGTGGAGCGGCTTTCCAAACTTACCTGCCTGAATGTCTTCCTTGAACTCGAACATGGCGTTACTAAACGACCAGTTAAAGCCTACCGCTAAAAATTTTCCGGTTTCATCGCGCACCCGGCGCATTTCTTCTGCTTCCTCCCACGAGGCCGAAGCTGGTTTTTCGCAGAGTACGTGGCTCCCAGCCTTCATCGCTGCAATTGCCTGAGCGGCATGAAGGTGAATAGGTGTCGCAATTACTGCTAATTCTGCTTCCTTTTCGGCGTAAAAATCCTCCAGTGATTCGTATACCGGAATGTCTGCCGCCTGAATTTCCTGATAAAAAGAGCTGTTTTCCGGAAAAATGTCGACCACGCCCACCAGCCAGGAAAGGCGGTTTTGTTCTATTAATGTCTGCAAATATAATTCCCCGTATCCTGCTGCGCCCGCCAGGACGATCCGGCATGCCTGTTCCATTTCTTTTAACCTCCTGCTACCGTTTAATCTTTATTGCCTGTTTTTGTGCTTTCAGGCTTAGTTCTGCCGCTTTAAACGCATGCTCCTGCGGCATGGCTGTCACTGTGCCGTGCACCACGTCTTTTGCCAGCCGGAAAAAATAAGGGAATCCTACTTTCCCTTCTACATCATATTTTCTTTCGCCGCCCTGATTAACCAGATACAGCCGCTCGCCGTGCGAGCTGTCTGTAAGGTCCACGTATTTTCTGAGTTCTATATACCCTTCTGTACCCAGGATTATTGTTCGGCCGTCCCCCCAGTTACTTAATCCATCCGGCGTAAACCAGTCCACACGAAAGTAGTGCACCGCTCCATTGTCTCCCCGGAAGTGGGCATCACCGTAATCCTCAAATTCCGGATGCTCCGGGTGCGCCATATTTGCCGCTGTACTGCTGAGCACCTCGGCGTCCCGGGCGCCGCTGAACCAGAGAAACTGTTCAATCTGGTGGCTCCCAATGTCGCATACAATACCTCCGGTGGGCTCTTTTTGAAAAAACCATTCCGGACGCGACGCTATATTCAACCGGTGCGGACCAGTACCAAGCACCTGAATGACTTCTCCAATCGCTCCCTCGTTGATCAGCTGCTCGGCAAAGCCTGCGCATTCCACCTGCAGCCGTTCACTGTAAAAAACGGCCCAGTTCAGCCCGGTGGCTTTTGTTTTCTCTTCCGCCTGCTGCAGCTGTTCGAGAGTGGTAAACGGTGCCTTAGCGGAAAAGTAGTGCTTGCCGTGGTCCATCACTCTGAGGCCAAGCGGGCCTCTTTCCGCTGGAACAGCAGCGCTTGCCACCAGCTGTACCCCTTTGTCCTGCAGAACCTGCGAAAGTGATTCTGCCTCTTTGGCTTCCGGAAAGCTCTGCTGAAACGCTCGTACTTTTTCCGGATCGTTGTCCCAGACCCATTTGACTGTCGCTCCGGCGCTTTTCATTCCGTGGCACATGCCGTAAATATGGCCATGCTCAAGGCCTGCGGCTGCCATTGTGAGTGTCCCTTCTTCTACGGCAGACTCTTCGTGGTGCACAGGTTCAAAATTTGTATGTTCGGACGGCTTCGGCATTAAAACATCTCTCCTTTTGCTTTGTAACATACGACAATAGCGGCAAGCCTTCCGGCCCCGCTATTATCTGTTTAAACGTGTATATGATAAGCGTCTTTCATCTGCTTTAAGGTCTGCTCCCCAGGCTGGTCCCAGATGGCCTGATTGATAATCTCCACTTCAATCGGACCATTGTAGCCCTGCTTCTCGACCGCACTGCGGATACGCGGGATATCAATCACGCCTTCTCCCATCATACTGCGGCCTTTAAATATGTCCGGCAGCGGCACACTCCAGTCTGATACATGAAAGCCCACAATGGTTTCACCGGCGCGTTCAATTTCTCTGTACAAAAATGGATCCCACCAGACGTGGAACACATCCACGACGACGCCAAGATGGCTGCTGCCCACCTGCTGCTGCAGCTGATTAGCTTCTCCGAGAGTGGTAATCACCGAACGGTCTGCTGCATACATGGGATGGAGCGGTTCAATACCAAGCTTTACTCCATGCTGCTCTGCAAATGGGAGCACTGCTTCAATGCCTTCGCGTACCCATTCCCTGCTTCGAATAAGATCCTTATCAGGTGACGGGCCACATACGAGCACAAGTACGTCCGTGCCGAGCTCTGCAGCTTCTTCCACCGCCCGTTTGTTATCATCGATGCGCCGGAGGCGTTCTTCTTTATCGGCGGCCGGAAACATTCCGCCCCGGCACACACTCGAGACCTTCAGCCCATTAGCGTCGATGATTTTTTTACTTTCCCTTAAGCCGATTTCTTCTATTTTGTGCCGCCATACAGAGATCCAGGGGATGTCCTGCGCTGAGCACCCTTCGGCAGCCTCCTTCAGAGACCAGTTTTCGGTGGTGATCTGATTCAGGCTCAGAAGATTCATATCAGGAGAAGCCATTATTTATAAACCTCCTTTGCCTGCAGGCCGGCGAGTTCAAGCATTGGCTTCATGCGCGCTGCAGCAAGCTCCGGATCCCGGAAGACTCTGGCTTCATCGGCCAGCCGGAATAATTCACTGAAATGCAGCACGGACCGGGCGCTTTCTGCCCCGGCAATCATACGGAAATGCGGCTGATGGCCGTTCAAATAAGCTAAAAACACCACACCGGTTTTATACGCAAACGTCGGCTGCTGAAAAATGTGACGGGCAAGCGGAACTGTCGGATCCATAATCTCATGGTACTTCTGCATATTGCCCGCATCCAGTTCTTTTAAGCCAGCGGCAGCTGCCGGGGCAATCGCATCGAAAATACCCAGAAGCGCATGGCTGTAGCCCTCCTCGTCTCCTTCAATCAGGCTGGGATAATTAAAATCATCACCAGTATACATTCTAACGTTTTCCGGAAGCCTCCGCCGCATCTCAATTTCTTTCTGCTCATCCAGAAGCGAAATTTTGATGCCTTCAATTTTACCGGCATGTGTGTGAAGTACTCGCAGGCACACCTCCATCGCCTCATCGACGTCGTCTGAGCCCCAGTAGCCGGCAAGATTCGGATCAAACATATCTCCGAGCCAGTGCAGTATTACCGGTTCCTTCACCTGGTTCAGAATTTTACCGTACACGTATTCGTAATCCTCCGCAGATGAGGCCGCTTTGGCAAGGGCCCGGCTTGCCATCATAATGATTTTACTTCCGGCCTGCTCCACGAAGGAGCACTGCTCTTCGTACGCCTGCACAACGTCGTCAATGGTCACGTCCGGACCGGGCACCAGATGATCAGTTCCGGCGCCGCTGGCAATGTTGCCGCCCACGCTTTTGGCTTCCTTTACCGAACGGGTAATTAGTTCTTTCGCATCCTCCCAGACCAGCCCCATACCTCTCTGGGCGGTGTCCATCGCCTCTGCCACCGATAGGCCGAGAGACCACAGGTAATGGCGGTACTCCATCGTTTTGTCCCAGTCAATAGCCGGACTGCGGACCGGATCACTGCTGCCAAATGGGTCCGCTGTCACATGAACGGCAGAATAAGCTACCCTCGAGGTGAACTCGCTTTTCGAAGGAGCCGGCAGAGATTCTGTCTGCGTCAATTCATACCGGTAGGTGCTTCCGTCTGCCTTCGGTAAATAAATATAGTTTGTCATCAGCTGCCCCTCCTTATATATTCAGTTCCGGCACGTCGAGCCAGCGGCGTTCTTGGGATGACTGCAGCCCAAGATCAGCCAGCTGCATGCCTTTTGCCCCTTCGAGCAGATCCCACGGAAAAGCTTCATCCTGATGTACGTGCTTTAAAAACATTTCCCACTGGATTTTGAATGCATTTTCAAACAGCTGATTGTCCGGCACTTCTTCCCATTGGCTCTGAAAGTCAATCGTGTTTTCAAGGTCCGGGTTCCATACAGGCTTTGGCGTATTCACCCGGTGCTGGGTCTTGCAGTTTCTAAGTCCGGCTACAGCACTGCCTTCGGTCCCGTCCACCTGGATCGTCAGCAGGTCATCGCGGTCCACCCGTACCGCCCAGGAGGAGTTAATCTGCGCCGTAATACCCCCTGCAAGCTCCATCGTTGCGTAGGCAGCGTCATCCGCCGTTGCTTTATACGTATTGCCTTCTTCATCCACACGCTCTGGAATATGCGTTTTCACCGAAGCAGACACCGATTGTACCGAGCCGAATAATTCATCAAGCACATAACGCCAGTGCGGGAACATATCCACCACGATACCGCCGTCTTCTTCTTTTTTGTAGTTCCAGGACGGGCGCTGGGACTCCTGCCACCCGCCTTCAAATACCCAATAGCCGAACTCCATTCGAACCGAGAGTATTTCCCCGAAAAATCCAGAATCGATCAGCCTTTTCAGCTTTAACACACCAGGCAGAAAAAGCTTGTCCTGCACGACCCCGTTTTTAACCCCAGCCTCTTTAGCCAGACGGGCTAATTCAAGCGCTCCTTCCATAGAAGTGGCTGTCGGCTTTTCGCAATAGATGTGCTTGCCGGCTTCTATTGCCCGTTTAATACCTTCAGCACGTCTTGATGTCGTCTGGGAATCAAAATAAATAACATTATGTTCGTCTGCGAGAGCTTCATCCAGGCTGGTCGTCCAACGTGCAATATCATGCTCTTCGGCAAGCGCTTTCAATTTTTCTTCGTTTCTGCCTACTAAAACAGGATCCGGCATAATGTATTCGCCCTTGTCGATCTCGACGCCTCCCTGTGCACGGATAGCTGCAATAGACCGGATCAGGTGCTGCCTCGTGCCCATTCTTCCAGTTACCCCATTCATAATAATTCCAATAGTATGTTCTGCCATATTTATCCTGCTCCTCTCTAAACTGATTACTACCAAGTCTAAAGAGAAATGTATGCGCTGTCTTATTAGTTACAGTCGTTTATTCTCATATTCGGAAGTGATTTAGTGTTCATCCTAAATTCTTATCCCGGTGCTTCTGTGTCGTCCGATACATATTTGGCGGCACCCCAAAGTTTTTTTTAAACAAACGGTAAAACGTGGACAGTGATTCGAACCCTACCTCAAAGCAAATGGAGACGATATCTTTATCGCTTTCTACCAGCAGCTGTTTGACGAGCCCAAGACGAACCTCAGTCAAATACTGCATTGGCGTACGCTCGTAGTATTCTTTGAAAATTGTCTGCATGTACCGCTTACTCATACCCATACGTACAGCAATATCCTCTGCACTTTCAATATCGTAATAACGAGTCTCGATATACTGACGGAGACGATCAACCCGTAATTTGTTTGTGTCTCCCGGCCCGATTTCCTGGTTTGAGCGGGCAAGCGTGCAAAGGAGTTCAGCAATATGAATCTTAAGAGCCATTTGCCAAAGCTGATCACCGTGTGACTGCTCGTAAAGCATTTTTCTCAAAATCTGTCGAAGTTCACTGCTGTCAAAAGCACTGAAAAACTGCACACGGGCCTTGCCGAAAACGTTTGGGATCAGCTGTGTTTGCACGTCCTGACTCAGTTTCCCGGCATCGAATTCGAGTACCAACACTGTCATATGTGAATCCGCCCGAATCGAGTGCCTGGTCTGTGGAGGCACAATAAGAAAAGAATCTGCTGTAATATCATATACATGTTCGTCGAGCTCGCAGGCTCCGTCACCATCAAGTACGTATAACAGCTGATACGTTTCATGGGCGTGGGTAGCGACCGTGTCTTTTTCTTTATGCTTACTTTCGTATAACGAAATTACCACATCTTTGTTTCCGTTTTGCACACTTATCCCCGTCCTATAAAGTAATTAAGGAATAACATTTTCACCTACTCACTTTTATCATATCATAATGCTTCAAACCATGACTTATTCAGCTTTCTTTAGTTCGAACTTTGAATTTAACTATTTAATTTGCCTCTTCTATAATGGTAATTGGGCTGTGGATTTATCAAAATAGAAGAAGGTTAACTATAATAGAGGTTTCTAAATCCCGATTATGATTTGTTATAAAGAACTCACAAGAGCTTATATCTGAAATTTGCGAAAACCATACGTATAATTTCGAATATTAAAATACACCCTGGCTGCTAGATTAAATCTAACAACCAGAGTGTAGAAATTATTTTTCCTTAAATTTTTATATTCAATCATACAAAAATGAAGGTAAATATGTTGACATTCCCGGCGTAAAGGTAATTACAAGTAACGCTATTATCATTACTAATATAAAAGGCAGCGTCCCATTTATAACAGTGGTAAGCGGCGTCTTCCCTACCCCGGCTGCCACGAATAAATTTAAGCCAAACGGCGGCGTAAGCATGCCGATCGCTAGATTAACGATCATTATAATGCCAAAGTGGACGGGGTCCACACCCAGCTCCATCACAATCGGAAGAAAGAGCGGAGCCATTATAAGTACAGCTGCACTGGGATCCATAAACATGCCTATGATTAACAGTACAGCAATAATAATTAACATAAGCATAATGGGGTTTGAAGCAAAGTTAAGTGCCTGGCTTGCGATTTGGTTAGGAATTTGCTCTATTGTCAGATACCAGCTGAAAACTTGAGCGCTTGCGATTACCAACATTACCATTGAAGCAGTAATAACCGAACGTTTTGTAACTTGAAACAATACGCGAATATTAAGTTCCCGGTAAACAAAAAACCCTATGGCCATACTGTATACAATTGCCACTGCAGCCGCTTCGGTAGGCGTGAAAACTCCAAAGTATATGCCTCCCAATACGATGATAGGCATAATAAGTCCCCAGAAAGCATCTATCGAAGCTTTTGCCACTTCTTTGAATGGGGCACGCTCATCTGGCACATGGCCCTGGTATTTGGCAATAATAAAGCTGACAACAATTAATACAAGTCCAATAAAAATCCCCGGTATAACTCCGGCAATAAATAATTCACTGATCGATACCTCAGCTATTACACCATACACAAGAAGCGTAATGCTTGGCGGTATGATAATTCCAAGCGAACCTGCTGCACAAATTAACCCTACTGCAAATTTTGTAGAATAGTTTGCTTCTTTTAGAGAAGGAATCATAATTCCTCCGACTGCAGCCACTGTAGCTGGGCTGGAGCCAGAAAGAGCAGCAAAAAACATCGAAGAAATTACACCAGCAATCGGCAGCCCTCCAGTGGTCCAGCCCACAATTTTTCTAGCCATATTAATAAGGCGTTTTGAGGTGCCTCCTGATAACATCAGGTCACCGGCAAAGATAAAGAAAGGAATAGCCATTAATGTAAATGAGTCCAGGCCAGCGAACATATTCCTGGCTACATTATCAAGGGAATTACCAGAATCAAGAATGGCGTAAATGCTTGTTAATCCTAATGCTGCAGCAATTGGTGTACTAAGGAGCAAGAGAAATACAAAGATAATTACACCGATCATTTCGCATCCTCCTGCCTCTGTTCGACATTTGTCCATCCTTTATGCAAACGATTGCCGTCTGCCCATATGTTCTGAGAAAACCTAATAATCATTAAAGAAGCCCCGACCGGGATCGCTAAGTAAGGAATGTACATTGGAATCTGAAGGGCTGGAGTAAGGTTCGAGAATTGTATTACATTTTGTATAGTTTGCACACCCGAAATTAAAATTAATATACAGAAAAAGATAGCCGTCAGTGAAGCCGTGATCTCTAAAATCTTTTTTGCCCGGAATGGCACATAGGAAGTTAATACATCTACTTTGGCATGTGCTCTCTCACGCACAGCCATACTGCTTCCCACAAAAATAAACCAAATAATTAAATATCTCGCCATTTCCTCTGACCACATGATTGAATAATTAAACACATAGCGCATCACCACCTGAATAAAAATAAGAGCAGTTGCTGTTAAAAGTGAAAAAAAAGCCAAAGTATTCTTCTAAATGATTGAGAACTTTGTTAAGTTTATTCATGGATCGCCCACCCTCGCATTTGACTTTAGTATGATTAAAAAGGAGAGGCTGGGCTCCCCTCCCCTTCTATTGGCCTTCCACCGCATCTAATATCTCTTCGCCGCCTTCTACTGTTTCCGCGTATTCATCATAAACGCCTTCACTTGCGTCAATGAATTCTTCTTTCTCTTCATCTGTTAATTCTGAAATTTCAATGTCAGCTTCTTCTAATGTTTGGCTGTATTCTTCCTCTAACTTTTGTGACTGTTCCCACTGCCATTCGGTAGTTTCTTGGGCAACTTCCTCTACTGTTGTCTGTAAATCGTCAGGAAGTTCCTGGAAATATTGTTCGCTGATTAAGAGCGGATAGCTCATATAACCATGTGAACTATAAGTCATGTAGTCCTGCACTTCATAAAATTTTTGTGAAACAATATTTGATAACGGATTTTCCTGCCCATCCACTGTGCCCTGTTGCAGTGCTGGATATAATTCAGAAAAGTCTACCGAAGTACCGCCGGCTCCCCAGGCTTCAAACTGCGATTCCAGGAGAGGACTCTGAGAGACCCTCATAGACAGCCCATCCATATCTTCCAAACTTTCAATCGGCCGCCTTGAGTTCGTAAAATGTTTGAACCCACCGTCCCAGTAGCCAAGAGCCCTTAAATCTGCTTCCTGCAGAGACTCGTTTAGTTTGTCTGCTAATTCTCCGTTCACTTGCGCTTTTGCATCTTCCCTATCTGAAAATAAGTATGGTAAATCAAAGACTTGAAATTCTGGTGCGAAGGAAGGTAAAACACCTGTGAATGGGGCATTCATCTGTAAAGTGCCAGACTGCATCTGTTCGATTATTTCCCGATCGCTGCCTAGTTGAGAATCGGGGTGTATTTCTACCGCCATTCTTCCATCAGTCTCTTCTTCAAGCAATTCGCCAAAATGCTCAGCTGCTTTCCCTTTCGCTGTAGATGGACTAACCACATGTGCAAATTCAATTACATATTCTGCGTCTTCACTGGAAGAGTCTCCGTTTCCATTTCCTCCACTTCCACTATCACTGTCGCCACCACTGCTTTCTTCACTGCTTAATCCGCATCCTCCTGCCACTAACACCGTGCCTAACGCAATTGAACTCATCCACCATTTCTTCATTTTATGCCCCCCTGTTTATATTCCGATTCAATTTAAACTTTCTACCTTACATAAACCATAATCGAAGCGCTTACATTTTTCTTCTCAAATCAAGTTTCTTATTCTCATTTTCAGAATAAGAAAGATATGAAGCTCCTTCACGACTATATTTAAATGAACAATTACTGTGAAAAATTCCACTGCACTAAAAGTTCCGGGGAGCTTCATTCGCTCCCCGGAACTTTCTACAGCACATACTTGCTCAGTGCACGCTGAACGTCAAAAATATTGTCATCGTTTCGGAAGGTCTTGGATACAGGCTCTGCAGTGCTGCCCACCCATATTTTTAATTCGCTGTCCAAATCAAACGTGCCAGCGGTTTCTACACTGTAATGGGTAATACTCCGGTACGGAACAGTGTAGTATTCCACCTTTTTCCCGGTAACTCCCTGCTTGTCGATCATAATCAGACGCTTGTTTGTAAATACCATTAAATCCCGGTACAGTTTAAAAGCACTTTCGACCTGTTCACCTGCCGTTAACCACTCCCGCAGCTCTTCCTCTACCTTTTTCGAATCCGCTTCAGAGGCGTTTCCCATCAGTGCATCAAACAATCCCATAATACGATCGTCTCCTTTTTTCTGTGAGCATAAGATGATATAGATGGTACAGCTTTAGTTTATCATTTTTTGCGGGCAAGTTCCCGTGCCTGCTTGACCCTTCTGCTAAATGAGTCGCCACTGTAAACGAGTACACTCCCCCGGTACAGACGAACGCTGAACCAGGCCGCCGCTGCCACCAAAGCAATTGTGAGTCCGATGCTCAGGCCCATCTGCCACCACGGAACATCAAGTGCGTTCGTTCTTACAAACATCGTAAACGGAGTGAAAAAAGGAATGAAGGAACTTGCAGTCACGAAGATATTTCCCGGCGCAGCCAGACCGAAATTCGACAGGACAAATGCCCCTACGAGCAGGAACGTCAGCGGCTGGCTGAAGTTCTGGACTTCTTCCGTCTTAGCTGCCATCGACCCGACCATGGCATACAGCGTTCCGTAAAGGACGATTCCAAGAAGCAGGAACACGACAGCGTATACCCACGTGGACACAGCGGCCCCGCCCGCCGAGCTGATAAGCGAAGTGATGTCATCGAGCCCGGCTGCGTTTACATATATTACTGCCGTTACCGCCACCAGCGCCATTTGGAAAAGCCAGATGGCCGACACTCCGAACGCCCGTCCGAATAAGTGCTGAACAGGGGAAGCGCTCGAAATAAGAATTTCCATCACCCGCTGCTCTTTATCCTTGGCAATCTGCATGGCAATCATAATCCCACACATCAGCGAATAAATGTAAATTATAAAAACCACAGCATAGGAAAGGAGATTGAATCCCTCTTCGGAGGAAGAGCCTCCGCTCCCTCCAGCCTCTTCCATACTTTCCGCGATTTGTACAGGAGCGGTAATATTTTGTACCTCTTCCCCGGTAATACCAAGCTCTTCTGCATATTGAGAAACATGGGTCTGTTGAATACCAGCTGAAAGACTCTGGATCGTCTCTCCCGTTTCTTCATCGGTATATAAATTTCCATTATATCCGTTTCCACTGTTTTCAAAGAGCAGGTAACCATCTGTTTCCCCGTTTTCCCAGGCTTTTTCTGCCTGCGTTTCCTGCTCGTACGGCACAAGCTCTATACCAGCCGCTTCTCCGGGAAGCTGAAGAGAATCACTGTCATTGACGACAGCCAGGCTGCTGATCTCTGCATCTCCGTCCCCGAAGGAATCGATAATTCTGGGCAGACTCAGGGCAATAAGCACGACAACAAGCATGACTGCCGTCGACACAATAAATGACTTTGCTCCTGCCCGCACCCGGAACGTGTGGGCAAAAATTCTCCACGTATTACGCATCGCTTTCACCTATTTTCTCTTTGAAAATCTCTTCCAGCGACGGGGGTTCCATCCGAAAGACGCGGACGTCTCCATATGTAAACAGCTGCTGCAGAATGTCCTGGGATCTTGATTTTGTATCTGTATAAATGTGCATTTTTTCTCCAGAGGTACGCACCTCCTGCACCCCTTCCCACATCCTTACCTCTTCCGGCGGGCAGGGAGCTTCAGCAACAATCCGGTTACGGTCCATGCGCTCCTTGATTTCCCCGAGGCGTCCACTCAAAATATCCCTGCCATTCTTAAGCATAACGAGCTTATCGCAGATTTCTTCCACGTGCTCCATGCGATGACTCGAAAAAATGATAGTCACGCCGTCCCGGCGCAGGTTTTGAATGGCCTCCTTCAAAATGTCCGTATTCACTGGGTCGAGCCCGCTGAACGGTTCATCAAGAATAAGAAAATCAGGACGATGGACAAGGGCAGCGATCAATTGAATTTTTTGCTGATTGCCCTTGGAGAGTGTGTTTAATTTCTGCTTTTTTTCCTTTTCGAGTTCAAACACCTCCAGCCAGTAGGCCATCGAAGTCCTCGCTTCTTTCTTGCTCATGTTTTTCAGGCCAGCCAGAAACAGCAGCTGCTGCTCGACCTGTTCTTCGGCAAACAGACCCCTCTCTTCCGGCAGATAGCCGACCTGCTCAAGCGGCAGATGATGGGCTTTTTTGCCCTCCCATTCTATCGTTCCATCTGTACGCTCCATCAGACCGAGCAGCATGCGGAATGTGGTTGTTTTTCCAGCTCCATTCTGTCCAATCAAACCGAGACTTTCTCCCGGCTGAATTGAAAAAGAAAGCTCATCGACAGCCTGCTTTTCTAGAAAACTCTTTGATAAACGACTTACTTCAAGCATATACGGCCTCCTCGAGGGATGAAAACTTCTCTTCCATAATAAACAATATAATATCCATTTTATACCATAAATTCCGTAATAGTTCTTTCGAAGACAGACCCTGACCTTAAAATGTTCGACAAAAAAAGCCTGTTCCCTTTGCCATTGTTTACTGAAATTAAAGGTAAGCGCTTATCTTTCAGATGGAATTGGTTTATGATGGAAACAACTGCTTTTTACGCAAATGATTGACTTTTTACATAAGGATGATAGCTATGACCATTACAAAACGTGATCACGCCCTGTTTTTAACCGCTGTTTTTTGCTTCTGGTTTGCAACCTACGTGTACGTACCGGTATTTAGTTTGTATTTGGAAAACAGTAATTTCACCTACACTGCCATCGGTATTATTCTCGGTGCCTACGGGGCGACGCAGGTGCTTCTGCGCTATCCGCTCGGCATTCTTTCTGATGCTTTGAAGGGGCTGTTGAAAAAACTGCTGATTGCAGGATTTGTCAGCGGATTTCTCAGTGGCGTACTGCTCGTCTTCTCTGATTCTTTTGCGGCGGTTTTCACTGCCCGGCTGCTTGCCGGGGTGACCGCCTCGATGTGGGTAATGGCGACGATTATGTATTCCCGCTACTTTGCTGCCGATCAATCCTCGAGAGCGATGGGTATCCTGCAGCTTTTAACAGTTTTTACTCAATTTATCAGCATGATGTTCAGCGGCTATCTGGCTGATCTGTTTGGGTTTACAGCGCTGTTCTGGATTGCCGCGGCCTTTTCTCTGATCGGCATTGGATTTACGCTTTTCACAAAAGAAATTCCGGTCCAGACCAAAACAGAGCCATTGAAAATCCGTTCATTGTTCAGCCGTACTCTTCGGCTGCATGACCTGCGCTGGATCACCTGCGCCAGCTTTATCGGCCACTCTATTATTTTCATGACAATCTTTGGCTTCACCCCGCTGTATGCCTCTTCGATAGGCGCTACCGAGCGGACGCTGGTCATTATTTTTATTGCCTTTTTTATTCCTCACCTTTTAGCCTCTTTGTTTTTGTCGTTTTACACCGTACCGGTCCGTCTGCATAAGCCGCTTCTTTATGTTTCCTTTCTCACCGGAGCGGCAGCGCTTGTTTGGATGCCGTCTACTGCATCTTTATGGGAGCTGAGTCTGAACCAGGCGGTGCTCGGCCTCGCCCTTGGAATTGTGCTGCCGCTGCTTTTGGGAATGGTGGTCCAGGTGAGCCCCGGACCGCTGAAGGCGAGTGCCATGGGTTTTTACCAGTCCTTTTACGCGGCAGGGATTCTTCTCGGCCCGGTCGTCGCCGGTTCTGTCGCCGAACAGATTTCTCTTTCCAGTGTTTTTTATTTTGGGGCGCTGCTTGCACTCGCCGGGATTTTAGTTACCTGGCTGATCCATTTTCATATCCAGCCGGACGGGGAAAATGGAGCGGGATAAATAAAAAACCGTTTCCAGGGCGGGAAACGGTTTTATTCATACTAAGAAATATCCGGCTGCTGCTGCCAAAAGCCCCAGCGCGTAGCTTCCGCCCCCGTATAATAAAGCAGTTCTTCCTTCACCGGCTTCTATTTTTTGAATCATTTCCATGTTAAAAGCGGAAAAGGTAGTGAAAGCACCTAAAAAACCGATGCCAATGCCCGCTGTTTCCGTAATGCCGGCTCCCCGGGCCACGATCAGACCGAGCACAAATGACCCCGATACATTTACAAACATCGTTCCAAGCGGGAGTGTCCGGTCCCATCCATTTTCTTTGGACCATGATACCAGAGCCGCACGTGCAGCAGCACCGAGGGCTCCTCCAATAGCGACAAGCAGCCATGTCATCAGCTTTTCCTCCTTCCTGCACGGTAACCAATGCCCGCAGTTACAAGCCCTCCGGCAGCACTGACTAAAACATATATTCCAGCCGCAAGCAGAGCCCCGTTTTCGATTAATTGAATCGTTTCCATACTGAACGTCGAAAAGGTGGTGAAAGCACCAATAACTCCCGTTCCTACTACAGCCTCCCACATAGACGGCCACGCTTTTCGCTGTATAATTCTCGAGGTAAACCATCCAAGTAAAAAACACCCGGCAATGTTTGCCGCCATCGTCTCCCATGGAAATACACCCGGAGCCGCTGCAAACAACCGGTCTACAAGGTAACGCAGCAGACTGCCGAGCGCTCCGCCGGCTGCCATCCATACATATAGTCTCATTTCGTTTCCTCCTCATTTAACGCAAAAAATCCTGTCTGCACACGTATCCCGTGGACAGACAGGAGTCATCAGCTCTTTTCAGAGCGGTTTCGGCGAACTCCATCGCCCTCTTTTCCTCCGCCCAGTATACCACAATCCTACACAAGAGATTGATTTTTTTATGAACGGGAAAACGAAAATCAGGGAGCGTGGTGGCTATGTTTATTGTCTTTCAGCTCATTTTAATTTTTCCTTTTCTGCTGCTGTTGTTCGTCACTTTAATGATCGGACTGAAAGAAGACGTTAACACATTAACTTTTACCAGGCAGCAGGTAGAAGAAGACACTTCCGGCATTATGTTCGTCTTCCACGCATTCGAAAAAAGAGTGCACCAGTGGACAAGCGGTCTCTCTTCTTTTTGGCAGCAGATTACCCGACGCCTCGTGTTTCTCGTCCTCGCTCTTCTTTGTGCCGGGAGCATCTACCTTATCTTATTTTAATCCAGAAAGGATATTTATCATGAAGCGATGGTTTCTCGCAGCAATTCTTCTTCCTGCCGGCATTCTGCATTTCACTTCACCTGAAAAATTCGAGCGTATTCTGCCGCCAAAGGTCCCCGGGAGAAGAGCTGCGGTATACGTATCCGGAGCAGCAGAGCTGGTTTTAGGCACTGCTTTTACAATGCGGAAATGGAGTAAATATGCCGGCAGACCGGCAGCTGTCTTTTTTATACTTATTTTCCCGGCCAACGTGTATATGGCTGTCAATAAGATTCCTTTGCGTCCAAACGGCAGGTCCTACCCGCTTTTATACTGGCTGCGCCTCCCTTTGCAGCTGCCGTTAATCCAATGGGCACTTGAGTGCAGCAGAAATGAACCCTGATATACAGAAGAAGCCGCCCTCTTCACACAGAAGAACGGCGGCTTTTCGTTTACAGTTTTTTAGCCGTTGCCGAGCGGTCCCTCGGAGCAATAGCATCCGGCAGCACCGGTTTGTTCTGCTTTCGCCGTGACCGCCGGTAATACTTAAAGATGGCATAGCCAATCATCGCGCCGATCGTATTCAAAATGATGGAATCAATGTCGGCCACTCTCGTTGGATAGCCAATAATTAAGTTAATGCCAAACTCCATCAGCTGTATGGAGAAGGATAAAAGCGTACCGATGGCAAAGGCCCAGATAAAATGAATATCATCACTGATCAGTATGCCAAAAAAGATCGGCAGCAGCAGGTACAGCAAAATCTGCCCTCCTATTACGCCTAACCATGTTCCCTCCTGAAACGATTCTACAATCGTATAGAATGGGAGAAATTGATAATATTCCCCCAGCTGAAGCCCGGGACCAATCGATCCTTCATAAGGTGCTGGAATCAATGTAAAACGAACAATTGTCGCCAGGTAGATCATAAATACTGCAGCTAGAATTTTTCGCCCAATCGGGTCATAGCTGCGCCGGAACCAGAAAAACAAAAATGTTATCACAATCAAAATTAAACCAATGGTGATCCATAAAAACGGATCAATAAACAGCCCTGTCATTCTTTCACCCCCTAGTCTGACATACAAAGAAATCCTTTTCTGTCCATACCCTTAATCCGTCTGATGTATGAGAAAACAACTAAATTTTTTCTTTGTGTCTCAATGACAATTTAGTGAAAAGGTTATTCTTCAAACAATGGCTTCGTCTGTTCTACCACATATTCGCTGCCCCCGCGGTCTTCGACATTTTGAATCATCGAAGCAATCAATAAATCCTCCGCTTCATTATCGTACGCCACAAACCAGCCGTTTTCCGTTCCTTCTTCTTCCCCGGCCTGCTTTAGTTCCGCCGTGCCGGTTTTGCCTGAAATCGAAATGTTTTCATTCACAGGCTCGTATGCAGAGCCGCGCTCATCCTCTACTACGCCTTCAAGGCCTTCCTGAATCGTTGAAATGCCGCTTTCAGGTACGACGTTTTCCTCCCAAATCTCCCGGTCAGAAGAAGCAAGCAGCTGCGGAGCAAGCATGTCTCCTTCATTCGTAAAGGCTGTAAACGCCGAAGCCAGATGAACCGGAGACATCTGCATCTGTCCCTGGCCGTAGCCGGTGTCAGCAAGCAGCACTTCAGAATCAAGACCTTCAGAAGCAATCGTCGATTCTCCTATTGGAAAATCATATGGAATCTCCTGATTAAAGCCGAAGTCTTCCAGACCAGCAGTGAAATCCTCCGCTCCGGTATTGAGCGCTGTGCGTGCAAAATAAATATTATCTGACGTAATTAATGCCTCGCGCAGGTTCACTTCGCTAAGTTCATCATCCACCCGGGTCACCGAATAACCGCCCCAAGAGCTGTCAGGCTGCCACTCAAGGCCTTCGATCGTCATCTCTTCGTCCGGCGTAATCGCTTCGTTGCTCAGACCGACCGAAGCAGTGATAGGCTTCACTGTTGAACCGGGAGCGTAGGTGCTGTTAAATTTAGCAGCGCGCGGACGATTTTCGCTGTCGTTGAACTCATTCAGCTCGTCTTCCGGCCAGCCGTAAATGTAATTGTTCGGGTTGTAGGAAGGAGCACTGACCAGTGCCCGCGTATCGCCGTTCTGCGGATCCAGCGCTACTGTTGCCCCCACGTCCTCCTGTATCTGATCATAAGCACGCTCCTGCAGGGAAGTATCAATCGTCGTCTGCACGTCTTCGCCGGCGACTGCTTCTTCTTCTGCTATCACGTCGTCCTCCGAAGTCGAGATAAGCATACCCGGCTCACCCCGAAGCCGGTCTTCATACACGTATTCCAGCCCGGCCTTGCCGATTTGGGATGACTGCATATACGTGCCGTCCCGGTTTTCAAGCTCTTCTCCCGAAATATTTCCAATGTATCCCGTTAAATGGGCAGCAGCTTCCTTTTCCGGATAATACCGCTGGTCCCCGGCTTCAGAAATCTGGACTCCGGGGAGGTCCTCTACCTCCGAGGCTGCTTCTTCATTATCAGGGGAGAGTGTCTTCACCGGGACCGAGCTTTCGTCTGTGACCCAATCCTGGTCGAGCGCTCCGGTAATATCTTCTTCCGGCATATCCAGTTCATCTGCGATCGTAGAAATTGTCTCATCACGCTCTCGCTCTTCTCCCAGGCTGCCGGGCACAAGGCTGACTCTGGTCGTTTCCACGTTCGTCGCAAGCGGAGCACCGCCTTCCGCCAGAATTTCTCCGCGTACTGGCTTCGTCCGTTCGACATTTACCGTCTCTTCCCACCCCAGTTCTTCAAATATGTACGAAGGCGACCAGTCCAGCTGCCACTCCTCTCCATCTTCCGTCTCTTCAAGGACCCAGGAGGCTTCCTGCTCAAAGGAAACATCCCCCGCACTCGTTGCCATGCTTACAGAGAAAGGAAGCGTTGTTTCTTCTTCTCCCTCAGCTTCCTCGTCGACTTCGCCGGTTTGAATATTCAGTTCTTCTGCATTGGTCTCTTCATAAATCGTTTCATGCCGGTTAATGAACGTTTCCTCATCGATTTGTTCACGTGCTTCCGAGCTTAAATATTCATACATTTCTTCAAAATTTTGATTGTTCCATGCATCCGTAAATTCCTGCATTTTGTCTTCTGCACTCTCGCGGTTATTACAGGCACTAAGTCCTCCAATGAGCATTATGGCGCCCGCAGCTGCAGCCGTCTTTTTCATGTTTTTCCCTCCGTTCTCCATTTCTACAGCCATATTTTAACATAAGTCAGGTGCAGGCGCCCTCTCTGACTACAGCTTATAGGTCCGACTCCCTTTCCGGACACGGACAGCCCGCGTGCCCTGCTGCCCGGCCTCCTCTTTTCTTTGTTTTCTGGTCCTGTTCACATGAACCTGGTGCGTCAAAGCTATTACCGGACGGATAAACATCTGCAGACTCCCGATCACAAACAGCCAGGTGCCATAAAAAGTTGTCGCCTCTGAGAAAAATAAAAAACTCCCAACTAAAAAAACGAGAGCAAACAGCAGATCATTGATATGATAAATCAATTGATAGACTTTCGTGATACGCAGTTCATAGCCGCCAAATACGAGGTCAATATTTTTCCCCATTGTTTTCCTCTCCTTTGCTTCGTTCTATCTGCTGACACAACATAAAAATCACCTGCAGCAGTGCAGGTGATTAAATATAGAGCGAGAGAAACCATATAAAAGCAAGAAAACCTGTCAGTACAAAGCCGTTACGAACAATTTTTGCCTGGCGTGCATTTTTATTTTCACTCCGGCTGAACCTTCCTCTTTGATGCACCCAGAAAAGCGTCAAATAAAAAATCAGACAGAATATAACCACCGCCGGCATAAGTATGGACCGAAAGAAAAACTCTGCTTCCATTCCCAGCTCCTCCACATGTGCCATTTCTCTTACTATACCGCTAATGCAGGGGTGGAAACAACCATGTGCACGCCGCGGGAAACTGGGAAATAAAATACTTTCTTTCATGCATCGCTTTTGGTTTTATATGGAGCGCCACCTGATTTTCGAGCTGCTTACGGAGCAGTTCATACATCATCTGCGTTCTTGGCACCATGTAGGGTTCAATGAGCGGCTGGCCGCTCCCTTCCCATTCCCCCACGTACAGATATACGTAATGGCGCAGGGTAAGAGAGAGTCTGTCTTTAATAAAAGACCCCATTCCTTCATACCACAACGAAGCAGAAAGCAGCCCGATTTTATGAAACACGTGGGGATACAGATCGGCAATATAAATTGAAACAAGCCCACCAAGTGAAGCCCCGATCAACCCGGTATGGGCAGCCTCTGTTCTCACCCGGTATTTTTCGTTAATATACGGGCGGATCCCGTTGGTCAAGATATACGCGTACTCTGTACCAAGCCCCTTGAAATCCGGAAGACGCAAAGAAAGAGCTTTTGCCGGCCACGGCGTATATTCATGAATACGGCTTTTCGGCTCCACTCCGACCATCACTACCGGCTGCATATATCCTGATTCCATCAGCGCTTCCCACACACTTCCCGAGTCCCGGAATAAATATGCCCCGTCCTGGACGTAAATAACAGGATAACGCTTCTGTTTGTTCCGGCTGTAATCCGGAGGCAGATATACATATACGTCGCGGTCCATAATCTGATGGTGAATGATTGTTCCTCTCACGGCCTGACTCCTTTTTGGTCCAATCTTCCAATTAGTTCTTCTTTATTAGTACCTTTTGTCTTATTAGCAACAGATTAATTGAAAAAGATTATCATTGTCAAATGAAGCGCCCAAAGTTTATCATACGGGAAACAAGGGTATTTTAAGTTATCCTGATTATTATCTTTTTAGCCAGTAAAGGAGGATTTGCTTAGATGGGACATTATGTCGCTGTAGAAGAAGATGTGCATATCTATGTGGAGGATATCGGTGAAGGGACTCCGGTCGTTTTTGTACACGGCTGGCCGGTCAATCACAAAATGTACGAGTACCAGTTCAATGAGCTGCCAAAGCACGGATACCGGTTTATCGGCATCGACCTCCGCGGCTACGGCCAATCCGACAAGCCGTGGAGCGGATATGATTACAATCAAATGGCTGACGATGTTAAAGGAGTTATTGACGCCATGGGGCTCGACAGCTTTGTCCTGGCCGGTTTTTCCATGGGAGGCCCGATTGCTCTTCGTTACATGGCCCGCCATAAGCAGCAGGGAGTTTCTAAATTGCTTCTGCTTGCGCCGGCGGCGCCAAGCTTTACGCAACGCGAAAACTTTCCGTATGGCATGGAGAAAAAAGACGTCGATGGCATCATTGATAACCTGAACACCGACCGTCCGAAAATGCTCGAGGATTTCGGAGGCATGTTCTTTGGCAGCGACGACGTTTCCGATGTATTTAAAACATGGTTCCATGGTCTCGGCATGGAGGCTGGAAGCTATTCGACGATCCATTCAGCAGAGGCGCTGCGGGATGAAGATTCCTTTGAGGATCTTGCTTCCGTCACGGTTCCTGCTGAAAGCTTCCACGGGAGAAACGACCAGATCTGCCCGTATGAATTTTCCGGAGAGCTTCAGAAAGGAATCAAGGACTTGAAGATTGTGCCTTTCGAAAACAGCGGCCACGGACTGTTTGTCGATGAAAAGGAAAAGTTCAACCAGGAGCTGCTCCGCTTTCTCAAAGAGTAGTATAACGATTAAAGGACACGCCGGCAGCGTGTCCTTTTTCTATGATAAGTGCCGCTCGAGGTACGACCGCAGCATTTCCGGCGGCTTTCCTGTAAGTCTCTCGACATCTGATGTAACCTCCTCCATCAACCCCATAGAGACTGCTTCATACAGAGAAGCATTCACACTGCCGAAGCCGGAGCCGTCATCATACGTCCGGGCAAATTCCTGAACCCCCATTGGTTCATAACGAATGCGTTCTCCCGTAATGTTGGAAAGCAGTTCACACAATTCCTCCATCGTATATGCCTGTGTCCCAGTCAGCGTATAAACACCTTCGTGCCTCCCGGGTGCTGCAGCTGCGGCAGCTATTGCCTTAGCCAGATCCCTTCTTGAAATAAAGGAAACAGCCCCTCTGCCTGCAGGATAAGGAAGCCTTTTAGTACGAACCAGCTCCTCCGTATAAGGAATCAGCGGATCCGCATATACTCCGTTGCGGATAATGGTGCCAGCCATCGGGCTCATCGCAATACGACGCACTGCATAGCCGAAAAACGGACTCATATGAAAAGGATTGTTCCAATGATCCGCCATGAATCCGATAAATATAAACTGCTTTATCCCAGCCTTTTCCGCTGCTTCGACGGAAATCTTAAATTCTGTAATCCGCTGCTCGGACGGATGTGTAATACTCGGAATGTAAAGCACAACGTCTGCTCCCTGAAAGGCGCTCACCTGCTCATCAAACGAATAGTAATCCATTTTTGCCGTGCTCACATTCTGCTCTCTGAACACCGCTGCTTTTTCAGGATTGCGTACTCCCAGGACCATCTGTTCCTTTGGGACAAGTTCAAGCATCTCTTCCGTTATTTTTTCTCCGAGATGGCCTGTGGCCCCTGTAATAACATACTTCATATCTTCACCCTCTCAGCCGATTTTTTCCCCGATCTTCGTTTCATGATCTGTTTGCAGAAGAGTCACTCCTTCATCCGTATAGACGCCCAAAATTAAGCATTCTGAAGTGAACGAAGCAATTTTCATTGGGGGAAGGTTCACAATACCAATCACTTTTTTCCCTTCGAGCTCATTTATTTCATATAAATCTGTAATTTGAGCACTGGACTGCTTCACTCCCACTTCTTTCCCAAAGTCCACCCACGCCTTATACGCCGGCTTTTTCGCCTCTGGAAATTCCTTTACTTGTACAATCCTTCCTACTCTAACATCCAGGTCGTGAAAATTTTCAATAGAAGCCACCGAAATACCCTTCCTTTCTCTACTTTGATTATGTATCATCGTATCATAAGCGGTTATATTATTTGTAATATCCTGGTACATTTTAGCCGGGAAACTCATTCGAGGTGAATTGACGTGCGGCGTTTTCTAACATTTTTGCTCGGAATTATTTTAGGTGCCGCCATGAATATACCTATTATCAGCATTGCCCGCTTTTCTGCTGAATTATTTATCGGGCAGGGGTACTGGCTGATCGGCATCGGGGCATCGGTTGTCCTGTGGCTTGTATTTAACCTTCCATTCATTCAATGGTTCGCTGCTTTTGCTGTGCGCTGGAGATGGATGAACCGTATCGGCATTGGCCTGCTGATGATCGGTGTAGTTACTATGTTCCAGTTGAACAGCGGTGAACTGTTCTGGTATTACATAGAAATTGGAATTATTATGGCCGCTTCCCTCTGTCTTTTGGTGCAAATTATTTTTACTCCAAAGAAAAGACCCCCACATGTAAAGTCGTAAACTTCCGGCAAAAAGCCGGGAGTTTTTTAATCCTCAAACGGAGAACCGAAAAAATTTGCCCGGCGCGTCCCCTAATTACCTCCTGTCATAGGCGCCTCCACATGCACCTTTTTATTTTTAGAAAAAATTGGATGATTGAAACCAGACATAACGGGTATCATACATTCTGATGCCACTTATTATTTTAAAGTAACTAACGTTATGGCAGAAACAGCTTACAGGAAAAAGGAGCGATACACGTCATGACAGAACTTCAAGGTAAAACTTTTATTATTACAGGAGCAAGCAGCGGTATTGGCAGAGCAACTGCTAAAAAACTCGTCGAAAACGGCGCTAACGTAGCACTTGCCGCCCGCCGTCTTGAACGCCTGAACGAAATTAAAGAAGAGCTTTCCGATCAGCCTGGCGAGATTATCGTCAAAGAGACTGACGTTACTTCCCGTGAACAGATGGAAGAGCTCGGACGCGAAGCAGTAAATCATTTCGGCAAGGTATACGGCCTCTTTAACAATGCCGGCTTAATGCCACTTTCTTTACTGAAAAATCAAAAGGTCGATGAGTGGGACCAGATGGTGGATGTAAACATTAAAGGTGTTCTTTACGGCATCAATGCCATCCTTCCACACATGATCGAAAACAACGACGGCCATATTATTTCCACATCTTCTGTGGCTGCCCACCAAATCTTCCCTGGCAGCTCCGTATACAGTGGTACGAAGTTTGCCGTGAAGGCAATTATGATGGGCTTAGAACAGGAAGTAGCCCAGACTAATATCCGTACGACTGCCATCTCTCCAGGCGTGGTTAATACAGAGCTGACTGAAACTATTACAGATAAAGAAGTAATGGAACAGTTCGATTCAGTACTGAACGTACAGCAGCTGAATTCAGAGGATATTGCAGAAGCAGTATACTATGCACTTACCCAGCCGGCTCACGTGGACGTCAATGAGATTGTTGTTCGTCCGGTGGATCAGCCATAAAATCATGAACGTATTTAAGCCTCTGCTCCGTATTCGGAAGCAGAGGCTTATTTTTTTCGCAGTCTCGCAGCTCCAACGCTTACGCCGGGGCTGACCATCACATGAGCAGGACGACCGTCTGACTGTCTGAATCCGCCGGCTGCAAGGAGTCCGTTTTCTTCCTCTTCATACTCCCCGTAGTACAGCTCCCACGGCTCATGGGCTACATCGCCGTACCATATCTGTCCGTTTTTGGAAGTATAAAAACGGTATCTTTCAGCAAGCCAGTTTTCGAGCGAGCCTGCTGCAGCCGGCAGCTGTTCTCCTGTCGCCCGGTATCTGGCACGAAAGCGCACGTTTCCCGACCTCCGGTGATGATTCCAATACGTCCAGCTTTGATGGCGGCGGATTGAAAAGCGTGCCTGGTAGTAAGGAATAGCAAAATTCCGTCGCGCGATCCAGACGCCAAGCGGTGACGCGGCATCTAAATTATAAAAGTAAATGCCCGGCACCCCGTCCACACGTACATACGTGCGCAGATTCAATTCTGGGAAGTTCAGGCCGGTCCGTCCTGGAAGAAAAAACGGACGAATGTCATGCATTGAAAACGAAACCACACCTACATACGCTTTGCCTTGAAACGTATCTACACCCGTATGATCCGGCAGGCTGCGGGCCACTTCGACGGGATCTTTTTCCCAATGTGCAAACAATGCGTCTCTCCATTTCATGCGTATCAGCTGAGGTTCTCTCATCTATGCTCCTTCTTCCTCTTCGTTTTATTTCACCCAATATACTACGGTTTGCCGCTGCTTTAAACTTAAATGGCTTCAACCATACTATTTTTTCCTGCTTCTTATTTTCCTCTCCAACAGGGTATGTGATACATTGAAGGAAGTTTATTATTCGTAAAGGAGCTCATATATATGGAAGACGCCAGAATGAAAATGTTCAGCAGCATGCTTTTAGCCATCTCTGCATTACTCGTCATCACCACTGATATTCTTCTGATTGTGACAGCCATCGTAGTGGGGGGCGGTATTTCGTTATACGTATACGCCGGCCTTGTTATTACCGCTCTGTGGGGCGTTGGCCTGGCGGCTCATTTTAAAGCCCAGAGCCGGATAAGCTTTCTTATCTTTTTTATTTTAACGGTGCTTCTTTTGATCAACTTGTTCAGCGGCATTTTAACCGGGCCGGCAGTAGAATTTTCATAATAAAAAAGGCCGCGCGAACGGCCTTTTTTTATTTCCCGGGAAATATGCATGAAACTAACTTTTCTCGCGCTCCGGCTTTAAACTCATAATAATACCGTAAGCGAACGCAGCCCCGACAAGTACAATATAAGTGATTAGATTGTAAGGAAATGGCAAAAGATCCACCGCAGAAATCACGAGCCATACCACAATCAGTGAGGCAATAATTATGGTGTACGCTGGCAGAAAGCTTTTTTGGAGAATCCGGACCGCCAGGGCAGTAGCCATGATTGCAGCTGGCACAAACCACCATTTAAATATTGTTGGAAAAACCATGTCTCCCTCAGGCACGTTTGTTATAAGATCACGCACAGGAATAACCAGTACGAGCGTTGCCGCTTGAGGAAGATATTGCAGGGTCTGCTTCACCCGCTTTGAACGAAACGCCCGAAGGGGTCTGCCGTAAATCGTCAAAACACTGACTATTAAAGCTCCCGGACCCAAAATTATAAAATACCAGAGCGAAAACACCTGCATTCCCCGCAGCAAATCCCATGACCATAAAATTAAAAAAAGAATCCATGCAACCAGTACTAAAAATGATATATGTCCGCCTGCAGCAGGCGGCACCTGCTCTTTAAGTGCTTGACTGTAGAATCTCGGCTCCTTCGGCACTATTTCATACATGGAACTTCCAGCTTCTTCCTTCACCTCGACTGCTTTTTTGTCGGGCTGAATGGAAAGTTCTATGTCCTCCGTTTTTCTTCCGTATAAATAAAGATAATCCCCGACCTCCCGAAAATACTCTTCAGCTTGTTTGGATAAAGACATAAGCCCTCCTTTTACATCCTTATTTTTCCATCAAACTGTATCCACTGTCAATACACATAAAAAAGCCCGTCCCGCCAGGCGGAACAGGCTTTACTTCAGTATTGTTTTTTTTTTCTTTTAACTCCCCATAATACGGCCAATATCAAAGACACAACCGACACTGCAGTCATCCACCAGAAATAAGGAGGATAGTACGTAAGAGAAAGATTGTTTTTCCCTTCCTCAAGCGGCACAGCGGTAAACGCCCCGTTTGCTTTTTCGATTGGTACACGTTCACCGTTCACCTTGGCTCTCCACCCTTTTTCATATGGAATCGGCATTACAGCGTACGTATCTCCAGCGTCGTTTTCAATAACCGCATCAACTTCATTGCCGTTCACGTCTACATTCCGGGCGGCCTCCTCTGCCCGGGTGCTTGCCTCGTTTAATTGTTCATATGTTTCTCCGTAAACGGCCAGTTCTTCAAGGTGATATTCTCCTTCAGGCATCCGCACTTCTATCACGTTATCCTCCGGATTCTCCACGCGGAACGTTAAATCATTTTCATCGGTGCGGTACAGCGAATCTCTCGCCTTACGGGAAGTCTCAAATTCGTTTACATTCATCCGGAAAAAGCCGACGCCGGGCTCCTGGCGGAGGAGGAAGTCCACGTAGTACTCCTCCACGTCTTCACTCTCCGGCACTGTAATATTAATTCCGCCCTCTTCCCCGGTAACTGTAAGCATTTCATCCTCGTAAGTGCCATTTACCGCCTCGACATCTTCACGGGTGATAACCGACTCTTCCTGCGGAAATTCGGCTGCTGTGTCCGGATTCTCGAGAATAACGCCGTTTAGCATAGCATGCTCCTTCGCGAGCGGCGCCGCTTCCTTTGCATCTTCGTAAGCATATACCTGATCTGTCGTCCGTACAAACGGCAGCACGTTTTCATTCTGATAAATAATATAATCATCATTTTCGACAAACGGAGTAAACCCGTATGGTACGTTTTCGTCCCCGTCTTTTTCGAACATGGCGTACTCTCCGCGCAGCAGACTGTAAATGTTTGCCCTTCGCCCGAAATCGGAATACCGGCTGATGCTCTCCCGTCCGAGATCGATCTGAAGGTCATTGTAATAAAACATGAGTATTTCTTCATTCAAAATACTTGAGTATGCCCCTGCTCCGTAAAAATCCAAATACAGCGGCGTATTCGTACGCTGAGGGTCTTTAATCCAAGTGGTGCGGGACAGAGCGTCCGGATCCTCCTGCGCAGCTTCATCAAGCAGTTCAATTTGATCTGCGTCCATGTAATCCTCGCTCATAAGAAATTCCTGCGTCGTTTCACTCATGCTTCCGCGTTCAAACAGCTTTTCATACTGGTACTGATTGGCGACTACTACACTCGTCATAATAGCAAAAACAGCAGTAATGATTCTTTTGCCGCGTACATCCGTCAGTGTTGTCACAATAAATGCCGCGAGCGATATGACGATCATGCCAGGCGTGAGCCATCCGCTCCAGTGATCAATGGAAAAATCGTCATCCAGCAGATAAAACAGAACATACATGCCTGTCGCAAAAATAAGCGAAGGAACCAGTTCCCGCCAGTCGAGCTTTCGGATATGCTGGACGCCTGCTGCCACTGCGCCGGCAAGTAAAAACGCAGCGATATACTCAAACCGGTTCCGCGGCGCGGAAAAGCCGTTAAATACGCTTCCTATCAGCGGACTGTAATGAAATACGATAAATAACAGCGATAGGATGGTAAACAGCACAAAGCGTGGATCCTTATACAGCTGTTTCCAGGCTGCAAACACTAAAAAGATGGTCGGCACAATGAGAAAACGGCTGTCGAGCAGAATATTGCTTGTGTTATCAAACAATACGATCTCCTGTTCAAAATCCGGCCGGTAATTGTTGAAGTACCCGTACACGCCGGCAAAAAAGCCGGTCAGCCCGATGCCAAACCCGAGCAGAGCGCTGCCCCCGAAATAAAGTATCTGCTTTCCAATCGTTGTTTCCCCGGGCCCAAGACGGATCAGCCACCTGGCTAAAATGTAAATACCGATAAAAATAAGCACAATATAGGAAAAGTAGAAGTTTGAAAAAACGGTTGCTGCGAGTGCAAAAATAAACAGCAGCGGTTTTTTCTCCCGAATAATTTTTTCCACCCCGTATACGAGCAGCGGGAGCCAAATGAAGGCATCCGCAAAAAACTCCCAAAATGCCGCGTGGCGGAAATACATTACACACGTGGCATATAACAGGGCTCCTGTCAGGGCTGGAACACGGCCTAGCTTCATATAGCGAAAGCAGGCGTATGCTAAAAAGGAAACGAGCGTCATCCGGACCATGCTGATAAAAATGACGGCCTCGGTCCAAAAAGCTGCGTCCGGCTCACGAATCAGTCCCAAAAGCTCCAGCATATACACCACTGCTATCTGGAAATAAAAGAAGAGGTTCGTCGAATAATAGTACCCGAGCTGGGTAAACATACTGCCGCCAAGCCCAAGCTGAAAGGAATAAAAAAATTCACCGCTCGTATAATGATCATACAGCAGCTGCTTGAACGGCCCCATCTGGTTCAATCCGTCATTAGGACCGGCCATATACGTATCATTGGTCCATTGGTATAAGAAAAATGCGTGCGCTGCAATGACCGCCAGAATGACCGCTGCCGCGACCCCCCATATTTGCTTTTGTTTCAACATTCTCTCCCCACGCTATCTTTTTAGTATTTTCCCTGTGACAATGAATGTGATCGGTATAGTAAAGATCACCGCTCCCAATGGAGCGATAGTGCTGTTAATATCAAGCCATTCCACGAATATATAAGCAAAAACGGATGAAGCCCCCACATTTACTACCTGGGTCAGCGGAAATTGAAAAAACTTTTTCCATGTAGGCCGGACCTGGTAGGTAAAGTATGTATTCAAAAAGAAAGAAATGACAAAGCTGATAAAAAACCCGGTAATATGGGCGATCATATATGGCACCGAAAGTACCACGTGAAGCAGTAAGTAGGCGGCGTAGTAGTTTAACGTATTCATACCGCCCACTAAAACAAATCTGGTAAACTCATTATCCAACTGTTTCATGCATCTCGCCTTTTCGTATTAGATTCCTGCACTAAATAATGCGGGCGTCTTTTCGTTTCATAATAAATGCGTCCGATATACTCCCCGAGCACGCCAAGACTTAACAGCTGTACGCCTCCTAAAAACAGTATAGCGGAAATTGTTGTAAAATAGCCTGGTACCTCTATTCCCATCCGCACAATCTGGACAAACGTAATACCAATATAAACCAGCGCAAGCAGCATCACGATCAGTCCGGTATACAAACAGAGACGCAGCGGCCGGTTATTAAAGGAAATCATGCCGTCCACGCCGTAATTCAGCAGGCTTGAAAACGACCATTTGGTTTCGCCCTCCTGGCGCTGAACATTTTCATAGTAAACCGTTTTGGACGGAAAGCCGATCCATGAAAAAAGCCCCTTTGAAAAACGATTGGCTTCACTCAGGGAAAGCAGAGCGTCCAGCGCCCGGCGGCTTAACAGGCGAAAATCCCCCACGCCGTCTTCAAGCTTCACATCCACCATTCTGTTAATAAATTTATAATACATCGAGGCCATGCCGGAACGGAATTTCGAATCTCCCTCCCGGTTCCGTTTTGCGATCACCTGATCATAGCCTTCTTCGTATCCTTCAATCAGTTCTAAAATTACCTCGGACGGATGCTGAAGATCAGCGTCAATGATTACTACTGCATCTCCATTTGCATGATGCAGCCCGGCAATCAGTGCTGCTTCTTTTCCAAAGTTGCGGGTAAACGAAACGTAGCTTACATTTTCATGCATTCCAGCAAGCTCTCTCATTTTCGCCAATGTCCGGTCTGAGCTTCCGTCATCTATATACAGTGCCTCTATTTCATAGGGCAGATGCCCCAAATGGTTCTGCAGTGATTCATATACAGACACAATGTTGTCCTCTTCATTAAACGAAGGAATTACGATTGATATCTTTTTCATTCTATTTCCTCCCTGGTCCCTTCATCTCCCACTGTTTTCACAGTACTTTCATATCGTACCCTTCTCTGTATCTTTTGTATCACTGTAGAGGGCTAAAAAAATCTCAAAAATTGTGTGATGGATGGATGCGTTCTGCTTTCCGGGCGTAAAAAATAACGTCCGGACCGCCGCGTCCGACCTCCACCTCCTCTATCCATACGTTATCAAATAATGCTTTCAGACTGTTTTCAAAGGTCCTGGAATAAGAAGCGCTCCAAAAAGCTGCCACTCCCCCTCGACGGAGCACGCCGTAGATCGTCTGAAGACCGTCAGGTTCATATATATGGTGGTTGCCTTCCCGGACAAGCCAGTCCGGGCCGTTATCTGTGTCCATACATATAACGTCCCAACAGACGTTTGCTTCTTTTTCCAGAAACACCTGGAAATCTTCCTCTACGATTTTCGTTTTACTGTTTTCGAGCGCTCTGCCGTTCCACTGTTGAAAATAGAAGCGGTTCCAACCAATAATGTACTTTTCCAATTCCACAACAGTGACGTAAACTGTAGCTGCATGCTGCACTGCCTCGTCGAGCGAAAAACCGACGCCCAGGCCTCCGATCAGCACCGATTCTGCTGAGAAAGCATGATACAGCGCTTCCTGCACCATGCGCCGCTCCGACTCTCCGTTGTGGGTCGCCATCAAAAATGTGCCGTTGCAGATGACTTCGTAATGACCGCTGCGGCGCTGCAGCTGCAATTCTCCGCTTTGTCCCTGAACGTTTGCTATTATTTCTCTGTCGCTGCTCATTCAAGCTTACTCCTTTCCCGTCCGGCAAGTATATTTCATATTTGCAAAATCAGAAAAAAAAGGTACGATTAAAAAGTGTGCAGCATTTTATCAACATGAAAATATTCTCTTATTTTATAGAAGGCTGTTTAATATTTCAGAATAAGACCAGGAGGTTATTTATATGCTCGGCGCCATTGAAGCAGGAGGGACTAAATTTGTCTGCGCGGTCAGTGAAAACGGCCGTGATATCAAAGAACGCATTTCTATTCCAACCACAACACCTGATGAAACTATGCAGCACGTGTACGATTTTTTCCGTGCTTTTTCTATCGAAGCTGTTGGCATCGGTTCCTTTGGTCCGATTGACATTAATACAAAAAATGATACATACGGCTATATCACCACAACGCCAAAAACAGCATGGCAAAACTTTAACATTCTCGGAGACGTACAAAAACACCTCGCTGTCCCGGCAGGCTTCACCACCGATGTTAATGCTGCAGCGCTCGGAGAATGGAAGCACGGCGCGGGTGCCGGAAAGACGAGCTGCCTGTATATGACAGTCGGCACCGGGATCGGTGTTGGTGCTGTGATTAACAACAATATTCTTGAAGGCCTGAACCACCCGGAAGCCGGACATATTATAGTCCGCCGGCATCCGGAGGACCAATTCACCGGCACGTGTCCCTACCACAGCGACTGCCTTGAGGGGCTTGCTTCAGGACCCGCGGTGGAACAGCGCTGGGGAGAAAAAGGCAGCGAACTGACCTCCCGCCCGGAGGTATGGGACCTTGAAGCGTATTATCTCGCGCAGGCCATAATGAATTACATTCTGATTCTTACTCCCGAGCGGATTATTATCGGCGGCGGCGTAAGCAAACAGCCTTCCCTGCTCGCAAAAGTACAGGAACAGACGCAGCAGCTGCTTCATGGATACGTTCAGGATCCAATGATCACTCACAATATCGATCAATATATTGTTACTCCGGGCCTCTACGATGATGCGGGCATCACCGGCGGATTTGCCCTGGCTGCCCAGGCCCTCGAAAACACTCCCGCCTAAAGGCAGACGGTTCGGGGCCCCAAATACTCGTTTATACTTCCTATACGCAGGTTGAAAAAAGAAAGGAAATCAGCTGAGTGAAAAAACATGTCTTGCTATTTATAACCGGGCTGCTTCTCATTTTGGTCGTACTCGGATGGAACAGCAGGCAGAATCCCCTTCCCGAGGTGGAAGCAAGCGAAGTTGTTGAACAGAACAGCCTTCACCCTGTCGTGGAGGAACGAAAAAATGAATGGATTCAGCGTGCAGAGCAGCAGGGGATCGAAGTTGTAGTAACGGATGAATACCGTTCGGTGGAAGAACAGGATGCTCTATACGCCCAGGGCCGGACGACACAGGGAGAAATTGTTACTCGGGCCCGGGGCGGAGAATCATATCATAATTACGGGCTCGCCGTTGATTTTGCGTTACGTACACCAGACGGAGAGCTTGTCTGGGATATGGAACGCGATGATAATGGTAACGGGGAAGCAGACTGGACGGAGGCCTTGGAGATTGCTAAGGAGCTTGGTTTCAGCTGGGGCGGGGACTGGCCCGGGTTTAAAGATTATCCCCACCTTGAAATGACCTTCGGCCTGAGTCTCGAAGAGCTTCGTGCCGCTGAACAGCAGAATACGTAATGACTATCGTCCGGACAGTCGTCCGGGCGTTTTTTCCGGGCAGGGTGGTTAGGTCTCCGGCGATTTGTGGTATACAGCTGTATTACCGTATATTCCGAAAGGAGTTCTCTTAAATGACTAAAACCGCCCTTGTCGTAGGAGCGACCGGCATAATAGGCAGCAGTATTTTAAAACATATTTCATCACTCGAAGACTGGACCGCTATAGGCATCTCCCGGCATCAGCCGGAGGACACCCACGGCGCCGATTATTACCTGGAGGCCGATCTCTTAAAAGAAGAAGAAATCACACAGGCACTTCAGGACGTGCCTGCCGTCACCCATATTTTTTACGCAGCCTACCAGGACTATGATCCCCTCTCCAAAGAACAGATCACCGTTAATACTGATATGCTCCGAAGTGCCGTTCAGGCCGTTGAAACGGCATCTGAGCAGCTCCAGCGTGTTGTATTGATGCAGGGAGCCAAAGTGTACGGGGCCCATCTCAGTGCCTTTAAAACACCGGCACGGGAAAGCGATCCGCGTCATATGCCGCCGAACTTTTATTACAATCAGGAGGACTACCTGCGAAATCACCAGCAAGGGAAAAGCTGGTCCTGGACAATTTTGCGTCCTGACGTCGTATGCGGCTATTCGGTAGGCACCCCTATGAATTTAAGCATGGTTATTGCTGTCTATGCCTCTATTTCTAAAGAACTCGGTCTCCCGCTCCGTTTTCCGGGAAAAGATATTACCTACCGGTCGCTCGCCCAGGTTACCGATGCCGGCCTGCTTGCCCGCTGCTCCGTCTGGGCTGCGCTGCACGAACCGTGCGCCTTTGAAACGTTTAATATTACCAACGGAGACTTTTTTCGGTGGGAACACATGTGGCCGGTTATTGCCGGGGAGTTCCAAATGAACACCGGGCCTGTGCAAACAATTACACTCTCTGATTTTATGCCGCAGCAGCAGGAGCTGTGGGAGGAGATGCAGGAAAAGTACAGTCTGCAGAATATTCCGTTTGATAAACTGGCTGCCTGGCCGTTCGGTGATTTCATTTTCAACGTAGAATACGACGTTATGTCTGATACTAATAAGGTGAAACAGTTTGGTTTTACTGAAGTAGTAAACAGCGATGATATGTTCCGGGAACTGCTTCGTGAATTTCAGGAGCAACGGCTGATCCCGGACTTTTCAGACTGACCTCTGATATGCCTGAAACACCCATCCGTATGCTGCCGGATGGGTGTTCATTATTTTCCAATATGCTTGTGTACGAATGCCCGCATGTAGTTCATCGCTTCCTGGCCGTCCTCTTCAAGTGGAAAATGGCTGATAAACCCATGAATCGTACCGTCCACCCGGTGATGATGAACCTCTGCATTTGCTTCTTTCAGCTGACGGGCCAATTCTTCGCCTTCATCCCTCAAGACATCATACTCTGCCGTTATGATAAGAGTAGGAGGATTTTCGCGTTTATCTTCATCCTGCATCGGTACAGCCAGCGGGTCTCTGCGCTCATCCCAGGCCGATAGGTAATGCGCCCAAAAGTCGCCTATATTTTTGGCCGTCAGGCCATAGCCTTCACTAAAACGGTGATACGACACGTACGCAGGATCTTCCTCCCGGTTGTAAAAATCAGCGACAGGATACAGAAGCATTTGTCCTTCAAGATACGTCTCTTCTTTTCGAAGCAGCGTAGATGCTGCGTATACAATATTCGCCCCGGCGCTGTCCCCGCAAAGGTAAAACCGGTCCTCCGTGTTCGACCAGTCCCGGTACTCGGAAAGTACCCAGCGTACAGCATCGAGGCAGTCGTATACTCCTGACGGAAACGGGTGCTTCGGCGCGAGCCGGTAATCCACCGCTACCACATAAGCCTCCAATTCATTGGCCAGCACCCGGCAGAAAGCGTCATGAGTTTCAAGGCTCCCCACAGCAAATCCGCCACCGTGGAAAAAAATCACTATAGGAAGCGGTTCTTCAGAAATCGGCTTGTATCTGCGCACGGTCAAGGGCCTTCCCTCTAAATCAATATCCTTATCCCACACTTCAGCTACGGCTGGTCGTTCCGACGGAGCGAGTGTCATTTCATTTCTTCGTCTGCGTTCATCGACTACTTCTTCCACTGTTTCCACTTCGAAGGAACTGTTTTGGTTCAGATACTGCTTTACATGGTCTCGAAGTTCCATTATTTCCGCCCCCTTCTTCTATAATAGCCCATACCCTGAATTTCGTTCGCCTACCCCTCAGCTCCGGTTTTCGTTTTCGTATTCATTGACGATAACTGCCTGAAGTTATATAGTTACGCTAACATAATGACTATGGCTAAAGTAGGGGTAAATGTATGGAACCTATCATTCAGGTGCACGAACTGCGAAAATCATTCAAAGATATGGAAGCAGTCAAGGGTATTCATTTTGACGTCGCGCAGGGAGAGATATTTGGCTTTCTGGGCCCAAACGGTGCAGGAAAAAGCACGACCATCAACATGATCTGTACAATGCTCGCTCCCACTTCCGGAAGCGTTATCATTAACGGCTACGACGCTTTTAAGCAGAAGGCAAAGGTCCGCGAAAGCATTGGTATCATTTTTCAGGAAAATACGCTCGATGAAAAATTAAGCGCCCTCGAAAACTTAAAGCTTCACTGCCGGTTTTACCGTGTTCCTAAACATAAACGGACTGAACGTATTCAGGAGGTACTTGAAATTGTAGATCTGATCGACAATCAAAAGAAAAAAGTGGAGGAATTCTCCGGCGGGATGAAACGAAGGCTCGAAATCGCCCGTGGGCTGCTGCACTACCCGAAGGTTCTCTTTTTGGATGAACCGACGGTAGGCCTCGATCCCCAGACGCGGGCCCATATTTGGGAATATATTCTCCGCCTGAAGGAAAAAGAAAATATCACGATATTTCTTACCACCCACTACCTTGATGAGGCAGAAATCAGCCACCGGATCGCTATTATGGACAAAGGCACCATCATTGCCCTAGATACACCTGAGCGCTTAAAACAGGAGGTGGGCGGGGACGTCATTGAACTTGGAACCGAGGACAATGACACTGTTGCCACACAGCTGCAGTCAGCTATGCCGGAAGCAGAAATAAAACAGGAAGCAGGCCTTCTGCGCATCCAGGTGCCAAGCAGCGACCAGTTTATTTCTACTTTTCTGCAGCAGATTCACGTTCCGATTACGAGCCTGAACATACGCCGGCCTACGCTCAATGACGTATTTTTGTCCTATACTGGACGCGATATTAAAGCCGGCCCCGCCTAAGAAAGGAGATCAAACATATGGAAGGTATTTTTGCCATCTGGCAGCGGGATTTAATGAAATTCGTCCGGGACCGCCCCCGTCTGCTCGGCTCTTTTGCGATGCCTATTTTATTTTTAATTATTTTTGGCGGCGGCTTCAGCGGAACGATGGAAAATTTGGTGATGAATCAAACCTCTGAAATCGAAGATTTTAATTATCTTACGTTCATTTTTCCGGGTATTGTCGCCATGACCCTTTTAATGACTTCGGTTTTCTCTTCTTTATCAGTTATCCAGGATAAAGAATTCGGCTATATGAAAGAAATTCTCGTGTCCCCGGTTTCCCGGGTGAACATTGCCATCGGCAAAATGCTCGGGGCCTCTACGGTTGCTTTTATGCAGGGAGTGCTGATGTTTATTTTGATCCCTGTTCTCGGCGTAACCTACGAATGGAGCAACGTACTGGCTGTGCTGCCGATTATGTTTCTGCTTTCCTGCACACTTGCTTCCCTCGGCCTGCTGATAGCGAGCCTTCTTCGATCGACGCAGGGCTTCCAGCTGATTGTGCAGGTACTTGTATTTCCAATGGTTTTTCTTTCGGGAGCATTGTTTCCGGTAACTAACATGCCGGCCTGGATGGATATACTTGTTAAAGTCAACCCTGTCACCTACGGGGTAGACGCTATGAAGAAAGTGATGACCGGGGCCGCTGATTTGCCGGTTGCCGCCCAGGACGCACTCGGACTAAACCTCCAGCTGTTCGGACGTACAGTGACAATCGCAGAGGAGCTGTTCTTTTTAGTCGTATTCACTTCTATTTTAATTGCGCTTGCCACTATAAGCTTCCGCAGAGCCAACGCCTGAGCGGCGGTTTCACGTTTGTTCTATAAATTCCGTAATCAAATGCTCCACAATATCCGGCTGCTCATGAACCACCCAGTGCGTCGCATCGGATACAAAAATCAATTCTCCGGAGCGGCAGTATTCAAGGCTCGTCCGGGCAGAGGCCTTCGATAGAAAGGCATCCCCCACGCCCCATATGATCCGTACCGGCGGGGTCACATGGCTTGATTCCACAATATCCTTCGGCCCTTTTCTCATCCCTCTGTACCAATTGATCATGGTCGTGACCGCATTTGGCTGCGACCATGCTTCTTTGTATCTTTCCAGGTCTTCTTCTGTAAAGCTTCCCGGCCTGCTTGTTTTCACGAGACCGTTGGCAAACTCTTCAAAGTCATTATAGGCGAGCAGTTTTTCCGGCAGCCTGGGAAGCTGAAAAAACAGCATGTACGAGCTTCTCAAAAGCTGGGTCGGATCTTTTTTCATACTGGCCGGCATCGCCGGGAGATGTGGGATATTGATAGCAATAAATTTTTCTACATATTCCGGCCTTGATGCTGCCGTATACCAGCCTACCGCCCCGCCCCAGTCGTGGCCGATGATCACTGCTTTTTCCCTGCCCATCGCTTTGATAAGCCCTGTCACGTCGTTACGCAGCTCATCCAGGGCATAGGCTTCAATCTCAAGCGGCTTGCTGCTTTGATTGTATCCGCGCTGATCCGGCGCCGCCACCCGGTACCCGCGTGCTGCAAGCGGCCCGATTAGATGTCTCCACTCATACCAAAATTCCGGAAAGCCATGGAGAAGCACGACGAGCGGGCCCTCCTCCGGGCCAGCTAGTGCCGTGTGTAAGGAAACGCCGTTTACTTTTATTGTCTCAAAGCTGATACTCTGCATACGTATTGCCCCCTAGTTGGTTTTCCTGAATAAAGCTTTTAATGAACTGCGTGACAAGCTCTGGCTGTTCATGATGTACCCAGTGCGTCGCTTCTTCAATAAACACCCCGTCTCCATCGCTGCAGTATTTCAGGCTTTCTTTAGCAGCAGCGGTGCCCAAAAACCAGTCGTGCATGCCCCAGATCATCCGTACGGGCACATTGATGGTTTCTGTGCTCATCGCTTCTGCCGGTCCGAATGGGATAGCCCGAAACCAATTGAACATGGCCGTTACGCTGCCGGGCTGGGACCAGGCAAACTGATACCCGTCCAGCTCCTGCTTTGAAAATGCTCCGGGGCAGCTTGTCACAGTCAGGTGAGCCTTCAATGCAGCATATTGGAACATGGAAGCTCCTTTATCCGGAAGAGCGGGAAGCTGGAAGGCCGCCATGTAATACCCCTTGAGCAGATCCAATGGGTGCGTGAGCATCGTCTTGGGCATAGCCGTTAAATGCGGCATGTTAACAGGGATAAACAGCGAAATGTATTCAGGACGGGTAAGCGCCATATACCAGCCCGCTGCCCCGCCCCAGTCGTGACCCACTATTACAGCCTTTTCTCTTTTGAAGTGAGAAATGAGCCCGATGATATCGTCCCGGAGGGCGTCCATCGTGTAGGGTGCTGTGCCGGAGGGCTTGGCGCTCAAATGATAACCCCTCTGATCAGGGGCCACGACAAAATATCCCTCCTCCGCCAGTTTATGCATCTGCTTTTCCCACGCCCGCCAAAACTCCGGGAAGCCGTGCAGCAGAATGATCATTTCCCCGTCCTTTGGTCCCGCAGTGGCGATATGAAGACGAATGCCGTTTACGTGTACATATTTAAATGATAGCTCTGCCATCAAAAACCTCCTTCACTCTATGAGTTTCTTTACCCGGAAACGCACTGATTCAATGGTGAAATTCGGTACGTCTCTATAAATGACAATGGCACCTGCCCAGGTGGACAGATGCCGTGGTTTTACATTTGCGCGGTCGGGCGTACGACAATCTCATTAACGGATACTTCCGCCGGTTCTTCAATCGCGTAACGAATGGTGCGTGCAATGCTATCTGAAGAGATGGCGTTTTTATACAGCTCATCTACGCGTGCTTTCACCTGATTGTCCGATATCGTTTCGGTAAGCTCCGATTCCACAGCCCCTGGTGAAATGATGGTGGAGCGGATGTTATTTTCCGGCGATTCCTCTTTACGAAGTCCCTCCGAAATAGCACGCACAGCGTATTTCGTGCCGCTGTAGACAGCGCCACCCGGAGACACCTGATGGCCCGCTACCGAGGAAACGTTAATAATGTGCCCTTCTTTTCTTTCCCTCATATAGGGAAGAACGGCGCCAATACCATAAAGTACGCCTTTAATGTTCACATCGATCATCTGGTTCCAGTCTTCAAACTGCCGGTTCCGCAGCATCGAAAGCGGCATCAGCCCGGCATTGTTTACGATAACGTCAATTTGGCCGTACGTTTCATTGGCAAACTGGGCGAGTTCGTCCATCTGCTCCTGGGAGGTGACATCCACTACTTTATAGGCAGCCGTGCCGCCGTCCTGTTCAATGTCCTTTTGAAGCTGCTGAAGACGTTCCTCCCGGCGGGCAGCCAGCACTACTTTAGCCCCTTTGCCGGCTAATTCTTTAGCCGCTGCTTCACCGATACCACTTGAAGCGCCGGTAAGTATAACTACTTTTCCTTCAACCTCTGCCATGCTATTTCCTCCAATGCTGTTCTGAATTGATTACGTACTCTCTATACCCGCCGCACTATAATCATAACCTTCGCTGCTCATCAAAAAAAGAGCCCCCGGCCCCGGGAGCTCCTTCAGTTCAATTATTCTGCATGCCAGCGTACTAATAACGCGGACTGTGCCAGACCGCCACCAAATCCGTAAATAAGCACGAGGTCGCCGTTTTTCAGCCGTCCGTCCTTCTGCGCTTCCCGGAGAGACAGCGGAATCGTAGCGGACGAGGTGTTGCCGTAATACTCCAGGCTCGTCAGCGTCTTTTCCACCGGAATACCAGTACGTTCGCAAATGGATTCGATCATTCTCATGTTCGCGCTGTGCGGGGCAAACCAGTCGATATCCTCAATCGTCACTCCCGCATCGTTCAGAAGCTTATCGATGCCCTGGGGCACGGTCTTAACCGCCCACTTGTAAACCTCCCGGCCGTTCTGGACGACATAGCCGTCCGGGTCCACTTCCTGTCCGCCAATTTGATTGGACAAATCCGTACAATACAGGTATTCCCCTTTTTTGCCGTCCGAGTCTGTGAGAGCAGCCAGAAAGGATGGATTGCTTTCATCCGCTTCCACAAGAGCTGCTCCGGCCCCGTCCCCGAACAAAATACATGTTGCCCGGTCCGTATAATCCGTGATTTTGGACAGTGTTTCAGCACCGATCACCAGCACTTTACGGTGAAGACCAGAGCTGATCATGCCATCGGCCATATGCAGCCCGTAGGAGAAACCGGCACAGGCAGCGTTTAAATCAAAGGCACCGGCTCCGGAAATGCCGAGACTCGCCTGTACCAGAGAAGCGACACTCGGCGTTTTGTGGTCCGGTGTCAGCGTACACACAATAATCAAATCCACATCGTCAAGCGTCTTCCCGCTTACCTGCTGCAGCTCCTCCGCTGCTTTCACGCAGATCGTGCTGGTGAACTCATCCTCTTCCGTGATCCGGCGTTCCTTGATGCCGGTACGGGACGTAATCCACTCATCGTTTGTTTCCACCATTTTTTCCAGATCATCATTTGTCAGTCGTTTTTCCGGAACAAAGGATCCTAATGCTGTAATTGAAGCTTTTGATTGTACCATCGGTATGTAACCCCCGTTTTATGTATAATTACCGCCTATGCGCTTTTATTTTCGTTGAATCTCATACTTAATTTATATTATCACAAAACTAAGGCTTATGCCTCCTTTGCTTTGTTCCCCCCTCGTTTTGAACAGACAAAAACCCTCCCTGGTTCAGGGGAGGGTTCACGGGTCATTTTTTTACTTCTGCCTGCTCGTGTTTTTGAATCAGATCTGCTGTCAGCTGGCCGGACAGCGTAACCATTGGTACACCGCCGCCGGGATGCGTGGAGCCTCCGGCAAAATACAGATTGTCATAAATTCTGCTTTTCGCCGGCACTTTGAATCCGCCGTTTACTTTTTGGTCAGAGGCTACGCCGTAAATCGAGCCTCCGTTGGCGCCGTAGAGTTCTTCAAGGCCTTCCGGGGTGAAGCGGTATTCAAATTCGATTGACTCCCGCAGGCCATCCAGGCCATTTCGTTCTAATTTATTCAAAATTGTCTCCCGGTATTTGTCCCAGTCAAAGGATTTTTTCTGTTTGGCGTCCATTGGAGGAACATGCGTCAGCACGAACAGGTTGTCTTTTCCCGCCGGCGCCTGCGTTTCATCCGAACGGGCGGAGATGCCGATATACACTGTCGGGTCATCGGCCGGAACCTTTTCTTCGAATACCTGCTTAAACTCAAGCTCTGGATCCTCGGAGAAAAAGAAATTGTGGTGGTGCAGCCCGTCGAATTTTTTATTCACTCCAAGCAACAGCACAACTCCGGAAACAGTGGGAATAAACGTTTTGCTTAGTTTTTTGGATTCTTTTTTCGCTTTCGCTTCCGGAGGAGCAATCGTGTTATAGGCAGGGATTGCTTCAAGATTCGACACGACCACATCTGCCTCATACGTTTCTCCGTCCTCTGTTTCCACACCGTGCACCCGGTCGTTTTCCACCAGGAGCCGGCTGACCGGACTGTTCAGATGAATATCAACCCGGAGCTCCTGCATCAGGCGCTCCATGCCTTCGGCAATTTTATACATACCGCCCTTCACATAATGAATACCGAGTCCAAGCTGCACATAAACGAGCTGGTTTAAAATGGCCGGGGCTGCGTATGGATTAGAGCCAACATACATAATGAAAAAGTTGAACATCTGCTCGAGGTATTTGTTGTCAAACTGTTTATGCGTCGCTTTGGCCACCGTATTCAACGGGTCCATTTTCATTAAGTCGCCCAAAGTGTGGTGGCTTTTTAAATCCTTTAAATCTTCGATGCTGTATTTATAAAAGCTTTTCATGCATAATTCATACATTTCTTCGGTATAGGATAAAAATTCCGTAATTTTACGGCTCGGCTGATCCGTTACTTTCGCTGCTTCTTCAATCATGCCGGGCAGATCACTCGTCACATTCAGCGATGTCCCGTCCTCGAAAAATGTCTTCCACTGCGGCTCGACCCGCTCTACCTGTATGTAGTCATCAAGGTAACGGTTCGCGCTGTGAAACAGCTGTTCAAGCACCCATGGCATTGTCAGAATAGACGGCCCGGTGTCAAAGGTGAATCCTTTCCCGCTGCGGCGGTTTAGTTTCCCGCCAAGGTTTTCATTTTTCTCCAGTAACGTTACCTCATATCCATCCGTCTGCAGCCGGATCGCTGCGGACATGCCTCCAAGACCTCCGCCGATGACAATTGCTTTTTTCTTCAAATAGCACACCTCCGTGAATTAGTACAAAAATGGGATCAACCGGTTTCTCTGCCGGCACCATAAACGATACGTATCGCCGTGCGTCTGGCGCAGCATTTCTTCTTCAATGCGGATACGGTAAAGAAGCGCCGGCACCATGACTCCTGTACTTATGACTGCTGCTCCGGGGCTATTCATGAATAAGCAAAAGCCAAGTACAATGAAAAATAAAGCGGTATACAGCGGATGGCACAAACGACGGTACGGTCCGCTGCTTACCAGGCGGTCCCCGTTTCTGACAGAAACGTCTCTGCTGAACTGGTCCCGCAAATGGAGAATTCCCCAATACCGCAGGGCAATGCCGGCTCCGTACAGACAAAGGCCGGCGGCCTGCAGCCAAACTGATGAGAGACTGAGAAAACCAGTCTCGCCAAATACCACCGCGGTCCCCACCGACAGAATGATGGCCGCAAGTATCCAGCGGAATGAGCGGCGCTCAGTACACTCCGGTTCCTTTGAAGGGGCTTTCCGCCTGAATAAAAAAAATTCGGCGATCCAGAAGAAGGTAACAACCACAAATATTGTATCAATCAACACCATGGTTTTACCTTCTCCCTTCACGCCTCGTTTCTTTTTACACTCGTTACCATTTCCCCCTTCTTGGCTGCCGCTAAACCAAAAGCCCCCTCCTGTTGTTTTTTCCTTTTACGCCTTCACCGTCTTTTTAGTTACCGGCTTTGCTTTCATCAAAAGATCCACAATATGCACCGTATCAATTTCTTCTTCAAGACCTTCCCGCTGCACTCCCAGCTTCATTTGAAGCATGCAGCCCGGGTTGGTCGTGACAATTCCTTCCGGGCACTGCCGTTTAACGTCTTTCATTTTCACATCCAGAATATCCATCGCATCCTCATGCTGCGTAATATTGTAGATGCCCGCTGAGCCACAGCAGAAATCAGGCCGGTCGAGTTCTTTAAGCGTAACCCCCGGCACGGAGCGGATCAACTGCAGCGGCGGTTCTTTTACCTTCTGCACATTCGTCATGTGACAGGAAGGCTGATACGTATAGGTTTCCTCGACTCTTTCGGTAAACTCCAGACCGTCAAGCTCCACCAGTACTTCAGTAATATCTCTAACCCTGTCGGAGAAAGCTTTTGCCCGCTCTTCCCACTCCGGATCACCGGCAAACAGCTCTCCGTATTTATGCAGCTGGGCTCCGCACCCCCCGGCATTGTTTACGATATAGTCAACCGGCTTCTCCTCAAACGCCTGTATATTTTGCTTGGCAAGCTCTACAGCTTCAGGCTCTTTGCCTGCATGGGCATGCAGCGCTCCGCAGCAGGTCTGCGTTTTCGGCAGCTGCACCTCTGCCCCGGAAAGCCGGAGCAGTTCCATCGTTTTCTCATTTTGTCTGAAAAATACACTGTCCATCACACACCCGGTGAAAAAAGCAACTACTGCTTTCGGTGGCCCGGCCGGGTGCAGGCGATTTTTCCTCGCATGCCTCTCTTTCGGGGAAGGGACCGGGGGCAGCACCTGCTCGAATTTACCGAGGTGAAGCGGTGCCGCAGACATTAAATTCAACCCCCGGGCCGCTTTTTGCAGACCGCTCACCTGATACAGCCACGTGGCATTTCCAAGCTGGTGCATCCATGCCGCAGAAGGAAAGAATGAGTGAAACAAAAAGTGCTCGGTTTTTTGCTGTACGAACGTTTTTTCTTCGTATTCATCAATTACATGCTTTGCACTTTCAAACAGCTGTCCATACTGTACATCTGTCGGGCATACAGTCGTACATGCCATGCATCCCAGGCATTTGTCGATCGGCTGTTTTAAATCCTCCACTGACGCTTTTCCCTCTGCTACCATTTTTATTAAATTAATACGGCCGCGCGGGGAGTGCGTCTCCCGCTCCATCGTTTCATAGGTCGGGCAAACAGGAAGACAGTAGCCGCACTGCACACAGTCAAAGGTCAAATCGTAGCGGAGCATGCCTTTAAGTGTATCAGCCATCACGCAGCACCAGCTTCTGCCCTTTTTCTGCGAAGATTTTCCCCGGATTCATAATGTTGTTGGGGTCCCAGGCTTCTTTAATCCGCTTAAGCATCGATACTCCCACCTCTCCCATTTCCTGTTCCATAAAGGGGGCTTTCATCGTGCCGATGCCGTGTTCTCCGGAAAGCGTCCCGCCAAGGTCCAGGGCCGCCCGGAAGATTTCTGCGACCGCTTTTTCAGCGCGGATCATTTCTTCTTCATCCCGCTGGTCACACATAATATCCGGGTGCAGATTGCCGTCCCCGATATGCCCGAATACGACGAGCTCCACCTGATACTCCTCCTTGATTTGCTTCAGCCGATCCATCATTTCAGGAATCCGGCTTCTCGGCACCGTAGCATCTTCAGAAATTTTTGTCGGTTTAATCGTCGCAATTGCCGGCGACACAAGCTTTCTTGCACTCCACAGCTTCTGTGCTTCCTCGTCGCTTTCCGCTGTAATAATTGGATCTGCCTGCAGCTCCTCGAGAATTTGTTTCACCTGTTCGGCTTCTAATTTAATTGTCTCCGGATGCCCGTCGAGTTCGATCAAAAGCAGTGCTTCCGAGGAGGTGGGAAGACCTGACGGGCGGTACCGCTCGACGGCTTCAATACAGGCCCGGTCCATAAATTCCATTTTTGCCGGAAGCACTCCTGAGGTGAGCGTTTTGGAGATAGCCTTCCCGGCTGTTGCCATATCTGTAAAAGCGGCCATCATCGTTTGTACGGCCGGAGGCTTTGGGACCAGCTTGAGCGTCGCTTTTGTAATCACGCCAAGCGTCCCTTCGGAGCCGACAAGCAGCTTTGTTAAATCGTAACCGGTTACATTTTTAATCGTTCGCCCGCCTGTATGCATAATGTCACCCTCGGGCGTAACAATTTCAAGACCGATCACAAAATCCTTGGTCACGCCGTACTTCAGCCCTCTCGGCCCTCCGGAATTTTCGGCCAGATTCCCGCCAATCGTTGACACGTGGGCACTGCTTGGATCAGGCGGGTACATTAAACCGTGATTTTCAGCGGCTGCATGAATATCAGCTGTCAGCACACTCGGCGTGACGACTGCAATCAAGTCATCAGCGAAAACGTTAATTTCCCGGGGCCATTGAGCCATGTCCAGCAGTATTCCTCCCTTAACCGGCAGCGGACCTCCGCTCAGACAGGTGCCCTGCCCTCTGGGCGTTACGGCCAAGCCGAACTGATTGGCAATTTTCATGATTGTCTGTACTTCTTCTGTCGTTTTGGGCTGTACGACCACTTCCGGCAGATGCTCGCCAAAAGAAGCATCAAAGCTGTAGCTGTATCGGTCGGCAAGCTCTGTAAACACCCGTTTATTACTTAAAAGAGCGCGCAGTTGTTCTTCCCATTCGTGCAATGAAAGCAGCTCCTTTCTCCCTTCTCTTTAACAACTTATCATTATCGTACTCCCCCACCCGAATGAATGCAATATTCTGGCAAAAGAAGGCCGGAGCTGCCCGCAGACAGCCTCCAGCCTTCACAGCTTCCCGTTTAAAAACTGGGCTTCTCCCAGTCCGAAGCTCCAATCTGCTTCTGTATTTTCAGTAATCGACACCATCACGTCTGCCGGATCGATATAACAGCGGCTTTGCAGGTGTCCGGCAATTTTTTGATACAGCTGTTTTTTCTGTTCTGCTGTACGTGTTTTACTGATCACCTGGATAACCACAACATTATTCGTCCGTTCAAAGCCGAGCCCGGTGTCTTCGATATACATTTCATACGGCTTATGCTGAGTAATTGTCTGATAGCGGTCCCTGGCCGGAACTTCAAAGCTTTCAACCACTGCGTCATGCACAGCGTCTGCGAGCAGCTTTAACTCCTCTTCCGTGCGCCCCTCGATAACATCAATCCGTATTAAAGGCATCTTACCCCTCCTTTAGGGAATTTCATTTCATTTTGACTTCAGAAGCTTTGCCTGCGCTGCCAAAAATATTCATATGCTTTAAAACGTTCGCCCTCGCTCCCTTCACTTCATCCTGGTGCAGATCAAAATAGTTTTGATAAGCTCCCTTCGAGGCGAATGTGTCGTTTACCTGCTCTGTCACCTGATTAAATGTCGATGTCGCTACATTGATCTTCCGCACTCCGGCCCCGATACACTGCTGAAACACCCTTTCACTGATCCCCGAACCCCCGTGCAGCACAAGCGGGACTGATGTGCAGGCCTTAATTTCCCGCAGACGGTCCACTCTGATGTCCGGCTCGCCTTTGTACATGCCGTGCGCATTTCCTATAGCTACTGCAAGCGCATCCAGACCAGTTTCCTTTTCCATCCGCTCTGCGTCCCCCACACTTGTCAGCTGCATTTCGATATTCTCGGAACCATCTTCGCTTCCACCCACTCTGCCTATTTCAGCCTCCACAGTGGCACCGTATTTTTCAGCCCTTTGAACAATTCTGGCCGTATTTTCAATATTTGTTTCCAGCTCGTGATGAGAGCCGTCGTACATGACAGAGCTGAAACCAATCTCGAGGGCCTGTTCAATGACCGGTGTACTCATTCCGTGATCAAGATGCACTGCTACCGGCACGTCCGACTTTCTGGCAGCTGCCACCATCAGTGGGCCAAGCAGATGCAGCGGCGAATGGTTCAGACGCACCTCAGCCACCTGCAGAATCAGCGGAGACTGCAGCTCTTCCGCTGCCTGCACAGCTCCCATTACCATTTCCATATTAGCTACGCTAAATGATCCAACTCCATAATTCCCTTCCTCCGCCTGTGATAATATTGTTTTCATCGGCACTAAACCCATTGGCCTCTTCACTCCTCCGCGTGTACTTATCGCATGTTTGATATCGCTTTCAAAATTAAACAAAAAACTAGTTAAGCGCTTAACTTATTATAAACATATTCAATTAGTGTTTCAATACTTCCATCTGCATATAAAAAGACTCCGAAGGAAATCTTCGGAGCCCGGGCATTATTCTCTTGCCGATTTGTTAATGTCTTCATCCATGTTTCCAGTGGAACCGATCGTTGGAAGATCGCTGTCGCTGTACTTCGAAGCATCGGTAGCGCTCTGATACTCTTTTGTTTTAGTATCATCGTCGTCAGAACCAGCAACCTCATCTTTGGCTTCTTTTACCTGGCTGCCGGCTTCTTTTAATTCTTCCCCGGCATCTTTAGCCGTGTCGCCTACGCCTTTCAGTTCTTCACCGGCTTCCTTCGCCGTTGACACCACTTCTTCTGAGTCGTCCTTCACTTTTTGAACCTGGGCGATTAGATCTTTGCCGTAATTATTGTATACATCCTGAAGCTGGGTACCAATGGTTTTGGCCAGCTCTGTAGCGTTCTGGATACGTTCCATGAAGTCATCCTTATTCACTGCGTCGCTGTTTTTGGCGTTTTCCTTATACTGACTGGCAGTTTCTTTTGCTTCTGAAGACTTTTCCTTCACCGTGTCACGCGCTGAACGATTTAGAAATACTGCCCCAATACCTGCAATGATTACAGAAGCTATAATAATTGGTAATTTACTGTTTTGCTGTTCTGGCATATGTTTCTCCCCTTTATTCTCAGTATCCTTCGTAATAGAACCTATCTATTCCTTACCTTTATCTTTTCTTTAGTAAACGTGAATTTCTGCGAAATTGTACACTTATTCATACGAACCAAAAAATGTTTAGCTTCTGGTTACAGGTGAAATATGAATAAGTGTGCTGAAATTACAAAGGAGTGACGTTTATATGGCAATGAATCGTGTAACACTTGGAAAATCTGAAGTCACTGTAAATCCTCTTGGACTTGGAACCAACGCAGTGGGCGGACATAATATTTATCCCGACATGCTCGATGAAGAGCAGGGAAAAGCGTTAACCGCCACTGCCATCGATAACGGTGTGGACCTGTTGGATACAGCGTTTATTTACGGACCGCGCCGTTCCGAAGAACTCGTCGGTGAAGTAGTAAAAGAAAAAAATGCCCGTGAACAGGTTGTTATCGCTACAAAAGCAGCCCATAAATTTCTCGACAACGGCGACACTGTTATGGACAACTCTCCGGAATTTTTAAAACAGTCCGTAGATGACGCACTCCACCGCCTGCAAACGGACTATATTGATTTATTTTATATTCATTTCCCGGATGAAGACACGCCGAAGGATGAAGCAGTCGGCGCCCTGCAGGAAATGAAGGAAGCCGGAAAAATCCGCTCTATCGGCGTATCGAATTTCACTCTGGATCAGTTGAAGGAAGCAAACAAGAATGGATATGTGGACGTAGTGCAGTCTGAATATAATCTGTTGAACCGCGAAGTGGAAAAAGACATTCTTCCATACACTGCAGAAAACAACATTACCTTCGTACCTTATTTTCCACTTGAGTCTGGCCTCTTAGCCGGAAAATACGATGAAAATACTACATTTAACGATATCCGTGCCCAAAAGCCTAATTTTCAGGGAGAGACATTTAAAGAAAATCTCCGCAAAGTAAACGAAGTGAAAAAAATCGCGGAACGTAAAGGTGAAGAAACAGCTCACGTCGTTCTCGCCTGGTATCTGCATCAGCCTTCGGTAGACGTTTTGATTCCTGGAGCCAAAAGCTCCGATCAAGTGGTTAATAACCTGAAAACCTCCGAAGTGGAACTGACGAAAGAAGAAGTAGAGCAAATCAGCAGCATTTTTTCCTAAAACAGAAAAGAAGCTGAAGCTACGTTGGCTTCAGCTTCTTTTTTTATCAGGAAAGCTTTCCAAGGGTCGCCTCTCCGGCCACACCATCTGTTGTTAATCCTTCATACTTCTGGAAAGCTTTCACCGATGAGGTGGTGACTGAACCGTAAACCCCGTCCGTTTTCCCGCTGTGAAATCCTTCCTGCTGGAGGGCTTCCTGAAGCTCTTCCACATCTTCTCCGCGGTCTCCCGGATGCAGGGTTTCACTACCTAAAGCGGCATCGGCATCGGCAGGCACAAATAATAATAAAACAGCGAGCATGAACGCTGACATTCTTCTTTTCATTGCAATCCCACGCTTTCTATCTGTTGATGCTCTTTTATTGTAAGCACCGGGCATGGGCAGAACAATGGCTATTACAGAGTTGTAAACAATACGTAACTCCCTGTTCATACGTGTAATTTTATAAACTTTTTCTGCAATCCTGAATAAGAGGCCGCCGTTTCTGCTGAACGGCGGCCTCTAAGTATAAGTCAGAAGCTTCCGGCCCCTATGTAGCGCGGAGCCCAGTATGGATTACTCATGCTGCTAATAGTAACGCCTGTTGAGGATCCTGCGTGAATAAACTGGTTGTTTCCAATGTATATTCCGTTATGCGATGCTCCCGCCTTGTAGGTGGTGAAAAACACCATATCCCCCACCTGCGGGCTAGATACCTTTTTACTTGCAGCATACTGCTGGGCCACCGTACGTGGAAGACTTGTGCCGTTTTGCTTGTATACATACTGGGTGAATCCGCTGCAGTCGAATCCTCTCGTCGTCGTGCCTCCCCATACATACGGAACACCTATAAACTGCTTCGCTGTACTTATCAGCCCTGATACACTTCCTGAAGATCCTGAGCTGACTTTTTCCGGAGAGGAGCTGGTTCCATTTTTCACAGAAGAATCGCTTAATGCTTTCCATGTATTAGGACCGACGATCCCATCAGTGCTCAAACCAGCTGCCCGCTGCAGGGCCTTCACTGCCCCTGCTGTCTGCGGACCGAACTGGCCGTCGACTGCTCCTGAAAGGAATCCTTTGCTTTTAAGCGTCTGCTGCATGCTTTTCACACTATTGCCCGTATCTCCCTGCCGGAGCGTTTTGGTTCCGGTTTCCGAAGAGGAAGTATCCGACTTGGCAGGGTTTGAATCATTCGTACTGCCTGAGGATGATTTAAAGTTGCTTAACGCTTTAAATGTATTCGGGCCTGCCACACCGTCAACACCGATTCCCACTGCTTTTTGAAACGCAATAACTGAAGACTTCGTGACCGGGCCAAATTCTCCGTCAAGCGATCCGGTATGGAATCCTTTGCTTTTCAGCTTTGCCTGGAGATCCCGGACATCGCTGCCCGAAGCACCTGCCTTTAATACACTTGAAGACGAGCTGGTGGAGCTGTCAGAAGCTTTAGAGCTTTTTTCGGGTGAAGCTTGTTTTTGGTTTAAACTCATTTTGGAAAATGTGTTCGACCCGGCTATACCATCCGAGGTAATACCCGCTGAACGCTGAAAGGCCTGCACGGATCCCGCGGTGGCCGGTCCATATATTCCGTCCACTGCTCCGTTATGATAGCCGTTCCCCTTTAACCAGTCCTGCAGTTCTTTAACTTCCGAACCCTTCGAGCCCTGACGTAGTGTTTGATCGCCTAACGCAGCATCTGCTGCAGCCGGCGCTGCAAAAACTACTGTTGCCGCAGCAACAATCGCTGCTGGATATGCATATTTTTTCATACACGTTCGCCCTAAGCTTCTGGCACCGCTGCGCTGAATAAGCGTAATGCGAAAAACCCCGGCGAATCCACCCCCTATTTGATCATGTGCTGCGATGTCTGACTCTACTGTTGTGTATAAAGTAGTATATAAGTGCCAGGGGGTACAGACAATATACTCACTACATTTGTATTAAAACTGTAACATTGAGCATAATAATCATAAAATGGAAATTAATCACTTCTTCAGTATCAAAAATCGTTAACTATCAAGGAGTTTCACGATTTACAAGCTGCGGGTGAGCGTCGTATTTATTATTAAATACCTATTAGTTAGTTCCTATTTTATGTTTTCAGATGTTAAGTATTCTTCCACTGCATTCACTACGTCTTCAGTAGAAGCATCGCCTCCAAGGTCTTTCGTGACCGTTCCCTGTTTGATGACATATTCAATAGCGTTCATTAGTGTCTGCGCTGCCGTACTTTCTCCGAGATGCTCAAGCATCATTTGAGCTGTCCACAGCTGGCCGATCGGATTGGCCAGTCCCTGGCCTTCAATATCCGGGGCAGAGCCGTGCACTGGCTCAAACATGGATGGATATTTTCCATTTATATTAATATTGGCGGCCGGTGCAATACCGATGCTTCCCATCAAAGCCGCGCCGATATCTGTCAGAATATCTCCGAATAAGTTGCTGCCGACGACGACATCCATGGTTTCTGGTTTAGTAACAAAGGCTGCCGCCAGAGCATCAATGTGTTCTGCCCTGGTCTCTATATTAGGATAATCTTTCTTTACCTCGTTAAACACTTCATCCCAAAATGGCATGGAAAAGACGATTCCGTTAGATTTCGTAGCAGAGGTCACATGACCGCTGCGATCTTTTGCCAGCTTAAAAGCATACTCCATGACTGCTTTTACTGCCCTTTTGGAAAATACGTTGTTTTGAATCGCAATTTCGTTCTCCCCGCTGTACATCCGGCCGCCGACTTCGCTGTATTCCCCCTCACTGTTTTCTCTGACCACCATCAGATTAAACTGATTTGGATTGGCGAGCGGAGAAGCAAGCCCTTCAAACTGGCGGGAAGGACGAACATTGATCTGCTGCTCAAAGCCGCGGCGTATATTAATTAAAAGTCCCCACAGAGAAACATGGTCCGGCACGAGGTCCGGGTGCCCAACCGCACCTAAAAACACGGCATCGAAGGCTTCAAGCTGCTCTAAACCATCCTCCGGCATCATTCTGCCATGCTCAAGGTAATAATCACAGCTCCAGGGAAAGTCTGTGACACGAAGTTCGAAGTCTCCCTGCACCCTCTCAAGCGTTTTTAGTACTCTCCAGGCAGCCGGTACTACCTCTTTACCTATTCCATCTCCAGCAATTGATGCAACCGTATATGTATTCATTTCTTCATCTCCTTTTTAGTGTATGCACTTTCATTTTTCCATTTCTTTTTGTGTTTGTCATCTTTTTTTTCTTCATCTCTCCTTATGCTTTTAGTCGAAAATGCCTTTTTTGGATAAAAATAAACTCATAAGCTCTTTGCGTGCTCCCCGGATAATATCCCGGCGCCGCAAAGCTGCTTATGAGTTTTGTGCGTTTTCTTGGCTGAATAACTTCTGCTTACTTTTCCCCTAAAAGGGTTTCTGCCTGCTCAGTGAGATCTTCCGCTGCTTCGTCGGACAAATGGTTCTCTTGTTTACTGAGCTGCTGTTTAAATTTTTCAAGAAAATCCACTGCTCTGTCTTCCCTGCCCTTTTCCTGATGACGGACAGCCTGCTTCAATGTATTTGATAGCTGCTTATCCGCCGGCCGTTCTACTTGTTCATTTTCTATATACTGCGACAGCGATTTCTCCAGACTTTCATATGAAACAGAACTGCTCTCAGTTAGTGGGACCTGCTCCCAGTCCATATCCGAGCCGAAATAAAAGCTTGGATAAGCCGGCTGATTGTAGGCCGTGTTCTGCCAGGCGATGCCGGTACGGTACTGCGCGTCCTCCATCAGACTGTACATTTTCGTCTCCGTTAGGCTCGTGTTGGTATAAATACGCACCGCCGAGCTGTCCTCTGTTCGTACAAGCATTTCTTCACGCCAGTCCCCATAGACATCTGCCACCAGTCCCGGGTTCCCTTTCGTGCCGTTATTAGTTCTTGTACCTTCCGCTTCCAGCACCGTTTCCCCGTTTCCATCTACAATACTTGGCGCCTCTTCTCCGGATCCTTCAATGATCTGTGTGGTGCCGTCACCTGCCCATTTGATATTCATATTTGTACCAGGGATCTCGTCATCCAATACTTCACCATCCGCAGCTCGGAGGTCCGTGGCCCACGTTTCCATTCCTGGGGAATCAGGAACTATATCTCCAATCATTCCACGGCCGGTGTCTTCACCGGTATATTCTCCGTAAAGCACTTCTCCGTTTTCTGCCGCGCGCAGCGCATAGCCGTAAGGAGCATTCGCTGCCCCTTCAAACACGGAAAAGATTTCAAGACCGTCACGTTCCGGATCGATATCTGCCACGTGCATTGCATCCCCGTGACCAAGCTTAGCTTCTGTGCCCGGATCTGCACTTCCCTCCGGAAGCTCGGCGGAAGAGCTGTACAACAATGAACCATCATTGTCTACGGTTGCTCCCCCGTAAATGATTTCCTGGCTGCCATCACCGTCAACATCGGCAGTGCTGAGTGAATGGTTGCCCTGTCCCGCTAAAGTACCCATTTCTTCATCAGTGCCGTCCGTACCGTGTGGAGACGCATTAAATGGGTTATCCATCGGCGTAAAGCCGCTGTCTGCTTCCCAGTGCTTCGTTAAAGAGCTTCCGTTCCATTCATAAGCGGTGATGCCAGCCCGTGTGTAATAACCTCTTGCAAACACTGCATAAGGCTTATCCTCTTCCAAATAAGCCGGAGCTGCCAGAAAGCGGTCCACCCGGTTTCCCGGTTCAATACGCTCCATCGCATAGTCTCCCCAGCGCAGTCCGTCATCCTCGCGCCCAGGCTCGTAATCGACGGTATCCATTTCCTCTCCCGTTTTGCCATTAAATACGGTTAAGTATTCAGGGCCGTCTACAATAAAGCCTTCAAATTCCCGCAAATTATTCCGGTCACTTCGGTCCGGAGCATATTCATCCATAAAATAGTCTGCCAGTTCTTCAGCTTCTTCACGTTCGAGTGGATAATCGTACCGCTGCTCAATACCGAAGGCTTTTTCAAGTGTTTCCGGCCACTGGCCGCTTTTTACTTCTTCATACTCCGGCCACTCCATAAACATGTCCACCACATGTTCATAATAATTATCACTGCTCAGCCGGTAATCATCGTCATGGGAATAACCGGCCTCTTTATCCTTTTCAGGCATAGTAATAAATTCTTCCGAAACCTGCTTTCCATCTTCATCGTACTGCAGCACCTTAGTTCCAGGTGCTGTTTTCATCATCAGCTCTGCCTGGCCATTTTCATCAAAGTCGTACGCTAAAAACTGTGTATAGTGGGCCCCTGAGCGGATATTTTTCCCCAAATCCACACGGTAAAGCAGCTTCCCTTCCATGGTATATACATCAATGTAGGTATTTCCCGTATAACCGTTCTGTGACACGTCTTTAGAATTGGTAGGATCCCACTGGACCACGTATTCATTTTTTCCGTCATTGTTCATGTCAGCTACGGCCATATCATTAGCTGTGTATTCATAATCCTCTCCGGCCGGGGTTGTTCCGCCTGCCGGTTTTTGCAGCGGAAGTTCATAGTATTTTTCATTTTCAGGGACGACCGCTTCGCTTTTTTCATCTGCAGTTTCTGCTTTCACACTATATTCAGCATCACTGTTTCCTTGTTCATCAACAAAATTAGTGCTGTTCTTCACTTCTGCAATCTTTTCACCGTCGCGGTAAACAATGAAATTCTCGCCCTCCAGGCCATTTTCAGCTGCAGCTGTGGCTTCTTCCTGAAATAGTCTCCAGCTTAAAAATACTCCTTCTTCTGTTTCATGGGCAATCAATCCCCGGTCTGTGCTTTGAGCTTCCTCTGCGCCCTTTGCAGAGACTGTTTCTCCACCTGCAAAGGCTGCAGCGCAGGCAGTGACCGCTGCAAGTCCTAATACGCGAAACTTCATCTAATCCCCCCGTATAATTGTAATCGCTTACATTTTTTATCATATAATTTATCCAGGGATGAGTCTTATTATTTAAAGAAATTATTTCTCAATTCAGGAACGATATTCCTCCTATTACTTACACAGGACTTTTCAGCCATTTGCGCGTAAAAAAGAGCCTTTTCTCAGGCTCTTTCACGCGCAAGGTGAATGACATCTTTCCAGACCGCGGCGGCTGCCCCCGTAGGCGATGACGCTCCACCGGAAACGAGAACGTTTCCCATCGTGTCTGTAGAAAAAAGCACTGCTTTCTCGGCCCCATCAACGTGGAAGAAAGGATGCTCTGCCGTGAGAAGCCTGGGCTCGACAGAGACCGCTGTGCCCTGCGCCGTTTTGTGTGCGTGTCCGACCAGCTTCCACTTTGTTTTCCCTTGTTCTGCCTGCCTCCATTCAGCATCGGAAAGCTCGTCCAGCCCGCGTATCGTAATACTCTTCCAGTTTACTTCTGTCGTGAGGCAGGCTTTTGTAAGAAAATACATTTTCAGCGCCGTATCTTTTCCCCCAATATCCTCAGAAGGGTCTGCCTCGGCTTTTCCTTCTTTTTTTGCTGTTTCCCACGCCTCCTGCAGCGCAATATTTTCAGCGGCGACCCTTGTCGCAATCATGTTGCTTGTTCCGTTCAGCAGTCCTTCGATTGTATGTATTTCCGCCCCTGCCAAGCTGTACAGAGCTGTGTCCACAGTCGGAAGGGCAGCAGCAGCCGCACCGCTGTATTTTATTGATCTCCCGGACGCCTCAGCAAGCTCGTGCATCTCATCCCAGGCATAGGCAAGCGCTCCCTTGCTGACACAGACGACGTCCACCCCGTGCTTTAACGCCGACTGCATGAGCGGCAGTCCCGAGCCCCCGGTTAATGTATTTGTTTCTGCTGCATCAATAAATATATCCGCCTGGCTGTCCGCCCATAACTGATCTACATTCCTTGGCGGCAGCGATCCGTCATCCAAACCGCCGGTTTCCGCTTTTGTCTGAAGCAGCTGCTCGGGATCCAGCCCGTCGCTATGCACTACGACCCCGCTGCGGTCGAGCACAGCGGTAATTTTTATATGCACCCCGTACGTGCGCTCCCATTCTTTTTCTTTATTCATTAATACACGGGCTGCTGCCTGTCCGACAGCCCCGAACCCGGATAAAACGATATTCATATACTCCCGTCCCTTCCCTGGCTTTAAAGCCCAGACCCCCGTGCTTTTGCCCACAGGGCACCTTTATTATACTAGAGAATTTTTCAGTATTGAGCACCTTTTTTGAATAACAGTACGCAGGAGGAGTATAATTTTTTATGACTCAATTACCAGCAGGACGTGTCATATAAAGGAGAGATTTTCATGCCAGCATTTAAAGATATGCCGCTTTCAGTATTAAATTTATCCCCTGTAAACGAAGGGGAAACAGCGGGGGATTCATTTACAAAAAGCCTCGAGCTGACTCAGCATGCCGAAAAACTCGGCTACAACCGCTTATGGGTCGCAGAGCACCATAACATGGAAGGGATCGCAAGCTCGGCCACTTCTGTACTACTCAGCTACCTGGCTGGAGGAACGTCGAACATTCGTCTGGGTTCGGGCGGTATTATGCTTCCCAACCACGCCCCGCTCGCAATTGCCGAACAGTTCGGTACACTCGAAAGCATGTATCCGGGACGCATTGATTTAGGACTCGGCCGGGCGCCAGGCACCGATCAAACAACAGCGGCAGCTCTTCGCCGTCATGTAAACAGCGGCGAGGACTTTCCAGCACGCCTTGAAGAACTGCAGAGATATTTTCAGGACCCAGCCAATATGGCCGTCCCTCCGCAGGTAAAAGCCGTGCCGGGCGCAGGTCTGGATATTCCTATCTGGCTGCTTGGCTCCAGTGGATTCAGCGCCCAGCTCGCCGGACAGCTCGGACTTCCATACGCCTTCGCCGGCCACTTTGCGGCTGAGAATATGAAGGCAGCCCTGCAGCTGTATCTGGATTCATTCCAGCCGTCTGAAGTGCTCGATGAGCCATACGCTATGACCGGCATCAACGTAATCGCCGGCGAAACAGACGAGGAAGCCGATTACCTCGGTACGACGATGAAACAGCAGTTTCTCAGCTTAATCCGCAACCGTCCGGGCAAAATACAGCCGCCGGTAGAAGATATGGACGCGCTTTGGACGTCGCAGGAAAAAGCGATGATGGCACGCTGGGACGCCGGTACTATCCAGGGCGGCCCCGAATCCGTACGCCAGCAGCTTGAAGATTTTTCATCGAGCGTTCCGGTTCATGAAATCATGATCAGCGGCAGTGTGTACGATCAGGCCAAACGCCTTCGTTCCTATGAGCTTATTAAAGAAGTACAAAATCAATCAACCGCCACTGCAGCCTCTATCTAATAAAAAAGACCGCGTCTGTTTGCTTCAAGCAACAGGCGCGGTCCTTTTTATTTCGGTCGTTCAAGCGTAAATAATTCCCCAAGCTTGGAGTAGTCGTTACCCGCCAGACGCGCGACCGGCTTCAGCTTATCGGGCAGAATATAATTGTGTTCACTATCATATACGCCCTCTGAAACGTGAATACAAACAATTTCTGCTAATATGACGTCCTGAGTAATTTTCCCTTCGGCATTTTGAAGCGGCACGTGCTTATGCAGCCGGCATTCAAAGCGGATATTTGCTTCCTCAATACCCGGCACCTCCACTATTTTGCTCGGCACCGTATGTAAGACAGTATGCTCCAGCTCATTTTCCTCCGGAGGAAGCGTTGCCGCCGTAATGTTTAAATCCTCTACAATACCTTCATCGCTTATGTGTACCACCAATTCTTCGCGGTCTAAAATATTTTTTGCACTGTCCTTTGGTTTCCCGTCTTTTCTCGTAATGGATATCATTAATACCGGCGGATCCGGGCTTACCGCATTAAAAAAGCTGAACGGTGCTGCGTTTAATGTTTCATCTTCTGCCATTGTAGTAACGAAGGCTATTGGACGGGGGACGACCGAGCCTGTGAGCAGCTTATACACTTCTTTTACCGGCAGATCATCTGGATGCAGTTCATGCATAGTATACAGTCTCCTTTTTTCGAATATTTTATATGTATTCCCCGCAGGGCTCCAATTCAAAAGAATGAGCGGAAAATAATTTCACTTGGAATTTTGCGTGCAGTTGATATAATAAAACAGTGCGTCTAAAGGAGAGTATAAAAATGATAGGAAAAATTGCCTCTACGGCTGTATATGTAGAAGATCAGCAGCGAGCAAAAGAATTCTGGACAGAAAAAATAGGATTTGAAGTCCGGAGCGAAGACCCCCTCGGGCCAAATGCCTACCGGCTGGAGGTCGCAGCTCCAGGGGCTGAAACAGCGCTCGCCATCTATCCTAAGTCATACGTTTTGAACTGGCAGGAGCTGAAGCCGTCGATTGTTTTTGAATGCGACAACGTGCACGCCTCCTACCAGTGGATGAAAGCTCAGAATATTGTTTTTGACGAAGAACCAACAGAGATGAACGGCATTACTTATGCCAGCTTTCGCGATGAAGACGACAACGTATTTCTGTTAAAAAGCTGAGAAGCGCTGCCAATACGGCAGCGCTTATTTTATGCATTCGTCCAGTCATCTGCAGTCATGCCGTACATGTCTACGTCCTCGTAGCTGCTCCATTTCCAGATGTCCTGGCGCAGCGTGCCTTCATAGCGCATCCCGATTCGTTTTAACACCCCGGCCGAAGCCTGATTTTTACTCATAACAGGAGCCGTCAACCGGTTCGCCTTCAATGTGTGGAAGCTGAAATCCCTTACCAGCGCCGCTGCTTCACTCATATAACCGTTGCCCCAGTAGTCCGTTCCGAGCCAGTACCCAAGCTCGCCGCGCCGATGTTCAGGCTGCACGCGCACCGTAATGTTTCCTATTAATTCGTCTTCATCCTTTTTAGTGACAGCAAACGGAAAACGGGACCCTTCTTCAATCCAGCCTGGATGATGCCCAATCCACCACCATGCATCTTCTTCTGTATAAGGATACGGGAGCTCCAGGGTTGTTTTTGCAATACGGTAGTTATTTGCAAGCTCCGCTAACACATTTATATCTTTTTCTGAAAATGGTCTTAAAAGCAGGCGGCTGCTTTCCAGCTGCACGAGGATCCCTCCTTCTATGATTTTCTCATTGTCATCTCAGCCTGGCCGCGGTCAAAACGAAGGTTGGCAAATGCCCCATTGATAAACGTCCACTGCGGAGGCATGTGGCCAATATCAGCGTCGTACCATACAGGAAGGCGGCCGCCGAACAATTCCTGCAGGCTGTCCTCCATGGTAAAACCTTCTGTATGATTGTATCCCTCAGGCCGCCCTATAAGTAAGCCGGCAGCATTATCCAGCCAGCCGGCCTGCTGCAGCTGCCACAGGGAGCGGTGGATCTCTACAGCATCCATGCCTGTGGATTCCAGGTACCAAATGACCTTTTCCGAACGCCATTCCTGTACCCGATCGAGAGGGGTGCCGACAAGACGCGGCAGCGTATTCAGACACCCACCGAGCAGACGACCGCTCAATTCATCCGTATTCGCGCCTTCAAGGTGCTTCCAGGACGTTCGCGTATCAAGTACAAACCCTGAACCGGGCTTCTCAAACGCCTTCTCCCAGGACGACTGGTAATAGGAGCTTGAGTGCTGGTAAATGGCTTCGCCCTGCGGAGTCTTTAAAGCCCGCTCCCATTTTTTTGTCACGTCGTCCCAGATCGGCGCGGCAAGATCAAAAAGATTCGTGCCATGAGCTGAAGCCGCTCCGGTCATCATCGTGTAGGCAAAGGCGAGTGTGCTCGTATCAGAATAGCCAAGAATCCAGGTGGGCGGCAGCTCACGCAGCCATTCCCATTCCAAAAGCGGAAGAATATCTACGATTCTTTCTCCGCCCCACGGAGGCATCACTACTTGAACTTCAGGGTCTGCCAGTGCCATCATCAGTTCCTCGGCTCTTTGAAAACGATCGGCACTCGCTGCCTTTTGCTGCCTCCAGGCCGTTTCTCCCACCCGGACGTGAAACCCTCTCGTTTGTACTTTTTCCACCGCCTGCTGAAGCACCCCGTGTAAAGATGCAGGTACTCCGCTCGATGGTGCTGTTACATAAATTGTATCTCCCTTTTTTAGAGCTTCAGGGTACTTCATACTCCACCTGCTTTCTTTACCTGATTTTTTGCAGAAGCACTGGGATCCGCCATTTTTATTCAACAGAATATTGGGAAAAATTTTTAGCTGTGATACAATAACCAAATATTGCATCGAAGGTGGTCCTCGTAAATGAAAGCTATTTTGCTGGGCCTTACAGCAGCCCTCTTTTTTTCTGTCACATTTGTTTTAAATCGTTCGATGGAGCTTTCTGGCGGCCATTGGGCCTGGAGTGCGTCGCTTCGTTATTTTTTTATGCTTCCCATGCTTATCGCCATTGTCGGAGCGCAAAAACGGCTTCGCCCCGTCTTCCATCATCTTCTCGCCCGTCCTTCAGAGTGGCTCCTCTGGAGCACAGTCGGATTTGGACTCTTTTACGCGCCCATCGCCTTTTCTACCGTATACGGGCCCGGCTGGCTCGTCGCCGCCACTTTTCAAATTACTATCATTGCCGGATCGCTGCTTGTGCCTTTTTTACATAAAAAATCTGGAACTAAGCAACGCATCCCTATCCAGAGCGTACTGATCTCTTTAGTAATTCTGGCGGGGGTGTTTATTATGCAGGCTGAACACGCTTCGGCGGTCCCGCTTCTGAACGTGTGGCTTTGCGTGCTGCCACTGCTTCTGGCTGCCTTTGCCTATCCGCTTGGCAACCGGAAAATGATGCACGTGGCCGGAAACGGGCTCACTACTTTCCAGCGGGTGCTTGGCATGACAATTGCGAGCATGCCCTTTTGGATTATTTTAGCATTGTACGGAGCTTCCGTACACGGACTTCCCGCAAGATCTCAGATTTCCCAGTCCTTTATTGTTGCTGTTTCCTCCGGCATCATCGCTACTGTCCTGTTTTTTTATGCCACAGAACTGGTGAAAAACGATACCGCTAAATTAGCCGGCGTCGAAGCCACTCAGTCAGGTGAAGTGCTCTTTGCCCTTATCGGCGAAATGCTTCTGCTTCACACGGCAGCGCCTTCAGCCTTAACGTTCTCCGGCATTGCGCTCGTGCTCGCCGGCATGGTTCTTCACAGCCTCCGTGCCGCTTTGGCAGCGAGGAAAATGAAAACGGCAGATATATAAGAAGCTTCACCTGGAAACAGGCGAAGCTTCTTTTTAGTACAGCCTGATTTTTTTCAAATCAAAGGAAGGGATTAATTCTTCTTCCATCGCCCGTCCGAGCAGGGTTTCCACAGCGGCGTACCCGTCTTCACCGAGGTTGCGGGTGAATTCATTAACATAAAGCTCGATGTGGGACTGAGCCACCTCCGGCGACATCTCCTGGGCATTTTCCATGACAAAATCACTTGATGCCTCCGGATGCTCCCAGGCGTATTCTACAGAGCGCCGGGCATTAGCTGCAAGTGTCTGCGTATCTAAATGGCGGCGGACAATAATCGCTCCAAGCGGAATCGGAAAGCCAGTGTCTCTTTCCCACCAGCTGCCCATGTCCTCTACAAGCGACAGCCCGTAATTGTGATACGTAAATCTGGCTTCATGAATGACAAGGCCGGCATCTATTTCGCCGTCCCGGACCGCCGGCATAATATCATCAAAGGGCATTACCTTAATTTCCCCGACACCTTCAGGAATCACTTTGGATGCCCATAAGCGGAACAGCAGATAAGCCGTGGACCGTTCACTAGGCACTGCTACCGTTTTTCCGATTAAATGCTCAGGCGTTTTTTCGCCTTTTGTTAATACTAAGGGGCCACATCCGTACCCGAGGGCACCGCCGCTTGGAAGAAGGGCATAATCTTCAAGTACCCACGGAAGGGCCGCGTATGAAATTTTCATTACTTCCGGTCCTTCTTTATTTGCGGCCCAATGATTGGTGATATCAATATCTGCAAATGTGACTTCCGGTGCTTCTGTATCTTTTAACAGCCCATGCGTCCACGCATGGAACACAAATGTGTCGTTGGGACACGGGGAAAAAGCTATTTTCATGATGACGTAACCTCCTGCAATATAAGTATAGCCGACCGCAGAGAATCCAGCGCTCCCGGGATGTCCCAGGCGTCCCTGTCCCTCGGCCCGACTTCATTTGAAATGGCGCGTATTTCCATTACCGGAACCCCGAAGTGGCTGGCGGCCGCGGCCACACCGTAGCCTTCCATTGCTTCTGCCGCGGCATCTTCATATAAAAAAGCCCGCTGGTTCACCGTTGCCTGTGTACCGGTCACGGTCGACACGGAAAGCACCGGAGCTTCAACAGCCGAAATTCCCTGCTCCGCAAGACGCCGGACTAACTCAGGCGTGTACTTTTTTTCTGCCGGAAAACGTGTCGGTCCAAGCCCAAGTTTTTCGAGCGGAGCGAACCCTTCCTCTGTTTCTGCGCCCATATCCGCGGCGACGATTTCACTGGCTGCCACAATATCACCCAACCAGGCTTTATCCGGAAAAGCTCCCGCAATCCCGGCATTTATAACTAAATCATAGTCATGCTCAGCAAGCAGCAGCGATGTCCTGACACTCATCTGTGCAGCCCCGACACCGCCTACCTGCACCTCCCAGGCATTCTCTGCTTCAGCTGCTGCCTCCAGGGCTTCTTTTTCTGCCTCTACAGAGACCATTATCAGTACAGATGGTTTTTTCTTCATGCGCTTCCCTCCAACCCATAATCAAGCCTCTGCTGCCCGCTGATAAAAAAAGACACGAGCGCAGAGGGCTCCTGTCTTTTTATTATGAACCCTTCCTGATTAAATTTCCAGAAATGCGGTAACAGCCGCGATAATTAGCGCAGCTTTTCCCACTCCTCTTCGAGCATGCTCATCTCCACAAGGGACCAATAGGTGTTTCCTACGAGACGAAGATCCCGTTTTACCCCCTCGCGCTGAAAGCCGGCACGCTCATAGCAGCGCAAGGCGGAAGCGTTAAAATCAAAAACTCCGAGCGCTACCCGGTGCAGCTGCAATTCGTCAAAGGCGATCCGGCAAACCTCCCGTACCATCCATTGCCCGAGACCCGTCCCGCGCATCGTTTCATCTCCAACGAGCACCTTGCCTATCCGTGCGGAACGATCGCGGTAATTAATGGCCCCAAGCGATATGTGACCAACCGGGGCTTCCGTTGTCTGGTGCAGAGCAGTATAGACCAGCCGTTTGGGATGGTCGCCTTCCTGCTGCATGCGGTAATCATCGAGTTGTTCGGCATCCAGCGGGTGTGTAAACGCTTCTCCGCTCCACTGCTTTAAAAAATCGGCCGACGGCACCCATCCGATTAGCTCATCATAATGCTCCCGCTCAAAAGGGACCAGCTTTACCTCAGCAATCGCGCTATTCAATCCGAACACCTGCCCTATGTTAATGTTATCTGTCTATCATATGCGATACAGATAACCGGCCGCAACCGTCTGCACACAAAAAACCGGCGCTGCCTGCGCCGGTTTCACTTAAGATGCTTCTTCTTTATTTAAGGAGGCAAATACATCGATTCCTTTAGCCTCGAGGTATTCGACCGCTTTTCGCACGGGCAGTTTTTCGAGTCCGAATTCATGCTGAACCACTTCTTCGATCTCTTCAATCGACTGAAGCTCTCTTTTTTCCGTGGTGCCGCCCGGATGATAGATACGCATCCGGTTATTTTTCAGCGTAATGTTTCGCGTCGGCTGCCACATCTGCAGTCTCAGAATTGACATAAACATAGCGTCTTCCCGGTGGGAATGGCTTACCATATCATCAAGGTATTTCTGGCTTCTCGGCAGCCCCGCATCAAACACCCACTGATCTTTTGTCAGCTTTCCTTTTATATAGCGTTTGAATTCATACAAGTGGTTTTCTTTATCCACCGGACTGATGACAATCTTTTCGTCGTGATACATATAAATGTTCCGGTCAGACCTCTCCAGACGCACCGGCGAAAAAATCGGTGCTGAAACGGCACAGTCCACGAGGATATGCTCGCCCTGCAGCCGGACGACAGTCGCGATATGCTCCGGCCCCATATTAATGTTATAAGCATCAAAGCCTAAATCCTGAAGCACAGCCGCCACCTTTTGATTAACGGTGAAGCACGTTCCGCCAAATTTGTATTTTTCGAAGTTATCGACGAAGCTCTGCGTGTCCGGCGTATGATTTTTCCAGGCATTTTCCTCGTGGTATATTAGTTTGCTCGCATTTTCAAACGGAAAGGTAAACAAATGAGCGTTCATAATTTTGGCCAGATAAGAAAAAGAAGGTTCCTCCACCGTTAAATTCAAGGCTCTCAAATACCGCTTCGTACTGCTTTTAACCATGTTCACCACTCCTGTTCATCTGAATTATCTAAAGGTATTATCGATTGTTCGCCTGTTCAGGTTTCTATCGTATCATAATTTTCTGAAAATTTAGAGTAATTAAGTACTTATATAGAAATTACTTTGTTATATTTTCTGTCATTGCCCTCTATTATTCATAATATTCCTGCGTGTTTTCCCAATAAAACCTATCCGAAAGAAAAAATATGTTAAATAACCTAACGTAAAAGCAGTAAAGAAGCCGATTCACGACTTCTTTACTGCTTTTGCACACGTATTCCTAAAGCTGTTACAAAACTGGCAGCGTAAATCATAGCGAGAACGCCGAAGGCCCACTCGACAGACACAGCCTGACTTACTACAGTGCTTAGCACCGGCCCGATGCTGGCCCCGATAAATAAAATAAATGTATAAAGCGAAGTTGCTACGCCTCTCACTTCAGCCCCCACCTGATTGATGAGCGCAATAATCGCCGGAACGATTAAACCGGCTCCAGCTGTAAACAGCACGCTCCATGCCACCAGCAGCCATAGGCTGTCCGTAACGAGCATCAGCAAAAGTGAAAGTGCGCCGATACCAAGACCAGCACGCAGGATAAACGGACTGCCGACACGCCGGCTCCATTTCCCCGTAAAAAAAGCAACACTGATACCAATGAGCCCGGCAGCGCGGACGTATAAAATGTCACCCTGGCTTAGCTGGAATGCTCCTTGCAGATACTGGCCGAGCGAAGAGTACATCCCCACAAAAACCATCAGCACCGAAAGAGTGACGATAAAACAGAGCATCAGGCTTTTATTTCTGGCCGCTGTCTGCAGCTGCGAGAAAAAAGAAGGTTTACCCCCCGCTTTTCCTTTCGAAGGATCTACCGGAAGCAGGCGCCACATCAAAACAAAGGTGAGGACGTAGACAATGCCAAGCAGCAAAAAGGCCCAGTGCCAGTTGGCTGCCTGAATGGCGGCACTGCTCCACGTCTGGCCAAAAATCCCGGCAATTAAAAAGCCGGCACTGATAAACCCGATGACCGAACCTCTCTTAGCCGGCGCAAACATATCGCCAATGTAAGCAAGCGCTACCGGTGAAAATGATGCCGCCGCCAGTCCCTGAAGAGCTCGGCCGACAAGCAGCATAGAAAAGGTCGACACCATCCCGAGCACAAGGGTGACGACAGCGAGCACAAGCAGGCCCGTTACGATCGTACGTTTTCTTCCCGCGCGTTCCGATAAAGGTCCGTACAGCAGACAACCGGCCGCGAAAAAGATTGAAAAAATACTTCCTGCCCAGGCGGCCTCTCCGGCAAAAATATGAAATGCTTCTGAAAAAGCTGGTATGAGCGGTATCGTCATGTACAAACTCGACATAACAATCAGTCCTGACCAGAACAAAAGGCCGGTCGTCAGTCGTTCTGAATGAAATTCCCCTGTTTCATACTGCATGCGCTGTTCCTTCTTTCAAGTAATAGTTTTCCATTTCGGACTTCGTTTCATTTCTTAGAGCAAAAGGAATAGGAACGAAGAGATTAAAGGAGGTATGATTTATGTATGATGCGATCGTAATCGGAAGCGGTTCAGCGGGTATGACCGCTGCCGGGAACTTAAACGGGGCCGGATGGAAGACGGCAATAGTGGATGAACGCCCTTACGGCGGCACCTGTGCCCTGCGTGGATGCGATCCGAAGAAGGTGCTCATCCATGCTTCAGATGTGCTCGAGCAGGCCCAGCGTCTGAAGGGCCTTGGTCTTGAAGGCAGTTTATCCATCCGCTGGGAAGATTTAATGAACTTCAAACGAACCTTCGTTGAAGGGGTGCCGGAATCTATCGAACAAAGCTTAAAAGACAGCGGCATCGACACTTTGCACGGGCGTGCCCGTTTTATCGACCGTGAAACTCTTGAAGTGGACGGACGCCCCATTAAGAGTGAAAAATTCGTACTAGCCACTGGCGCAAGCCCCACCAGTCTTCCAATTGAAGGCTCTGAACATCTGCTCAGCAGCGATGATTTTCTTGAACTTGATCAGCTGCCATCAAGCATTGTTTTTATCGGCGGCGGCTATATTTCCTTTGAGTTTGCCCACCTTGCCAAGCGGGCGGGAGCCGATGTTCATATTCTACAGCGCGGAGAGCATGCATTAAAAGGATTTGATACTGAGCTTGTCCAAAAGCTCATTGATTATTCTGAATCAATCGGTGTACATGTACACCTGCACACCGAAGCAGCCGAAATACGCCCAGAGGGAAAAGGCTATCAGGTTTATACCAAAACGAAAGACTCCTTTTACGGCGATATTGTCGTTCACGGCAGCGGCCGTACACCGAACGTGCAAACGCTGGATCTGGAAAACGCAGATGCTGCCTATGATAAAAAAAGGGGCGTTACTGTAAATGAATATCTGCAAAATACAACCAATGAAAATATTTATGCCGCCGGCGACTGCGCCGATACGTCCGGGAGCCCGCTAACCCCGTTAGCCGGCTTCGAGGCAGGCTACGTATCCACTAACCTGCTTGAAAACAACAGCAGTCCCGTGCATTATGGACCAATCGCTTCTGCAGCGTTCACAGTGCCCGGGTTAACAGCGGTAGGCCTTACAGGCGACGGTGCCTCCTCCCGCGGAATGTCTGTAGTGACCGAAGACGTCAGCTCGTGGTTTACGTACAAGCATAAAAATGAAAAAACGGCTTTTGTAAAATTAATTATTGATAAGGAAAAGGATACCGTCGTCGGTGCTCACGCATTAAACAGTGATGCCGCCTCGTTCATCAACTACATGACGCTCGTGATTCAACACGAAATCCCGGCGAGCTCCTTATCCGGGACGATGTTTGCATATCCGACCAACGCTTCGGATCTTCAGTATTTTGTTTAGCTTTTCCGGGAGAAAAACACATGACGGGCTTCAACGTGGTCGTGGGTGAGATCGATCAGCCCGTAGGAAAACATCGCCGCCTTTCGCTTATCCGTTGGCGATCCCGGATTAAACATCAACGTTTTCCCTGCATACCGCAGGTAAGGAATACGAGAATGTCCGAAAATGATAATATCTTTCTGGCCGGGGGCAAATGCTTCTCCGGCCCTTTTTTCAGTCGTCCCTTTCTCTCCATGACCGTGCACGATACCAATATGCCATCCTGCAAGAACGACTTCTTCTCTTTCATTCACGACAGCTTTTATATCATCCCCGTCCACATTTCCGTATACACCGGTAAGCGGGGCATATTGTCTTAAGTCTTTCCATACGTCCGGGCTCTGCCAGTCTCCAGCATGAATAATATAATCGGCTTCTGTAAATGCTTTATAAAGCGCCTCCGGCCACTCTTTTGCCTTCTTTGGCATGTGGGTGTCAGCAATCACCAGTACTCTCATGTCATCCTCCTCATAAAAAAGAGCTCCGAGTTTCTGATATGCTCCCCTTTAAGTAGACAGATGAAATAAATCATCTGTTTTGCTTAGAGGGGAGCATTTTTATGCCTTATCGAGGATATACGACCGAGCAGAAAATAGAAATCATCCACGCTTTTGATCAGAGGACAATGAATATGGCTGAGTTTTGTCGTCATTGGGACATCAACGAAAAGACGTTAAGGGGATGGATCGATCGGTACGAACGCCATGGAGCCGAAGCGCTGACGAAAGCCACCCAGTGGAAGCGGTATCCCCCGGAATGGAAACAAGAAGCTGTGGAAGCGTACCTGAATGAGGGGATATCCCAGCGGGATATTATTAACC
>NZ_ATVM01000005.1 GCF_000420725.1 Marinococcus halotolerans DSM 16375 | reverse complement strand
TGACCAAAAACCGTTCGATGGATGCTTCATTCGGAAACTGTTCTTTGCGTTTAACGTATTTTTTCAGCTGCTTGTTGAACGATTCGATGAGATTGGTGGAATACAGGCTCCGCCAGATGGCGGACGGGAAATCATAAAAGGTAAGTAACGTGGGGTGCTCGTCGAGCACCCGGCGGATCGATGGATACCGGGAGGACCACGCTGCGATAAACGCCTCGAGGGCCTGGGACGCTTCCTCCCGGCTGTTGGCCCGGTACACGGTTTTGAAATCGGCACAGACCGTCGCACGATCCTGCACACGGACTTTGCGGGCAAGGGTGCGGGAAACATGCACACAGCACGTTTGGTGGCGGGCTTCCGGATACACGGCATGGATCGCATCCGTCATGCCCGCTAACCCATCGGACACAACCAGAAGCACCTCTTCAAGGCCTCGCCCCTGAAGATCCTCGAGAAGTTCCTGCCAGTTGCCCGCGGATTCGGTCGGAGCCAGCAGGTACGCCAGCACTTCTTTGGAGCCGTCTTCCTGGATTCCGACCGCGATATACACGGCTTCTTTAGCCACTGTGTCCCGTTTTAACGCGATAAACGTGGCGTCCAGATAGATACAGGCATAGCGTTTCGCTAGTGACCGGTGTCGAAAGGCATCCACTTCGGCTTCCATCGTCTGTGTCATGTTGGAAATGGTCTGCGGCGTATAATGATGGCCGTACATGCGCTCCAGGAGATCGGCGATCTCCGCTGTGGTGACGCCCTTGTGGTACATATGCATCACAAACGCTTCCAACGTGTCGTTCGTCCGTTTATACGGCGCGACCGTCTGTTGGTGAAAGTCTCCGTTCCGGTCCCGGGGGATCGCCAGCGACAGCTCTCCAAATTCGGTTTTCAGCGTGCGTTCGTACGTGCCATTGCGGGAATTGCCGGATCCAATGCCAGAGGCATCGTATTTTTCGTAATCCAGAAAGGACGTTAATTCGGTTTGAAGCAGCTGGTTGACGGCCTGTTCCAGATGAGATCGGAAGATCTCGTTAACATCCTGATGTTGGACTAGAGCGTGAGCAATATCTGTAGTAAAATTATTCATAGGGAAGTCCTCTTTTCTGTGAATGTGGTCGGCTAACTTCATTCTACTAGAAAAGGACTTCCTTTTTTCGTGCTCGCTCGTTTACACAAAATATTTTACGCTCTCAAAAAAGCAATCCAATAGTCTCTAATTAATGGAATTTTTTTCTTAGTTTGATTATACGTTTAAATATACATATTACCAACCATCTTTTTTATTTTCCGCTATTTTTTGTTAATTAATATTCATATTTAAATAATTATTGAATGTTAGTTAATCTTTCATTTCCCTTGCGTTTTGGGCACATAGTTATTATACTATTAAAAATATCTTTAAAGCTTGCGATACTTCCACAGGGTCCTCAGCCTCCATTGGCCGGGGTCCCTTTTGCAAAATAATCTATAAAGGAGGAGCACCAATGAGCAGAGTGACGATGATTGATATTTACAAGCACCCTATTACTCAAAAATATGTCCGCCGTTCCGGGCTTGCCCATGCCATTCGCGTGGCTGATATAGCACTAGAGCTTGCCAGAGAACGAAACGTGGACGTTGATTTAGCAGTAAAAGCTGGTTTTCTGCACGATATGGGCCATTATCTTTTTTACAAAAATGGAAAATGGGATTTTGAAGAATACCGTACAAACGACATTCACGCCATCAAAGGAGCAGAGCGGGCTCACAAGCTTTTAATCCGGCTCGGCGAAGATCCTTCACGGGCAAAGGAAGTCAGTATGGCTGTTTTACTTCATACCGATTCCTATCTCCCGGCTGCCAATATTCAGCGGACTCCGCTGCAGCAGGTGGTAGCTGATGCAGATGAACTCGATGAAGAGCCGTCCGGTCGCCATCACTACCGGACTATCACTGAAGAAGAGGCCTTCACCCGCCTGTCTTCTCTTGACGATCGTCTTGAACAGGCCGTTGCTGAAGCTATGCATTCGTAAAACGTAAAGAACCCGCCTTCACGCAGGAAGGCAGGTTCCGTGTCTACATATTTTTTTATTTTTCGTTGTTTTTTACGTAGTAAAACAAGCTGCTCATGTCTTTTTTTCCAAACCCTTCATGCTCCGCCCCCTCGAATAAAGAAAGGACTTCTCTTCCTGCCCTGGGATGTACTCCGACACGATCACTCATTTCATTGGCCAGCCCAAGATCCTTTAAAAGCAGTTCCAGAGCAAATCCGGGTTCCTCTTTATTTTCATGAATGAATTCCGTATAGTGCCGGTCGTAGATTTTGCTCTGCCCCATGCTGTTTGTAATAACGGAATGAAGCATTTCCAGATCAACCCCTGCTTTTTCCGCCATCGTTAACCCTTCGCTTACCGCTGCAGTATGCATGCCTACCATATACTGATTAATCAGCTTCACTTTTGTACCTTTACCGATGCTCCCGGCATACGTAATATTTTTTCCCACTGCTTCAAAAATCGTTCTCGCTTTTTCAAAAGCCTGCTCGCTTCCGCCAACCATCACAGCAAGCGTTCCAGCTTCCGCCCCTGTCGTTCCACCGCTTACCGGAGCATCCAGATAGTCTACGCCCTTTTGCGCCGCCTCTGCTTCAATCTTTTCATGCAGCTCTGCAGAGACGGTACTGAAATCAATTACGAGAAGCCCGGACGAGGCGTTTGTAATAACGCCGTTTTCACCGAGCATCATTTCTTCTACATGCTCTGGCTTTGGAAGACAGGTCATGACGATATCCATCTGTCCGGCTGCCTCTGCCGGGGTAATGCCGATAGTGCCCCCGGCTTCCTGAAAGCGGTCTTCTTTTTCGTTTCCTTTATTGATCCCGTATACCTCAAATCCATTATTCATAATATTCAGGGCCATCGGCATGCCCATGTTTCCAAGTCCAATGAAAGCAGCTTTTTTCATAAGTACTATTCTCCCTTCGTCCATACATGTGATTTCATATCCCACTCATGCATATGGTAGTCCCTGGCCCCAAGCTGTATGTAAGGATCCTGTTCCACAATTTCCCGGACAGCTTCCTCTTCCTCCCCGCGGTACATGATTAATCCGCCGGTGCCGTCGACGAAACGCCCATACGCAAGCACATTTCCATTCAGCTCTTCGTCTTCTAGAAATTTCAAGTGCTGCGGGCGGTACTTTTGCGATTTTTCTTCATCCTTCATGGTGAGTAACACGGCAAATATCTTCATTATAGTCCTCCTTTGAAATCTTTCTACTTTATTATAGTCGTTGTCATCCAAAATTTACATAGATGAAGGGGTTTTCACACGGCTTCCTTTTGACCTTGGGGGTAAGTTACGATACACTAACCCTGTTCTAAAGCGTTTTACATTGAAATTATCGTTTGTGAGAGGGGATACATCGTTGGTCTTTTTATTCTTTTTTGTGGCAGCTGTCGTTACTGTTATCGCAGCCACCAAGCTGTCTTCATACTCTGACATCATCAGTGAAAAATCTTCTCTTGGCGGTATGATGGTCGGTACCCTTTTGCTGGCCGGGGCCACTTCTCTGCCCGAGGTTACCACCAGCTTAACGGCCGTATTTTTGGATAACCCGGACATTGCGGTTGGAAACGTGCTTGGGAGTAATCTGTTTAATATTCTTATCATTGCTGTATTCGATATTTTTTACCGGCGCAAGCAGCTGTTTAACCGCGTCTCCCCGGGCCATACATATACTGCCGGACTGGGAGCCTTGCTTGCTTTTGTCACGGGGGCAGCTTTTCTTCTGCAGCTTTCCTGGAGCGTTTTTGGCGTCGGCGTTGATGCACTCCTCCTGCTGGTTTTCTATGCCGTCGGGATTGTCTGGGCAAACCGCCAGAATGAAGGAGTGATTCCTGATGACGAAGAAGAGGACGTGCCAAAGCCCGATCTCTCCCTGCGCCAGGCCGGCACGGGCTTTATTATCGCTGCTTTATTTACGCTCGCTGCCGGTACTGTTCTCACTACCACCGGTGACCGTATCGCTGTCATCACAGGACTCGGCTCGAGTTTTATCGGGAGTTTTCTAATCGCTGCTTCGACCTCGCTTCCCGAAGCCGTTTCTGTTTATGTCGCGATGAAGCTGAAAAACTACAACCTGGCTCTCGGCTCCATTTTGGGCAGCAACCTTTTCAATTTGACTCTGCTTGCCCTGAGCGATATTTTCTACAGAGGCGAACCGATCATTTCCGCTGCAAGCCGGACGAACCTCGTGACCTCTCTTGGCATTACGCTGCTTGCAGGCATAGTATTTTACGCTGTCCTCCGGGGCAGTAAACGAAAAAAGCCGGTCTTTTATCTCTGGCCCTCTATCACGCTTGTCATCGTTTATTTTATTGCTTCATATTTAACCTTTATTGGTCTCGGATCGGAGTGGTGATGAAGCTATGACAGACCGGATACGTTTATGGATGGCCGTAACAGCTTTCTTGTGGGTGGCAGCGCTTGTCCTTCAGTCACGGTTGCCCGACTTCCCCGCCTGGCCGGGGTTTCTGCTTTTTATCTTACTCGTATTTGAATGGGCCGCTGTGCTTGTCCTTAAGTATAAAGGCCGACAGGAATAAGTTTTGACAACGAAAGGATGTATACTTATGAAAACCGTTTTTTCCGGCGTCCAGCCGAGTGGTACGCCCACTATCGGCAACTATTTAGGAGCAATAAAACACTTTGTGGACTTACAGAAAGACTATCGGAGCTTTTTTTGTATCGTAAACCAGCACGCCATTACAGTGCCGCAAAATAAGAAGGAGCTTCAGCATAACACCCGGAGCCTCGCAGCTTTGTATATCGCTGCCGGGCTTGACCCTGAAAAAGCAACCATCTTTATTCAATCGGAAGTTCCTGCCCACGCCCAGCTTGGCTGGATGCTGCAATGTATTGCCTATATCGGGGAGCTTGAGCGAATGACCCAGTTTAAGGACAAAGCAGAGGGCCGCTCGGGCGTTCCCGGCGCTCTTTTGACCTACCCGCCGCTGATGGCTGCGGACATCCTTTTATACGGTACAGATATTGTCCCTGTCGGAGAAGACCAGAAGCAGCACCTCGAGCTGACGCGGACACTTGCGGAACGGTTCAACCAGCAGTACAACGACATATTCACTGTTCCGGAAACAAAAATCGCAGGCAGTGGAGCCCGGATTATGTCTCTTCAGAACCCAGAGAAAAAAATGAGCAAATCCGACTCCAACCAAAAGGCTTTCATCTCCATGCTTGATGATGAAAATACGATCATGAAGAAAATGAAAAGCGCTGTTACCGATTCCGGACGGGAGATCCGCTATGATCCTGAAAACAAACCCGGAGTAAGCAACCTCCTTACTATTTACGCCATTTCTAAAAACATCAGCATTGAAGAGGCAGAGCAGAAGCTCAGCTCAGAAAGCTACGGCTCTCTTAAAGAAGAGACCGGTGCCGCCGTTGCTGATATTCTCGTACCGCTTCAGAAGCGCCACGCGGAGCTGATGAACTCTTCGGAACTCGATAACATCCTGGACCAGGGCGCCGAAACGGCCCGTCAGGCTTCCTCAAAAATGCTCGCAAAAGCTGAGCGTGCCATGGGACTTGAACGAAAAAAACGGTAGGAGCTCCCAAGTCGGGAGCTTTTATTTTTTCCTTCCCGGGTATTAGTATAGGGAAAACACATCTCGCACATGGAGGGTCGTAAGTGACTGTACGAGAAGAAAAGCAAAAACAGCTGCGTGAACTGCTTAAAGAATCTGAACAGCTGCAGCAGTCCATCAATCAGCTTGCCCGGGAGCTTGCGAACGAAACCCGGGTACTGCAGGTGCACTTATATAAAGAACAAAAAGACCAGCTTGAAGATATCACCCGCTATTTTGACGAGGTGAATATGGAAGCCGATCAGACGCGCCCCGAAGCCATTCTTACGATGGCTCTCAATCACTTCCACAGCCATTTGATGCATGTGAAAAATAACGACTAAGGAGGCAGCTGCCATGGATGTAATTTTAACCCACCGCCATATGGACTTTGACGCTCTCGCTTCTGCTGTAGCTGCTTCCAGACTTTATCCGGAAGCCCGCCTCGTTCTGCAGGAAGACCAGTCCGAGGAAGTCAACGAGTACCTCGCTCTTTTTAAGGATGAATTCCCGTTTGTTTCCTCCCGGCATATCGACTGGGACGATCTGCATACGGTGATTTTAACCGATGTCTCTGAGCCGGACCGGGCCAGGGACGGGCTCACCTTTTCCTCGGCCCCGTACTGGATCATTTATGACCATCACACCAATAAAGCAGCACCTGATTCCACGGAGTCATCTATTGATGCCCGGATTGAACCGACAGGAGCTGCTGTCACTATTCTCATTGAAGAATTGATGCAGCGCCAGCTTTCTCTTACTCCGGTCGAGGCTACCCTTTTTGCTCTTGGTCTTTATACCGATACCGGATCGCTCGTCTATCCGAGTACGACGCTTAGAGACCTGCAGGCTGCTGTATTTTTAATGGAGCAGGGCATGAATTTGGATACCGTCGGTCAATATATGGAGGATTCACTTTCTCCGGATCAGCAGTATGCTCTGCGGGCCTATCTCGGAGCAGCAGAGGTCATTGAGCGCGAAGGACTTCAGCTGTTGATTACCAAATTCGATTCCGGCGACAAGCATATCGGCGGCTTGAATACCGTCACCTCCAATTTGATCGAAACAACCGGTGCGAGCGCTGTCATTACTTTAACCAGGGCCCAGGGCAAAATATTTGTTATCGGGCGCTCGGCTACCGACCGTATCCACCTCCCGGATATTTTAGCCCCGTTCGGCGGAGGCGGGCATTCCCGCGCCGGATCGGCCACTATCAAGGATCAGCTGCTCGACGATGTTTACGACCAGATCAAATCACAGCTTCAATCTGCAATCGGCCGCTCCATTACGGCAGAAGAGCTGATGAGCCGGCCGGTAAAAACACTGAAGCCTGAAACGACGATCAGGGAAGCAGAAGATATGGTGCTCCGTTACGGACACAGCGGCTTTCCGGTAGTAAACGACCAATACGAATTAGTCGGCATTATTTCCCGTCGCGATATTGATAAAGCCATGCACCATCAGCTTGGACACGCTCCGGTCAAAGGCTATATGAGTTCCAACCTCCATACCGCAGCCCCCTACCACCGGTTTGAAGAACTCCAGCAGCAGATGGTCCACCATAACGTCGGACGGCTCCCCATCATTGATCACCGCGGAGCATTAATCGGCCTCGTCTCGCGCAGTGATATTATTGCCCGTCTGCGTGAAGATTCCACTGCCTCCGAAACCGTCAATATGGAAGAAAACATGCGCATGACTCTGCCTGTCTCTATCCAGCAGTGGCTTCAGGCCGTTGGGGAGGAAGGCGCCCGTCAGCACCTGCGCACATATCTGATCGGCGGAGTCGTTCGCGATATTATTTTGCAAAAGGAAAATGAAGATATCGACATTGCCGTTGAAGGCGACGGCATCGCCTTTGCTTCGGACATTGCTTCTAAATGGCACGGCGAACTCCACAAGCACGAAGCTTTTGGCACTGCTACGATTACCTGGCCGGACGGTTTAAAAATGGATATTGCCAGCTCCCGGACCGAATTTTATGAAAAACCCGGTTCCCTGCCGGACGTGGAGAGCTCCACCCTGAAAGAAGATCTGTTCCGGAGGGATTTTACGATTAATGCCATGGCTCTTGCTCTCCATCCCGAAGAGTTTGGAGACCTCATCGACCACTTTTCAGGCCTCGAGGATTTAAAACGGGGGGCCATACGGGTGCTGCACAATTTAAGCTTTGTCGAAGACCCGACTCGTATTCTTCGTGCCGTCCGCTTTGAACACCGTTTCGGCTTTGCAATGGATCATGAAACAGAAGCGTTTATTGCGCAGGCGGTTAACGCCATTCATGCACTGTCTACAGACAGAATACTCGCTGAATTTCAGCGTCTGACTGCTGAAATGCCTCCAGAGCAGCTGTTTTATCGTCTTCAGAAGCTTGATGTTTTATCTGCGTTCCTTCCTGGCGCTGTATGGGACGAAGCCGCCGAACGGCTGCTGCCGTATATTACCGGCCTCCAATCCTCTTTGTTTATGACCCTGCTGCCGTTATTTCTGCAGGAGAGCGCGCGGGTGCTTTCTGCTGAGCGGGTCGCGGTCCGGAAACAGGATAAACAGCTTGTCCGGCACGTGCACCACCTGCTCGAGGAAAGCTGGGATGCCTCCATCGAACAACCCGGCGATTTTCACCGCACTGCTGCCCATGTGTCCCCTCTTTCTGTTGAAATTGCTGCTTACTGCCTTGAATACAGCGCCGGGCAGCCAAAAAAAGCGGCTCTTCTCAGACAATACCAGGACAAGTGGCAGGACCTGCCATCGTGGGTTTCCGGCGCTGAACTCCAACGCCTCGGCCTCCGTCCCGGGCCGCTTTATAAATTCATTATCAGCGAAACCGAAAAAGGAATTATTAACGAAGAAATCACTTCCCCCAGAGAAGCACTCGATTACGCTGAATCCCTTATTCACAGCTATCAGTCCTAAATGCAAAAAAGCCTGGGCGCAGAGGCCCAGACTTTTTTATGCCTGCCATTTTTTAAATGCCAGTGTAGCGTTATGTCCGCCAAATCCAAAGGTATTGCTTAAAACGGCCTGGATATCACCTTTCCGGGCTTCGTTTGGCACGTAATCGAGATCACATTCCGGATCCGGCTCGTGCAGGTTAATAGTTGGAGGCACGACGTTATCTTTTAAAGAAAGAATACTAAATATTGCTTCAATACCTCCGGTCGCTCCAAGCAGATGACCGGTCATCGATTTGGTGGAGCTCATCCATACATTGTCTGCATGCTCCTGAAATACCTTTCGTACAGCTGTCGTTTCAAATTTATCATTGTACTGTGTACTCGTACCGTGGGCGTTAATGTACTGAATGTCTTCAGCTGTAAGCCCTGCATCGTCCATAGCCATCTGCATGGAGCGCTGGGCACCTTCACCGTCCGGCGCCGGTGCGGTCAGATGGTACGCATCCCCGGTAGAGCCGTAGCCGACGATTTCAGCGTAGATTTCTGCCCCTCTCGCTTCGGCGGATTCCAGGCTTTCAAGCATCAGTATGCCCGCTCCTTCGCCCATCACAAACCCATCCCGGTTTTTATCAAACGGACGCGACGCCGTATTCGGGTCTTCATTCATGGTGATCGCCTTGGCTGAACTAAAGCCGGCAATCGCCATTTTTGTTATCGGAGCTTCTGTGCCGCCCGTAATCATAGCGTCAGCATCACCGCGCTGAATCACTTTATACGCGTCCCCAATCGAGTTGGAGCCTGTGGCACATGCTGTCACCGTACAGGAGTTCACTCCTTTGGCGCCTGTATAAATGGAAACCTGGCCGGAAGCCATATCCGGGATCATCATTGGTACAAAGAACGGGCTGACGCGTTTATAGCCGCGCTCCATAAAGTTCTGAAACTGGGTCTCGTACGTTTCCATGCCGCCAATGCCGGATCCTATCCAAACGCCGGTCCGGGCCGCATTTTCTTCAGTAATTGTATAGCCGGCATCCTCAAGTGCCTGCATAGCAGCCACAATAGCAAACTGAGTGAAGCGGTCCATTTTCCGCAGCTCTTTCTTTTCCAAATAAGCCGATGGATCGAAGTCTGTAACTTCTCCTCCAATTTTCATCGGAAGCTCGGAGACGTCCACCCTTTCGATAGCATTAATGCCGGAGACTCCGTCAACAGCATTTTTCCACGAAGATTCCACTGTCTGGCCCAGCGGGTTGACTGTCCCCATTCCTGTTACAACCACTCGCCTGTTTTCATTCATGCTACTCTCTCCTTTGTTATCTTCCACATTCTCATGTATATACTCCATGCCTATGTACGAACCAGGCTGGATGTTTTCATTAGTCTGGGAATAATTTTATACGAGTCACGCACGGTTGTCTACTTTCTGCACGCCGTTTTATTCATATAATCTTTATTCCTTTACGAACGAACGGTGGTATGTCCATTCGGCGATCAGCGCTCCCGTGATAGCTGTAAGGACGGCTGTCGTCTGGCTTCCCTGAAAAAAATAAACGATGCCTAAATATACAGCGATCAATACGCAAATAAAAATTATCACTCCTGCTGCAGCACGCTTCACTGACATGTCATCCCTCCCGCTGTTTACCGGCTTCCCGGCAATTATACAAGCAGAAACAAGCTAATCCAAGTGATTATCCTCCTTTCTTCACATAAAAGAAACCGTCCCTGTATGTTAGGAACGGTTTCCCGGTCTAGCCGACGACCGAAGCAAGTATTGCCTTTTGCACGTGCAGCCTGTTTTCCGCTTCATCATAAACAGCTGAATGAGGGCCGTCAATAACCGAAGCCGCTACCTCTTCTTCACGGTGGGCCGGGAGGCAGTGCAAAAAGATGTAGTCTTCCGAAGCTTTTGCCGTAAGCTCTTCAGAAATCATAAAGCCTTTAAAAGCCGCGAGGCGTTTCGCCTGCTCCTCTTCATAGCCCATGCTCGTCCATACATCAGTATAAATAACGTCCGCTCCTTTTGCCGCTTCTTCAGGATCTTCCGTGCGGGAAACGGATGCTCCTGACTGCTCTGCTGCCTGTTCAATCTGCTTCCAGACTCCCGGATCCGGGCCATACCCTTCCGGCGCTGCGAGCACCGCGTCCATTCCCATTTTCACGCTTGCTATGATCCAGGAATGAGCAACGTTGTTTCCGTCTCCGATAAAGACACTTTTTAAGCCCTCAAAGCTTCCTTTCCGCTCCTGCACCGTCAGCAAATCGGCAAGCGCCTGGCAAGGATGGTACAGATCCGTGAGTGCATTAATTACCGGCACGTCTGCATGCTCTGCGAGTGCTTCGACTTTTCCGTGATCGTTTGTCCGGATCATCAAAGCATCAACGTACCTCGAAAGCACCTTGGCTGTGTCTTTGATTGGTTCCCCGCGGCCGATCTGCATGTCACGGGGGCTCAGAAACAAAGAATGTCCTCCCATCTGAGTCATAGCTACCTCAAAGGACACGCGGGTTCTCGTCGACGCATTTTCAAAAATCATTCCAAGGGAACGATGCGCCAGGTGAGTGTAATAGGCGGCAGGGTTTTTCTTCATGTCTGCTGCCAGCTCAAGCAGCTGTTTGATTTCCGCCGCGGAAAAATCAAGCAGTGTCAAAACGCTCTGCTGGTTCAGCGTAGAGGCGGAATTATTCAGGTTTGTTGCCATATGCTACACTCCTTTTTCGGACAAAGCGTAATTTTGCAGCCACGATTCGATTGGTGCAGGAAGCTCAGGCGCTCCCTGAATCGCCTGAACCATCACGTTCAGCGTACGTGCATTCGTTACGATCGTTTTACGTTCAATTAACGCTTTCTGGCGGCGCTCTTTTCCTGTTTTATGCCCGATCTCCGGAATACTGATAAATGCTGAAGCGTCCTCTGAGTGAATCCATTCGTCAAATGGTGTGTGCTGCGGGAATACTAACGTATAGCCCAGACCTTCAAGTTTGTCCAGAGATGGTTTTGCTTTTTCGTATTCCCCGTCAGCAATTTCACAGTAGACACTTCCGGTTTTTTTGAATAGGAGAGGGATTTGCGTTTCCGACCAGGCAAATGCTTTCTGAAAGGCCCCGGAAAGATCCTTTGATATACCGATCAGCTCTCCGGTGGATTTCATTTCTGCTTCCAGTACCGGATCCAGCCCGCTCAATTTGTCGTTGGAAAAAACCGGGGCTTTCACTGTGTAATAACCCGGCTCTTCGTGAAGCCCTTTCTCGTTTGTCCACGTTTTAAGTGAATGACCAAGCAGCAGATGCACCGCACCTTCAATCACTTTTTCACCAGTGATTTTAGCAAAGACGGGCACTGTCCGCGACGCTCTTGGATTTATTTCAATTACGTACAATTCACCGGCATCGTAGACGAACTGAATGTTAAAGATACCGTGAAAATCCATGCCTTCCGCAATTTTCTGCGTATAGTCCACCAGAAGCTGTTTCACCTCTTCACTGATGCTGAAAGGAGGAGTTACCGCCATCGAATCGCCTGAATGAACACCTGCTTCTTCTACGTGTTCAAATATACCAGGTATCCATATGTCGCTGCCGTCTGTTAACACATCCACCTCGAGCTCTGTACCCGGCTTGTAGGAGTCAATCAATATTGGATATTCAATATCATTGGCCGGATCTTCAATATATTCCACCAGCTCTTCTTCGTTGGTCGCAATCGCCATGCCGCGGCCGCCAATGACGTAGGAAGGTCTGAGAAGCACCGGATAGCCGATCTTTTCCGCCTGCTTGAGCGTTTCCTCTCTGCTGTGGCCGGATACTCCCGGGATATGCGGAACATTCACCTGCTGCATAAACTGGTAGAAACGGTCCCGGTCTTCGAGCTGGTCAATAATATCAGATGTCGTGCCGAGCACTTCCATCCCTGCTTGTTCAAGCGACTCAGTGAGCGAGATCCCTGTCTGCCCGCCAAGCTGTACGATCACTTTCGTTACGTGCTCTTCCCTGGCCACGTGAAGCACGTCTTCAGCCGTGAGCGGCTCAAAGTACAGATGATCCGCCATTTCAAAGTCGGTGCTTACCGTTTCAGGGTTATTGTTTACAATTACCGCTTCGTAGCCGGCTTCTTTCAATGCCCGTGCCCCGTGCACCGAGCAGTAATCAAATTCAATGCCCTGCCCGATCCGGATCGGTCCGGAACCGACGACCAGCACTTTATTTTCGACCGGTTCGGCCTGCCGGTCGCTTTCCTTGTACCAGCTGGAGTAGTAGTAAGGAGTTTCCGCAGTGAATTCCGCTGCGCACGTATCGACCATGTGATACGAAGGGAATATGTTCAGCTCTCTTCTCAGCTGAAGTATTTCTCCAATTTCCACTCCGGAGAGGGCATGCAGCTGTTCATCCGTAAAACCGGCCTTTTTCCACAGGAGCAGCTGCTCTTCATCCCACTCTTCCCAGGAAAGTCCAGCAATATCTTTTTCTTTTTGAATAAGGGCAGAAAAGGTCCGCAGGAAAAAATACTGAATACCGGTTTTTTCATGAATAGTTTCCATATCCCCGCCGCGGCGAAGCCATTCCATAATATAAAAGAACCGCTTATCGTTTTGCTGCAGGATTTCGTTTAAAATATTTTCATCAGCCGTCTCCCTGCATTCCGGCAGAGCCAGCCCGTCAAGTTTAATCTCAAGTGACCTTACTGCTTTCTGCAGAGCGGCCTCGAGATTTCTTTCAATAGCCATGACTTCCCCTGTCGCCTTCATCTGCGTGCCAAGCGTGCGGTCTGCGTAGGAAAATTTATCAAACGGCCAACGTGGAAATTTCACTACTACATAGTCGAGCGCCGGTTCAAAGCTTGCATACGTATGTCCCGTGACCGGGTTTAACAGCTCATGCAGGTGATAGCCAATGCTGATTTTGGCTGCCATGCGGGCAATTGGATAACCTGTGGCTTTAGAAGCAAGAGCGGAAGAACGGCTCACTCTCGGGTTTACTTCGATCAAATAGTACTGCTTGCTGACCGGGTCGAGCGCGAACTGAATATTACACCCGCCTACGATCCCAAGCGCCCGGATAACCTTTAACGAAGAGCTCCGAAGCATCTGGTACTCTACGTCCGTCAGGGTCTGGGACGGGGCCACCACGATGGAATCCCCAGTATGCACGCCTACCGGATCGATATTCTCCATGTTGCAGACGGTGATGCATGTGTCATTGGCATCCCGCATCACTTCGTACTCAATCTCTTTAAACCCGGCTATGCTCTTTTCCACCAGGCATTGGTGGATCGGGCTTGCCTCCAGCCCGCCCTCGATGATGTGGCGGAGCTCTTTTTCATTTTGGGCGATCCCGCCTCCTCCTCCGCCGAGGGTGTACGCCGGCCGCACGATAATTGGATAGCCCGTTTTTTTCGCAAATGCCAGTGCTTCTTCCTTTTTCTCCACAATCTCACTTTCAGGCACCGGCTCATCCAATTCGTGCATGAGGGCACGGAATGCCTCTCTGTCTTCTCCCTGCCGGATGGATTCGATCGGCGTACCGAGAAGCTCCACCCCGTGCTTTTCGAGCGTTTGCTGTTCGGAAAAAGCAAGCGCGAGGTTTAGACCGGTCTGGCCACCAAGAGTAGCGAGCACGCCGTCCGGATGCTCCTGCTCTATAATCCGCTCCACCGTTTCTACGGTGAGCGGCTCAAAATATACTTTGTCGGCACAGGTGTTATCTGTCATTACGGTTGCCGGGTTGTTATTCAGCAGAATAACTTCAATGTTTTCTTCCCGCAGTGCCAGGCATGCCTGGGTGCCTGAGTAATCAAATTCTGCAGCCTGCCCAATGACGATCGGACCAGAGCCGATCACCAGTACTTTGTTTATTTTTTTATCTCTAGGCATAGGTGGCTTCTCTCCCTTTATTCTCTATCGTTTCCAGAAATTCATCAAAAATTTCTTCGCTGTCTGCCGGTCCCGGGTGGGCTTCCGGGTGAAACTGAGCTGTCATGATTGGAAATTTCGTATGCATCATGCCTTCTACCGAACCGTCATTGACGTTTTTATATTTTACCCGGAAAGTCTCTTTTGGAAGAGACTTGTCGGTGACAACATAGCTGTGGTTTTGAGAGCTCATAAACACTTTGTTCGTTTCCAGGTCCTGTACCGGCTGATTTGCGCCGCGATGACCGAAACGAAGCTTTTCCGTGTCCCCGCCGAACGCCAGCGCGAGAAGCTGATGGCCCAGACAGATTCCTAAAGTTGGATAGCCTTCGGCAAGCTCCTTATAGGTGCTCAAATAATGTTCAAGCTGCTTCGGGTTGCCGGGCCCGTTGGAAAACAGCAGTCCGTCCGGGGCCAGATCTTCAATCGTTTCCTTCGGTGTATCATAAGGCACAATCGTTACTTTGCACCCTTTTTTGTTCAGCTGATCCACCATGGACTGTTTGTAGCCAAAGTCCATCACTACTACGTGCCGGTCGCCGCTGCCGATCGTTATCTGCTTGTCCACCGTTACAGTATTAATCACATCGCGCTCTCCGAGTGGCTCATATTCCCCGACATTCACAGATTTCGGGTTCCCGGTCATTACTGCGCCCATATCGCCTTTTTCCCGGATATTTTTGACTAAAGCCCGCGTGTCCACGTTTTCCATAACGGGAATGCCGGCCGCAAGAGCTGCTTCCGCGAGCGTCTGATCACCTTCATAATGACCCGAAGTGCTGCAGGCTTCGCTGACAATGATACCCGCCGGCTGCGGCTGCGTACTTTCGTTGTCTGTTGGATTTACGCCGTAATTTCCGATTAACGGGTAAGTAAAGACAACTATCTGGCCATGAAAGGAAGGATCTGTCATCACTTCCTGGTAGCCGGTCATACCTGTAAAAAATACAATTTCCCCATACGTATCCGGAAAGGCTTGCTGCCAGCTGCCTTCAAATATTTCGCCTGTTTCCAATTTTATATAACTTTTCATCTACAAACCCTCCTGGTACGTTTTCTATTTTTCAAGCACTTCTTTCAGCGCTGCTGCGGCTTTTTCCAGATCACTGTACGAAATTGTCAGTGGCGGCAGAAGCCTGAGCGTGTTAGGTCCTGCAGCAATCAGCAGAAATCCTTTTTTCTGCATGGCGAGTACATAAGGTGCAGCACTTTCGGTAAGCTCTATGCCAATCATAAGTCCCGGGCCGCGTATTTCTTTTACCACCGGCAGAGAGGCGATTTTTTCTTCAAGAAGATTCATGAAAAAGCGTCCTTTTTCTGCTGCCATCTTCGGGGCATTAATACTCATCAGCTTTTGAAGCGTTCCTTCAACAGCAGCCATAGCAAGCGGATTTCCGCCAAATGTAGAGCCATGGGTCCCAGGGCCAAAGGCCTCCTGCAAATATCCTCTGCCAATCATTGCCCCTACCGGAAATCCGTTGCCAAGAGCCTTCGCCGTCGTTACAATATCAGGATTCACCCCCGCCTGCTCATAGGCAAACATCGTACCGGTGCGTCCAAGGCCTGTCTGTACTTCATCCACAATCAGCAGTGCTCCGTGCTGCTTTGCAAGCTCCGAGGCTTTTTGAATAAATGCCGGACTTCCCGGAATGACACCGCCCTCGCCCTGCACCGGCTCAAGTATAATTGCCGCGGTGTTTTCATCCACAGCTTTCTCCAGCGCATTCACATCGTTATACGGTAAATATTCAAAGTCCTCGAGCATGCGGCCAAATCCTTGATGAATGGCGTCCTGGCCGGTTGCTGCCATGCTTCCGTATGTCCGCCCGTGAAAAGACTGGACAAAGCTTTGGATTTTCGTACGCCCGGTATATTTTCTGGCGCACTTTATAGCTGCCTCATTTGCCTCGGTACCGCTGTTTGCAAAAAACACCAGATCCAGGCCTGTAAGCTTCGTCAAAAGCTCTGCAGCGCGCTCCTGCTGTTCATATTGAAAAAAATTGGATCCGTGCCATCCAGCGTGCAGCTGCTTCTCTACATGCTTTATTACATCGGGATCACCATGGCCAAGATTGACAACGCTGATGCCGGCCATTAAATCCGTGTATTCTTTCCCTTCTTTATCCGTGACGGTGCAGCCCTCTGCATGTGAAAAAGTGAGTTCCCATCTTTTATACGTTTCAAATAGGTGCGATTTCTGTTCTGTCTGCTGCATTGTTCTCCTCCTTTCAAGTCAGGGACGGAGCCTGGACCTGTTCTCTGATTATTGCCGTGCCCTTCAGCTTCCCGCCTGCTTTGTCTGTGTGCCCGTCCGCGCCGGCAATAATGACTTTTTCCAGATCCCCGGTCAGACTTGCCGCTGCTGCCTGGACTTTCGGTATCATTCCGCCGTAAATTTCTCCGTCGTGAATATGCTGCTCAAGCTTCTCTACGTGAATATAGTCCGCTTTGCTTCCGTCGATAAGCACGCCTTCAACATCTGTAATAAACAGAAGCTCTTTTGCGCCTATCGCCTGGGCGACAGCCGAAGCAGCCGCGTCAGCATTCACATTTAATTTTTTGCCGTTTTTATCCGCCGCAATAGGAGCGATCACCGGAACAAAACCACTTTCAAGCATGGAGTGTATGCAGAAGGTATTAACGTTCACGACGTCGCCGACGAGCCCGAGATCCTGATCAGCCACCTGTTCTGCTTCTAAAAGCCCTCCGTCAATACCGGACATTCCAAACGCCGGAGAGCCGGCAGATTGAAGGGAGGAAACGAGACATTTATTCACTTTTCCGGAAAGAATCATCTCTGCTACTTCAAGTACCTCGGGCGTTGTCTTTCGCAACCCGTTTACAAACTCACACTCAATCTGCATCTGCTCAAGCATACGGTTGATTTCAGGTCCTCCCCCGTGCACAAGCACCGGGTTCATGCCCTTTTCTTTCATAGAGGCTATACTTTTGAAAAATTCAGCTGTGAGTTTGTTCACCGTGGAACCGCCGCATTTAACTACAGTGATGCTGTTCATGCTCTTCTCCCCCTTCTTTTCTTACGTCCGGTACCCGGCGTTAATTCTTACATAATCATATGTCAGGTCGCATCCCCATGCTTTGCCGCTTCCATTTCCCACGTGGAGGTTTACCGTTATTTCCACCGTGTCATTTTCCAGGTACGCTTTTGCATCCTCTTCGGAAAAATGAACCGGAGTGCTTGCTTTCAAGGTTTCCACCGGCCCTACTGATATATCCACAGTGTCCGGGTCAAGTTCAACTTCACTGTAGCCTAGAGCGACAATCACCCGGCCCCAGTTGGCGTCTGTGCCGTATACAGCGGTTTTTACCAGATCTGAGCCAACAATCTGCTTGGCCGCCTGGCCGGCTTCTTCATCTGTAGCAGCGCCTTCGACCTTCACTTCAATAAGCTTAGTGGCGCCTTCCCCATCTCTTGCAATCTTTTTCGAAAGGGATTCACATGTCTCTTTCAATCCAGTAACGAACGCGTTCCAATCAGGATGACCCGGGTGCAGCGGACTGTTTTCCGCCTTGCCGCTCGCCATGACGACTACCATGTCGTTTGTGGACGTATCGCCGTCAATGGTAATCCGGTTAAACGTTTTGTTCGTAATTTCTGAAAGCGCCGTCTGCAGATGAGCAGGTTCGATGGCAGCATCCGTGGTCACAAACCCGAGCATCGTAGCCATGTTCGGATGTATCATTCCGGAGCCTTTCGCCACGCCACCGATAAAAACTGCTTTATTGTCCACCCACGTCTGAAAGCATGCGTGCTTTCCGGCGACGTCTGTGGTCATGATCGCTTCATTAAAATCCTGCGCCCGTTCAAATCCGGTTTCCGGCTCGAGATTCGCAATACCTTCATTTATTTTATCCATCGGCATTGCTTCGCCGATCACACCCGTAGAAGTTACTGCTACCTGATGTTCCGGCAGGCCGAATTTTTCGGCACTGTTTTTTCTCATGGTATAGGCATCTTCAAGTCCCTGTCTGCCTGTACATGAATTGGCATTCCCGCTATTGACGACAATTGCCCGGAGCTTTCCCTCTTTGGCAATGCTTTCTTTTGTCACCTGCAGCGGTGCTGCCTGAATTTTATTCAACGTATATACAGCGGCACTCGACGCTGGTACGTCACAAATAATAGCTCCGAGATCTTTTCTTTTTCTTTTGACCTTTGTATGAATACCCGCTGCGGAGAAACCGGCAGGGCTTAAAATGCTGCCTCCCGATACTTCTATTACCTGCTCTGCTGTCGATGCCTCTACCATGATTTTTCTTCCTTTCTTATGGATAAACCGGAAGTTGAGAAATTCCTTCTTTCTCCTCTGCTCCCAGCATCACATTCATATTTTGTATCGCCTGCCCCGAGGCGCCTTTAACTAAGTTATCAATTACTGAAACGACCGTCAGCCGGTTGGTGCGCCCGTCCACTGTCCAGCCGATATCACAAAAGTTACTCCCATATACTTCTTTAGTCGCCGGAAATGATTTTTCTCCCCTTATTCTGACAAAAGGCTCCTGGTCATATGCCTGGTGAAACAGCTCTTCTATATGCCCGCTTTTCGTCCCCTCGGTAAGCGGCACGTACATAGTAGCCAAAATCCCTCTTGTCATCGGAACAAGGTGAGGGCTGAACGTAACGGGATGATTTCCACCCGTGTGCATGTCCAGTGCCTGTTCAATCTCCGGTGTATGCTTATGCTCATTCACTTTATAAATTTTAAAATTCCCGTCCATTTCACTGAAATGAGTCGCCTCTGACGGCGTCCGTCCCGCTCCTGTAGTACCTGTTTTTGCATCAATGATAATATTTGCAGGGTCAACAGCATCCTTATCCACCAGCGGCAGAAGACCAAGAAGTACTGCCGTCGGGTAGCATCCCGGATTTGACAAAAGAGAAGTGCCTGCCACTTCCTCCCTGTTCCATTCTGTCAAACCATAAACCGCTTCCTGAAGCAGGGCTTCCGGGGCACTTTGACGCTGGTACCACTGTTCGTAGGTTCCTGCGTTCTTCAGCCGGAGATCTCCGGACAAATCAATCACTTTGGTGTGCGCTGCAATGGTTTCGCTCCACTCCGCTGATATCCCGGGCGGCGTGGAAAGAAATACAACATCATATGCGCCCCAGTCAGCCTTCTCAAGCGGCTGCAGAATTTCATTATATAAATCTTTCATATGCGGATACATATCTGAAAGCTTCGTATTTTGCTTTGAGGAGGAATAAACGTCTATTTGTTCAACCCCGCGGTGCTGGGCCAGCATGCGTATTAATTCCACTCCTCCGTAGCCAGTTGCTCCAATAATCGCTGTATTCATAAAGTTGCACCTCTATTTATCTTTATACAATATGTTCTGGTGATTATTATAAGTCTGAATATATATTAATGCAACTGTATTTTTATTTTTTCTTCATATTTTTTCTTTACCTTCATAAGCTGAGTTTTTAAGCTTTTTCTATTTGTTCAGCCTTTTTTCATAGAATGTAGTTTATGTATGAAAATGTACAATTGATGTATAAACGACTGAAATGTTTATATCTTTTTTCACATGGGAGCGGTATTCCTTTTCTTTTCTTTTTGCTTGTGTTCCAGTAAAATAAAGAGCGGATCGTGTTTAACGACGCTGTTTCTGTACCATCGTACGGATGCATTTATATTTCCCCCAGGAAAGAAGAGGTTTTTATGAAAAAACATTTGATAGCTCTTGATCTAGACGGGACGCTTCTAAAAGATGATAAAACAATTTCCACAAAGACCTGGAAAGTAATCCAGCAGGCTAAACAGGCCGGACATACAATAGCTATCGCTACCGGCAGACCATACCGGGCCAGTAAAATGTACTATCAGCAGCTCGGCCTTTCTACACCTATCGTTAATTTCAACGGAGCGTATGTGCATCACCCGGCCGACCGTTCTTTCCGCTCCTTCCATGAGCCGCTTGACCTGGACCTTGCCCGGACAGTGATTGAGACATGCCGGACGTTAAATGTTCAAAATATGCTCGCCGAAGTGCTCGACGACGTGTATATGGATGAGCATGATGAATCCTTTATTGATCTTCTGGCTTTCCAGGGGCCGGTAACCGGGGCCGGCAGACTTGAAAGAGTGCTGCCAAACTCTCCTACTTCCCTGCTTGTATATCCTCAGGAGGGCACAGTAGAACGTCTGCAGGACCTGCTCTCATCCAGTGAAGCCCAGGGCATGCACCAGCGCTCGTGGGGAGAGCCTCACCATATGATTGAAATTATAAAAAAGGGAAATCATAAAGCAAACGGCCTCGAAAAGGTCGCTGCTTATGCGGGGCTCACGATGGAGGATGTGATTGCTTTCGGAGATGAGGATAACGACCTGGAAATGCTTGAAGCCTCCGGCACGGGGCTTGCCATGGGGAATGCCAGTACAGATACGAAATCTGTGGCAAATGAAGTCATTGGCACAAATGAAGAAGACGGCATCGCCCATTATTTAGAAGAACGGTTAAAGCTTTCTGCATACGATCCGGTGCTTTTTAAAAACTAAACGCGTGATTTTGAATAAGGATGTGTTCAAACGATGCAGGTGTATAAAGTACCTACAGATACCGAACAGTACGTGAGAAATCAAATAGCAGATCTGCTCATGGGGCAGATGGATTCCATCGGCATGAAGGATGCTTACCGCTTTCTGCAGCGGGCTATCGATCTTTCCCTGGACTCCGACTCCACCGCTCATATTTTTGTAGCCGAAACAGAGGAACAGATTGTCGGGGCTGCTTTTTTAAATATCGGTATCAGTCTTGAAAAGGGCGGCTATTACGTCTGGCTGAATGATCTCTACGTGGATCAGCAGTACCGGAACCGGGGCATTGCCAAGAAACTCCTGTTAAAAATTATTTACTGGGCCGAGCATAATGACATCAAAGGCATTGAGCTGGAAACCGGAGTGAACAATGCAGCCACAAAAGCATTATATAATTCCCTCGGCTTTTACGATGTTATCTCCAAACGCTACGGCTTCCGTTTTTAAGTTTTGTCTTCCCACCCACGGGAAGGCTTTTTTATTACCGGTAAGCCGTATAAAAAAGCATAAGCACACCCTTCACTTTTTCCGGGCCGTTATTAATATAGGCATGGTTATGGTCCGCCCGGAAACGAAGCGCGTCATCGGGCTTCATTAATTGTTTACTTTCCTCTTTCGTCTGTACTTCCAGTTGTCCTTCGTACACAAAAATGTATTCCTCCACTCCAAATGGATGGGCTGAGGAGTAATGGCTCCCCCCTGCATCCAGCACAAATTCATACCATTCGACGGGAGCCTCCTCATGTTTGGAAAAAATATTCCGGACTGCATAGCCATTCTCTCCTTCAAGCCATTCAGCTTTATCAGCGGAAACAAATTCCGTGTCCGGGCGCTGCTGCTGCAAAAAAGTAGAAAAACCCACCCCCATCCCTTCTGCAATCTTCCACATCGTCGTAATCGTCGGGTTCGATGCCCCGCGCTCAATCTGTCCAAGCATTGGCTTGCTCACCCCTGTGGCTTCAGATAGTCTGTCCAGACTCCACCCACGCTCATGGCGGAGCAGTCGTAACGTTTTACCGATTTCTTTTCCAATTGATTCTTTCATTTTTTCACCTCTGTTGTATAATATAACATACAAATGTATAATATAATAAATAGAGAGGAGTTCCTTATGAGTAATACATCTGCATTAGAACACTCCTGGGCCAGCGGTCTTACTCAGGGTCTGCCCATAGCTGCCGGCTATGTTCCTGCTGCTTTGGGATTTGGTCTGCTTGGCGCCAACAGCGGGTTGTCCATTTTTGAAACAGCACTTATGAGTATTATAATTTTCTCCGGTGCCGCTCAATATATGGCTATTGGGCTGATTACTGCCGGGGCTGGTTTATACAGCATTTGGATTTCTACCTTTCTCATCAATATCCGGCATTTATTAATGAGTGCTTCCGCTAAACAATTTCTTTTTTCTGATTTTAAATGGAAGCAGGCCGTTTTGGCATTTGGATTAACCGATGAAGTCTTCGCGCTCCTCTCCGCCAGAAGGAATAAAACCACAGTGCTTTTCGGGGTTGGGGTCTTTTTGGCAGCATATATCAGCTGGGTTACTTTTTCATGTGCCGGATATTATTTTGGTGCCTTCTTCCCCGATTATCTGCAGATCAGCATGGATTTTGCCTTATATGCCCTTTTTGCAGCACTGTTGTTTCCCGCCATTTTAAAATACCGGATGGCTCTTTACACCGCTGGCTTAAGCGCAGCTATCAACACTTTTCTTGGGCTCTGGCTTTCCCCGGGGTGGGCTGTGCCAGCAGCAATGACAGCCTCAGTTACTATTGTCGTATATGTCAGTTCCTTAAAGCATAAAAAGGGGGGCCAGCCATGAACATGCTTCTTTTAATCATTGGAATGGGCATTATTACATACATAACGAGAGTTGTTCCTTTCTTTTCGTTAAATATTAACCGCCTGCCCGTTTCCGTGCAGCAGGCGCTCCAGCTCATCCCGTACGCAGCGCTCGGAGCCCTCCTGCTGCCGGGGGCCCTCCGCTCCCCGCCTGATCCCTGGTTCGGTCTGCTCGGCCTCTGCATTGCCTTTTTGATCGCTTTTGCAGGCGGCAGGTTCACGGCTATCATTTGCGGTACTATTGGCTTTCTTTCTCTCGCTGCTTTTTTTATTTATTGATACTAAAAAGCAGGAGCTTTGCCAGCTCCTGCTTTTACGGGTTTTCAGACGTTTTTAAAGCCGGGATGTCCAGGTTTTCAGCACGGATCCGAAAATCTGCCCGGTACGAATTTTCAGGGTCGAGAAGATCTGCATCAAGCTCTCCGTCCCACCTTCGTATGTTTCCGGCACTGATTTCCACGGATTTCTCCGCCTGCGTAAATACCTTCCCCTCCGAATAAATATAAACTGGTTCGGAGGCGCCCTCTTCTGTAATGATAACTTCTATTTCCTGGCCATCCGGGAAATCCAGCTTCATTTCTTTGCTGCCTGTATTTTCAAATTCCAAATGCCAGATATTGTTTTCAGTGTCCAGATTACCGGTAAGCCCCCAATTATTTTTTGTCATTGAAGCTTCCAGACTTCCGGAAGAAGGCTCTTCAGCAGCCTGTTCGCTGCCGCAAGCAGCAGCAGAGAGCATACAGAAACAGGCCATTACTGCAGCTAACCACCTTTTTGCGGACATCGCTCTCACTTCCCGGCTTTTATTTTGATCAGTCGTCTTTACGGAACAGACCAAAAACAGTTGTCGTGTTGATAATGTTTGTGAATGCCTCCGGGTCTGCTTCCTGAACCACCTGCTGAAGCGTGTACATTTCGTACCGTGTAATCACTGTCATTAATATTTCTTTTTCGCTCGCATCAAATCCTCCCCGGGCCGGAATACGCGTGATCCCCCTGGTCAGATTTTGATGAATAGCATCGCGCATCTCGTCCGGGTTTTTCGTTACAATTAAAGCTGTAAGCTTTACGTGCCGCGTGTGAATAGTATCTATGACCCTTGAGCCGACATACAGCGTCACGAGGGTATACAGAGAGCTTTCCCAGTTATACAGAAAGCCCGCTGCTATGACGATGATTCCGTTCAGCAGCATAAAATACGTGCCAACCGGACGGTCTCCCATACGGGCCAGCACCAGGGCTACAATATCCAGTCCACCTGCAGAAGCTCCCCATTTCAAGGCTACGGCAGCTCCCGCCGCTGTAATCGCCCCGCCAAAGACACTGTTTAATAAAATGTCTCCTGAAAGTTCAGTAATAGGTATAAGGTCAAGAAAAAATGTCGTCAGCGCTACGTGCAAAAAGCTGTAGAACGTAAACAGCCGCCCTACTTTAAACCAGCCGAGCATGGCAATCGGTATATTAATTAAAAACAAGAGCACTCCTGTGGAAAGCGGCAGAAAACCTGCAATAATCTGCGCTATCCCCGTGGCTCCACTCGCAAACACATTTGCCGGCTCCAAAAACAAGTTCAGGCCGACTGCCATAATCAGAGCCCCGAATACGATAACCAGGACACGTATGACTTCTGATACGATAGATGAATGGCTTGTAAGCATAGTTGTCCCCCTTTCTTACTGGACGTTTTCTTTAAATATGGGAAGAGGCCCATTTTGAAGCTGCAATCATTCCTTCTCTCGTTACTTTATGCCCCGCTTCCTGCTGCAGATAATAAGCCTGCCCCGAGGAGGCTCTGTCAGGAAGACGTTCATAAAAACGATACGATAATTCATAAGGCACGACGTCATCTTCTTTTCCGTGCCAAAAGAAGATAGGCTTTGCTTCTACTTTAGCAGGATCAAGAGAGAGATCATACATAGCCAGCTTGTCTAATAGACCCTGCTCTTCGCGTTCCGACAGCTCCCAGTCAGACGTTTTCTTTAATGAACGGATCTGTTCTTCGGCCATCGCTTTCCAGGACGGCGATCCCATCATAATCATGCCCCCCTGGAGCCACTCGAAGGACTTGAGTGCCCCGCATGAAATGATTCCTCCCATGGAGGTACCGGAAACATATACCCGGCCGTTGTCAATCCATTCATATGTAGTCATTTCATTCAGCAAAGCTTCAGTTTCTTCTACCGCCTGCATGACAATATCCCAAAACGCATAGGTTCTCCTGCCGGCATCGATATCACCCTCACGTTCTCCGTGATAACGAGCATCCGGAAGTACGACCCGCATTCCCTTTTCTGCCAGATAATAGGCAAAGGAAAGATTCTGCTCTTTACTACTGCCAAGGCCATGCCAAAATAAAACCGTCGGCTGCGGATGACGTTTATCTGCCTGGTTAGAAACATGCAGGCTGGGAATATCTGCGATCGTTTGCTTTTCGATAGTAATCATGCCAACCCATCCTTTACAGCCGTTATAGTAGTACACTCTGAATATTGTACCCCAGTAAAGCAATTATTGAAAAGACCGAAGCCTTCCATTTCCTTCAATCAGCTTCAGAAATAAAAAAGACAGCTGCGTGCATTAAGCACTTCGACAGCTGTCTTTCTGTTGCCTATTTTTCATCTTTTTCCTTTGCTGTCCGGAGCGGTTCTTCCTCTTTTTCCTCTGCTTCTTCGTAATGAAGAACGGAGTATTGAGCACCTTCAGAAACCATTTTGTTGTCTTCAAAATCCTGAGGGTTCGGGTTACCTACAGTTTCATTCAATTCTTTATCTTCTTCTTCTTTCGTTTTGCCGCCTACTTTGGCCGCTGTACGTTTTGATACGTCTTTTACCTGCGCTCTTGTTTCTCCGTCTTTAAGAAAATATACGGCTGCGCCAACGATCAGTGCCGTCAATACGGTCCATAAAATACTATTTTTCTGCATACATACGCCTCCTGTCTCAATCAACTGAAATCAATGCTCTTTTTCGCTATTTCCCAATTCAGTTAATACTAAACCCTTCATCTTTATAGAAAAGAAGAAACGGCCAGCTTTTTTAGTGAAAATTGTGAAGGCTGTTATATAAAAAACTGCAGAAATTCATCTGCAGCTTCTTCGTGGTTATTTTTTATATAAATCGTTTACGTCCTTCAACGGATTTTCCATGCCGGAATTCGTTTCTTCATCCCAGGCGAGCATCCCTCCGGCAAAATTATAAACATTTTCAATGCCGTTGTCCTGAAAATACTGAGCCGTATGCTGGCTTCTTGAACCGCTTCGGCAGATGAACACGTACGATTCATCTTTTTTAAACTGATCGATCACTTCCGGGACCTGATTCATTGGAAGAAGAGGCACACCCGGTATATGACGTTCCTCGTATTCGCCCGGCTCTCTTATATCAATCATGATCGGTGTTTTTTTACCGTTATTATATTGTTCTTTCAGTTCGTCTACATCCAGCTGACGGATTCCTTCTAGTTCATATGCCACTTTCGTTCATCCTTTCTATTTTAGCTTTCTCGTTCATTCTATCACCTGTGCGACGATTCGTTAAAAGTCTTATACCTTAGAATAATCCGTGTCTGATACAATAATGTAAGAATAGGAGGCGGTCAGCTTGTATAATGATATTATTTCGCTATTTCCAGAAGCAGTGCCCGAGGAGCAGTGGAAGGAAATTACCCAGCCCGGACAACACCTTTATTACATGCTTCCAGATGGCACACAAATGGCTTTTCCCATCCATTCCCTTTCCACCCGGGAGAAGCAGCTGCTTGAAACCGTGCTCACTCCCGTATCCCAAAGCAGCCGGGAGGATTCTCCGTGGGCATCCTACCTTCAGGCAAAAAGCGATACGCTTCCTGAGCAGATTCCCAACCCGTTTCGTTTTTTATTTCTTGAAGGATCCAGCCTTTACCGCTGGAAAAACGACATTTACGATACCCTTCTTGAATATTACCAGCGCTCTCTAATTCTTACCGTCCTCGGGGATGAAAAGCTTCTTGCTGTTATCCCGGACGATGACTCAGACGAGGAGGAAGTATTTGAGGCCCAGGAATTATCAAGCCTGCTGATGGGAGACACGATGGTCGATGCTTCTGTTTATTACGGAAGAAAGGTATACCGCAGTGAGAACATACGTTTAATTTATCAGCAGGAACAGGAGATGTTTTCGTTTCTTCAGGAGCAGCAGCCCTCCAGGCGTTCCTTTGCCCCCTTTGAAGCACTGCCCTGCATTCATCTGATGGAAAATACCCGGTGTTCTAAAAAAGAATTGCTTCACTATGCTCTTGGCAGTCTTGAACAGGATGAAGAATTGATGCACACTCTTTATACTTTTTTCCTCGAAAACTTAAACAGCAGCGCTACCGCTAAAAGGCTCCACCTGCACAGAAATACGCTGAAATACCGGCTAGACAAAGTAACAGACCGGCTCGGCATCGACGTTAAACAGTTTCTGCACGCTGCCCCGCTCTTTTTGCTTCTTCAGGCGCAGTACGGCTCAGGCATTGCATAGGCTACACTTTTTTTACTTTATTGGAGAGCGTACCAATCGCCTCCACATGGACGTCTACAGCATCTCCGTCCTTTAAATACTTAGGAGGATTGAACCCTGAGCCGACACCAGCCGGCGTCCCTGTGGCAATAACATCGCCCGGGCGGAGTGTCATACCTCTGGATAATTGTTCGATCAGCTCTGCAATATCAAAAATAAGATCTGACATACTGCCGGCCTGTCTTTTCTCTCCATTTACATAGGTCTCCAATGTCCAGTCTGATGGCTGGCCGGAAGGACCGACAGTAACATACGGGCCGATTGGGCCGTATGTATCCCCACTTTTGCCGAGAAAAAACTGCTGGTGACGCTTTTGTACGTCCCTTGCAGTAATATCGTTAAACAACGTGTAGCCAAACACGTGATCCATGGCATTTTCTTTTGAAATCCGCCTCCCGGCTTTTCCAATAACTACAGCTATTTCCCCTTCGTAATCCAGAGCATTTGTAAATGATTCGTCCAATTCTACAGTCTCACCATCCGCGATTAATGAGGAAGACGATTTCGTAAATACCAGAGGCGCCTCCGGAGCGTTTTGCGCCCCCATTTCTGCAGCATGATCAGCATAATTTTTCCCGATACAGATAATGTTCTGCCCTTCCAGTTTAACCGGCGGAAGTAATTTTACGTCTTCGGCGGCATACGTTTTGAATTGGTGCCGGCTTTCTGCATAATCCTGCCACCGCTCTACAAGCAGTGCTTTTCCGTTTACGGTTTCTTCAAGCCATTTTCTCAAATCACCGTTTTCCCCAATTTCTAAATCGACGTACACATCAAATTCTTCATCGTATCCGGCAAGAAAAGAATGGCCGTTTTGTTCTACTGCTGCAATCCGCATGATTAGTTTCCTCCTTGAACATTATTCTGTCTGCTCAGCTTCAATTGTTACTCCGTCAAGCTCCAGGCTCTCCCCGTTCAGCAGCCGGCTTTCAGCATCCTTTGCGGGTGCCCGCCACTCCTCTTCGTACGCTTCTTCAAACTCCACCCGGGAGTGGTTAAAAAACAGGCCGTTTCCGGCTATATAAGGATCGTACGATTCCAAAAAGGCCTCTTCGTCCGTTACCTGAGCACGGACGAGAACATCTCTGCCATTCCACTGGTCGTTTTTGTAATACCCAAAAGCATACACGTTATCGAGTACCGCATAAGAGCCCAGGGGGATAATTGCTTTTGTTTCCTGCGCTTCCTCAAGACTCTTCGGGGTTATTAATTGTTCTCCCGGCTGCAGGCGGTCGGCAAAACTGAAGCTCAAATAAAAAAATAATCCCACCATAAAAACAGCGAGTAACGGGGAAAGCAGCTGCTCTATCCGCTTTGACCGGTTAGCACCAACCCGGTGCAGCGCGTACGCTGCTGCTCCTCCTATTACTAGTGTAACAACGGCGCAGATGACATAAAAAAACCAGGGAGCTATTGTCCAAATCATTGTCTAATCCTTTCTCTGTACCTTCGTTAAAATTTCCTTTCCTATCGTATCATATCCTCCCTCCCGATCAGAAACAGAAGCTTTTCCCTCATCATATATACGGGTTTAGTTCTGTATGAAAGCGGTAATACAAAATTAAATACCTCAGGGGGGATCGTCGATGAATAAACTGCATACCTCACTGGCTGTCTGGGCGCTCTTTTTGTTTGTTATGGCCCTTGTCCTCCCCTTTACGACAAACGGCAGCAGCACCCTGGCTGATTTAATGCACAGCTATACGATCTATGGCTTTTTTTCCCTCGTACCAATTATTGTTTATGGTACTATTCTTTCGATCTGTTCAGACTGGATCACCAACCTTTTCTTCAGGCGCATTCCCGAAGTCTCTCTCGTTCTGCACATGATTGGCGGAGCTTTTGTTTATGCCTTTTCCCAGCACTGGAACATCGCACTCATGGGTATTTTCGCTGCTGTTTTATTTTTTACACTCGACCAGCTGTTCGTTCTCTGGCACCGGCGCTTTTCCTTCGTCGCCAACGTTCCCTTTGTTCTCAGCTTCAGCAGTGTCCTTCTGATGTTTATCGGTGCTTCCTTTTCCTGAACAGATACAAAAATGCTCCGGGGGCTTCTCAGTCCCGGAGCATATTTTTTATGAAGGGATCACCCGGAAAAGCGGCTGCCCGTATTCTACTAATTCTCCGTCCTCCACTAAAATCTCTGCGATTTCTCCGGTGACTTCTGCTTCAAGCTCATTCATCAACTTCATTGCCTCTACGATGCAGACAATCGTGTTCGGCTTAATCGCCGCGCCTTTTTCTACATAAGCTCCTGCTTCCGGTGAAGGGGAACGGTAAAACGTACCTACCATCGGTGATGTAATTTCATAATAATTGGAATCGGTTTCCTTCTGCCCGCTGTCTTCCGGCGTTTCTTCTTTTTTCGTTTCTGACTGCTGCGGAGCCGGCTGGGCGGCTGGCTGTGGCGACGGCGCTGCGGTCTGCTGGGCCACAGGACGCATTGCTGCTTCTTTACGTATAGTAACCTTTTCTTTCATATCGTTGCGGATCTCGAGTTCTCCAACAGAGGACTCGTCCACTGCCTGAATGAGCTCTTTAATTTCTTCAATAGAATACATTAGGGTTCTCTCCTCTCAAAATAAACACTTACACATGCGTTGAATTCAAGAAAAAACGCTGGTATTTTTGCTGTTTTCTGGCTTCATCGGTAAGGACGGCATTCATCACCAGATCGCCAAATATGTTCGCAATATCCTGAAGCGAGTACAGGCCGCTTGATTTGTACCACTTGTATGTCCAATTCATCATTCCAAATATCGCCATCGACGTAATAGGCACTGGAAGCTCCTTACGGAACTCTCCTTCTTCAATGCCGTTTTCGACCAATTGGAACATCGTATTCTTGTATTCATCACGTTTAGCTTCGAGCCGCTTGAAATAATCTGAAGACAAATGCTTTCCTTCCTGGTAAAACACTGTTACATGCGGACGGTACACTTCAAACATACGTACAAACGACCGTATCACCTCATATAACCGTTCAGCCGGTGTGTCATATCTGGACTGCACTTCGTCTGCTTTTGTGAGCACATAGGTAATGAAAGATTCATGGATGGTGTACAAAAGTTCTTCTTTGGACGTGAAGTTGTGATAAAAACCGCCTTTGGATGTATGGCTCTGTTTCACAATGCGATCGACGGTGACCGCATGGAAGCCAAATTCTTCAAACAGCTCCAACGCTGCATCCGTAATCCGCTTTTTTGTCGATCTGGTCGCCATCGATCCTTCCGCCTTCCTATATGCTAGACACTGCTTTCTTCTTCCATAATGGAATGGGTGTCCAAAAAGTTTGTAGTAAAGTTTCCGGAAATAAAATCTTCATGATTCAAAAGCTTCAGGTGAAACGGGATCGTCGTATCCACTCCGTCTACGACGAATTCACGCAGCGCCCGCTTCATCCGGGAAATCACTTCTTCCCTGTTTTTTCCGCGGACGATCAGCTTGGCTACCATTGAATCGTAGTAGGGGGAAATTTTAAACCCAGTATACATCGCACTGTCCACCCGTACGCCAAGTCCGCCCGGAGGCAGATAAAGTTCAAGCTTTCCCGGAGAAGGCCTGAAATTTTTTGCCGGGCTTTCTGCATTGATTCTGCATTCCATCGCCCATCCTTCAATTTCAATCTCCTCCTGCTTCACCTGCAGTTCATGGCCGGCAGCTGCATAAATTTGTTCTTTAATTAAATCAACACCGGTCACTTCTTCTGTTACGGGGTGCTCAACTTGAATTCTCGTATTCATCTCCATAAAATAAAACTTTTTATGTGCATCCAAAAGGAATTCCACTGTGCCTGCCCCGCAGTAATCAACTGCTTTTGCAGCCTGAACGGCAGCTTCTCCCATCGCTTTTCGTGTCTCTTCATCAAGAGCGGGTGACGGGGCCTCTTCTACAAGCTTCTGGTGGCGCCTCTGAATTGAACAGTCTCTTTCCCCTAAGTGGATAACGTTTCCATGACTGTCTGCCATAACCTGGATCTCAATATGCCTTGGCTCCACGACCAGCTTCTCCATATAAACTCCGGCGTCCCCAAAGGAACTCTCAGCTTCCTGGCGGGCCATCTGGATACACTTTTCCAGGTCTTCAGCGTTATGAGCTGCCCGCATCCCTTTTCCACCGCCTCCGGCAGTAGCCTTGATCATCACAGGATAACCGATATCTTCTGCGAGTGCATGGACGTCCGTGTTTTCATCAAGCAAACCATTGCTCCCCGGCACCACCGGCACCCCTGCATCTCTCATCGTTTCTCTTGCCACGTCCTTCGTTCCCATCCGGCGGATCGCTTCCGGAGAAGGACCGATAAACGTAATGTCATGATCTGCACAGATTTCGGCAAATTCAGCGTTCTCTGCTAAAAATCCGTATCCTGGGTGGATCGCCTCAGCTCCTGTTTTTAGAGCAGTGGAAATTAAATTAGTCATCTTTAAATAGCTTTCGGAGGAAGCGTACGGTCCCACACAGTAAGCTTCGTCTGCCATATGGACATGCAGGGCTTCTTTATCTGCTTCTGAATATACGGCTACAGTCTCAATCCCAAGTTCCCGACAGGCTCTTATAATGCGAACTGCAATCTCGCCGCGGTTGGCTATTAATATTCGTTTAAACATACTTCGTGCCTCTCTTTCTGTAAACAACCAGCGGCTGATTTCCGGACCCGCTGACGATCTATCTCGAAAACCCTTGATATGTAAGGATTTTTCATATTTATACTACCCTTCATTTTATGCCTTTTGTCAATTCTTCTCAACAATTTTTTAAAACTTTTCTTTTCTTTCCTTTAAGCATACCTAATTCCCTGTGTTTTGTCTGGTATAATATATGTTTAAAGAGAAAAGGAGCGGGTTCTTTTGACCAACACTATAACTGCGTATGTGGAAGATGAATATTCTGTTTTAGCAGATGTTATCATGTGCGAACCCAGGCATATGGCTATTAAAGAAGTAATAAATGAAATGCAGAAGCAGTACGCTTCCACTGATATTGATATAGAAAAAGCAGTATCTCAGCATAACCAGCTCACGGCTGTCATTCAGGAATTCGGGGCTTCTGTGCATTTTCTGCCCGCCTCTGCCTCTCTGCCCGAGCAGGTCTTCACCCGGGACATTGGGTTTGTGGTTGATGATCAATTGATTGTATCAAACATGGGTACGTCTATTCGTTCAGAAGAAACCACGGCATTAGCGGAGTGGTACGAACAGCGTTACGGGGCGTGCACCCATTTAAAAAGCGGCACTATCGAAGGCGGGGACGTTATGCTTTCGGAAAAGCTCCTTTTTATCGGCCAGAGCTCCCGGACCTCTAAAGAAGGCCTCGACGAACTTCAGAAGGTGTGTCCTGACAAGCATATTGTTCCGGTGCATTTTGATAACCGCCACCTGCATCTGGACTGTATTTTTAATATTTTAGACAGTTCTACTGCTATTGCCTACGAAGCAGCCTTTGAAACAGAGAGCCTGGAGGCAGTCAAACAGTTTTTTGACATTATTTCTGTACCAGATGAGGAACAGAGCCGATTGGGGACTAACGTATTCTCCCTCGGCCACCGCCATGTTATATCACTGCCGGAAAATATGCATGTTAACAAACAATTACGGGAATACGGTTTTATAGTTCATGAAGTGCCCTACGATGAAATTATTAAATCCGGGGGCTCGTTCAGGTGCACTACTCTCCCTTTACGGCGGGAGAGAAAAAATCACCAATAAGGAAAGGAATGTGAAACGATGATCATGTCTGCAGAAGAAATTCAAAATGAACTGAGCAATCTGCCAAACTGGAATAACGACGGGGACAGAGCCATTGTACGGGAATATAAATTTTCTAATTACCTGGATGGTATTGAGTTCGTAAAGGAAGTCGCAGCACACGCAGAAAATGTGCAGCACCATCCTAAAATCACCATTGATCACACGCAGGTTACCATTTCCTTTACCACTGTAGATCAGGGCGGCGTTACCGAAAAAGATTTCAACGCTGCAAAAGAAGTGGAAAGACTTGCTGAAGACGTCCAGTAGTAATCCGCAGATTTATTTTATAATAATTTGTATAAAGACAGCTGCCAAAGCTATCACTGGGCAGCTGTCTTGTTTTGTAGAACTAAAGTCACGATTTATACATATCTTTATACAAACTTTTGTGTCATTATATATGTAACAGAGATACTTATATATTAATGAGTAGCTAATCAGCTGTTGAGGAGTTGATAAGGAATGAGGATAGGGGCTTACGGCACGGTCCATGCTCTTATCAGCATCGCCGTTTTTCTCGCAGTCATGGCTTTTATTTTTTACCCGATGCTGATGGAGGATGCCGACAGCTTTGACCGCCATAACGCCCGTGAAGATGTTGGACAGGTCCAGGCAGCTGTCGAACAGGATATTGATTCCATGCATGCGTTAAATGAAGACTGGGCCACCTGGGATGATTCTTTTCAGTTTATGGCCGACCAGCATGAAGAATACATACATACAAATCTGCAGAACGATACATTTATAAATAACGGCGTGAACATGATTCTTTTCGTTAATAAAGAGCTTGAAATCGTCTACGATAAAAAAGTAGATCTGCAAAACCAGGAAGAAGAAGACATCCGCAGCTCGCTCATCTCTGTAGTACAGAAAGAATTGCGGGAATCCGGCTCGGAGCGGACTTTTCTGACTGGAAGCGGCCCTGACGCTCATTACTTTTCCGTTCAGCATATTCTGCCGAGCGGCGGGTCCGGAGATTTCAGTGGTTATTTAGTCATGGGGAAAGCGGTTAACGACGGGTATATAGAGACCGTGAGTGAGTTGTTCTCCTTTCCGATCGCTCTGCGTCCAGGGGACGGGCCGCCCGGCACGGCCACTGCTGCTGAAGATGCGGACACTATTGAAGCCACCTGGACAGCTGAAAACGCAGACGGCCGCTCCGCTTTTCAACTAGGTGTGATAAAAGACCGGATATACTTTTCCGAGCTTTCCGATACCATGAATACAATGGTTTTTTTCATGCTTGCTCTGCTGCTCGCCTATTTCGCGCTGACGTACTCTCAGTTTAAATTCCTTGTGGAAAGACCAATTACCTCTTTGTCAGAACAGTTAAAGCATATCCGTATCCATCATCTGCTGTCCTCCAGGGTTTCTTTAAAGCACCGTCCTGCCAGGGAATTAAAAGAGCTGGAGCACTCTATGAATAATATGCTTGAGCGTTCGGAATACGCTCATCTTGAAGTTACACATATGGCATATACAGACCATCTGACCTCTCTTCATAACCGCCATTACGTGCAGGAAACCTTTTCACGGTTTCTCGAAGCTCATAAAAATAATACGTCCGTTTTATTTTTTGATCTTGATGGATTCAAACGAGTCAACGACAGCTGGGGGCATAGGGCGGGTGACGAATTAATCCGCCAGGCTGCCGCCAGATTAAGCAGCCTGTTTACCGGGCCTGATGCAATCACCGCACGCCTTGGGGGAGACGAATTTGTCGCAGTTACAGCGGTCGAAAGCAGAGAGCATCTGGACAGCTTACTCGAAGAGGCCGTGACTTTTCTTAATAAACAATACTATTTTGACGATAAAGCCACATTTATATCAGCAAGCGTCGGTGTAAGCTCTTTTCCTGAAGACGGAGAAAGCTTTGATGTTCTTTTAAAGCATGCCGACACCGCTATGTACGAAGCTAAAAAGAACACAGCCGGCAGAATTGTCTACTACAGCGATCTGTCCCTTAATGATAACTACCAATTTTCTCTGGCAATAAGAAACGACATTATGTTTGCTCTTGAAAAAGAAGAATTCCACCTGGAATTTCAACCGATTATGGAGCCGGGATGTGAGAATATGGAGGGGGCTGAAGCTCTTCTGCGCTGGAGACATCCAGTTTACGGAAGCATATCGCCCGGCACGTTCATACCGTTTTTAGAAGAAACGGGAGACATTCATCAGGTCGGAGCGTGGGTGATTCGTTCTTCACTTGAGGAAGCCCAAAGGTGGAGAAAATCCGGCTTTCCTTCCATCAAATTATCTTTTAATGTCTCAAAAATACAGATACAATCGCTTGATTATCTAATGGAATCGCTTGATAGTGCTCTGGCCGACACAAGCTTTCCGCCCCACCTTCTGCGGGCTGAAATTACAGAGGATAATATCGATTATGACCCTCAAATGACTATTGATTTTATTAAAAAGCTGCAGAAGCGCGGGGTGAAAGTTGCGCTTGATGATTTTGGGGTTGGAAGTTCTTCGCTGCATTCCCTGCGCGATCTCCCCATTGATCTGGTCAAGCTCGATCGGAGCTTTGTCCGCCATATTCCTTCCACGACCTTTGATACGACTCTTTTGACCGGCATTTACCGCCTTATCGAAGAGCTTGGTCTTGACGTTGTTACAGAAGGAGTGGAAAATGCCTCCCAATTGGAATTTGTGCAGCAGTACAGCACCTCTTACGTTCAGGGATATTATTTCAGCCGCCCGGTGCCTTCACTGGAACTGATTGATTTTATGAAAGAAAAAAATAAAAAAGACCCTTCCTTTATACATTGAAAGGAGCAGCTGACCAATATACAGCTGCTCCTTTTTTAGTTTAATAGGAATGTCTTTTTTCTATTGTTCCATCTTTTTTATAAATAATGGCTTCTGTGCCTTTCTTTTCTGCCACTTCTTTTGCACGTTCAATAGCTTCTGACTTGCTGTTATAGACAATATCTGGTTTTTTCGCACTTTTTGCCCGTACAGCCCAGCCGTCTTCATGTGCTTCTACCAGTTCCGCCTTTTCCATCAGTTCGGGGTCAGAACTGCTTTCTTCCTCATCCCGGGACTTCGGATCTTCTTCTTCCATGAATTCGGTCACTTCTTGTTTAGAAGCATTGCTGTACCATTCTTTTGCCTGTTCGGTCGCGATCGGAATAGCACGGCCTTCATCGTATCCGTCGTCGAGCATCGAATTGGCTATATCGATTGCTTTTTTCTTTACCGGTTTGTCCAAGTTTTTTAAGGATGAAGGATAGTCATTCATTGTCCAGGGCATATTTCTTCCTCCTCAGTTAATGTTGTTATCTATCTTTTCCCACATTGTATGCATATACAAACAAGATTTTCTCCAGAATCCTCTCTTTAATGCTTCCACCCCAATTTCTTTCCGGCAATTTACAAGAGAAACTGTTTAGGGCACTGAAAAGCAGGGTACGAGAGAGTTAGACACTATTATATGATCCGCACGCCCTGGTGCTCTGCCATAAATCATGGTACCATTTATTAGGCTGTAGGATTAATCGCATTTATTGTAAGGAGGAATGGTGAATCATGGATATGATCGGCGGCATAGCTCTACTAATCATCGCGGTAGCTTTTGCAGTATTGGTTATTTTCTTAGCACGCGTCTTAAGCAACCTCACTAAAACATTGAATGGGGTGAACGAAACAGTAGACAAACTGCCGGAGCAACTCGACCAGGTGATGAATCAATCGGAGCTGATTTTACATAACAGCAACGAAACGATTCTGGATGTAAATGAAAAGCTCCACTCGCTGAGTCCGCTGTTTTACATTGTTGGAGATGCCGGGGAAGCTTCGAGAAAGCTCACTTCAAGTCTTGTCGATATGACAGCAGGCATGAAAAGAAGCTCCACCGAAGGTAAAGGCAAAGTGAATGAGCAGGCTCTTGGCGGCCTTTACGGCAGCCTTGCTTTAGGATACTATATGTATCAGAAGCGCCAGGCCATTAAGGACTGGAAAGAGGAGAATACAGGAAATGCATAAAAAGAGCCTATGGTCGGGAGTTGCTGCGGGGTACGCTGTGTCAGTGCTTGCCAGTCTGCTCACTGCTCCGAAAAGCGGAAAAGATTACCGCCGCAAAGTATCTTCCGGAGCAGGCACTGTACAAAAGACGCCTGCAAGGATAAAAGGGAAGGCGAAAACCCGTTCCGACAAGCTGTATGAATCCGGAAAGATCCGGTATGAACTGCTTCACGGAAAACTCGACAATATCCGTCTGGAAGCCCGTATCAAAGGTGCCTCAAGTATGCAGTATCAATCAATGCAAAAACCAGCTGATGAATAAAATCAGCTGGTTTTTCTTTTATTTTTTTATTCGCTTCCATCCTTTTTTCAACGGTGGCAGCGAGAGCTCTCCACGTTCAAAAACATTTTTTATAATAAATTCGCTGTAATGCACCGCCTGCTGATAAGAAATCCGGCCCGGAAGCGGTGGCTGCATACCTACCACGCAATCAATAACTACCGGCCTCGTGGCGAGTGCTGCTTTTTGCAGCGCCTCATGCAGTTCGGCTTTGGTGCCAACACGGTACCCTTCACCACCGCACGCTTTGGCAAATGCCGCAAAATTAATCCCGCTGATGTCTGTTTCTGTATCCAGATGACCCATCTGCTGCTGTTCATATTCAATCATTCCGATCTTTTCATTATTGAATATGACACAAACCATTGGAAGTTTGTATTTTACTGCAGTGGCAAAATCCTGCATTCCCATAGCAAAACCACCATCCCCCGCAAGCATGACCGTCTGCTTTTCAGGCCAGGCCGCTTTTGCGGCAATCGCGCCGGGAAGACCGCATCCCATCGTAGCCATCCATCCGGAGATTACAAATTCCTGTTTTTTCAGCCTTAAATAACGTGTAGCCCATACGGTGACATTCCCGACGTCTACAGAGACTACGGCGTCTTCCTCCAAAAACTGCTGTACTTCATGAATCACCTGCGGAGGCTGCAGCCTATCAGTCTCTTCTGTCATATCTTTATCAAGCTCGTCCCACCACTCCTTTCTTTTCTCTTTATATTTCTGCATAAAGGCAGTCGGCTTTCGGCGTTCAAGATTTTCCGTATACCACTGAAGCACAGGACCAAGTTCAGAGACTAGCCCTACCGTTACAGGATAGTATTTCCCTATCGCTCTGGGGTCGATATCAATTTGAATTGCTTTGGTGTTTTTCGGCATAAAATCACGATAAGGAAAAGAGGTACCGGCAAGAATTAACAAATCGGCCTCCTGAACTGCTTCGTATGCTGGTGTCGTGCCAATCTGGCCGTTCTGTCCCAGATTGTGCTCATGCTCGTCCGGAACGACACCTTTTGCAAGCAGCGTAGATACCACTGGTGCCTGAATATGTTCAGCAAACATGAGCAGTTCATCAGTGCTGTATCTGGCTCCCTTCCCCGCCAGAATTACCGGCTTCCGGGCGTCATGCAGCATTCTGGCAGCCTCTACCATGTCTTCCTTTTCCGGGCGGATCTTCGGCCTGGCAAGCACACCGGAAGATATCGGGACTTCACGTTTGATTTCTGCAGTCGAAATATCATCCGGGATAACAAGTACCGCTACTCCTTTTTCTGTGTAGGCCGTACGTATCGCCTGATGCAGCATATCAGGGAGCTGCTCGGCACTTTGAACACGTTCATTGAATACACTGACGTCAGCAAACATCTGGTTCAGCTGGATTTCCTGAAAATTATCCGTGCCAATGATTGTCGTGTCCACCTGGCCGACCAGAGCAAGCACCGGCACTTTATCTCTTTTCGCATCATACAGCCCGTTTAATAGATGAACCCCTCCAGGCCCGGCAATCGAAGAACAAACGCCCAGTCTCCCTGTCAGCTTCGCATACGCGGCGGCAGCAAGAGCTCCCGTTTCTTCATGGCGGATCTGGATATACTCCAGGCCGTCTTCATCTTTTCGCAATTCTTCCATCAATTCATTGATAGAATCCCCGGGCATGCCGTACAGATGGCTCACGCCCCATTCCTTAAGTATTTCCACCACTTTACTTCCCGCTGTTTGATTACCCATTATGTCTGATCCTCCTGTTTTCACAAATTTTCACAATTCCTTACTTCTCTACCCCTCTTCTTATTTATTTCAAACCTTTGGCCTTTTGTCTTTCCCCCTATAAAAAAAGCCTCTCCCGTATCGGGAAAGGCTTAGCGATTGTCTACCGGTTCCGGGTATAAATCATGCTGGAACAGCCGGTTTTCTGCAAGCTGCTCGTATTTAGTTCCGGCTCTGCCATAGTTTACAAATGGATCGATCGAAATGCCGCCGCGCGGCGTAAATTTGCCCCAGATTTCCAGGTAACGGGGATCCATTAAATCCACCAGATCATTCACGATCGTATTGATCGAATCTTCATGAAAGCCCCCGTGATTTCGGAAGCTGAACAAATACAATTTCAACGATTTGCTTTCCACCATTTTTTCGTCCGGAATGTAGCTGATATACAGCGTGCCAAAATCCGGCTGTCCCGTTTTTGGACAAAGGGTGGTAAATTCCGGACAGTTAAATTTCACAAAATAATCCCGGTACGGGTGGGTGTTTTCAAATACTTCAAGCAGAGAAGGGTCGTATTCAAATGTATACGCCGTTCTTTCGCTTCCCAGTTGATCCAGTTGTTCAATATCTTCTCTTTCGGGCATATCTGTTTCCTCCTTATACTCCCTGTTTGTTCCCCCAAAGAAGCGTATGCAGCTGAGGGAGCACCCGCACTCCATTTAAACGCTCTTCCTGCAGGACTTTTTCTGTAAGCCATTCGTATTTAGCGAGCAGATGATCTCTCAGCTCCTCTACCTCCGGCGTTACGGTATCGTCATTTCCCACCTGCAGGTACATTGTTACGGCAGGAAAACGTTCATGTACTTCGATGGCATAATCAAGGTCGCTTTCATCAAAAACGACTATCTTCAGACTGACTTCTTTTTCCCTGCGTGGATGCAGTTCTTCCATATAATAATCCAGCTTCGCCCAATCCGTTTTCATCAGCGAGCTCGGCGGCTTCGGCGAAACGGTTACCTCATCAATTTCCTTCACCCAGTCATTCCAGATTGAGCCCTGCGTCTCAATCGCTGTCTCGATGCCCTGCTCCTGCAAAAGCGTTACAAGCTCTCCGAGACCGGGATGCATCGCCGGGTTGCCTCCGGAAATGGTGACATGGTTGAAGCTTCTGCCGCCGGCTTCTTTTAATTTTTCATAAATGGCTTCTGCACTCATCGCTACAGCTTTTTGTGACCCATCCCATGTAAAGGCGGAATCACACCAGGAGCACCGGTAGTCACAGCCTCCGGTGCGTACAAACATTGTTTTGCGCCCGATAACCATGCCTTCGCCCTGGATCGTCGGACCGAATATTTCGAGTACAGGTGTTGGTTTCATTTAGGCAAAGTCCCCCTCTTTGGGCCGGAACACCGCATAGCTTGTCGGAGTCTCCCTGACTAGTACCTGCAGGCATTTAGGTTTATTCGACGTTTCATCGAGCCTCTGCTGCACTGTTTTCCAGATCACCTGGGCGACCACTTCTGTCGTCGGATAAGCAGCCTCGTTTTCTTCACTGGCAAACTCCGGATGATCGTTTAGCAGAGTGTGATCATAGCGTTTATGGATCCATTTTTTTAAAACGGTAAAATCAATTAAAAACCCGTTTTGGTTCAATTCATCCCCGGCCACTGTCACGTTGATTGTATAGGTGTGTCCATGCACGTGCCGGCACTTTCCTGCGTCTTCTGAAGGAATATAGTGTGCCGCACTTAAATGCATATCCTTGTTTAATTCATACCGGTAATTGTGCGGCCACTGTGGATAATACGAATAAATCATAATTCTTTCCTTTCTTTTTGTTCCATATATTGCTCGTAGCCTGCACGGCGCAGATTACAGGCTGGGCATTCCCCGCAGCCGTCCCCCGGTATGCCGTGATAGCAGGTTAACGTTTCATCCTTCACATAATCAAGTCTTCCTAGCCGGTCGGCAAGCTCCCAGGTTTCTTTTTTGTCGAGCCACATTAAAGGTGTATGCAGCACTAACTCTTTGCCAATAGCCAGATTTAGCGAGACATTCAATGATTTCACAAATACGTCCCGGCAGTCCGGATACCCGCTGTAATCTGTCTCACATACACCTGTCACAATGTGCTTTGCCTTTTTTTGCGAAGCAAGAATCGTCGCAAAGGAAAAAAACAACAGATTCCTGCCCTCTACAAACGTAGAAGGAAGCTCCCCGTCTTCTCCCGCCTCCACGTCAATGTCATCACGAGTCAGCGCATTCGGTGCCAGCTGGCTTAAAAGCCCCATATCCAGCACATGATGTTCAACATTTATATCCTCAGCAATTCGTTTTGCTACTTCTATTTCTTCATCGTGCCGCTGTCCGTAAGAAAAAGTTACGGCAATGACTTCTTCAAATTGTTCCAATGCCCAGAACAAACAAGTAGTACTGTCCTGTCCCCCACTAAAAACAACGACCGCTTTATCATTTTGAAAACCCAATTGTTATTCCTTCTTTCCACCAAAACATTTCACAGCGCTCCCATTATAACATCTTTTTTAGCCTGTGCCTCTGCTCACGCTTACCTCGAAAAAACCCGTGAACAGTAAAGGTCACGAGTCTTTGGAATCTTTATTTCTCATTTCAGCTATGTATGGCCCAGCGCAGCGTTATTCGTTTTCCTGATCCAAAAAGGCGTGACTTCCCATGGCATTTCGCTGCCCCTGGTATTTACCCGCATAAGGGACGCCGGCTTTTTGATCCATTTCAGCAAAAACGAGCTGTGCGAGCCGTCTTCCGGACGTTAAACGAATAGGCAGACGGTTGGCGTTATAAAGCTCAAGCGTAATTTCCCCTTCAAATCCCGGATCCACCCAGCCTGCATTTTGAATAAAGAGTCCCATCCGTCCAATAGAACTTCTTCCCTCCACAAAGGCCGTAATATGCTGGGGAAGTCTGATGTATTCTTTTGTAGTCGCAAGTAGAAATGAATGCGGGGGAATAATCACCTGATCACTTTCAAATTCCACATACTTAGCGGGCCGGTCCAGTTGAATGGACTCGATAGCGTTCTCGTCGATTTTCAGAAAATGAGTACCCAGACGAATATCCACCGATGCCGGCTGGATCTGATGGTCCTCTAATGGATCGATACTAAGATCGCCCTGTTCCATCATTGAACGGATTGTTTGGTCGGAAAGTATCACCAGTTCTGCCTCCTTTTCGTTTCTTTTCTTTCCCAGTATAAAGAACAATGCAAAAAAACGCCAACACCGCGAAAACCGGCAATGATTTTCCTTATTTATCGTGACATAAAAAAGCACTCTTCAGGCGTAGCCCAAAGAGTGCTGATATAAACCTTTATTCAAATTCAAGCTCTAATTTATAGCCTTGTTCGAATAATACTTTGCCATCTTTATATTCGCTCATCAATTCTTTATAAGCCTCTGTCCATTCCTTAAAAGCTTTTTCGTCATGCATATCCAGGGAGTCATCAATTTTGCGCAGAAGCCGCTCTCTGTTAAATTCAAACACAGCGTACTCCATCATCATTTGAGCATACAGAGATTGAAGAATCTGCCTTGAAGGTCTTCTTCCATTTTGAATTGGTTTCACTTTTTTCATAAAATGCTGCTCATGAGTTGGATGTAACATATTCGCCGAACCCCCTGTTCTTATTGCAGCACCCGCCGGGCGCTGATCTTTTTTTGAAGCGGGCGACGCGCGCATGGCCTCCCAGTGCCTCTCTATTGATTGCCAATAATTTGTGTGTGTACTGAACTATACCCACCTTTAACATCAATAAAACTAATTGTCCGACAACTCCGAAAAGAGTAATAATTTATTGTATCCGCTTACATAATTTCATTATAGACTATTTCCCAGAAAAATTCGAGTTATACAATTGAAAAAATTCAGTGCAGATGAAAAATCTTATTGAAAAACGGGAACATATATTCGTATAATGGATTTAATCATATAATGGGGGGAGAACAGAAATGGTCATGACAGAGAAAGAGCATATCGTTATTCATTATGCTGTTCTCCTTCCTATTGTAAAAAAAGTACTGACGCTCGATACCGAGGCGCTTAAATCTTCTGACGTCCGCCTGCAGGAACCGTACGAACGCTTACTTCAACAGGCTTTCGATGCTCTTCATCACGACCTCTACCAGCTGCGCCTCTACATGAAAAAAAGGCATATGCGGGTCGTTTTTGAAGAAAATGACGGTGTGTTTACCCATTACGTGTACTATGTTAACAACGGTTCGGGACGAACCTCCCACTTAAACGCCAATTTAAAAAAGCAGACAGAGCGCTGTCTTCATCTTTATTTCTCCGGGCATTCCGCTTTAACAGATGACGAAGTCCTGCATCCGGCTTCAGTTTGACAAATCATGGCTGCGGCGGTACATTAACGATACAATTACAGGAAAATGACCCCAAGCTTCGGAAAAAGGAGAAAGCCGTGTGAAAAAACAATTTGCCATTATCGGTCTCGGGCGGTTCGGTGTCAGTGTCAGTACAGAATTGTACAAGCTCGGTCATGACGTGCTGGCTATTGACAATAATGAAGAAAAACTCGACGACATTACCAATCATTCTACGTACAGCGCCGTCGCCGACGGCACAGATGAGAAAGAACTCAGAAACCTGGGGATTACAAATTTTGATCACGTGATTGTCGCTATTGGTGATGATCTTCAGGCAAGCATTTTATGCACTCTCCTGCTAAAGGAAATGGATATCCCTTCGGTTTGGGTAAAAGCACAGAACTTTCACCACCATAAAGTTCTCGATAAAATCGGAGCAGATAAGATTATTCACCCGGAGCATGACATGGGTAACCGTATTGCCCAGCACCTTGTTTCCGACCGTGTCATCGACTATATTGAACTCTCAGCAGAGTACTCTATTATAGAAATTACTGCACCGGTATCCATGCATAAAAAGACGCTCGCCCAGCTCGATATCCGGGCCAAATACGGCGTCACCGTTCTGGGCATTCGCCGCGGCAAAGACGTTAATATATCTCCAACGGCCCAGGACCGCCTCTACAAAGAAGACGTCCTTATTGCTATCGGCCACAATAACGATCTGCGGCGGTTTGAAGAGACAAACTAACCTTTTAAGTTATGAAAAGAAGCAGCAGTCCTATATCAACAGGGCTGCTGCTTTATTATGTATAATTGGTTTCCTGGATGATTCACGAATGTCACCGTGACCGGGGCAAGCACGATGATATCTTTTCTTAAGAAAAAGAAATCGGCAGCTGATTTTTTGCCGTTGAAGCTGCAAACAGAGCATGAAGCATTTCCTTGTTCACTGTGATATCTTTGACCGTATACTTATCGAGCACTGATAAATAAGCTTTCAGAGCCTCTCCCAGGATACCCTGGAGGCGGCATCTGCCTGCTAAAATGCACTGGTTCGATTCGGGATCAAAGCATTCCACCAGCGTCAGATTATCTTCTGTCTGCCTTACAAGCCAGCCAATGTTGATTTCTTCTGGTTCTTTGGCCAAACGGATTCCTCCGTTTCTGCCTTTCACCGTGTGAATGACGCCAAGCTTCGACAGCTCATGTCCAACCTTTGTCAGGTGGTTGTATGAAATGGAGTATGCAGTCGATATTTGCTTAATACTATGCAGGGACTCGTCTTCATCATGAGCAGCCAGGTACATTACCATCCGTAATGCGTAATCCGTATAGGTTGTTAACTGCAAAGCCCTCGCTCCTTTTCATCCAGGATAGTGTTAGTTTATCACACCCCGTAAATGTTAATCTAATTACCTGCCCACAAAAAAAGAAGAGACGCTGTCTCTTCTTTTTTGTATTATTTGGAAATTACCTTAAATGCTCTGAATGAGCGACGACGCGACCGTAAAATAAATCAGCAGACTGATAATATCAGTAAGTGTTGTAATAAACGGTCCTGAGGCAATGGCAGGATCGAGCTTGAGTTTATTGATTACAAGCGGCACAAGCGTACCAATAACGCTTGCGACTCCCAGTGAAACCATAATGGAAAAGCCGACAATAATTCCTATCAGGGGTTCTCCGTAAAAAAGGTATAATAAAATCGTAATTACAATGCCTGAAGCAACCCCGATCATGATACCTGTGGAAAATTCCCGGCTAATCGTCCGCCACAGCCCTTTTCGTTCAATGTTTCCTGTTGCAAGCGCCCGCACGGAGACAGCAAGCGACTGTGTACCCGTGTTTCCCGCTGAGCCCATAATCATCGGAATAAATGCTGCAAGCAGAACGACACTCTCAAGGGTACTTTCAAACCAACCAATCACCTGGGCGGTAAACAGCCCCAAAAACATCAGCAGAATAATCCAGGGGGCACGGAGCCTCGCAGCTTTAAATGCATTAACACTCACGTCTGTCGAGCCACGTGAGCCGGAGATTTCCCCAATGTCTTCTGAAGCTTCTTCCGCAAGTACATCAAGCGCATCATCCACCGTTACGATTCCGACAAGCCTGCCTTCACTGTCTATAACAGGGGTTGCCAGAAAATCATACTTCTGTATCAGCTGAGCGACCTCCTCCTGGTCATCCTCTACATAAACAGACACGACCCGGCTGCTCATCACTTCAGCTACGGTCCGGTCTGAGTCCGCTACAATCAAATCGCGGATCGATGCCACCCCGGCTAGTTTATCCCGTTCATCAACTACATACAGATAATAGATCATTTCTGCGTCCGGCCCTTCCCGCCGCAGCTGTTCAATTACTGCCTCAATCGTATCTGCTGCTTTAATAGACACAAATTCTTTTGTCATGATAGCCCCGGCCGTTTTCTCTTCATAGGCCAAGAGCTCCCGTACGTCGTTGGCATCCTCCTGGTCCATCGCCTGGAGGATATGGGTCATCTGTCTGGGTTCAAGCTCTCCCAGGAAGTCAGCAACATCATCAGCATACATATTGTTATATACTTCAGCAGCATACTGATCGTTCAGCTGCAGAGCTACTTCTTTTTGAACTTCAGGTTCAAAGCTGTCAAATACTTCGGCAAATTCTTCCGGAGACAAAAATTCGTAAACAACTGACCGTTCTTCATCAAGCTCCAGAAACACTTCTGCCTGGTCCGCAGGATGCAGATCCAAAAATAATTCACGGAACGTTTCTATGCGCTCCTGCTGCAATGATTCCGCTATCAGTTCTACGAACTCTTCCCGTGCCTGTTCATTTAATTTCTCCATCCTTTTCCTCCTCTCCAGGCCGCACAAGCAGCTGTACTTCTTCCGCCTGACACTTATTTCAAACAAAAAACGCCTTCCACCGTTGGGAAGACGTGCATAATCAGCCAGTCATCGTATATGCCCGTTCTATTCCCCTTCGTCGAGCTTTAGCACTGTATAGCGTAGGAACGTATTATCCAGCTTCATTAGAAAACACCTTAATTCGATGGATTCTGTTGACCCATTGGCGTCTTTAGACATTTTTGGGCAGAAGCTTATATCTATACAGGAGCCTCACCTAACGAGATTATAAATAGCAGTAACGTTGAATATAACGTTACCTTCTTTTTTTGTCAACGCAGGGAGCATCCCTTCCTACTGGATATATTCCCTTTTCTGCCGATATAAAAATAGAGATTTTGACTTTTACAGACAGGACGGCCGACTATGCGAAACGTATACTTGTTTTTTATGATCACTTTCCTGCTTACATGCTTCTTATCACTTGGCGGTCTCTTTTACTATTATTACACTATAACTGCCGGACAAAAAGAGAAAATCACCTCAGAAACAACTGACGAGGATTCTTCTACTGTTTCGGGACCGCAGATTATTCTAATAGCGGGTACAGATAAAGAAGAAACAGCTTCCCGTGCCGATGTCATTATGATTCTCTCCATTCATTCCGGTAACGAATCCACGCTGCTTTTTAATATTCCACGGGATACCAGGGTCTCCATTCCAGGAAGAGAAGGCATGGACAAAATAAATCATGCCTACAGCTACGGGGGAATGCCCCTGCTAAAAAAGACCGTAGAAGAGTTTCTGGACACTTCCCTTGATTTTACCGTCGAAGCCGATATGGAAGGATTCCGGGAGGTCGTTGATGCTTACGATGGGGTGACAGTGCAAAACGATTTGGAATTCATCAAGGATGAAGGAGAGCCTTTCACCTATACGGAGGGGAAACTCCATTTAAATGGCGATCAGGCCTTATACTATGTCCGTATGCGCAAGCAGGACCCCAGGGGTGACTTAGGGCGGAATCTCCGCCAGCAGCAGGTGCTCGAAGCACTGCTGGAAAAAGCAAAGAGCCCGGCTACTCTCCGTAAAGCAGAAGAACTGCTTTACGCTCTCGGTGACCACATACACACAGATATGACGTTTCAGGATATTCAAAGCTTTTCTTACCACTATACTCCTGCTCTCACCCAGATCCAGACGACTGAAATTCAGGGAGCAGCCGACGAACAGAACGGGATAAGCTATTACCTTGTCTCTTCAGAAGAGCAGGAGAAAACACAGCTCCGTCTCGAGCGTCACCAGGCGGGAAAAAGCTACTGACGTTTTTGATCCGCCGGTTCAGAATGTTCATTTCTGAATGGCTTCATTCTTTTCCAAATAAGAAAGGAAACCGCATTGTATCCGGCATGGGCAGCCACAGCCCCCCATAGCGTTCCCTGCCATAAAAGCAGCCCGCCGAGCAGAAGACCCAGGATGAAAATCCATGCATGAACCAGCTGCTGACCGGCGTATTGCGGCACGTGCACCAGCATAAAAATAAATGAAGAAACACATAAAGCAAAGATATCCGGCAATACAAGCACCAGTGTCCCGAGCACTGCTGCCCGGAACAGTATTTCTTCTGATACTGCCGCACCAACTGTTACAGCCCAAAAGCTTCCCCGCCGGCGGATCAGTTCTTTTAAGAGATCGGTATATGTATTGTCCGGCACAGAAAACCACTGCTTTTTATATGCCCCCCAGGCGAAAAATCCCGCTGCTATTCCTGTACAGGCTCCGGTAAAACTATCGGCAGCAGCCGTACTTAAAGGAAATAAGCCGCTTATGTACATTAAAGTCTCCCCCTGAAACACAGCAGCAATAATAACAATACCAGCTGCAAACAGCAGAAAAAAGTTTAACCATAGAGCTCCTCCGGAAATCCGGGGGCCTGAACTGTTCATCATGGCTGCTTCCTCCTACGGTCATTATGTAAAAACAGCCGGCTGTTCGGGGCCGGCTGTTTGCTTTCCTTCTTATAATTCGTTGAGTGCTGCAATAATTTCCTGATCACCGCTGATCAGATCAAACTTTTTACGGATAGTACCCGGCGTATCGAGAGAAGCTGCGATTACCTTTGCCACATCGGCACGTGGGATTTCGCCTTTTTCATTCAGTTTTTGTTTTAACTGTACGGTGCCGCTCGGGTCATCGTTTGTGAGCACTCCCGGCCGTACAATGGTGTAGTCAAGACCACTCTCTTCAAGATAGTCATCGGCTACACGTTTAGCAATAAAGTAATGGCGCATTTTTTCCGGCCCGTTCTCCGGTTCATCCGTATTCATCGAACTTACCTGGATGAAGCGTTTCACTCCGTGGGCTTTGGAGGCTTCCACCGATTTTCTCGAACCCCACAAGTCGATAATGGTGGTCTTATCCGGCCCTGTATGGCCGCCCGATCCAGCGGCAAAGACAGCTGCATCTTTACCCGCAAAAGCATCGGAAATATCTCCTTCCAGATCACGAACTATCGTTTCGTCCGCCCCCAGGCTCTTCAGTTCTTCTGATTGTTCTTCTTTTCTAATTAACGCCGTTACGTGGTGATCCGTTTCCTTCAATTCCTCCACCAGGTGGCGTGCAATTTTTCCGTTCGCTCCAATTACCAATACGTTCATTGCAAATCCTCCTTCGATTAACATTCCATGGTGATATTCCCATAAGCATCATAAAATAAACACAGCCCTCCCCCCCCTTTTGCTTCGGCCCGTCAATATATACGGTGAAAGGAGGTGAGACACATGGCTCAATTAACAAAAACCAATCTTTCTTTTGAGTTTTATTTAGGCACCGGGGCAGACGGAAGCGGCGAATACAAACGAAAAACATTCCGTAACATCAATCCTGAAATTTCAGACGATGACCTGCAGGAAATTGCGGATAGTATTGCTATGCTCCAGCCTTACGTCGTGCAGAGCGTACAGCGCAACAACGAGTACAACATGCAGGCACCGGCCCCGTTGTAAAGCCGGAAGTAATTTCAAACACAGGAGGTGATGAAGATGAGCAAACAACTGCAGCTGCGTTTTGAAAGTGATTTTGGCAAAGCTACTACCCTTTCGATTGAAGATCCGGCAGAACCGGTGGATGAAACGGCAGTAGAGGCCTTAATGGACTCCATTATTGCTAAGGAAGCCTTTTTTACAAGCGATGGTATCGTCACTAAAAAAGTGTACGCAAGAGTCGTGGAACGAAACGTAGACACTATCTGGGAAACCAATTAACCCGATTCCCTCAGCCCTTCAGGCTGGGGGATTCTTTATAAAGGAGGCTTAGTCATGGAGGAATGGATACAACTGGCCGGAGACCAGGGAGCGGCTGTCATGCTTGCCTTTTTTCTTGTTTACCGGATGGAGCGGAAGCTGGATACGCTCATCTGGACCGTGCAAAGGCAGAGCGAGCAGCTTTTCTCATCTTCGAGAAGAGCCAAACCCTCAAAGGATTCCATGCATGTCAAAAAACCATAAACAAAAGCCAGCCGACACCCGGCTGGCTTTTACTGATTTTTATGGTGGGCAAAGAAATAATTTTTTGAATGATAGCGTACACTCATTACGATCCCTAAAATAAACATGGTCCCGACAAGCGAGCTTCCTCCGTAACTGAGAAGCGGAAGCGTAAAGCCAGTGACTGGAAGAAGGCCAAGGCTTTGCCCGATATTTTGAAATACCTGGAAAGCAAACAATCCGATAACACCTGCACAGATGTATTTGCCGTAAGCGTTATGCGAACGCATGCTGATCAGAAGAATCTGATAAAGCAGCACAAAATAAAGGGTGATGACCATAGCGCCGCCCAGAAAACCATGGACAGAGCCAATAACGGCGAAAATGAAATCCGTGTGGGCTTCCGGAATGTACACCTGATCTCCGTCGTTGCCGAATAATCTTCCGGAGCCGATAGCAGTCAATGCTCTTGCTGTTTGAAAACCAGCATCCTGATTTTCAAACGGGTTCAGCCAGCCCTGGATCCTGCTTACCTGATAAGGATCCATATTGGAAAATACAAATCGCTCCATCAAATTGGGAAACTGGAAAAAAGAAAAGACAAATCCAAGTATCGCTAAAAGCGGACCACCGATAGCTACTGCCAATATTTTATAGGAGATGCCCGAGACCACCAGAAGGGAAACGAAAATAGCTCCTACGAGCATGACACTCCCCATGTCCGGCTGTGTTGCCAGAAGCAAAATGACGGGAAGGGTCGGCAGAAACATTTTCCCTATAAGTATGAAATCAGAGCGCATGCTTTTGCTTCCACTGTACTCTGTATGGTGATTATAAATGATGGCGCTGAGTGTTAAAATCAGAAAAATTCTCATAAATTCTGCAGGCTGGAACTGTCCGAGACCCGGTATTACATACCATGACTGCGCCCCATTAATCACCGGAGCAATACTTGCCGGAGCGACCAGCAGCCCTGCTAAAAGAGCCAGTCCAAAAGCATATAAAAACCAGTGCAGTACCAGATAATACTCAAAATCAAAATGTAGAACTACCATCATAATGGCAAAAGCCAGCACGAAAAAGATAATCTGCTGGATCATAAAATTGCCTTCATATTGTTCGAGCTGCTGAGCCTGAAAAATATAGAAACAGCTGACTACTGCGAACAAAAACAATACAAACATCATGTTGATATCATACTGCTTTTCTTCGGTCGATTGATGTAAACTCATGGAAGCATGTCCCCATTATATAAAATTTCGAACGCACGCTGTATGGCGCCGCTGTTAACATCATACCTTGTTCTATCTGCGGCGTACAGTCCTGTGAATATATTTCCGCTGCCTGCTTCCTTCTTTAATTTACGTTTCACTCATAAGAAAAAGGACTCTTTCTCCTATACTAAAGGAGAACAGCCCTTGGAATCAAACAGACGCCGTCTCCAAAGCTTCGACAACTGCGTGAACATTTAAAAGAGTGAATACGCGGCTTTCTTTCTTGATGACATTTTTTAAATACATTTGTTCTTCCTTGGACAGAGCCTGTGGGGGCGCTCCGATTTCACTTTCAAATACATCCATCACATCGTTTGCTGCGTCAACTATAAGACCGGCGTGATTGCCTTCAAGTGCTAAAATCAAAATCCGGGTTTCTTCTGTATACGGAACCTCTTCATAGGAGAGCCTTTTTCGAAGATCTATAATTGGTATAATGACACCCCGCAGATTAATTACGCCGCGAATACTTTTTTCAGCATTTGGTATACGGGTGAAATTCTGCATGCGTTCAATCGACTGGACATGAGTTACTTCAACTCCGTATTCTTCGGTCTCCAATCGGAATATAATGACTTTTTTCACAGCATTTTCTTCCGTCACAATACTTCCTCCTTACAATAGGGCATTCGTATCTACAATTAATGCTACATTGCCGTCTCCGAGAATCGTAGCTCCTGAGATGGCACGCACGTCCCGCAAATAATGGCCGAGTGATTTTAATACGACATCCTGCTGGCCAATAAAACTGTCGACGACCAGCGCGGCCATCTTTTCTCCTTTATGCACGACTACGACAGAATAGTTTTCACGATCCCACTCACGCTCCACCGGGACTTCAAATACATCCTCCAAAAACATCACCGGAATAATATTTCCGCGGAAATCGATCATTTTCCGTTTGTGCACATAAAAAATGCTGCTGCTCTTAATACTTGCTGTCTCCACGATAGAAGTAAGCGGCAGTCCGTAATGCTCCTCCCCCACATCCACAAGCATCACATCAATAATCGACAGGGTCAGGGGAAGCTGAATACTGAACCTGGTTCCTTTTCCTTTTTCAGAATGCACACTGATAACGCCGCCGAGTGATTCAAACGTATTTTTTACTACATCCAGCCCCACCCCGCGTCCTGACAGGTCGGTCACTTCATCAACGGTACTGAAGCCTGCGGAAAAAATAAATTGATGAACATCGTAATCCGTCAGCGTATCAGCGTCTTCGGCAGCTATTACGCCATTTTCTACAGCCTTTTTTAGCACGCGTTCACGATCGATTCCGCCGCCGTCATCTTCGATTTCGATATACACATGATTGCCGCTGTGATAAGCCCGCAGCTCGACATGACCCTCTTCCGGTTTGCCGTTCTGCCTTCTCTTTTCGGGCATTTCAATGCCGTGATCGATTGAATTTCGTATCAGATGGACAAGCGGGTCCCCGATTTCATCAATAATAGAACGATCAAGTTCAGTTTCTGCACCAATGACTTCAAGCTTAATCTGTTTACCAAGATCTCTCGACAGGCTGCGAACCATTTTCGGGAAACGACTGAACACCTGATCGACCGGCACCATCCGCATGTGTAAAATAATTTCCTGCAGGCTCCCGGTTGTACGTGACATTCTTTCCACTGTTTCTGTCAATTCGCTGCTTCTTATTTCCTCGGATATACGCTCAAGGCGTCCCCGGTCGATAACCAGCTCTTCAAACAGGTTCATCAATTTATCCAGCCGGTCAATATTGACCCGAATCGTTTTGTTCGTCTCTGCACGTTTGCGTTCCGGCGAGCTGGATTCTTTTGTCTCCGAAGAAGGCGTTTTTTCCAAACGAGCCTCATTGTCTGTGCTGACCGTTATTTCAATTTCCTCTGCCACCACTGTTTCAATTTCCGAGACAGCAGCCACCCGGTTCACCAGATCTTCTTTTGCGGCGGTCGTTACTACCGCTACGATAAATTCGTTATCAAATTGCTCCGCTTCAATATCTGAAGCTTCCGGCACTGATTTAATAACGTGGCCGTCTGCTTCAAGAGCTTCAAATACCATATAGGCCCGTGCTGCTTTTAGCATGGCGTTGTCCGCAAGGGTGATCTGCATCGTATAGCCCTGCATCCCACTCTCCACAGACTGGGCGATCACTGCCCGGTCGTATTCATTCCAATCCATGTTAATACTGGATTTTTCTTTTGTTTCCTTATCCGCCTCAGACCGCATGCTTTGGCCCAGCAGCTTTGCCGTAATAGCCTGTATATCCTTTTTCCCCTCACCGCCAGAAGCGATGTCCTCTACGATTTCTTCGGCAACATCTGCTGCTTCAAGCAGGACATCCATCGTTTCTGCATCTGCAAGCCTTGTTTTTTCACGCATTTGGTCGAGAACATTTTCGAGGGCGTGTGTCACATTCGTCAAATCCTCATATCCCATCGTTCCGGCCATACCTTTCATCGTATGGGCCGAACGAAAAATTTCCCCGATGACCGTTTCGTCCTCCGGCTGCTTTTCAAGCTCAAGCAGGTGAACGTTAATCGCCTGAATGTGCTCCTGGCTTTCTTCAATAAACATATCCAAATATTCCGTATGGCTCATGCCCGTACCTCCGCCTTTTGAACTCAATACTAGTCGATAGTGTGCTGCATCTTCTTCTCTTTTTATATCGACAGACCGGAGCAGGTGTTTGAGATAATAGCTGGTTAAATTTTTCCTCCCAGGTAATTCAGCCGCCTGCGTGTCTGAGAAACCCAAGGGAAAGCATAAAAAGCCCCCGCCATTAGGCGGAGACTGCATTCTGCGTATTTTTAATTTAAATCAAAATGATGCCCGTTCACTTCATAGACGACCCATTCCGCCAGGTTGGTTGTATGATCTGCAAATCTCTCAATGTAGCGGCCGATAAAAGACAGCTGAGTAATATCCTCCAACAACACTTCATCAGCACTCTGACGAAGCTGTTTCTGTATAAACAACTTGTATTTGCTGTCCACATGATCATCTAAAGAAGCCACACGCTGGGCATGCATCAGTTCCTGATTTTCATAGGCTTCCATCGCCTGGTCAAACATTTGTTTGGAAATTTCCGCCATATCAATTAACTGGTCGATGTCCTCCCGACTTTTGTTTTCGCTCAGCCTGGCCGAGGCTTTAGCAATATCGACTGCAATATCTGCCATACGCTCGAGATCACTGGCCATTTTTAAAGCCACGATGCAACGGCGCAGATCTGTCGCCACCGGCTGTTGCTTGGCAATGGTCAGTGTCGCAGCATCCATGATTTTCAGCTCCATGGAATTGATATTTTTATCATCTGTAACAATCTCCCGGGCAAGTGACTGGTTATCATTGGTTTTTAACGCGAGCAGAGATTGCTCGAAAGCATACTTAACATATTTGCCCATATCGAGTATTTCCTGCTTTAAATACGTCAAGTCCTGCTCATACGCCTTTCGAACGCCCATTATTCCGCCTCTTTCTTCCGGCTTAGCCGAACCTGCCGGAAATATAATCTTCTGTTTCTTTTTTTGCCGGCGATGAAAAGATTTTATCTGTTTGATCATGCTCTACGATAACACCATTTAAGAAGAAGGCAGTGTTGTCTGATATCCGGGCTGCCTGCTGCATGTTATGGGTAACAATGACAATCGTATAGTCTTTTTTCAGCTCCTGGACAAGCTCTTCAATCTTCAGCGTAGAAATCGGATCCAGTGCAGACGTAGGCTCATCCATTAAAATGATGTCAGGTTCAATTGCCAGACAGCGGGCTATGCAAAGACGCTGCTGCTGGCCGCCGGAAAGCCCGAAGGCATTTTCTTTCAGGCGATCTTTTGTTTCGTCCCAGATAGCCGCTTTCTTCAGACTTTTTTCCACGATTTCATCGAGTGTTTTTTTATCTTTGATGCCATGAATTTTCGGCCCGTATATTACATTTTCATAAATCGACTTGGGGAAAGGATTCGGATTTTGAAAAACCATACCCACTTTAGTACGAAGATATTCAACACTAAAATTCTTTGCAAAAATCTCGTTCTCCCGGTATTTAATGGAGCCATTTGTTTTTACAATCGGATTCATTTCGGTCATCCGGTTTAAGGTTTTAATAAATGTCGATTTGCCGCAGCCGGAAGGACCAATAATGGCTGTTACTGACTTTTCCGGGATTTCCATCGAAATATCCTGTAGCGCGTGATTGTCAGCGTACCAGAGATTCAACTGATCTACATTGTAAGCAAGCGGCACTTTTTCCTCTTCATTCACGGTCTTGTGTCCTTCTACTGAACGGTTTTCATGCTTGGTCTGCATACTGCTTCCCCTTTCATTGTTTCCTTTATTAAAAGCGTTTTTGGAATTTGCTTCTGATAAATACAGCAATCGAATTCATGAATAAAAGCATCAACAGTAAAATGATGATTCCTGCTGCCGCAATGTCTTGAAATTCCTGTTGAGGGCGTCCAGTCCAGTTGTAAATCTGTACTGGCATTGCCGTGAAACTTGAAAGTAAACCGGAAGGTGTAGCGGCAACGTATGTTAAGGCTCCTAGCACTAAAATTGGCGCTGTTTCCCCAATAGCCCGGGATAAAGCTAAAATCGTACCTGTAAGCACTCCTGGTAAAGCTGATGGAATAACAATTCTAAAAATCGTCTGCCATTTTGTTGCTCCCATCGCGTAGGAGGCCTGCTTAACATCTGTTGGCACTGCGCTGATAGCCTCTCTGGAAGCCACCACGATAATTGGAAGAACAAGCAGGGAAAGCGTCAGACCACCTGCTACCACACTTGCCCCCATTCCCATCAGCCGGTTAAATATCGTAAGCCCCAACAGCCCGAAAACGACGGAGGGAACGCCGGCAAGGTTGGAAATATTTGTTTGAAGCAAATTCGTAAATTTGTTGCTTGGTGCGTATTCTTCCAGATACACTGCCGTGCCGACCCCCAAAATAAAAGAAACCGGAGCCGCCACCATCATAAGCCAGATTGTCCCGGCTAAAGCTGCCAGCAATCCCGCATCCTCAGCATTTCTTGAAGCGAAATTTGCTACAAGTCCCCAGTCCAAAAAGCCAATTCCTTGAGTGAGTATTCGTATCAGCAATACGAGAAGCATCAGTATGCTAAAAGCAGTAGCCGCAAAACAGACACCCTTAAATACTTTATTCCAAATATGCCTTTTGCTCAGCCGTTGAGCATTTTCGTTCTGCACTTCCTGTGGCACTGTCGTATTTGCAAATTTCATTTAGTAATCCTCCCGGAAACGTCGAGAAATGTAGTGGGCCATCAGATTCATAGCCAACGTGAAGACGAACAATGTCATACCGACAGCATAGATACTGTAATAAATTGGTGTGCCATAACCTGCGTCGCCCTGAGTCACCTGCACAATGTATGCAGTCATCGTCTGCACGGCTCCTGTGGGGTCCACTGTCATTGTAGGACTTGCCCCACCGGCCACCGTTACGATCATTGTTTCCCCTATAGCTCGGGATATTCCCAGAACAAAAGAAGCAACAATACCTGATAATGCTGCGGGCATCACTACTTTTACAGTCACTTCCATCCGGGTGGCCCCTAAAGCAAAAGCACCCTGGCGGATCGAATTCGGCACAGAGCTCATTGCATCTTCTGATAGACTTGCAATCATCGGAATAATCATTACACCTACTACAATCCCCGGACTCAATGCATTATAAATGTCCATCCCAGGTATAATGGAGCGCAGAATTGGTGTAACAAACGTGAGGGCAAAAAAGCCATACACGATCGTCGGTATGCCTGCCAATACCTCAAGAATAGGCTTTACTGTTTTACGAACCTTTTCGGATGCATATTCACTCAAATAAATGGCTGCTCCCAGACCAAAAGGCACGGCTACCAGCATAGCGATTCCCGCTATCATCAGTGTTCCGTTCACCAGAGGCCAAATGCCGTACTGCGGATCGGAAAAAAACGGATACCACTCTGTAGAAGCAAAAAAATCGGCAAACGGAACGTTGCTGAAAAACGTCACTGTTTCAAATAAAAGAGTAAAAACGATACCGACCGTAGTAAGAATAGATATTAAAGCACAAGTGAAAAAAACAACCGGCATTAACTTTTCCATAAAACTCGATGAACCCGAACCCTTTGTTCTTTGTTCGATTCGTTCACTAACCGAGAGTTTTGAACGATCTTCCATTCTCTGCACATCCCCTTAACAGATAATCCCTTAAAAGCAAGGACAAAAGCAAGGGAGTGTATGCTCCCTCGCTTCTCCGTACCAAATCCTTCTATTCGTTAACAACTTCATCAATTTTTTGCGTATTTTCTTCATAAACCTCTTCCGGTGCTGCCACATATCCTACTTCTTCTGCGAGATCCCCTGCATTGTCATTTAAAAAGCGCACATATTCAACAACGTCTTCATTTTCCTGCAGGGATTCATTTTTCACATACGTAAACAACGGACGAGAAAGAGGATATGACTGATCGTTGATTGTTTCCTGGCTAGGCTCAATACCTTCATCTCCACCCTCTTGCGGCACGATAGGCACTGCTTTCAGAGAATCCTGGTTTTCTGCATAGTATGCATAGCCAAAGAACCCAATAGCATTCTGACTGCCTGCTACACCATTTACCAACACGTTGTCATCTTCGGAAAGCTGGGCTTCACGAGAAACGTCGCCTTCTTCAAGCACTTCTTCACTGAAGAAATCATACGTGCCGGAATCTGTACCCGGAGCATAAATATCAATTGGCTCGTCTGGCCAGCTGTCGCGAATATCCGACCAATTTTGAGCATCACTTCCGTCAGCGAAAATTTGTGACAGTTCTTCAAAGGTAAGATTATCTACAAAGTCATTTTCTGGATTCACAGCTACAGTAAGTCCATCATAGGCTAATTCCAGCTCAGTATATTCAATGCCTGCCTCTTCGAGCGCATCTTCTTCTTCCTGTTCGATAGGGCGCGAAGCGTTACTTAAATCCGTCTCGCCGGCAATAAAGCGTTCAAATCCTCCTCCGGAACCTGATACGCCTACAGGTGCTTCGATGTTTCCATGCTCCTGTTGAAATTCTTCAGATACGGCTTCCATAATTGGAAAGACCGTGGAAGAGCCATCGATAGCAATGTCGCCAGAGCCTCCGTTTCCTTCCTCACCGGAGCTTTCTTCCGAACCAGAGCTTTCTTCCGAACCGGAGCCGCTTCCCGAACTTTCCTCAGAACCACTACCGGAACTTTCTTCTCCCCCGCCTCCACATGCGGATGCAAATACTGCCAGCGTAGCGAATGTTGGAACCATCCATACCTTTTTAAAGTTCAAACCAACTTCCTCCTCTTTTTGTTTATGTAATCGAGGCAAAGCAACTCTTTTTGCTCCCAATGCTTAGTATAGGACTTAATTGTTAAGAGAAAGTAGTTTAAGTGTTAAGAATATGTAAAGGCCCATGCGATACCGCTCTCATGTAAACGAAAAAAATCATTTCCCGAAAGAAATGATTGATTGTCTCAGTCGATATTTATTTTAAGCCCTCCTGCTGCAAGCTCCACAGGACCGGAAAATATGTTTTCTGCTTCCCTCTGCAGCTGTGCATGCTCTCCGAAATGAGGCAGGTGAGTTAATATTAATTTTCCTGCTTCAGCTCCTTTGGCAAGCCTCGCTGCTTCTTCAGCATTCATATGTCCGGCAAAGGAGCCGTCCTGACCAGCATAAAAGCTGGATTCTGCCAAAAGCACATCCACATGTGCGGCGTCCTGCTCAAGCTCTGGTATATATGAGGTGTCCGCGGTAAAGAACATGCTGCCCGCGGCGGTCTCAATCCGGAATCCGAAGCAGGGCACAGCATGCTTTACCGGAACTGGTGTAATGGTAAAGGGACCGGCGGTAAACGGCTCCTCCGCCCGGTATTCTGTCGGCTGTACTGCTTCTTTATAAAACAGGCGCTGAAAGCCTTCTTCATCCTCCCGATGCGCATAGACGGCCATCTCGTGCTGCTTTTTTGGCCAAAGGACAGGTTCAAGCAGCCGGTAGTACTGAAGAGCTCCGAAATCACCCACATGATCCTGATGATAATGAGACAGCAGTACGGCGTCGATGCTGCTGAGCTCTGTGTAATGCTGCAGCTGAGAAATCACTCCGCTTCCACAGTCGAGCAGCAGCTCAAAGCCATCTTCTTCAAGCAGATAACCGGAAGCTGCTTCCCCTGCTTCCGGAAATGCGTGCCAAAAACCAATAATTGTTACCTTCATTTTTTTTGCCCCCTTCAATAAAAAAATCCGTTTAAACAGAAAATATCTGTTTAAACGGATGCGGGTCTTACGCTTCTTTTGCATAAACGCTCACGCGTTTACGTTTTTTCCCGACACGCTCAAATTTCACAACGCCGTCGATTTTGGAGAAAAGAGTGTCATCTCCACCTTTACCGACATTGTTGCCAGGGAAAATTTTCGAACCGCGCTGGCGGACGAGGATAGAACCACCGGTTACGTGCTGGCCATCGGCGCGTTTGGTACCCAAACGCTTGGAAATGGAGTCACGACCGTTTTTTGTACTACCTACCCCTTTTTTCTGAGCAAAGAACTGCAGGTCTAATTTCAACATCAACATTCACCTCCTATGCTCTTCAATTGATATAAATTCACCGTACTGATCAGCTATGGTCTCCAAAGAGATAATCATGCCCTCTGCCAGCAGCTGCATCTGGCGTTTATCCTCTTCGGTGCTTTCTTCCGGAAGCACGCAATGAAAATAACCGCCTTCTGGGCCTAAATCCACTGCGGGATCTGTATGACAGAGTGATGCCATCGCATTTACAGCCCCAAAAGATACTGCCGAGGCGCCGGCACATACCAAATCATAGCCGTAGGGACCTGATTCAGCGTGCCCGGTCATAGTAACAGAACGAATATGCTCTGCCTCGTCGCGGCTAACAGTGACCCGTATCATAACTACGCGTCAATGCTGTTGATTGTAACTTTTGTGTAAGGCTGACGGTGGCCCTGCTTACGGCGGTAGTTTTTACGTTTCTTAAATTTGAAAACGATGATTTTTTTGTTACGGCCCTGTCTTTCAACTTTGCCTGTAACTTTGGCTCCCTCAACAAAAGGAGAACCAACCTTCACATCGTCGCCTCCGACAAATACTACATTGCCAAACGTTACTTCATCACCAGCTTCTACGTCTAATTTTTCAACGAAGATAGTCTGGCCTTCTTCTACTTTTAACTGTTTTCCACCAGTTTCAATAATTGCGTACATCTCTGCACCTCCTAATCACTTAGACTCGCCAATACAGGTGCCTTTCCAGGGCTTAAACCTGTTCTTGTGCGGTTGTAGTTTGGGTGCTTCCAAACAACTAACGTTACAAATAATAGCATATATTAAAAACGAAAGTCAATTCCCCGCTGCTTCATTTGAGCCTTTAAAGCCTGATTTCTTTGTTCCGCCACTTCAAGGCTTCCCGCGTAGCGGACCACGATCTCCTGCTCCTTTGCTTCAGAGACGATAAATAAGCGTCCCGGGACTATTTGCTGGAGATCATCATACAACGCCCTGCCTTCCCGGGCGAGCAGCCGGTCCGGCACCTCCAGCACAATCGCGTCTACATCTTCCTCCACCCAGGCACCGAGCATTCGTTTTGCCCTTTCCATGATTTCTTTTTCCGACAGCCGCCATCCTTTGCCGTACTCGGTACCAAAAGGTTCAAGCATATGTTCCTCGAGGCTCTGGCGGGAGCGCTGGCGGGTCAACTCTACGACGCCGAGACGGGAAAAGCCGGCAACCCGGATTTTCTGCGGATCTTCAGCGGCTTTTTCTTCCAGTACCTGAATTAAATGCTGCCGGTCTTTTTCTTCATTCATCCGTATAAAGTCAATCATTACCATACCGGAGAGGTTTCTCACACGCAATTGATGCATTGCCTCTGCGGCAGCTTCGAGATTTGTTTTTACGATCGTGTGCTGCAGGTCATGCTTTCCGGTAAACCTTCCCGTATTCACATCAATGGTGATACACATCTCTGTTTTTTCAATCTGTAAAAACCCACCGCTTTTCAGCCATGCTACAGGCTTTAAGGCCCGCTCGAGGTCGATCTCTACGTTCTCTTCTGTGAAAATATTTTCCGGGCGCTCAAAAAGAACAAATTCCGGACGCTTTTCCGGCTCCTGCCCGTTGAATTGCGCTTGTGCTGTCTCCATTGCCTCTCTTGTATCCACAGCGACTCTTTTCACGCGTTCCATGGGTGCATATGACAGACATTTTGTTAAAAAGTGCTCCTCCTGCGATACCTTTCCCGGTGAAGCCAGCTCTTCTCCCCGAAGAACCATATCCTGCCACAGGCTCTGGAGCTGGGACGCTTCCTTTTTTACCACATCCAGTGACTGTGCCGTTCCCTCTGTACGCACAATCAGCCCGTCCCCGTTCAGCGGCAGCGCTTCTTCCTGCTCGAGCCATTCTTCCTTTACGGCGTCTTCCACCTTTTGCGAAATAAACAATCCCGGCTCGTCCGGCAGATACACACAGTACTTTCCCGGCAGTGACAAATTTTCTTTAAGTTTGGCACCCTTGCTGGCCGTTTCTTCCTTCACGACCTGCACAAATAAATATTCGCCCTTTTTAATAAAATCTTTAATGCCCCGCTGTTTTTTTTCAGCAAGCGGCTCTTTCAGCAGACGGTACGCCATAATATTGTCCCGGTGCAGATACCCTTTCTTTCCTTTCCCGATATCAATAAACGCAGCGTCCATTCCCGGCAGCACATCCACCACTCTTCCCTTATAGATATCTCCGGCCGCTGTGTCGTCCATTGCCGACTCGAAAAAGAACTCTGCGACTCTTCCATTATGTTTCAGGGCTGCTCTTGCTTCCCCGGCTTTCATATTTGCAATTAATTCCATCGAACGTTCCTCCAGTGGCACATTTCTTTACAAAAGGAAAAGACTGCCACATGATGATGGCAGTCATTCAGTTAGACTTATTTTCTTCTCTGACCTTCGCCTTTTCATGAAGCAGGGCGATCTGTGTGGTAAGCCGCTTCAATTCCTGTTCAGAAGCTGCTTCCTGCATTTGTTTATTTAAAAGAGCCAGTTTTTGGCGTTCTTCATCGGAAAGATAAGGGTGCTTTTCTATAACGGTCATCAGTGATTCCTCCTTCGCGCATTCGGATAGATACTCGAAGCCTTTCATTCTGTAAAAACCTTTGTAAGAAAGACAGGCGATTCGGGAATCAGATCCAAAACAGCATGCCCTTTCACTGTTATTATACCACGTGGATCTTAAAGAAAACAAAATTGACTACACTGCACAAAAAGGACAGGAAGCTTACTTCCCGTCCTTTGCCTGCTATGATTTTATTCCAAATAAACTTTTCACCTTGGAGAAAAAGCTTTTCTTTTCTTCTACTGCCATCAGCGGCACCGATTCCCCGAGCAGGCGGCGCGCAATATTACGGTATCCGAGCGAAGCCCTGCTGTTTGGGTCCATCGCAATCGGCTCCCCTTTATGCGCTGCTTTTAACACATGCTCTTCGTCTACAATCATCCCGAGCAGATCCACTGCAAGGGTAGCTACGACATCTTCCACATCCAATACGTTGCCTTCCCGGGAAAGATCACTCCGCACCCGGTTCACTACGAGCTTAGGCGGTTCAATGTCTTCGTTTTCAAGCAAACCAATAATCCGGTCGGCGTCTCTCACAGCGGCCGTATCCGGAGTGGTGACAACGATCGCTTTATCCGCGCCGGACACAGCGTTTTTGAATCCCTGTTCAATACCGGCCGGGCAATCGATAAGAATAAAATCGTATTCCGGGCGGAGCGTCTCCACGATTTCCTGCATTTGTTCCGGATTCACCGCAGATTTGTCCTTCGTCTGTGCTGCCGGCAGCAGATGCAGGCAGTCGAACCTCTTGTCCCGGATTAATGCCTGCTGCACCTTGCAGCGACCTTCCGCAGCGTCTACCAGATCGTAAATAATCCGGTTTTCCAGACCCATAACGACATCCAAATTCCGAAGTCCGATATCTGTATCAATCAAACATACTTTTTGTCCCTGCAGTGCAAGTGCTGTACCGATGTTAGCGGAAGTCGTGGTTTTCCCGACCCCGCCTTTTCCGGATGTAATTACTATTGCCTCTCCCACCAACGGTTCCTCCTTTCAGACCTTACATGCTTCTCATTCCGGTTAACGGTGTCCGGAAGGTGTTTTCGGCCTGACATGCTTATGTATATGAGACCGAGCGTAAATAATGCCCGAGCATTTTTGTTTCTTCAAATGCAATTGCCTTGTATTCTTCTCCGGTAACATACGCATACCCCGGCCCTTCAATCGCAGGCTTCTGCTCCTGCTTTTCATGCTTTTCGGGCGCGTAGAAATACGTATCCGAGATAGAAATTTGTTTAGGAATCATCACAGAGGCACACACCACGGCATGATCTGCTCCTTCTGTTCCGGCCCTCGCTATTCCTTTTAATGCTCCGATAACATAGATATTCCCCGTTGCTTCAACCACTCCGCCGGGATTAACATCGCCGATAATAAGGATATCGCCTGTTTTGCGGAGCACCTGCCCGGAGCGGACAATCTGTGTGACAGACGTTACTGTTGCTTTTTCAATTACCTCTTGTGCTTCGTCTTTTGTCATCACGTTCGAGTGAACTTCATGCACCCGTACTGAACCCGTTTTGTTCAGAACTTCCGTAATTTCTTCTTCATGACTTTTACTCAAATAACGGTTCCCGGCGTCCACACGGACTTCCACTTGCGGCCCGTTTTCAAACAAACGCTGCTCCCGTTCAATCTTCTTCTTCAATTCCTCAAGAAGTTCATGAAAAGAGCACTGATCATTTAATACAATGGTTAACCCTTCTTTAGTACCTTTAATCGTTACATAATTTCCATTGTTATTCGTCATATTTTCACCCCTGAACCCTTAAGCGCTCTCCATTCTTAGTAAATGTCGTTCTTTCCATTATACGGTTTCATTTCACAGGAATAAACAGCAAACCACTTCTTTTTTTAAAAATTATCGCTGCCTTATTTTTTCCTGGTCTTCAATCCATTCAAAAATACGGCGGAAGGGAACGAGCAGCAGTAAAGCAGCGGCCCCATTAATAAGCCACGAAGCAATCATCCGCTTTACTAAAAATTCTCCAAAAGAAAGTTCGGCAATGCCTAACAAAAAATAAATAAAATAGATTAGCAGTTCAAACACGAAAAGCGCGCAGAATATGATAAGCCATTGCCATCCATAACTGTTGCGGACCACCGGCAGAGAGTAGGAGCTCATATACGCAATAAAGCCAAAGCAGAACGTATAAACACCAAGAATCTGCGTATAGGTGAAGTCATAGAGAAAACCAACGAAAATGCCCGCCCATACTCCTGCGACAGGACCGCGGTAGATGCTGGTCAAAATCACTCCAATAAGAGCAAATCTCGGCATCCACACCCATCCACTTTCATTTTCCTGGGGAAAGAGAATTTCAAACCATGTTCCTTCGATAAGAAATAAACAAAAGATCGATACGGGGATAAGAAATCTTGTCATGATCCCCCGCCGCCTTCTTCACCGACCGGATCTACGGTGTCTTCCTCTTCATCCTCCTGCTCCTGGTCTTCTTCAAGCGAAGGAAATTCTTCACCCAGATCTTCAATGTTGCGGTCCAGGACGTTCACGTATGTTAAATCGCTGAAATCTGCTGCTGGTTCAATAAGAGCGTTATACGTTAAACCGTACTCATCCGGCTCTACGCTCTCTACCTCCCCGATTGGAATACCGCTTGGAAAAGCTCCGCCCATTCCCGAGGTGACCACCTGCTGGCCTTCTTCAATTTCTGCATCACTGCGGATTTTCCGGAGCATAAGGCCGTCCCGGTCTTCGTCCCATCCTTCAATGAAAGCATTAACCGTCTCGTCCCCGGCAGTCACACTGGCGCTGATACGGTTCGTCCGTTCCCCGTCGGATAACAATTGAACAGTGGAGGAAAATTCGGAAGCCTCTGCCACACGGCCGATAAGGCCTTCATTCGTAACTACGGCCATATCCTGTTCAATACCGTTCTGGGTACCCTGATTAATACCGATCGTCTGTGTCCAGCGATCAGGGTTCCGGTAGACGACAAGCGCCTGGCGGCTTTCATAGTCGCTCAGCATTTCCTGCGTATCGGCCGACTCCCGGAGCGTTTCATTTTCCTGACGGGTGTTTTCAAGCTCTGCCGAAGTGGCAGCGTATTTTTCCAGCTGCTGCTTGAGGGTTTTATTTTCCTCGTATGTATCCAATAAATTTTCCACGGCTTCGAAGCGATTAGCTGCAAAGTGAGCCGGGCGGCTGATGGTCGACTGAAAAACGCCTACAGAGTCTCTTACGAACTCTTCCGGCCACGGCACCGATTCCCGTTCTCTCATGGAAAACCCTACGAGTATAACAAGAAGAATAATGCTTACCATCAAGATGATTAATCGCTTGTTGTTAAAAAAGTGCGGCATGGTTCCCCACCTACTCTAAAGATAGATTAAGCATTCCGGCCTGAGCGGGATGTAATACCTGCTTTCGAGCGGAACAAATGAATATTTTCTAAAGCGCGTCCTGTACCAAGTGCCACACAGTCCAAAGGCTCCTCCGATACTAATACCGGCATGTTCGTTTCTTCGCTGAGAACCCGGTCAATGTGCCGCAGAAGAGCCCCTCCACCTGTTAACAGGATACCACGGTCCATAATATCCGCTGCTAATTCCGGAGGAGTCTGTTCCAGTGTACTTTTCACCGTATCAATAATAGTGGAGACCGTATCTTTTAGACATCCAGCAATCTCTTCAGAGGTAATTGTAACTGTTTTTGGAAGCCCGGTCACTACATCTCTTCCGCGGATTTCCATTGTATCATTATCTTCACTTTCTGCGGGAGGAGAAGCAGCCCCAACTTCAAGCTTAATGGCTTCCGATGTGCGCTCTCCCACCATGACATTGTACGTTTTCCGGATATACTGAATGATCGCTTCATCCATTTCATCTCCGGCGATGCGGATCGATTGACTCGTAACAATTCCACCAAGAGAAATGATAGCCACTTCGGTCGTTCCGCCCCCGATATCAACAACCATGCTTCCCGTAGGCTCCCACACAGGCAGATCGGCTCCAATCGCTGCTGCAAACGGTTCTTCGATCGTATAGGCCTCTCTTGCCCCAGCCTGTTTTGTTGCATCCTCCACGGCCCTCTTTTCAACTGCCGTAATACCTGACGGCACACATACCATCACGTTTGGCTTTCTCGAGAATATCGAACGTTTTTTGACCGACTGACCAATAAAATATTCCATCATGGTCGCCGTGGTATCAAAATCAGCAATGACGCCGTCTTTCATTGGACGTATTGCTGTAATGTTCCCCGGTGTACGCCCAATCATATTTTTCGCACTGCGGCCTACAGCTTCAATATTTCCCGTATCTGTCCGCATAGCCACCACCGAGGGCTCACGAAGAATAATTCCTTCTCCTCTGGCGTAAACGAGCGTATTTGCCGTACCTAAATCGATCCCCAGGTCTCTCGTTCCAAACATCTATGTATATCTCCTCTCGTCTTGCAAAATGCACGGTCATCCTTTTCAGCAGGTTTTGTTCATTAGATCATCTAATGATTTATTATGTTGGATAATGCCTTTTCAGGCATTCCCTGTATTTCCATATGTAGCGGGCACGCTCAGCGGCTCATGGATGAATGATGCTTTCTTCAGGTTTTTGTTTCTCTGACGCCCGCCCGTTATTATGCATTAAAGTACAACTATTCCTGCATGCACTATTTTTTATTATACTGAAAAATATTTGAAAAACATAGGGTCAATGCACCTGTTTTTTTAGGGTAGGCTTATTTTAACATCTTCCTCTTTTACATGAATCCCTGCTCTTTCATGCTCTCAAAGCACTGATCGCCAACAATTACATGGTCGAGCAGTTCGATGCCAAGAAGCCTGCCGCATTCTGCCACCCTTTTTGTCACCTGAATATCCTCGCTGCTCGGAGCAGGATCGCCGGATGGATGATTATGAAGGCAGATAATTGACGCTGCAGATCGCCGCAGCGCTTCCTTGAACAGTTCCCTTGGATGGACAATGCTTGAATTCAGACTGCCGATAAATAACGTCTGCTTATGAATGATTTGATTTTTAGTATTCAGACACAGTACGACAAAATGCTCCTGCTGTAAAAACCTCAAGTCTTCCATCATGTACTCCGCTGCATCTTCAGGGGAACGCACAACGTATCTGTCCGGATACGAATAGCGGAAGATGCGCTTTCCCAATTCGAGTGCTGCCTGCAGCTCCAGGGCTTTTGCTTTTCCAATACCCGGAATTTCCATCAGTTCTTCTCTGGTGGCTTCTTTCAGCAATGGCAGAGCATCGAAACGCTCCATCACCTGTGCAGCCACGTTCAGCACCGGTGCCTGCTTTGTACCTGTGCGAAGAAGCACTGCCAGCAGCTCCTGTTCTGTCAGTGCCTCCGCTCCTTTTTGTTCCATTTTCTCGCGGGGGCGGAACAGCTCTGTCCCGGCGGGGATTACAGTCGTTTTCATCAATGATCGTCTCCTTTATGTGTGGGGGAATTGAAGCGGGGAATTACAAAAATGACAGGTACCATTTCAGGCAGGCTTCTCCGGCAAATAAAGTAAATAAGCTGCCGGCCGCGATGGCAGGTGCAAATGGGAACGGTACTCCTTTTTTGAAAATACCAAATGGATATAGAGCAAAAACAACGATAGAAGCGGTGAACACAGCAGCTATAAAGTTTACGGCAAAAAGGTGCGGTCCAAAGAAAAATCCGAGAACAGTAAATATTTTCAGGTCGCCGCCGCCCATCCCTCCCCTCGTGGCCAGAATAATGGCTGCCAAAAGAAAAAAACCGGCGAGTGCACCTATAAAGCTTTCGTCCCAGGCAGGCTCCTCCAGCCAGAAAAATTTTAAAAGTATGGCTCCAAGAAAAAACAAAAGTGACACCCGGCCCGGGATAAGCATGGCTGTAATATCGCTGATGGTAATAATGAATAGGTAGGAAATAAGAAGTAAAGCTGCAGCGAATTCTGCAGTTAGTCCGAAGCGGACATAAGCGAGGAAAAACAAGACACCACCGGCGCCTTCCATAAGAGGATAAATCGCGGAAATACGGTTTTTGCAGAAGCGGCATTTACCGCCCAGATACAGATACGAACAGCAGGGGACTAAATCTCTTTTTTTAATCGTATGGGTACATACCGGGCAGCTTGACGGGGGCATCCATACGGACCCGCCAACAGCCAGTCGCATCCCTGCGGCATTACAGAAGGAGCTTACTATCATCCCTGCTGCTGTAAAATATACAGCGAGCAATATGTTCATCACAACACCTCTTCCATTTTTTTCTTATTATAGCATGGTTTTCCGATAATTAGCTTAAAAATATAACAAAAAAGCAGAAGCATACGGCTTCTGCTTATCGCTTTCTTATTGACTCCACTCCTGCGTCAACTGGGAGATGAAATACAGGGAGCCGGCAAACACGATCACGTCTTCCTGATCCCGGGCTGTATCTGCTTTTTCCCATGCCTCCTGCCAGCTTGCTGCTTTTTGAACGTCGGCTGTATTCGCTTCAGCAATATCCTCCGGTGCGGCTGCCTGCGGAAAATCAAACGGCACCGCCATGATGGATTCTATCTCCAGGCCGTCCAGCTGATCGAGCACCGGCGCTTGTAATTTGTCCGTTTTCATTCCGACAATAAAATGAAACCGGCTGTTTGGATAATGCTTGGCCAACGCTTCTTTGAGGCTTTTCATCCCCTCTTCATTATGCGCACCGTCGAAAAGAACATATTCTTTGCCAGGCGCTTTTTCAAGCCTCCCCGGCCAGGCTGCTTTTTTCAGACCAGCACGGATGTGCTCGTCCTCTGCGGGCAGTGCGTAATACATTTTCAGGTAACGCGTTGTGATTACTGCTGCTGCCGCATTCTCCACCTGATGCTCCCCGAGCATGGAGACCTCGAGATCCTCCATATCCCCCAACAGGGAATAAAAGGAAAAACGAGTTCCTGACTCTGACGGCTCAAGACGGCGGACATGAAACTGACGACCAAGCTGATAAAATTTCGAGCGCTGATAATCGGCAGCCTCCTCAAAAATGCCGGCAAGCTCCTCATTCTGTTCGCATGTCACCACAGGAACCCCGCCTTTAATAATGCCGGCTTTTTCCCGGGCTACTTCTTCGAGCGTGTCCCCGAGGATCCCCTGATGGTCGTGACCAATGTTTGTGATAATGCTCACCATGGGGTGAATGGCGTTTGTAGCGTCCAGACGGCCGCCAAGGCCAACCTCCCATATTACTACGTCCGGAAACGTTTTTCTGGCAAAATACATTGCCGCGATAACAGTAATCACTTCAAACTCCGTCGGTGATCCAAACGGCGTGCGGGCGATGCTTTCCACTACCGGACGAAGAACGGCAGCCAGCTCCAGAAAATCCTCTTCGCTGATCGGCTCTCCGTCTGTGGCAATCCGCTCACGGAAATGGTGAATATACGGTGATGTGAATGATCCGCAGACAATACCTGCTTCTGTCATAATATTTCTCGTAAATGCCGCGGTGGATCCTTTGCCGTTCGTTCCGCCAATATGAATGCCTTTCAGCCGGCGTTCCGGGTTGCCGACAGCTTCAAGCATCATGTTCATCCGGTCAAGTCCCGGGCGGATACCGAACGTTTCGAGTGAGTGCACCCATGCTTCTGCTTCCTTGTATGTGTGCAAAGTAGACCTCCCTTTAAACAGCCATGCAGCAGGCCCCCTGCCCGGGGGCGTCTTGTGCCTAGCTTTTTTGCAGTTCTTCCATTCTCGCTGTTACTTTTTCTCTTTTTTGTTCGTAATCCTTCTGTTTTTCCTTTTCTTCCTCGACGACGTGTGCGGGAGCTTTGCTGACAAACCCTTCGTTGTTCAGCTTTTTCGTGACCCGTTCCACTTCTTTATCGAGCTTGTCTTTTTCCCGCTGCAGCCGCTCTATTTCTTCGTCTATATTAATCAGGCCTTCAAGCGGCAGAAAGATCTCCGCCCCGCTCAATACGTGGGATATGGATTTTTCCGGAGCCTCCATCGCTGCATCAATCGTCAGCGTTTCCGGATTTCCAAACCGTACAATATAGTCACGCCCCCGTTCGAGTCGTTCCGAAGCCTGGCTGTGGGACGGCTTCAGACTCATCGGCACCGCTTTGCTCGGTGGAACGTTCATTTCCGCCCGCGTATTCCGGACCGAACGAATAACCTCCTGGATTAATTCCATATCGCGTACCGCTTCCTCGTCAAACAGCTGCGAATCCGCTATCGGCCAGGAAGCACTCATGATTGACGTTCCTTCGTGAGGGAGATGCTGCCAGATTTCCTCCGTGATAAACGGCATCATCGGGTGAAGCATGCGCATCGTCTGATCAAACACATGAACAAGCACAGACTGGGCCATGCGTTTTGGCTGTTCATCTTCACCGTACAGCGGCAGTTTGGCCATTTCAATATACCAGTCACAAAGATCATCCCAAATAAAGTTATAAAGCGTCCTTCCGGCTTCCCCAAACTCGTATTTTTCCATCAGCTGGGTGGCATTCTGCTTTGTTTCCTGCAGCCGGTGTAAAATCCAGCGGTCCGCAATCGTTTTTGCGCCTTCAAGCTCGATGTCTTCTGCCGTTACCCCTTCCACATTCATCAGCGTAAACCGGGCGGCATTCCAAATTTTATTGCCGAAATTCCAGTTGGCCTCTACTTTTTCCCACTGGAAACGGATATCGTTGCCCGGGGTTGTACCTGTAGCGAGCAGAAAACGCAGAGCATCCGCACCGTACTGATCGATGACATCCATCGGGTCCACCCCGTTGCCGAGGGATTTACTCATTTTCCGTCCTTCACTGTCACGTACCAGGCCGTGAATAAGCACGTCCTCAAACGGGCGTTCGCCGGTGAATTCCAGTCCCTGAAAAATCATCCGCGACACCCAGAAGAAAATAATATCGTAGCCGGTGACAAGCGCACTGGTCGGGTAGTAGCGCGCATAGTCCGCGCTTTCTTCCGGCCAGCCCATGGTCGAAAACGGCCATAAAGCCGAGCTGAACCATGTATCAAGCACGTCCTCGTCCTGTTTCCATTCCTCCGGATTTTCCGGTGCCGTGCGTCCGACATAAATTTCGCCTGTTTCTTTATGGTACCAGGCTGGGATACGGTGCCCCCACCACAGCTGCCGGGAAATACACCAGTCCCGGATATTTTCCATCCACTGCAGATACGTCTTTTCAAAACGTTCCGGCACAAAGGTAACCTTTTCTTCCTTCTGCTGAAGCTCTACCGCCTGCTTTGCAAGCGGCCCCATGTGTACAAACCACTGCGTGGAAAGATAAGGCTCAACTACCGCGCCACTCCGCTCGGAATGGCCGACAGAGTGCATATGTTCTTCAATATCAAACAGAATGCCCTCTGCCTGCAGATCCTTTGTCAGCTGCCGGCGGCAGGCAAAGCGGTCCATGCCTTCGTAAATTCCGGCATTTTCATTCATGCTGCCGTCTTCATTCATCACAAGCACGCGCGGCAGGTCATGACGGTTGCCCATTTCAAAATCATTTGGATCATGCGCAGGCGTAATTTTTACTGCCCCGGAACCAAAATCCATGTCCACATAGTCGTCTGCGATGATTGGAATTTCTCTTCCGATGACCGGGAGCACGGCTGTTTTCCCGATAAGATGCTTATAGCGCCCGTCCTCCGGATGTACTGCGACTGCCGTGTCACCGAGCATCGTTTCCGGCCGGGTCGTCGCTACTTCGATCGAAGTGTTTTCGCCTTTAACCGGGTAGCGCATATGGTAAAAGTGACCCTGCACTTCTTTATATTCCACTTCGATATCTGAAAGCGCCGTCTGTGTTTGCGGGTCCCAGTTGATAATGTACTCACCCCGGTAGATAAGCTCCCTTTTGTACAACGAAACAAAGACTTCCCGTACCGCTTCCGACAGACCTTCATCAAGCGTGAAACGCTCTTTCGAATAGTCGAGCGAAAGTCCGAGCTTGGCCCACTGGCTCCGGATGAAATCGGCATATTCCTCCTTCCAGCCCCACGTTTTTTCGAGGAACGCTTCCCGTCCGAGCTCGTAGCGGCTCGTGCCTTCTTCCTTCAGCTGCGCCTCAACCTTGGACTGGGTAGCAATCCCGGCATGATCCATGCCCGGCAGCCATAAAGTGTCATATCCCTGCATACGCTTCATCCGGATTAAAATATCCTGAAGCGTCGTATCCCAGGCGTGGCCAAGGTGAAGCCGTCCGGTCACGTTCGGCGGCGGAATAACAATTGTATACGGCGTCCCGTCTGTCTGGCCTGCTTCAAACTGTCCAGTTTCTTTCCAGAAGTCATACCAGCGGTTCTCCGTTTCTTTCGGATCGTACTTTTTCGCCATTTCCGTTTCTTGTTTTCCCATACAAATCCCCTTTCTTCTCATAAAAAAACTCTTCATCCCAAGTAAGGACGAAGAGTTTTCGCGGTACCACCTTAATACCTGCTCTAAAGCAGGCACTTTCCCATAACGGCGGCTACCGTCTTTTCTTACTGTATGCGTTCAGAAAAGAAGCTCGAGGGCGACTTTCCACACGGGTCGTTAAAGAATCTCTCAGCCCTGGATCCTTTTTTCTGTACAACGGACCTTCGTGCGTACTCCTCCCTGTTTCTGCATTTATTATTAATATTGAGTGAGTGTCTTTATTTTACGAAACGAAGACGCATGCGTCAACTATCTTCCCCGTGCTCTTTATTTGCAGCAAGGCTTGCAAAGACGCGGTCAGCCGCTTCAATGGTCTTATCGATATCTTCTTCGCTGTGCTCTGTCGATAAAAACAGTCCTTCAAACTGCGAAGGTGGAAGCGATATGCCCTCTGCCATCATTCCCCGGAAATAACGAGCGAACATTCCCAGATCTGATTTTTTCGCAGAAGCAAAATCCACTACAGGTTCATCGGTAAAGAACAGGCCGATCATCGCTCCGGCACGGTTGATTTGATGAGGAATCCCGTGCTTTGCGGCCGCCCGGTTCAGCCCATCTTCAAGCTGTGCTGCCCGGGCGCGGAACGTTTCATAGCTGCTTTCATCCACCTGTCTGAGTGTTTCAAGTCCGGCTGTCATCGCCAGCGGATTGCCGGAAAGGGTACCTGCCTGATAAATAGGTCCGTCCGGGGCAATCTGCTGCATGATATCGGCACGGCCGCCGTAGGCTCCCACCGGAAGCCCGCCGCCGATCACCTTTCCAAGACACGTGAGGTCCGGAGTCACTCCGTAGTGTCCCTGGGCGCTGTTATAATCCACCCGGAAGCCGCTCATAACTTCATCAAAAATCAGCAGACTGCCGTACTGATTCGTAATGTTACGAACGCCTTCCAAAAATCCTTCACCCGGGGTGACAACCCCCATGTTCCCGGTGACAGGCTCGAGGATAACACCGGCGATTTCATCTCCGTATTCATCAAACGCCTTCTGCAGGCTGTCGAGATCGTTGTACGGAACGGTAAGCGTGTTCTGCGCAATCGACCCAGGGACGCCCGGGCTGTCCGGCAGGCCAAGAGTAGCGACGCCGGAGCCGGCACGAATGAGAAGAGAGTCTCCGTGGCCGTGATAGCAGCCCTCCATTTTTACAATTTTGTCCCGGCCGGTAAACCCGCGGGCAAGACGCAGCGCACTCATCGTCGCTTCCGTGCCGGAATTCACCATCCGGACAACTTCAATGGAGGGCACCCGGTCCACAACAAGCTCTGCCAGACCGGCTTCTGTTACGTGCGAGGCACCAAAGCTCGTTCCTTTCTCGGCTACAATTTTTAAGCTGTCAACGACATGCTCGTTTGCATGCCCGAGCAGAAGCGGCCCCCAGGACATCACATAATCAATGTATTCATTGCCGTCGATGTCTTTAATGCGGGACCCCTTGCCTTCGTCCATATAAACAGCCGGATGGCCGACAGATTCATAGGTCCGCACGGGACTGCTGACTCCTCCCGGCATTACTTTTTTTGCGCGTTCATGTGCATGTATTGAATTATGATACGATTTCATGTCATACCTCCTGGATACTTAAAAGTTATCTTTTTTTCTATTCCCGTCCTTAGTATAACGAAAACAAGCCCTGGACTGAACACCTTCCAGAGCTTGTTTCCATCATTTATTGTCTTCCTGCATATAACGAACAGCATCTTTGGCGAAATACGTCACAATCAGGTCAGCTCCGGCACGCTTCATACTGGTGAGCTTTTCCATGACAATATCCTTTTCATTCACCCATCCGTTCTGGGCGGCAGCTTTAATCATCGCATATTCCCCGGAAACGTTATACGCTACCACCGGATATCCGGTGCGCTCTTTTACTTCTCTTACGATATCGAGATAAGCAAGGGCCGGCTTCACAATAAGAAAATCGGCTCCTTCTTCGACATCAGTTTCCGCTTCTTTTAACGCTTCAAGCCGGTTCGGTGGATCCATCTGGTAGGTTTTCCGGTCCCCAAACGAAGGAGTGCTGTGAGCTGCGTCACGGAACGGACCGTAAAAGGCACTGGCATATTTAACCGTATAGGACATCAGCGGCACTGTAACGTGCCCTGCTTTATCGAGCCCTTCCCGGATAGCCGCTGTAAAGCCGTCCATCATGTTCGACGGCGCAATAATGTCTGCCCCGGCTTCTGCCTGGGAGACCGCGGTTTCTGTTAGATTCCTCAGCGATTCATCGTTATCCACGTAACCGTTATGAATAACCCCGCAGTGCCCGTGGTCTGTGTACTGGCACAGGCAGGTATCCGCAATCACCGTCAATGCCGGATGATTTTCTTTAATCTGCCGAATAGCCCGTTGGACAATCCCGTCCTTCAGAAAAGCCGGCGTTCCTTCAGCATCTTTTTCTTCCTCATGAGGCACGCCAAATACGATGACGCTCGGAATACCGAGAGATTCCAAGTCGTTCATTTCTGCATCCAAATGATCCAGGGAAACGTGATAGACCCCCGGCATGGACGGCACTTCTTTGCGCACATTTTCCCCTTCGACGACAAAAATAGGATAAATTAAATCGTTGGGTCTTAATTCGTTTTCTCTTACCATTGCTCGTATACCAGGCGTCGTCCGCAATCTGCGGTGCCGGCGGAAATGTAAATCAGCCAATGTAAAGCCTCCTAAATAATTTCCTTTGTTTTTTCTATTATTCCCTCCACAGAATGAATCTCTGCTTCGTAGACATACTTAAATCCGGTTTCTCGGGCAGCTTTTCCGGTCGAAGGGCCAATTACTACTACAGGAACAGCTAAAAGCACCTGCCGGTAAGCTCCTGCAAGCCGGTACAGAGCATTTATAGAGGAAGGACTTGCAGCCGTCAGTACGTCAATCTCCCGGTTTTTTAAAACAGCCTGGAGAAGAGACTCATTTTTTTCTTCCGGAACCGTAGTATACAAATGCCACACCCATACGCTTAGGCCCCGGGCTGCAAGCGACCGGTAAAGGGTGTCAGCCGCCTGGTCACTTTGAGGAAGAAGCACGTTTTCCCGGTCTCCGATTACCCGTACGGCTGCTTCAGCTAACGAAACGGCTGTATATTTTTCTGGCATCATCTCTACCTGAAAGCCTTCCTGTTCCAGCGCCTGCTTGGTCTTTGGCCCGACAGCAGCTGTTTTTAAGCCGGCTGGAATACCCAGATTATACCGTTTTTGCCATTCTGCCAGATAATAGACGGTATTTACGCTTGTTACAATCATCCAGTCAATATTACCGTTCCGCCACCGCTCTGCCATTGCCTTTTCCCTGCTCCGTACCGGTACAGTGGTAATAGCCGGCACCGCTTTGACACAACAGCCTGCAGACTGAAGACCCTGCACCAGACTTGCGTTCTGGCCGGCTCCTCGTGTCACCAGTACTGTTGCTGGCACTACTCTTCCCCCATCTCTTCCCGGGCCTGTTCCAGAATTTCTTTACCACCCCGGCCAAGCAGGGCGTGAGCGGCCTGTCTGCCCATTTCTTCCGGATTATCACCCGTGAGCTTTTCTTTTAGTATTTTGCGTCCATCCGTAGAACCAATCATTGCGGTTAATTGTACATTACCCTGTTTATTAAGAGTAGCATAGCCGCCAATCGGCACGGCGCATCCTCCCTCTACAGCCTTCAGGAAGGCCCGTTCGGCAGCCACACATACCGCTACCGGCTCGTCGTGAAGGTGTTGAATAATTTTTAATATATCTTCGTCCCCGCTGCGGCACTCAATACCAAGTGCGCCCTGTCCTACGGCCGGCACACACATATTCGGCTCGAGGAATTCCGTTACAATTTCGTCGCTCCAGCCCATTCGCTCCAGGCCGGCGGCGGCTAAAATAATGGCGTCAAAGCTTTCCTCACGAAGCTTCCGAAGCCGGGTTTCAATATTGCCCCGAATCCAATGGACATTTAAATCCGGACGCTCTGCTTTAATTTGGGATGTACGCCGCAGGCTGCTCGTACCAACTACTGCCCCGAGCGGCAGATTATGAAACTTCACATGATCGTTTGCAATATAAGCGTCTCTTGGATCCACCCGGTTTGTGACAGCCCCGACTTCGAATCCTTCTGCCATTTCTCCCGGAAGATCCTTCATGCTGTGTACAGCTATATCAATTTCGCCATCTGTAAGCGCCTGCTCAATTTCCTTTACAAACAAGCCCTTTCCACCAACTTTAGATAGCGTCCGGTCCAGCACACGGTCACCTTTTGTGGAGATTTTTTTCACTTCAAAACGATAGGGCAGATCCAGCTTTTCAAGCTCCTGCTGTACCCACTCCGTTTGTTTTAATGCCAGATTACTTTTTCTAGTGCCGAGGGTAATTGTGCGCATGCGTTTAGCCCTTCCTTTCTAAGCATCCATAGTTATTATAAGTACCATATATGAAACTGACTCAAATCACTCGAAATAAAATAATTAATGAGTAAAACGACAAAGCAGGCAACGTTCAAAAGTGCCATCCGGTACCCACGCCAGTGATGAACAGCCAGTAAATATATATACGTACTGTAAAAGCCAAGCAGAATAATCGAACCGATGACTTTGGCGTCCTGCCACGGGAGAGAGTCGTACCATCTGCCTGCCCAGAGAAAACCAAACACAAGGCCCGCAAATAAAAGAGGAACTCCAATTACAGTAGTCGTGCCTGCCAGCTTTTCCATTTTCGGCAGATTCTCCATTCTGATTAACCGTTTGCCCCACTGCTTTCTTTTTAAAAGCTGATGCTGCAGTACATACATTGCGGAGAATACAAACGCCAGTGTAAACGAAGCATACGAGAGCAGAATAAAAATAATATGCACCACAAGTGTCTCAGACAAGAGCAGCGTTTCAAGCTCGTTTGGAATATCGCCGTTAAACGAAAAAGAGCTGAACGTCATCAAAAGAAATCCGATCACATTTAAAAAGAAAACCAGTACATCCATTCGAAAAAACCAGTTCACGATAAGTGAAATGGTTACAAGCGACCACGCATAGAAATACATGCCTTCAAAAGGCGTGATTACCGGTGCACGATCATACATAAATATTCTAAGTACTAAAAAGGCCGTCTGCGAAGCCCAGACAATAGAAAGCAACCAGAAGGCGAGTCGGTTCACCTTCCGGTTGGTTTGAGAAAAATCAACGAAGTAGCAAAGGACGCTAAGGCCGTATAGTACAATCGTTACGATATAAATAGTTCCTTCGGCTGCAACCATCCTGACGCCCCTCTCTTAGGAACGAACAGCGACATCTGTCGCGTAAGCATATGGAAGGCGGAACCCGCGTGCTTCCCGGGAGGAATTCCACTCCTCCTCCGCTTCTTCCTTGCGTATCTGGCGCTCCTCTGCTGCCCTGGCTTCTTCTACTTCCTCTTCAAGAGCAAAGATTTCGGTAAACAGCTGCAGCATTTCTTCTGCATCGTTGTTATCAGCCATTTCTTTAGCTTTAGTTATTGGATCTCTGATCATTTGGTTGATGATGCTTTTCGTGTGCTTGCGAAGCACTTTCTTCTCCCGTTCGGTAAGCTCCGGAAGCTTCCGTTCCACACTATCCATGGTATCTGCCTGAATAGCCAGAGCTTTTGTCCGAAGAGCTGAAATTACCGGTACAACTCCGAGAGTATGCACCCAGTCCTTGAAATCCGAGACTTCGGCATGAATCATTCTCTCCATCAGTGCTGCAGCTTTTTTGCGTTCTTCCATGTTGGAATTAACAATATCCTGCAGATCATCAATGTCATACAAAAAAACATTATCGAGCTGGTTCAATGCCGGATCCAAATCTCTTGGAACAGCAATATCAACCATAAACAACGGTTTGCCTTTTCTTTTTTTGTTGGCAGAAGCCACCTGTTCTTTATTCAGCACATATGAATCCGAGCCGGTGGAAGAAATTAAAACATCCGCCTGTGAAAGCGCATCAGTCAATTCCTCCATTGGTTTAGCTTTCCCGTTAAACTGCGCGGCAATCTGTTCTGCTTTTTCATACGTCCGGTTAAAAACCGTCACTTCAGCAGCACCGCCGGAGTGCAGATGCTTAGCTGTCAATTCGCTCATTTTCCCGGCACCCAAAACAAGCACCCGTTTGTTTTTAAACGAACCGACTACTTTTTTTCCAAGTTCAACAGCTGCATAGCTGACTGATACAGGATTATCGTTAATTTCTGTTTCGTGGTGGGCCCGTTTGGAATACGTGACTGCACGTTTAAACAGTTCATTAAAAATCGTGCCGGTCGTTTCATTTTCATGAGCTGTAGCAAGGGCATTTTTCACCTGTCCCAGTATTTGTGTTTCACCAATCACCATGGAATCAAGACCGCTTGCGACCTGAAACAAATGCTGCACTGCTGCATCATTTTCGCGTATATTTAAAAATGGGCCAAAATCTTCCTGTGGCATTTCGAACCAGCGGCCCAGAAATTTTTTCACAAAGTGTCTCCCTGTATGCAGCTGGTCGACGACTGCATACACCTCTGTCCGGTTACAAGTAGATACGATGACGCATTCCAGGATACTTTTCATGTCACGAAGCTCCTGCAGTGCCTGAGGAAGTGTATCCTCTTGAAAGGCCAATCGTTCCCTCGTTTCAACTGGAGTTGTTTTATAGTCTAGTCCAGCGACAATAATATGCATGTTCGTATCTTCACCCCCTGCGTCATCAATACCATGTTTAATGCAACCACCAAATGTTCAGCTCTATTTATACGTTCCACTCTTCACACAACCCATTGTATCACACAACTATTTATCTTTTGGCATCAATTTGTGAACAAGGGCTGACAGTTTTTTCTGCTGTATCTGTCTTTTACTCACCGTTCCAATGTATATCTTCCACGTACCGTTTTCAAATAAACTGCTCAATGGCCCGCCAGGCTTCATCCTTACCCTGTGCAGTTTCTGCAGAAAACACCACCGTCTGGTCCTCCGGTTGTAGCTTAAGTGTTTCTTTAACACGTTTTAAATGACGGGGGCGTTTATTTTTCGTGATTTTGTCTGCTTTTGTTGCAATAATAACTACCGGCAGCTCATGGAATTTCAAATAATCGTACATGGCAATATCATCTTTGGTTGGTTCGTGGCGGAAATCAATAATCATAAAAGCAGCTTTCAGTACGTCTCTGCTTTTAAGATACTCCTCCATCATTTCGCCCCAGGCTGCCCGTTCGCTTTTCGATACTTTCGCATAGCCGTAGCCGGGAACGTCTACGAACAAAAAGCGGTCTTCGATATTATAAAAATTGAGTGTGCGCGTTTTACCGGGCTTTGAAGAGGTCCGGGCCAGGTTCTTTCTTGCTAACAGGGAATTAATAAACGAAGATTTCCCCACATTGGACCTTCCGGCCAGAGCTATTTCCGGAAGTCCCCCTTCAGGGTACTGCTTAGGGCTGACCGCACTTATAACCAGCTCCGACTTATGAACTTTCATTTTTCTCCTCCAATGCTTCTTTTAACACTTCATCGAGATGCTTCACCGTGATAAATGTAATATCTTTTTTAATGCTTTCCGGTATATCTTCCAAATCCTTTTCATTATCGGCTGGTATCAGGATCGTCGTCAGTCCTGCACGGTGGGCACTCATTGATTTTTCCTTCAGTCCGCCGATCGGGAGCACTCTGCCGCGCAGAGTAATTTCCCCGGTCATTCCTACTTCCTTTTTCACTTTCCGGCCGGACAGTGCAGACACCAGGGCTGTTGCAATTGTGATGCCCGCAGAAGGCCCATCCTTTGGCGTGGCTCCTTCCGGCACGTGAATATGAATGTCCCATTTTTCCTGAAAATCCGGATCAACGCCCCATTCATCCGCCTTTGACCGGATATAGCTGAAGGCTGCCTGCGCGGATTCCTTCATAACATCGCCGAGCTTCCCGGTTAACTGAAGCTGACCGTTGCCTTTTGCGAGAGATACTTCAATAGATAAAGTCGTTCCGCCGGCCGACGTATAGGCAAGGCCGGTAGCTGCGCCCACCTGGTCTTCTTCTTCCGCACGTCCGTAGCGGTACCGCGGACGTCCAAGCAGTTCTTCGATTTTCGCCGGCGTGACTACTACTTTTTTGTTTTCACCCATAACGATCAGCTTTGCTGCTTTCCGGCACACCGCGGCAATTTCTCTTTCCAGGCCACGGACTCCTGCTTCTCTTGTATACTCGCGTATCAGCTTTAAAAGAGCTCCCTGCCGGAACTGGATGCTTCCTTTGGTTAAACCATTTTCTTTAATCTGCTTTTCCACAAGGTGGTTTTTGGCAATACCTTCTTTTTCAATTTCCGTGTATCCGGCAATGCGAATAACCTCCATCCGGTCGAGCAGTGGCTCAGGGATGGTGTTCATGTTGTTCGCCGTAGTAATAAACATCGTTTTGGAAAGATCGTAAGGCTCTTCCACATAATGATCTTCAAACGTATTATTTTGTTCCGGGTCAAGCACTTCAAGCATTGCTGAAGAAGGGTCTCCCCGGAAATCACTGGCCATTTTGTCGATTTCATCAAGCAGAAATACCGGATTAACGGTCCCGGCTTTTTTCATTCCCTGAATAATGCGGCCGGGCATAGCACCGACATAGGTTTTGCGGTGGCCGCGGATTTCTGCTTCGTCCCGGATCCCTCCAAGACTCATTCTGGTGAAATTACGGTCAAGCGAGCGCGCAATGGAACGTGCCAGAGACGTTTTCCCCACGCCCGGTGGTCCGGTCAGACATAAAATCGGGCCTTTTACTGATTCTGTCAGCTGCTGCACGGCTAAGTGCTCAAGTACCCGGTCCTTTACCTTTTCAAGCCCATAATGATCTTCATCAAGCACCCGCTGGGCACGTTTAATATCGAGCTGGTCTTCAGTTTCCTCATACCACGGTATATCCACCAGCCATTCGATATATGTTCGGATAACGGACGTTTCTGCAGAAGCCCCTGGCATTTTTTCGTAGCGGCGGAGCTCCCGCTCGGCTTTTTCCTGAACCTGTTCCGGCATTTTTGCCTGCTGGATTTTTTCCCTGAGTTCATCTACTTCGCTTTCTTTCCCGTCAGTTTCTCCGAGTTCCTTTTGGATTGCCCGCATTTGTTCGCGCAGATAGTATTCCCGCTGCGTTTTTTCCATCGATTTTTTTACGCGCTGGCCGATCTGGTTTTCAAGACCTAATACTTCCTGTTCTTTCTGCAAAATATCGATAATTTTACGCAAACGCTCTGAAGCAGTGAACTGTTCGAGCAGCTCCTGCTTCTCTGCCACTTTTAGCGGCAGGTGTGAACTGATCATATCAGCGAGCCGGTCCGCCCCTGCAATATCCTGCACCGACTGGATCGTTTCACTGGAAATCCGCTTGGAAGCGGTCGCATACTGTTCAAAGGCTTCCAGCGCCTTTCTCATTAGTGCCTGTTCCTCAGCCGAATCCGCGTGTTCTTCTGTAGGCAGGACTTCCATTTCCACTTCGAAAAAAGCATCCTGATCGATAAATTCTTTTATCTCTGCGCGCTCCAGGCCTTCCACAAGTACGCGGATGGTTCCATTTGGAAGCTTCAGCATCTGCTTAATTTTTGCCACTGTACCAACATGGTACACATCAGATTCGCCCGGATTATCTACTGATAAATCTTTCTGCGTGACGAGCAGAATCCGGCTGTCCTTAGCATTTGCCTGCTCCAGGGCCTCTACGGATTTATCTCTTCCCACATCCAAATGAAGCACCATCGACGGAAACACAAGCAGTCCGCGAAGCGGCAGCATCGGTATGGAAATCGTCGTTGTATTTGGCATTCGCTAACACCTCTATTGTCAAATTATATTCGTTTACTGTTATGCAGTGATGCGGTTGTTACGTACTAAAGGTATACTATTTATTTTATCCTATTTATAAAATTACTGTCTATGAAACATTACTCATTGACAGGAAGTTGTCTATAAATGCTATGTATAAATAATCAGAACCCCCGCACCATACGGATGCGGGGGTTTCTGTATAAGGTCCCTTTTCATTCAGGCGAAAAACCGTTTATGCACTTTCTTTTGGTTTGTACTGTTTTAACGTTACTTCTTTGCCATCTTTTGTTTTCAGAAGAGGCGATCCGTCACTATCTACGCTTTCTGCTGTAATAGTGCAGGAAACAATTTCTTCTTTAGAAGGCAGATCATACATTACATCAAGCATGATGCCCTCGATGATGGAACGCAGTCCACGTGCTCCGGTCTTTCGTTCGATTGCCTTGCGCGAAATCGCACGCAGCGCATCTTCGGTGAATTCGAGCTCGACTTCATCCATTTCGAGCAGCTTCTGATACTGCTTGACGAGCGCGTTTTTCGGCTGGGTCAGGATCTCAATCAGTGCTTCCTCGTCTAATTGTGACAGGCTGGAGATAACAGGGATCCGGCCGATAAATTCAGGAATCAGACCATAGCGCAGCAGGTCTTCCGGAAGAATCCGGCTCATGTATTCATCGTGGCCCATTTCAGCATTTTCAGATTCTGCCCCAAAGCCGATAATTTTACGGCCAAGGCGTTCTTTTACAATCTGTTCGATGCCATCAAATGCACCGCCGCAGATGAACAGCACATTGCTCGTATCGATCTGGATAAACTCCTGATGAGGATGCTTTCTGCCACCCTGCGGAGGAACACTGGCTGTTGTGCCTTCCAGAATTTTCAGAAGCGCCTGCTGAACCCCTTCGCCGGATACGTCACGGGTGATGGAAGGATTTTCTGATTTACGGGCTACTTTATCAATTTCATCGATGTAAATAATACCCTTTTCTGCTTTTTCTGTATCATAATCAGCTGCCTGGATAAGCTTCAGCAGAATATTTTCCACGTCTTCACCCACATACCCTGCTTCTGTTAAAGAAGTTGCGTCTGCGATTGCAAACGGCACGTTCAAAATACGGGCCAGTGTCTGGGCTAATAGCGTTTTTCCGCTCCCGGTCGGGCCTAATAGCGCTATATTACTTTTAGCCAGTTCCACGTCGTCGGTTTTCTTTGTGGAATTTACACGCTTATAGTGGTTATAAACAGCTACAGAAAGTGATTTTTTCGCTCTTTCCTGGCCGATAACATAATCATCGAGTGTTTCATTGATTTCGTATGGCTTCGGAATTTCTTCGAATTCCACTTCTTCTTCTGAACCTAATTCTTCTTCCACGATCTCCGTGCACAGTTCGATACATTCATCACAAATGTATACACCGGGCCCGGCGACCAGTTTACGAACCTGATCCTGAGTTTTTCCACAGAAGGAACATTTCAATTGTCCTTTTTCTTCATTGAATTTAATCAACTGGTTCACCCCTCACCTAAATATGAAACATTTGAAGCAGTGTAATGTATACAATCAATCCGTCTGATCAAGCCCTTCGATGACTTTCTCAACGCGGCATATTCTCTGCTCTGTCTAAACACAAATATTAATTCTTCGTTTACTATATAGGAAGTTTTTAAATAACACAATTATTGCGCTTGAGTTGAATTGTATCATACTTTCCTATGGAAATCGAAACAATAGCCTTTAGTCTGAGCGGCCGGGATATGCTGATTTTTGACCCTTTCAGGCGGAAAAATCCTGAAGGCATACTTCACCCTCAGGATTTTTTCAGCATTTATGCCTTATTCGTTTTCTGCTTCTTCAGCTTCCGGTTTTTCTTTCTTTGGTACAGTTTTGCTGTGCTCAACAAGATAGTCGATAGCACGCTGCAGACGAAGATCCTGCTTCAGCATGTCTACGCCGCCCTGCATTTCGATAAGGCTGCGGATTTCTTCTTTATCGCGCTGATACATATCAGCCATTTTCTGAAGTTCGTTTTCCACATCTTCTTCACTTGCTTCGAGGTTTTCCTGCTCAGCTACGGCTTCAAGAGTCAGATTCATGCGGACGCGTTTTTCAGCTTCCGGCTGGAACTGTTCTTTCATGCCTTCTTCGTCCGTACCGGTAACCTGCTGGTACATTTCAAGAGTCATGCCCTGGGACTGAAGGCGCTGGCTGAATTCCTGAAGCATGCGGTCCGACTCTGTGTTGATCATCGCCTGTGGAATTTCTGCAGAAGCTTTCTCCGCTGCTTCTTCAACTACAGCGTCGCGCTCGTGATGTTCTTTTTCATGCTCACGGTCGTGTTCCAGCTGATGACGAACTGCCTGTTTAAGCTCGTCGAGTGTTTCTGCTTCATGCTCTTCTACGTCCTTCGCAAATTCATCGTCGAGCTCAGGAAGCTCTTTACGCTTGATTTCGTGAAGTTTTACATGGAAGACAGCTTCCTGCCCGGCAAGGTTTTCAGCATGGTACTCTTCCGGGAAAGTAACCGTAATATCTTTTTCTGTGCCCGGCTGCATACCTACAACCTGCTCTTCAAATCCTGGAATGAAGGAATTAGAGCCGATTTCAAGCGAGTGGTTTTCCGCACTGCCGCCTTCAAAAGCTTCTCCATCCACGAAACCTTCGAAGTCAAGTACAGCGGTATCTCCGTCCTGCACTTCGCCTTCTTCCACTACGGCTAGATCAGCGTATTTGCCCTGAAGATTTTCAAGCTCCTGGTTCACTTCTTCTTCTGATACAGAAGTATCAAACTCTTCTACTTCGAGACCTTTAATTTCGCCGAGTTCTACTTCAGGTTTTACAGTTACTGTAGCAGTGAATTTCAGGTCTTTGCCTTTTTCTACTTCTTCTACATCGATTTCCGGGCGATCCACTGGCTCAATACCCGCTTCATCAACTGCTTCGGCATAAACGTCTGGAAGCAGAATGTCCAGGGCATCCTGGTATAAAGATTCTACTCCAAAACGGCTTTCAAAAAGCTTCCGTGGTACTTTCCCTTTACGAAATCCTGGAATAGATACATCGTTTTTCACTTTATTAAATGCTTGATCCAGAGCTTTGTCAAACCGTTCCGATTCTACGTCTACGGTTAAGACTCCCTGGTTTCCTTCTTTCTTTTCCCAACTGGCATTCATTCAAATTCCCTCCAAATAACTAGGTTCTACCGTGTAAACAACTACCCTATTATAACATAACACTAAACCATTTCAATGAATGATTCATTTTCCGCTAAACTTACTCCCACAAGGGATTAAACAACACTCTCAAATGGGGGCCTTTCAGATTTCCTGAATGAACCCCTGGATTCTTTCGTATTCCTGCTGCATTGATTTAAAGCCTGGTTCAGCCACCCCGTAAAAATCCCTGATACCCTGTTCGTCCGGAATCGGCTCAAACTGCCGGAGCGTCTCGAAGTGCAGAACTGCCGCCAGTACTTCAATCTGAACCGAAGGAGGAAAAGGATAGTAATACAACAGCAGCTGCTGCAGCAGCTCTTTTGCATGCTGAAGCAGAACTGGATCTTTATCACCAAGTGAACGGTCGAGCAGAGACGAAGACTCTTTATACGAACTGCTCTCTTCCAGAGCCGGTAGTGTTGACGGGGCGAAGTCCCCTTTCCTGCCCAGCTTCTGTACCCAGACAGCGTCTTCGATCTGCCAGTCCTTCAGAAGCAGAAGAAGGAAGCTTTTCATTAATGGCGATGTTTCCGGGCGGGCGAGCAGTTCTCTTATCGCAGGCATCCATTTTTCCGGGCCTTCTTTTCGAAGCACGTTCAATACGTGCAGCTTCTGGTCCTCCGTTCCCATTTGAAGCACCATTTCCCATTCCACGGGAAGCGAAGAACGTTCCTCAAGCGTTGCATCGTATTCTTCCGTTTCCACGTCCATCTGCATCATGCCGTCGGCAAGGGTATATAATTCCTGAAACTGTTCCTTCAGATGGGCAGGCACTTCCTTTGTCTTCTGTACTTCATCCAGTGTCTCAACTACCTGGTCATATCTGCCAAGCTGTGCCAGCACCGGTACGTATACGTGCAGAATCTCGAGAAAGTCACCAGTATTATCTTTAAGCAGTTCTTCTGCCCACCCGGCTGCTTCCTGCAGATGTCCTGCTTCCGCATAAGCTAAAAGAAGTCCATAGGAAGCGTCGGGATTGCCGCTCTCATGAATCAGTGCCTGGCGAAAAACGTGCACAGCCTCCTCTTTTTCCCCCGACTTCAGCTGTTCGAGCCCCTGCTTAACCAATTGCCCGGCTGCTCCGGGGAAAGAAACAACCTTTTGATTCAGCCTTTTATTCATCCGAGGCCTCCTTCTTTACAAATCCGCTATGCCAGTAAATCATAAACCTTTTGTATGGGCAGACCAAACAGTATATGTATGTATGAATAACTGCCTTCATTAGAGCTTAATGTAAAAATGAAGACGGCCGCTGTGGGCCGCCTTCCCCGTTAAACTTTGACCCGTTTTTCATACGCCTCAATATCTTCTTCATATTGAAGCGTAATACTAATTTCATCCCATCCGTTTAACAGCATTTCCTTCCAGTACGGATCTATCTCGAATGTCGCCTGAAAACCCGCATCTTTATCAGAGATCTGCTGGTTCTGTAAATCTACTGTCAAGTGGTATTCTTTATCATTCCCATTCTGCATCAGCTCATAAACCTGATCTTCGGGCAGCCGTACTGGCAATATTCCGTTTTTAACACAGTTATTGTAAAAAATATCTGAATAGCTGGGAGCTATAATAACGCGAAACCCATAGTCCTGCAGGGCCCACGGAGCATGCTCCCTCGAAGAGCCTGAACCAAAGTTGTGATCAGCAATCAAAATCGAAGCATTGGCTGCTGACGGGTAGTTCAGCTCAAAGGAAGGGTCTTCTTCCCCATCTGACTTGAAGCGCCAGTCAAAAAATAAAAACTGCCCGAACCCGGTACGTTCTACGCGTTTTAAAAACTGCTTCGGAATAATCTGGTCTGTGTCCACGTTTGCCCGTTCAAGTACTGCCGTATTGCCTTCGTGCACTGTGAGTGCTTCCACGGTGCCACCTCCCTATGAAGAAACTGTTTGATCTAATTTTCGTACATCCACAAAGTGTCCGTAGATAGCAGCCCCTGCTGCCATAGCCGGGCTGACCAGGTGCGTTCTTGCACCTTTTCCCTGTCTGCCTTCAAAGTTTCTGTTGGACGTGGAGGCACAGCGCTCTCCCTCCGGCACAAAGTCAGGATTCATGCCAAGGCACATGCTGCACCCGGAGTCCCTCCACTCAAATCCAGCTTCCTTAAATACCTGGTCGAGCCCTTCTTCCTCTGCCTGCAGCTTAACCTGCTGGGACCCTGGGACCACCATCGCGCGGATGCCATCGGCTACTTTGTTGCCGCGGATAATTTTAGCAGCTTCACGAAGATCTCCGATCCGTGCGTTGGTACAGGAGCCAAGAAATACGTGCTGCACATGAATATCTGTGATTTTCGTGCCCGGCTCTAAAGCCATATAATCAAGCGATGTTTTGATCACTTTTTTCTCCGTAGCACTTTTTCCGTCTTCCGGATAAGGAACTGTACCGTGAATGCCTACGCCCTGAGACGGATTGGTACCCCATGTCACCATCGGTTCGATTTCATCTGCTGGGATCACTACGCGTTCGTCGTATTCGGCGCCTTCATCAGTAGCAAGCTGACGCCACTGCTCCACTTTTTCATCGAATTCTGCGCCCTCCGGTACAAACCGGCGGTCTTTCAAGTAATCGAACGTCACCTGGTCCGGGCTGATCAAACCAGCACGAGCCCCGGCTTCGATAGACATGTTACAGATTGTCATCCGCTCTTCCATCGTCAGACCGCGAATCGCTTCACCAGTGTATTCCAGTACATAGCCACTGCCAAAATCAACGCCGAATTTAGCGATGATCGCCAAAATAATGTCCTTGGCTGTAACCCCGGTGCCCAGTCTTCCATCGACATGGACCTCCATCGTTTTTGGAGGAGACTGCCAAAGCGTCTGGGTGGCAAGCACATGTTCCACTTCACTTGTGCCGATACCAAAGGCAAGGGCTCCAAAAGCTCCATGGGTTGACGTATGGCTGTCACCGCACACGATGGTTTTCCCCGGCTGGGTCAGCCCGAGCTCCGGGCCGATAATGTGGACAATACCATTGTTCGGGCTGTGAATATCAGCAAGCTCCACTCCAAATTCTCTGCAGTTGTCAAACAGCGTATCAATCTGCTTTTTCGAAATGGCATCTGTAATAGACTCCCGGTTCAGCGTCGGTACATTGTGGTCCATCGTCGCAAAGGTCAGGTCCGGGCGCCTCACCGGGCGCCCACTCAGCCGAAGGCCTTCAAACGCCTGCGGGGACGTGACTTCGTGGACCATATGCAGATCAACATACATTAAATTCGGTTTGCCCGCTTCGGCACGAACAGCATGTTCGTTCCAGATCTTATCAATGATTGTTCTCGGCTTCATGGAACTTCCTCCTTTTATTATTTTCCTGCCAGCCGTGCAATGTGACTGCATACGGCTTTTGTGACTTCTTCCGTTGTGGCAGCAGACGTTTTATCCCTGCTTAAGTCTGCCGGAAAGAGCCCTTCTGTGAGAACCTGTTCAATAGCTTCCTCCAATACGTCTGATTCCCGTTGGAGTCCGAAGGAATATTTCAGCATCATAGCACTTGAAGCAATCGTGGCCAGAGGATTCGCTGTGCCCTGTCCGGCAATGTCAGGGGCCGATCCGTGGACCGGCTCATACAAAGCGGGCTTTTCACTGCCCATACTCGCAGACGGCAGCATACCGAGCGATCCTGTCAGCATCGACGCTTCATCGCTTAAAATATCCCCGAACATGTTTTCCGTGACGATGACGTCCAGCTTTTTTGGATCATACATAATCTGCATGGCCGCGTTATCTACAAGCATATGCTCAAGCTCCACATCCGGGTAGTCTTTGGCTGTCTCTTCAGCTGTTTCCCGCCACAGGCGGCTTGATTCAAGAACGTTAGCTTTATCAACTGATATTACTTTTTGCGTGCGTAAACGGGCAATTTCAAAGGCCTGCTGAACAATTCTTTGGATTTCTGATTTTTTATAAACCAAGGTGTCCACCGCTGCTTCTTCGCCGTCGATCGTCCGGCGTTCTCTCGGCTCTCCGAAGTAAAGTCCTCCGGTCAATTCCCGGACAATCATTACATCGACTCCGTCGATAACTTCTTCACGCAGGGGTGAACTGTGCAGCAAACTTTTGAAACTGCGGACCGGGCGCAGATTGGCAAACAGTCCTAACTCTTTCCGAATGCGGAGCAGTCCCTTTTCCGGGCGCTTCTCTCCCGGAAGGTGGTCCCACGCCGGGCCTCCGACTGCACCGAGCAGAATGGCATCGCTTTTTTTGCAAATATCGAGCGTGTGGGCAGGAAGCGGATCATCGTAATTATCCACTGCTCCTCCGCCAATATCTGCATATTCAAATGTGAATGAATGGTGAAACGATGTTTCAATCTGCTTCAATACCTGTACTGCTGCCTCTACTACTTCCCGTCCGATACCGTCACCGGGCAGGATCGCAATCTTTTTTTCCATCTCGATCTCTCCCTTGTCCGCTGCTTCAGTAATTATTTTATGGCGTGGATATATTTGCTACTTTAGGCTGGTTTTCTGCACGACGCTGGTTTAATACACGATTCACGGCGTTAATATACGCTTTTGCGGAGGCTTCAAGTACGTCGTTATCTGTTCCGCGTCCACTCGATTCCGTTTCCTCAAACGCCAGCCGCACAAACACTTCTGCCAGCGCATCCCGTCCGCCGGTAGTGGACTGGATACGGTAATCCTGGAGCGTAAATCCTTCCCCCACAATTTTTTCAAGCGTATTGTAGAGAGCCTCTACGCTGCCTGAACCAGTACCTGCGTGTTCGATACGCTCTCCTGCCTGGTCGAGCACCGTAACGGTGGCTGTCGGGATATTTGAGGTGCCATACGTCACCTGCAGTGTCTCAAGAGAATAATATTTCATTGCATCGCCGGCTTTTTCGTCGGCCATCAAAGCAAAAATATCTTCGTTTGTAATCTCTTTTTTCTTATCTGCAAGCTCTTTGAAGGATTTAAATACTTTATTAATCTCCTCTTCAGTCGCATTGTAGCCAAGAGAAATAATCTTTTCTTTAAAGGCGTGACGCCCGGAAAGCTTGCCGAGCACCATCCGGTTCGCTTCTACACCGACGAGCTCCGGCGTAATAATTTCGTACGTGGATGTTTCCTTCAGCACGCCGTCCTGATGAATCCCTGATTCATGGGCAAAGGCGTTGTCGCCGACAACAGCTTTATTGTTTGGAACCTGCATACCCATCAGTGAACTGACAAGGCTGCTTGTGCGTTTGATTTCGTTTAGCGTAATGTTGGTGGATTTACCGTAGAAATCATTCCGGATATGAAGCGCTACAGCAATTTCTTCTAATGAAGCATTGCCGGCACGTTCACCGACGGCATTAATCGTGCATTCCACCTGCTCTGCGCCGCCTTCTACAGCAGCCAGCGAATTGGCAGTCGCCATGCCGAGATCGTCATGACAGTGCGCAGATAGTACAGCTTTGTCTGCATTTGGCACTTCGTTTTTAATATAGCGGAACATGCTGCGGATCTCTTCGGGCATAATAAATCCGACCGTGTCCGGCAGGTTTACTACGTCTGCTCCGGCATCAATGACTGCTTCGACAACTTCCGCCAAAAACGGAAGCTCTGTCCGGCAGGCGTCCTCTGCAGAAAACTGCACTTTGGCAAAGCGCTCTTTTGCATAGCGTACCGCGTTAACTGCTGTCTCAATCACCTGTTCCTGAGTCATGTGGAGCTTATGCTCACGGTGGATGGGGGAGGTGGCCAAAAATACGTGGATTCTTGGCTCTGCCCCTCCTTTTAACGCTTCCCAGCAGGCATCGATATCAGAAGTCAGCGCCCGGGATAATCCGGTTACTGAACTGTTTTTGACAGTATCCGCAATTTCCTTCACAGAACGAAGATCGCCTTTAGAAGCGGCTGGAAATCCCGCTTCAATAATATCAACACCCAGACGTTCGAGCTGTTTCGCAATTTGAAGCTTTTCTTCAAAGTTCAGGTTGACGCCCGGCGTCTGCTCTCCATCTCGAAGCGTCGTATCGAAAACGTTAATGTTTTTCACAGCATTACACTCCCTTGGAATTTGGGTTAACAAACGGCATCATTTCGCGGAGTTCGCGGCCCACCTGTTCTACGAGGTGATTTCTTTCACGGGCGTTGGTAGCGTTGAACTCTGGACGGTTCGCCTGATTTTCTGCGATCCACCCTTTAGCAAAGCGGCCGGTTTGAATGTCAGTCAGAATGCCCTTCATGGCCTGTTTAGTATCTTCCGTTACGATGCGAGGTCCAGCCTGGAAATCTCCCCACTGGGCTGTGTCTGAAATGGAATAGCGCATACCTTCAAGTCCGCCTTCATACATTAAATCCACAATCAGTTTCAGCTCGTGCAGGCATTCAAAATATGCAATTTCGGGCTGATATCCGGCTTCAACAAGCGTTTCGAATCCGGCTTTAACAAGCGCGGACGTTCCGCCGCAAAGAACAGCCTGCTCTCCGAAAAGGTCCGTTTCTGTTTCTTCCTGGAACGATGTCTCCAAAATCCCGGCACGTCCCGCACCGATTTGTTTTGCATAAGCAAGGGCGGAATCTGTGGCTTTCCCGCTTGCATCCTGGTACACCGCATACAGAGCAGGTACTCCGGCTCCCTGTTCAAATGTCCGGCGCACGATATGTCCCGGCCCTTTCGGTGCTACCATGAACACATCCACGTCTTCCGGCGGCACGATCTGGCTGAAGTGAATATTAAAACCGTGGGCAAAAGCAATTGCTTTTCCAGCTTTGAGCTCCGGCTTGATCTCTTCTGTGTAAATCGTCGGCTGATACTCATCCGGAAGCAGGATCATGATGACATCTGCCTTCGCCGATGCTTCTTTTACCGAGTATACTTCAAAGCCATCTTCCGACGCCTTGTCCCAGGACTTTCCTTTACGCAGCCCAATAATAACGTGCACGCCGCTTTCCCGGAGGTTTTGTGCGTGAGCATGCCCCTGGGAGCCATACCCTACGATTGCTACTGTTTTCTCCTGAAGTGCTGCCTCATTTACATCGTTGTTATAAAATACCTTTGCCATTGCTGGAACCTCTCCTTTTATGAATGCTCATTAATTAATAATGGAATACCTGGTTTGATCACTGCTTTTTTTCGTAGCTCGTTGGAAAGCCGTTATACCCGTGCGGGCCATTTCTTTAATGCCGTAAGGCCTTAACAGATCGATGAGTGCTTCCACTTTCGGCGTGTCTCCGGTCACTTGAATTGTGACGCTTTCTCTGCCTACATCGATAACTGTGGCACGAAACGGGGCAATTAAATCCGATATTTCTCCACGCTGGCCGGAGACTGTCATGACTTTAATCATCGCAAGTTCTCTGGCTACAATCGCTTCATCGGTAATATCACGGACTTTTAATACATCCACCTGCTTATTCAGCTGCTTGATGACCTGGTCAAGCCCCCGCTGGTCGCTCACATTCACCACAAATGTCATCCTCGACACTTCCGGGTTTTCCGTCATTCCGACCGTAATGCTTTCAATATTAAAATGACGGCGGGCAAACAGGCCCGTAATGCGGTTCATCACTCCTGTTGTATTGTTTACTGTCGCTGTAATGGTCCGCCTCATGGTTTCACTCCTTCCATTTGATGGTGCCCCTGCCCGGGAGCGATCATCGGATACACATTTTCTTCTTCGTGTACTCTGCAGTCGATAAGCACCGGACCGTTGTAATTGAATGCTTCTTCAAGCACTCCCGCCACTTCATTTTCGTCGGTAATTTTATATCCTTTAATATCATATGCTTCCGCCATCTTCACGAAATCCGGCTGGATTGGAAACAACGAGTTGGAATACCGCTCTTCATAGAAGAGCTGCTGCCACTGGCGGACCATGCCGAGGGAGGCATTGTTGACCAGAAGCACCTTCACCGGCAGGTTCAGCTCCTGCAGAATGGAAAGCTCCTGCATCGTCATTTGGAAGCCGGCATCTCCAAGAATAGCTACCACCTGGCGGTCCGGCTCGGCAAACTGGGCACCGATAGCGGCCGGAAAGCCAAATCCCATCGTTCCAAGACCTCCGCTTGTTACCCAGGCGTTTGGATGATCGAATTTGTAATACTGGGCAGCCCACATTTGATGCTGGCCGACATCCGTCGTAATAATTGCTTCGCCGTTGGTTTTTTCGTAAACAAGCTCTGTAAGCTTCTGCGGTTTAATATACTCCGAGCCTTCCTTGTACCAGAGTGGGAATTCCTGCTGCCATTCGTCCACTTTCATTCTCCAGCGCACGCTTTCACCTGGCTTTGGATTCACTTCATTTAACAGGCGCAAGGCTTCTTTGGCATCTCCTACTACCGGAATATGCGTTTCGATGATTTTACCGATTTCCGCCGGATCAACGTCAATATGGGCAACTGTTGCCTGCGGGGCAAAGTGCTCCAAATTACCGGTGACACGGTCGTCGAAGCGGGCGCCTATATTGATAAGCAGGTCGGCTTCATGGAGAGCCATGTTGGCTGCGTACGTCCCGTGCATACCCGCCATACCGAGCGCGAGTTCATGAGTACCGGGGAAACCGCCAAGACCAAGAAGCGTAGAAGCGACCGGGATTTGCTGCTGTTCAACAAATTCAAGCAGTTCCGGGGAAGCTCCGGCATGCAGAATGCCTGCTCCCGACAGAATAACCGGGCGTTTTGCTTTCGTTACCGCTTCAGCAAGCTTGCGGATCTGAAGCTTGTTTGGTGTATACGTCGGCTGGTACCCAGGGAGATCCGGCTCATCATCGTAATGAAACATCCCGGAGGCAATGGATACGTCTTTAGGAAGGTCGATCACGACGGGCCCCGGCCGGCCGGTAGTGGCAATATGGAATGCTTCCCGGATAATTCTCGGAAGGTCTTCCACCGTCCGTGCCTGGAAATTATGCTTTGTGATCGGCATCGTAATACCCAGAATATCCGCTTCCTGGAAAGCATCCGTCCCAATCACCGATGTTGCCACCTGGCCGGTCACAACCACAAGAGGGAGAGAGTCAATCATGGCGTCAGCAATGCCGGTTACCACATTTGTAGCTCCGGGCCCTGATGTAACTACACACACACCGGGCTTTCCTGAAACTCTTGCGTACCCCTCTGCTGCATGAATGGCACCCTGCTCATGCCGGGAGAGGATATGACGGATACCGGTACGGTAGATTTCATCGTACGTTGGAAGAATGGCACCGCCGGGATAGCCGAAAATGGTGTCTACATTTTCCCGGGCTAAAGCCTGGATCAGCATGCTTGAGCCACTCATTTCCTGGTTTTCGTCTTTCAATTCGCGGCCTTTAACTTCTCTCACTCTTGTGTTCATACTCGCTCCTCCTTTTATACTCAAATCATTTTTTCTCCATGCCTGCGTCAATGCCGCCACCCTTAAAAAGGACCTCTCCGGATAATAAAAAACGCCCTTTCACCTCCAATAGACAGCTGCTGCTGCTCTAAAGGGGCGAAAAGACGTCTGCTCTTCACGGTACCACCCTTTTTTACAATAAGCTCGCACTTATTGCCTTAAGAACCGTTTTCCGGTTCGGTTTGCCATAACGGAGGCCCTGTCGGCATCCGGCCTTCCTTACTTGGGTTCAGGAAAGCTCTCAAGGGGGAGTTCAATACGATTTCCTGCTGCTCTTTCAGCCACGGCAGCTCTCTGTGAAGGAAAATCCATTATTTACTGGTCCCTGTCGTCGATTTATCAATACTATTTAATTATATTGTACATCTAATCAGGCAATTAGCCAATCTCTATGCGGGAATTGTCTGAATAAACTTTTACTCCGTCTTCCACTACCTTTTGTCTGAACGCACGCAGAAGCCGGTTTGTCTCTTCTCCTGGCTGGCCATCACCGATCACTCTTCCATCTACCTTAATCACGGCAATAACCTCTGCAGCTGTGCCGGTCAGAAAAACTTCTTCTGCGGTATAGACGTCATGCCTCGTAAATGCTTCTTCACGAACGTCGTACCCCATGTCCTCGGCCATTTCCAGAATCGCCTGCCGGGTGATGCCCTCTAAAGCCCCAATGTAACCTGGCGGCGTCATCAGCACCCCGTTTCTAATAATAAAGATATTGTCTGCGGAGCCTTCCGCGACATAGCCCTGGTCGTTAAGCATTAATGCTTCGCTGACCCCAGCAAGGCTTGCTTCCATCTTCACCAGTATATTATTTAAATAATTTAATGATTTCACTTTCGGGCTTAACACATCCGGCCGGTTCCGCCGGGTAGCAACTGTCACAATTTCAAGCCCGTGCTCGTAAAACTCTTTCGGATAGATTGCAAGCTCTTCTGCAATAACTATAATAGAAGGGTTTGCACAAGATGCCGGATCCAGGCCAAGATTCCCTACACCTCTTGAAACAACAAGCCGGATATAAGCATCTTCCAGTTTATTTTTCTGCAGCGTCTGCCTGATGATTTCCGTCATCTCTTCTTTTGATTGAGGGATATCAAGCATAATCGATTTCGCAGAGTGATATAAACGCAGGAGGTGTTCATCCAGTTTGTAAATATTCCCGTTATATACACGAATGCCTTCAAAGACACCATCGCCGTATAAAAAACCATGATCATATACGGAGATTTTGGCGTCTTCCTTTTTGACGAACTCTCCGTCCATAAATATCCATTGTTCCGCCACTGATATCACCTCTGCGTCTCTTCAATCTATCGTCTGCCCTCTTAATGAACAGGGTAACGTGTACACCCTCAAAAGGCAAATGTTCTTTCTCTGAATACATTTTTGACGTTTGACGTATATATTACGCCGAATACAGTTTATGGTCAACCATTTTGTATAAACTTTTTAGATAATTTGTACTTCTGCATCATATATAATCTTTATTGTCCACTGCCCTGAAATATAACCTGACAACTTTTTTAATTAACGCCGGAGAAAAAGCCCCCTGAAGCATTTTCTGCTTTCATTCCGCCCCGCCTTCCGAATACCTGAAAATAAATAAAAAGAGACAGAAAAGGAAGCCCTCTTCTGTCTCTGAACATATTATTAATTAGGAAATGGTGTCCCAGGCAGGACTCGAACCTGCGGCCTACAGCTTAGAAGGCTGTTGCTCTATCCAGCTGAGCTACTGGGACATCTGTTTTTTGCGACATTCATTATGTTAAAATATTTCTTCTTAAAAGTCAATAAAGGTTTCCGGAGGGATTTTATTCTCCCTCTGGAAACGGAAAGCTTTGCGAAAGATCAAGAAGCTCGCTGCCTGACTCTCTTTCATAGAAATGGACATTGATCGACTGGCCCTGGTTAGAGACATTTACGATAGCATAGGTCTGCTCGGGACGCTCCTGCGGGAGCAGCAGGCTTCCTGGATTCACAAAAATCGTTCCATCCTCCTCGAATGCTCCCGCTACATGAGTATGACCGGAACAAACCAGATCCGCATTGATCTCTTCAGCCTTGGAAAAGAGCGAAGCATAAGATGTTTTCACCTGGTACAAATGTCCATGGGTAAGGTACGTTTTAATGTGACCTACATCCACTGTTAGTTCATCAGGAAAATTCCCCGGACTGTCCACATTGCCCTGGACGATATGCACGTTGTTTAACAGCTTGTTGTCCGGCGCGGCTTCCGAATCTCCGCAGTGCAGTACAGCACTAACCCCATTCTGATGGCGGTCAAGCACCTGCTTTAATACTTCTTCACTTCCATGGTTATCGCTTACCACTAAAATGTCCATTATTTCTGCCTCCAACTCTCTATGATTCTTAAAAATTATTTTCAGTCGTCTTCGAGAAGATTTTGTCCCTGAACCCGGAGCCTTTCAAGAGCCCTGCCCCGATGACTGATGCGGTGCTTTTCTTCTGCAGGCAGCTCTGCCATTGTTTTCCCGTAGTCCGGCAGATAAAAAACAGGATCGTAGCCGAAGCCGTTATCGCCAGCTTTCGCTTCTGCTATTTCCCCTTCACATGTTCCCGTAAATGTGTGCACACTGCCGTCCGGAAATGCTACAGCCAGTACACACACAAAGCGGGCACTGCGCCCGCTTCGGGGCACCTGCTTCATTTCATGTAACACTTTCTCTATATTCGCTTCATCATCTTTTTCTTCTCCCGCATAACGTGCGGAGTAAACACCCGGACGCCCGTCTAAGGCGTCAATCTCCAGACCGGAATCGTCTGCAACCACCGTGCAGTTGAGGTGGTCCCGCACAGCCTCTGCCTTAATAATCGCATTTTCTTCAAAGGTATCGCCGGTTTCTGGAATATCATCAATATTTTTCTCCAGTAACGATTCCACTTTGTACCCGCTGCCAAACATGTGTTCAAACTCTTTCACTTTTCCCGCATTCTTTGTAGCTATTACTACTGTTTTCATTATAACTCCCTTCCATTTTCGTTCTCTGAAAATTTCTCCTGGATAGAAGCTGCCGCGGGCCCGATAACCTGCTTTTGAAGCTGAATGATCTCATGCATTCCTGCCTCTGCAGAGTCGAGCATGTTATTGAGCTGCTCTCTCGTATAGGAGGCTTCTTCGCCTGTTCCCTGCACTTCTACATACTCGCCTTTTCCCGTCATTACAACATTCATATCTACATTCGCCTGTGAATCTTCTGCATAGGCAAGGTCAAGAATAGTCTCCTGTTCAGCGTTAAGGCCTACGGAAACAGCTGCTAAGTAATCTGTAATGGGAAAGCCTTTAAATTTCCCCTGCTCATGGTAGGACTGCACAGCCATAGCTAGAGCAATAAAAGCTCCTGTTACTGAAGCCGTGCGGGTGCCTCCGTCTGCCTGGATGACGTCGCAGTCAATCCAGACAGTGCGTTCTCCGAGAAGCTTCAAGTCCACTACCGCCCGGAGAGCCCGACCGATTAAGCGCTGGATTTCCATCGTCCTTCCGGTAAGCTTACCCCGGGCTGCTTCGCGAATATTACGGGTTTCTGTCGCTCTGGGCAGCATCGAATATTCGGCTGCGATCCATCCCCTTTTCTCTCCGCGCATAAAAGGAGGGACCCGTTCTTCAATACTTGCTGTACAAATTACCTTTGTTTCTCCAAAGGAGATCAGTACCGAACCCTCCGGGTGCTTTAAATAATCCGTTTCAATTTGAATAGAACGAAGCTCATTCCATTTCCTTCCGTCCAATCGATGCATGCAATCTTCCTTTCTTTTCACTTCCGACAAACTGGTCATCATTATCGAGTTGAATGGAGACCACCTGCTCTATCTGCTGGTCCATCCACTGGTTTGCTATGCTCCGAAATTCTTCTTCGGGGCCCGTAGTGTAAAACCTGTGAAACGGAGGGATTTCCCCCGCGTTTAACGTTTCATGATAATTAAGCAGCGTACTTACTTCCCTGGCTGTTTCATCGCCGGAGGAAATCAACTGAATCTCCGGCCCGACCGCCTCCTGGATGACACCTTCAAGCAGCGGATAATGAGTACAGCCTAAAATCAGCGTATCATATGAAGCTTGTTTTAACGGCAGGAGCGTCTGCTTCACAATATCAAGAACGGCTCTGCCCTCGCACTGCCCCTGCTCTACAAGCGGTACGAAGGGCACACAGGCAAGTGACGTAACTTCCACATCTTCATTAATAGATTTTAACGCCCGTTCGTAGGCACCACTGTGAATGGTTCCGCTGGTGCCAATCACGGCCACCTGATCTGTTTTGGTTACCTTTAACGCGGATATAGCCCCAGGTGTAATCACCCCTACGACCGGAATATCCAATGTTTGTTTTACTTCCTCAAGCACTACAGCCGTTGCCGTGTTGCACGCAATTACAAGCATTTTGATATTTTCAGACTGCAGTCGTGCGATCATCTGCCAGGTAAACTCCCTTACTTCTTCAATCGGACGGGGCCCGTATGGACACCTGACAGTGTCTCCTATGTATATCATTTCTTCTTTCGGCAGCTGCCTCAAAATTTCACGGGCAACAGTCAGGCCGCCAAGACCCGAATCAATAACGCCAATAGGTTGTTTCATGTTTGCTTCTCTCCATTTTCAGACCTTGTTATTCAGCTTGTTGGAGCCCTTCAGGTTTTTATGTCTTCTGCGCGGCACCAGAGCTGCTGACAATTTTACAATTTCCGCTCCGAAGCTTATTCAGCTGTAGAACATCAACTTTTTCAGTATACAAGAAAATACACGTTTCATCACCCACAAAAAAGCCTGGAACCTACGAACGGTTCCAGGCTTTTCGCTTTTCTGATTTCAGCTTATTGAATAACAAAGCCTTTACTCTCAACAAGTTCAGCAATTTCATCTGCTGTGGAACATTTCATCGCTTCCTCTACGAGACCCTCTGCGTCCGTTTTTTTCAACGAGCGGAGCTGGGTTCTTGCCGGAAGCACTGAGGTAGCACTCATGCTGAATTCATCCAATCCGAGTCCTAAAAGAAGAGGGACCGCTACAGGCTCTCCGGCCATTTCACCACACATACCTGCCCATTTGCCTTCTTTATGAGCAGCATCGATCACGTTTTTAACTAAACGAAGAATCGCCGGGTGATAAGGCTGGTACAAATGAGCTACTTTTTCGCTCATCCGGTCTGCAGCAAGAGTGTACTGGATCAAATCGTTTGTGCCAATACTGAAGAAATCCACTTCTTTAGCAAAAATTTCTGCTGCTGCCGCTGTGGAAGGAATTTCTACCATAATTCCCACTTCAATATCTTCGGAGACATCAATGTTTTCATCCTGAAGCTCTTTTTTGGCTTGTTCAAGCATCGATTTCGCTTCACGCACTTCTTCTACTGTTGCCACCATCGGGAACATTATTTTTAATTTCCCATAAGAGCTGGCCCGCAGCAGAGCACGGAGCTGTGTACGGAACATATCCTTTTCTTCGAGACAGAGGCGGATTGCACGAAAGCCGAGAAACGGATTCATTTCTTTTGGAAGGTCCAGATAAGGGAGCTCTTTGTCACCGCCGACATCAAGCGTCCGTATAACGACCGGCTTTCCTTCCATACGCTCCAGCACTTCTTTGTAAGCTTCAAACTGCTCTTCCTCGGAAGGAAGTTCATTTCTGCCCATATACAAAAACTCTGTCCGGTACAAACCGATACCTTCAGCACCGTTCGATAAAACACCGTCGAGGTCATTTGGAGTGCCGATATTAGCTGCTAATTCCACCGTATGACCGTCTTCAGTTTTCGTCGGCTCGTTGACCATTTTTGCCCACTCTTCTTTTTGACGGTTAAACTGCTCGAGCTTCTCTTTATACTCCTGCACTTCCTCGTCGCTTGGGTTGATGATAACCCGGCCCTCGAGGCCGTCAACAATCAAAAGATCATCCTGATTAATCGTACCCGTTGCTTCTTTGGTGCCCACTACAGCCGGGATTTCCATTGATCTGGCCATAATCGCAGAGTGGGACGTGCGCCCGCCGATGTCTGTAGCAAAACCCCGCACATATTCGTTCAACTGTGCAGTATCAGACGGCGTCAGGTCATCAGCAATAACGACTACTTCCTGGTCAATCGTTGCCAGACTGGTGTTTTCAAGACCAAACAAATGCATGAGAACACGCTTTGATACGTCCCGGATATCTGCAGCACGTTCTTTCATGTATTCATTATCCATGTTCTCAAACATATCTACATACATGTTCGCTACTTCACTGAGAGCATACTCTGCATTGGCACTTTCCTCCGTAATTTTACTGGAAACGCCGTCCATGATCTCAGGGTCTTCCAGTACGAGCAGATGTGCAGAGAAAATCTCCGCCTGGTCTTCTCCCATATCCTGTAGTGTTTTTTCTTTAATAACCTGAAGTTCCTGCTTGGACTCCTGGACTGCTTCTTTAAATCTTGCAATTTCGTCCTGGGCGTTATCCACCGGTTTTTTACTTACGTCCAATTCCGGTTGTTCCAAAAGGAAAGCTTTTGCAATCGCTATCCCCTTTGAGGCAGCAATTCCGGTCAGGCTGGCACTCATTATTCTCCAAGCCCTTCTTTAATCACTTGATCGACTGCTTCCATTGCCTCTTCTTCGTCGTTACCTTCAATTTTAACTGTAACTTCGGAGCCTTTTCCAACGCCAAGAGACATAACACCCATGATGGATTTAAGGTTTACCGATTTGCCGTTATATTCTAAAGAAATATCTGAAGAAAACTGGCCGGCTTTGTTTACGAGCTGCGTTGCTGGGCGCGCGTGGATTCCTGTTTCGTTTGTAATAGTAAATGTTTTTTCCTGCATGATTCATACCCCTTTTCAATATAGATCGCTTTCACTATGAAATACGCAGCGTGTGCGTTTTTCTCGAAAGCAGGCTTTTTATATTGTACTTCACCCTTAATAAAGTCGCAACTGCGAACTGCTCCGTAAATTCAGAGCATCCAGTGCACTGCTATTATTAGCGGTTTCAGTATGTAAATACTGTTACATTGTACCACTCTGATTTAAGGGAAACAAGAACAGACCCAGCGGTTCCCTCCTTCAAGACCTCGCCAGGCTTTCCCGCCCTTTTTGCCGGGTACTGCATGCCTGTAATTTTCATAAGACACAAATAAAAAGACAGCCCGGAGGCTGCCTTTTTCTCAATTAGTTCCCGCCGCCAAAGAAGTTTTTAAACGACTGGATATTTGTTTCACGGTTCATAGCGGCAATGGAGGTTGTTAAAGGAATGCCCTTCGGACATACTTCCACACAGTTCTGGGCGTTGCTGCAGCCACTGATCCCGCCTTCACCCATCAAGGCTTCCAGACGCTCGGATTTGTTCATTTCCCCTGTTGGATGGGAGTTGAACAGGCGAACCTGGGAAATAGCTGCTGGACCGATAAATGAAGAATCATCGTTTACGTTCGGGCAGGCTTCGAGGCACACGCCGCACGTCATACACTTGGAAAGCTCATACGACCACTGGCGTTTATTTTCCGCCATTCTCGGTCCCGGACCAAGATCGTACGTCCCGTCGATCGGAATCCATGCTTTGACCTTTTTCAGGGAATCAAACATCCGGCTTCTGTCTACCTGGAGATCTCTCATCACCGGGAATGTTTTCATCGGCTCCAGACGGATCGGCTGTTCAAGCTGATCAATCAGGGCCGTACAGGACTGGCGGGCTGTACCGTTAATAATCATCGAACAGGCGCCGCACACTTCCTCAAGACAGTTCATATCCCAGATAACCGGATTAGCCTGGTTACCCTGGCTGTCGACCGGATTTCTGCGGATCTCCATCAGGGCGGAGATAACGTTCATGTTTTCTCTGTAAGGAACTTCAAACTCCTGATCATAGGAAGGACTGTCCGGGTCATCCTGACGGGTGATAATAAACTTCACTTTTTTTGTGTCGGTTTCTTCTGCGTTACGCGTTTCTTGCGCTTGTGCATCACTCATTAGTTACTTGCTCCTTTCTCAGAAGATGCTTTTGCCTGGGAGTAATCCCGTTTTCTCGGCTTGATCAGCGATGTGTCAACATCTTCGTACTCAAATTCCGGATGATTGGTCTCCGGGTTGTACTGGGCCTTCGTGGTTTTCAGGAAGTCTTCATCATTACGTTCCGGAAATTCCGGCTTATAGTGGGCACCGCGGCTTTCATTACGGTGATAAGCTCCGAGCGTCATCACGCGGGCCAGGTGGATCATTCCTTTAAGCTGGCGGGTGAACATTGCCGCATGGTTATTCCATTTGGAGCTGTCGTGCATATTAATGTTCTCCCAGCGCTCAAGAAGCTCCTGGAGTTTGTCGTCCGTTTCAAGCAGCTTATCGTTGTGCCGAACCACGGTCATGTTGTTTGTCATCCATTCGCCGAGTTCGTTATGAAGCGCGTAGGCATTTTCGGTGCCATCCATGTTCATAATTTTATCGAACTCCTGCTGTTCTTCCTGTTTCTTTGTCTCAAAAAGTGTAGAAGAAAGGTCTTCTGCTGATTTTTCCAGGCCGTTGGCATACTCTACCGCGTTCGGACCGGCAACCATGCCGCCGTAAATAGCGGAAAGCAGGGAGTTGGCTCCGAGACGGTTACCGCCATGCTGGGAGTAGTCACACTCACCGGCAGCAAAAATGCCGGGGATATTTGTCATTTGGTTATAGTCAACCCACATGCCGCCCATCGAATAGTGTACGGCTGGGAAGATTTTCATTGGCACTTTCCGCGGATCGTCACCCATGAACTTTTCATAGATTTCCATAATTCCGCCAAGCTTTACGTCGAGTTCATGCGGATCTTTATGGGAAAGGTCGAGATAAACCATGTTTTCCCCATTAATACCCAGTTTTTGGTTAACACAGACATCAAAGATTTCACGCGTTGCAATGTCCCGCGGAACCAGGTTGCCGTAGGCCGGATATTTTTCCTCAAGGAAGTACCAAGGCTTGCCGTCTTTATACGTCCAGATACGTCCGCCTTCCCCACGCGCAGATTCACTCATCAGCCGGAGCTTATCATCGCCGGGAATGGCAGTCGGGTGAATCTGGATAAATTCACCATTGGCATAATTGACGCCCTGCAGATAAAGCGATGAGGCGGCAAAGCCGGTGTTGATCATGGAGTTCGTGGATTTACCGAAAATAATGCCAGGGCCGCCCGTAGCCATAATGATTGCGTCAGCCCGGAACGTTTCAATTTCCATCGAACGAAGGTTTTGGGCAGCGATCCCTTTACAGGTCTGCTCCTCGTCAAGAATGGCCGAAAGAAACTCCCATCCCTCGTATTTATTGACAAGCCCTTCTACTTCATAACGGCGAACCTGCTCGTCCAGCGCGTACAACAGCTGTTGACCGGTCGTTGCTCCGGCGTAAGCTGTACGGTGGAACTGGGTGCCGCCGAAACGACGGAAGTCGAGCAGCCCTTCCGGTGTCCGGTTGAACATAACGCCCATGCGGTCCATCAGATGAATGATCCCCGGAGCCGCTTCTGTCATAGCTTTTACCGGAGGCTGATTTGCCAGAAAGTCGCCTCCGTATACAGTATCGTCAAAATGCTCCCACGGGGAGTCCCCTTCCCCTTTTGTATTGACGGCACCGTTCATGCCGCCCTGAGCACAGACAGAGTGAGAACGTTTTACCGGTACAATTGAAAACAAGTCCACCTGAGAACCTGCTTCAGCGGCCTTGATTGTTGCCATCAGTCCTGCCAGTCCGCCGCCTACGACAATAACTTTTCCATTACTCATGCGGATGTTTCACTCCTTTAGTTTATTAAAAAACCGATCTTATACGAATGCGAAAATAGCGCGAAGGCCAATCACAGACATTGCTACGAAAACGGCTAAAGTGAAGTATGTTGCAGCCAATTGGGCTTTTGGCGTAACCGTAATCCCCCATGTAACCAAAAATGACCATAAACCGTTTGAAAAGTGGAATGTGGCAGACAAGATACCTACGATGTAAAATGCGAGCATCCAAGGATTCGCTACGATATCAGCCATCATCTGATAGTTTACTTCAGCGCCGAAAAACTGCGCCTGTACCCACGTATCCCAGACGTGCCAGGTAATAAATACTAACAGGAAAACCCCGGTGATACGCTGGAAAATGTACATCCAGTTACGAAAGTAGCCAAAGCGCTTCGCATTCGCCTTGCCCTGAAATACGATAAAAAGTCCGTAAATCCCGTGAAACAGTATAGGAATATAAATGAGAAACATCTCTAAAAAGATACGAAACGGTAAGTTTTCCATAAAGTGAGCCGCTCCGTTGAACGCTTCAGCACTCCTGGTCGCGAAATGGTTTACTACGAAGTGCTGCATCAAAAATAGTCCAATTGGAATAATACCAAGAAGCGAGTGCAGCCTCCGGGCGGCAAATTCCTTATTTAAAGCCATATTCATCCTCCTCCATTAGCATAAAAATTCTCTCCATCCTGTTTTTCTGCCTTGCTTTCTTTTCCGGCTCCATTACCCCCTTGCTGAACTTTCCGCCACCCGCATACTAAACAGAATTACAGATTTCTGTTTCCTATGTACTTGTATGCCGGCCGCGCCTCCTGCTTCTTTTCCTTTTCGCAAAATGCATATGCATGCACGATACAACCAATTAGTCACAAAATGGAAAAGAAATATTCAAGGAATTGTACGAAACGTTACGTTAATTGTACTCCCCCTAAAATTGCCCGTCAAGAAAACGTATACAGCATCTTAAATGTATATTATTCATCGTTTATACGGTTCACTTCCCCCGGCAATAGAGAGAGCCGGAGAACCATCTCTCCGGCTACCCAATAATTATGCGCTCTGTTGGATATCTATAATGTGATTTCGTTTCTTTCTTTTTCACTGAGAATAAAAATACCAATATCCCCACCCGCCCGATGAACATCAGGCACATGAGCAGTACTTGGCTCGGGGTGGAAAAATCATCCGTCAGTCCGGTCGAAAGCCCGCAGGTTCCAAAGGCTGAGCTTGTTTCAAAAATAATATCAATTAATTCCACTTCCGCATTCCCGCGTTCGAATGCGCTGATTAGAGTAATTGCAGCCAATAACCCTACAATGAAAAAAGAAATAACAATAAATGTCCGCTGTTTATCCTCCGGATCGATCTGGCGGTTAAACACTTTTACATCCGAACGTCCAAGCGCAAAGCTCCGAATCGTTAAAAACATTACAGCAAGTGTAGTCGTCCGGATGCCTCCCCCAACACTCGACGGACTCGCCCCGATAACCATCAATCCCGACATCAGAAGAAGCGTCGGCAGGGAAAACGCCGAAACATCCATTACCGACAGCCCGGCACTCCTTGTGGTCGCTGAATTAAACATCGAGAAGAAAAACTGCTGATGCCAGGCCATACCGTCATAATAAAAGCCGAATTCAAGCGCCCATATGCTGACGGCTCCAAGCACAAACACGAGAAAATAAGTCGTAGTCGTCACTTTCGTAAACAGACTGAAATTAAACCGTTCCCTGTTGGTTAAATATTCCCTGACCTCCATCAAAACCGGAAAGCCAATTGCTCCGGCAAAGATCAGAGTTATGACGACAAACAGGACATAGTAATCTTCAGCAAATGGAATCAGCGACTGTCCTGTGACATCAAAGCCTGCATTGGTAAAAGCACTCAGAGCGGCAAAGCCGCCCTGATAATACGCCTCCCACGTTGAGTCAAAGTAACGAAGAAAGTATGTACCGAGTATCAGCATGCCCATCGCTTCAATTCCTAAAGCAAGAAGCAATATGTTTCTCATCAGCTTCACCATTCCCGAAAACTTATACTGATTTTGGTCCACCATAATCAGTAACCGCTGGGACAAATTAATTTTTCTTCCAAAAACCATCCACACGAATGTGCCCAGAGACATAATTCCAATGCCGCCTACCTGCATCGCCAGTGCTAAAAACGCAATTCCAACAGCGCTCAGGGTGTCAGATACCTGGATGACTGTCAGACCTGTTACGCTCACGGCGGATACTGAGGTAAACAAAGCTTCTATATATGTTAATTCATGCCCCGGCTGATGCGAAATCGGCAGCCAGAGCAGTAAACTGAACAACAGCATTGAAAAAACGTAGGCACCGATGATCATGCGAAATGGTGTCATTTTTTCTGCAAAAATATTTTTCATATCGGTCCCTCCGTCATAATCGTGCATTAGTATATCATGTATGATTTTGGGAATCTATAGAGATTTCCAACTCCAGCGTGTATAATATTAGATGAAGAAAGTGGTGATGGAAATGGAAGAAGAAACAAATAAACCGGCTTCCTTCGGATATGAATTACTGCGGAAAAATGTTCTTCCTGATATTTTAGGCTCTGACGAGCATGCGATATTGTACTGGGCCGGCAAACAGCTCGCCCGCCGCTATCCATGCAGTTCCTCCGGAGAGGTGGCTGATTTTTTCCGTGATGCCGGGTGGGGAGAAATCGTCTGGAAAAAAGAAAGAAAAAAAGATGTCATTGCTGAGCTGTCCGTTGACGAAAAGGCAAATTCGTTCACGAAAGCTTTAGAAGGCGGCTTTTTAGCAGAGCAGTGGTCCCGGATGAAGAATACATACGCGGAAACTTACATAGAAGAAAAGAAAAAATCCACGACTATGCATATTAAATGGGAGTAGCCTGACCTGCGTTGCATAGCAAAACGTTCGCTGATGTGTATCAGCGAACGTTTTTTACTTCGAAGGTGCCGAATCTTCCTCCAGCTTTTTCATCAGCTCCGCAATAACATCATCCGGGAGAGACAGCTGTTTAAAATCCTCAAAGGATGCTTCCTTCATTTTTTTCACTGAACCAAAATGCTTTAAAAGCATCTGTTTGCGCTTCTGCCCGATCCCGTTGATGTCGTCCAGCAGAGAGGAAAACATCGTTTTCCCGCGCGTCTGGCGGTGAAAGGTGATTGCAAAACGGTGCACTTCGTCCTGAACACGCTGCAGCAGATAAAAGGCGGAGCTGTGCCGCTCAAGAGGAACTCTGATGCCCTCTTCTCCTATTAAAAGCTCCGAGGTGCGGTGCTTATCGTCTTTGGCAAGTCCCGCCACCGGAATATTTAAGCCAAGCTCATCCTCGATAACGCTGACGGCCGCACTTAACTGGCCTTTCCCGCCATCAATAAGAATCAGATCCGGCAGCTCCGCTTCGTCTTTTAAGAGACGGATATACCTCCTGCGCACAACTTCCCGCATGGATGCATAGTCATCCGGCCCCTTTACATCCCGGACCTTATACTTTCTGTATCCTTTTTTCCAGGGTTTGCCGTCCACAAAAGTAACCATTGCCGCTACCGGGTCTGTGCCCTGGATATTCGAGTTGTCGAAGGCCTCCATGCGGTAAGGAGTATCGATGCCCATCGCTTCACCGAGCTGTTCCACCGCATTTATTGTCCGTTCTTCATCCCGTTCAATCAATGCAAAGCGATCGCTGAGCGCCTGTCGGGCATTCTTTTCTGCCAGGTCAAGGAGCTCTCTTTTTTGTCCCCGCTTTGGCTGCTGAACCCGCACGTTTACGAATTGTTCCGCCATGGACGCATCCACCGAGTCCGGAATAAATATTTCTGACGGCTTCATATGCTGCTCCTGCATGTAGAACTGGCCTAAGAATGTAAGAAAATCCTCCTCCGGCTCCTGATACATCGGGAAAAGGGAAACGTCTCTTTCTATCAATTTCCCCTGTCTGACAAAGAATACCTGCACACACATCCAGCCTTTGTCATAGCTGTAGGCAAACACATCGCGGTTCACCTGGTCCTTCACAGACATTTTCTGCTTTTCCATTACGGAATCAATATGCTGAATTTGATCCCTCAGCTCTTTAGCGCGTTCAAATTCCAGCTGTTCGGAAGCAGTTTCCATTTTAGTCTGAAGCTCCGCCCGGATTTCATGGTGGCCGTTGTTTAAAAACCGGGCAATCTGCTGAATCATATCGTCGTACTGGTCTCTTGTCACCGTAAACTCGCAGGGGGCCAGACACTGGCCGATATGATAGTACAAACAGACCCGGTCGGGCATTGTCCGGCATTTACGCAGCGGATATAATTGGTCAAGCAGCTTCTTCGTTTCATTTGCCGCCCCGGCGTTCGGGTACGGGCCGAAATATTTCCCGCCGTCCTTTTTAACTTTTCTCGTAATAATCAGACGGGGATGCTCTTCGTTGGTGATTTTAATATACGGATACGATTTATCGTCTTTAAGAAGCACGTTGTATTTTGGTTCATACTTTTTAATCAAATTCATTTCAAGGATTAATGCTTCCAGGTTGGAAGAGGTCATTATATATTCAAAATCGGTAATTTCCATTACGAGCCGTTGGGTCTTCCCGTCGTGCGACCCTGTAAAATAGGATCTCACCCGGTTTTTTAAAACCTTTGCCTTGCCTACATATATAACAGTGCCGTGTTTATTTTTCATTAAATAGCAGCCAGGCTGATCCGGCAGAATAGCCAGCTTTTCTTTTAATTGAGTCATGCGCTCAACCCCTCTTGGCATGTAATATCTATGGTGTTCCTTTTTTAAAAGAAGGAGAAACAAAAAACTGCCGGCCCAGAGACCAGCAGTTTCGTGTTTTTACAAATGTTTGTTCAAAAGCTCCACCAGTTGTTCCTTAGGCTGAAAGCCGACTACCTGCTCGACTACTTCGCCATCTTTAAAGATCATTAGTGTTGGAATACTCATCACACCGTATTTTCCGGCTGTTTCCTGATTTTCATCAACATCTAATTTAGCAATTTTAATCTGTTCGCCCATTTCAGTGTCGATTTCTTCGAGCACCGGAGCGATCATTTTACAAGGCCCGCACCAGGGCGCCCAAAAGTCCGCAAGTACTACTCCATCGGACGTTTCGCCTGCAAAGTTTTGGTCCGATACATTGACAATAGCCATGAATGGTTCCTCCTTTATATCTCTATCTTTGCATTTATTCTTCGTTATTATAGCATTCCCTTGCTTTACTGGCTAACGTTTAGCTTAAAATTTTTCATCGGTTCTACCTGACTATATATCCGCCTGCAGCGCCTGATAAACTATTTCCGCAAGTACCGGTCCCTGCGCCGCCAGCGAATAGCTTCCCTTTTCCATGACCCACGTAGTAATCGCTTCATTGAGTATGCCGACAAAACAAATTCTTCCGATTTCTGTGGGAAGCGAGGAAGAGAAGACCCCTTCCTCGCTTCCCCTGTTTACAATATCGATAACCGCCTGAAAAAACGGAGACAGTATGCGCTGCATATTGTCATGAATCTCGCCCTTTGTCTGCAAAAGTTCAAAGTGGGCAAGCGTAGCGAGCTCCGGCCGGCCCTCCATAAATTCAAGCTGTAGCTGGGCCATTTCAAACAGCTGCTCTTTAACAGAAACCTCCCTTTGCATGATGGTCTCGAGCTTCTGCATGAACTCCTGCATTTTTTCTTCAAAAATGGAAATTAATATATGCTCCTTGTTATTAAAATACAAATAAATCGTTCCGTCTGCTACCTTTGCCTCTTTAGCAATATCCGACACCTTCGCCTGGTGATAACCGTGTTCAGCGATTACCTTGATCCCCGCCTCGATAATCTGTGCATGTTTCCTGTTTGGATTTTTCCCCATACGTATCTGCCGCCCTTTCAAACAAAACCAACCATCATGCCGGTTTCTGTTTTATCCCGCCTGAATAATGCCTTTAAAAACGCCTCACTCCCGTAACAGAGTAAGGCGCTTCATTGCGTTCAGGTAATACTGGCATAGTATTTTAGTTAGTTATAAATGTACATAATCCGTACAGAGATGTCAACCTTAATGCACGTATATAGTCCTAATAAATTAACTGTTTGTGGCTTTTATATTACATTTTTTTCTATTTAAGTGATAATTCCGGCACCTATTACAAAAGAAATCCCCACTGAGATGATAAAGGAAATAATTCCGACTGCACGATTATCCTGGCTGATTTCTTCATCCACCTTAAACATAGGAGTAAGAAATTCAAAAATTAAATAGCTTAAAATCAATAATATAAAACCATAAAAACCCCATAGAAGCATAAACAGAATGCCGTCGTTATGCATGATGGAATAATGAAGAATGTTGGAAACCCCAAATAGTTTCCCACCGGTCGCCAGAGCGACAGCGATATTTCCTTTCTTGATTTCTTCCCAGTTACGGTAAGGAGTGATAACTTCAAATATCCATAGAAAAATCACCAGGAAGAGCACAGCAACGCTAAAGTTGCCGGCTGTATTTATAAAAGCATTATCCATCCACGCATCCACGTGCACCCCTCCGCTTACTTAAGTTCTGCCACCGTGTTACCGATGCCGCCTTCATTCATACCGCCATCCCTGGTTGATTTTACACTGGGATGGTTTTTCAAATATTCTTTCACGCCCTTGCGAAGAGCGCCAGTGCCTTTTCCGTGAATAATATGAACTTCCCGGTAACCAGCGAGCACCACTTCATCGAGGTATTTTTCAAGGCGCTGAACGGCGTCTTCGTACCTTTCACCACGCAGGTCCAGTTCGGGCTTCGCCGGGGCCGCTGTAGAAGTCGTGGCGACCTGCCGTTTAGGCTCTTTTGCGGGCTCTGATTTGAGCTTTTCCATTTCTTCAGGCTTCGCTGTCATTTTCATAATGCCAAGCTGCACCTGAAATTCCTTGTCATTTATCTTTTCCACAATGTGTCCGCGCTGCCCGAAGCGAAGCACCTTCACCTCATCTCCTACTTCAAAGGTACGTTCTTTCTGGGCTTTTTGTTTCACCTGTTTCTGCTTTTTAGTCATCACAGGGGCCGCCTGTTCCATCTGCCTGCGGGCTTCGATCAGGCGGTGCTCTTTAATTTCCGCGCCTTCCTTCTGCATTTCCTTCAGCTCGGCAATAATTTCTTCCGCCTGAGCTTTCGCCTTATCGACTTCACTTTTTGCTTTGCCTTCCGCGTTTGCAATAATCTGATCCCGTTTTTGCAGCACTTCATTCCAGGCAGTGTTCAATTCCTGCCAGAGCCTGGATGCTTCCTGCCGGAGGTCATCTGCCTCCTGCCACGCCGATTCTGTTTCTTTTCTCTGTTCATCCAGAGAAGCAATCATCGTTTCGACCTGCTTTGTATCTGTGCTCATTTCTTTTTCCGCATTGGAAATAATAGAATCCGGCAGGCCTATCTGCCTGGAAATAGCAAACGCGTTGCTTCGACCCGGTACGCCGACGAGCAGCCGGTAGGTTGGCCTCAATGTTTCCACGTCAAATTCAACGCTTGCATTCATTACTCCTTCGCGGTTATACGCATATCCCTTCAGTTCACTGTAGTGGGTTGTCGCAATTAACCTGCCTCCGGCTTCCTGGACATAGTCCAGTATGCTGACGGCAAGGGCCGAGCCTTCCTCCGGGTCGGTGCCAGCGCCTATCTCATCAAAAAGCACGAACGATTCACTGTCCACCTGTTTAACAATATCTACAATATTTGTCATATGGGAAGAAAATGTACTTAAGCTCTGCTCAATGGACTGTTCATCCCCGATATCGGCAAACACTTTCGAAAATACAGCGGCCTCTGCTTCTTCTTCTGCGAGAACAAACAGCCCTGACTGGGCCATCAGCGTCAGCAGACCGGCCGTTTTAAGAGTCACGGTTTTCCCCCCGGTATTGGGCCCGGTAATGACAAGCGTTCCAAACTCTTCTCCAAGCTCCAGGTCAAGCGGTACCATTTCTTCCGGATCAATGAGCGGATGCCGTGCCTCCATGAACCGGAATCTCCCCTCATTGTTCAGCTCCGGCTGCACCGCTTTCTGGTCCCTTGCATAGTAGGCCTTGGCAAAGGTGAAATCGAGCTCGGTCAGCGTATTCATATTCACCAGAATCTCCTCCCCGTCTTCAGCAATATACGAAGACAGCTCCTGGAGAATCCGTTCAATTTCCCGCTGTTCTTTCAGCCTGGCTTCTCTTAATTCGTTATTCATCGAAACGACCGCCTGGGGCTCAATGAAAAGAGTAGCCCCTGTTGAAGACTGATCGTGGACAATACCGCCAAAGGATGACCGGTATTCCTGCTTCACCGGCAGTACATACCGGTCATTACGTATCGTTACGATGGAATCGGAGAGGCGTTTTTGCTGGTCCGGCGACCTGGTATACTGTTCAAGCTTCGAACGCACCGACGATTCGAGACTTCTCATCTGCTGCCGGAGTCCACGCAGAGCGGAGCTTGCGCTGTCGAGCACCGCCCCGTTTTCATCTATACAATCCCGGATCTGCTTTTCCACCTCCGGAAGCGCCACTATCTGCCGTACCAATCCCTCAAGCAGCGGGAGATCCACCGTCTCTTCTGTCATATCCAGAATAAACGATCGTATCCGCCTGCTGGCGTACAGCGTGTCCGAAACCTCTTTAAGCTCGCCCGCGTTCAGCATGCCCCCGATTTGTGCGCGGCGCACGTGGGCATGGATCTGGCGAATGCCGCCGAGTGGCGCCTGGCCCCGAAGCCGTATTACTTTGGCCGCTTCTGCGGTGAAGTTCTGTGCTTCCTTTGCTTCTGCGAGCTCCCGGTAGGGCTGAAGCTGTTCAATTCGTTCTTTAGCAAGAGTGGAGCCGGCATGAGCCTGCAGCTGCTCTTTCATTTTTTCGTATTCCAGCACACGGAGTGTTCTATCATTCAACAATGCTCACCTCTTTGGTTGTTCTATTGTTTCTTACGCTTCAGCCATTCTTTTAACTGCTTCGCTGTCATCGTGTTTATGACCTGCTCCGGCTGCAGAAGTGCTTTTTTAGCGATGGAGACGCCCACCTCCATGTGTTCAAGCATGCCAGGATTATGGGCGTCCGTATTGATTGCAATACGCACATTATGCTCAGCAGCTTTTCTCAGCCAGTCGGCCGAAAGATCAAGGCGATTGGGATTGGCATTCAGCTCGAGAGCCGTGTTCGTTTCGCCTGCCCGCTTCATCAGCCGGTCTATATCCACTTTGTATCCGTCCCGGCGCCCTAAAAGTCTTCCTGTCGGATGGGCAATAACGTTTACTTCCGGATGCTCGAGCGCCTGCTCAAGCCGGTTCATAATTTCTTTTTCCGTCTGGGAAAAGGAGGAATGGATGGAAGCAATCACAACGTCGAGCTCTTCGAGAACTTCCTCCTCAATATCGAGCGTTCCGTCCGGCCGGATATCCATTTCAATTCCGGCAAAAATTTGAATATCCTTTTCTTCTTCCCTGACGTTTCGTATTTCTTCTATCTGCCTGCGGATTCTTTCTTCGTCCAGTCCGTGGGCAATGCGGAGATATTTGGAATGGTCTGTAAGAGCCAGCCACTCATAGCCGTGCTTCTTCACTTCCTCCACCATTTCGCGGATGGAAAGAGAGCCGTCGCTCCACGTTGTGTGCATATGAAGATCACCGCGAATGTGTTTCTTTTCGATATATGGATACGGCTGCCGGAATTTATCCGTCTCATCTCTCCCTAGTCGTGCTTCGGGAGGAATAAAGTACAGACCAAAGTGGTCGTAAAATTCGGTTTCATTCTGAAACGTTGTTTTGCGTCCATGCTGATCTTCAATACCGTATTCACTTAATTTTTCATTTCGTTCCTTTGCCAGCTGGCGCATTTGTACATTATGGTCTTTAGATCCGGTGAAATGATGCAGGGTGCTCGCAAAATCTTCTTCCTCTACCAGGCGAATATCTACTTGAACATTAAATTCCCCTTTAATTTCAACACTGACCTTGCTTGTACCATCGTTAATCACCTTCGTTACTTCGGGCAGCTCCACCAGCTGTTTACGGACATTTTCTGCATCTTCCACACTCATAATATAATCCAGGTCCTTCACCGACTCTTCCACCCGTCGCAGGCTGCCTGCACGCGCATATCTTTGGACACCTTCCACTTGATCCAGAGACGCTTCAAGCTTTTGGGCCATTTCCAGCATATAAGCAATTGGCAGTCGTTCCGGACGCTTGCCTTCTTCCGCGAGCGCTTCGAGTATTTTCTGCTCGGTTTTCGCCCCGAAGCCTTCGAGATTCTGTACTTCATGGGTTAAACACGCCTGTTCCAGCGAGTCCCGGTCTGTTATGTCCAGCTCCTGATAGAGCTTCGACACTTTTTTTCCGCCGAGTCCGGGCAGCTTCAGCAGCGGGATCAATCCCTCCGGCACTTCTTCTGTCAGCGTCTGCATCAGTTCTGTTTCCCCGTTATTGTCCCGCCATTCCTGTATCAAAGCCGCTGTTCCTTTACCGATGCCCTTTAGGCTGCCTGCATCGTCAATTTCACTCAGTGAACGCTCATCATATTCAAGCGCCTGAGCCGCTTTACGGTAGGCAGAAATTTTAAATGGGTTCTCACCCTTAATTTCCATATATACAGCGATTGTTTCCAAATGGCCAATAAGATCTTTTTTATTCATGCTATTCTCCTCCACATGTCAGCTTTAATCATGCTAGGCATTCTTTTTTGAGTATAACGGGAGTTAATAATTCTGTCTAAGCTCACGCCGCCGGGCTGAAGACATAAAAACAGACTCCCCTGTGAAACACAGGGAAGTCAGCCTTCATTCTCTATTGGGCCGTCCATGTTCCCGGGGTCTGCCGGCATGATTTGCTCGTACCAGCCGGAAAGCCATGGGGTTTCATGTAATATAAAACTGGCAATTACCGAATTGTTCACTACCGGCTCAAGAGCCGGAAACGGCATCAGCATAGCTGCTGCCAGTACAACGAATAAAATCACGTACGCCTCCAGCACGCCGAGCACACCGCCAAGCCAGTAATTGATCGTTCTAAGCACCGGAAGCCTGGCGATGCCGCCTGCTGCTCCGGTCAAAAAGCCGGCAACGATACGGGTGGCGATAAATAAAAGAAGAAAGGCAATCGAATAATAAAACAAGCTGCGGGTATCAAAAGCAGCAAGAAATGTCCCTTCCGCCTGCTGGCCGAATGGATAGGGGATCCATTGCTCTAAAAACTGTGCCACTTCTTCATAGAATAAAAACGCAACAATAAACGCTGCCACCAGACTGACCAGGCGAAGCAATTGATGAACAAAGCCTCTTTGAAGTCCTGTGAAAAAGCTTCCGATTAAAATCACAACAAGCAGAACGTTTATTACTATTTCCATAGCCATTATCCTTCAGAATCTTTGTCCTTGTTTACTTCTTCTTTGAGTTTGATATAGTCATCTACTACGTTTAAAGCCGTCAATACCGCAAGGCGGGTCGTATCCAAATAAGGATTGTATGCTTTATACTCTTTCATTCTCTTATCTAAATAATTGGCGACCTGATTAATATGCGAGGGTTGTTCATCACCGACAATCGTGTACTGCTGGCCGTATATCGTAACCGTAGTGCGTTTTTTACTTTGATCATCAGCCACGTCTTCCGCCCCCTGTTCTTGAATGTGCCTTTTCTTTAATAGTAACAGAATAAAATGACTCTGAATATATTTCCCTGTACAGGCCATTTATTAAACCGGCAGATGCCCGGCAGCTGTTTACTGCCTGAGCTCTGCCCCGGTTTTTTCTTCAAGCATACGAAGCACCTGGTCATGTGCGGAGCTGACCTCTTCATCTGTCAGCGTTCTTTCCGGATCCAGATACACCAGGGTGAACGCCAGGGATTTTTTGCCGGGCGTCAGATTCTCGCCCTGATAAACGTCAAACAGGGAGGTGCTGTACAGCGTACTTCCGCCCGCGGACTCAATAACCTCTTTCACTTCAGCTGCAGCCACATTTTCATCCACCACGATCGCGATATCACGGGTAGTGGAAGGAAACCGCGGCAGTGTTTGATAACGAACCGGCGTTTCCACCGCCTGAAGCAGGGAGGTTAAATCGACCTGCAGGGCATACGTTTCAGCAATGTCCCAATCCCCCGCCGTCGTTGGATGAATCTGGCCGACATATCCCACTGTCTCTCCGTCGAGCAGTATATCTGCGGTACGACCAGGGTGCATATCACTGCGCTCTGCCAGAGTGAACGAAGCACGGCTTTCTACGTGCAATTCCTCAAGAATGCCTTCAGCAATTCCTTTCATCACATAAAAGTCTGCATTTTTCGTTTCTCCCTGCCACAGGTGGCTTTCCCATCTGCCGCTTACTACTGCAGCAAGCATAATACGCTCTTCCGGCTGTACAGCAGCATTCGCTTCTTCGGAAAGAAATACGGAGCCCATTTCAAAAAGAGCGATATCTTTCGTCTGGCGGTTGCGGTTATAGCTGACTCCTTCAAGAAGCTGAGGAATCAGGCTCTGTCGCAGCACTCTGCGGTCTTCGCTCATCGGCATGGATACTTCCATCGTATACTTTTCCGGGTAAAGGGTGAAACGGGACGCTGAACTGGCGGTCGTCAGAGAATAGGTGACAGCTTCACTCAGGCCGGCACTTTCTAGAAAGCGACGTACTGTCCGTTTTCTTTTCTGTTCGGCGGTTAAGCTTCCGGCGGTCGTAGCCCCTTTAGGCAATGTACTCGGAATATCCTGATAGCCGTGCATCCGTGCGATTTCTTCTGCCACGTCCTCTTCGATACGAATATCCGGACGGCGGCTTGGGATATATACTTCGATACTGCTCGTTTCCTTATCTGCGGTCTGAAAGCCGAGACGTTCGAGAATACCGACCATTTCTGAACCGCTGAGCTCCATTCCAAGCAGCTGATTGATCCGGCGGTCACTCACCCGGACCCAGCGGCCACCCGGTTCCCGATGATCCTCCTGCTCGATGCCCTGAAGCACAGAGGCTCCTGCGTATTCAGCGAATAAGTGCGCTGCCCGGTCTGCTGCCTGCTCGACTCTCTCAGTGTCCAGCCCCCGTTCGTACCGGACACTTGCATCACTGCGTATCCGTGTGTCCTTGGACGCCTGGCGAATCAGGGACGGGTGAAAAAGAGCTGCTTCAAGCAGAATATTTGTTGTCTGGTCGCTGACCTCTGAGTGCTCTCCGCCCATCACTCCTGCGAGAGCTGTCGGCTTTGTGCCGTTGGTTACAACCAAATGCTCCGTGGAAAGGTGGTGCTTATTGCCGTCGAGCGTTTGTATTTCTTCATCTTCAAAAGCTCGTCGCACGAGTACTTCGTCAGAACCAAAAGCATCAAAATCAAACGCATGCAGCGGCTGCCCGTATTCAAGCAGCACATAGTTGGTAATGTCTACAACGTTGCTGATTGGCCGGATGCCTGCTGCCATCAAACGGTTCTGCATCCAATAAGGGGACGGCTTTATCTCAATGTTTTCAGCGACTCTTGCTCCGTAATAGGGAGTGTCCTCCCCGTTTTCGATTTTCACATTGACCGCTGCCGATGCGGGCTTTTCGCTTTCCTGTACTGAAGTTACGGGGAGCTGAACGGTCCGATCCAGCTGGGCCGCTACTTCATAGGCAACACCGAGAATGTTGAGACAGTCGGCGCGGTTTGGCGTAATGTCGAGATCCATTACCGTGTCGTCCCAGCCAAGAGCTTCTACTGCATCCGATCCCGTCTCTGGATCCTCATCAAAGACGAAAATACCTTCAGCCACGTGTTTAGGAACCAGTTTGGCTTCCACACCGAGCTCCTGGAGAGAGCAAATCATGCCGTTGGATTCCTCGCCGCGTATTTCCGTTGCTTTAATTTCCATACCCCCGGGCAGCAAGGTGCCCGGCTTTGCCACTACGACCTTCTGTCCGGCAGCCACGTTGTCAGCTCCGCAGATAATCTGCACAGTCTCTGTTCCCTGATCCACCTGGCAGATGTTTAAATTATCCGCATCCGGATGCTTTTTGGCTTCGGTAACGTACCCGACGACACAACCCTCAATTGGTTCGGCACGCCGGTACAGGGCGTCTACCTCCACGCCTCCCGTAGTCAGACGATCAGCAATTTCCCCGGGAGTAATATCTTCAATATCTACATAATCTTTCAGCCATTTATATGAGATCAACATGTCTGCATTCTCCTTCTATACTCGAGTGAATTGTTTTAAAAAGCGCATATCGTTCGTGTAAAAATGCCGGATATCATCAATGCCGTACTTCAGCAGGGAGAAGCGTTCCACTCCCATTCCAAAGGCAAAGCCGCTGTATACTTCCGGATCAAAACCGCTCATCTCCAGTACCCGCGGATGCACCATTCCGCACCCGAGTACTTCAATCCACCCGGTATGCTTGCAGATGCGGCAGCCCTCCCCGGCGCAGATGCCGCACGAAACATCAAGCTCTGCAGACGGCTCGGTAAACGGGAAGTAGCTCGGGCGTAGGCGGATTTCTCTTTCCTCCCCGAAGTATTTTTTCACAAATGTTTCGAGCACCCCTTTTAAATCACTCATCCGGATATTTTCATCAACCATCAGTCCTTCGATTTGCATAAACTGGTGGGAGTGAGTAGCGTCATCGTCATCCCGGCGGTAGACCTTGCCCGGGCAGATAATCTTCACCGGTCCTTCGCCGTGGTGGCGTTCCATCGAGCGGGCCTGCACAGGCGACGTCTGCGTACGCAACAGCAGATCACTGCTGACATAAAAAGAATCCTGCATATCCCGGGCCGGATGGTCTTTTGGCAGATTCATGGCTTCAAAGTTGTAATAATCGGTTTCGACTTCCGGTCCTTCAGTCACTTCGAATCCCATGCCGATAAAAATATCTTCAATCTCCTCCACCACGCTCGTCAGCGGATGCTTCGCCCCGCGCTGAACTTTACGCCCCGGAAGTGTTACATCCAGCGTCTCTTTTTTGAGTTTTTCCTTTAATGCTTCATCGGCAAGTATTTTCGTCTTTTTCTCCAGACGCTCCTGAATGGCTTCGCGTACCTCGTTCCCTTTTTGACCGACAACAGGACGCTCCTCCTTGGACAGCTGCCCCATCCCCCGGAGCACTTCCGTAATTGGGCCTTTCTTTCCTAAATATTTTACTCTCACCTGCTCTAATTCTTTTGTGTCGCCAGCTTCTTCAATCTGCTGCAGCGCTTCCTGCTGCAGCTCCTCCAAACGTTCTATCATATCCTGGTTCCCTCCATTTTTATGCCAAATAAAAAGAGCCCTCTCCCTGAAAGGGACGAAGGCTCGCGGTACCACCCTTGTTAGCTGCAGTGCACAGCTCACTCTCCTGTAACGACAGGTTCCGGCACGCTTTTCTTCCACGGGGAATACTCCAGCGGCTGCTCCGAAGCGAATTCACAAATCCTTACTGTAAGGTATTTTCAGTCAGCGATACCTTTTCCCTGTTCAGCAGGAAGCAATGCTACTACTCTTCATCTGCGCATTTGTGTTTATATGTTTCAATATGCATTATTATAGAAAAAGCCCGGCCCGATTGCAACCATCACCAATCCGTCTGCTTCAAATGATACAGCAGGATGCCGGCAGAGACAGCCGCATTTAGTGATTCTGCCTGGCCGGGGATCGGAATGTACAGGTTCTGGTCGGTCCGCTCGAGCCATTTCTTTTGTACACCGGCTCCTTCATTGCCGATAATTAGCGCAAAGTACGGCTGTGGCTCAAGTGCCGAATACGACGTTCCTTCATCAAGCGATGTGCCAAAGCACGGAATGTCCGTTTCCTGCAGCCATTCCAGCCATTCGCCAAGATCCTCCTGCAGGACCGGAACATGAAACAACGAGCCCTGCGTCGCCCGGACCACCTTTTCGTTGTATGCATCCACCGTTCCTGTGCCGAGAACGACTACGCCCTTTCCAAGCGCGTCCACCGTCCGGATGATCGTTCCCAGATTACCCGGATCCTGAATGCTGTCGACAAGCACAAAAAAAGAATATCCGCCGCTTCTCACATTAGAAAATTCAGGAATTCTGCATACAGCTACGATATTTTTCGGCGTTTCCGTAGAACTGATTTCTTTCATCACGCTTTCTGTTACTTCTGTCGCTGGTGTTGGTATTTCATTAAAAACCTCAGGCCACTCTTTATGCTCTTCGATAAAAATTTCTTCAATCCAGGCCTGTGACCGCACAGCTTCTGTCAGCGCATGGTCTCCCTCAATTAAAAAAAGTCCTGACCTTTCCCGTTCCTTACGTTTATGAAGTTTTTTTATCTCTTTTACTTTCGGGTTTTTTGCCGATTCTATCCGCTTCACTTCGCTGTCTCCCCCAGTATTTTCTCTTATCGTAGCACACTTTGCCCCACGGCAGAAAGAAAAGAAACAGCCCTCCCGTCCGCCGTGGACAGAAAGGCTGTGTTTTTACGTTTCGTACGTTAATGACTCCACTGTTTCCCGGTCTAAACGCTTCGCAATTTCTACGATTAACTGCACGGCATGCTCAAAGTCGTCCCTGTGCAGAATAGCCGCATGGGTATGAATATAGCGGGTCGGAATCGTAATGGCCATAGCCGGCACTCCTTCACCGGACAGGTGAATAGACCCTGCATCTGTACCTCCGTTTGCCATCATGTCGAACTGAAAAGGAATTTCTTTCTCTTCAGCCACCCCGACAACGAAATCACGCAGACCTTTGTGTGCGATGACGGAAGCATCCATCATTAGAAGCTGCGGGCCTTTGCCGATTTTCGCCCTGGCGTCGTTACTTGTAACACCCGGCGTATCCCCGGCAATCCCTACATCGACTGCAAAGCCGATATCCGGCTGAATAAGGTTGGTTGCTGTTTTCGCTCCGCGCAGGCCAACTTCCTCCTGTACAGCCCCGACACCGTAAATTTCATTCGGATGGGATTCGTTTTCGAGGCGCTTTAGCACCTCAATCGCGATAGCACAGCCAATACGGTTGTCCCAGGCTTTCGCCATCAGCAGTTTTTCATTATTCATCACTTCAAAGTCACACACCGGCACGACCGAATCTCCCGGACGTACACCGAATGATTCTGCTTCTTCCTTACTTGAAGCACCAATATCGATGAACATATCTTTAATTTCCATCGCTTTCTTGCGCTGCTCCGCCGGCAGAATATGCGGCGGCTTTGAGCCAATGACGCCGGTGATGTTTCCTTTTCTGGTCATCACCTTCACCCGCTGGGCGAGCATCACCTGGCTCCACCATCCCCCGAGGGTCTGGAATTTCAAAAAGCCATTCTCATCGATTCCCGATATCATAAAACCAATTTCGTCCAGATGTCCGGTAATCATTAATTTCGGGCCGCCGGCCTGGCCGGTTTTTTTAGCAATCAGGCTTCCCAGCCGATCGGTGCTCATTTCATCAGCGTAAGGAGAAATATACTGGGTCATCACTTTTCTCGGTTCCTGTTCGTTCCCCGGAACGCCGTTTGCGTCCGTGAGGTCCTTTAGCATCTGCAATGTTGGATCTAATTCTGCCATTTCATGCTGCCTCCTTTATGTACGGTTGTTTTACACACACATGCAAAGGGAAAATATTATTAACGCTCTGAATTAATATTCTCATCAGTACAAGCGGTGTGGTGCGGGTTCTTCCATATTCAGTATAAAGAACTTTGCCGCAGGGCTCAAACATAATCTATCGTACCCTGGCGCCTGTGAAACTTTTTAGTAAACTGTGCGTATATATTAGAAATGACGAGGCTTATGTACGCTTAATCCGATAGATGCAGAGGAGGGTGTAAAGATTGGGTATTCTTTTACGGGTGCTGCTGTTGATCGCTCTTATTATTATCATTTACTCGTTCTGGAGGTACTGGAATAATTCAAGGAGAAAACTGGAAGCAGCCCACCACAAAAAACAATTCTACCTGCTGGATGACCAGCAAAACGTACGGAAAAATTTACTGGCTACCCATAAAGGCGTCATGTTTGAAGGCGAAAAATACGTAGGTACAACCGAAAAAGCGTTTGAAGTAGTTACGATTTCACTGTGGGTAATTGAAAGCGAGCATTTGCGCGGCTTCCAGCGCGAGGATTTCACATTTCTCGAGCGGGAAATTCTTTCTCTCTATCCGGAAGCTGCCATTGAGTGGAACAGTCCGGTGAAAGAGTTTATGCAGCAGCTTGAAGCAAAACAGCCCGAAAAACAATAAAAAGCGGAACGCCTTATTACCGGGCGCTCCGCTTTTTTGTTTAATTATAAGTTTGATTTCGCCTTTTCAGCAAGCTCTGCGAATGCTTTTTCGTCATTTACCGCAAGGTCTGCGAGCATTTTACGGTTCATTTGGATATCGCCCTGCTTCAGGCCATGCATCATGCGGCTGTAGGACAAGCCGTTCAACCGCGCTGCTGCATTAATACGTGCAATCCACAGCTTACGGAATTCGCGTTTGCGCTGGCGACGGTCCCGGTAAGCATACTGCAGGGACTTCATTACCTGTTCCTGTGCTGTTTTAAACAGTCTGTGCTTAGAACCTCTATAACCTTTCGCGAGTTTTAATACTCGTTTACGTCTGCGACGTGCCACATATCCGCCTTTTACTCTTGGCATCGTCAACCCCTCCTTAGCTTATCTCAATTATTTGGTCGTGCTTATTTTTTCGTTTTCGGCAGTAGTGTCTTGATACGCTTGTAGTCGGACTTGGAAACAAGCTCCGGCTTACGAAGGTTACGCTTTTGCTTTTGGGATTTATGCGAAAACATATGGCTCGTGAATGCGCGTGCGCGTTTTACACGGCCGCTTCCTGTTTTGCGAAAACGTTTTGCTGCTCCGCGGTGAGATTTCATTTTTGGCATAAGTGACATCCTCCTTTTTTAATATAACGGAAAAAACCGCTGTCTATTCTTCTTTGCTGGATTCTTCTTTTTGCTCCCGTTCCTGCTCCGCTTTTGGAGCGAGCATGAGGAACATGCTGCGGCCATCCATTTTCGGCTTCGTCTCAATCGTACTTACGTCCTCACATTCTTTAGCAAACCGGTCAAGTACCTCTTTACCGATATCAGAGTGTGTGATCATACGACCGCGGAAGCGGATAGCTGCTTTTACTTTATCGCCTTTAGACAAAAACTTGCGTGCGTTACGCAGCTTTGTATTAAAGTCGTGTTCTTCAATGCTCGGGCTCAAACGAACTTCTTTCACGTTGATCGTTTTTTGCTTTTTCCGGGCTTCTTTATCTTTTTTCTGCTGTTCAAAACGATATTTACCGTAATCCATAATACGGCAGACAGGCGGTTTCGCGTTTGGAGCGACAAGAACAAGGTCAAGGTTTTCTTTCCCGGCCAGCTCTAAAGCTTCGTTCCTTGATTTCACTCCAAGCTGCTCTCCGTTAGCGTCGATGAGTCGAACTTCACGGGCACGGATGCCCTCGTTTACCTTTTGGTCCTTACGAATAATAAGCCACCTCCAGAAATTTAGTGCGCGGGGCTTCCACGCAAATACATACCATTGGCACAACGAAAAAAACGTGCAGACACCCTCTGAAACAGAGAAGCGCCCACACGTATACAGAATATATGCTCTACACATTCAATATATTGATAATAACCAGCCAACGTTTGTCGGTCAGGTGAGAAGCGGGCGCTTCTTCTTTAGGGATTAATTATTTTCACACTAGGACATCTTAGCACGGGTCCATTAGGACGTCAACCATTTTACCGATATTCATTAATAGCCGCTGTTACATTTTCCACAAAATCATTCAGCGGCTGTGATTCTGAATCCTGCTGACCGTATCTGCGTACATTTACGGCGTTTGCTTCCTGTTCTTTGTCGCCAAGCACAAGCATATAAGGAATTTTCTGCGTCTGGGCTTCACGGATTTTGTAGCCGAGCTTTTCATCCCTCGTATCCACTTCCACCCGGACATCTGATGCCTGCAGCGCCATTTCTACTTCTTTCGCATAGTCGAGATGAACGTCAGGCGAAACCGGTATAATTTTCACCTGAACAGGAGAAAGCCACGTCGGTAGAGCGCCTTTGTATTCTTCAAGCAGAAAAGCGATAAAGCGCTCCATCGTGGACACTATGCCCCGGTGGACTACTACCGGACGATGCTCGCCTCCGTCACTTCCAACATACGTGAGATCAAAACGTTCAGGAAGGTGGGTGTCGATCTGGACGGTGGAAAGCGTCTCTTCCTTGCCCATCGCTGTTTTTACCTGGACATCGAGCTTCGGGCCGTAAAATGCTGCTTCCCCTTCTGCTTCTACGTATTCAGCGTCAATCGCATCCATCGCTTCCTTCAAGATGCGCTCGGAATTTTCCCACATCTGGTCGTCATCCACGTATTTTTCCTTATCCTCCGGGTCCCGGTACGAAAGCCGGAAGGTGTAATCCTTGATGCCAAAATCATGGTAGACTTCACGGACAAGCCTTACAGCACGAATGAATTCATCCTTCAGCTGATCCGGGCGGGCAAAAATGTGACCGTCGTTTAACGTCATCGCCCGCACGCGCTGCAGGCCGGCAAGCGCCCCGGATTTTTCATAACGGTGCATCGTCCCGAGCTCTGCAATGCGGACCGGCAGATCGCGATAGCTGTGCTTTTTATTTTTATAAACCATCATATGGTGCGGACAGTTCATCGGCCTAAGCACGAGGGTTTCATTGTCCATTTCAATCGGCGGGAACATATCATCCTGATAGTGGTCCCAGTGGCCCGACGTTTTATACAGCTCGGAGGAACCAAGCACCGGCGTATACACGTGATCATAGCCGAGGCGCACTTCTTTATCTACAATATAGCGCTCAATAATCCGACGGATTGTGGCACCGTTCGGAAGCCAGAGCGGAAGTCCCTGCCCGACTGTCTGACTTGTCGTAAATATATCGAGCTCTCTGCCGATTTTACGGTGATCGCGCTCTTTGGCTTCTTCGAGCATTTTCAAATGATCATCAAGCTGGGACTGCTTTTCAAAGGCGGTGCCGTAAATACGCTGCAGCATTTTGTTATTGCTGTCTCCGCGCCAGTAAGCCCCGGAAATGTTCATCAGCTTAAACTTTTTCAATTTGGATGTTTGCGGTACATGGACGCCGCGGCATAAATCGACAAATTCTCCCTGCCGGTAAAGCGCAATCTGTTCTCCTTGCGGGATATCTTCAATTAATTCCAGCTTCAGCTCGTCACCAAGCTCTTTAAAAAAGCGGACTGCTTCTTCCCGGGACACTTCCTCGCGAATAATTTCCAGATTCTCATCGATGATTTTATTCATCTCTTTTTCGATTCTGGGAAGGTCTTCCGGCGTCAGCTGGTGCGCCATATCAATGTCATAATAAAACCCGTTTTCAATCACCGGGCCGACGCCAAGCTGCACGTCATCAAACAGGCGATTCACCGCCTGGGCCATCGCGTGTGCGGTGCTGTGCCGGAGCACTTCAAGGCCTTCCGGGGACTGGTACGTAATGATTTCAATCTGACCGTCCTCCCGGAGCGGAGTGCGAAGATCCACCATTCTTCCGTTGATCTTTCCTGCCAGTGCACTCTTTTTCAGGCCTGAGCTGATACCTCCGGCTACTTCTTCTGTGGTCGTGCCGATGTCATATGATTTTTCGTTCCCATCTGGAAATATGAGCGTGATTGTCTGTTCTGCCACTGTGATTTGTCCTCCTTTTATAACTGTAATAAACCAAAAAACACATAAAAAAGCCCGCCCCCTCGAAAGGGGCGGGCTCAGCCGCGGTTCCACCCTAGTTTCCGTCCCAAGCGCAGGGACGACTCTATCCGGGTAACGGCCGGGGGCCCGCCGGCAGATACTGCTGTTCCCTGCCGAAGCTCCGAGGGGGTAAAAATAAAACGGTTCGTAGAGAACTTCCAGCCCTGGTTCTCTTCTCTGGGACGCCTGTTTTATTTTCATGTCCTCATCCTTGCATTTTCCTTTTCGCTATTTCAGCATAGCGAAAAGCTCCTTATGATGCAACCTGTAGTTAGTTTTGCATTACAAAGTCTTTTTCGCTGTTCTCTTCTCCCTCAAACACCCGAAGCGTATGATACTTCGTATTGCGCTGCGCCGGCGTGTAGCCTGCTTCCCGTATTAAACGAAGAATTCGGTTGATATTCACTTTGTGCGTGGTACCGGCTGAAGAGACGACGTTCTCTTCCATCATGGTACTGCCAAAGTCATTACAGCCGTAGGAAAGGGAGCGTTTCCCTGTCTCTGGTCCTGCTGTTACCCAGGAGGACTGGAAGTTCGGGATGTTGTCCAGAAATAAGCGCGAAATGGCTACGTTCCGGAGATAGCCTTCCGGTGTAATACGCTCGCCTTTCATGCTTGTGTAATCCTGCTGGAAGGTCCAGGATATGAAGGCCAAAAAGCAGTTGGATTCATCCTGCGCCTCACGAATGCGCCACAGATGCTCTGCCCGCTCTTCGTTTGATTCGCCAAAGCCAATAACCATCGTTGCCGTACCGTGCATACCAACCTCTTTAGCCATCTTCATGCAGTCGATCCATTGATCGGCCGTGCATTTCAAGCGGCTGATCCGTTTTCTCGTTTTCTCTGTGAGTATTTCGGCACCGCCGCCCGGAAGCGAATCCAGACCAGCTTCGTGAAGAGCCGTTAATACCTCTCTCAATGACAGGCCGGAAACTTCCATCATTTTATAGACTTCTGCCGGCGTAAACGAGTGCATCGTTACGTCAGGAAAATGGCTTTTAATTTTTTTGAGCAGGTTCGTATAGTATTCAAATGGAAGATTCGGGTTGGTTCCACCCTGCATTAGAATTTCGTCTCCTCCAACATCCTGGAGTTCTTTAATTTTCTGCAGGATCTGGTCATCCGAAAGAAGGTAGCCCTCTTCCGAGCCCGGCCGGCGGTAAAATGCACAGAAGCGGCAGAAAGTATCGCAGACGTTTGTGTAATTGACATTCCGGCCTATGTTAAAGGTAGCGACAGGCTCCGGGTGCCAGCGTTTTTTAATTTCATCCGCGGCAGCTCCCATTTTTTCTATTTCATCGCTTTCATACAAGCGGACAGCATCTTCCATTGTCAGTCGTTCTCCGTTTAGTGCCCGTTCCAATATTCCATCAATGTTCATTTGTATACCCTCCAGAAAATTCCTTTGTGGCGCTCGCATGAAAATACCGCGAATCCAACCCATTTTCTGCATGCTGGGCGCTATCATCATGGTAGCATATTTATTTGTATTATACACTTAGAATGCCCTCTGTATTTCCAATTATCCCCGGCGGTTCTGTCCATCCATGAAGACTTCTTCTGTGAACGGGCGGATGCGCTCCATGATGCGCTTAGCCTTCAGCCTCTCGTTACCGCCCTTCTGGGAATACGTCAAATGCTCTTCAAGTTCACTGTAATCATAATTGGACGTATAGACAGTAGGAAGCTTTTCCATCATCCGGTACTGCAGAATAACGCCTAAAATATCGTCTCTTGTCCAGGCACTCATTGACTCGGCTCCAAGATCGTCGAGTATGAGCACCGGCACACCTTTGACGCTGTCCACCTTTTCCCTCACCGTATTATCCGATAACGATTCCTTGATCTCCCGGAAAAAATCCGGCACGTGTACAATCATCGAGCCGATGCTGCGCTCTGCCAGTTCATTCATAATAGCTCCGGCAATATACGTTTTACCGACCCCGAATTTTCCGTACAGGTATAGTCCCTGTCCGTCCTCCCCGGGCACGGTGGTCGATGCAAAGTGAAGTGCTGCGGTCCCTGCCTTCGCCCTTGATTCATGGTCCATGTCCACCTGATCAAAGGAAGCGTGCAGAATCTCTTTTGGGATATAATAGCTTTTAATAAGGGCCTGTCTTTTTTTCTTTTCGTCATCGTGTACCTTTAGTGAACAGCGATGATAGGCAACCGTCACTTTTCCTTTGTCTTCCATCAATTCCGGCTGGTACCCCTGCATCAGGTTTGGGCAGTTTTCGAGCCCCGGACAGGCATCACAGTTGCTGCGCTCCCGCTTATACTCAAATAAAGCTGCCTTGTTTTTTTCATATTCTTCCGCTGGTATATGCGGATGACGGCGTTTAAAATCGATGACTCCCGGATAGGCAAATACTTCTTTTTCAAGTCTCGCCATCCGCTCCTTCCAATCTTTGTCCATCCATCTGTTTAACGATGATCCGATCGAATCCATCCAGCCGCCTCCTTTCTTTTAACGGTTTGCTCTTTCCCGGCGCTCCTTCAGCATTTCTTCAAAGCGCTCCCTTTCCTTCGACAGCTGCTCCTCCTGCGTGGAGTTTGTACCTTTCTCCGGCGTATTTTCCGACTGCTCTTCTTTTTCCAGCCATTTAGGCAGTTTATCGTTTCGGACATAGCCCTGCTGGCGTTTGTTCGCATAATTGTTTTTAGGCGCCAGCCGTTCCTGTGCCTGCTTATGCTCTTCCTTCGCAAGCTTCATAGCATCCTCTACAGTATGTACTTTTTTTCGTGTCCACTGGCCGGCGATTTTATACACAAGCGCCTTGCTTAATTTCATGTTATTTTTCTGCATTACATAGTCGGTCAACACATTTACCACTCCCGGGGATAAACGATAGCTGAATAAAAGCTCCTCCACGAGATGAATATCGGATTCCGGTACAGTCGCTCCTCCGGCAACCGAACGAAGAAACGTCACCGGGGACGTCTGTTCATAAAACTGCTTCATCTGCTCCTGCTCGGACACAGGGCGGTCCTTTGCCGGCGCTGGCTCCTGGTGTTCTGTACGGTTTCCGAGCGCAGGCGGGGCTGCTCCATGCTCCATGCGGTAATGATTTTTTGCTTTTTTACGAAGATCCTCAATGTTTACTTCATCATCCGCTGATAAGGACTCCTGAATCACTTTTCCCATATCAATCGGCGAGAGCTGGTACACAAAAGCAAGCCGGCGCACGGTTTGCTGCAGCGAAGGCGTTAACAGCCGCGAGGTGTCAAGAAAGGAAGGAAGCGAAGCTTTCAGCATTTCCATATCGAATCCATTTTCTTCAAGCTGCAGACGCGACGGCTCACTGCCGCCGATAAACTCCGTCCCTTCATCTGCCGGAGGCGGTTCGGAAGCCATTTCCGATGCATGCAGAGAAGCAAATACTTCATTGAACGAAGCCGTAATTTCTTCTGCGGCTTCGGGCACAGCCGAAATGCCAAAACGCTGGCGCAGCTGAATGTATTTACTTTTCCCAAGGCGGTTATACAAAAATACACTTAAAACATCGTCCTGAAAAAAAGCCCGCGGCGACATAGGCGGCTGGATGTCATACACAAATGTTTTATCCAGTGATTGTGTTTTTAATTCATAAACCCTGAGAAGCCCGATGCCCTCAAGCAGGCGGCGGGCAGCGTAAATTTCATTTAAAGGCATCTGCAAAAAAGCCATCAGTTCATGATGGGTGGCTTCGGAACTTTCATAGCAGTCCTTTTCCAATTTATTCTGCAGAGTCTGGTAGAGAGCGATCGCTTTGCTTCCGACTAACGGCTGGTAGAGCATAGACATCGTTTTATCCGTGCTCTCGCTGAATTCTTTACTTGTGCGAACGTAGTACCCGTCTACCGGTTTGACTTCCATCCAATGCAGACTCAAAGCGCCGCCCTCCTTTTTATGATTTTGATGAATCCTCTTTGTTTTCTTTATCAATCAGTTCTTTTAATTCATTGATGAATACATTTATATCACGAAACTGCCGGTAAACAGAAGCAAAACGGACATAGGCGATTTCATCAATATCCGCGAGCTCTTCCATGACAAGCTCTCCGGCTTCTTCACTTTTCACTTCCGTCCGTCCCTCTTCCCGCAGTTTATTTTCCACCCTCGAGACGATGCCCTCGAGCGTTTCCATTGGAATTGGCCGCTTTTCACAGGCCCGGATCAAGCCTCTCAGCATTTTTTCACGGCTGAATTCTTCACGGTTCCCATTTTTTTTCACTACGACAAGCGGCAGTTCTTCCACAATTTCAAATGTGGTAAAGCGGTGGTGGCACGTATCACACTGACGCCGGCGCCGGATGGAACGGCCTTCATTGCTCGGCCTCGAATCCAATACACGTGTGCCATTGGAGTAGCATACAGGGCATTTCATTATTATCATCTCCAATTTGATGGGCGGTCTCTATTTTTATTGGTTCTATCATATCACATTCGCTCCTCGCGGGAGGATGACAATTTGTGTATTTCTTTGAATCCCTTCCAGTCGAGGCAATAAAAAACCGTTCAAGCACAGGCAGCTGCTTGAACGGTGTTCGTATGCGTATTATAAGGCGTTTGCTTCCGGACGCTCTACACGGATAGGGCCTGTTCCGCGGGGAATTTCTATCGTTTCTTCCGCTTCGGCACCGAGGGAACCGGCAATATATTTAGCCGCCGTATTTGGATCAATATGGTCCCCGCAAGTATACACATCGATGCTGGCATAGCCGTGTTCCGGAAAACTGTGAATCGTTAAATGGGATTCTGAAATAATGACGACTCCGCTTACACCCTGCGGAGCAAATTTATGAAAAATCACTTCTCTTATCTCAGCGCCTGCTTTTAAAGCGGCGTTTACAAAGATACGTTCGATTGCATTTACATTGTTTAAAGTTTCTTCGTCACATCCCCAAAGCTCGGAAATGACATGGCGTCCCATTGTTTCCATGGTACGTTTCCCCCTTTGTTTCTTTTTATTACATCATTAGGTCGCTGTGTTTTGATCGGCCCGTCACGCTTTAAAGGCTACTCTGGGGGAAAGTTAGTCCAATTTGGCACTAACCCTTGCAGTAACCGTTGGTATACCTGTATACGCCTGGAAACTGTGCATTTCTGCCGTTTAATTCAAAGACGCAAAGGCACGAAATTCAGTATACGATGTTTATTTGCAATTTGCAACCAGTTTTCCCACGCAGCGTCTTAAACCCTGAATTTACGGCGTTCTGGGCTGTATAAGCTCTGTACCTTCTCTATTTGATATTCATACTGAGGATAAATAAAAAAAGCGCCCCGCTCACGGAACGCTTTCCCACATTAACGATCTTTAAAACGAAGCGACGGAAGAGTACCCGACGGCTGGCTCACCGACCATTTTCACCAGGTCCACTACCCGACAGGAGTAGCCCCACTCATTATCGTACCATGCAAGTACTTTAACCTGACGGTCGTTAATAACCATAGTAGAGAGCGCATCGATAATCGATGAATTTTCGTTCCCGTTAAAATCTGTTGATACGAGCGGATCCTCACAGTAGGAAATAATGCCTTTTAATTTCTGTTCTGAAGCCGTCTTTAGTGTTTGATTGATTTCCTCCTCCGTCACCGGACGCTTCATATCGATTACCATATCCACAAGCGACACGTTCGGCGTCGGTACCCTGAGAGCCATCCCGTTCATTTTTCCCTCCATGGAAGGAATCACCTCTGACAATGCTTTGGCTGCCCCGGTAGAGGTCGGGATAATCGACTGGCCGCAGGCTCTTGCCCGGCGCAGGTCTTTATGGGGATTGTCCATATTATTCTGGTCATTGGTGTATGCGTGCACGGTTGTTATTAAACCGCTTTCAATACCGATGCTGTCTTCAAGCACCTTGACGACCGGTGCAAGGCAGTTCGTCGTGCAGGAAGCATTTGAAATTACGTGATGGCGTTCCGGATCGTAGTCTTCTTCATTTACTCCCATTACGATGGTTGTATCGACTTCTTTGCCGGGAGCCGTTAACACTACCTTTTTCGCTCCAGCTTCTATATGCATTTCAGCGTCCGGGCCACGGTTAAATTTCCCCGTCGCTTCGACCACAATATCTACACCCAGTTCTTCCCAAGGGAGTTCGAGGGGGTTTCGGTTTTGAAGCAGGCGGATTCGTTTTCCATCCACAATCATTTCGTCTCCTTCAGATTTTACGTCAAGCGGAAACGGACCGTGCACGCTATCGTACTTCACTAAATGAGCCAGCGTTTCAGGAGGATACATAGCATTGATGGCTTTCACTTCAACTTCAGGATCCATCATTGCCTTTCGAAAAACCATACGCCCAATTCGTCCGAAACCGTTGATCGCTATGCTTGTTTTCATTTAATATCCTCCTCTGGAAATATGTTATACTTTTATAAGTGAAATCTAAAAATAGTATAACACATTGACAGCGTATTCTTGCAACCTATTTTAAAAAAATAACCACTTTCTTTTACGAAAAGTGGTTACTCTGGCTTTTTATTTTATTTTCCATTGCTCAAGCAACTCGTTCACCTGGGTTTTTGTTTCCTTTTCTGTGCCCGAGTTATCGATTACTGCATCTGCCAGCTCCCTTTTTTCTTCAAGGGGCATCTGCGATTTGATTCTCGCGGCCGCATCTTCTTCTCCCCGGCCGTCACGCTCCACAAGCCGCCGCTTTTGTGTTGTCTCATTTACATAAACGACAATGACCCGGTCGACCATAAAGCTTAAATTGTTTTCAAGCAAAAGCGGGATATCGAGCACGACATGTTCATTTCCTTCGCGTACGAGATCATCGCGTTTGGTTATCATGCGCTGCCTGACAGCCGGATGAATAATTTGATTGAGCACCTGGCGTTTTTCAGTATCATTAAAAATGACGGAGCCTAATTTCTTTCTGTCGAGTGTGCCATCAAACTGAAGGATTTCCGGACCGAAATGCTCAATGATCTGCTCTAAGGCAGGCTCCCCCGGTTCCACCACTTCCCGCGAGATTACATCCGCATCAATCACGGGCAGACCCTGCTCCCGCAGGGCGTCTGCCACCAGTGACTTTCCGCTTGCTATTCCGCCTGTAAGACCGATAACCATTTTGTCCCCTCCTTCGTCTGGCAGACTGGACAGTAGTGCGTGCCCCGGCCCGCCACTACAGCCCTCTCGATTTCATGGCTGCATACCTTGCACGGCTCCCCTTTTCTTCCATATACAAACAGGTTTAATTGGAAAGCACCAGCCTGTCCGTCTCCATTCACATAGGAACGCACCGTGCTTCCTCCCTGTTTTACTGCTTCTTCAATCACTTCTGTTATCTGCTTTTGAAGGATTTCCACTACAGGCTTTCCGAGTCCTGCGGCTGGAGCGTCCGGCAGAACACCTGCCCGGAACAGCGCTTCATCCACATAAATGTTTCCGAGCCCTGCAATGATTGACTGGTCGAGCAGCACCGCTTTAATACTGCGTGACGTTTTTTGAAACCGGGCGTGCAGATAATCAGCGGTAAACGAAGCGTCACGATAAGGCTCCGCCCCAAGCTGATTCAGCGGCTTTTCGTTCCATTCCTCGCCGCGGCTGAACACGTGCATCGTGCCGAATTTCCGCACGTCACGATAGCGAAGCTCCGTACCATCGGTGAAATGAAAGCGCACATGCGTGTGTTTATCCGGCTCTCCACCATCACTCCATTCGTAACGCCCTTCCATACGCAAGTGAGAAACAACAGCCAGATCTTCAAGATAAATGACTAAAAATTTTCCTTTACGGTGTACATGGTCAATCGTCTTTCCCCCAAGCATCATAGAAAAAGCTTCATGGTCATCGGGGCGTTTAATAATGTTAGGCCAGTATACTTTCACGGTCTCCACCGTTTTTCCAACGGCCGACTGTTCTAAATTCCGCCGGACCGTTTCAACTTCCGGTAATTCAGGCATCGTTTTCTCTCCTTATTTCGCATCATACCATGTCGGCCCCTGTGCCACATCTGCTTTTAAAGGCACCGACAGTTCAATTGTCTTCTCCATCAGCTCCGGCACAAGCTCCTGCATGGTTTCAACTTCGTTTTCCGGCACTTCGAAAATTAATTCGTCGTGTACCTGCAGGAGCAGCCGGCTGCTCAGACCTTTTTCTTCAAGGGCTTTGCTTACATCCACCATCGCTTTTTTAATAATATCAGCTGCAGTTCCCTGAATAGGAGTATTCATGGCAGTTCTTTCTGCAAAGCTGCGCTGGTTAAAGTTGCGGCTGTTCATGTCGGGCAGATACCTGCGGCGGTGCAGAAGTGTGGTCACAAACCCGTCGCGCCTGGCTTCATCTTTAATTTCATTCATATAATTCTGCACGTTAGGGTAGCTTTTTAAATAGCTTTCAATAAATTCTTTCGCTTCGTTTCGCGTAATGCCAAGACTCTGTGAAAGCCCGTAGTCCGAGATTCCGTACACAATCCCGAAGTTCACGGCTTTGGCACTTCTGCGCATGTTTGATGTGACATCCTCCTGTTCGACGCCAAACACATCCATCGCTGTTTTTGTATGAATATCCATATTGTTTTGAAAGGCTTCCTTGAGACCCTCATCGTCTGCGATATGAGCGAGTACCCGAAGCTCAATCTGCGAATAGTCTGCCGATAAAATAGACCACCCGGATTCAGAAGGAATGAACGCTTTCCGGATGCGCCGGCCTTCTTCAAGGCGGATCGGAATGTTCTGCAGATTCGGCTCCGTCGAACTCAGCCGTCCTGTCTGCGTAATCGCCTGGTTAAACATCGTATGAATTTTACCTGTAGTTGGGTGAATAACTTTTAAAAGCCCTTCAATATACGTGGAGCGCAGCTTCGAAATCTGGCGGTACAACAGCAGACTCGGAATAATTTCATGCTGGTCACTGAGTTTTTCGAGCACATCCGCCGAGGTGGAGTAGCCGGTTTTCGTTTTCTTAATGGCAGGCAGCCCCAGCTCTTCGAACAGAATCGGCCCAAGCTGCTTTGGCGAGTTAATATTAAATTCACGTCCGGCCTGTTTGTATATTTCTTTTTCAAGCTCTGCGAGACGGCCGTCCAGTTCATCACCGATCGTCTCAAGCTGCGAACGATCCACACAGATACCCTGGGTCTCCATTTGTCCGAGTACTAGCGACAGCGGCATTTCCAGTTCTCTAAACAGTTCTAGCTGCTCGTTCTGCTTTAAGTCCTCTTCAATTTTTCCCTGCAGCCGGTAGACAGCTTCACCTTTGCGGATCAGATGCTCTGCCAGTGCATTTTCCTCCGGCTTCGTGCGTTTGGCACCTTTGCCGTAAACAGCTTCATCGGTATCCACCACCTGCAGATTCCGGCGCTTCGCTATATCAGACACGTGATGTGAAGATACGGATGGGTCAATCAAATAGGAGGCGATCAGCGTATCATGAGTGATGCCCCGGAGTTCTACACCTTTCCAGCCAAGCGCAACGACAGCCCGCTTTGTATCAAACGTATATTTCTCTTTGGACTCGTCTTTAGCCCAGGCCTGGAACGCTTCACTCTGCAGTGCGTCTTCTGTGGAAATAAAATACCGGCCGGTTTCGTTAATAACCGCTACGCCCCAGATGCTCCCGTGGTGATAATTTTCTTCCGGCACTTCCACCACCAGGGCTGACGGGGAGACGAGTATATCCTCCTGCACATCTGTCACATGTTTGTATGCCAGCTCGTCGAAAGTCTGCTGCGCTTCATCTACGTCATCAAACTTGTTCAATAGCGTTTGAAACTCCAGCTCGCGGAAAAGATCTGTTACCTCTTTTACGTCATATTCCTCATGCTTTAATTGCTGAAGCTCCAAATCAAGCGGCGTGTCCCGGTAAATGACAGCGAGTTCTTTACTCATTCTCGCCTGTTCCTTGTTTTCTTCGAGTCGTTCTTTCATCTTTTTTCCGGAGATTTTATCAATGGATTCCAGTACTTTATCAACAGATCCATACTCCTGCAACAGCTTCAATGCCGTCTTTTCCCCGATGCCGGGCACGCCCGGAATATTATCCGAGCTGTCTCCCATAAGTCCCTTCATATCGGTAATCTGAATAGGAGTAAGGCCATATCGTTCCTGAATGGCATCCGGGTCGTACAGCTCGGTATTCGTTATTCCTTTTTTAATAAAGGAAACGTGGACGTGGGGGCTGACCAGCTGCAGCAGGTCACGGTCACCAGTATAGATGCGCACATCCCAGTTTTCGTCCTCGGCCTGTTTCGAGAGCGTACCGATAATATCATCTGCTTCATAGTTTTCCTTTTCGATATAAGGGACTTTAAAAACGTCCAGCACTTCACGGATGACTGGAAGCTGTTCAGACAACTCAGAGGGAGTTTTTTCCCGTCCGGATTTATATTCGCTGTAAGTATCGTGACGGAAGGTTGTTTTTCCGGCATCAAAGGCCACGAGCACATGACTTGGGTCCTCGTCCTCCAGAATTTTTAGAAGCATGGTGGTAAAGCCGTAAATGGCATTTGTGTACACGCCTTTATCGTTATTTAAAAGAGGGAGGGCAAAAAATGCCCGGTAAGCAATACTGTTTCCATCCATTAACACTAGTTTACTCAAATTATTGTCCTCCTTATTACAAAAAGCCGAACCGGCTTCTTATGTACATCCTTAAGCGGGCTTTCACGTTCATCGTTATATTTTATCATACACCACGGACAGCGTCAGAATGTCTACCTGAAAAAAGCATAAAAAAAGAACGAAAGCCAAGGGGTGCTTTCGTTCCAAAGGGATGCAGCCCGCTGCAAAAACCAACAGCGGATGAAAACCCGTTCAACCACTATGTTATAACAAAAATGTAAACAGGTCGTTTACCGGAGATTAAGAATTTGTAAATTCTTCCTCCCCGGGCTGTCTTTCCACAGGAAAACGCAATGTGAATACTGTCCCTTCGTCCCTGGTGCTGTTCACTTCGATACGGCCGCCATGAGCATCCGTCAGATGCTTAACAATGGCAAGACCGAGTCCGGTGCCGCCCGAGCCACGGCTTCTCGCTCTATCAACACGATAGAACCGCTCAAAAATACGCGGCAGCTGCTCGGGGCTGATGCCGATGCCGTTGTCTTCCACTTCAAGCACTACTTCCTCTGCTTCCTTAAACAAACGGACCTGCACTTCCCCGCCCTCTTTTGTGTAAATAATGGCATTATTGACCAGATTGATAATGATCTGCTTTAACCGGGCTTCGTCCCCGTCCATATAAATTTCTGCGTCCACACGCGAAGTAAGCAGCAAATGCTTATCAATCGCTTTAGGCTCAAGCAGGCGAACAGCTTCTGCTGTGGTACTGCTCACATCGAACCGTGCCCGGCTCAATTCAAAATAATCCTGTTCAATTCTTGAAAGCTCCAGCAGATCACTGATCAAATCCTGCAGCCGGTCGCTTTCTTTCCAAATGATGTCCAGAAACTGCCTGCTTAATGCTTCGTCATGCATCGCTCCGTCCAGGAGCGTTTCGGTAAAGCCTTTTACTGAGGTCACCGGCGTTTTTAATTCGTGTGACACGTTTGCGACAAAATCTTTGCGCACTTCCTCGAGCTTTTTCAACTCTGTAATGTCATGCAGGACAAGCACAATGCCACGCAGCTCGTCTTTTTCCCCCAGCACCGGAGCACCATAAACGTGGAAAAAACGCACCTCAAGTTCATGGAGCATCTGCACAGTGGCACTCGACCGGCTCTCCGTTAAGAATATCTTCTGGATAAGCTTAATGATTTCTTTCTCATCAATCGCTTCATAGTACAGCAAATCGAGCCACTGACTTGTATCTTCCTCAAAAATCCGGGCGCAGTAGGCATTCATCAACGTAATTTCCCCGCGGCTGTTTATAAACACCAGTCCGCTTTCCATCGTATTGATCAGCGTTTCGAGCCTCTCCTGCTGCTCCTGGTTTTCCTTTGTCACGCTTTCAAGATTAAATGCGAGCACGTTGATTGACCGGGTCAGCTGACCGACTTCGTCCTGCGCGCCCCCGTAAGCCCGGGCGCTGAAATTTCCTTTAGCCAGTTCATTGGCTGTATTAGTAGCCTGAGTGATCGGTTTGGTCAATTGGTTTGTCACTTTTGTTGTAATGTATAAAATGATTAGAAGCGCGATAGCGAAGCTGCCAATTAACGTCCCCCAAATCAGCCAGTTGGTCGCATTGATCTGCTCCACTGGAATCGCAAGCCGCATATAATACGTATTATTTTCATACGAAAAAGGGACTGCGTAATATAGAAGCTCCGCCTCCAGCGTATTACTGTACCGGATGTTACTTCCTTCTCCGCTTTCACGGGCATCCTCTATTTCCGGACGCCCGAAATGATTGTCGAGTTCCTCTGATTCAGCTTCCGTTTCTCCAATAACTTCGCCGGTTTCATTCAAAATTGTCACGCGGACATCCAGCTGGCTGCTTATATTCTGTGCCAGTGCTTCCCAGTTTCCTTCATCCCGCTCTTCAGCAATAGAGGCGGAAAGGTTCGCCTCTCTTTCCAGACTGTTTTCGAGCTCATCCACATAAAGAGAACGGACAATCTGCCCGATCACAAGCCCCACGACGGTCAAAACGATTAAAATAATCGCCATTAGAGCTACAATCAGGCGGGTACGGAATCGTTTCATGCAGGCGCTGGCTCCTCAAATTTATAGCCAAGACCACGGACCGTTTTGATGTATACCGGTTTTTTCGTATTCGGTTCAATTTTTTCACGCAGATGACTAATATGTACATCGACAATTCTCGTGTCTCCGACAAATTCGTAATTCCATACTGCATTCAATAGCTGGTCCCGCGTAAGCACCCGCCCTTTATGATTAATTAAATAGACGAGTAGTTCAAATTCCTTCGGGGTCAGCTCAAGCGCTTCTTCTTTCACGTATGCTTCATAATTTTCCGGATACACTGTTAAGTGACCGATGGTTTTACTTTCTATTTTTTCCATTTCCGTTTCCTGCCCGGAATAGTCCACTCTGCGCATAATCGCCTTGACACGGGCAACCAGCTCGCGCGGGCTGAACGGCTTTGTCATATAATCATCGGCTCCAAGTTCAAGACCGAGCACTTTATCAAATTCTTCGTCTTTTGCAGTCAGCATTAAAATTGGGACCTGAATCTTTTCTGTCCGGATTTTCCGGCAAACTTCGAGGCCGTCGATCTCTGGAATCATCAGATCGAGCACAATTAAATCGTACGTTACCTGCTGTGCTTTCCGGAGTGCTTCCACGCCGTCATAAGCGGTATCCACCGTGTATCCCGACTGCTCGAGATTGTATTTTAACAGCGTTACGATAGATTCTTCATCGTCTACTACCAACAACCTTGTTGCCATATGAACCCTCCGCCTCTCAGCGCCCCCCTTGGCCCTGATTATTTTCCCGAGCTGCTGCATCTGTCACATTCATCATACTATAAGCTGGCAGCACAGCTCAATGTTTATCGCTTTTCGCCTGCAGGCAAAAAAAAGCTGCCTGTATGATACAGGCAGCCCACAGTACTTCTTTAATCGTTCGGTAAGGCCTTCATGACATCACGAACAGAATCAGCAGAAGTATTCAATTGATTTTGTTCTTCCTCTGTCAGCTCGAGCTCGATAATCTTTTCCAGCCCGTTGCCGCCAAGAATGGTCGGTACCCCGAGGTAAAGATCATTATATCCATATTCGCCTTCAAGATAAGCAATAGATGGGAGCACGCGCTTTTTATCCTTCAAAATCGCTTCAACCATTTCCGTAAGAGCGGCGGCCGGTGCGTAATAGGCGCTTCCATTACCAAGAAGCTGCACAATTTCTCCTCCGCCCTTGCGTGTGCGTTCAATAATGGCGTCAATACGTTCCTGGGATATGAGCTTCGTCAGCGGCACTCCGCCAGCGTTCGAGTAACGGATCAGCGGTACCATGTCATCTCCGTGGCCACCAAGAACGAAGCCCTGGATGTCTTCCACAGATATGCCGGTTTCCTGGGCGACAAACGTACGGAAGCGTGCCGTATCGAGCACCCCGGACTGGCCGATAACACGGTTTTTAGGGAAGCCAGATTCTTTATATACCGCATAAGTCATTGCATCTGCCGGGTTCGTGAGCACCACAATAATGCATTCCGGTGAATGCTTCACAATTTCTTTTGTGACAGATTTCATGATTTTTGCATTTGTATTAATCAGATCATCCCGGCTCATCCCCGGCTTTCTTGCAATACCTGCTGTAATCACGACAATGTCCGAGCCAGCTGTATCAGCGTAATCCGAGGTGCCGGTCACATTAACATCCGAGCCGTTTACCGGAGTCGACTCGAGCATATCGAGTGCTTTCCCTTTTGTCGGTCCTTCATTGTCCGGGACATCTACAAGCACTACATCCCCGAGCTCTTTCTGGGCAACCATAAGAGCCGTAGTAGCACCTGTAAAGCCGCCTCCTATAACTGAAACTTTTCTGCGCGTAATAGCCATGCATGCTCATCTCCTATCAATTGATTGGATTACATATTGCTGATTAGAGCGTCACCGAACTCGGAGCACTTCACTTCTTTTGCTCCGTCCATCAGACGTGCGAAGTCATAGGTAACGACTTTGCTTCCGATGGTTTTGTCCATGGATTGAAGCACAAGCTCAGCCGCTTCATTCCAGCCAAGATGACGAAGAAGCAGTTCACCGGACAGAATCACAGAAGATGGATTTACTTTGTCCAGGCCGGCATATTTTGGCGCTGTACCGTGCGTAGCTTCGAAAATAGCGTGTCCTGTCTCATAGTTGATGTTGGCGCCCGGCGCGATACCAATGCCGCCAACCTGTGCAGCGAGGGCGTCGGAAACATAGTCTCCGTTCAAGTTCATAGTGGCTACCACATCGAACTCTTTCGGACGTGTCAGAATCTGCTGCAGGAAGATGTCTGCAATAGCATCTTTTACGATGATTTTGCCTTCGCTTACCGCTTTATCCTGAGCAGCATTTCCTGCTTCCTTGCCTTCTTTTTCTACGATTTCATCGTATTCGCGCCACGTGAATACTTTATCGCCGAATTCGCGCTCTGCAAGGTCGTAACCCCAGTTTTTGAAGGAGCCTTCGGTGAACTTCATAATATTACCCTTGTGTACGAGGGTCACACTTTCACGACCTTCATCCAGTGCGTATTGAATAGACGCACGCACGAGACGCTCAGTACCTTCTCTTGAAACAGGTTTTACGCCGATGCCGGACGTTTCAGGGAAACGAATGTTTTCGGAGCCCATTTCATTTTGCAGGAAGTCGATTACTTTTTTCACTTCATCTGTGCCTTCTTGGAATTCGATACCGGCATAAATATCCTCAGTGTTCTCACGGAAAATCACCATGTTAACATCTTCCGGACGCTTTACCGGGGAAGGTACGCCTGTAAAGTGCTGTACCGGGCGCAGGCACGTAAACAGGTCAAGCTTCTGGCGCAGTGCTACGTTCAGGGAACGGATTCCTCCGCCAATAGGAGTCGTAAGCGGGCCTTTAATAGCGATTAAGTATTCACGGATAGCATCCAGGGATTCTTCTGGGAGCCACTCGCCTGTTTTGTCATAAGCTTTCTGACCTACAAGGATCTCTTTCCAGTGAATTTTCTTTTCACCGTTATAAGCTTTTTCTACAGCTGCATCCAGAACTTTCTCTGCTGCAGCCCAGATGTCCGGGCCGATGCCGTCCCCTTCGATATAAGGAATAATTGGTTCGTTTGGCACCGTTAAGTTACCATTATTAGTTTGAATTTTTTCTCCATTAGACATGAATAAATCCTCCTTTAATGTGATCAACTTTTCTTTTTTTACCCGGGCATAATTTTATGCCCGGAACGCTGGCTAAGCAGGGACCGGAAAACGAATTACCGCTTTCCGCTATTTACATTCCAGCCTACCGTTCTTCAAGAGAAACGTACGTTTTATTTTCCGGACCGACGTATTCTGCACGCGGACGGATTAAACGATTGTTTTCATACTGTTCAAGAATATGGGCAATCCATCCGGATGTGCGGCTGACGGCAAAAATTGGTGTGAACAAGTCGTGGTCGATGCCGAGACTGTGGTACACAGACGCTGAAAAGAAGTCCACGTTCGGCAGAAGTCCTTTTTCGTTTTCAATTTTTTCTTCGACTTTCATCGACATATCATACCATTTTGATTCCCCGGTCACCTCTGTCAGCTGGCGGGACATTTCGCGCAAATGCTTAGCACGTGGATCTCCGGTTTTATATACCCGGTGGCCGAATCCCATAATCTTTTCTTTATTGTCGAGAAGCTTCTGCACATGACTGTCTACATTTTCCGGCGTACCGATATCCGTAAGCATTTCCATCACGCGCTCGTTGGCACCGCCGTGCAGGGGCCCTTTTAGTGCTCCGATGGCAGCTGTTACTCCGGAGTACATATCAGAAAGGGTGGCCACACAGACACGCGCAGTAAACGTAGAGGCATTCAGCTCATGATCGGCGTGCAGGATCATTGCTTTATTGAATGCTTTGATGGACGTTTCATCCGGCTCTTCTCCGTTTAGCATATACAAAAAGTTTGCAGAAAAGCTTAGTGCAGGATCAGGCTTGATTGGATCTTTTCCTTTTCGAATTCTTGCAAAACCTGTGACGAGAGATAGAATTTGTGCCTGCAGACGCACAGCTTTATGCTGGTTTGCTTCTTCGCTCATGTCATCAGCTTCACTGTCGTATAAGCTCAACTGGGAAACTGCAGTCCGAAGAGCTGCCATAGGCCGTACTTTATCGACAGGATAGTTTTTCATATAATCAAAGACTTCGTCCGGCACGCTCATATTATCCATGAGCGACTGGCGAAAATTGTTATATTCTTCTTTAGTTGGGAGTTCTCCGTACCAAAGCAGATAAATAACTTCTTCAAAAGATGCATGTTCTGTCAGGTCATCAATATGATATCCCTGGTACTTTAACACATCATCAACAATGGAGCTGACACTGGAAGTAGTAGCTACAACGCCTTCTAAACCACGAGTTGAACTCATTACACAATCTCTCCTTTAATTCAAAAAGTATAACGTATGTACTGAAGAAAATGCTTACATTTTCCATTTAACAAAACATACGCTTCGAAAACAGAACGGTTGGTCTGTTTTTGACATAAAAACCCATTGTACTGCCACTTTTTGGAGGTATAGCGCATTCAATTGTGTACACAATAATGACCTTTTCCCTGTTTAAGCAGCCGGAGATGCCTCCGGCTGTCATTCAGCCGCCTATCCGCCGAGAGAGGAAAACCACTCCACGGCTCTCATCGCAATATAAGCGATGCCGGCCCCGATAAGAGGCCCGACGGCTATACCGTTAAACAGAGCTACTGCTAAAATGGTACCAAGTACAAGTGCGGTAGTAATATGCGGATCTGTCTGAAGGAGCTCCACGCCTCCCTTGGCAATCAGTGCCACCAGGATACCTGAGGCGAGCGCGATCCATGCATAATAAGAACGAACTGCTTCGCCAAGCTGGCGAAAGCCGATGTCCCCGGTAGCAATAGGAACCAGAACCGCAAATGTCAAAATAGTAACAGCAATTTCAATGCCTTTTGCCTGCATAAACGGAAATATTTTATCGCCCAGCCCTGTCCATTTAATAACGATTAAAGCAGCGACAGCTATAATTAATGACTGGTTCTTTGCGAAAATCCCCACCGCAAGCAGTATAAGTAAAAAAACTGAGGCTTGCGATAACAATGCATGGTCATCCTTCCAAATTAAACGCTCCTAATAATCCTACCACATTTGACAATTTCATGTCATGTGCGTCCGGAAAGTTTTCAGAAGTTTCAATCGGGAGCAGGCTTACCACCTGCGTCCCATCACTCTTATATTCCCGTTATCCACCATCTTTTTAAACCATTTCTTTAAAACAGCTTTCATCCCTCTTCTTGACCACGGGATTAACAGGCTGAAGCCGAGAGCGTCTGTAATAAAGCCCGGGGTGAGCAGCAGCGTGCCGCCAACAAGAATACATACCCCGTCCAGAACAATATCTCCAGGCATCTCCCCCCGCTGCGTCTGCATCTGCAGCGTACGGAACACCTGCAGGCCTTCCCGTTTCGCAAGCCAGGCTCCAAGCAGCCCGGTCGCAATAATGAGTGCAATTGTCGGCCATATGCCAATCGTGTTGCCGGACAATATTAACACTCCTACTTCTGCGGCCGGTACAATAATCAGCAGTAATAAAAACCATTTAGCCATCTGCCCGCCCCCTTTCATTTAAAGTTTTACCCAGAGCTCTGCATCGTCTCAGCATTACCAGGCCATAAGACAGGGCTCAGCGTTTCTTACAGTACACTTGCATGTCCCCGGTAAATGTCGCCTCTTGAAGCGTCGACGGTAATTTCCTCGCCGTCTTCAAACAAGCTTCTGGCTTCTTCCACACCCACTACTACAGGGATGCCCAGATTCAGACCTACAACAGCAGCATGGGAGGTTAAACCGCCTTCTTCTGTCACCACAGCCAGCGCTTTTTCCACAGCCGGCATCATGTCTTTATCCGTCGCCTGGGTGACGAGCACTGCGCCCTCTGTCATTTTGGCATTTGCTTCTTCTGCACTGCCTGCAACGACTACTCGCCCTGATGCAGTGTAGCGGCCGATGCCCTGTCCTTTTGCAACCGTTTCACCGATCACATGGACCTTCATCAGGTTAGTCGTTCCTGTTTCACCTACAGGTACTCCGGCAGAAATAACTACAAGATCCCCGCGGTTGACGAGCTCTTCGGACAGAGCTTTGCTTACTGTTACGTCAAGCATTTCATCGGTAGTGCTGGATTTCGTGCCAAGCAGACCCTGAACGCCCCAGATCAAAGCGAGACGACGATAAACACGTTCATTACTTGTAACCGCAATGATCGGTGATTCCGGACGGTATTTTGAAACAATGCGTGCGGTGTACCCGCTTTCGGTGGCAGTTAGAATCGCCGAAGCATTCAATGAATGGGCTGTATAGGCTACCGACTGCCCGATGGAGTTGGTGATGGAAGGCTTGCTTTCTTTTGTTTTCTCATCAAGCGTATTGCGGTACTGCAGGGATGACTCTGCTCTAAGTGCGATGTTGCTCATTGTTTCCACAGATTCCACAGGATAGTCTCCGGCTGCTGTTTCCCCGGAAAGCATGATAGCATCTGTACCATCGAAAATGGCGTTTGCCACGTCACTTGCTTCAGCGCGGGTTGGACGCGGGTTGTGCTGCATGGAATCGAGCATCTGTGTAGCTGTAATGACCGGCTTGGCCAGGAAGTTACAGCGTTTAATCAGACGCTTTTGTACGAGCGGTACTTCTTCCGGCGGAATTTCAACGCCCATATCTCCGCGTGCCACCATCAATCCGTCGGACACTTCAAGAATTTCCTCGACGTTGTCGATGCCTTCCTGATTTTCAATTTTAGGCACGATGAACGTATCTTCTGCTCCGTGTTTTTCCAGGAGTTCCCGGATTTCCAAAACATCAGAGGCCCGGCGCACAAACGAAGCGGCAATAAAATCGACGTTGTTTCTGATGCCAAATTCGATGTCATCCGCATCTTTTTCTGTTATGCCTGGCAGATTGACCTTCACGTTCGGAAGGTTAACGCCTTTTTTATTTTTCAGTTCGCCGTTATTCAGCACTTTCGTATGAACTTCCTTGTCCTCAATACCGGTTACTTCAAGCTCAATCAGTCCATCATCGAGAAGGATTTTTTTGCCGACTTCCATATCGTCTGTCAGGCCATCGTGGGTGACAGAGATTTTTTCAGTTGTCCCTACGACTTCTTCTGTGCTGATGATCAGCGACTGTCCTTTTTCGAGCTGGATGGCGCCGCCTTCCATCGTATGAGTCCGTACTTCCGGACCCTTTGTGTCCAACAGAATAGCGACATTTTTCTTCAGGCGGGCAGAAACTTCACGTATGCTGTCAATCCGGGCCTGATGCTCATCAAAGTCCCCGTGGGAAAAGTTGAGCCTCGCTACGTTCATGCCATTTTCAATTAATTTTTCAAGCGTTTCCGGCGCTTCACTTGCCGGTCCTATCGTACATACAATTTTTGTTTTTCGCATGATTTTCCTCCTGTTCTCTCTCTAAAATCCTAGTTTATTGTACCATAGAAACTTTTCATCCGTGACACTGCCTCAGCCACGGAATTAAATTGACAGTTCCTGAGATAATTTATACATGCCGGAGTCTACCTGATGCTTTTGCTTAAGCACTTCCGGAATGGATTTATCCACAATCTCATTTTTTTCAATGCCGACCATACGTCCTTCTTTACCGTTTAAAAGAAGCTCCACAGCTCTTGCTCCGAGCCGGCTTGCGAGCACACGGTCAAATCCGGTCGGAGATCCTCCGCGCTGGATGTGGCCAAGTACTGTCACCCTTGTTTCAAGGTTCGTCGTTTCCTGAATTTTTTGGCCGAATTCTGTTCCGCTTCCCACGCCTTCAGCAATAATGATGATGCTGTGTTTTTTGCCCCTCGCGTGACCGCGGCGGAGACGGCTTACTACCTGGTCCATATCATACTCTTCCTCAGGAATAAGAATCGTCTCTGCACCGTCGGCGAGCCCGGACCAGAGAGCGAGGTCACCGGCATCTCTGCCCATTACTTCAATCACGTATGTACGCTCATGTGAAGTGGCGGTATCACGGATTTTATCAATAGCGTCAATGACTGTGTTCAGCGCTGTATCAAAGCCGATTGTGTAGTCCGTTCCAGGAATATCATTGTCGATTGTTCCCGGCACACCAATCGTCGGATAACCCAGCTCTGTCAATTTTTCAGCGCCACGGAAAGATCCATCGCCGCCTATGACAACCAATGCTTCAATGCCTCTTGCGTTCAGCTGATCCACAGCCTTCTGGCGTCCTTCGGGTGTACGGAACTCTTCGCAGCGGGCGGTGTACAGCTTCGTTCCACCGCGGTGGATGATATCCCCTACGTCGCCAAGCTCCATTTTTTCGATATCGCCTTCGATCAGACCGGCATAACCGTACTGAACCCCGTAAACTTCAAGATCGTGATAAATTGCCTTCCGAACGACAGCGCGTATGGCTGCATTCATTCCCGGAGAATCTCCCCCACTAGTTAATACTCCAATCCGTTTCATTCCATAACTCCTTCCCTTTGCATTCCTGTTTATCATTATACCCGTTATAGACCCGATGACACAAAAGTAATTGTATTTTTAAAAACCGCTTTAACCAAAAAGCCGCATCAGAAGGGGCCTCTGTGACAGCTCCCAGCACGTCTTCTTTAATCTCAGCTGAACAGCAGGGCCCTGTTCAATTTCATAAAAAAAGCGCCACCCGGCGCTTTCCTAAAAATCACTTTCTTCAAACGTACCCATCTGCTTGAATTTTTCATACCTTGATTCTATTAATTCATTCGGCGTTAATACAAGCAGATCCTTCAAAGACTGCTGAAGCGTTTTTCGCAGAATAGCCATCTGTTCCTTCGGATCATGGTGCGCCCCTCCCCGGGGTTCCTTCACAATTTCATCGATTACTCCGAATTCCTTCAGATCTCCAGCCGTGATACGCATAGCTTCGGCAGCCTCCCGTGCATACGAAGCATCCTTCCAGAGAATAGAGGAGGCTCCTTCCGGCGAAATCGTTGAATACCATGAATTTTCGAACATATGTACATGATTCGCTACCCCAAGTGCAAGGCCGCCTCCGCTGCCGCCTTCTCCAATAACAACACTAATTACCGGCACTTTCAGTCCGGCCATTTCCATCAGGTTACGGGCGATCGCTTCACTCTGGCCCCGCTCTTCCGCTGCTTTTCCGGGATAAGCTCCCTTCGTATCAACGAAGCAGATGACCGGCCGGTTGAACTTTTCCGCCTGCTTCATAAGACGAAGCGCCTTGCGGTACCCTTCCGGATGCGGCATTCCGAAATTCCGGCGCACATTTTCTTTTGTATCCCGGCCGCGTTGGTGTCCGATAACAGTTACCGGACTTCCCTCAAAAAAGGCAATCCCTCCGACAATCGCTTCGTCATCGCCAAACAGCCGGTCACCGTGCAGCTCGATGAACTGTTCAAACAGACTGTCGATATAATCCAGCGTGGTGGGACGCTCCGGGTGTCTTGCAATCTGCACACGCTGCCACGGCTTTAAATTGTTATATACTTCTGCTTCGAGCTGCTCCAGCCGTTGTTCCAGTTTTTCTATTTCTCCGCTTAAATCAATGTCCTTCTCATCTGTGAAGCTTTTTAATTCATCGATTTTATTCCGGAGCTCCATGATTGGTTTTTCAAAAGGAAGATGATTTTCCATTGTCACTTACTCCCTTCACGTATGCATCTGCACGATCGCGGACAAAACATTTTTCATGTCCTGCCTATGCAGTACCTTGTCGAGCTGACCGTGTTTAAGCAAGAATTCCGCTGTCTGAAAGTCTTCGGGAAGCTCCTGGCGTATCGTCTGTTCGATTATTCTTCTTCCGGCAAAGCCGATCAACGCTTCCGGTTCGGCAAAATTGTAATCCCCAAGAGAGGCAAAGCTTGCAGAAACGCCTCCGGTGGTAGGATGGGTCATTACTGATACGAATAAAAGCCCTGCTTCATCCATTTTTTTCAGTGCTGCACTCGTTTTGGCCATTTGCATGAGGCTGAGGATCCCTTCCTGCATCCGGGCTCCGCCCGAAGCAGAAAACAGAATGAAGGGTGCATGGAGATCAAGTGCCCGTTCGATTGCACGGGTGATTTTTTCTCCGACCACCGATCCCATACTTCCCATCCTAAACGCCGGATCCATGACACCGAGAACCACCGGGGTCCCACCAATTGTCCCTTCACCTGTGACGACAGCTTCCTTGTGACCAGTCTTTTTCTGGTCCTTTTCAAGCTTTTCTTTGTATTCCGGAAATTCCAGGGGGTCTGCCGAAACCATATGAGGGTTTAACTCACGGAAAGAATCCGTATCGAGGATTAAATCGATCCGTTCGGAAGGAGTCATCGGCATATGATGACCACAGTGCATACAGACATTGGCATGTTTCATTAATTCTTTTGTATACACAATTGTTTTACATTTAGGACACTTTGTCATAACGCCTTCATTCATTGTTTTCGGCTGTTCCCGCTCAGCCGGCATTGAAGCATATTTTCGCCTTTTGCTGAATAAATCTTTGATCATCATAAAGACACCTTCTTCATATTTAATGCTTGGCTGCTCCGCAAATAATAAACGCAAGCAGACTGCAGCGTCCCGGAATGTAATTCACCGTTCAGCGGGTGTACATAACGCAGCGCTGTTGTTTTATTTGCAGACGTACATCAGGAGCGACCGTTTTGTCAGCGATCGCTCCTGCTATTAGTCTCCCACATAGTTTATCACATACAAGCTCTAATATATAGGAAAAGCCAGACATCTTCAATGGTTAGAAATGTAGGTCTTTACTATTCTTCGATGTCAGAAAGAGCTCTTGTTTTTTCTTTGATTTTTTCCGGATCGGCATTTTTTCGCGCCACGCCTGTTTCCATCGCTGTTTTCGCCACTGCTGCAGCGACTTCCGGGGCCACTCTTGGATCAAACGGATTTGGAATAACATAATCTTCATTCAGCTCATCTTCTGTGATCAGCTCAGCAATAGCATATACAGCTGCCTTTTTCATGTCCTCGTTAATGTGAGTGGCGTTTACATCGAGGGCCCCCCGGAAAATACCCGGGAACGCGAGCACGTTATTTACCTGGTTTGGAAAGTCGGAGCGGCCCGTACCAATTACCTTCGCCCCGGCTTCCTTGGCATCGTCCGGAGTAATTTCAGGGTCCGGATTGGCCATTGCAAAGATAATAGGGTCATCATTCATGGACTCTACCATTTCCTTCGATAATACTCCCGCCACGGAAACGCCAATAAACACGTCCGTATTCTGGACAACTTCTTTTAACCCGCCGGAAACATTTTCATTGTTCGTTACTTTCGCGACTTCCGCTTTCATGTCATTCATGCCCTCCGGACGTCCTTCGTAAATGGCTCCCTTGGAGTCGCATAAAATCACATCCTTCACTCCAAAGCGGCGCAGAAGCTTAATAATAGCAATCCCGGCTGAACCTGCCCCGTTAATAACTACACGGATTTCAGACATATGCTTTTTATTGAGCTTCAGGGCGTTGATTAATCCGGCTACGGTAACAATTGCTGTTCCGTGCTGATCGTCATGAAAAACAGGAATATTCGTTTCTTTTTTCAGCCGTTCTTCAATGACAAAGCAGTTAGGAGCAGCAATATCTTCAAGGTTTACTCCTCCAAACGTCGGCTGCATCAGCTTTACCGTTTCGACGATTTTATCCACGTCATTTGTTTCGAGGCAGATAGGAAAAGCGTCTACACCCGCGAATGATTTAAAGAGAACCGCTTTTCCTTCCATAACGGGAAGGGACGCCTCCGGCCCGATATTACCGAGTCCAAGCACAGCAGAGCCATCGGATACGACTGCTACCATGTTCCCCTTCATTGTATACTCAAATACCTTTTGTTTATCATCAAAAATTTCTTTACACGGCTCGGCTACACCTGGAGAATATGCTAGACTTAAATCTCTTCCATTTCTCACCGGTACTTTCGAGACCGTCTCCAGTTTTCCCTGATTCTGTTTATGAATATGTAGCGCTTCTTCGCGGGTTGTCGGCATAGTGCCACTCTCCTTCAGCATTTTTTATATTTTAATTATAACCCTGTGCTTTTAGAAGCACATCAAGTATTTCATTCATTTTAATTATAAACGTTACCTATTATAACAGAATAATCAGTCAGCGGCATCTTTATTTGATTTTAAAATAATGGATTCTTTTGAAACGATCTTTTCAAGTTCGCGTATACATGCATCCCCGGCGTTTGTTTTTAAGCTGTTTCCGAGCTGCATCGTGCGCTTGTGCTGCTCGTCATAGACGATGACAGGCACAGCGCCGGGCGACTCCCGCAGTATCTGTTTAATCCGGCTCAGCGCCTGTTCTGCGCCTTTTTCCGGCAGTTTAACAAACAGCGTATGCTCTGACTGCTTTTCAAGCTCCTGCAGAGAGAGACAGGCTTCTGCAATCATTTTGCTGCCGCGGGCCTGTTTATCGGTTCGCCCCTGGATCAGAAGAATTGATTTTTCTGTAAGCAGTGATTTGACGTTCCGGTAGACGTTCGGAAATACGACCACTTCAAGCTCCCCGGAGCCATCATCTATCGTTAGAAAGCACATGGACTGGCCATTTTTTGTGCGCACAGTTTTCACCGTCCTCACGAACCCGCCGGCCCAGCGCAGCTGATTATCCGCCGGAAGAGAACGCCCCAGGTCCCATAAACGGAAAGCAGCAAAAAGTTCATTGTATGCATCCAGCGGGTGGCCGCTCAAGTAATATCCGGAGGCTTCTTTTTCCATCTCAAGCTTTTCTTCACGGGTAAGAGGCTCAGCCTCAATCCAGCGCATCCTCGCCAGTTCAGTACCAAATTCCTGAAACTCCTTTATTTCCTCGATCATCCGCAGCGAACGATCAAGCGAAGCGAGCAGCGTCGAACGCTCAACACCAAATTCATCAAACACCCCAGCCTGAATAAGGTATACAAACCCCTGACGGCCAATAGCTTTTGTATCTACGCGGTGAAGAAAATCAAGCCAGTATTCAAATCGTCCTCCGTTTTTTCTTTCTTTTAAAATCATCTGGATATTATTTTTGCCTGCCTGTTTAATGATATTCAAGCCAAAACGCAGATTTCCTTCCTCGATGCGAAAGCCGTATCCACTTTGATTTATTGAAGGGGGAAGCAGTCTAATACCAAGTTCCTTTGCTTCCCGCTGATATTCCAGAAATTTTTCTTCACTTCGCACATGACTTGTCATTAAAGAGGAGAAAAACACGGCCGGATAGTGGGCTTTAATATAAGCCAGCTGATAGGAAATAACGCTGTAGGCTACTGCGTGGCTTTTATTAAAGCCATAGTTGGCAAACTGCTCAATCCAGCTGAATATTGTTTCTGCTTCCGTTTTCGACACGCCTGAAGCTGCGGCCTTTTCCAGAAACCTTTTTTCTTCTTTTTTCATTTCACCAGCGTCTTTTTTGCTGATAGCCCTCCGGAAGGAATCTGCTTCTCCCATCGAATATCCTGCCGCTTTCACTGCAATCTGCATAATCTGCTCCTGGTATACGATAATGCCATAGGTAGACCCTGCAATATCTTCAATATACTCAGGGAGGGCAGGCATTTCCTTTATTCCGTGCTTCCGCTCTGCATACAACGGAATTTGAGCCATCGGTCCCGGACGGTAAAGAGCGCTCACCGCGGCAATATCTTCAAAACGGTCGGGCCGGATCTGCTGCAGGGCAGATTTCATTCCTGCTGATTCAAGCTGAAATATCCCGTTGGTTTTGCCCTCACTCAGCAGCTTGTACGTTTTTTCATCATCCATGGGAATGCGCCTTAACTGAAAATTCTTCTCTACTTTTTGGACCGCCTCGGTCATATATTCAAGAAGCGTTAAATTCCGGAGACCCAGCAGGTCAATTTTCACAAGTCCGAGAGCTTCAAGGTCCTCCATCGGGTACTGCGTTAATAAAAGCGAGCCGTTTCTCTCCATTAAGGGAGTGTAGGAGTCGAGCCGCTCGCTGCTTAACACGATACCGGCGGCGTGAATAGACGTCTGGCGCGGCAAGCCTTCCAGAAAGGAAGCGGCCCGGAGAAGGGAGTCAACTTTCGGCTCCTTTTGCTGCCACTGCTGCAGCTGTTTGTCGCCGGCAGTTTTCCCGGCGATGGAATCGGCCCCTGAAAACATACCAGCCGTCCGATTAATGAGTCCCTGTGGAATTTCAAGCACCCTCCCCGCGTCCCTTATCGCCGCCCGCGCCCCGAACGTATTGAATGTAACAATCTGGGCCACATGCTTGTCCCCGTATTTATTCCGTAAGTAATGAAGCACCTCTTCCCGCCGGTGATCCGGAAAATCAATATCTATGTCCGGAAGCGCCGCACGTTCGGGATTTAAAAAACGCTCAAAAAGAAGATCGTACTGCAGGGGATCCACATCCGTAATGCCGATAAGGTAGGAGACAAGCGACCCTGCTGCCGATCCTCTCCCCGGCCCTACATACATTCCCTGCTTTTTAGCAAACGCTACAAAATCCTGCACAATTAAAAAATAATCAGCGAAGCCGGCATCGATAATAACGTTCAGCTCATGCTTCAACCGCTCTCTCATCTGTTCTGAAACAGCGTTATAACGCTTTTGCATTCCTTTTTCCGCAAGCTTTTTTAAATGCAGGCCGGCAGACTGTTCACGCGGAGCTGGAAAGACAGGCAGATGCGTTTCTTCTAATGAAATATCTACGTGGCATTTATCAGCTGCCCGTCTCCAATTATTGATATGCTCCGCTTCATACATGTCAGATGCTGCCTGCTGCCACATTTCGAGCGAGAAAGGCCTTTGTTCTATCACGGTATCTTTCCAGACGCTGCCTTTCTTTACTGCATGCAGCAGCTTATAGGCCCGCTCTTCTTCAGCTGCCTGCATATTGATTAATGGGGACGCTGCCATCGGGAGTCCGAATCGCTCTGCAGCACCTCTCCATTCTATTTCTTCTCCAGCCCTGGGCGCTTCAAGCCAGAGGACATCAGCCCCGAACCGTCCGCTCCATTTTTCAAAAAACGCATATAATGCGTCTTTGCGGTGCTTAAGGGTGCCGGGTTCACTGTTTTCAAGCGGGAGGATAAAAAGACAACCGGCAGCGTCTGCCAGTTGTTCCCACGTTACCTTTTTGTCCTGTTGTTTGTCCCCGGCCCACCGCATCAGCTGGCCGTACCCCTGGTTGTTCTGCGGAAGCGCAACCACTGGAAATTCTTCGTCCTCTTTAGTATCTCCCTGAACCCACAGTTCAATCCCCGGGAGGCCTTTCACCTGATATTGCCGGCAGAGACGGTAAAAAGCTACTGCCCCGTGCATCGTGTCCCGGTCAGTAATCGCAGCTGCCGGCCAGTTGTATTCTTTTGCTTTGCGGACAAGATTCTCGAGCCGGATCGTGCTTTGCAAAATACTGTATTCCGAGTATGTGTGCAGTGACATGCGCTCCCCCTCCCTTCAGCCTGCTCTGTTATGAATGCTCTTTACCGCTGCTTCCAATTTCGGCAGATAGTCTCAAGCTCCTGTATAATATCTTTCGTTTCCTTCCTGTTCTCTGCTTTTGCTCCTGCAGCCATTGTATGTCCGCCTCCGCGGTATTTAACAGCCAGCTGATTGATCACCGGCCCTCGTGAACGAAAGCGGACACGATATGACCCCTGCTCTTCTTCCACAAAAAACACCCACGCAATGACTCCTTCTGTATCAGCAAACGAATTAATTACCGCTGAAGATTCATTAATGGTTACATTGTATTTATCAAGCAGCTCCCTGGTTAAGTACATGTAGGCTGCTCCGTCTCCACTCAGCGTAAAGCCTTGAAGCACTTCCCCGCGCAGACGCACCAGACTCTCAGGGTTTTTATACATTTCGGCGTAAATTGCTCCCGGATCAAAATCAAATGCAAGCAGTTCAGCTGCCATACGCATCGTATTCGGCGTTGTGTTACTGAACTGGAAACGTCCAGTGTCTCCGATAAGGCCGGCGTAGCAGAGGCGGGCGGTTTCATTGGGGATCGTCCAGCCGTAAGACTGCTGGGCATACAGCACCAGCTCGGTAATCATTTCACAGGTAGAGCTTTTTTTCGTGTCCACCCACATCGGCTCGCCGTATGGATCTTCGTTCGGGTGATGGTCAATTTTGATAATTGCCGCTCCCTGATCCCATCCCTCGCCGTCAATTCTTGCCATATTGGCAGTATCGCACACAATGACCAGTGTTTCGGCGTCTACTTCAAACGGCTGTTCATCCACGGTCGCCAGAAACGAAAGAGAAGGTTCATTTTCACCCATAGTGCATACCTGTTTGTCCGGAAACTGTTTTCTAATCCATGCCGCAAGTCCCGCCTGCGAACCGAGAGCGTCCGGGTCCGGGCGTTCGTGCCGGTAAATCATGATTTTACTGTATTGTTCTATTGTTTGTATGATTGCCTGAAACATCTGCATTATCACTCCTCCATTGATCAGCGGTCGAGCAGCTGTACCATCATCATCGCCTTACCGACGATTGCGCCTTCATAGTACAGTTCCACATCCACTTTTCCGTGTTTTCTTCCTACTTCAAGGATTTTTCCGCTCAAATCAATTTTACTTTCAATTTGTACCGGACGGATAAAATAAAGTGTTACGTTTTCTACAACCATGTCACCCTTTTTATATTCTCTCAGCAGACGCCGGCCGGTTTCTGTAACTAGAGACATGATAACCCCATTCGCCACTGTCCCAAGTTCATTAGTCATCTGCGGCGTAATGTCGCACTCAAACATAAATCCTGAGTCAGGGGAAGCCTCCCGGAAACGGCTTGTTACCGTATCTTCAATGGTTTCTCCGACGTGAGGCTGACGCTGCACCATCTGCAGCGCTTTTAATACGTCCTGCCGGCTGATGACTCCAAGCAGTTTTTTCGCATCGTCCATTACCGGGAGCAGTTCGATTCCTTCCCACACCATCGTATGGGCTACCGAAGCTACAGACGTTCGTTCACTTACCGTAATCGGAGACTTCGTCATCACTTTTTCGATAGGGGTCTGCACAGAAGCCCCCAGCACGTCCTTCGCTGCCACCATCCCCTGGATTTTCATGTCTTCGCTGATTACGGGATATCTGCTGTGGCCGGTTTTCTGGTTCATTTCATGCCATTTTTCCACAGTGTTATCCACTGTCATAAAATAGGTGTCCTGAAGTGGAATTAAAATATCGTCTACTACTACAATTTCCTTTTTAATCAGCTGGTCATAGATTGCCCGGTTGATCATGGTGGCTACCGTGAACGTGTCGTACGTTGTTGTAATTACCGGGAGCCCCAGTTCATCTGCCAAAGAAATGACATGTTCGTTCGTGTCAAATCCACCAGTAATTAAAACAGCTGCTCCGGCTTCAAGTGCAAGCTTATGCACCTGATAGCGGTTGCCGACAATAAGGAGGTTCCCGGGCTCCACATAGCGCATCATCGCTTCGAGCTTCATAGCCCCGATAACGAAACGGTTCAGAGTTTTGTGCAGGCCGTTTCTTCCTCCGAGCACCTGACCGTCGATAATATTGACTACTTCAGCATACGTTAAGCGCTCGAAATTTTCTTTTTGCTTTTTTTCGATACGTATCGTGCCGACTCGCTCGATCGTACTGACAATTCCCTGATTCTCCGCTTCCTTGATCGCCCGGTACGCTGTACCTTCACTTACCTCTAAGTTCTTCGCAATTCCACGGACCGAGATTTTCTCCCCTACATCCAGGGCCAGTATGTAGTTTAATATTTGTTCATGTTTGGTCGCCATAGGCACAGTACCTTCCTTTTTATTTAAGCCTTTACCGGGACGTTCTGTCTGCGTAAATTTCTAACTGTATTACTTCTGTTATATTATCTGTACTATTACATTATACGGTTCAAAAACCCTCCCTTCAACTGCCTGCCGGCAATTACATTAAAAAAAACCGCTCAGTCTGTTTTAATGACTGAGCGGTTTATTAAAGTGTTACAGTTCGATGGATCCGCCTGCTTCCAACGCTTTTCCTTTGAGCGGTGAAAGCGAGTCCACAAACTGCTGCGGGTCCTGCTTGATAGGCGGCATAGTGTTGTAATGGATTGGAACTGTATAATCCGCGTTCACCCATTCCGCTGCCGTTTTGGCATCCTTTGGCCCCATCGTGAAGTTATCACCGATCGGCACGAATAAAAGATCAATCTTGTTTCTTTCAGCGATAAGCTTGATATCTGAGAACAAGCCGGTATCTCCCATATGATACACTTTTTTGCCTTCTGCTTCAAAAATGATGCCGCTTGGCATACCAGTGTAAATAATCTTTTGTTCTTCTTCAAGGAAATAGCCGGAACCGTGAAATGCCTGTGTCAGCTGCACGTGACCGAAATCAAACGTATAGCCGCCACCGATATGCATCGGATGCGTTTCTACACCCTGCCAGCCAAGATACTGAGCCAGCTCAAACGGTGCCACGACAAGCGCATTGTTGCGTTTAGCAATATCCACAGTGTCGCCAACGTGATCAAAGTGACCGTGAGTCAGCAGAATGGCATCCGCCTTTACTTCCTCCGCGTTTAAATCAGTTAACGGGTTGTCTGTAATAAATGGATCAATCAAAATCGTTTTACCGTTCGTTTCAATCTTTACTACTGAGTGACCATGATAAGATACTTTCATGTATATCCTCCTCCGCAATCAAAAACTGTTTCCGATAGAACTATACCTTTTACAGACTTAACTTAAACTGCCTTCCAATTTATCTGTGTTTATGCAGCACATCTACACCGCCGGTCACTTCGATCACAGAACCTGTAATCATGTCTGCATCGTCATCTGTTAAAAACAAAATAGTTCTCGCAATATCGCCGCCTGTTGCCGGTCTTCCTACAGGGATGGAGTGATCGGTTACTTCTCTGCCTTCATGAATATCCGCTTCCTTAAAATCCCCGGTCACTACGCCCGGGCATACCATATTTGCGGTAATGCCATGAGCCGCTTCTTCAATCGATATTGATTTTGTCAGCGAGACCAGGCCGCTTTTCGCTGCAGCGTAAGCTGAACGATAAAGCCATCCCGGTGCTGTCGGGGCATTTTGGAAACCATATGTGACGAAACGGCCGAACTGCTGCCGGCGCATAATTGGTATTGCCTTTCGTGCCAAGTGGAAGGCCGCGCTTAAATTGCCGTCGATCATCCGGTGCCATTCTTCATCAGAGTAATCTGCCAGCTGTTTTTTCTCAAATATGTAGGGGCCGGCATTATTCACGACAATATCCAGACGGCCAAAAGCTTTATAAGCTTCTTCCACCATCCGCTCGACATCCTGCTTTGACACCATATCCCCCTGCACAAACTGAATACGGCTGCTATCTTCTTCCCACTGCTCTTTCATTCTATAGTAGGCTTCGTCTTTTTTCCGGTAAGTAATGGTCAGTGTATATCCTTTTTCTTTTAAAGCTTCAGAAACTTTTCGGCCGAGGCCTTTCGTGCCTGCAGTAATTAACGCATGCCTCATCGTTATTCACCCGCCTTTATATCATCCATTAGTCATATAATAGTGAAAATTATTTGAACATTTTCTACTTGTTTCTCCGGCACATCCTTTTACCTACACTCCATCGTTTTAAATTAAAAAAATAGGGAAAATTATCTATAGGAAAGAGAAATCCTACGACAAAAGGGGAGGATGGCATTGAGTAGATACGGAGTTATTATTGTTGCCGTCGACGGCTCAGACGAATCCAGAACAGCGTTCAAAAAATCTGTTGAGATCGCACAGGAGCAGCAGGCAAAACTAATCATCTCTCATGTTATTGATACAAGAACATTCGCCACCATGGAACGGTATGACCGTACTATTATTGCACGAGCAGAAGAATATGGCAACGAACTGCTCGAGAACTACACCGCAGAAGCAAAAAATGCAGGGGTTCCAGACGTCGTCTCCTCGTTGGAGTTCGGTTCTCCAAAAACAAAGATTCCGCGTGAGCTGGCCAAAAACTATGAAGCGGATTTAATTATCACTGGCGCTACCGGCCTGAATGCTGTTGAGCGTGTTTTTATCGGCAGCGTTTCTGAAGCCATTGCCCGCCACGCAAAATGTGATGTCTTAATCGTACGTAAATAAGAACCGGCAAAGTCCCCCGTATCCTTAAGGATGCGGGGCTTCTATTGTTTATCCAGTCGACAGCCTCTTTTGCATCAAAAAAGCCCCGGCCGGAGGGTTACCCCCGGACGAGGCAGAAGCAATGCTTATTACGTTTGGTTTATTACCTTTTTTCCCTGTGCGATTGCAGCACGCACCTGTTCAAAGCCGGTGCCGCCTTCACTATTTCTGCGGCTGACGACAGTTTCAGGCTTTAAGACTTCATAAATATCTTCTTCAAATGCTTCATTTGCTTCTTTAAATTCCTGCATGGAAAGGTCTACAAGATACTTGTTGTTTTGAATGCAGTCCAGCACCAATTTGCCGACAATCTCATGGGCTTCCCGGAACGGCACTCCTTTAACGGCAAGATAATCCGCCAGTTCTGTCGCGTTGGAAAAGTCTTTGCTGGTCGTTTCCGCCATCTTCTCTGTACGGACTTCCATCGTTTCCACCATTCCCGCAAAAATATCCAGCGACCCTTCGAGCGTCCGCACAGTATCAAACAACCCTTCCTTATCCTCCTGCATATCTTTATTATACGCAAGCGGAAGTCCCTTCAAAAGCGTATACAGTCCCATCAGGTTGCCGTACACTCTTCCAGTTTTCCCACGAATAAGCTCTGCCATATCCGGGTTTTTCTTCTGTGGCATAATGCTGCTTCCTGTCGCAAAGGAATCATCAAGCTCAATAAACTGGAATTCCTGGCTTGACCAGAAAATCATTTCTTCGGCCAGTCTCGATAAATGCATCATGACCGTTGAGGCCGCGCTCATAAATTCCAGGGCAAAATCTCTGTCGCTTACTGCGTCCAGGCTGTTTTGGTAAATATCGTCAAAGCCGAGCTCTTCTGCCGTCTGCCGGCGGTCGATAGGAAACGTTGTTCCAGCGAGGGCCCCTGCCCCGAGAGGAGAAATATTCGTGCGTTTTAAGCTGTCCTCAAAGCGTCCGTAGTCCCGTTCAAGCATCCAGAAATAAGCCATCATGTGATGGCCAAAGGAGATTGGCTGCGCCCGCTGCAAATGAGTGTAGCCGGGAATAATGGTCTCCACGTGCTCTTCTGCCTGAAGAAGCAGTGCCTGCTGCAGGGCCCGGATAGAATTCATAACGGTGTGTGTGTGATTTCGCACATACAGATGAACATCTGTAGCCACCTGGTCGTTCCGGCTCCGACCTGTGTGGAGTTTACCCCCTATGGGACCGATTTCATCAATTAAAAACTTCTCGATATTTAAATGAATATCTTCATTTTGAACCGAATACTCCAATTCTCCGTTTTTTGCTTTGGCAAGCACTGCTTCCAGGCCCCGGTGAATTTCGGAAGCTTCTCCTTCCGTAATAATTTCTTGATTTTTCAGCATATGTACGTGCGCAATACTTCCCTGGATGTCTTCTTCCACCAGTTTTTGGTCAAAAGGAATGGATGCCCCGAAGGCATCCACCCATTCTTCCGCTTGTTTTGTAAAGCGCCCGCCCCACAGTTTGGTCATACATTAACACCTTTCTTGTTAACTGCACTTTGTACTTTGGTCGGTAGACCCCACAGCTGAATAAATCCGACAGCTGCATTATGATCAAATTCGTCGTGGGTCGAGTAGGTAGCCAGATTTTCATTGTACAAGGAGTAGTCTGATTTTCTTCCTTCAATGATAGCATGGCCTTTAAATAATTTCACCCGTACAATACCCGTCACGTTAGTCTGCGTTTCTTTCAAAAACGCTTCGAGTGCCGGCCGTACCTGGGAGAACCACAGTCCTTCATAAATCACTTCACTCAATTTTTTCTCAATAACCGGTTTAAAGTGCGCTACTTCTTTGGAAAGTGTCAGGTCTTCAAGCTCTTTATGCGCCTGAATCAGCGTCATAGCTGCCGGACATTCATAAATTTCTCTTGATTTAATTCCAACCATTCTGTTTTCCACGTGATCAATTCTGCCCACGCCGTGCTTACCGGCTACGTCGTTTAATTCCAAAATCAAATCCTGCAGTTCATAGGCCTGGCCGTTAAGTGACACCGGCTTGCCCTGCTTGAATTCAATTTCGACGATATCTGCCTCGTCTGGTGTTTTTTCGAGCGGATTCGTCAAATCATACGCGCCTTCCGGCGGTGTAGCCCATGGGTCTTCAAGAACGCCGCACTCGTTGCTTCTGCCCCAGAGATTTTGGTCGACAGAATATGGATTATCGAGATTTACCGGAACAGGAACGTCATTTTCTTTTGCATAGGCGATTTCTTCATCTCTTGACCATCCCCACTCCCGGACAGGTGCGAGTACTTCAAGATCAGGATTAAGAGCCTGAATGCTGACTTCAAATCTTACCTGGTCGTTTCCTTTACCAGTACAGCCATGCGCTACGGCATCAGCATTTGTCTGCTCTGCGATTTCCACAAGTTTCTTTGAAATCAGCGGCCGTGACAATGCGGAGACGAGCGGATATTTTTGTTCGTACAGCGTATGTGCCTGCAGGGCCGGAAGCACGAAATCCTCTGCAAATTCTTTCTTGGCGTCTACTGTATACGACTGCACCGCCCCTACTTCCAGTGCCTTATTTTTTACAAATTCCAGATCTTTTCCTTCGCCTACATCAAGGCCTACTGCTACCACTTCGTATCCTTGACTGCTCAACCACTTAATTGCTACTGATGTGTCTAAACCGCCTGAATAAGCGAGAACTACTTTTTTGTCTGCCATTCTTATTTCCCTCCAGATTATAATTGAATATTCATGCTTGATTAATTATTTTTATACATCGTTTTGAAAAAATTAAAAGGACCAGCGCCTTTGTTTATGATTACTGTATTCAACTTCTTTCATTACTTTAACAAGCCCACAAAGAATTTGCAACCGGAAAATACAATTTTTTAGTATAAAAATTTATTTTTTTGATATTTTATGCGTTATCCGCCCTTTATCATGCAATCTGATGTATGTGCATGCATGAATCATAAACGACTTTGCAAGCTTCTGTTAAACAAACAGCCGGGTGAACACACAAATAAGCAGAGAGACCTGTACAGGCCTCTCTGCTGCATTTATTCCTGATGCTTTTCTGCCATTTCCATTAAACGCTGCTGCACATTACCGTAAACAGTATTAGAAGCATAAAATCCATTTTCTCCTACCTCACCGGCATGTTCACTCATAAGTATTTCCATGCCTTCCTTCACAGTGTTCACCGCCCAGATATGGAAATCACCGGCCTCCACTGCCCGCCTGATTTCATTACGAAGCATTAAGTGTTTCGCGTTCTGCGTCGGTATAATTACACCCTGAGTTTTTGTAAGTCCCTGCTTTTTGCATACATAATAAAAGCCTTCAATTTTTTCGTTCACTTCTCCGATTGCCTGCACATCACCAAACTGATTGACAGCCCCGGTCACGGCAATGTCCTGGCGGAGCGGCACTTCCGCCAAAGAAGACAGGAGAGCATAAAGCTCCGTGCTTGAAGCGCTGTCACCATCCACTAAATGATAGGATTGTTCAAAGGTAATACTTGCTGCAAGCGGCAGGGGCCGGTCACTTGCAAATTCCGCCTGCAGGTAGCTGGTCAGTGTATGAAGGCCCTTCGTATGAAAAGCCCCGGTAAGCTGGGATTCCCTGTCGATATTAACGATACCCCCGCTCCCGGCATATGTACGTGCCGTGACGCGGGTCGGGTAACCAAATGAATAATCTCCTGTGTGGGCTACCACTAACGCATTGATCTGGCCAATTTTTTCACCGCTCGTTGCGATATTGATTGTTCCGTCTTCAATCGCTTCATGAATGGCTGCTTCCGGCTGGGCTGAACGGTAATTTGTTTCTTTTAAGGCAGCGTGCACGTGATTTTGTTCAATAATGGCTGATTGTTCCTGGGCCGCCCAATAATCCGCTTCAATTAATAGAGATGTTACTTCGTGAAATTTAACGGAAAGCTTTCGCTGATGGCCTGCTTCTCTGGTACTGTAGTCAATAAGCCTCGCGACTGCTTCCGACGTCAGAGGACGCAGCCGTTTATTATCACAAAAACAGGCCAGAAAAGTCGCATACTGCCATATATTCTCCTGGGTCCGCTCCATTGTAGTAGTAAAATCCACCTTCACTTTGAAAAGCTTACGGAAGGTTTCATCTTCCTTCTGGAGCTTCTGGTATAAAGCATTCGTTCCGACAAGAAGCACCTTCGCCTGAAAAGGCACAGGCTCCGGCTCGAGGTAAGTACTGGCAAATATGTCGGAATCCTCATAAGGATTCTCAAGCCGGATATGACCCAGCCGCATGGCTCTTTTTAATGCTTTCCATGCAAATGGATGCGACATCAGTTCTGCGGCATGAAGGATCAAAAATCCGCCGTTCGCCCGGTGAAGAGCACCGCCCCTGATGTGGGAAAAATCCGTGGGGGAGCCTCCATTGCGGCCAATTTCGACCTTTCCAAACAGATTGACATATGTCGGGTGCGACTCATAAATAACAGGCGCCCCCGTATTACCGCTGTTATTTACCAGAATATTAATTTCATAACGGCGGAACGAAAAGCCCGATACGGCCGGGCTCCCTTCCTGCGTTTCTTTTGCTGGCAGAAATTCCTGCCAGTGCTGAATAACGTCCTTTTCCATGTCAGACAAGAATGTATGTAAGCCTTCGTTGATATATTCATCTTTTAGAGTTGAAATAAAGCCCTGGATGGATGTTCGAACCATCTGCTCGTCGGCTTCCCTGAGCTGGCGCCTTAGAATACGCTTTGCCACCTGCTGTTGTCTCAAAAAGTCGTTCACCTGTCTTGTGATCGTTTGAGACTCCTTCATAATATAATCCTGCCGGCTTTTTAAGAGTTCGTTATAGCTTTCGTCACTGTGAGGCTCGCCGTTTTCTTTAAGCGGTACCGCTACGATATCTTCATCTGATTTTTCGAGCGCAAATCCCTTTGCTGCAGCTTCCTCTTCAAGCTTTTCCCAATGGTCATTAATCACTTTTTCGTGTTTTTCCGCCATAGCTACTTTTTTCCGCTCAAAGGACTTACTGCGGAGTGTCGCAGCAATCTCTTCCTGCAGATCTTCAATCAATTCTTTAATATCTTTAGCAAAAGGCTCAGCCATTCCGGCAGGGATGCTCATCACTCTCGGCCGCCGGGGATCTTCAAACGAATATGTATAAATCCAGTCAGCCGGCACCTGCCTTTTCTCTGCTGCTTCCTTTGCTTTTCTCCGGGCATACGTCGTTTTCCCAAGCCCGCTTGCTCCGGTTAAAAACATATGATAATTTTCATCCTGAATATCCAAACCCATCTCCATAGCTTTCACTGCACGCTCTTGTCCAATCATTCCCTGAGTTCTATCTGTTAATTCTTTCGTTGTGTGAAAGGAAAACATGCGCGGATCGCAGCGCTCCGCTAATGCTGAGACAGGAAGTTTGCAGCGCATTTCAGCTGTTTGCATAAATCTGTCTCCTTTCAAAGTACTGTTACTCCTTCTTTCCCATTATCCAAAGAATATATGCAGAAATATCATATATTTTGTAAAAAACTCCTGCTTCATCGAAACAGGAGTTGTGTCTTACTTATTGAATCGGGCCGAGCCGGACTGTGTCCCTTGCAATCATTACTTCTTCGTCGGTAGGAACCACTGCAACGGCCACCCGGGAGTCACCTGTCTGAATAAACGCCTCTCCCGAAGCCTGGCTGTTTTTCTCTTTGTCAATTTGAATGCCCATAAATTCAAGGCCCTCCATTACTTTCTCACGGACCAGCGCACTGTTTTCGCCTACACCAGCGGTGAATATAACCGCATCGACACCGTTCATACTGGCTGCATAGGTGCCAATATATTTATGCATCCGGGTTAAATATATATCGAGCGCTGTCTGAGCTCTTTCACTGCCTTCCTCCGCCTGCTGAACAACATCGCGGAAATCACTGGACGCTCCGCTTACACCAAGCAGTCCGCTCTTTTTATTCAGTGTATCAATAACTTCCGCAGCTGTCTGGCCGGTTTTCTCCATTAAATATGGAATCAGGGCCGGATCAATGTTGCCGGAGCGGGTACCCATCATTACGCCGGCAAGCGGAGTGAAGCCCATCGACGTATCGACGGAAACGCCCTGGTCCACCGCCGTGATGCTGGCACCGTTGCCGATATGGCACGAAATGATTTTCAGGTCATTTTCCGGACGATCCATTAGCTCTGTCATCCGCTGACTGACATATTTATGGGATGTTCCGTGAAAGCCGTATTTACGAACACCGTACTTTTCGTAGTATTCATACGGAACACCGTACAAATATTTTTCTTTCGGAATCGACTGGTGAAACGCTGTGTCAAATACCGCTACAGATGGAACTTCCGGGAGAATATCACGAAACGCTTTAATACCGACAATGTTAGCCGGGTTATGAAGCGGGGCAAGCTCGCTTACGTTTTCAAGTTCGCTGAGTACCTGCTCTGTAATTAAAACAGAATCCGAAAATGTTTCGCCTCCGTGGACCACGCGGTGTCCTACTCCTTCAATGTCATTAACATCGGTAATAACATTGTATTTTGTTAACGAATCCAACAGGGCTTTTACAGCCTCTTCATGGTTTTGCAGAGAAGGATATTCGGTTTTCTTTTCTCCCTGTACCTCTACGGTAATAAAAGGGGTCTCCAGGCCGATCCGTTCGACTACTCCTTTAGTGATAATGGTTTCTTCAGGCATCTGCAGCAGTTGAAATTTCAGCGAGGAGCTCCCCGCATTAATAGCAATAATGGTAGACATTCTTTCTCCACTCCTAATAATTACTCTCTTTATTTATTGATAAACCCTTCTTGTACAAACCAGTCGTTGATCCGCTTCATCATATCCTGGAGAGCTTCCTGGCGGCTGAAGGATGGCAGCTCTGCCAACAGCGCCTGTCCCGGCTGTCTTACGTCAGGACTTTTCTTTTGAAGCATCCATATGCTTTTCGATGCTTCTTTGGCCTGAAACATCGTTTCCGGCAGCTGAAGAAGGCCAAGCGTATGCGCATGTCTTTTTACATATGCCTGAAGCTCCGCTGCTTTTTCGTCTTCAAACAGGTTGTTTGGAATGAGAAGCACCATAAAACCACCCGGCTTCAGCCGGTTCATCATTCCTTCCACAAGCAGGTGATGCACGTAGGATTTTCCGTCCGTGCTGCCCAGCTGATACAGTTCGGCGATTTGATTTTTCGGATAGTAGCCTACCGGAAGATCGCTCATGACGACATCCAGATCAGGCGCACCGAATTGTTCGATGCTGTCCTGATGAAACAGCTGAACAGCATGCTCCTGCAGATTCGCGAGTGTGTAGGCAATTTTAATTAACGTTTCGTCAACCTCCGAACCGTAGGCCTCAATATTTTTTTCCGACAGCTGATTTAATACGGCAGACAGAAGATTACCTGTCCCTACAGCCGGATCCGCGACCACAAATTCTTTACGGCCGTTCATCAGCTTGTCTACTAAATAACCCATGAAAATAGCAACAGCGTCCGGTGTAATAGCATGATGCTGCTGGACGGACTGCTTCATTCCTTTGATCAGGGCAAGCTGGAACGCTTTTCGAATATCCTCCTGCTCCATCGCTTCAGGCATCTTTTCTTCCAGGCTCTGCTCCAGACGGTCTTTTTCTTCGGCAGATATACGCTGCACTACCGTTCCCTGAAAGATATCCTCTCCAGCTTCGGCTATCGCTTCTAAATACGTTATACTAAGTTCCTGCTGTATCGTTTTCGTAAGGTCATCCACCAATTCAAATAGTTGTTCGACCGGTGTCGTTTCGTCCATGACACGCCCTCCTTCTGCAGCGTAAATACTTCTCCGCTCTCACTTTACAATACGCCAGTATAGCAGATGTGTTCTTTAAAGAGAAGTAAAGAAAACAGAAAAAAGCCCGTTTACCATTCAGGCACACGCACACAATAAATGACGCCCTTGCAGGCGCCATTTTCTTCATTAGTTTGTGTTGTTGGCTGCGTTTATTGCCGCTTCATAATCCGGATGGTTGGTTCCTTCTGAAACAACTTCCTTATAAGAAACCTTGCCTTCGCTGTCTACTACAATTACCGAGCGGGCAAGCAGTCTCATTTCATCCATTACGAGACCAAACCGTTCGCCAAAGTCCAGGTCTTTATGGTCGGACAGTACACGCACGTTTTCAATTCCTTCTGCTGCACACCAACGCCGCTGGGCAAAAGGAAGATCGCAGCTGATAGTCCATACTTCCACATTTTCAAGCGAAGCAGCTTCTTCGTTGAACTTCCGTGTCTGCTGCGAGCAGACCCCTGTATCAATAGATGGTACTGCGCTGATTAACCTTACTTTGCCTGCGGCATCACTTAGTGATACCGGAGTCATATCGTTAGCGAGTACAGTGAAATCGGGAGTGTATTCTCCGACTTCTACTTTGTCTCCCACAAGTGTCACGGGTTTTTCTTTAAACGTTACTGCTGTCATCTTACTCCTCCTTCATTTTTTGTTCACGGGCATCATTTTCTTGTATGAATGACCCTCGTATCGGCAATCATATCATGAATACCCGCCTTTTGTGGTGTGAAGGCTACCACAATATACGCCAGATTTGTAATAACCAGACTGCGGTAGGCAAATCGGAGAACGATCTCCCTGAAAATGATATCGGACCATTTTAATTTTTCCCGGTTCACCCGGACTACTCTCAAGCCGAAAATCATTTTACCGAGCGTCTGCCCGTAAAATTTTGTCATCAGTGCAAAATACCCGTATGTGATCACTGCGTTAAACACAGCATACAAGGTAATGAATCCCCAGATTTCTCCTTCTCCCGTAAAATAGAAAGGAGAGAGGAGAATCCCGTTCAAAGAAAAAAGTATAATCAAATCGGTAAGGTATGCCCAAAAGCGCATCCAAAACCCTGCGAACAACTCTTCGTTCGTTTCAATTCGTTCATTGGAATTCTGCTTATCCGCTGCACCGGACAGAGAATAAGCTTTCTCATTGTTTTCTTCCGGCACTGTGTGTTCAGTCCCCTGGGCATCCTCCGGATAGCGGTCGTTTGTGGTCATCGTCAGTCATCCCTCCTATCCTTCATACAAATACATTGGCCGCGGACTGTCGCTTCCAACTGATTTTAGCAGTTCCTGAAGTCCCAGCAGCTTCTCATCAGAGATGAACAACCCCTGGACAGAATTTTGCAGAAGTGACTGCCAGCTAAACCCATCCGAAGTGTAGCGTTCTACAGTAGCGTCTCCGAGTTCAAGATCTTCTTCCATCATAGCGATAGTGTCTTCTGAAGTCCCAAGCTCATCGACCAGTCCATTTTCTTCCGCCTGCTCTCCCGTATAAATACGGCCATCAGCTAAATCCCGTGCCTCGTCTTCACTAAATCCTCTTCCATCAATGACGACCTGCAGAAAATCTTCATACATATCGTCAACAATCCCCTGCATAATTTCTTCCTCTTCTTCTGTCACTTCTTCTGTAGGTGAACCCATGTCTTTAAATTCCCCGCTCGTTATGTTTACGCCTTCGATACCAAGGTTTTCGGCCAGCTCGGAGTAGTTCAGGGAGGACATAATTACACCTATCGAACCGGTAATAGTCGCCGAATGGGCTACAATTTTATCCGCCGGGGCCGCCAGATAGTAGCCGCCGGAAGCAGCCGTGTTCCCCATCGAAACATACACAGGCTTATTTTCTTCCTCCTGTACCTCGACCACGGTATCGTGAATTTCATCACTTTCAACGACACCTCCGCCCGGGCTGTTTACATTAATAATAATGCCATCCACATCTGCGCTCGATCCCGCATCTTCCAGATTACTCAGAAATTCCTCATGGTTGTAGCCTTCACCGGAAAAAGCACCGGACCCGCCCGAGGATTGAATGGTCCCCTCTACATCAAGCATAGCTATCCGGCTGTCTGAAGAGCCCTCTTTTACTATATCTTCCTGATTCTGCTGATTTTGCGCCTGGTTCGAGACTGTGTTCCACAGTGAAAAAGCTGTCTGGGCGCCAAGGGAAACGATGAGAAGCACCGCTGCCGCTAATAAAGCAAACCACCTTTTTGCGTTCATAATTGTTCCTCCGTTTCATTATTAATTTTGATCCTGCTTTCTTCCGGCAGAAACACTACCGCGTCCCCTACAACGGTTGCTTCCACTTCGGCTGTTAAAATCTCTTCCGCCTCAATTCGAAAAAGATCCTTCCGGAGCACCGTAAAGTCTGCTTTGTAACCGGGAGCTATCCTGCCAAGATCGCCCTCCCGGCTGATCGCTCTGGCACTGCCGCCAGTATACAGCTCCACGGCTTCAAAAGTGGTTAGTTTTTCTTCCGGCATATAACCGTTGTGCGACTCTCCCGGGTTTTTCCGCGCGACAGCCGCATAAATTCCGGTTCTTGGGTCCACGGATCCAATAGGAGCGTCCGAGCTTCCCGCACAGATCACCCCCTGATCAAGGAGTGTTTTCCAGGCAAAGGAATAACGAAGTCTTTCTTTGCCAAGACGTTCTTCCACCCACGGGAAGTCAGAAAGCACAAACCGCGGCTGCAGATCGAGTGCCACCGGCAGAGCCTTCAGCCGTTCCACCAAATCTTCCCTGGCGATTTGGACGTGAATAATCCGGTCCCGCACTCCTTCTGGCACCGGCCAGGTTTCCAAAGCATCTATCACATACTCCAAGGCTAAATCACCAATGGCGTGCACAGCTACCGGCATATTTTCTTTTCTGGCCTCTGCCACAAGCTGTTTTAACTCTTCTCTCGAATGGATAGCAACGCCTGCTGTTTCAGGGGCGTCATTGTAGGGGCGACTGAGAAGGGCGGTACGTCCACCGAGCGCTCCATCTGCAAATATTTTCATGGCGCCAAGCTCCAGGCCTTCCTCAAGAAGGCCGTAGGTGTGGCCCTGCTGTATAAAATCCGGAAACACTTCATGGTGCACGAGAAGGTGTGCCCGAAATGAAGTATCTGCCAAAATATTTCTAAACGTGTTCAACGTCCTCGTAAACCCGCCGTAGTAATTAAGATCTTCAGTATGTCCTCCGGTCAGCCCACACTGATGCATATGGCGCACTGCTTTTCCAAGTGCTTCATGTAAATATTCCTCAGACACCTCCGGAATTTCATCCTTCACTAAATCAGCGGCCTGGTCGAGCAAATAGCCTGTCGGCTCCCCCTGTCTTGATTTAACAATAATGCCTCCCTCCGGATCCGGAGTATCTTTATCAATACCCGCAGCATCAAGGGCACGCGTGTTAACCAATGCCGCGTGACGGCATATCCGGGTCAAAAGCAATGGATGGGCGGGCACTAAATCATCGAGCTCCTCCCGGTGGAAAATTTTCCGGTCAGGGAAATTGTTCTCATTCCATCCTTCTCCTATGACCCATTCTCCGGCAGGAATTTCTTTGGTCTTCTCTTTAATCAATGCAGCCATTTCTTCTGCAGAGGTGCACTCTGACAAATCCAGTTGGATCATTGTTTCCCCCAGCCCGATCATATGTAAATGACTGTCTGTAAAACCCGGGTACATTGTGTTACCGTTTAAATCTATCCGGCGGACAGCAGCATTTTGCAGTTCTGTTTCTATTTCTCTGAGCATGCCTGCTTTTTCAATAGTCCCGTCCGCGGTCAGGACGGCCTCCACCTGTTCCCCTTCTTTTTTCATTGTATAAATATTTCCGTTATACCAAAGTGTTTTCACAGCATTAACCGCCTCTCCTTTTTACGGGCAAATTCCCGTTTTGTTTCAATTCTTTTAAAATTCCATTTTATACCACTTTTGTAAATGAAAAAAGCTCTTCAGAGAAGGTCTTCAAACTCTTCTTTGCCATGATTCGCGTTGGAGACAGAAATCACCTTCGTTTCAGCTATCGCTTCTTCAAACAGTTCCTCTTTATTCAGGCGTTTTTCATACTTGTAAACTAAACCAATTTTCGGTTTGGTCGCAGGACTGTCCGGCTGAAACACAGTACAGCAGTCTTCATAAGGCCTCACAGAAATATCATAGGTACCTATACGCTTGGCCAAGCTGATGATTTCCTCTTTGTCCATAGCAATCAGCGGCCGCAGTACCGGTACACTAGTTACTTCGTTGATAACATTCATGCTTTCAAGCGTCTGGGAAGCTACCTGTCCAAGGCTTTCGCCATTCACCACCGCTTTAGCGCCTTCCTTCTCCGCTATTTTTGTTACTATTTCAAGCATCGCTCTTCTTGTAATCGTCATCGTATGGTCATCCGGTACCTGGCTTCGGATCGCTTCCTGAATCCGGGTAAATGGAACCACGTGAAGATTGATACTTCCTCCAAATTGGCTCAGGATCCGGGCGATATCCTCCACTTTTTGCTTCGCCCGTTCGTTTGTATACGGCGGACTATGAAAGTGTACTGCCTCGATCGTTACTCCGCGCTTCATGGCTAAGTATGCAGCGGTTGGACTGTCTATGCCCCCGGAAAGCATACTGACTACTTTTCCTCCTGTACCTGTCGGCAGACCCCCTGCTCCGTTTATACGCCCGCAGCTTACATAGGCTCCCTGCTCACGAACATCAATTTCCACAGTTACTTCTGGATTCTTCACATCCACCCTGACACCTTCGGTATGATGGAGAATATAACTGCCGACGCTTGGAGCGAGCTTCGTGGAATGAACTGGAAAATCTTTATTGGACCTTCTTGCTTCCACTTTAAACGTGGTTTTCCTATCCTTATATTCCGAAAACATTTGATAGGCCGTCTGCTGTATCTCTTCTTCTGATAAGTCAGCTTTTCTCGCATAGCTAATGGAAGATATACCAAACACCGGCCTAACCGCCTCAATGACTTCTCCAGCAGGTTCCCCGAGCAGATTGATCGCAATACGTCCGTACGTACGCCGTACTTCACAGTGGGGAAAATCTTTCACTGCGTGGTCAATGTTTTCTCTTAACTGCCGCTCGAATTCTTTTCGGTTCTTTCCTTTTAAAGCAAGTTCGCCGAAGCGAATTAATAAATATTCCTCTCTCATTGCTGTTCCTCCATAACCTTTTTTAACTGTGGCAGCACTTCTTCACACATGCTGCATAAATGAGCGGCTTCCTCTTTTTTTGTATCCGCAGAGAAACTGATTCGTACAGCACTTTCCGCAAGCTCCCGCTCGCCCGTAGCAGCCAGAATGACGACAGACGGCTCCGAGTTTTTCGAAGCACATGCTGTTTTGGTCGAAATGGAAGCTCCTCTTTCCGCGAGCGCTTCAACAAGCACTTCTGGTTTTATTCCCGGGAAGGAGACATTCAATATAAAGGGGGACCCTCCGGAAAAAGGAGAGTTGATCACTCCGCCGCTTTCCTGAAGCCGCAAAGCTGTCCAATCTTTAATTTCTTCAACTCTGCTGCTGTTTGCAGCATAGCTTTCTTTTGCCAGACGGAAAGCTTTGGCCATAGCGGCAGCCCCCGCTGTATTTTCCGTGCCCGAACGAACCCCGCTTTCCTGGCCGCCTCCGTGTATTAAAGGCTCAAGGATCGTTCCTGGGCGCTTATACAACACCCCTGTCCCCTTTAATCCATGAAATTTATGAGCTGATACCGTAACAAAATCCAGCCCCGCCTTTTCAATATTTAAAGGGATTTTGGCAGCGCCCTGAACATAGTCTGTATGAAAATAAATATCCTGATAGGAAGAGAGTATTTCTCCAATAGCTTCAATAGGCTGTACTGCTCCGATTTCACTGTTTGTATGACCAATTGTAACAAGGATGGTGTCCGGTTCTAACGCTTTATGCAAATCCTTTGTATTTATACGGCCGTCCCTGCCCACCGGCAGGTATGTTACCCGATACCCTTTTTCTTCTAAATAGACACAGGTTTTCATCACCGAGGGGTGTTCAACAGCCGTTGTTATAATATGACGGCCAATATTTTTTCTCGCCTCTGCGGTTCCTTTTAACACCATATTGTTTCCTTCTGTACCACCGCTCGTAAAAAAGCAGCGCTCCGGTTTCACGTTTAATTCCCGGCCGATCTGGCCTCTCGCAGTTTCAAGCAGACGTTCAGCTTCGCCGCCCTTGTGGTGAAAGGAAGAAGGATTGGCAAAATAGCTTTCGGACGCTTTCCTGTAAGCACTCAGCACTTCCTGGTATGGCTGGGTGGTCGCGCTGTTATCAAAATACATTTCAAATTCCTCCCAGCATTCACTAATATCATAAAAAAGAAGCCTGGGTTCAGGCTTCTTAACTATTTGCTTGTCGATTATGCTTCTGTCAGCTGCATATCAGACTCCTGCAGAACTTCTGTTACAAACCGGTCATCCATTTTCCGCACAGACGACGAAGCAACCTGCAGCGCGTGCTCATACTGGCCCTTGCGGAAAGCACTTTCTGCTTCCTTCAGACTTTGGTCAAGTTCAGCTTCCTTACCGCGGTATAAATTTCCGCGCTGGATGATACGCTCAGTCATCAATGCCTGCTCTTCCATACGCCGGAGCATCGTCGAAACAGTACGGACACTCTCTTCTGCCCGGGCTACCGTTTCGCGCACCTGCGCCATTTCAAGCGGAGTCTCAGAAAGAGCCGCAGCGGCATGGGCAATTTTATCGTCCGCCGATTCTTTTTCGTTCAAAAGTATTGGAGGAAGCTTAGGCAGCCTTGTGCGCTGCATTCTCATTTCTTCGATACGGTTCTGGCGCTTTAGCTCCTCGAGCGTTTCCATCGCCTGTGTCTCGTCTTTCCGGAGCACGCCAAGCTGGTTCTCTGCTTCCAGAATTCCGGACTCAACTTCTTCCTGTTTTTCAAGAATTTGTTTTAGTTCCATTTCGATATGCGTAAAAGAATGTTCTTTGTTTTCTTTTTGCTCCTGTAATTGTAATACGCTCTTTCTAATTCCATCAACCTGTCGTTTCGATGAAGCAATCAAATGCTCTGTTTCCGACGGAATCCGGTAGTTGGCCTCGATAAATTCTTTTTCCACTAAAAGCGTCTGCATCCGTGTGGATAACTGTTCTCTGCCTTCATGCACCTGCGGCAGCAGACGTTCGACCTCGGCGCGGGCTTCCACTTCTTCTTCAAGAATGCGGTACACTTCTTCATTGTACTCATCCATCTCAGTAAGACGTTCTGCAACTCCGTCGAGGTCCAGGTTTTCAATCCGCGTCTGCAGCTGTTCAGCTTCAGCTTCGTTTTCATTCAGCCTTTGTTCAAACGCAAAAGCATCCATGGCATACCCCTGCTCTTCCATTTCATAAAGACCGGCACGCAGGGATTTCCATTCTTCCGGCAGGCGCCGCCATACCTTTGCAAGCATATCCGGGACGGCGTAGAGCGATGCTTCTTCACGTTCTAAGTCTTCATCGAGTTTCTCCCTGAGCTGTTTTGCTTCAAATTGATTCCCCTGCTCCACCGCCCCGTAAAAAGCTTCAAAAGAAGCCTGGAGATCACGCATGTGCTGATCAAACAGCGGGGCTGTTTTGCCAAGCGTGTGCCAGTTCTGGGAAACAAAACGCTTTATTTCTTCATATTTTTGTTCAGACTCTTCAATACCGCGGCGGTTATCAGATTCATTATGTACGAGCTCTTCTATTTCCAGAAAGATATTGTTGATTTCCTCTTCAATACTGGCGAGCTGCGTGTCTACTGCAGCAGTGATTTCTGAAGCCTGACTGAACTTGTACTTGTCTGCTTTTTCTTCCGCATCATAAAGAGCCTTTTCAATATCCGGCAGATGCTTTCCCACAATTTCGTCCCAGTCTTTGCGCCATGATTCAAACTTTTCTTCTGTTTCTCCCGACATTGTCATGCCCTTGACCCGCGCAATTTCTTCGGCCACAGGCTGGTCCGCCAAATTTGCCCTAGCATCCTCCAGGCGGTCTACCTCCCGGTAGATGCGTCTGCGCCCCCATGCTCCGTATATGACAAACGCGGCGATAATGATAACCAGAACTATAATTACAATTGTTGTCGCCAAATTCCTCACTCCAGTTTTCCCCGCTGTGCATCCTTGTTTTTCAATAATTTACACGTTATGGGTTACTTATACTTATCTGATACTTTATGTGCACGAACGTACTCAAAATATTTTTTCAACTATGTTTACTTTAACTTATGATAACATGTAAACGCAGTGATTGTTATATGACGATAAAGAAAATTTCGAGAAAATCCATTTTCCTTATTTCCTTAATTAATCCCACTAAGTTTTCATAATATTTTCCATTAAAAGAGGTGTTTTTACCTATGACAATTACTCGTGACGGTCATGTTCATTCTCCATTCTGTCCGCATGGAAGCAGGGATTCGTTTCGTGCTTATATTGAAGCCTGTATTAAAAACGGAATAAAAACGATCAGTTTTACCGAGCATGCTCCTCTTCCGGAAGGCTTTACAGACCCTGTTCCGGATAAAGACAGCGCCATGCCTCTTGCACATCTCGATCAGTACCTCCATGATCTAAGCGACCTTCAGTCAGAATACAATAGCGATATTTTAATTAAAAAAGGACTTGAAGTAGATTTTATTGAAGGATTTGAGCAAAATACAGAGCAATTTATGAACACATACGGTCCTGAGCTTGACGATTGCATTCTTTCCTCTCATTTCATTAAAATAAATAGTGAATATATATGTATAGATTTTTCTTCAAGTCATTTTGACCGCTATGTCCGTCTAAGCGGCTCACCGCAAAAAGCAGCAGAATTGTACTATGATGCCGTTTTCCGCTCCATTCAGGCCCCGCTTGGAAAACACGCACCGAACAGAATCGGGCATATGACGCTCATTCGGAAGTTTCATAAAAATTATGATTATGATTTTCTTGATAAGCACGCTATTGAAGCTATTTTACGGGAGGTTAAGTCCAGAGGGTTTGAACTTGATGTAAACGGCGCCGGTACAATAAAAGAGCGGTGCCTCGAGCCGTACCCGCACCCCTCCGTAATACAATCGGCAGTACAGATGGGAATACCACTTGTATACGGCTCCGATGCCCACGCCTCTTCGGGACTTTTGGCAGGAAGTAAAGATATTTTAGCACTTACAGGGGAGCAACTACGACAATGAAAGAGGGATATCCATGTCTTTTCAACCGGTTTCTTATGATTCATCTTTAGAAAAAAGCTACCATACATTATGTCAGCAGGCGAAGGCATTATTTTCAGGCGAAAATAACCAAACCGCCAATTTAGCGAATGCTTCCGCTCTGCTTAACCAATTTTTATCCAATGTAAACTGGGTCGGCTTCTATATTTGGAGCGAAACAGAAAATGAGCTCGTTCTCGGACCATTCCAGGGACTGCCTGCCTGCAACCGCATCACCCCGGGAAAAGGAGTGTGCGGCACAGCTTACCAGAAAAAACAGACCGTCCGCGTGGAAGATGTTCACGCCTTTCCGGGCCATATCGCATGTGACGCCGCCAGCCTGTCAGAAATAGTTGTGCCATTGTTCACTCCTGAAGGGGAAGTATACGGCGTGCTCGACATTGACAGTCCTGTACTGAACCGTTTTTCGGAACAGGAAGCGTCCTTCCTGCGTCAGTTTGCTGATGAAATTGAACACGGACTGTTTTCCACAGAAAATTAAAATTCCCCAGTTCACTGTTCCCTGCCGGGCAGGCTTAAGTTAAGCCTGCCCGGGTTTTTCATTCACTACAAAATTTTTTAAATTCCATTTAATTCTTCCCGGTCTAAACATATTGACTTGCCATCAGCCAGAAGTTATAATGACGGTTGTGTAAAAGACAGCCTGGGCAAGCCTTGCATGTGCTTTCCATTTTGCTCCTTGCTGTAAGCAAGGTGTGTTGCGTAACCCCTAGCTGTCGGGGCGAAGACATACGAGGGCAAAATGAGCATGACGGGAGATTCGCCAACAGTGTTTTTATACCAAAATTTGTTTTAATAGAGGAGGATGCCATTATGGCACGCTATACAGGTCCAACCTGGAAAAAGTCCCGCCGCTTCGGCATCTCTCTCAGTGGTACAGGAAAAGAACTCGAAAAACGTCCTTATCCGCCGGGAGAGCATGGCCCAACGCAGCGCAGAAAATTATCCGAATACGGTGTTCAGCTGCAGGAAAAACAGAAGCTTCGTTTCATGTACAACTTAAATGAGCGCCAATTCCTGCGCACATTTAACATCGCTGGCAAATTGCCTGGTGTACACGGCGAAAACTTCCTGATTCTGCTTGAATCCCGTCTCGATAACCTTGTTTATCGTCTCGGTCTTTCCCGTACACGCCGCGGTGCACGGCAGCTGGTTAACCACGGCCACATTACTGTAGACGGTAATCGTGTAGACATCCCGTCTTACCGCGTAGAGCCTGGCAAAACTATCAGTGTTCGTGAAAAGTCCCGCAACATGAGTGCTATCCAGGACGCCCTTGAAGCTAATTCTTTCGTTCCGGAATATCTCACATTTGATGCTGATAACCTTCAGGGTACCTACAGTCGTTATCCTGAACGTTCTGAGCTTCCTGCGGAAATTTCCGAAGCACTAATCGTTGAGTACTACTCCCGTTAATATTAAAAAATCCCGTGCAGATATCGATCTGCACGGGATTTTTTTATTTATCCGGCTTTTTCTGTCCGATGTTTATCCATTGTTTTTTAGAATCAGAAAATATTTCTTTTTACCTCTGCGCATAATGATAAATTGATCGTCAATTAAATCATTGTTCCCTACAGTTTTATCTGTACTCTGTTCTCTCTCACCATTAATATATACGGCACCGTTCTGTACATCTTCTCTGGCCTGTCGTTTTGAACCTGCTATGCCCGCTTGAACCAGAAGATCCACCAGGTTTTGTTCTCCTGCTTCCATCGTGTATGATGGTACATCTTTAAAGCCCTGGGCTATTTCATCTGCTGTCAGTGCTGTCAGCTCGCCTCCGCCAAACAGAGCCTTCGTAATGTTTTCAGCCTGATTCAGCGCTTCCGGGCCGTGGACAAACGAAGTGATTTCCTGCGCCAGTCTCCGGTGAGCCTCTCGTTTTTCAGGCGCTGTCTGCATTTTTTCTTCAAGCTCTTTCATCTCTTCCTGATCAATAAACGTAAAATAGCGTATAAACTTTAATACATCACGATCGTCCGTATTAAGCAGAAATTGATACATTTCGTATGGAGATGTTTTTTCGGGATCGAGCCATATAGCATATCCGGCCGTTTTTCCAAATTTCGTGCCGTCAGCTTTGGTCACTAACGGGATGGTCATGCCGTAAGCAGGAGATTTTTCCTCGTCTTCATATTCAAGACGGCGAATCAGCTCTAAACCAGCGGTAATATTGCCCCATTGGTCGCTGCCACCGATTTGAAGCGTACACTGATGATTTTTGTACAGGTAGTAAAAATCAATTGACTGCATTATCTGATAGCTGAATTCAGTAAAGGAAATGCCCTCCTGTATCCGGGATTCCACTGATTCTTTGGCTAGCATATAATTGACGCTGAAATGCTTTCCAAAGTCTCTCAGGAAGCTGATGAGAGTCATGCTTCCAAGCCAGTCATGGTTGTTTACAATTTCTGCACCGTACGCCCCGTCAAAATCCAAGTATTTCTCGAGCTGAGTCCGAATTTTTTGTGAAAAACCTTCCACAATCTCCGGTTCGTTCAGGGAGCGTTCTGCGTTTCTCCCGCTCGGATCCCCAATCATTCCTGTGCCCCCGCCTACAAGAGCAATTGGCTGATGCCCGTGCAGCTGCATCCGGCGCATTAAAATAATAGTCAGCAGATGGCCAATATGAAGGCTGTCTCCCGTAGGATCAAATCCACAGTAAAAACGGAGCTGGCCGTTGTTTAACTGATTCTTAAGTCCCTCTCTTTCTGTCACCTGATTCACAAGTCCTCGTTCTTCTAATTCCTCCCAAATGCCCATAACTTTCCCCTTTCTGGTTTAAAAACGCTCTAAACTTGGATATATAAGTGTAGGTACATAAAAAAAGTCCCTCTTCGCTTCGAAAAACGAAAAGGGACGATGATGACCGCGGTACCACCCTTGTTGGAAGCATGAGCTTCCCGGCTTCATGTTGATAACGATGCATTACACCGTTTCAGGTCTTCCTAATCAAAGATCTGAAAGAAGCTCTGGATGTGTAATTCACCAAAGGCTGCAGTTCGACTTTCAGCAGACGTCGACTCTCTGTGACTGTAGGTCCTATGGTTACTTTCATCCTTCATAGCTGTATGTTATAGTTTGTTTTCAAGTTTGCGCTCTTTTTATTTTTAGCACAATACTTTCAACACTGTCAATGTATGAATTCATAGACAAAGCCACCTACAGAAGGGAGATCGTAATAATTATGGGACTCCACGACCAAACAAGCTCAAGAAACACCCCGCGCATTGTTGGTCTTTCATTTCTCACCCTTTTTATCGTTTTTATTTTAGCTGTTATATTTATCGGGTCAATCGGTGCAGGCTTTTTCGCCTCCTTGGTTAAAGGACAGGAAGCTTACACGGAAGAAGAAATGCAGGAATCAATATATAGCTACGCCGAGAACAGTACCGTCCATTTTGCCAGCGGAGAGGAATTAGGGGAGCTGCCTTCAGAATTGGAAAGACAGCGTGTAGAACTTGATAACGTTTCAACCAACCTGCAGGACGCCTTTTTATCGACAGAGGACAGGGCCTTTTATGATCACAACGGAATTAATCCTCAATCTTTAATGCGTGCTACATACCAGGAAGTAACGAACTCTTCCACTCAAACGGGGGGCTCAACATTAACCCAGCAGATTGTTAAAAACCAGCTGCTGACCAGAGAAGTATCCTTTGAAAGAAAAGCGAAAGAAGTCGCTTTGGCGATGAGAATGGAAACGTATTTTTCGAAGGATGAAATATTTCAGGCTTATATGAATATCGTTCCGTTCGGCCGTAACGCCAACGGAGAAAATATCGCAGGGGCTCAGGCAGCCGCTCAGGGAATATTCGGCGTTGACGCTTCTGAACTGAATGTGGCCCAGTCCGCCTACATTGCCGGGCTTCCGCAAAACCCATACACCTACACACCATTTGAAAGTAACGGGGAGATAAAAGACGATCTCTCTCAAGGACTGAACCGGAAAGATGAAGTATTACAAAACATGCTTGAAGTAGAGTCCATTTCCCAGGAAGAATACGATGAAGCAATGGACTATGATATTCGCGAAAACCTTGCTGAGCCACAGGAAGAAGTAGCACAGGAGTATCCTTATCTAATTAATGAAGCACAGCGCCGAGCTACAAGGATTATGCGCGAAGAAATGATTGCTGAAGACGACGTTCAATTAGAGAGCTTATCAGACGAAGAACGGCAGGAAACTATTCAGCAATACAATCAGGAAGCAAGCCGGGAGGTCGCTGAAGGCGGCTACGATATTGAGCTGACGGTTCATAAAGACACCTATGACGCTATGCAGGAAGCTGTAGATGGCAACGACTACTTTGGCCCCGACAAAGAGGGCGAAGCAGAGCAGGTCGGCGGCATGATGATTGAAAATAACAGTGGTGCTATTTTAAGCTTCGTCGGAGGTCGTGATTTTGAAACAAGCTCGTTAAACTATGCTACCCAGACGCGCAGGCAGAACGGCTCTACCATGAAACCACTGCTTGATTACGGCCCAGCTATTGAAGAAGGCCTTCTGCATCCCGGACAGACACTGCTTGATATTCCTACCGAATACGGAGGAGACGATGACGAGCTCAACAACTTTGACGGAGAGTATGAAGGCTTTATCGATGCAAGAAGTGCTTTAGCCGAATCACGTAACATACCGGCAGTGCGGGTATTTGATATGCTTGACGAATCGACAAAAGAGGAAGCCCTTACTGATCTGGGTATGGGCAACGTAGTCGAAAACGGTATTTCTACTTCCACTGCCATCGGCGGTCTCAGCCGGGGCGTAAGTGTAGAACAAAACACAAGCGCGTTTACAACTTTCCCTGCCGGAGGAGAACATCATGAACCTTACATGGTAGCTTCTATTACCGACAGTACAGACGAAGCTGTTTTCGAACATGAAGAAGAATCCACTAATCCTTTTTCAGAGCAAACCAGCTTCCTTATCACAGATATTCTGCGTGACGTATTAGGATCAGACGGTACTGCAAGCTCTCTTCCCGATCGTCTGAATATTGACGGCGACTGGGCCGGAAAGACAGGTACAACAAATAACCAGATCGACTCCTGGTTCGTCGGCTATAATCCCAACGTAACCTTCGGTCTGTGGCTTGGGTATAATGAACAGATCAGCATTGAAGATGCACAGGGGCTCTCTTATTCGCAGAGAACTCAGCAGATCTGGGCAGATATTATGAATGCCGCTTCTAACACGGAGGACGATTTAATCGGAGCTGGAGACACATTCTCTGAGCCGGAGGGCATTTCTACAGAAGAAATATGCGGACTCTCTGGTCAACAGCCTACCGATTTGTGCGAAGAAGCGGACCTGGTGAACGAAGATATTCTCAATGAAGAATTCGCTCCTACTGAAGAGGATGATAGTCTCGAAGAAATTGAATATGTAACTATCGACGGAGACCGTTACCCTGGATACGATGATACCCCTTCTGAATTTATGGAAGATGGTATTTCTTTAAATGACGAATACCTGTTGGACGGCGATGAAGAAGAAATTCAGGAATATCTGCCGGACGATTGGGACAATATTGTGCCAGATGAAGATGCTCCTGAAAATAACAGAGATCCTTCCCGGGTCACTGGAGTTTCTAATGATGGCGGCACCCTCACCTGGTCAGCTTCCGATGATAATGATGTAATCGGCTATCGTATCTTTAATGACGGCGACGAAGTAGATAATGTTATCGACCGGGAAACTACAGAATTTGATACTGATGGAAACGGCGAGTACACTGTCCGTGCCGTAGATACTCACGGCAGGGAATCCAATGATTCCAGCGCAGTTGATGTCGGCGGTTCGGATGGCGGTAGTGATTCTGGCAATAACGACAATGATAATTCCAGTGAAAACAATGACTCCGGTAATAACAATTCCGGAAACAACGAAGACTCTGGCAGCAGCGACTCAGAAAACAACAATAATGATTCAAACAATGATAACGCTGAAGAAAATACCGACAGTAATGATTCTTCAAACAACGAGAATGAAAATCAAAATTCTGAAGACTCGGGCAGCAGCGACGACTCCGGCAGTGATAATGAAGAAAACAATACAGATGAAAATAATGAAAACGAAGGCGGAGATAATTCCTCTTCTTCAGATTCTTCCGGCGACAGTCCCGAATCATCTGAAGGTAACTCTTCGGAGCCATCAGGCAATGAGAGCAGTGACAGCTCCGAGGAAAATACAAACGAATCAAATACGACGGATGAAGAAGAAAATGACGGAAGTTCAACTGACGAAGAAGAATCCACTGAAGACAGCAGCAACGAAGACTCTTCTGCTCCTTCCGGGGACAGCGGCTCTGACGAGGCTGAAGACTCCGGCGCATCCACCGAGGAAGAGGATTCCACTGAGGACTCCTCTTCTGCTCCTTCCGGGGAC